>CAVQZC010000001.1:0-7685 GCA_963718315.1 uncultured Actinomycetes bacterium
ATCAGTCCACCGACCGCACCGGCCTGTGAAGTGCAGACCGGTGCGGTCACTCCGTCGCCGTCGCGACCCTGACCGGCGATCGCCGCACCCTCGCCGGCAGCAAGCGCTCGCCGAGCACCGCGCTGGCCGAGGCGACGGCCAGCACGGTTGCCTGGGTCAGCCACAGCAGCGCGCCCGACTGGCTGAGCAGGAAGCCTCCGACGGCCGGTCCGATCACGCCGCCCGCGCTCCACGAGAGCGCCGACACCGCCATGTAGCGGCCGAGCAGGCTGGGCTTGGCGAGGTCGGCGGTGATCGAGCCCATGGTGCCCGCGAACAGGCACTCGGCGACCCCGAAGGTGCCGCCGCAGATCACGAACAACGTGGCGGCGCTGTCACCTGACAGCGACGACCCGGTGACCAGCACGCCGACCCAGACGGCTGCCCAGACGGCGGCGGCGATCGAGATCATCACCATCCGCCGGTTGCCGCTGGCCCGGCGGCCGATCAGCGGCTGGAGGGCCGCGACCGCGACCGTGTTTGCGACGAAGACGGCCGAGACCTGCTGGGGCGAGAGGCCGGCGTCGTTGGTGAGGTACGCGGGGAGGACGTCGAACTGGCTGATGCCCGCGGCGATCAGCGCCGTGTTGAGGACGAACATGAACAGGAACGGCCGGTCGGAGAGCACCAGCAGCAGACCGCCGTGATCCGTCCCCTCGCGCGGGTGGCGGGGCAGCCGCGGGATGACGAACATGCAGACCAGGAAGGTCATCGCGTCGACCACGAACAGCCGGTGGAAGCTGGCCGCGTTGCCCAGCGTGGCGACCTGGCCGGCGACCAGCACGCCGACGCCGAAGCCCAGCGCCATCATCTGATAGCGGCCGCCCCAGGCTCGCTCGGCGTCGCTCGACGCGGTCGCCAGGAGCGTCCCATGTGCCGGCCAGTAGCCGCCGGTGCCGACGCCGGCAACGATGGCGGCCAGGAAGGCCTGCCAGGCCTGGTCGACGAGGATGAAGCTGGCGTAGCCGACAGCCGAGGCGACCAGCGCACAGACGATGACGATGTGCGCCCCGAACCGGTCGATGGCGGCGCCGACGACCGGCGCCGCCAGAATCGCCGCGAAGCCGTTGGCTGCGATGACGAGGCCGGAGATGCTGTACGACAGCCCGACCTCGTCATGCAGGTAGACGAAGAGGAACGGGATCACGAACCCGTTGCCGAGCGAGTTCACAAACGCGCTTGCCAGCAGCCGGCGCACGTCTGTCGACTGCCGCTTGCGGTGGCTCCAGGGGATCCTCGGCACTGCCTCCAAGCTACCGCGGCCGTGCGGAACACGTCGCAAGTATTCTGCGAACCATGGGCGTGCTTCGGGACGAGGAGCAGCTGCGGGGGGCGATCGGGCACCCCTCCGAGGTCGTGGTCAGCAAGATCACCGACCACCTGAACCCGCTCACACGGCAGTTCATCGAGGCGTCCCCGTTCATGTGCATCGCGACCTCGTCGCCGGACGGCCGGTGCGATGTCTCGCCGCGCGGCGATCCGGCCGGGTTCGTGCGGATCCTCGACGAGCGGACGCTCCTCATCCCCGACCGGCCGGGCAACCGGATCGCCGACACGCTGCGGAACATCCTCGAGAATCCCAACGTCGGGCTGCTCTTCCTGATCCCCGGAATCGGCGACAGCTTCCGCGTCAACGGCCGCGCCTCCATCATCGACGACCCCGTGCTGCTGGCCGCGAGCGTGGTGGACGGCAAGGCTCCGAAGCTCGGGATCCTGGTCGAGATCGAGGAGGCCTACACGCAGTGCTCCAAGGCGCTGATCCGCTCCGACCTGTGGAACCCCGAGCTCCACGTCGACCGCAAGCAGCTGCCCAGCAGCGGCGAGATCCTGCGTGTGGTGCGCGAGGACGACTTCGACGCCGACCGCTACGACAGTGAACGCGCGGAGCGGTATGCGCGCGGCGACGGCCTGTACTGACGGCATCCCCTGAGCCGCGGGGGAATCCCTGACGCGATGCCACCTCCTCCTTCGTAGGTTGGGAACGTCCCAAGTGAACGTCGGAGGAGGTCACCATGAGCACCAGTCCCGCACAGTCGCTACCGAGCGGTTCGTCAGGCCCCGGTCGGGTGTCGGTCGTGGCCGGGATTGCGCTCGCCTGCGCGCTCGCCCCGGTGCTGCCGCTGCTCTCGATCGTCTCGACCTGGTCGGCCCTGTTTCTCGCGGGCCCCTATGTCGCCCTCGTTCTTGCGGTAGCCACACTCGTCGCCACCCATCGCCGGGAGGCCGGCCACGCGCGACTGATGGCGTGGCTCGCAATCGCGGTCACCATCGGATGGGTGCTCATGCTGATCGCGCTCGGGCTGGCGCTGCTGTCTGCGTGACGGGACGTGGAGGGGTGCGCGGCCTGCGCCGCGCACCCCTGGTCCTGCCTAGTGGGCTAGTGGTGGTGCCAGAAGCCACCGTCGCCAGCCCACGGCAAGCGGTAGGCGCGGTAGGTGTTGACCCCGGCCGGGAACGCTGCGTCGAACTCCAGGTGCCCGGACGGGCTGAACTCGGAGAAGGAGGGCAGGGCGCCCCAGCCGATGAACTGGTCGCCGTTGTGGGTCGTCTCGGCGTTGCCCTGCGAGGGAGCCGAGAGCCCCTGTGGCTGGTTGTCCGAGGCGACCAGCGTGGCCGTCTTCTTCCAGGGGTCGAGCACGACCGTCACCGACCGGCTGTACGGCAGCTGCACGGGGCCCGCCGCGTCGTTGTCGAAGAACGTGAACGTGTTCGGCCCGACCTGCTCGGGGTCGTGTTGCCAGGCGAAGATCGCGCCCGCGTTGTCCAGCACCTGCCCGGGCGCAGCCTTCTCGGTGAACGTGCTGTGCTTGCCGCCGAGCTCCCAGTCGATGTGCCCGGTGCGCCGGTTCACGTCGTAGGTCGTCCAGGTGTTACGGGCGTCGATCAGGAGGCTGCCGTCCCACGCCACGTGCACGGCGTTGATGTGGAACCAGTCCCACGGGGTGCTGGGCGATGCCGGCAGCGGCACCTGGCTGTCGCTGTAGGGAACGTGGTCGGCGCTGTTCCACTGGAAGAGCACACGGCCTGTGCGGACGTCGATCTCCTGGGCGACTCCGTCGATCACCGTCTGGTTGGACGGGCCGCCGATCGACGTCAGGTCGGCCGTGGCCGTGGTGTAGGCGAGGATCAGCGCCGTGTCCTGGCGCGTGATCAGGAACTCATGCCCATCGGCGCTGAGCCCGTTGCCCGCCTGAACGGTGGCGATCTGGTGGTAGTGGTCGTTGTAGATGTAGTCGGTGCCCTGGGCCAGGCCGCCGAGGCCGGTGCCCTGCCACCACGTGAGGACCGGCTGGCCACGATAGGTCTGGGTGCGGAAGTCGGCCGCCTCCTGGCCTGCCGGAACCGCGTGGAACCAGATCACGTGGCCGTGGTTGTCGATGATCTCCGGTCCGTTTGCGTAGGTGTCGGAGTCGCCGAACGGAGCGACGAAGATGTCTCCGTTGTGGTTGTCCGCGCCCGGGGTCACGATCGTGATCGGTGGCGGAGCGGTCGGCGGACTGTCGGCACCGGCGCCGGCTGGAACTGCCGCGGCCAGCACGGCGCCCGCGAGGGCGACCGCGTAGGCGAGTCGCCGGCGATGGCTGGGTGGCCGCCGGTCCACGGTTGGAGACAACGAGAGCTTGCGCATGAGATACCCCTTTGGTGCTGTTCGAACGGAGCCGGAACCCGCCGCCGGTATGCGGCAGAAGCCAGCAGGATTCAGACACCGTAGGCGAGGTTCCTCATCTTGTCAATAAATCCGATAGACAAAATGGAGATTAGGTTCGAGAAGCGTTCCGCTGCGTGGTCAGCGTCTAGGAGATTCGTCCCCAGGTGCCGGTCACGGTCGGGTGCATGCAGACCGCATCCGCTGCCGTCATCTCGTCGTGGATGCGTTGCTGGAGGGTCGTCAGGCCGAGCTCCTCCGCGGAGACCAGGCCAAGTTGATCGGTGATCACCGGCGCTAGCGTCCCAAGGATGCCCGCGATCAGACGCGATGCGGTATCAGCTTCCAGAATCGGGACGACGCCGAAGCTGTGCACGTTCTGATAGCCGGCCTCTGCCAGGAGCCGGTGGGCGGTCGCGCCGAACGCGGGGTTGAGTCCCAGATGCCGAAACGCCGCCAGGATCCACCCGTGGGCACTGGTGAACAGCGGTGTCGCCGGTTCGTCGCGGAACGCGCCGATGTCGAAGTCGATCACAACCAGCGCCCCGCCCGACTCGAGCGCCCCCTGCAACCGGTGCAGCACTGCCAGCGGATCGGCCAGGTGGATGAAGAGCAGCCTGGCGACGATCACGTCGAACCGGCCGGGCGGCTCCCAGCTGGTGACGTCCCCCTCCTCGACTACGACCTTGCGGTAGCCGGCGTCGCGAACCCGCGTCTTGGCGGCGGCGACCATCGTCGGCGAGCGATCGAGCGCCACCACGCTCCCACTGGCGCCGACGCGCCGGGCGATCACCGATGCCAGGTGACCGAGCCCTGTGCCTAGCTCCAGCGCCCGCATCCCCTCTGCGATGCCGACCTGGTTGAGGATCAACTCGCTTGCCGGGGCGATCGTCTCGGCCTGCAAGCGGAGACGGGCCAACTCCGCCTCCTCGGTCCCCAGCACGTACTGCCGTTGGGTGTTCTGCATGTGTCGCCTGGCCTGCGCCCCGCCCCCTTGCAACAGAAGACACTACACAACCGGGCGCGCAGCCGACACGAAACGGGCGCCCTGGAGGGCGCCCGTTAGCACACGCTATGTGAGAGCCGCAGCATCCGGTTGATCGGGTCGTCGTCGACCACGAGGATCGAGCCTGTGCGGCGCTCCTCGGTCATGTGCCCTCCGAGGCCAGACGACGGACTGCCGGCGCGACAGCGACCCACGCGACCTCGACTTCGGGCAGCAACCGCGCGACAGCGGCGACATCTCCCGAGTTACCGGCGACCTCGACTCGGTGCGCCGCTGCGCCAAGCTGTACGGCGCTAAACGTGAGAGCGTCGGACTTGAGGGTATGGCCAGCACGGTGGGCCAGGCCTGCGTCATTCTGATCAACCGCGGTACGGATCTCGGCGATCCTCTCGGGAGCCTCGGCCAGGAAAGCCCCAGCCAGATCGGCAAGGGCGTCGTCATCTCCCCCAAGAAGGTCGCTGAGCGCGGTCAGAGCGACACTGTCGAGGTGCTCCGCTGGCACGGCCTGATGAGAGGGATCCACGAAATCAGAAGTTACTCCGCGAGAGGGTGCAAGACAACGGCTGTCCGCGTGGTGGCTGCGCATCCGGGAAGGCGACCGCCAGGGCAGGCCGAGGGGCTTCTTGGACTTGCTGGAGTGTCCTGCCGCCCTTTGGGTGATCGGAACCACCCCGACTGGAGCCGTACTCATGCCGACTCCGAGTCGGCTGCCCGTAGCTGGTCGCGCCGGGAGGTAACGATGGTGTCGGCGTGGTGGAGGGCCGGGGCGTGTCCGGTGAGCGCAGTGATGAATGATTCTTTGTCGAGCGTTTGCAGGTGCACCGGGCCGACTGCTGTGACGCTGGCTGTGCGGCGGACATCCTTGAGCAGAGCGATCTCGCCGAACCCCTCCGCCCGACCCAGAACCGCGATCTCCCGCCCGTTGCGACTGACGCAGACCGTGCCGTCGACGATCGCGTAGTAGCGGTCGCCGACGTCTCCCTGGCTGATGATTTCCTGTCCATCGGTGGCATCGACCGGTCGCAGGGCGTGGGCGATGCCCTCGACGGCCGGTGGCGGCAGAGCGTGAAATAGTGGTATCGATCGCAGGAGCGATATCTCGACGATCGGGACCCGGGCGCCGCGGTCGATGACGATTAACCGCCGTATTGCCAGGAGTGTCGCCACGACCAGCAGGATGCCGACACCGGCAAGCGCCGCGGTCGGACTGGTCAAGGCCACCAATCCGGCGACGAACACTTGTCCGACCGCCATCCCGGCCATCGACGTGCCCTCAAGTACTCCAAATACTCTTCCCAGTACGTCGGCGGGAGAGATCCGCTGCAGCAGCGTCTTGGCGGCGACGTCGAACAGGGCTCGAGCGGCACCACCCACTATCAGCATTGCGACCGCGACCCCGAGGGTCGCCGACCCCGCGATCGCGATGAAGGTCGCGCCCCACACGACCAGCCCGATGATGATCGCCGGCGCCATGTGCCGCCTGCCGACCAGCATCACCGTCACTGCGGCGCCAGCGACTCCTCCGGCCGAGAACACGGCATTGAAATACCCGACCCACCCGGATCCGACGGATAGCAGGTTGAGCGCCAACACTACGAACAGCAGATCTAGCGCACCGAAGATCACGCTCTCTAGCCCGAGCAGTCCAACGATCATTCGTGGCCCGCCGTGTTCGGCAAGCGTGCGGAATCCGGCTACCGCGTCGTCGAACGGGCCCGCGTTCCCCCCGCCCAATGCCGCCGCCGGCCCGGCGACGCGGGCAACCAGAGCCGCGGCGATCAGTGCGATTAGTGCGCACAACAAGAACACGACTCCTGGGCCCGAGACGCTAAGTATCACCCCTGTCAGGGCGGTCGCCACCATGATGCTGCCGTTCTCGACCCAACCGGACACCACGTTAGTGGCGGTGAGCTCCTCTGCAGTGTGCGCCAGCGCGGGCGTCAGCACAGCCTGGGTAGGGCGAGTGATCGTCACCGCGGTGGCAGCCACTGCCGCGCACGCATACGCCAGTGGCGCGGGAGCCCCCGCCAGGATCACCACCGCCGTCCCTCCCATCGCCGCACCCTGCACGACGTACCCGATGGCGAGCACACGAGCCGGTGGGTAGCGATCCGCGAGCCCAGCGGCGAACGGTGCAAACACCGCCGCCGGCGCGAGCTGGATCACCGCCACCAGCCCTGCTGTCGTGGTACCACCCTGGCCATAGGCATACACCAGCATCGCCAGCCACACGGCGTACTCGGCTGCATTGAATCCGACATACGCCAGTAGGACACGCCGAAGCCCACGATTTTGGAGGACAGCGCGGATCACCGGAGATCACGGGGTGATGAGCGCCATGGCACGCCGCCCGATTCTTCGGCCGCGTGTGGAGCGACGGGCGACCGCCCCGTCCCCAAGTGCCTCGCCCCGGTCATCCCTTCCGCGGGACGCCTGCCGATGTAGGCAATACGTTTCACTCGGTTGGTCGATTTGACCAAAGGCACGAGGCCTTGTCAAGCTGTCGAGCTAAGCACCTCGACCAGCTTCGCAGACAGTGGGGCGCCCCCACCCGGCACCGCCGGTGGTACAGGGACGAGCTAGCCGTATGCTCTGGCGGTGGGTGTTGTTCATCGGCGTGGTGGTACGCCGCGGGCGGCGTGCTCGTGATCACGCTCGCTTCGTTGCTGCTACTGAGAACGCGCAGCTGGCGTCCGCCGTCGTGCGCTGGTACGAGGTCAGCTTCCGGGAGGATTCGAACGTTGAGACAGTGGCGGTGCTCTGGGCGGATCCTGAGCCGCGAGCCGGCTACTACGACCGGAACACGCTGAACGCGGTTCGATCTACGGTGGCTTGGTATGAGGCGGAGGGTGTGACTCGCTAGAGGTCGTAGCAGTTCGAACTACCGCCGCGTGCGCTTCATCAGGAAGTCAGATACCACTCGACGTCCAATGACCAGCGTTGAGACGTCCATTTGACGGCATCCGAGTGTCCACTTACAGCACACTCATCATC
>CAVQZC010000002.1:0-22198 GCA_963718315.1 uncultured Actinomycetes bacterium
ATCGGCACCAGGCTGCTTCGGAGCCTGATCGAGGAGGCGCGGGGCCTGGATGTGCCCATCCGGCTCAGCGTCGACAAGGACAACCTCCGGGCGATCTCCCTCTACCGGCGGCTCGGGTTCAGGATGGTGGCGGAGGACGAGATGCGGGTGCGTATGGAGTACCGCCCTCCAGCATCTCCCGTAGCCAGTCGTTGAGCAGGCAGTCGACGACCAGGTGCACTCGGTCGCCCGATCCGTCGTTCTCGACGCGGTGTGGCAGACTCAGCTCGAGATACCAGGCCTCGCGGGTACGTCCACGCGCTCCCCGTCGAGGTAGAAGGCGACCTCGGGGTTGCTGGTGACCGGAACGTGGATCCAGGATCTCGCCGATGTCGTATCCGAGATCGATGTCCTGGTGCTCGCGGATCCGCGCGTGCGGCCCCAGCCGCAGCAGACGCACGGCCTCCAGCGGGCACTGAACCGGCCCATCGCCTCGGCCATGCCGGGGAACCTGGCGACCAGCTCGGTATCGGCGAACTCATCCTTGCGTGACGGGTCGGAGAAGAGCATCTTGGTCAGCCCGCCGACCGAACGCAGCGAGACACCGCTCCAGTCCCCCTCGTAGTAGGCGGCGTTGAAGTGCGGCACCCACTCGTCCGCGCTCAGCCCGGCGACCTCGGCTGCCAGCCGGTCGGCGTCGAACTCGAGCGGCAGCCTGATCGCAGTCACCCGAGCGCTCTCCAGCTGGTCGAAAAGGGGCTCGGCCCACTGCGTGGCGGCGCGCACCACTGCCGGAGACGGCGGCGGCGAGTGGCCGGCGTCGTACGGCAGCGCCGGGTTCTTGGCGTCTCGGGTGGCAACGCCCTGCACCGCGTCGCGCTCGCAGCTCTCCAGCTCGAGTGAGAACAGCGGTGCAATCGCGTCCAGCATGGCGGCCGGGAGCGTACGGTAGTTCGCCAACAGGGATCGGCCGGGATCCCGCGCCCGCACCTCCAGTGCGGCGGAGAGGATCGCCGCCACGACCCTGGCGCAGTAGTCCTCCGGCGGCAGATTCACGGCCTCCGCCCCCAGGCCGAACAGCTCGAGGGGCAACACGCCGGGGATCATCTGCGCGCCGCGCCGGCGCAGCTGGGAGGCGATGATCTCCGCCGGCTCCCGGTAGAGAAAGACCCATGGCGTGTCCGGGAACGCCCGCCGGATCAGCGGCAGATCGACCGTCGACCAGCTGTCGAACTTGTAGAACGACCTCGATCCGGGTCGCGACAGCGCAAGGACGATGGTGCGCACCCATGAGGCGAGCTGGTCCTGGGAGACGTTCGGGGCCGCGTACCGCATCCGCAGCACGGTGTCGACCGGCGGCGGCTCCGAGAGCACGTGGGCATCCGGCAGCGCGGCCAGCATCTGCGAGACCAGCGTCGACCCGCAGCGCGACGCGGTGGAACACGTACCGGCGGGCTGGGTACCCCGGCGTCGGCGACCAGTCGCTCGGCGTCTGCGATGGGAGTGGTCTGGCGAAACAGCAGCGGAAACGGCCGGCGGAGGCAGTGCTCGATCGTCTGGTCGAAGAACGGGTCGGAGAACCGCGTCTCTGCCGTGTAGCACCACTCCACCGTCGGCGTTTCCTGGCTGAGCGACACCCGGATCGGCGTCCAGGAGGCAAGGTCGGGAGTGCCGGTCATGGGATCCAGCGCTCGAGCCAGGCCCGGCGCGCGGCCTGCCGCGCCTGGTCGATGTCGCTGGGCTCGACCACCAGGCCGCGCCCGAGCGCCTCGCGGGCGACGACGCTGGTGAACTCTGCCCAGTCCTCGATGTCGCGCAGCTCGCGCTGCAGATCCGGGCTGTCCATGACGCGCCCCCGAAACCGTTCGAAGTCCTCTGCCGGCATCCCACCATCATCTCCGCCTCGTGGGCGGTTGTCGAGGACCCTCAGGGTCTGGCGTCCACCTGACCACGTTTGCGATCTGCGCAGTATGAGTCGCAGTCCTCGATCACGGACATTGCCACAGTGGGAGGCGTTTGACTCTGGGCCGGGGTAGGAGGTCGGCGGCGTGTTTGGATCAAGAAACCCTGCGCTCGTGCGTGGGGTCCAGGTCGGTACTCTGGTGCTGATCCTGCTGTTGAGCGTGGCTGCAGTGGGGGCGGCGCTGACCGCCTACGAGCTCCGTGGGGTCTCCGACGACGTCCAGCAGGCGCAGTCGCACCTACCGCAGACGATAGGCAGCCGGCTTCCCTCCAGTGGCGGGATGCTAGACAGCAATCAGGTGACGCTGGTCAGCTACGCCTCGGGCATCGCCAAGGGGACGGCTGTGCTGTTCGCGACGGCGCCCAGCCACAGGTTCAGCAGCATCCTGTCGGTGTCGCCGGGGGTGCGAGTCGGCTCGGCGTCGCATCTCGAACGTCTGAAGCGGAGACGCTGCCTCCGGAATCCGAGCCGCTGCCTCAATCCACGGTTCCGCTCAGTGAAAGGAACTCGGCTGCAAAGCATGACGGTGACGCAGACCATCTCGGCGCTTCGAAGCGCCGGAATCCCGGTCACCCACGTGGCTCTGATCGAGGCCAAGAGCGTCGGCCCGCTGGTCGAGGCCGTCGGCGGCATCACCGTCGTCAACAGGACGGCGTTCACCACGACATCGGCCGACGGCCAGCCGGTGCACTTCGCACAAGGGACGCTGCGGCTGGACGGGTCCCGCGCTGCCGCATACGTCCACGCTTCGACCACCCGGGACTCCCTCGACCCGGCCGAGAACGCCGCCCTGGTCGGAATCGTGCACGCGGTTCTCGCGCCCTCGGGGTCAGCCAACTCGCAGCGACCGGCAAGGCGTTCGCACGGCGACGGCCACTGACCTGACCACCGCCGACGTGCTCGGCCTGGTGGAGATGAGAGCCGCGGCGGCGACCTGGTGCAGTGCCGGCTGACCGGCCCCGGTAACCTCGCCGATCCACGCTTGCAGTCGGTGGTCGACCAGGCGCTCGGCCGCGTGGCCACCACCGGCCCCGCGTGTCAGAGCCGAACACTGCCGGCGGCCACCGTCGTCCCCCCTGTCCTGCTCGTCAAGGCCGCCCAGCATTACGGATGGCAGCTGTTCGTCGGTATCGCGGTCGTGCTGTCGGCCCTTGCGATCGTCCTCGCAGCGATCCTCAGAGCACACTGGGGAACGGCGGACTAAGAGGGGTCAGGTGGCCTCCCAGCTCGCCAGTCGCGTTTGCCAGCGGTGAAGCATGCGGGTGAGCAGGCGGGTCGACTTCATCCGAAACTCCGGATACTTGTCAGTCAGATGACGGTGATGGACGTAGCCGACCTGGAGCGCGGCGTACCTGAGCGACGCGATCCGCCTGCGTAGCGTGACTTTCAGGTGCCAGCGATGAGCCTTCCGTTGCTCCGACTGGCGGGCATGCGACACCTTGGTGGGAGTGCCGCCGGAGGATGACGTACTCGAGGGCTGCTTGCCGGAACCTTGCTTGCGGGAGGAGCTCTGGTGGTGCCGGGGACCAGTGGTGGCAGCGGTGTCTAGCAGCCGGCCGCCACGACGACCAGCGCCAACCATACGGCTATGAGTGCACGCACGACTGCCTCCCGATCGACGCGTCATCGGGCTACCCGCCGGACCGGGAGCCCGGCACTGGTAGTTATAGCGCCGACTGGTGTCAGCGTCATGGCCGCCCCGAGCCAATCGGCTGTCCGGCGATGCGGCCGACCAGTGCGGCGGCGGCCATCAGTCCGGCCCCAATCTGGTCGTCGCCGGACTGGCCCAGCACCACCCCGGTGATCATCGTCCATCTGCCGTCGATCCGGCGAATAGCTCGGAAGGCAAAGCAACCGCCGGCGGCGTCGTCCGAGCCGGTCTTGACGCCGACGAACCCGTCGTGGCCGAGCAATATGTCGGTGTTGTGCACGGTGCCGGCGACGGGCAGCGTCGCGCTCGGCGTGGCGACGATCTCTGCGAACACCGGCAGGCGCATGGCCCGATCGACGATCCGAACCTGATCGGCGGCAGTCGACACCGTGTCGTCGCCGTAGCCACTCGGGTCGGTGTAGCGGGTCTGCGTCATGCCCAGCGACCGCGCGGTGCCGTTCATCCGGGCAACGAACCCGGCAGTGGAGCCGGCGTCCCATCGCGCCAGGACGGCGGCAATGTTGTTCGCCGACGGCAGCAGCAGCGCCTCCAGGGCCTGCCGTTCGGTCAACTCCTCTCCGTCGACGATGGGCACGACCGATTCCTGCCGTCCACTCCGGCTGTCGGTGTCGGCGACGTCGGCGGCGGTGAGCGTGATCGTCGGGCCGTCCTCGCCAGGCCCGAGAGGATGGTCACGAAGGACGACATAGGCGGTCATCACCTTCGCGACGCTCGCGATCGGAGCCGGGTGCTGGTTCGGGCCGGCCTGGATCTGCGACCGTCCTGTTTGGAGGAACGCGGCCTGGCCATCCGCCGGCCACACGGTGCCGGGCAGGGCGTGGCGACGTGCGGGCGAAATCGCACCGCGCGCTTTGCCCACCGCTGCACGGTGCTGAGCGCCGAGCACGCCGGTGAGCGGTGATGCCGCCCGGGGAGTCAAGAACGACGGCGGCCGGTAGCCCAGGGCGACGATCGCCGCGATGGCGGCGAGCAGGCCGAGGAGGATGATCCTGGGAGTCCGCCGAGTGGCTGTTCGTGCTGGTCTGTGATGAGTCATGCCTCGATTCAAGGCAGAGCGGTGTTGCCAGCACGTTTCCGGTTTTGCATATGCCGACGAAATGCGGCAGCTCCTATCATCGGAGCATGCGCGTGTTGGTCGTTGAAGACGAGCCCTACATGGCGGAGGCCATCCGCGACGGCCTGCGTCTAGAAGCGATCGCGGCGGACATCGCAGGGGACGGCGACTCCGCACTGGAGCTGCTGACGTGCAACGCCTACGACATCGCCGTCCTCGACCGGGACATTCCCGGGCCGAACGGCGACGAGATCGCCGAACGCATCGTCGCGTCTGGCAGCGGTATGCCGATCCTTATGCTCACCGCGGCCGACCGTCTCGACGACAAGGCCACCGGGTTCGAGCTCGGCGCCGACGACTACCTCACCAAGCCGTTCGAACTCCGGGAACTCGTGCTCCGGCTGAGAGCGCTCGACCGCAGGCGGGCCTACAACAGGCCGCCCGTGCTGGAGGTTGCAGGTCTACGGCTGGATCCGTTTCGCCGGGAGGTCTACCGCGACGGCCGCTACGTCGCGCTGACCAGGAAGCAGTTCGCCGTGCTCGAAGTCCTGGTCGCCGCCGAAGGCGGTGTCGTCAGCGCCGAGGAGCTGCTGGCGCGGGCGTGGGACGAGAACGCAGACCCCTTCACGAACGCCGTCCGGATCACGGTCTCGGCACTCCGCAAACGCCTCGGCGAGCCGTGGATCATCGCCACCGTCGCCGGCGTCGGCTACCGGATCGACACTCCGGGAGGCGACCGTGGGTAGAGCCCCGGGTCTGAGCGTTCGGCTGAAACTCACCCTCAGCTACGCCGGCTTCCTGATGCTCACCGGTGCCGTGCTGCTCGCCGCTGGGTACTTCTCCCTTTCGCGTGGCGTGCACCCCGGCGTGGTCTTCATGGTGCGCAGCCACGCCGACCTCTGGCGCGATTTCGCTCCTATCGCCGGGGCGGTAATGGCGTTCCTGCTGGTGTTCGGCCTGGTCGGAGGGTGGCTTCTCGCGGGCCGCATGCTCGCTCCCCTGACCCGCATCACGGACGCCACCCGCGTGGCGGCAGACGGTTCGCTCTCCCACCGGATCGCGTTGGAGGGCCGTCAGGACGAGTTCCGTGAGCTCGCCGACAGCTTCGACACCATGCTCGCGCGGCTCGAAGCGCACGTCGCCGAACAGCAGAGATTCGCCGCCAACGCATCCCACGAGCTGCGTACCCCGCTGGCGATCACGCAGACACTGCTCGACGTCGCCCGCACCGATCCGAACCGCGACATCGGCGAGCTAATCGACCGCCTCCGAGCCGTCAACAGCCGAGCGATTGACCTGACCGGAGCGTTGCTCGTGCTCAGCCGCGCCGACCAGCGCTCGTTCACCCGAGAACACGTCGACCTGTCTCTGATTGCGGAGGAGGCCACCGAGGCGCTTCTCCCGCTCGCAGAGCGACGCAGCCTGACCATCGAAACCTCCGGCGACGCGACACCGACCGTCGGCTCACAGGCGCTCCTGCTGCAGCTGAGCACGAACCTCCTGCACAACGCGATCGTCCACAACCTGCCGGAACAGGGCACCGTCTGGATCACGACCAGCGTCGACTCACACCGCGTTTCGCTGACCGTCGAGAACACCGGCGAGACGCTCGACCCGCAGGTCATCTCCAGGTTCGCGGAGCCCTTCCTTCGTGGCACCGAACGCGTACGCACAGATCACGCAGGCGTCGGCCTCGGCCTGGCGATCGTCAAGAGCATCACCCAGGCACACGACGGAACCCTCGCCATGACCCCCCGGGCCGCCGGCGGGCTGCGCGTGACGGTGCAGCTGCCCGCTGCCGAACCGCCCGTCGGAGAGACCGGTTCCGCTCCACGTACTCTGATGACGGGCAGGGTCGAGGCGCCCGTCCCGCACCCCTAGCTCTTGGGACGTCCGCCACGGTCGCGGAAGCTCGAGCGCAACTCGGCTTCGGTGTACGGCCCCACGGGCCGCCCGTCGACCGCGTAGCGGAACACCGCCAGGCGAAAGGCCTGCGACGCGGCGCTCGCGACAACCGCGGTGGCCAGAGCCACCGTCAACGCAACAACCATCAAGCCGTCCCCCGCCAGCGGCGCCGTGGCATGCAGCACCCAGCCGGTCGCGCCGAGCACGGCGGCAGCGACCATGACGATGCCCGAGACGCTGCCAATCACGAACTCCCCGGCCACGCTCTCTCCCCACCGGCTGCGGATCACCGATGCAGAGCGGCGGGCGGCAGCGACCGCCCCCGCATCCTCGACCGCCAGTGCTGGAAGCACGAAGAACGTAGCCAGCGCCCACGCGGCGCCGAGCAGCCACGCCACAGCTCTTCCCACGAACCCGCCGGCGCCGGGGATCTGTTCGATCGCGCGAATCGCGATGCCGACCAGCGTAGACACCAACGCCCAGGCCGCGATCGCCGGCAACCGCTCAAGCGCCCCACGCAGTGCCGCGCCGACGCTCACGTCACGGCCGTCGAACGCCGCGTCAGCCATCAGCACGAAGCCGACCCCGAAGAAGGTCGAAAGGAAAATCGTCGGATACGCCAGCACCGCCGAGTCGACGAACATCTGCCAGCGGGAGTGATGGTCGATAGCGTCCAGCGCCCACGGTCCCAGCAACGCGACCGACGCAACGCCGACCGAGAACATCGAGAGCAACGGCAGCACGATCAGCTGCGGACGCCGACCAATCAGCCGAAGGCTGCGGCCGGTCAGGCTGACTCCGCGTCCTATTCGACCTCCCACCTGGCAAGCGTACATGGCGCCGCCAGGGGACGCGAGCAGGGTTTTGGCAGCGGGGGGGCGGCTGGGGCTATCGGTCCGCTGTTAGCAACTTGAGGGCGCCGGGTGTCGCGGCGATTCGTGGTGGAGCAGGCGCGGCGCCTGGCGGACGTCCCGGCGTACCTTCGGGTCTAGCCGCCGGCCGCCCGGCGCCGTACGCTTGCGCGGTTGCCGGCAGACACTTCTACCTCTCCTCCCCGCCCCGGCCGGCGCCGCCGGCGCCTCATACTGGCAGCGATCGCCAGCTGTATCGTTCTGCTCGCATACGGGGCGTGGTGGCTGGGATCGGAGCGGGCACTCAGCTACACCGGCACCGGCGGCCTCGTCCCAGACGGCCTGTCGCTGCTAAAGCCGCTTGACGCATCCGACTACTTCCCGGCCTCCGACGCGCCTCCAAGCTACGGCTGGCATCGCGGCGGGGAGGTGTTTGCAAGCTTCGTGTTCCACAACTCGCTGAGCGTGCCGGTGACGATCACCGGCGTCGACCATCCGCCTCCCGACGAGACGTGGCTGTTGGCCGGCCCAGAGTTGCGCCGGCCCCGGCCGGGTGTCACTCTGGCCAGCGCGCCCGGCCAGACAAGGCCGGCGGGAAGCGTTCACGTCGGCGCCGGCCAGGACGTCGAGCTTGACCTGCTGTGGCGCGCCGTCGATGCCTGCACGTCCGGCCAGGTGGTGGCCGGGTCCCCCGGCGGCTCATGGACGGGCGTGCAGTCGATCCGCATCCGCTACCAGGTGCTGCCGTTCATCACCCATACCCAGACGGTCTCGATCGCCTCGCCGGTCAGTCAGCCCGAGGACGGCTTGCCCGGCGAGGCGTTCGACGTCGCTGCTCCGGTCAAGCGCCAGTGCCCGGCCGGCTATCCCCACCCGGTCAACACCGCCCAGCGGGTGGGCTAGCCGGCGATCTTCAATCCACGGTGGAACGGGTCTCGAACGCCTCTCGCGAAATGCCTGCAAATCGAAGGGCTGAGGAGAGGAGGAGCGGACGACGGGTCTCGAACCCGCGACCTTCGGCTTGGGAAGCCGACGCTCTACCGACTGAGCTACGTCCGCTTGTAACGCTGAGAACTGCTTGGTTGAGCGAAAACTGTCGGATTTTGTGACGCTGTTCGCTCTACCAACTTGGCCGAATCGCCATTGTATCCGCGGCCCGGAGTGGCTGCAGACCCGCCAGCGGGCTCGTTGAGGCCGCCCGGGGCGAGGGCCTATCGAAGCAGGATCCGGCGGCCGGCGACCAGCAGTCGCACCATCGCGACCGCCAGTGCGAGGCGCGAATGGCCTGTGTACCGGCGCGCGATGTCGAGCACGGCAACCGCTGGATGCGTGACTGCCAGCGCGACAACCACCGCAATCGCCAGTGGGATCCCGATCAGGAAGCCCGCGGCCAGGCCGACCAATCCGCCGGCAACGGAGAAGTGGAGGCCAAACAGGTAGCTCGCCAGTGCAACGCCGGCGGCAGCGCTGAGGGTAACGACCCTGTCCCGGAAGAGCGTTGCGAGGAGGGAGCCAACTGCGACGAGAGCTGCGAGAGCAAGAATGTTCATGGCACTCCAGTATAGCGGCGAGGCGATACCGGGCCAGAGACCTTATGGCTGGCGCGGTGACAGGTGCCCGAGAATGAATCGCCAACAGAGACGGTGCCGCTCGGATCAACCTGTTCGAAGGTGCCCGCGTAGCCGGTCGGCTGCAGGACGAGTCGCAGGAACCCGAAGCTGGACAGGGTGATCTGCGGCTGGGGCACGGGAGATTGACTGGTCGCCTGGAGCGAGTCGCCGCCGGTGCCGACGATCACCTCGCGGATTCCCTTCGGGCTCGAAACGCCCTTGGGAGTCAGCTGATCGAACCGCTCGTAGGCATGCACGTGCCCGTTCAGGACGAGATCGGCGTGGTGGGTGTAGAGCAGGTGCCACCAGGCCCGACTGCTTCCGTCGTTGCTGGCAGTGCCCGTCCACCGTGGTTGATGCCAGTACGCGAGCGTGCACGGCTGGGTGTCAGCGTTCAGGTCTGCAGCCAGCCAGGTGGACTGGGGACTGTTGATCCCGCATCCCCCGACGCCCCTGGCCTTGCAGTTGGCGTTGAGCACGATGATGTGCCAGCTGCTGAGGTTGAACGAGTAGTAACCGGCAGAGTCAGGGTGCGCGGCGACGCCGAAGTAGGAGAAATAGTCCTCGGCCGCCCGGTTTGGTTCCGGACACGCGGCCCCCGTCGCAGAGTTCGTCAGGGTGTTGTACTCGTGGTTGCCGAGGGCAGGATCGGTGATCGCCGACAGGCGACCGTACGTCGGCGTGTAGCTCGCCCCGTAATCGGCGGGGTCGCCGCAGCCGTACTGGACATCGCCGAGGCCGAAGAACTGATCCACCGAAGCGTCGGCCAGGATTCCATCAGTGACGCGCTGCTCGCCGCAGTTGGTCGCCGTCCCGGCTCCCCCGTTGAAGCTCGCGTCGTCAGGCGAGCAGGCCATATCCCCCACGGCCGCGATCACAGGGTCACCCGACTCGTCCGCTCCGGCTGCCGTCAAGCCGCCGACCAGGAGCGCCGCGACCCCCGCGGCCAGGACACCTGAAGCCCACCTCCGCATACCGACTCCAAACCGAGCTAGTCCGTAACCGACAAGAGGATACCTGGCGCTAGGGCTCGGCGTCCGGCACCCGTCCTGAAGGAGGGCATGTGAGGATCACCGCTCCCTGACGGTTTAAACTCGCGCGGATCCGCTGGAGGATGGATCGGTGCCTGTACCCCGGCTATCGTCAGCGTATAGGCGGGCGGTCCGGTCTTAGTGAGGAAGACTGTCGTTCAGGTCAGGCTGAAACGCCTCCGCGCCACGAGAAACCTCCGTCGCCACCGAGCAGTTAGCACAGAGGTGTGCCCTGAGGGCTGTCGTCGTCTCCTAGCGTGAAACCGTCGCAAGGGGTCATACCCTCCGCGGCTCCACGCTCGGACTCCCAGTATTGTCGCTTCAGTTAGCGACGAACCAGCCGATCTTGACCTTCTGTGCGACGGCCTGGTTGAGGTTGATGGTGAAGGTGTTCGTGGCGACGTTGAGGACGACGTTCTGTACGTAGGTGCCCGCGGGCACAGCGCCTTGCGAGTCGCCCAGTCGGTTCGTGGCACCCCCGACCGTTCGAGTCTACGGTGACCGACCAAGACCCGCAACCAACCAACCCGCGCTTGGCGAGCCCAGAGCCGACGCTCTACCAACTGAGCTACGTCCGCAACCCGAACCCGGAGGATACCGCTCCGCGAGACTCGGAGGCGCGGCACGACCGCCCACGTGATCGTCGGCGCGGCGGCGCTCGCGCTGGACGATGCGATCATCGCTGCCGTCACAATCAGTAGGCCCAGCCCGATCCAGCGCATGTCGCCTCCCTGTCCCCGGTAACCGCTCGATCGTACAGAGTCTTTGCCGGTCTGACAACGGGCTATGGAACAGACGGGCTCGGATGCTCTAGGGTTCGCCCTCCGGTACCCGTCGTGAAGGAGGGCACGTGAGGATCACCGTTGTCGGTGCAGGTGCGGTCGGAACCGGGCTGATGGGAGCTCTCGCGAAGCGGCACGAGGTAACGCTGGGGGCCCGCGATCCGGAAAGCGAGAAGACGACCGCCGCGCTGGCCGCTCTGGGCGGCAAGGTCGGGTGCGAGACGATCCCGCAGGCGGTCGGCACAGCGGACGTCACGATCCTGGTCGATCCCCGGAGCCGGCGTGCCCGGCTTGATCGAAGAGCACGCCGCCCTGCTCTCGGGTGCGCTGGTCATCGACGCCACCAACGACCGCAGCGGTGGCGACGGCAGCCCTCTCCACCACCTCGCCGACTGGCAGCGGCTGGCGCCGGATGCGGTCGTCGCCCGCGCCTTCTGCACTCTCGGCTGGGAGAACTTCGCCGACCCCAACTACGACGGCGTTGCCGCGACGCTGCTGTGGTGCGGGCCGGACGGCGAGAACGGCGAGACGATCACCGGCCTGATCGCCGGCATGGGGCTCGATCCGGTGCGGATCGGCGACCTCGAGGCCGCCGACATCCTGGACGGCGCCACGCGACTCTGGTTCCAGCTGGCGTTCGCGCAGCGCATGGGCCGGCGGGTCGCGTACCGTCTGCTCTCTGACACTCGCTGACCCGGGACCAGCCCGAAGGCCGCCAGTGGTGACGGCCTTCGGATGGTTCGGTCTGACTACCTCGGAGCGACTACGAGCAGATGCTGGCGATGTCGCCACCGTTGCCGGTCGACGCGTTCGTCCACGTGTTGGCGCACGCTAGTCTGTTGCTGGTCTTATAGTTGAAGTAGAAGTCCTCTGTGTTATAGGTCGCGGCAGCCACCGAACGCCGCGGCGATGAATCCCGCCGTGCCCCCGGTCGTATCCCACGAACTTGCACCTGACTGCGAGAACGTGCCGCCACTGACAACGAGGATATAGCTACCGTGGAAGCTGCCGTGAATGCCGGCCGAAACGAGATTGCCATTGTTGGGGCCACCTTCACATGCGCCCGGGCTCATTGCCTGCACCGTCACGAAGTGGCCGTTCTTGAAGTTCTCCACGACCCGATAAGTGCTACTCGTGCTCGGCTGCGAGTAGACCTTGAACGCCCGAGTGTACGTGTCGTTCGCCCAGTCGTTCGCCACACGTGCTCGAGTCCGCGGAGCTCTGCCCTGTCGAACGTGTAGCTGTGTGTTTCGGACGCCGAGGCGGCGACCACGCCAATCGTCAGTAGCGCGGTACACGCCAAGGCGACGATGGATAGGATCCTTCTCATCTGTTCCCTCCTGCTTGCTGAGGCGTAATTACCGTCAGCGCGTACACATCCCGCGAATCCATTCGCCGTCAATCACGGCAGCATGCCGTCGCACGGGTCGTTCCCGAGGACGAAGGCGCCTACCGATTCGTCGGCGCCTGCAGGAGAGAGCGGAAACTGAACGCTGAACGCATGACCGAACACTGGAGCCACATCGGATAAGCCAGCAGTTGGGCCGCTCTAGTCACAGAGTACCACTTATCAGCTTGCTGCGCTCCGGGTGAGTAAACACGCCAAAATTGAATCGTCTGACGCCCCGTAAGATGGAACGCGCGCTCACTCGCGGACGCGAGGGGCCACCGGAGTCGCATCCGGCGGTTCGGCACCTGCCACCGCCGCCGCGCTGGCGGCCACCACCACGACGATGCCGAGCCACTGGGCGCCGCTCAGCCGCTGGTCCTGGAACAGGAACCCGGCCAGGGCGCCGACAGCCGGCGCCACGCTGACGACCAGGGCATAGGTGGCCGCCCGCAGCCTCCGCAGCGACGCCGCGTCGAGCATGCCCGGGACGCCGGTTGAAAGCAGCCCCACGGCGGCTCCCAGGATCAGCACGCGGACGTCCAGCAGCTTCTCGCCCGCCGAGCCGACGGCGACGAAGGCCATCGGCACGGTGGCGACGCACATCGCTACGGCCAGCCCCTGGGCGCCGGGCAGCGTCCGCACGGCGTGAGCCGAGAGCAGGATGTATCCGGCCCAGCACGCTCCGGCGGCCAGTGCGAACGCGACACCCAACGCGGTGACGTGACCGTGGACACCCGGTGCGAGCGCCAGCACCGCGACACCGACGACAGCCAGGCTGACCACCAGCCAGGTCGCGCGGCCGCCTCGACCCCAGTGTCGCCACTGCGATCGGCCCGACCATCTCCAGGGCCACCGCGACGCCCAGCGGCACGCGCTCCAGGGCCGAGTAGAAGAAGACGTTCATGGCGGCGATGATCAGGCCGTAGGCCGCGAAGGTGAGCGCCTCGCTGCGGCTCAACCGGAGTAACGCCGGACGGCTCGTGATCATCAGGAAGGCGGCCGCCGAGGCCAGGCGCAGGGCAACGACCGCCAGCGCGCCGACCTGGTCGAACAGCGAGATGGCGATCGCCGCGCCGGTCTGCACCGAGGCCATGCCGAGCGTGGCCGCGGCGACACCGGCCAGCATCCGCCGGCGCCCGCTCGTCTGCGCCGGCGTCACGCGTTCGCGGGTGCCGCCACCTCGCCGGCGAGCTTCTCGGCCATCGCGAGCAGGGCGTCCAGCTCAGCCGGATCGCGCAGCGGGGCGATCCTGGCAACCAGCAGGTTGTCGTGCTGGAGCTCGAATGCGAAGTCATCGGGCTGGATCGAGATCACCTCGACGATCATCTTCGGCGAGAACAGCATGATCACCGGCATTTTGTCGCCCTGGTAGCTGAGCTTGTAGCGGTCGTCGAACTCGGACGACTCCAGCTCCAGCGACTGCCACCGGAACATCCCCGCCATCGCCCGGATCGCGCCCATCTTGCCGCCACCCTGCTCGGCGATGCCGGCGGCCATCTTCTGCGCCATCCAGTCCTTGGCGCGCAGCTGCGCGTCGGCCATGATCGCCTTGCGCGCCGCATCGTCAGGCGCCGCCTGCACCTGCGCCATGACCTCCATCGCGAACGGCGGGATCCGGCCGGAGTCGACCAGCCGCTGCATCATCTCCGGGTTCTCGAGCGGGTTCTCGCTGCTGACGCCCTCGGAGTCCTGCGTCAGCACGCCGGAGCGCCAGCCGTCACGGAGCAGGAAGTGGTTGATCCCGTTCAGCCCGAAGTTCTTGTGGCTCGGATCCTGCTTGGGCTGCATCGACACCGACACGTTGCCGTTGCAGACGATGTGTACGCAGGTCAGCCGCCGAAACCACGTCTCGGTGTCGTGTCCGACGTCCCGGCTCAGCTGCTGGGTGACGCCGAATACCTCCACGTCGCGGCCGTTCAGCTTCCCCTCCAGCGCATAGGGCACGTCTGCCTCGTCCACCTGCAAGAGGGGCGTGACGTCGATCGGCGTGATGGGAGAGTGGTCGCAAGGGGTCAGCCCCTTACCCGCCCCCCACTCCGCGATCTGCCGGGCTTCGGCCGCCAGCGAATCGTGGAGCCGCTTCCGGAACTCGGTTGCAGCCCAGTCGCGGGTGCGATCCTGCGCCTTGGCCCGTGCCCGCGGGATGCCCTGGAAGATCATGAACGCCAGAGCGACGATCGGCCCGATCACGAACGCCGGCCCCGGCCCTGCGATCTTCAGCCCGATGGCGATGAACACCACCGCCACGATCACGAACGTGACCAGGATCCGCGTCAGCGTCCGCGACGAGAACAGCTCTCCGCGGTAACGCGACTTGTAGAGCCGCTCGTAGACCGCCGCCGGGTGGTCGAGGGCCTCCAGGCTGTCGTTTGCCGACATGGCCGGCCGACTCTACAACGTGACAGCAGGATGGCGACGGTGCGCGCGCCCGGCGCCGTGATGACGCTGCCCGCCCCGTAGGAGACCCGGGTGCCGCTACTTGCGAACGCCGTGCACCGGACGCCCCAGCGCCCGCCACTGAAACAGCGTGATCGTCGGCAGCCGGTCCTCGTAGCGGACGATCTTCGGGTTGCGGCCGGCGCGGGTGCAGTTGACCGCGTGGTCGATCAGATCGTCGCGGTCGGGCGCGACCACCACGTGGTGGCAGGCGGTCACGTAGGAGAACTCCTCGCCGCATGCCGGGCACGGCCAGGGGTCGGTGCGGATGGCGTACCACTCGCCGTCTCCGGTGTCGCCGCGATCGGCTTCGAGGATCTCTGAAAGCTCGTCGACCTCGTAGATGGTGGGTGCTGCAGGAACGCTCACGCGCGCATGGTAGCGAAGCGCTACATCCGGTCTGGCGCAGACACGCCGACCAGGTCGAGCGCCGTTTCGATGACGATCCGGGTCGCCTCGCAGAGGGCCAGCCGGCTGGACTGAACGGGCTCCGGCTCGCCGATCACGCGGCACTGCTTGTAGAACTGGTGGAAGGCCTTTGCCGTGTCCTGGACGTAGGTGACGACGCGATGCGGCCCCCGGAACTCGGCTGCCTCGGCGACCAGGTCGGGGAAGTCGGCCAGCGCCTTCACCAGCTCGGCCTCGGGCGGCTCGGGCACCCACGCCGGGTCGGGCCGGGCGCCGTCCGCCGCCTCGCCGGCGTTGCGCAGGATGGCCGCGATCCGGGCGTGGGCGTACTGGCAGTAGTAGACCGGGTTCTCCTGGTTCTGCTGGGTCAGCAGCTCGAGGTCGAGCTCGATGCTCTGGTCGTGTGAGCGCTGCACCAGCACGAACCGGGCGGCATCGACGCCGATGGCGTCGATCAGGTCGTCGAGCGTGACGACGCGGCCGGCCCGCTTCGACATCTTGGCGCCCTTCAGATGCACCAGCTGGTAGATCTGGACGTCGATGCGGTCGGGGTCGTAGCCGAGGGCGATCGCCGACGCCTTGAGGCGGCCGATGTACCCGTGGTGGTCGGCGCCGAGCACGTAGACCGCGGTGTCGTAGCCCCGGTTCAGCTTGGATGCGATGTAGGCGATGTCGCCGGCGATGTATGCCGGCCGCCCGTTGGAGCGGATGATCACCCGGTCGCGATCGTCGCCCAGCTCGCTGGAGCGCAGCCAGAGCGCGCCCTCCTGCTCGAACGTGTGCCCGGTCTGCTTGAGCTGCTCGATCGACCCGCTCCACCGATCCGTCCTCGTACAGCGACCGCTCCAGGAACCAGACGTCGATCGTGCAGCGAAACCGCGCCAGGGTGGCCCGGATCTGCTCCATCATGGCGGCCGTGCCGGCAGCCGCCCATTCCTCTGCCGACGCCTCCGGAGGCAGCCCCAGCTGGGCCGCGATCTCGGCAACGTACTCGCCCTGATAGCCGTCCTCGGGCGGCTCCTCGCCGCGGGCCCGCGCCCGCAGCGACGCGCCGAACAGCTCGATCTGGCGGCCGGCGTCGTTGAAGTAGTACTCGCGGCCGACGGTGTGGCCGGCGAAGGCGAACAGCCGCGCCAGCGAGTCCCCGTAGGCGGCGTTGCGGGCGCTGCCCACGGTCAGCGGCCCAACCGGGTTCGCGCTCACGTACTCGACCAGCACCCGCTCCGGATTCGCGGCGGCGCCGGCGCCATAGCGGCCCTCCTCGCTCAGCACCCGGCCGACCACGTGGGCGTACCAGGCGGGCGTCACCCGCAGGTTGATGAAGCCGGGGCCGGCGACGTCGGTGGCGTCGATCCAGGGCGAGTCGAGCTGCTCGGCGATGCGCCCGGCGATGTCGCGCGGCGCCGACCGCAGCGGCTTGGCCAGCGTCAGCGCGACGGCGCGTCGCATAGTCACCGTGGGAGGGGTCGGCCGGCCGCTCGAGTCGCACCGGCGCGCCGTCGCCGCCGACGGCGCCGACCGCATCCGCCAGCGGTTCCGCCAGCTCGCCGAGCACGCTCCCACTCATCGCCGGATCGTACTTTGAGCCGCGCTGGTAGGGTGGCGGGTATGGACGAGGAGCCGCGCGATCGCCAGCTGAACATCCACTTCACGCCCGAGATCATGGCGGGCGTGTACGCGAACTTCGCAAACGTCAGCCACTCCGACTACGAGTTCACGATCACCTTCGCCCGGGTCGACCACGAGGTCGAGGAGGACGAGGTTCCGGGGGTCGTCGTCGCACGGGTCAACCTGTCCGACCGGTTCATGAAGGAGCTGATCGACGCCATGTCGGACAACTACTCCAAGTGGCGGACGCGTCAGGGGATCAAGAACCTGCCCGAGTTCGGCGCCGGCGATGACGACGAGCTCGACTCCGAGGACGACGACGACGACCTGTAGGCGCGGGCGACCGCGATCCGCTCCATCACCGGCGGGTGGTCGAACAGCAGCCACACCGCCCACTGCGGCGGGCTGGGGTTGGACAGGTTGGCCAGGGTCAGCCGCTTCTGCAAGGCGGCCATGCCGGCGGGGTCGCGGGTCGCCTTCAGGCCGGCCCAGTCCGCCTCCGCCTCGATCCGCCGCGAGACCAGGTTCTCGACCGGGGTGAGCGCCGCCGCCACGGTGACCACGAGGGCCAGCACCACGGGCACCGCGCGGGTGCCCAGATGCGCTCCCGGGTAGCGCCGGCACAGGCGCTCCGCCGCCCACAGCACGAACAGGATCGCGGGGACGCCGATCACCCCGAACCAGAGCACGCCCTTCAGCAAGTGGTTGCGCTGGACGTGTCCGAACTCGTGCCCGACCAGAGCCCGCAGCTCGGCCGTCGACGCGCCTGCGATGGTCGAGTCGATGGTCACCCGCTCGGTGGGGCCGAGGCCGTCGGCCATCGCGTTCTCGCCCGACCCGGTGCCGGAGCTGGTGGCGATCGTGACCGATGCGGGGTGCACGCCCATCCTCCGCTCCAGCTGCGAGACGACCGTCCGCAGCCGCGGCGATTCGATCGAGTGCGTCGACAGCGTGATCGGGTCGACCACCACCGGCTGCAGCAGGGTCACCACCGCCACCACCCCCCACGCCGCCAGGGCAACCCCGATCCGGTGGCCGCGCCGCCAGAGCGGGAGCGCGCCCAGGTAGAGCGCGGTGACGACCACCGTCTCCAGCAGGCCGGCCTCCAGCTCGTCCAGCAGCCAGCCGGCCGGGCTGCGACCGTCGAGGCCGACGTTATGCGCGCGGATGTGGTCGACCAGTCGAGATCGGGAGGTCGGCGAAGCACGACGATCCCCGCGACCAGCGCGACGCACCAGACCAGGCGCCGGCGTGTGGCGATCCCGCGCCAGGCCAGCAGCCAGGCGACCGCGATGGGCACCAGCAGCCCCAGCGCCGCGAGCAGGTAGGCCGGGTTGCGATACGCCTGGGCACGGTCGATCTGCGCCGCCGTGAACACGTCTCGGGCGGCGGATCGACGGGGGCGCCGGAGGCAGGTCCCAGCGCGTCAGCCACACGCCCAGCGCGGCCAGAAGCACGGCGAGCAGGACGAGGCGTCGCGACCGGTTCGGTATGAGTACCGGGCCGTGAGAGCGGCGATCATCTCCGACGTCCACAGCAATCTCGCCGCCCTCGAGACGGTGCTGTGAGGCATCGAGGCCGAGCAGGTCGACGAGCTGTGGTGCCTGGGCGACCTGGTCGGCTACGGCGCAGACCCGGAGCGCTGCGTCGAGATCCTGATGGACCGCTGTCGACGTCACCCTTGCAGGCAACCACGATCTGGTCGTGGCAGGGTCGATCGACATGTCGCGTGTTCACCCACGACGCCGGGACGGCCGCCCGCTGGACGGCCAAGGTGATGTCGGAGACGGCGATGGAGCAGCTGAAGGCGCTGCGTTCCCTTCGGCGAGCGGAACGAGCGTCGAGCTCTACCACGCCAGCATCCGCGACCCGATCTGGGAGTACGTGGTCGACCCGGGGACGGCCGCGGCGTGTCTCGCCCTGCAGACCCACGACCTGGCGCTGATCGGCCACAGCCACGTCCCGCTGGTCTACGCCACGGCTCAGCGGCGAGATGGTGCTCGCCGGCTACGCCGAGGAAGGCACGCTGGAGATGGTCGAGGGCACCCGCTACCTGATCAACCCGGGCTCGGTCGGCCAGCCCCGGGACGGCGACCCGCGGGCCGCCTACCTCGTGCTCGACTTCGACCGCCGAACCGCGACCTGGCGCCGGATCGGATACGACATCGCCGCCGCCCAGCAGGCGATCGTCGACGCCGGCCTGCCCGCGGTCGCTCGCGACCAGGCTCAGCGACGGCCGCTAGCTAGCTGGTCTTGCGGTTGGCGACCCGGCGGCCGCCGTATCCCTCGCGGCGCCAGCTCGGTGGCGACCATCTCGCGCGCCTTGTAGATCCGCCACTTGACCGTGGCCAGCGTGGTCTCCAGGGCGTCGGCAATCTCGGCGTACGAGAGGCCGACGACGTCGCGCAGCAGCAGCGCCATCTTGAGGTCGAGCGTGAGCCCGCCGATGGCGCGCCAGACCGAGTCCATGTCCTCGACCGACTCGCTGGGCGCCGCCGCCAGCTGGATGTGCGCTGCGACCGACAGCTCGAGGGCCGGGCGACCGCGCCGCTCGCGTGCCCGCAGCTCGTCGACGACCCGGTGCTTGGCGACCTGGAACAGCCAGGTCGTGAACTGGCAGCGGTTGTCGAAGCCGGGGAGCGCCTGGTAGACCCGCAGGAACACCTCCTGGCACAGATCCTCGGCCAGGGCACGGTCACCCGCCAGCACCCGCACGATGTAGTTGTACAGCGGGGTCTGGTACTGCCGGACGATCAGGGCGAAGGCGCGCTCGTCGCCTCGCCGTGCGAGCCGGAGGACTGCGGGATCAGGCTGTGGGAGTGCCAACTGTGTCGGGGCGGTTACAGAGAACCGGCGAGGACTATACACCGCGCACTAGTGGCGAGCGCAAGCGTCCTCATTACGCCATTCAGGCTAATAGGGTGCGGCCTGTCATCACCGGCGGCTGCGAGATCCCCATCAAATCCAGCACTGTCGGTGCGATATCCGATAGCCGGCCGCCCGATCGCAACGCATGTGACGCTCCCACCAGGATGATTGGTACTGGATTGGTGGTGTGCGCCGTGTGCGGGCTGCCGTCGGGCTCCAGCATCTGCTCGGCGTTGCCGTGGTCGGCGGTGACGAGGCAGACGCCGCCGAGCCGCGAGAACCACCTCCACCACTCTGCCCAGGCAGGCGTCGACGGTCTCCACCGCCTCGATCACCGCCGGGATGACGCCGGTGTGGCCGACCATGTCGGCGTTCGCGAAGTTGATCAGCCCGAACCCGTAGCCGTCGCCGATCCGGCTGCAGAACAGGTCGGCCACGCCCGCCGCGCTCATGGCCGGCTGCATAGTCGTACGTCGGCACGTCGCGCGGCGAGTCGACCAGCCTCCACTCCTCGCCGCCGCTTCGCTGCTCGCTGCCACCGTCGAAGAAGTACGTCACGTGGGGGTACTTCTCCGTCTCGGCGACGTGCAGCTGGGAGATGCCTGCAGTGGCCAGCACCGGCGCCAGCACCTCGTCCAGGCTCTCGGACGGATAGGCGACCGGAGCGTGGATGTCAGCCGCAGTACTCGGTCATCTGCACCAGGGCGGGCAGCGGCGGTTGCGGCCCGCGGTCGAAGTCGGTGAAGTCGGCGTCGATCAGGGCATGGACGATCTGGCGCATGCGGTCGGGCCTGAAGTTGAAGCAGACGACCGTGTCGCCGGCCGCCGATCCGCCCCTGCGAGGGGTCGCCGACCACCAGCGGCTCGATGAACTCGTCGGTGACGCCGCGCTCGTAGCTGGCGCGCACCGCAGCAACCGGGTCGTCGGTCTGCTGTCCGATCCCGTGCACCAGGGCGTCGTACGCCCGCTTCGTCCGGTCCCAGCGGCGATCGCGATCCATGCCGTAATAGCGGCCGACCACGGTCGCCAGATTCGGAACCTGCTCAAGGAAGCCGGCGCCTGAGGTCGGCGACACGTCGCGGCCGTCGGTGAAGGCGTGGACGTGCACCCGCTCGACCCCCTGTCGCCCTGCCATCTCGAGCAGCGCCTGGAGGTGGGCGATGTGGCTGTGCACGCCGCCGTCCGACACCAGGCCCATCAGGTGCAGCGCGTGCCCGCGCGCCTGCCGGCAGGCCGCGCCCAGCACCTCGTTCTCGAAGAACGCCCCGCTCTCGATTTCCTCGTCGATCCGTACCAGGTCCTGGCGGACGACCCGCCCAGCGCCGAGGTTGAGGTGGCCGACCTCGCTGTTGCCCATCTGCCCTTCGGGAAGGCCGACCGCGCGACCCGAGGCACCGAGCTGGGCGTGCGGCCAGGCGTCCCACAGGCCGTCGAACACCGGCGTCTCAGCCAGGTCGACCGCGTTGCCGGGCCCGGGCGGGGCGATCCCCCACCCGTCGAGCACGATCAGGCAGACCGGCCCGTTCACGGGGCTGCCGCGAGGATGGCGGCGAACGGCTCGATGTCGAGGCTCGCGCCGCCGATCAGGCCGCCGTCGATGTCCGGCTGGGCCAGCAGCTCGGCGGCGTTCTCGGGCTTCATGCTGCCGCCGTACTGGATCCGGACGCGCTCGCCCACGGCCGCCGGGAACAGGCTGCGGATGAACGCGTGCGCCTGCTGGGCCATGTCCGGCGTCGCCGTCTTGCCGGTGCCGATCGCCCACACCGGCTCGTAGGCGACGGTGGTGGCTGCGGCGCGATCGTCGGCAAGCCCGGCGAAGGCGGTCTCGATCTGACGGCGCAGCACGGCCCCGGTCTCGCCTGCCTCCCGCTGCTCCTCGGTCTCGCCGACGGCGAGGATCACGTCCAGGCCGGCGGCGTCGGCCGCCGCCAGCTTCGCCTGCAGCGCATCGTCGGTCTCGGCGAAGTACTGGCGCCGTTCGGAGTGGCCGATCAGCACCCCGTCCACGCCCAGGTCGAGCAGCATCGCAGCCGACATCTCGCCGGTGAACGCGCCCTGCTCGAGCTGGTGCATGTTCTGGGCGAACACCTTCAGCGGGCTGCCGGCGGCTCCGGCGACCGCGGCGGCAAGATCGGTGAACGGAACGCAGACGGCAGCGTCGACGTGCTCCGGGACGCGGCCGGCCAGCTCCGCCACGAACGGTACCGCCTCTGAGGCCGTCTTGTGCATCTTCCAGTTGCCGGCCACGAACGGCCGGCGGCTCATGCCGGCGCTCCCGACTCGAGCGCCGCAACGCCCGGCAGCACCTTGCCCTCGACCAGCTCCAGCGCGGCGCCGCCACCGGTCGAGACGTGCGTGATCTGGTCGGCCACGCCGGCGACGTTGACCGCAGCGACGGAGTCGCCGCCGCCGACCACCGAGGCCGCCTCCGACGCTGCAACAGCGCGCGCGACCGCAAGCGTGCCGGCGGCGAAGGGGGCCATCTCGAACACGCCCATCGGCCCGTTCCAGAAGATGGTGCGGGCGCTGTTCAGGTGCTCGGTGTAGCGGCGGACGGTGTCGGGGCCGATGTCGAGCCCCATCCATCCGTCGGGGATGGCATCCACGGCGACCACCTGCGTGGCGGCATCCTCGGCGAAG
>CAVQZC010000003.1:0-264009 GCA_963718315.1 uncultured Actinomycetes bacterium
GCACGTCCCCGTCGTCTGGTTGGCGCTGACGAACGTGCTGAGGGTCGGCAGCTGTGCGCTGAGCACCACGTTCTGGGCGGTTGCCGGCCCCCGGTCTTCCACGAACACGTTGACCGCGGCCAGGTGGCCGACGGTGGTGCCGCTCGGTTGGACGTCGCCAGACAGGGCAAGGTCGGCGGTGTGTGAGTAGACGACGTCTCGAACGCTGCGATCGGCAAGTGCAGCGGACGTGATCGAGACGGCGATGCCGACCAGCACCGAGGCGCCCAGCAGGAATCGTCCTGCTGCTTTCATCACGGTCCTCCTCTCCCGGGTGTGCAGCTGACTGGCTCCCACCTAGCCGATCAAGCTGCGACGATCAGAGCTCGGCCTGCCTTCCGGCGTCAAACTACCGGTTCGACAGGGGAAGTAGCGTCTCAGTTCCGTGACAATCTTGCAAGCAATTCACAATCAACAGACAAAAGTACTGGTTTCGCTTCCACTGGCCGTTGCGCTCTGGCACGGCGGCTTCTTCGCCGGCGCCCACTACCTGTTCGCCGCGCTGGCGCTGGTCGCCCTGGTCGTCTGCCGGCCGCGACCGCTGCCGCGCGATCCCCTGTGGGTCGCGCTGGTCGTGATCGCGGTGGCGAACGTGCTGGCCGCACTCGACGCCGGCCGCCGCGACACGCTGCCGGCAACGCTCGCGGCCTGCGCGATGCCCGTCCTCTATCCGATCGCAGTGCGGCTCGGCGCGGATGCCGACCTCTGGCTGCTGAAGGCTGTGACCGCGCTCGCGGCGGCGTCTGCGGTGGCGGGGATCGTCGCGTACGCCACCCACCGGGGCCCCGACGCGGAGAGCATCGACGGGATCTGGCGGGCGGGCGGCCCATTCGAATACCCGCCTGCGCTCGCCCTTCTCTGCGTGTGCGGCATCGCCGCGACCATGGCGCTGGCTGCCTCGGCCGAGCTGGGGTGGCCCAGCGCCGCGGCGTTGATGCTCCTGTTCGCCGGCAGCCTCGTGCTGACGTTCGACCGCGCCTCCGAGGTGTGGGCGGTCGTGGTGGTCGCCGTGTTCACCCTGCGGCTGCGAGTGCTGCGCCGGCTGCTACCGGCCCTGGTGACCGGCCTGGTGGTGGGGGCGGTGGTCGTCGCCGTGTCGCCACCCTCGGCAACCGCGCTTGCGGACCACCTTCAGCACGGGCTGATCTCCTCGCGCACGGGAGTCTGGTCGGACGCCTGGCGTGGGGTGCGGACGAGGCCCGGCCTCGGGTATGGGCCAGGCGGCTTCGTCCGCATCTACCGGCATGTCGACGACCCGACCGAGACCGGACTTGCGCACAACCTGCCCCTCGAGCAGGCCGTCGAGGCGGGAGTCGTTGCCGGCGTCGCCGCTGCTGCACTCCTGCTGGTGATGTTCACCCGCTCGGCCCGCTGCCTGATGACCCGCGACCCGGTGCTGCTGGGGTGGGGCGCCATCGCCGGCGTCACGGCGCTGACGTCGCTCTACGACTTCACGTGGTCGTTCCCCCCGCTCGCGCTGCTCGGGCTGATCGCCGCGGCACGTTGCCGGCAGCGACCGTCGCAGTAGACTCAGTCGTGGGTGACCGGGTCGGAGGATGCACAGCGGGATAGCCCGCCGGAGGTCGCGACACCTCCAGAGCCCGAGGTCGTCCCCGGGGAGCGGCTTACTGCGCGGGCGAGGCGCGCAGCAGAGGTCGTCTCCGATGTGGCGGCGCTCCGTCTGACGGAGTACCGGCACCGCTCCGAGCTGTTCGATGCCGTGATGGAGGCGACGGAGCACGACAAGACGCGGGCGGGCGGCCTGCTGGCCGGCGGCCTCGCCTTCCGGATGTTCCTGTGGCTGCTGCCGGCGGCGCTGATGGTGACCGGCGTGCTGGGGATCGTCCACTCCTACTCGCCGGACAGCCCCGGCAAGGTGGCGCGCACGACCGGCCTGGGAGGCGTCATCGCGAGTGCTGTGGGGGGCGCCAGCTCGCAGTCGCACACCGCCACAGCCGTCCTCATCGCGACCGGGCTGGTGCTCACGATCTACACCGGGATGAGCCTCGTGCGCGCACTGCGCATCACGGCGGTGGTGGCCTGGCGGCTCCCGTTTGTGCGGCGGCCCCATCTCTTCGGCGACGGCATCCTGGTCTCGTGCCTGATCATCGGCCTCATGGCGCTGGGAGGCGTCGAGTCGTGGTTCCGGTCAAAGACGCTGCTGGGGGGCGTGCTGATGGGCGTGCTGGTCGCCCTGATCACGGCGGGCGGGTGGCTCTGGCTCTCGTTCACCCGGCTTCCGCACCCCGGGGTGCCGCTCCTCTCGCTGATACCCGGGGCGCTGCTGGTGTGGGGCGGGCTCCTCGCCCTCCACATCGCCTCGATCGTCTACTTCGTGCCCCGCCTCGATCACGCGCCCCGTCTGTATGGCTCCCTGGGCATCGCGGCGACGCTGATGCTGTGGCTCTACGTGATTGCGCGCGTGGTGGTGGCGGGCGCGTTTTTGAACGCCACCCTGTGGTACCGCGGACACCCGCCGGAGGCGGGCGAGCCGGCGGTGGCGTCAGGCCCTCGGGAAAGCATCGATCTGGGAAACGCCTGATCGTCTAGAAGGCGCCGAGCAGCTTCAGGCCGGAGAGCGCGAGGACGCCGGCGATGCTGCCCCGCAGCGCCTTCTCGTGCGTGCGCGCGGTGAACTGGGCGCCGATCAGGATTCCCGGGATCGAGCCGACCAGGATCCAGCCGACGAAGCCGAAGTTGGGAGTGCCCCAGAGGATCGTGCCCAGGCCGGCCGCCAGGGTCACGAGCATCGCGTGGAACAGGTCGGTGCCGACGATTCGCCGTGCCGACAGCGGGAAGAGCATCGCCAGAGTCATGCCGAAGAAGACGCCCGAGCCGACCGAGGTCATGCCCAGGATGAACCCGAAGACCAGGCCGATCGAGACAGCGAGGATCTTGTGGTTGCGGGTCAGCTCGCCGTCCTGGGGCAGCCTGCTCGCGTCCCACAGGCCGCGGATCGAGACGAAGGTGCGGATTGCCACGGCGATCCCGACCAGCACCAGCGTGTAGCCGATCACGTCCGGGAGCCAGGAGTTCACGTTGCCGCCGAACCAGTGGTACAGGCTGTAGACGCCGAGGAAGGCGGCCGGCACGCTGCCCGTGCCCATCCACAGGGCAAGCTCGCGGTTGACGTTGTTGAGGGTGTGGTGGCGCGCGGCGCCGAAGGTCTTGGTGACCGCGGCGTAGACCAGGTCCGTGCCTACGGCGGTGGTGGCAGGGATGCCGAACACGCTGATCAGGATGGGGGTCATGAGCGATCCCGCGCCCATCCCCGTCAGGCCCACCAGCAGGCCGACCACGAGGCCCGCTGCAATCAGTCCGAAGTTGATATCCATCTCGTGCTCGTCTCCCCCACCAGGTCTGTTGCTTCCTCAATCCCCAGAAGTTCTACAAATATAACTGGCATAGTGGGGATTGCAAGTGGGGTGGCGAGAAACACCCCTCCAGATGCGGAGAACGCACCCAGACAGCCGGCCTGCCTTCGAGCACGGCCGAACAACGTTCAGTCTGTGGCCTGGGAAGCGCCGGGCCGCGACGGGCCCGGCGCTTCTCGGCTACGACTGGCGGTACGCGTCGATCAGGACCTGCGCGACTTCCGCCCGGGTGAACTCGGGCGGCGGGATCTCGCCGTTGCCCAGCATCTCCCGCACCTTCGTGCCTGACAGGAACACGTGGTGGTCGGAGGGATGCGGGCAGGTCTTGTTGGAGGCCATGTTGCCGCACGTCCTGCAGAAGAACGTGTGGTCGAAGAACATCGGCTCGATGTCGAGCTCGTGCGGCTCGAACTCGTCGAAGATGTGGTGCGCGTCGTAGGTGCCGTAGTAGCTGCCGACGCCCGCGTGGTCACGCCCGACGATGAAGTGCGAGCAGCCGTAGTTCTTGCGGCAGATCGCATGCCACACCGCCTCCCGGGGGCCCGCATACCGCATCGCAGCGGGGAATGCGGACAGCAGGGTGCGGTCGGCCGGGTAGTAGTTCTCGAGCAGCACCTCGTAGCACTGCACGCGAACCTCGGCCGGCACGTCGTCACCCTTGGTCTTGCCGACCAGCGGGTGCAGGAGCAGCCCGTCGACCGTCTCCAGGGCGCACTTCTGGATGTACTCGTGCGCGCGGTGCACCGGGTTGCGGGTCTGGAACCCGACCACCCGCGTCCAGCCCCGCTCCTCGAACGCGGCGCGGGTGTCGGCCGGGTCCATGTGGAGCTTGGGGAAGGCCGGCTCGGGCCGCTGGAACACGGTCACCCGGCCGCCGACCAGCATGCCGCCCTCGGCGTAGACCTGGGCGACACCTGGGTGGGCCTCGTCGGTGGTGCGGAACACCTTGGCCGCCTCGTTCTCGCGGTCGGCCTCGAAGACCTCCTCCACGTCGAGCACGGCCAGCAGGCCGCCCTCGTACCCCTCGAGCGCGATCCGGTCGGTGCTCGGTGCCTCCTGCACGGAGAGCGTGACCGGTAGAGCCCACGGGGTGCCGTTGTCGAGGTGCATGCCCTCGACCACGGCGGTGTAGTCGGCCTGGGTCATGAAGCCGGTGAGCGGCGAGAGCGCGCCCGAGGCGATCATGTCCAGGTCGGCGGTCTGCTTCTCGGTTAGCCGCACCGACGGCAGGCCGGCAGCCTGCTCGGCCAGCGCCGCAGCGTCGTTGCCGGTGACCGTGCGGTCGATCAGCACGCCTCCGTGCGGATCGATCAGGTGAGACGTTCCGCGTTCGGTGTCGGCTGCCGACATCAGGCGACCGCCTCGATTTCCGCGTTCAGCACGCCGATCTCCTCGAGCCGCTGGATCACGAAGGCGGCCGACTCCTCGGGCGTGCGGCCCTCGGTCTCGACCACGATCTCGGCGTGCTCGGGCGCCTCGTAGGGGTCTGACACGCCGGTGAACTCCTTGATCTCGCCGGCGAACGCCTTTGCGTACAGGCCCTTGATGTCGCGCCGCGCGCACTCCTCGAGCGAGGTGGCGACGAAGACCTCGACGAACTGGTCGCCGATCATCTCGCGCACCATGTCGCGCGTCTCCGCATAGGGAGAGATTGCGGCAACGATCACGCCCGCGCCATGGCGGGTCAGCAGCTGCGCGACGAAGCCGATGCGCAGGATGTTGGTGTCGCGATCCTCGCGGGAGAAGCCGAGGCCCTTGCTGAGGTGGGTGCGCACGACGTCGCCGTCCAGGTGGTCGACGAGGATGCCGCGCCGCTCAAGCTCAGGTCCGACGATCTCGGCGATGGTGCTCTTGCCGGCGCCGGACAGACCGGTGAACCACAGAGTGAATCCTTGCTGTTCCTTCCGCACGCTCAAGTTCCTTTCGGTTGCTCTTGCCACAAGGTGGCGTTGTAGCGGCTCAGTCGCCGTGGAGGCCGCACTCGACCTTCCCTGTTCCCTTCCAGCGGCCTGACCGTTCGTCCTGTCCGCTCTCGACCCGGGTGGTGCAGGGCACGCACCCGACGGACGGATAGCCATGGTCGTGAAGTGGGTTGTAGGGGATCGAGTGCCTCCAGATGTATCGCCAGACGTCGCGGTTGGTCCAGTCCGCAAGCGGCTGCACCTTGACCACCCCCCGGCGCTGGTCAATCTCGATTTTGCGGGCGTTTTCGCGCGTTGTCGACTGGTCCCTGCGAATTCCCGTGATCCAGGCGTCCATTCCCTCCAGCGCCTGGCGCAGCGGCGTCACCTTCCGCATCGAGCAGCAGGCATCGGGATCCCGCTCCCAGAGCCGTGGACCGTGCACCTCCGCCTGCTGGTCGACGGTCAGCTCGGGCTCGAGGCGCTCGAACTTGACCGGGTAGCGGGCAACCAGCTTGTCGCGGGTCTCGGCGGTCTCCCGGAACAGCAGGCCGGTGTCGATCTCGACGACCCGCACGTCGGGCTGGATCTCGGACAGCATGTGGATCAGCACCGACGACTGCTTCTGCCAGGAGCAGGTGAGCACCAGCCGGGGGTGGAACAGCTCGACAGCCACCCGCAGGACCTCCTCTGCCGCCTGGTCCTCGAGCTGGTCGGCGAGGCGCTCGGCCTCGACGGGGCTGATGGGCAGTGCGGTGCTCACGTCTGAACGGACCGGTCGCGGAGCAGAAGGTCGGGCATGGTATCCGAGCGCAGGCCGAGGCGAAGCGTCTCCAGCGGAATGACGTCGTCGGGGTGAATGTTGCCGAGGTTGACCTCGGGGCCGAGATGACGGATGAACCACGCCTGCTGCTCCTTCTGGGGCGCCTCGAAGAGGAGGCTGTCCATGGGGATCTCGTGCACGATCTCGTCGATCAGCCCGGTGCGCACCTCGCCGTTGGCGCGGAAGATGCCCGCCGTGCCCGTCTCGCGGCCCTCGGTGATCACCTTCCAGGCGCCGGCCGCCAGCTCCTCGCGGATCCACGCCACCCACTGGTAGGGCGCAAAGATCGACTCCTGGTCCTTCGAACCCACCTCGGACAGCACCACGAAGTCCTCCGCCAGCGCCGAGATCAGCTCCTGCTTGCTCTCCCGCTCCATGCGCAGCGTGCCGTCCGAGACCTCGACGTGCTCGAAGCCATGGGCCTTGATGAAGCGCTTGAACTCGTCGACACGGCCCCGGGCGACCGCGGCCTCGAGCAGGGTGCCGCCGCACATCACCGGCGTGCCGTAGGACTGGTAGAGGCGCACCTTCTCGGTCAGGCCGGCGGCGACGTAGGAGGTGCCCCAGCCGAGCTTGACGATGTCGACGTACTCGCCGCCGGTCTCGAACAGACCCTCGACCGCAGCCAGTGACAGGCCGGTGTCTGATGACGTGGGTGAGCCCGCGCTCGCGCGGCTTCGGCGGGCGCATCGGCAGTCCCAGGAAATCCTCGACCATGTCTACAACCTCGCGTAAATGGATTTCTCGAGCCGGCGTTTCGCCTCGAGATGCACGTTCTCGTATAACGACGCACCGTGGCTGTCCATGCCCACGATCAGCGGGCCGAAACTCCTGACCCGGAACAGCCACAGGCATTCAGGCATCAAATCTTCCCATTCCACCCGCTCGATTGCGTCGATCTGCTGGGTCTCGAGCGCGGCTGCACCGCCCACGATGGCAAGGTAGACGCCGCCGTGCTCCCGCAGCGGCTCCAGTGCGTCTGCCGGCAGGCCGCCCTTCCCGATGATCGCGCGCACCCCGTGGTCGCTGAGCAGGCCCTCCGTGAACCGGTTCATACGGGCGCTGGTGGTGGTGCCGACGCTGATCGGCTCCCAGCGGCCGTCATCCAGCTTGCGGGCGTTGGGCGCGGTGTGGAGCAGGGCGGCGCCCTCGAGCGAGAAGGGCGGCTGTCGTCCCTGGTCGAAGATCCGGACCAGGGTCGCGTCGCGGATGCCGATCACGTGGCCCTCGATGGTTACCGTGTCGCCGGCTCGGAGTGCGCGAACGTCCGCCTCCACGGCCGGGAAGGTCAGCTCATGGTGGGCCATCACGCATCTCTGTCGTAGTCCACGGCGCCGGCGGCGCTGACGTGGGCGCTGGCCCGCCGCGCCGCCCAGCACTGGTAGTTGACGGCCACGGGGTTCAGCGTGATGTGGGTGTGCGCCTGCTCGGCGTGCACCGCCAGCACCGTGGTGTCGCCGCCCAGGCCCATCGGCCCGACGCCGGTCTCGTTCAGCAGCATGTAGAGGTCGTGCTCGAGCTGGGCGACGTCGGGATCGGAGTTGTGCGTTCCCACCGGCCGGGCGATCGCCCGCTTCGCGAGCTCCATCGCCAGGTCGGCTGACCCGCCGATGCCGACGCCGACGATCCCCGGCGGACACGGCTTGCCGCCTGCGTCCACGATCGAGTCGAGCACGAAGCGCTTCACCCCGGCTACGCCCTCGGCCGGCGCCAGCATCCCCAGGAAGCTCATGGTCTCCGAGCCGGAGCCCTTGGGGACGCACTTGACGGCCATCCCGTCCCAGCCCGGCACGAAGTCCCAGTGGACGTGGGGGATCCGGTGCCCGGTGTTGTCTCCGGTCGGCACCCGGGTCAGGGTGTGCACGGTGTTCGAACGCAGCTCGTGCTCGCGGGTGGCCTGGCGGGTGCCCTCCCGCAGGGCGCCTTCGATCCGCGCCGGGTGCAGCGGGAACTGCTCGCCCAGACGGACATAGAACACCGCGATCCCTGTGTCCTGGCACACCAGCGTCTCGCGCTCGTCGGCCACGGCGACGTTGGCGGTGATCGTCTCCAGGATCCGCCTGCCGACGGCGTGCGTCTCGCGGGCGCCGGCGTCGCGAAGGGCGTCCCGCAGATCCTGGGGGATGTCGCGGAGCGCCCAGGCGTAGAGATGGGCCGCGACGTCCTGGACGGTCTGTTCGAGCCCTTCGGCTGTATGCGATGCCAACGCGTATCCCCCGCTGTCTTTCGCGGAGTGTAGGTGGTCGTATGCGGGTCTGCCTAATCCGTGAGATAAGTCTTGCTTATCTCTTGTATCTCGTCCATGTCTCCTGGTGCGGGCTTCCAGGGGAGTACCAGCGGATCGCCCTCGTAGCGGGGGATGACGTGGACGTGGTAGTGGAAGACGGTCTGCCAGGCGGCCGCGCCGTTGGACTGCATGATGGTCACGCCCTGCGCGCCCAGCCCCGAGACGGCCTGCCGGGCGAGCTGCTTTGCGACCACCGCGCAATGGCCGAGGTCTCGGTCCTCGATCTGGTGGATGTCGGCGGAATGCTCGCGCGGGATCACCAGCACATGCCCGCGGGTCGCCGGGTTGATGTCCATGATCGCGATCGCCTCGGCGTCCTCGTACACCCTGATCGAGGGCAGCTCACCGGCCACGATCCGGCAGAAGATGCAGTCAGTCATGGACGGCATGATGGCACCTTCGGGCTCCTGCTGCCGTGCTTTGCGCCCCGGGCCGGTGCCGCTCCCCGCACAGGGCCTCGGTTAGAGTCCGCGCCCATGCGGGTCCTCATCACCGGCGGCGCCGGATTCATCGGCTCCCACCTCGCCGACGCCCTGCTCGAGAGCGGGCACACGGTACGGGCGCTCGACAATCTCGACCCCCAGGTGCATCCGCAGGGGAAGCCGGACTACCTCAGCTCGGAGGTCGAGCTGCAGGTCGGGGATGTCCGCGACCACGATGCTGTGGCACGCGCGCTGGACGGCATGGACACGGTCGTCCACTTCGCCGCTGCCGTCGGCGTCGGCCAGTCGATGTACGAGATCGAGCGCTACACCTCGATCAACTCGCTGGGCGCCGCGGTGGTGCTGGAGGAGATCGCCAAGGTGCGCGACCGGTTGTCGCGGCTGCTGGTGGCCTCCTCGATGTCGATCTACGGCGAGGGCCGCTACCGCTGCCCGAACCACGGCCTGGTCGCGCCCCAGGTGCGCAGCGACGAGCAGCTCGACGCGCGGCAGTGGGAGCTCCGCTGCGAGATCTGCGGCGAGGAGCTGGAAGCCCTCCCCACCGGCGAGGACAAGCCGATCTGGCCGATGTCGGTCTACGCCGTCGGCAAGCGCGACCACGAGGAGCTGTTCCTGGCGGTCGGCCGCGCTCACCGGCTGCCGACGGTGGCCATGCGCTTCTTCAACGTCTACGGCGACCGGCAGGCGCTCTCCAACCCGTACACCGGGGTGGCGGCGATCTTCGGCGGCCGGCTGCTCAACGGCAACGCGCCGCTGGTGTTCGAGGACGGGCTTCAGAGCCGCGACTTCATCCACGTCTCGGACATCGCCGCCGGCTGCATCACCGCCCTGGAGACAGGCGGTGCCGACTACCGCGCGGTCAACCTCGGCACCGGCGCGAAGACCACCGTCCTCGACGTCGCGCGCGAGCTGGCGCGCGGCCTGGGCGTCGATCTCGAGCCCCAGATCGTGAACAAGTTCCGGGCCGGCGACATCCGCCACTGCTACGCGGACATCTCGCTTGCCCGCGAGCTACTCGGCTTTGCCCCGACGACGGTGTTCGCCGACGGGATGCGCGAGCTCCTGCCCTGGGTGGCGACGCAGCAGGCGACCGACACGGTCGACCGCGCCGCCAGCCAGCTCGAGGCCGCCGGCCTCACCCGGTGAGCGTCCAGCCGGACATCACCATCTCCCTGGTCAACACCAACAACCGGGAGCTGCTGCTGGCCTGCCTGGCCACGCTTCCGGCGGCGGCGCGCGACATCACGCTGCAGACGATCGTGGTCGACAACGCATCGACCGACGGGAGTGCGGACGCCGTGCGCCAGGCGCATCCGGACGTGGAGGTGGTCGCCCGCGAGCATCGCCACGGGTTCGGTGCGAACCACAACGAGGCGATCCACCGCGCCACCGGCCGCTACGTCCTGATCCTGAACGAGGACACCGAGCTCGGCGAGGGCTGTCTCGACGTGCTGTGCCGGTTCATGGACCAGAACCCGCGTGTGGGGGCCGCCGGCCCGCGGATCCTCAACCCCGACGGCACCGATCAGCCGTCGGCGTTTCACTTTCCGTCTCGCCGGGCGGGTGGCGCTGACCACCCTGACCCTGCAGCGAGCTGGGTGGATCCAGTCCGGCGGCGCCAAGCCGCGGCGCGTGGACTGGGTGTGCGGCGCCGCGATCCTCGCCCGCCGAGCGGCGCTGAACGCGATCGGTGGCTTCGACGAGCAGCTCTTCATCTACTCCGAGGATCCCGACCTCTGCCTGCGGCTGCTGGACGTCGGCTACCTGACCGCCTACGTGCCGATGGCCTCGCTCGTGCACCACGAGAACGCGACCACCAGCGGCGTGCCCGAGCGCCGGATCTACCAGATGGAGCGCAGCCGGGCCCTCTACGCGCGCAAGCACCACGGCCGGGCGGGAGAGCTGGCGGTGCGCGGCCTGACCGCGTCCGCGTTCGGCGCCCGGGCGGCGATCGCCAAGGCGCTGCTGACGGTGCCCGGCGGCGAACGGCTGAAGCCGCTCGATCCCGACACGCCCGCGCAGTTCCTGACCCATGTCAAGGCGGCGGTCGATCCCAACGGGCGGCCGGGCATCGAGGAGGCGGCAGCCGACTTCAACGGCTCCGTCGCCGGCCGCTCCGCCTGACCGTCAGATGATTGGTCGGTATCTCCGTGGTGTCCTGGGCGGCGAGAAGCCGTGGCTCGCGCTGAACGCATGGCGCGTCAATACCGGAACGTATTGATGCGACACGCGGGCACCGCGAGGTGCAGGTTCGCAGGCGCAGCCACCCAGACCGTCTTTGCCCACCCAACCTTCCGCAGCGTCCAGGCCCGCGGGAGATATCGATCAATCTCTAGGCCGCGCAGATCACCGAGGCGGTGACCTTGACGCTGGCGGCGGCCTCGTTCTGGACGACCCCGAGCCAGGCGGTGGTGGTGCCGGCGCCGACGAGTGAGGCGCTCATGGTCGCCGCCGGGCGGGCTTTGACGACCTGAATTCCTCCGCCGATGACCGACGAGCCCGACGCGCAGTAGGACTCAGGGACGACGATCCCGCCTCCGCCTGCCGCCGTCTGCGTGACCCTGACGATCGCGTATCCGGGCGGCTTCTTCGCGCACAGAGCGTAAACGGTGAACGGCTCGTCGCTGGTGCTCGCATTCTCCTGGGTGGCAGTGAACGAGTGCGGGCCGCTGGGCGACGCGCTCAGCAGATAGACGTTGGTGGTGTCGCCGTCGGAGAGCACCGACCCGCTCAGCAGCACCGTCCCGGTTGGACAGGTCGCCGACCCGTGCGCCTGCGCACCGGCGGGATCGTCGACCTGATTCGAGGCGAACCGGTACAGCTTCGGTTTCTTCGCGCAGATCGCGTCGACTTCGAAGCCCTCGGTGCTGCCGGCGTTGTTGTTCACGCGTGCGTGCCAGCCGGTGGAGCCGAGGAACGCGGAGGTGTTGATCGTGCCGTTGGCGAAATCGTTCGCGGTGCCTCCGCCCCAGACCACGGTTCCGGTCGGGCAGACGGCTTGACCGCCTGCGTCGAACAACCCCGGCGGCGCCGAGAACTGCGAACGGACGATCTGGTACCCCGCGGGGGCGGTGGCGCGAAGCGGCTGCGCACTGGCGACCGACGCCAACCACGCAATCGCCAGGAGCGCGAGCCCAACCGCTGCCGTTACTCTCATCGCCCTCTCCCTCGACCCACCACAGCCAGAGCCAGATGACACTACCGCATCAGCGGCCGGTGACCACGACCAGGGTTCGGAGGGTGGGATCGGAGCAGTAGGCGATCCGGCTGCCCGCGGCGGCCTCGGCCTGGAGCGCGCGCAGGATCGGCTCGGTGATCACCTCGCCGGGCGCCAGCGCCGGGATGCCCGGCGGGTAGGGCGCGGCCATCTCTGCCGAGATGCGGCCCACGGCCTCCTCGGCGTCGACCCGCTCGCGGGGCGCGAAGAACGCCTCCCGCGGATCGAGTGCCGTCTCGGCGTCGAGCGACCAGACGCTCGAGGCCGACGGCTCCCGGGGAGTGCCTCGATGTGCCTCGACTGCCCCGGTCACTGCGTTTACGAGACGGGCGACGGTGATGTCTGTATCAGCAACGGTGACGATGGGAACGATCGTGTCGCGATCGCACATCTCGGGCCGGATCCCCACCTCCTCCAGCGCGGCTTCGACCTCAAACCCGTCGGCTCCGGTGCCGGCCAGGCCCAGCACCAGCTTGGTCGGGTCGGAGGCGTCCAGCACCAACAGCCCGGGTACCTCCGCCAGCCGCCGCCGGGCCTCTGCCACCAGCTCGATCGTTCGGCCCAGCAGCTCGGGGCCGCGGTCGGCCATCAACTGCCGCGCCCGGTCGCTGGAGGCCAGGATGGCGGCCGATGGACTGGTCGTGTGGAGCAGCTCGAACGCGTGGTCGAAACGGGCCAGGTCGATCCGCTCGCCACGGGCCAGCACCACAGAGCCCTGCGTGAATGCGGTCAGGCTCTTGTGGGTGGAGGTGACCAGGGCGTCGGCCCCCCGGGCCAGCGCATGCTTCGGCAATGCGGGGTGGAAGCCGAGGTGTGCGCCCCAGGCCTGGTCGATCATCAGGGGCATGCCTGCGTCGTGGACAAGCCCTGCGATCGCTTCCAGGTCGGAGATCATGCCGATGTAGCTCGGCTCGACGAGGAACACGCCGCGGGCGTCGGGAGCGGCACTCAGCGCCCGCTCGATCTCCTCCGGGGCGATCGCCAGGGCGAGCCCTGTCGCAGAGTCGACCTGCGGGTACACCCAGACCGGCCGCAACCCCGCCAGCACCAGGCCGGCGAACACCGACTTGTGGAGCGTCCGGCTGACGATCACGCGGTCGCCCGGCTTGCCGACGGTCAGCGCCAGCGTCTGGTTGCCGTGCGTCGAGCCGGCCACCGAGAACCGGCAGACGTCGGCGCCCCACAGCTCGGCCGCCAGCGCCTCGGCCCGGGCCAGCACGCCGCGGGTCATCCGCGAGTCGTCGGCCCCCGATACCAGCGGCAGGTCATAGGCCAGCAGCGGGTCGCCCAGGCCGGGCGAGCGCTTGTGGCCGGGGACGGTGAACGTGGTGCCGGGGTCGCGGAGGAACGCGGCGGCCGCGTCGGCAAGAGGGGCGTCGGACGGCATCGCGCGAGGATACGCAGTCAGGCGGCGAGGCGCTGCAGCAGGAGGCGTCCCCGGTCGGGGATCTGCACGATCTGCGCGCCTGCCCGATGGCTGCCGTCACCCATGACCTGGGTGTTGAGAACGCGGGCCTGAAGTCGTACCGGCTCCCGGTTCACCTCGATCATCACCGCCAGCAGGTCGCCCGGATGCAGCTCGTGGTCGGCTACCACGGCCAGCCCGGTATCGCTGACGTCGGCGACCGAAACCTCGAAGTGCTCGCCGGCTGTCACCGAGCGCGCTCCGAGCACATACACCTTCGCAGTCTCGGAGACCCGGGTTCGCGGAGACTGACGGGTCAGCGGGCGCACGCGGACGTCGAGCACGCGCAGCCCGATCCGCGCCATCCAGGCGCCCTTCGGCTCGACCCGTGCGATCTCCAGTTCGATCTCGTGGTCCTCGCTGCGGACGACCAGCCACAGCCCGCGGCGGGCGCGGGTCGCCGCCGCCTCGGCATCGATCAGCTCGCTGTGGCGAGAGCCGATGCGCAGCGGCAGCACGCTGCCGTCGCCGGAGAACGCCTGGACCGGGCTCGGCAGCCCTGACAGGATCTCCGCCGCCTGCTGCGTCATGCGCGCGGATGCACCTCGCATATCCCTGGTGTATCGGCTGCAAGCAGCCGCTTCCTGAAGTGTGATCAGGCCGGCTGCTGCTCGGCCCAGGGCTCGTTGGCCGAGCGCCGGGTGCGGAGCCCCCACGGCGCGCCGTAGGACGGCAGCAGGTCGAGGAAGGGCCGGGCCGGGAACGCCTCGGGCCCGAGGACGCCCTTGCCCTGCCAGATGCCGCTGGCCAGCAGCTCCATTGCGGCCACCGGGTTGTAGGCGGTCTGCCAGACGACGCACTGGTGGCCCCACTCGCGCATGCACTGCTCGTTGTCCGCGACCTGGTAGAGGTAGGCCTCCAGCGGCTCGCCGCTGCGGTCGAGGCCGCGAACCCAGGTGCCGGCGCAGGTCTTGCCGCGCATCAGCGGCCCGAGGGTCGCCGGATCGGGCAGGCACGCGGCCACCACGTCGCGCGGCGACACCTGCGTGCCGCGGACGCTGACCGGCTCGGTGCTGTCCAGGCCCAGCGTGTGCAGCATCTTCAGGATCTCGATGAACTCGTTGCCGAGGCCGTACTTGAACGTCACCCGGCCGGCATCGACGTAGCGGGGAACGAGCAGCACCTCCTCGTGCTCCACATTGACGCACTCGACTGGACCGATCCCTTCGGGGAAGTCGAACACCTCCGGCTCCGAGAACGGGGGCGTCGTGAACCAGCCGCGCTCCTTCTCCCACACCACGGGTGGGTTCAGACACTCCTCGATGGTCGTCCAGATCGAGAAGCTGGGCGCGAACTCGTATCCCTCGACCTCGAGATTGGCGCCGTCGCGGACGCCGATCTCGTCGATCTGCGAGAACAGCTCGTCGGCCGCGTGGCGGGCGAACACGTCTGCCAGCCCCGGCTCGACGCCGATGCCGACCAGCGCCAGCAGCCCGGCGCTCTGCCAGTCGTCGCTGACGTCGAACTGGACGTCGCCAAGCTTGACACCGGTCAGCTCGTAGGGCTTGCTCGGGGTGCGGATGGGACAGGGTCATCGCCATGTCCAGGTAGTTCACGCCGGCGTCGCGGCAGCCGAAGAAGATCGGCTCGTTGAACCTCGGGTCGCACGCGTTCAGGACGTACTCGGCGCCGCTGCTCCGCGCCAGCGCGGCGATCGCTGCCCGGTCGGACGCGTCGACGCTCGCCGCCTCGAGCCGGCGGTCGTTCGCGTGCTCGACCGCCTTGCGGGCGCGGTCGGGGTCGATGTCGGCCAGCACCAGCTTCTCGACGAACGGACGCCGCGCGGCGATCGTGCCGACGGCTGCTCCCACACCGCCTGCTCCGATGACGAGAATGCGCATCGTGCGATCGTACAGGCAGCGGATTCGACCTGCTCCGGTCTCGGTGTTGGCAACAGGCGACGAGCCCGACCGGCTCTCGATCGCGTGCATCAGCTTCGGTCACCTCTCGAGCGACCTCAGTCAGGGCGCCGTTCCGGCGCTGCTTCCCTATCTGATCTCACACCGCGGTCTGTCCTACGGCGGGGCGACCGCACTGCTGCTCGCCCTGACGTTGGCCTCGTCGATCATCCAGCCCCTGTTCGGCATGCGCAGCGACCGGGTGGGGGACGTCTGGCTGATGCCGCTGGGCGCAGCGGTGGGAGGCATCGGAGTCGGTCTGGCGGGCGTCGTGTCCGGCTACCCGGCGATGCTGGCGGTGGTCGCGCTGGGCGGTGTCGGGGTGGCCGCCTTTCACCCCGAGGCGGCGCGGCACGTGACGCTGGCGTCGGGCCGCCAACCCGGCGCCGGGATGGGGATGTTCTCGCTCGGCGGCAATGCCGGTTTCCTGTTCGGGCCGCTGACGGTGACCCTGGGCGTGGCCCTGTTCGGTCTGGCCGGGACGCTGCTGGTGGCGGTGCCGGGGTTGGTGGCGGCGGCGGGACTGGTGGCCGTTCGCCCGCGCTTGACCGCGCGCCTCGAACACGCCGCCGGCCGCGGCCCCGTCGACCACGGGTTCGAGCACCGCAAGGCGGCCCGCAAGGCCTTTGCCCTGGTGTCGGCGCTGATCGTCACCCGCAGCGGCGTCGCCTACGGGTTGATGGCCCTCGTGCCGATCTGGTTCGTCGCCCACCTCGACCGGTCGCCGGCGGCGGGCAACCTCGCGATCACGGTGCTGCTGGCCGCCGGCACGGTGGGAACGGTGGTGGGAGGGCGGATCGCCGACCGGATCGGGATGCGACCCGTGATCGTCGTTCCCATGGTGGCGATGGTGCCCCTGCTCGTGGTGCTCCCGCTCGCCGAGGCGGTGGGCGCGATCGTCCTGCTCGCGCTGATCGGCCTGCTGCTCGACGCCAACTTTGGCATCACCATCGTGATCGCGCAGCGTGCGGTGCCCGACCGCCAGGCAACGGCATCCGGCGTCGTGCTGGGCCTGGCCGTGGGCCTCGGCGGCGCCTGCGCTGCGGCACTCGGCGTGCTGGCCGATTCGGCCGGGCTGACGACCGCGATGGAGGCGATCGCCGCTCTGGGTGTGGTTACCGCGGTGCTTGCGGTTGCCTGCCCGCTCCCGCGGGGTGCGTGACGCGCAGCACCTCGACGGCGGGTGGCGCAGGCGCAGCGACAGGCTCGGCGGGCTCCCGCCGCCGCGTGTCCCGAACGGCCACCGCGACCACGAGGGCGCAGGCGAGCTGTGCGCCGACGATCTTCCAGGTGGCCGCCGGGTGGTTGGCGTTTGGCACCAGCCAGAATGCCGGCGCCAGCGCCCAGAGCCACGAGAGCCGCGGGCGGAGCACGGCGATGGCCACGATCAGGAGCGCGAAGTAGTGGTTCCAGACGATCGGCGAGCAGGCCAGGCAGGCGACCACCGCCAGCGCGAAGCCGGAGCGGTCGTGGCTGCGGCCGGCGCGGACGATGAGCGCTGCCAGCGCTCCCACAGCGGCGATCGAGACGAGCTTGGCGACGGTCGCCGAGGCACCCGCGCGCAGGGCGAGGGCGTAGAGCGAGTAGCCGTAACCTCCCTCCACCGTTGTCAGCGATGACAGCAGGTGCGGGTAGCTGGCCGCGGTGTGGAGGCCGACCACCAGCCAGCCGGCGACCAGCAGGAGAGCCGATGCAGCCACGGCGGCCGCTGTCGCGCGGAGCCGTCGCGTTGCGACCAGCCAGATCCCGAGTGGAAGGACGAACACCTTGATGGCCACGGCGGCTGCCGCGGTACCGGCGATCCACCGGGTGTTGTCGCGCTTGGCCCAGGCGATGGCCAGGAGCAGCATCAGGACCGGCGTGACCGTTCCCATCACGACACCCTGGATCACCGGCAGCGATCCTGCGGCCAGCGCGAAGCAGCGGATGTCGCGGACGCCGGCGATCCACAGGCTCGCCCCGACGCAGACGATCGAGAGCACCAGGAACACCGTCGCCGAGACGGGCAACGAGAGGAGTGCAAACGGCGCCATGGCGACGGCCGCGGGCGCGGGGTAGACGAACTGGTTCTGAGCCCGCAGCTCGCTGGCGGCAGGGTGCGGATAGGGCGTCCGGCCGTTGAGGACGTCGGTCCCGGCCCGCCAGAAGATGTGGAAGTCCGCATAGTTGTGGTCGCCGAATCCGGTCACCAGCGAGAGCACCGCCAGCCCTGCGGCTGCCAGCAGGAGGGCGCCGGTGCCGGCCGCCCGGCCCAGGTTGCGCCACTTCTCTGTGGCCGTGACGGCGGTCATGCGAGCCGCTCCGTGCTGACCGGACGATGGACGGAGACGACCACCCAGGCGGTGACGGCCGCCGCGGCGACCAGGTAGACCACGATCTGCCAGGTCGCCGAGGCCGGGTCGGCGGGCGGCCACAGCAGGGCGGGTGCGAACCAGACGAGGCGCAGCCTGGGTGTGGCGATCGCGATCGGCACGTAGAGCAGTGCGAAGTAGTGCGACCACAGGATCGGGGAGGCGGCGAAGGACGCCGCCAGGCAGAGCGCGAGCACCAACGGCTCAGATCCCCCGCCCCGGCGGACGCGCCAGGCGGCGGCCATCAGTGCGACGCCGAGCGCGACCCCGGCGGCCTGCGCCGGAGCCGATGCCGCGCCCAGGGCCGCCAGCAGCGACGCCACCGAGTAGGTGGCCCGCTCCTGCGTCCGCGACAGCAGAGAGAGCATCTCCGGGTAGCTGGCGAGACCCGTGAAACCGAGCACCGCCCAGCCTGCCAGGCATGCCACAGCCGACCCGCCGACTGCGATCACGGCCGCCCGGGTGCGCCGCATGATCAGGAGCCACGCAAGCAGCGGCCAGAGGAAGAGCTTGAGGACGATCGCCGCTGCGACGCACGAGCCCACCACGGCGGCGCGGTCGCGGTAGCGCCAGGCCAGCGCGGTCAGCAGCATCAGGGTGGAGGTCAGGGCTCCAAGAGCCAGCCCGTGGAGCACCGGGTAGCTGAGAAACAGTGCGCCGTAACAGCGCCAGTCGCGGACGCCGGCCACCCACAGGGAGCCCGCCGCGGCTGCCGTTGCCAGGAGCAGGAACACGACCGCTGCGGCGGTGTAGGACATCAGGCCGAACGGCACCATCAGAAGCAGCGCCGGGGCGGGATAGGCGGGCACCGCGATGTTGGGGTTGGGGTGGCCGCCGTGGGCGATCAGGTCGGCGCGGTGGCGCAGGAAGTCCAGCTCGTAGGGCGTGCGCCCCGCAAGGATCCGCCTGGCGGCGAACCAGTCGCCGCCGTGGAAGTCGAACAGGGGCGCGTGGCCCAGCGAATGGGTGAACAGGCCGATCCCGATGATCAGGCACGCGGCTGCCGGAGCGATGCCCAGCAGCAGCACCGCCAGCCCGCTGCGGGCAGCGCGTGCAAGGCCGCCCGGCGTGGGGTTCAGGGAGTCTGCTCGCACCGAAGCAGCATCGGCACCCCATCTGCCCTGCTTGAGCCGGCTGCGGGCGCGATGAGCGCCGGCATGCGCCCTGGTCATGTCTTCGTTGATCAGCTAGCAACCAGCTGGGAGGGTGAGCGTTGAGGCGTGACTGTTCTGGCCGGCGCAGCCCCGCGCTGCTCCTGAGCCTCGGTCTGTTCGCAGGGTCGGTGTTCGGGCCCGGCGTGGCGCAGGCGGGAATGCCGGCGAACGGCAGCAGCGTGTCGATCGCCTCGTCGGCAACGACCGTGACCTATCCGGCGCCGGTCACGATCACTGCACACGTTGAGGCAGCCTCGGCAAACCAGACTCTGTCGATCTACTGGGCGACTCCGCCCGGCACGACGGCGGTGCTCGTCGCCTCAGGATCTCCCGACGCAAGCGGCAACCTGACGTTCACCGGCAAGACCGCCCACGACGCCGTCTACTCCGCCGTCTGGTCGGGTGATCCCACCGACCAGCCGACGATCACTGTCAACGTACGGGCGACCGCCTACGCCAAAGCCCTCGGCGGGTACGCCACGTCAGGCGCATACCGTCTCTACCACTACACCCCCCGCTGCAACGGGACTTCGCACTCTGCCCTGTGTTCCGCGGCTGGGCAGTGCTGGCGCAACCCGGTGAGACCTTCCACTTCGTGCTGTATCGCAAAGTGAGCGCCACCAGCTGGACGAGGGTCGATGGTGGCCACAACTTCGACCCGGCGGATTCAAACGGGCGGGCTCAGTTCACCCTCAGTTACGCGAAGCCCGGGATAACCCGACACGACTGGCGCGTGCGCTTCACCTTGATGACGAACGAAACAACGTCGGTTCGATACCGCCCTGGGTCTACTTCCGCGTCACCTCCTAAGGGCTGGTCGGGTGCATAGGATGGTGGCCATGCGGCTGCCCCCGTTCGCGATCGAGGAGTACTACGCGCGGTTCGAGTTCTCGACGCCCTACATGCTGTCGAGCAGCGACTGCGAGGCAGTGACCATCGGCGACCTGCTGGCGCTGGAGCCGGGCGCCCAGGAGCGGCTGGCCGAGCAGCGCACCGGCTACACCGAGTCGCCGGGCTCGCCGGAGCTCCGCGAGGCGATCGCGGCGATCTACGCGGGTATCGATCCCGGCGAGGTCGTCGTGTGCTCCTGTGCCGAGGAGGCGATCTTCCTGGTCCACAACGTCCTCCTCGGCCCCGGCGACCACGCCGTCATCGAGACGCCCTGCTACGGCTCGGCGCTGGATCTGGCCCGCGGCACCGGCGCCGAGGTGAGCGAGTGGCGGAGGCGGTTCGAGGACGGCTGGGAGCACGACGTCGGCGACCTCGAGCGGCTGCTGCGCCCCGCAACTCGGCTGCTCTACGTCAACCAGCCGCACAACCCGACCGGCACCCTGATGAGCCATGAGCTGTTCCACCAGGTCGCCGCGCTCGCTCGCGAGCGGGGCGTCAGGCTGTTCTCCGACGAGGTGTACCGGGAGCTGGAGCACGATCCCGCCGATCGCCTTCCCGCCGCCTGTGATCTCGACGAACGTGCGGTGTCCCTTGGGTCGATGTCCAAGACGTACGGCCTCGCGGGACTCCGCATCGGCTGGATCGCCACCCGCGACGCCGAGCTGCGTCGCCGGCTGATCTCGCTCAAGCACTACACGACCATCTGCGCGAGCGGCCCCAGCGAGTTTCTGTCGGCGCTGGCCCTGCGCCACCGCGAGGCCGTCGCCCAGCGCAACGTGGGGATCGTCCGCTCGAACCTCTCGCTGCTGGACGGCTTCTTCGAGCGCCACGGCGACCGGTTCGCGTGGGTGCGCCCGACGGCGAGCTCGATCGGGTTTCCCATCGTCCACGGCGCAGATGCCACCGACTCGCTGTGCGAGCAGGTGGCGCGCGAGTGCGGCGTCCTGCTGCTACCGGGCTCGGTGTACGGGCAGCCGCGGCACGTGCGGTTCGGCTTCGGGCGCGCCAACATGCCCGAGGCGCTGGCGCTGCTCGAGGAGTACCTCGACCGCGTCCCGGCCTAGCCTGCGGTGACGGCCGGCCCGCGCACCGCAAGCGCGACCGGGACCAGCAGCGGAACGCAGGCAACGCTGGCGAGGACGAAGACCGCGGTGTCGGACGTCAGGTGCGCCAGCACCCCCGCAACCAGCGGCACCACCGTGAAGGCGATCGCCCAGGTCGCGCCCAGCACGCCGTTGACAACGACGTGGGCGACTCCCGTCTCGTCGGCGCCGGCGGAGGTCAGCGGGAACATGGCTGCGCCGACCACCGCGAATACCGGGCTGGCGACCGCCAGCAGGGCGAGCTGCCCGTGCGACGAGGAGATCAGCGCGAACAGGAGCGGCGTGACGGAGACGAGCACGGCGGCGATCAGCGCAACACGGGGAGCTCCGACCCGGTCGACCAGCCGCCCCGCGGGCGGTCCCGCCAGGGAGCCGAGCGCGGCGCCGACTCCGAACGCTGCGGCAAGGGCGGTGGTCGCGACTCCCATGTCGCCCAGCCGCAGCGGCACCAGCACGTCGATGGTGCCAAACGCCAGTGGATCGATCAGCGACACGGCGATTCCCGCCCGGGCCAGCGGATGGTTGAGCACCCGGGCCAACGACTGCAGCAGCTCCGGCTCGCGGGTCACCGGTCGTCCACGCGGGGCGATCGCAGTCAGGATCACGGTCGCCGCGCTCGCCACCGCGACCAGCAAGAATGCCTCACGGGTGCCGATCCAGGCCGCCAGGGCGCCGACGATCGGGCCGGCGATCGACCCGGCCGACAGCATGCCCATGACGATTCCCGACTCGCGGCCGCGCCGGTCGGGCGGCGCGTTGTCGGTGACCCAGGCCATCGACGCCGTCCACACCGTCCCGCTGGCGACGCCCTGCAGGAACCGCGACAGGATCAGAGCCCAAGCGCCGGGGGCGAAGGCGAAGCCGATCGTGGCGGCGGTCATCAGCACGGCCGACCACAGCGCCATCCTGCGGGCGCCGACCCGGGGCACCAGCACCATGCTGCCGAGTGAGACGACCGGGACGGCCGCCGGGTAGGCGGCGATCAGGAGCCCGGCGCCGAGCGTCCCGAACCCGAACTCGTGGGCGTAGTGCGGGAGCAGCGGCAGCACCGCCAGGTAGAGCGCGGCGTCGATGAACATCGCCAGGCCGGTGGCGACGGTGATGCGCCGGTAGCCGGGCACGCCCTCGTCGGGCGCAAGATGCGCTGCTATCGCCACGCCATCACACTATCCGGGCGTCGTGCGGGCTCCGCCGACTAGGCGATGCGGAGCAGGCTGACAGAGCGCAGCAGGACGCCGCGGCCGGCGATCACCGAGACGATCCGCAGGCTGCCGGTGCGGGTCGCTCCCAGCGGCACCACGATCTGCGCGGTGCCGTCGGTCTTGCCGGCAAGCGATGCGCGGCGCAGCACCTTGCCGTTCCACTCGATCGCGGCAACGCCGCAGGTGGCGCAGGTGCGGGCAACCACCAGCAGCGCGCTGGCGGTGACGTTGCGGTGGAATGCGGCGGCTCCGGCAGACTGGGTCGCGATGGCTCCGCTGGCGCGGTTCACCCACCAGTGCCCGTAGCGCGCGAGGCTCGATGCCGGGATCGGAGCGGTGGCGCAGCGCTGCGCCGACCAGGCCGAGATGTTGCCCGCCTTGTCATGGGCGCGGGCACGCAGGCAGGTGGTCGTTCCGTGCGCGGTCGTCAGCGCGGACGTCGTCTGGCTGGTTGCGGTCAGCAGCGGCGTCCACGGGCCTGCGGCGCCGCCGGCGGGGAGCCGCCGCACCTGGACGTCGTAGCTCGCCACGCCGGACACGCCGTCGGTCGAGTGCCAGCCGCCGGTGAACGCCGTGCCGGTCAGGAAGGAGTGCATCGGCGAGGTGAACGCCGGCACGGCCGGCGGCGTGCGGTCGGCGACCGCCGGGCTCGGTGCGCTGGTGGCCGTGCGCGCCCCCAGGCGGTTGTGCGCGGTGACGGCGAGGCGCAGGGTGTGCGTGTAGTCCGCGACGGCCGGAAGGTAGCTCGATGCCGTCGCGCCCGGGATCGCCTGGCAGTTCTGTCCGGCTGCGTCGCAGCGGAGCCACTGGCGCGTCAGGGTGATCGGGGCGGTGCCGCTCCAGCGGCCGGAGCCGGCGGAGGTGGCGAACCCGACGGCGGGCGCTCCGGAGATCGCAGGCGCATCGAGTCTCGCCGGCACGCTGCCGATCCGCAGTCCGATCATGCTCGGGCCTTCGATCCGGTCGCCGTCGACGCAGCCGGGAATGCCCGGGATGCGGCGGCAGTCACTCCACTGCCAGACGTCCCAGCCGTGGCTGCCCCAGTTCGCGGCCGGCACCCATGGGGTGGCGGCGCTCGTCCAGTGCGCGACCCAGAGCATGGCGGAGCCGGAGAGGGCGGTGGTGTCGCCCAGCCGGGTCTGCCAGAAGTACGGGCTCGTATAGACCAGGGGGGTGGCGTGGATCCGTGCGTGGACGGTCGCCACCCAGGTGGAGAGCCAGAGGCGGAGCGGGCCGGGCCCGAGCCCTCCCGTTGTCTCGATGTCGATCACGGGGCGCAGATCGATGGCCTGTGGCCGGGCGACGGTCACGAAGTGGCTGGCCTCGGTCGCGGCATCCTTGCGCACCGCGGCGTCGGAGCCGCCGGAGGGCTGTGCGTAGTCGTACGCGCCGACCACGATGCGGTTCGCGCGGGCGGCGGTCACGTTGCGGGCGTAGTCGGGGTCGACGAACGCCGGGCCCTCCGACGCCTTCACGAATGCGAACCGGATGCCCGACGCGGCGACAGCGTGCCAGTTGATCGATGCGCCCTGCCACATCGAGACGTCCACGCCGCGGATCGGCGGCGCCGTGGCGGCCAGCGACGCGTCACCGGCTCCCCAGACAAGGGCAGCGGCGAGGGGCAGCGCAAGCAGTGTTCGTGAAAGGCGAAGCATCGACTCCCCCGGCCGGGGCAAGTCGCGCCGGCCGCTCCCCTCAAAGATCGACCGGTGGAGCTCGGTTCTTGACTCAGGGAATCGAGCGGTACATGCGCAGGAAGCTGGTGCGAAAGCCGCGCCGCGGCCAGAACCGCGAGGAGAGCAGGTTGGCGACCCGCCAGTCGGTCACCATCGTCGTGTACCCGTGCTCGTGCGCCCAGGCGAACGCTCCGTCGACCAGCGCCACCCCGATGCCGGTCCCGCGCACCTCGGGCCTGGTGGCCTGCCAGCCGAGAATGCACTGGCCCTCCGGCCGGGCAAGACCCGTGTGCATGCCCGACTCCTCGATCGGCGCCACCACCACGCCGCCGACGATCCGCCCGTCGACGGCGACGACGAGGCTGCCGGTCTTGGTCGAGGCGATCTCGTTCATGACCTCGTCCCGCAGCTCGTCTGGAGAGTCATCGGGGAGGCCGGCGAACGTCGGAGAGGCGGCATGCTGGATCTCGACCAGCGGGCCGATGTCGATCAACCCCTCGACGTCATCCGAGGTGGCCTCCCGCACGTTGGCGGGCCAGGCAGTCGCCGGTACCTCGCGGATGCCATACGCGTGCTGCTGGCCGAACGACAGCCGGAACCAGGCCTCGACGAGGGCGGGGTCGGTGGCGGGCACCGCGGCGTAGTGCCGGGTGCGTCCGGCCTCGACCCAGGGCCCCGCCATGTGGGCGTACAGGTCGCGGATCACCTCGGGCTCGTTGACGGCGTGGCCGGCGTTCTCGACCCACTGGTTCGGACCCCAGATCGCATCGCTCTTGGGCGAGCCGATCAGGTAGCCGACCAGCTCGCCCCCGCTGACGGCCGCCGCACCGGAGGCGCCTTCCTGGCTCCAGGCGTCGCGCACCCGCTCGGCTGCCTGGGCCGGGTCCTCGTAGCGTGCGGACAGCAGGGGCTCGACCTGGCGCTGCCTGCGGTGGCGCTCCGCCAGCAGGGCGCCGGCGGAGGCGATGTGGTCAGAGGTGAACGGTTCGACGGTCGGCGCGGTCACGCGCAGACGGTAGCAATCGCCTCATCGAGGATCGCGACCGCCTGGTCGAGAACCTCGACGGGCATCACCAGCGAGGGCTGGATGTTGTAGGAGGTGGTGCTGGAGTCGGCCAGCAACCCGCGCTGCAGGCACTCCATCGGCGACCGCCTCCTGCACGTCGGGCGCGCGCTCCTTGGTCACCCGGTCGCGCACGAACTCGACCGCCATGAAGCAGCCCTTGATGCGGACATCGCCGACGGCCTGGTGGCGCTCCGGCAGGCCGGCCAGCGTCTCCCGGGCACGGGCGTCGAGCGCCCGCACGTTCTCGAGCACCGGCTCGCGCTCGAAGACGTCCAGGGTCGCCAGGGCCGCGGCGCACGCGGCCGGCAGCCAGGCCCAGGTGCTGCCGGTGGGAACGTCGTCGAACCCGCCCATCGCCCGCTCCGAGCCGAGCAGCGCGCCGATCGGCATCACGCCGCCGCCCATCCCTTTGCCGAGGCACATGAGGTCGGGCTCGACGCCGCACTGCTCGACCGCGAACAGCGTGCCGGTGCGCCCGAACCCCGTCTTCACCTCGTCGGCGCAGAGCAGCCAGCCGTGCTCGCGGCAGAGGTCGGTCAGCGCCGGCCAGAAGCTGTCGGGCGGGACGAGCACGCCACCCGAGCCCGCGACCGGCTCGATGATCACGCCGGCGACGTCGCGCGGGTCGACGGCGTGGAACAGCACGTGGTCGCGGATGTAGTCGACGGTGGCGTCGCCGGTACCGCCCGGCCGCGGTTCGCCGAACGGCGAGCGGTAGGCGTGCGGGTAGGGGACGTGGACGAACCCGGGGCTGAGGTGGCGCAGGCCGCTCGAGATGTCGTTGCGCTCGGCGCCGAGCGTGGCGGTGGTCGTGCTCTCGCCGTGGTAGGAGCCGAAGAAGGCCAGGATCAGCGGCCGGCCGGTCGCCCGCCGCATCATCTTCAGCGCGATCTCGACCGCCTCGGTGCCGTTGAGTGCGATGTCGACGCGGGTCAGGCTGGAGGGAGCGGCTGCCACCAGGCGCTCGGCCAGCGGCGCCATCAGCTCCGACGCCAGCCCGTGGCTGTCCTCGTTGCCGTAGCGGCGGAGCACCTCGACGGCCGGTTCGATCATGTCCTCGCGGCCGGCGCCCAGCGGCACCGAGGCGGACGCCGAGATCAGGTCGAGGTAGACGTTGCCGTCGACATCCTCGACCGTCCAGCCCTGCTTGCGGGCGACCACGAACGGCGCCAGCTCGGCGGTCAGACCCGGGTAGGCGACGGCGGAGAGGCGGTCGAGCAGCTCCCGGCTGCGTGGCCCCGGCGGTGCCACCCGGATGCTGGGGGCGGAGGTCACGAGCCGGCCGTCGCCGGCACCGGTGCTCACCGGGCGCGAGCCGATCACGTAGCTGTGCTCGAGGCGCCACTGCAGCCGACGTCGTCGCCCACGTCCGCCTCGGCCTGGTCCTCCTCGTCGTTCAGCTGGTGGACGGTCAGCTGCTCACCGGTCGCCAGCCGCACGATCAGCTGCGTCATCGAGCCCAGGTAGACGACATCCTCGACCGTCCCCGCGATCAGCGAGCAGTCGTCCGGCACCGTCCCCGTTGGCGATAGCTTGACCTTCTCCGGCCGCACGGTGATCTGCACGGGGCTCGGCGGCCGTCCGGGATCGGGCGCGAGCATCCGCTGGCCCTCGTCGAGGCGCATCACGAGCGTGCCCGCCTGCGCGCTCGTCGACCCGCAGCACGAGCAGGTTCGAGGTGCCGATGAACCCGGCCACGAACGCGGTTGCCGGGATGCTCGTAGAGCTCGCGCGGCCTGGCCACCTGCTCGACCACTGCCCTCGTTCATGACGGCGATCCGGTCGGACATCGTCAGCGCCTCTTCCTGGTCGTGCGTGACGTAGACGAAGGTGGTCGCCGAGTCCGCGCTGCGATCGCCTTCAGCTCGAGCTGCATCTCCTTGCGCAGCTTGAGGTCGAGGGCGCCCAGCGGCTCGTCCAGCAGCAGCGCGGCCGGCCGGTTGACCAGCGCCCGGGCCAGCGCGACGCGCTGCTGCTGGCCGCCGGAGAGCTGGCCGCGGCCGGCGCTCGTCCAGCCCCTCCAGCCGCACCATCCGCAGCGCCTCGGCGACCCGCGTGCGACCTCTCGACCGCTCGATCCGCTTGATGCTTGAGGCCGAACGCGACGTTGTCGGCGACCGTCATGTGGGGGAACAGGCCGTAGGCCTGGAAGACCATGTTCACGTTGCGCTTGGCCGGGCGGCACCCAGGTCACGTCCTCGCCCTGCAGCAGGATGCGGCCGCCGGTCGGCTCCTCGAAGCCGCCGATCATCCGCAGCGTGGTGGTCTTGCCGCAGCCGCTGGGGCCGAGCATCGAGAAGAACTCGCCGCCGGGAATGGTCAGGTCGAGCTCGTCGACGGCGACCACCGAGCCGAACAGCTTGGTCACGCCGTCGAGCACGATCTCCCCGCGGTTGGTGGGATCGCTCATGCCGGATCGCCCCCGTTCTGCCGCGTGTCGACGGCGATCGCGAACAGGTCGTTGACGTTGCTGCCCGTGCGGCCGGTGACGATCGCGTCGCCGAGCCGGCAGCAGCGCGTCGCTGGAGCGGTGCCGGAGCAGCGCCTGCCGCAGGTCGAGGTCGAGCGCCGCCGCCCGCTCCAGCGTCGACCCGTCGACCAGCGCGCCGGCGATGCCGGTGCCGCCGTCCATGCCGTCGGTGTCGAGGAACGCCGCGGCGATCGCCCGGCCGGTGCCGACCCGCAGTGCGGCGGCGAGCGCCGCCGCCTGGTTGGGGCCGCCGTCGCCGAAGTGGTGGTCCTGGTGCCGCAGCGTCACGGTCGTCTCGCCGCCGCTCCCGAGCAGCATGCACGGCGCCGACGAAGGGGCGGCCGTGGTCGTGGGTCTCCACGGCGATCGCCGCCAGGGCCGCTCCCGATCTCGCGGCTCTCGCCCTCCATGCCGGTGGAGAGGACATGCGCGGCGACTCCGAGGTCGGCGCAGCGGCGCACCATCGCGGCTGCCACGTCCTCGCCGGTGACCAGGATCCGGCTCTGGATGGAACCGTCGTCGAGCTGCCGGGGACTCGGCCCGGGGCGTGGACAGGTGGCGGCGGATCGAGGGCGCGACGTCATCCCAGAGATCGTACGCGTGCAGCACCTCGATCGCATCGCGGCTGGTGGTGGTGTCGGGGACGGTCGGGTCGGTGATCGCGTCCAGCGGGTCGCCGACCACGTCCGAGACGGTCAGGTTGACGATCGCCGGCGCCGTTCGCCGCTGCCGCGAGCCGGCCGCCCTTGAACCGCGAGACGTGCTTGCGCACCGTGTTGACGTCGCGGATCGGCTGCGCCCGAGGCGAGCAGCAGCTGGTGCAGGTCGCGCTTCTCCTCGAAGCGGACGCCGCCCGCGGGCAGGCAGGCCAGCGCCGAGCTGCCGCCGGTGAAGCAGGCGAGGACGACGTCGTCCGGCCCGGCAGTCTCGGCCAGCCGCAGCAGGCGCAGCGCGGCGCGGCGGCTGGCCGTCGGTCGGCAGCGGGTGGCCGGCGGTCAGCAGCTCGATCCGGCGCAGCCGCCTCCGTCGTGCGCGCCTGGGCGACCACGACGCCCCGGCGATGGCGTCGCCGAGCACCTCGCTCGAGGGCGGCGGCGATGCGCGACGCTCGCCTTGCCCGCGCCGAGCACCAGCGATCCGCCCTCCGCGCCCGGGCCGGTGCGACGACTCCGTCGACCGACCACGGCGCCCCTCGGCCCGCGCGACACCGCTCGCCGCACCGCCGGCGCCGGGTCGGCCGCCCGCAGGCCGGCCTCGACGACGTCGAGCACCAGCGACGCGCAGCCGGCGCCGGGCCGCGGCGACACGAGCGCAGTCGCGGTCGACGCCAGGACGCCCGGTGCCGATCGGCGCTCATCCCACCGGCACTGGCCGCCGCCGTCGTCGTCGTCGGGTAGACGGCCGGTCGTCCCCAGCTCCTCGGCGATCCGCAGCAGCCGGTTGTACTTGGCGGTGCGCTCGCCGCGCACCGGCGCGCCGGTCTTGATCTGGCCGGCGTTCAGCGCCACCACCAGGTCGGCGATGATCGGGTCCTCGGTCTCGCCCGAGCGCTCCGACACGACCACGCGTGTAGCCGCTGCGGAAGGCCATCTCGGCCGCGTCCAGCGCCTCGCTCAGCGTGCCGATCTGGTTCACCTTCCAGAGCAGCGAGTTGGCGGCGCCGGCCTCGATGCCCGCGGCCGAGGCGCTCCGGGTTGGTGACGAACAGGTCGTCGCCGACGATCTGGATGCCGCTGGCGCGCGGTCAGCTCGGCGAAGCCCTCGAAGTCGTCCTCGTGCAGCGGGTCCTCGATGGTGACGATGCCGAAGCGCGCGATCAGGTCGCAGGTAGAGCTCGATCATCCCGGCGCGGTCGTAGCGGCTGCCCGGCCAGCTCGTAGGTCTCGGTTGCGCGCGTCGTAGAGTGGGTGGCGGCGCAGTCGAGGCCGTAGGTGATGACGTCGTCGTAGCCGGCGCGGCCGACCGCCTCGTGCAGGTAGCCGAGCGCCTCGCGCGGGATCGGAGATCGGCGGCGCGTAGCCACCCTCGTCGCCGGTGTTGAGGGCGGCCTTGCCGAAGCGCTGCGAGCAGGATCTCGCCCAGCTGCAGGTTGATCTCGGTCGAGATCTGGAGCGCGTGCAGCATCGCTCTCGGCGCCCGACGGGATGACGATGAACTCCTGGAAGTCGAGGTCGTTGGAGGCGTGGCGTGCCGCCGTTGATCAGGTTCACCTGCGGCACCGGCAGCACGTGGGCGTTGGCGTTCAGCGTAGCGGTAGAGCGGCATGCCCGTGCGCGGCGGCGGCGGCCCGCGCAGCGGCGAGCGAGACGCCGAGGATGGCGTTGCGCGCCGAGGCGCCGACTTGTCGTCGGTGCCGTCGAGCTCGATCAGCGCGGCGTCCAGCTCGCGCTGCGGCGCAGCCGTCCTGGCCGATCAGCGCGGGTGCGATGCGATCGTTGACGTTGGCGACCGCCTCGCGGACGCCGAAGCCGCCGAAGCGGGTGCCGCCGTCGCGCAGCTCGTGCGCCTCGTGCGAACCGGTCGAGCGGCCGGACGGGGACGTCGGCGCGTCCCAGCACGCCGTCGCCGACCACGACATCGACCTGCACGGTCGGCAGACCGCGGCAGTCGAGCACCTCCCGCGCCCCGATGCTCGAGATCGACACGTCCGGCATGCGGCCTCCTCGGCGTGGAAAACGGCTCCCTGCGGCCGCACCTCACGGGCCGCTTGTGCGGATGTTAGCCGCGACGATTGCCGACTGTCAACAGTCTACGCTGGCTGCTGGGCTGGAGCGTCGCTCTCGGCGGCGCCCGGCAGGTGCTCGATGTAGTCGGCCACCAGGCCGAAGGCGTGCTCGACGTGCGTCTCGAACCGCTGGGCCGCCAGGTCGGGGTCACGCGCCTCGATGGCCGCCAGCATCGGCCGGTGCTCCTCGGCGATCTCGTCGAGCGAGCGGTAGAGCTGCTCGTCGAGCCGGATGATCGTGCGCACGATCGGCACGTAGCGCATGAAGACGGCGTGCAGCCGGTGGTTCCCGGTCAGCCGGCAGACCGTCTCGTGGAAGGCGAGGTCGGTGCGCGAGACGGCGCTGACGTCGCCCCGGTCAGCCGCCTGCTCCAGCTCGGCAAGCGCCTTGTTGAGCGTTTCCAGGTCGTCGGGGCGGCCGGCTCGCGCGAGCAGCTTCGCCGCCCGCGACTCGATCGCCGCCCGCAGGTCGTAGATCTCGTGGACGTCGTCGCTGGAGAGCCGGACGACGTAGGTGCCGCGGTTGCTGCTCCTCGTGCAGCAGACCCTCGGCGCGCAGCAGCTTGAACGCCTCGCGCACCGGCCCGCGGCTGATGTTCAGGGCCTCGGCGATCCGGGTCTCGACCAGGCGCTCGCCCTGCCCGAGGCGGCCGGCCAGGATCTCGTCCCGGATCTGGTCGGCGGCCTCCTCTGCGAGAGGCCGGCGAGAGCGAAGGGGGCGCATGTCGACAGTCTACCTTGACACAGTTGGTGCAGACTGCAAGACTGTCGACAGTCAACAGCCGCCCGAGAATCCCCGGCGACCGGGAAGGATGTTCAAACATGGCGAGTGGCGTGGACTTCGAGGTTCCGTCGGTTCATTCTGCGCTCCCCGGCCCCCGCAGCCGGGCGCTTCTCGAGCAGCAGTCCGAGGTCATCTACGGGCCGATGCGCGAGTACGACGAGATGCCGCTGGTGCTGGCGTCGAAGTCGGACTGGATCCTGGAGGACGTGGACGGCAACACGTTCGCCGACCACCAGAGCTGCTGGGGGTCGAATCCGCTCGGCGCGCATCCGCCGCCGTGGAGGCCGCCGCAGGCCGAGGCCCAGGCCCGCTACGGGATGGAGATCACCGACTACGTGACCTCGTTGCCGCCGATCGAGCTGGCCAAGCGGCTGGTCGAGATCGCCCGCCCGGCCTGACCCGGGTCGCGCCCAGCGTCAGCGGCACGCTGGCCGTCGAGTCGGGCATCAAGTTCGCCCGCGCGGCCACCGGCCGGCCGATGATCCTGTCGTTCCTGGGTCAGTACCACGGCGAGTCCAGCCTGCTCACGGCGGCACTGGGCACCGACCTGTCCGAGGTGACGACGGGCAGCGCCCAGTACGTCCCGGGGTTCGTGTTCGCGCCGTATCCGAACAGGTTCCGCGCGCCCGTTCCACCGCGGGCCGGGGCCCTACGACGACACGCATGTACGTGGACTACATCGAGGACTGGCTGCTCGTCCACCAGGTCGAGCCGGAGCAGATCGCAGGCGTGCTGATCGAGCCGATCGCGGGCGAGGGCGGGATCCTGATCCCGTCCGACGCGTTCTGGGAGCGGCATGACAGCGCTCTGCAAGCGGTTCGGCTGGCTGATGATCCTGGACGAGGTGCAGACCGGCATGGGACGATGCGGCACCATGTTCACCGCCGAGCGCTGGGATCTGCGGCCCGACCTGCTGCTGCTGGGCAAGGGCCTTGCCGCCGGCGGCCAGCCGCTGGCCGCCATCCTCGGCACCGAGGACGTGCTGGCCGACTCCGATGTCCACTCGGGCGGCACGTTCGCCTGGGTGCCGGCCGCCTGCGCAGGGGCGCTGGCCGGGATCGACGCCATCCTGCGCGAGCGGGCGCTCGACAACGTCGCCCGCATGGAGTCGATCGCGGAAGAGCTGCTGACGCCGCTGGTCGACCAGTTCGAGCAGGTCGGAGACGTGCGGATCGCGGGAGCCTTCATCGGCATCGAGTTCGTCACCGACACGGAAACGATCGCGCCGGCCCCGGCCTTCCACCGGGAGGTCCATCGGGAGCTGCTGCGCCGCGGCGTGCTGGGGATCACCCAGTGGGGCAAGTGGGTGTACCGCATGCAGCCGGCGCTGAACATGCCGCCAGAGCTGTTCCGCTGGTCGTGCGAGCAGGTGTGCGAGGCCGATCGCCGAGGTGTCGAAGCGGCCGCCCGCCGAGCCACAGATCCTCGACCGCTGGGCCGGAGAGGTCCGGCGAGCCCGCGGGTGAGCCGAAGGAGAGCGAGATGAAGAAGCCGTCGTGCCTGGGATGCGCATCGATCGCCGCCGCCTTGCTGGTGATCGCTGCCGGCTGCGGGAGTTCGACCTCCGCCGGCGACTCTACGCCGGCGACGGGCATCGACATCTCGCCGGCACACGTTTCCGGGGTGCTCAAGGACTACGCCTACGAGGACGGCTTCACCCCCGGCTACGTCGCAAGCTTCAAGAAGGAGTACCCGAAGGTGCAGCTCCAGACGCAGGCGTTCGACTCGCAGCACGCAGGCGCTGACCAAGCTGCGAACGGGTTCCGTCTCGCCGGACATCATCAACACCTGCGTCGACGAGAACGCGGCCGAGGAGGTGCGGCTGGGGGTGTACCAGCCGCTGGACATCTCGAAGATCCCGAACTGGAAGTACATCGACCCCGCGCTGAAGAAGCTGCCCGGCGTGGAGATGAACGGCAAGGTGTACGTGATCCCCGTGGACGCCGGCGACGGCGGCATCCAGTACGACCCGCGGCACGTCCATCCCGGCGCCGACGTCCTGGGCCGACCTGTTCGACCCACGCTACAAGGGCGAGGCGGCGATGGAGGACAACCCGGTCACGGCGATCGACATCGGGGCGCTGGCGATCGGGATCACGGATCCGCTGCACATGACCGAGGCCCAGCTGCAGCAGGTCAAGAACTTCCTGATCGCGCACGCAGCGAGTTCCGCACCTGGTGGGAGCGCGACACCGACGAGGAGCAGCTCTACAAGACCGGCGAGATCTGGATCAGCTCGAGCGGCTACCGCGACAACGCCTACACGGTCACCAAGAACGGCGTCCCCAACGACTTCGTGCTGCCCAAGGAGGGTCGCTGGAGTGGACGTGCGGCTACGGCATCAGCGCCCACGCCCACAACGTCAACGCCGCCTACGCGATGCTCAACTGGTACGCCAGCGTTGCGGCCGAGACCTACGAGGCCAAGACCTGGCACTACCGGATCGCGCAACCCAAGGCGCGCGCGATGCTGCCCAAGGGAGTGCTCGAGCGGTCGGGCAACAACCAGAAGCTGACGCAATCCGATCCCGGCCTCCGAGCCGGCGAACTACACCGAGTGGGTGCAGATGTGGCAGGACGTCAAGAGCGGCTAGTCGCCGAGCCGTCAGGCTGCAACGAGGGTCGCGGCAGCTCGGCGGCCGGGATGCCGGCCTGGGTGTCCGCATCCGCCGCAAGATGCCCAGGGATCGCTCAGCGCTGCCCTGGTGGTGTTCGTGATGCTGGTGCTCTTCGGGCCGATCGTGCTGCTGGCCGTGCTCTCGTTCGACAAGGCCACGATCATCGCCCTCGACTGGCAGGGGTTCACGACCCAGTGGTACCGCGACGCCTGGGTGAACACCGACCTGCGCTCGGCGGTCCAGAACTCGCTGGTGGTCGCCGTCATCGTGACCGTGATCAGCATGGTGCTGGGGACGATGTCCGCGTTCGCGATCACCCGCTTCCGGTTCCGGGGCCGCGGGTCGGTCGCCGGCCTGGTCGGCGCGCCGCTGGTGGTGCCGTGGCTGATGATCGGCGTCGGCGCCGCCATCTTCTTCTTCCACTACCACGTGCCCGACCTGTTCCCGCTGTCGCTGTACTCGGTGACGGCGGTGCAGATCATCTGCACCTTCCCGCTGGTGACGGCGGTGCTGGCCGCCCGCCTGGCCCGGTTCGAGGGCGTGCAGGAGGAGGCGGCGGTCGACCTGGGCGCATCGCGGCTGCAGGTGCTGCGGAGGGTCATCCTGCCGCAGCTGACGCCGGCGCTGGGCGCGGCCGCGATCTTCGCCTTCTCGTGGTCGTTCAACAACTTCGAGATCGACTTCTTCGTCGGCGGCTATGACCAGACGTTCCCGGTGTGGGTCTACTCGGAGCTGCGCCGGGCGCCCGAACCTGCCGATCATCAACGCCAGCTCGACGCTGATCTCGGCCGTGCAGGTGATCATGGTGATCGTCGCGTGGCGCCTGCTGGCCGCGACGAGTCGGATGAGCGCAGGACAGCACCGCTGTGGTCGACGTGCTGCCATGACCACCGTGGCTGCCGCCCGCCGAAGCCGCGGCGGCCAACGCTGGATGCGCGCGCATGACACCGTGGTGGCTGCTGTCGCCGTCGCTGGTGCTGCTCGGGCCTGTTCTTCGTGGCGCCGCTGCTCACGCTGTTCCTGATCGGCTTCCAGTACAACTCGCTGTTCCACGTCGGCGGCTGGACGCTGCACAACTTCGGGACGATCTTCCACACCGGCCGCTACCGGCACATCGCCGTCACCACGACCGAGATCGCGACCGCGACGATGGTGGTGCAGCTGGCTGTTCGGGTTGCCGCTGGCCTACGTGCTCGCCTTCCGGGCGGGCCGTTGGGAGCTGCCGGTGATCCTGCTGCTGGTGCTGGCCGACGAGCTCAACCCGATCGTGCGCATCTACGCCTACCGGGTGGTGCTGGGACGGGAGGGCATCATCAACCGAGGCGCTGGAGGCGGTCGGCCTGGTCGAGCCGGGCGCACCCGATCAGCTGGCTGCTGTTCGACAACTTCGCGGTGGTGGTCGTGCTGTCGACCAGCTACATCACCTACACGGTGATCCCGATCTACGCCGCGATGAAGGCGATCGACCCTCGCTGATCGAGGCCTCGACCGACCTCGGGGCGGGCTGGCTGAGGCGGACGACCAGGATCCTGATCCCGCTCTCGGCTCCCGGCATCTTCGTCGCCATCATCCTGGTCTACCTGCCGCTCTTCACCGAGTTCGCGACGCCGACGCTGGTGGGCGGCACCGGCTCCTTCATGCTGGGCCAGCTGAATGCGGAGCTGATCACCGAGTCGGGCGACCTCGGCCAGGGTGCGGCGCTGAGCGCGCTGCTGCTGGTGGCGACCGGGCCTGATGGCCGCGGATCGCCTACTACCTGGGGCGGCTGAACCGGCTGGAAACCTGATGCGCCGTTCGCCGCGCCGCGGCTGACCGCCGGGCGCGCCGCACGTCGCGGAGCACCTCGCGGGCGCAGTTGCGGCCGTTGGCTCCGGTGACACCGCCGCCGGGATGGGTGCCGGCGCCGCACAGGTAGAGGCCCTCGACCGGCGTCCGGTAGCCGCCGTGTCCGGGCACCGGCCGCAGCGCGAACAGCTGGTCGAGCCCATGTCGCCGTGCAGCGCGATGGCCGCCGGTGATCCCCAGCAGCCGCTCCAGGTCGAGCGGCGACAGCACCTGCCGGTGCACGATCGAGCCGGGCAGGTTCGGGAAGTACGTCGCCAGCTGGGCGACCGCGCGGTCGGCCACAGCCTCGCGGATCTCGTCCCACGACGCCCTGGTCGGCCGCCAGGTTGTAGGGCTGCGAGTTGACGTCGATGGTGACGATGTGCTTGCCCTCCGGCGCCAGCGACGGGTCGTGCACGGTGGGGATGCAGAGCTCGATGTGCGCGTTCTCCGCAGGGATCCCCCGCAGCGCGAGGCGCCTGCGCCCGGTCCATGTCGATCAGCGGCGAGCTGATCTCCATGATGCCGCCGTGGTAGCCGAGATCGGCGTCGACGCCGGTCGCCTGGGGCAGCTCCGAGACGGCGAGGTTGATCTTGATGCTGGTGCCGATGCAGCGGTAGGCCTCGATCGCCGACAGGAACTCGTCGGGGACGTCCTTCTCGGCCAGCAGGCGCTCGGAAGGTGCGCTTGGGGTCGGCGTTGCGACAGCACCACCGCGCAGACAGCTCGGTCGCCGTCCGCCAGCAGCACCCGGTCGCCCTGCCGTCGGTCGGTCAGCGATCCGCTCGACCTCGGCGTCGCGAGCGGATCTCGGCGCCGGCCTCCGCGCCGCCTCCGCCATCAGCCGCGTCACCTCGCCCATGCCGCCGCGGACGAAGCCCCAGGTGCGGACGCCTCCGCCCGACTCCTCGCGCGGCGTGGTCGTGCAGCAGCACGTAGGCCGTTCCCGGGGTCGACGGGCCCGACACGCTGTCGTTGATCGCGTGCCAGCCGAACGCTCGCCTTCACGTGGTCGGATTCGAACCACGTCGTCGAGGTACTGCGTTGCCGAAGTGGAAAACAGGAACTGGAGGTCGAAGCATGTCGCGGCGCCCGCCCAGCACCTTGCGCCCCATCCGCGCCGTCGTCACCAGCTCGGCGAAGCTGCCGCGAGGTGGTCGGCGGCGTCCAGTCGAACATCGGCATCACGATCGCGGCCAGGTCGGCCAGCTTCTGCTCGAAGTCCTGGAAGCGGCGCGCGTCGTGCTTCGCTGAAGCGGGCGATCTCGCGCTCGGTCTCGCCGAGGTCGTCGTAGAGCGGTGAACCGCGCCGCCGTCGGGGAACAGGTTCAGGCGTCGGCCCAGCCGGCGACACGGTCAGGCCGCGCTGGGCCAGCCGCATGTCGTGCCAGATCGCCTCGCGCAGCATGCTCAGCACGTAGGCGCCGGTCGAGGCCCGGTACCCCGGCGCGAACTCCTCGGTGACGCAGCATCCGCCGACGAACGACCGCCGCTCGAGCACCAGCGTCGACAGCCCCGCCTGGGCCAGGTAGAAGGCGGCGACCAGCCCGTTGTGTCCGGCCCCGACCACGATCGCGTCGTACGCGCGACCCCCGGGGGCGCCGTTTCGGGAAGGGCTGCTCACAGTGTCGACAGTCTACACTAGACAACCGAAGGCGGCAGGCGCGGGAGCGCTCATGCTTCGGCCGGCGCCTCGAGCTGTGCACCGTCGTCGCGCCGGGTGAGCTCCAGGTCGGCGTACTCGATGTGCGCTCCGCACGTCCCGCAGTGCATCAACGCGTCGACGTCACCGCCGCAGCCCCGATGCAGGACCCGGATTGGTGGTCCGCCCGGAGACGGCTGATGTGCGTCGCCCCACTTGATCAGGGCGATCAGCACCGGGCCGAGTGCGCGACCTGCCTCGGTCAGGTGGTACTCGTATCGCGGCGGCCGCTCGCTGTACAGCCGCTTCTCCAGCAGCCCGGAGTCGCACAGATGCGCGAGCCGGGTGGTCAGGACGTTGCGGGCGAGGCCAAGCCGTTCCTGAAAGTCGTCGAACCGGTGAACGCCCCAGAACGCCTCCCGCAGGATGAGCAGGCTCCAGCGCTCGCCGACCAGCTCCAGCGTGCGGGCGATCGAGCAGTCCTGGTCGGGATATGTGCGGTTCAGCATGGAGCGAGTGTAGCACCACGAGTTGCATCATGAAACTCGCGCTGGTATGGTCGGTTGCTTCACGCAACTCGATGTCGAGGAGGCACACCGTGAGCACACACGCGCGAGACACCGAGGTGCGGCCCTGGCTGGTCCTGGCCGTCCTCTGCATGAGCCTGTTCGTGATTGTGGCGGACACGACGATCGTCAATGTCGCCTTGCCCACGCTTGTCCGCAAGCTGCACGCGTCCGACACGCAGCTGGAGTGGATCGTGGACGCCTACAACCTGGTGTTCGCTGCGCTGCTGCTGGCTGCCGGCAGCCTCAGCGACCGCTTCGGCCGGCGCGGGGCGCTGGCGGCCGGCCTGACGATCTTCGGGCTCGGCTCGTTGACCGCGGCCGTCGTCAGCTCGCCGTCGGAGCTGATCGCTGCCCGCTCGGTGATGGGCGCCGGGGCGGCCCTGATCTTCCCTGCGACGCTGGGCATCATCTCCAACGTGTTTCGAGACCCGAGTGAGCGCGCGCGGGCGATCGGTATCTGGACCGCGGTGTCCGGCGCCGGCGTCGGCCTCGGCCCGCTGACCGGCGGCCTGTTGCTGGCCCACTTCCGCTGGGGGTCGGTGTTCCTGATCAACGTCCCTGTGGTCGCCGCCGCGCTGATCGGTGGACGGCTGTGGGTGCCGACCTCACGGGATCCCGAGGCGCCGCGGCTCGACGTCCGCGGGCTGGTGCTCTCGATCGCCGGAGTGGGCGCCCTCGTCTACACGCTTATCGAGGCTCCCGACCGTGGCTGGCTGGCGGCAGCGACCGTGGGCGGCTTCGTGGGCGCTGCCATTCTGATCGGGGCGTTCGTGCTGTGGGAGCTGCGCAACACCACGCCGATGCTCGACGTGCGGTTGTTCGCGAACCCGCGGTTCTCCGCTGCCTCCGCATCCGTCACCATCGCGTTCTTCGCGCTGTTCGGGTTCATCTTCCTGATCACCCAGTACTTCCAGTTCGTGCTCGGCTACTCGGCGCTCGAGGCAGGCGCGCGGCTGGCGCCGTTCGCATTCGCGACCGCAGGTACCTCGATCGCCGGTGCGCGAATTGCCGCCGGCGTCGGCCCCCGGTTCGTGGTTGCGGCCGGGCTGCTGTCGATGGGGGTCGGCTTCGCCTGGACAGCGACGGTCGGCGCCTCGACCGAGTACCTCGTGATCGCAATCCAGATGGTCTTCCTGGGCGGCGGGCTGGGGTTGACCACAGCGCCGGCAACGGCGTCGATCCTGAACGCGCTGCCAGAGGCGAAAGCCGGCGTTGGCTCGGCGGTAAACGACACCACGCGCCAGGTCGGCGGCACGCTCGGCGTTGCCGTGGTCGGATCGGTCTTCACTTCGATCTACACGGATCGGCTGGCCCACAGCCGCATCGCCGGCCACCTCCCGGCCGACGCGGTTGCAACGGCCCAGCACTCGCTGGGCGCCGCCCTACAGGTAGCGCACGCGTTGCCCGGCGCGGCGGGAGCGCAGCTGGCGCAGCAGGCACAGGCTGCGTTCCTCGACGGTCTCACGACGGCCTGCCTGATTGCCACCGCAGCGGTGGTTGCAGGAGCTGTGGTCGCGGCGCGGTACCTCCCGAGCCCCGAGCGGACGGTCACCCACGCGCCCGACCCGGCCGCCGAGCCGGCCGTGCAGTCCTGATCAGTCCACCGACCGCACCGGCCTGTGAAGTGCAGACCGGTGCGGTCACTCCGTCGCCGTCGCGACCCTGACCGGCGATCGCCGCACCCTCGCCGGCAGCAGGCGCTCGCCGAGCACCGCGCTGGCCGAGGCGACGGCCAGCACGGTTGCCTGGGTCAGCCACAGCAGCGCGCCCGACTGGCTGAGCAGGAAGCCTCCGACGGCCGGTCCGATCACGCCGCCCGCGCTCCACGAGAGCGCCGACACCGCCATGTAGCGGCCGAGCAGGCTGGGCTTGGCGAGGTCGGCGGTGATCGAGCCCATGGTGCCCGCGAACAGGCACTCGGCGACCCCGAAGGTGCCGCCGCAGATCACGAACAACGTGGCGGCGCTGTCACCTGACAGCGACGACCCGGTGACCAGCACGCCGACCCAGACGGCCGCCCAGACGGCGGCGGCGATCGAGATCATCACCATCCGCCGGTTGCCGCTGGCCCGGCGGCCGATCAGCGGCTGGAGGGCCGCGACCGCGACCGTGTTTGCGACGAAGACGGCCGAGACCTGCTGGGGCGAGAGGCCGGCGTCGTTGGTGAGGTACGCGGGGAGGACGTCGAACTGGCTGATGCCCGCGGCGATCAGCGCCGTGTTGAGGACGAACATGAACAGGAACGGCCGGTCGGAGAGCACCAGCAGCAGACCGCCGTGATCCGTCCCCTCGCGCGGGTGGCGGGGCAGCCGCGGGATGACGAAGATGCAGACCAGGAAGGTCATCGCGTCGACCACGAACAGCCGGTGGAAGCTGGCCGCGTTGCCCAGCGTGGCGACCTGGCCGGCGACCAGCACGCCGACGCCGAAGCCCAGCGCCATCATCTGATAGCGGCCGCCCCAGGCTCGCTCGGCGTCGCTCGACGCGGTCGCCAGGAGCGTCCCATGTGCCGGCCAGTAGCCGCCGGTGCCGACGCCGGCAACGATGGCGGCCAGGAAGGCCTGCCAGGCCTGGTCGACGAGGATGAAGCTGGCGTAGCCGACGGCCGAGGCGATCAGCGCGCAGACGATGACGACGTGCGCCCCGAACCGGTCGATGGCGGCGCCGACGACCGGCGCCGCCAGGATCGCCGCGAAGCCGTTGGCCGCGATGACGAGGCCGGAGATGCTGTACGACAGCCCGACCTCGTCGTGCAGGTAGACGAAGAGGAACGGGATCACGAACCCGTTGCCGAGCGAGTTCACAAACGCGCTTGCCAGCAGCCGGCGCACGTCTGTCGACTGCCGCTCGCGCTGGCTCCAGGGGATCCACGACACCACGCTCCAAGCTACCGCGGCTGTGCGGAACACGTCGCAAGTATTCTGCGAACCATGGGCGTGCTTCGGGACGAGGAGCAGCTGCGGGGGGCGATCGGGCACCCCTCCGAGGTCGTGGTCAGCAAGATCGTCGACCACCTGAACCCGCTCACGCGGCAGTTCATCGAGGCGTCCCCGTTCATGTGCATCGCCACCTCGTCGCCGGACGGCCGCTGCGATGTCTCGCCGCGCGGCGATCCGGCCGGGTTCGTGCGCATCCTCGACGAGCGGACGCTCCTCATCCCCGACCGGCCGGGCAACCGGATCGCCGACAGCGCTGCGGAACATCCTCGAGAATCCCCACGTCGGGCTGCTCTTCCTGATCCCCGGAATCGGCGACAGCTTCCGCGTCAACGGCCGCGCCTCCATCATCGACGACCCCGTGCTGCTGGCCGCGAGCGTGGTGGACGGCAAGGCTCCGAAGCTCGGGATCCTGGTCGAGATCGAGGAGGCCTACACGCAGTGCTCCAAGGCGCTGATCCGCTCCGACCTGTGGAACCCCGAGCTCCACGTCGACCGCAAGCAGCTGCCCAGCAGCGGCGAGATCCTGCGCGCGGTGCGCGAGGACGACTTCGACGCCGATCGCTACGACAGCGAACGCGCGGAGCGGTACGCCCGCGGCGACGGCCTGTACTGACGGCTCGCCTGAGCCGCAGGGGAATCCCGACGCGGTGCCACCCGTCGCTCCCTACCGTGGGTGGGAACGTCAAGGCAATCGTCGGAGGGGGTCGTCGTGAACACCAGTCCCACACAGTCGCTTCCGAGCGGATCGGCCGGACCCGGGTGGGTGTCGGTCGTGGCCGGGATTGCGGTCGCCTGTGCGCTCGCACCGGCGCTGCCGCTGCTTTCGATCGTCACGACCGCGTCGGCCGTGTCTCATCAACGGGTCCGTACGTCGCCCTCGTCCTTGCGGTCGCCGTCACTCGTTGCCACGCATCGGCGGCCGACCGGCCATGCGCGACTCATGGCGTGGGCCGCCGTTGCGATTGTCATGCGGTTGGGCGCTGCTGCTCGTCGCCCTCGGACTGGCGCTGCTGTATGCGTGACCAACGCCCGGCTCGCCGGGCCAGTGCGGGTACTCAGGCCGTCAGGTCGAGGCGCCAGTCGTTGCAGGTCATGAAGTGCCCAGCCGGGAACTCAAACTCCTGCGCTTCCAGGAGCTCGAAGCCGAGCTTGCGGCAGATCGCGTTCGACGGGGCGTTGTCGACGTTCGGGAAGGCGTGCATGAACCGGTACGCGGCATCCTCCTGGGCAAGCTGGATCGCCTGGGCGGTGGCCGACCCGGCTATGCCGCGCCCCTGGAACTCCGGCACGACCATCCAGCCGATCTCGTAGACCCGCGCGTCGTGCCAGTCCTTCGTCCAGTAGCCGACCGAGCCGACCCCGGCGCCGCTCTCCACGTCCACGACCTTGAACATGCGATCGGCGCCCTCCAGGCGCTCGTATCGGGCCTGGCGCTCGCGCAGCTTCTCCGGGCTCTCGGGGCCGCCGAGGTACTCGGTCATCCGAGGATCGCCCAACAGCCGCTCCATCAGAGGCAGGTCGCCGCTGCCCCAGGGCACCAGGGTCACTGTCGCGCTCACTCCATGCACGCTAGTTGACCGGAACGAGGCGATGGTCGTGAGGGCTACTTCCCCTCGACCGAGAACACCACTTCTGCGAACTGCGAGGCGGTCTCGCTACGCGCCCAATCGCGCTGCAGCTCGCAGAGCAGCTGAACCCAGCTGATGGGCTGTGCGCCGGCGTGCACGACTCGTTCGAGCGCTGCCCGGTGTGCCTCGGGCGACGTGCCGCCGACCGCGTCCACGACCGGGTAGACCTCATACCCATCGCGCAGCGCGTCGAGCGTGGGGAAGGTCAAGCACGCTTCCGTCCAGAGCGCGGTCATGATGAGCTTCTTGCGCCCTGTTGTCTTGACCGCGGACACGAACTCCACGTCTTCCCAGGCATTGATCGACGTCCGGTCGAGCACCTGTATCTCGCCGATGACATCGGTCAGCTGATGGATAGTCGGCGCGTTCTTCCCGGTGCTGACATTCACCGTGGAGAGCACGATCGGCAGTCCATAGAGCTTCGCCGCCCTGGCGACGTCGACGATGTTCAGCACCAGTTCACGCCGATCCATCGAGGCGACCGAGCCGACTTGCACGGGCTGGTAGTCGATGATGATCAGCGCGGAATTCTCCGGCGTCAGTAGATGGTCCGTGATGGGATCCCGCTGTGACTCGCTGGTCATGAATCTCCTCCTTCACCGGTCGAGCCCTATGCGTGACGCCCAGGATTGGCTCGACGCTGGTCTCCTTGATCAGAGTCGCGGGTTCGCCATGGTGGGGCATCGGGGAGTCGCCGGATGCGATGCGGGAAACTCGCAGGCTCTCGGAGTCGTCGTGCGTCGCGGCGCTCGCTTGGAGATCAGCTGTGTGGCGCCACGGCGATGTCAACGTCAACGACGTCAACGCCACGGAGCGGCTTGGCTTGCATGTTCATGCACGGCAACACACCGCCCTCGAAGCCGGCGCTGTTACCGGGCGATCACCGTGACGTCGTCGAGCACCATCCCGTAGGGCGTCCCGCCGCGATCCGTGTCAGTGAAGGTCAGCGTCACCAGTTCGCCTGAGGTTCCCGTGAACCTCAGCGTGCCGGACTTCCAGCCCATCCCGGCCAGAGTGTGCCCGGTGGTGTTGAACGTCTTGTTCAGCGATACGCCGCCGGCCGAGACGGTGAGGTGCTTGCGGACAGGCGTGCCGTCGGGGTTGCCGGCGTAGTGGAAGCGGACGGCGTAGGTTCCCGGCCAGGCCACCGTGAACGTCTGGCTGATCCCACCCGGGGAGTTGCCGGCCAGGTCGACCGACTGCGCTCCGGCGATGTTCTGCCAGTAGTTCGTCGTCAGTCCGACCGACCCGGAGGTGACGTGCCAGGGGCCCATCCTGTGGCCGGCGTCGAAGATGGTGCCGCCGTCCGGCTCCGCCGGCTTCTCAAAGCCGCCATCGTGGGCGACGTTGGGGGTCGAGACGTCGAACGTCCGTGTCACGGGCGCCGCCGGGTTGCGGGTGTCGTCGCCAGGCTGGGTCGCGGTCAGCGAGCAGGTCCCGGGAGCGACGAGCGTGACCTCACCGGTGGTCACGGTGCAGGTCGCGGTCGTGTCCGATGCCACCGACACCGGCAGGCCCGAGTCGGCCGTCGGTGAGACGGTGAACGGCGAGGCGGTGATCTTCCGACCTGCGATCGGGTCGAATGTGATCGTCTGATCGACGATGTTCGTGTACGTGATTTGCACCTGGCCGTCGCCGGTCTGGCCGTCGCCGGCGATCAGCGTCACATCTGTCGCGGCGGGCACGGCGAACGAGCTGCCGCCGCCACCGCCACCGGCGTCCAAATTGTCGTCGTCTCCGCCGCCACCACCGCCGTAGTAGCCGCCGCCACCACCGCCGGAGGCGAAGTACCCCTGCAACGCAGCGTTGCAGGTGGCCGCGCGGCCACCGACGCCGAAAGCTCCCGCGGTCGCCGTCACACCGCCGACGAAACTGTCACAGCCGGAGGCGGACGCACCGGCGCTGCCGCCCGCTGTCTGGCTGCCACCGTCCCCGGGGTTCTGGCCGTCTCCGGCTGCGCCCGACGCGCCGCCGCCGACCCCGCCGGCGCCGTCCAGGCCGCCGTCATCGCTGAAGTCCGGCCCGGCGCCGCCGCCACCGCCGCCGACGACGAGGCGATCATCGAGTCCGTACGGGGCCTGGCGAATGTCTGATGCACCGCCGCCACCGCCGCCGCCGACGCCCGATCGCGCGGCTCCGGCGCCCGCACCGCCGCCGTTGGCCCCGCCGCCGCCGCCGCCCTTCTGGGCCGTGCCGTCCCCGCCGCGGCCACCCGGATAGATGCGCAGGACATCGCCCGGCGTGACGGGGATCGTCGCCACGGCGTTTCCACCCTGGCCGCCGGCCTCGCCCGTTTCAAAGTTGGCGCCGCCGCCCGCGCCGTCGGCGGTGACCTCGACGCTGGTCACCCCGTCCGGCACGATCCACGGCCGGTAGGGGAGTCCGGCCGGCATCGCCGCCGGTGTGTAGGTGCACGTCGTGGAGGCGCCGGCCGTGGTGCAGATCGACGGATCCGGCCCACCGCTGACCGTCCAGGCGAACGTCGCCGGCGTCGGGTCGGCGTTGCCGCCCCGGTCGACGGCGCGGACCTGGAAGGTGTTGTCGCCAAACGGAATGGTCGAGTAGGACACGGGGCTCGTGCACGGGGAGAAGCCGGCGCCGTCGAGCTGACATTCCAGGTGGTCGACGCCGTCCGCGCCGGAGCTGTCGCTACCGCTGAACGTGAACGAGGCGAGCGGCAGATAGTCCGGGCTCGGGGGTGACGCGGAGTCGATCGACGTCTCCGGGGGAGTGGTGTCCACGAACGTCCACGACGCCGTCGCCGGGGTCGGATCGGTGAACCCGTTGGCGTCCACGGCTCGCACCGCCACGCTGTGCTGTCCGGTGGCCAACCGCGGATACGTCGCCGGGCTCGTACAGGTCTGCCACGAGCCGCCGTCGAGCTGGCACTCGTAGTGGTCGACCGCAGCGCCGAGCGTGCCGGTGCCGGTGAACGACACGGTGGCGTCGGTCTGGTCGGTGGGATCAGTCGGCGAGGTCTGGATCGTCGTGTCGGGCGGGGTGACCGCGAACGTCAGCGCGATCGTGCCGTCGCCGTGCTCGCCGTTCACAGCGAACAGCGTATTGCTCAGAATGTCCGGGAGATATCCGCCGATACCGCCGCCGCCGCCGCCACCGGCGGCGCTGAGATCACGCGTGTCTGGAAAATACACACCGGTCACTGGGTCATAAGAATCACCGTAGTCGACGTTAGCGGCGCCGCCACCGCCACCGCCGCCGAAGAGGCCTCCGCCGCCGCCGCCGCCGTCACCCCAGCGCCCGAAATTGAGGTCCCTGCGCCGCCATTGCCGCCGCAGCCGCAGTAGGTGTCAATGGTGCACGGGAAATTGTTGTCCGTGCAACCTGTGTGTCCGTACGTTCCGGTGGACACCCCGCCGCCGAACGATGTGCAGGTTGTGTCGCCCCCAGCGCCACCGGGCCCAGTCGTGCCGGGGCCTGCACCTTCGCCCGGTGAGCCGCCGAAGAACGTGCAGCTGGCGCCACTGCCGTCGATTTCCGTCGTCGCGTAGTCGGCCCCCGGCTGTCCGGTGGCTGCGGCGTTACCCCCGGCACCAGGCGCGATGTCCACGGTGCCACTCCAGTCCGCACCCTGACCACCCGCGCCGCCGCCACCGCCGGCGGCGGCGAACAGCGTGAAGCCCGGAAGGTCCCCGGCACGCTGGACACCTATCAGGGACGGGCCACCACCACCGCCAGCCGGGGTCGGCCCTCCGGCCCGACCGGCGTCGCCGCCCTCCGGATAGCCGCCGAAGCCGCCCGTCTGGGGATCGCCGGGCTGCCAAGGTGTGAGCCCCGAAACGCCGTCTCCGCCCTGCCCGCCCACCTCGACCCTGATGGCATCTCCCGCTGCGAGAGTCATGTCGCCGCGGAGGTACTCGCCGTCACCTCCCTCCACGCCGTCGAATGCGTCACCGCCCGAGGCGCCAGCGATCTGGACAGTGACGATGGGCGAGGTCAATCCAGCCGGCACCGTCCAGTCCACGAAGTGCCCGGTAAAACCGTACACGCACGTCTCCAGCCACTCACCGCCAGTACCAGGAGCGAGGGTGCATGCCGGGTTCGCCGTGTCGTTGGCCTGCGCAGCAGCCTGCGATTTCTCACTCTGCACTCCCGACCCGGGAGAAGCCGGGCGAGAGGTCACCACCATGGATCGGCGCAGCATCGCCCTGTCACGCTGCGTCGTCCCCGTGAGCCGCATCCCCGATGGGATCACGAACCCGAACCCGGCTCGCACGGGTGCGCCGCCTGGCGCCGGCCGCGCGCCGGCCGCCGGGACCAGAACGGCGACCGCAATCACGCCCAACACCATCAACACGGCCAACCGGAGCCGCTTCATGTCCTCTTCCCCTACGTCATGGAGTCGCGCTCGACGCTTCCAGCACGCGGTAAGCGTCCGACTCTTTCACACAAGCCCCGGAGTGTCAATTGCCAGTCCTGCCAACCTACAGTCAGTGAGTCGCCAGCGGTTCGAACGAGAACGGGCGCCCCGAAGGACGCCCGTTCGTCACACCGATATGGCCTCGCAGGTCAGCCGCAGCCGGAGTTGTCGCCGCAGTCGCGGCAGGTGTAGCACGCGCCGGTGCGCACCTTGCGGCCGCCGCACTTGGCGCACTCGACCGCATCCTCCCAGGCGTTGAAGAGCGCGGTCTGACCCGCGGACGGCCTCGGAGCCGGGGCTGTCGCCCTCCTCGTCGCCGATCTGGCCGCGCCATCCGCTCACGGACGGCCTGGCTCATGATGCCCAGGTCGGCCTGCGTGTCGGTGTCCAGGAACCGCTTGCCCATCCACCGGAAGATGTAGTCGGGGATCGACTTGGCCACGCGGATGTCCGGGTCGTTGGTGAGGCCGCTCGGCTCGAACCGCATGTGCGCGAACTTCGAGACGAACACCTCCAGCGGCACGCCGTACTGGATGCCGACGGACACGGCGATCATGAACGCGTTCATGAGGCCGGCCAGGGTGGTGCCCTCCTTGGCGATGTCGACGAACACGTCGCCCGGGTCGCCCTCGGGGAACATGCCGACGTGGATGTAGCCCTCGTACTCGCCGACCTTGAACTTGCGGCCGATCTCGGTCCGGTCGATCGGCATCACCCGGCGCTGCGGCTTGGCCGCGATCAGCTCCGGCTTGTCGCCCTTGGTCGACAGCGGCTGGGCGACCTTGCAGCCGTCGCGGTAGATCGCGATCGCCTTCACGCCCAGCTTCCAGGCATCGATGTAGAGGCCGGCGACGTCGTCCACCGTGACGTCGGTGGGCAGGTTGACCGTCTTTGAGATCGCGCCCGAGATGAACGGCTGCATCGAGGCCATCATGTTGACGTGGCCCATGTGGTGGATGGCCCGGTCGCCGACCGCCACGTCGAACACGGCCATGTGCTCGCCCTTGAAGCCCGGCGCGCCCACCACCGTGTTGTGCTCGTTGACGTGGGCGACGATCTGGTCGATCTCGTGCGGCGCGTAGCCCAGCTTGGAAAGGGCGGTCGGCACCGTCTGGTTGACGATCGTGATGTCGCCGCCGCCGACCAGCCGCTTCGACTTGACCAGCGAGAAGTCGGGCTCGACGCCGGTCGTGTCGCAGTCCATCATGAAGCTGATGGTGCCGGTCGGTGCGAGCACCGTGGCCTGCGCGTTGCGGTAGCCGTGCTGCTCGCCGACGGCCAGCGCCTCGTCCCACGCCTTGCGCGCGCCCAGCATCATGTCGTCGGGCACGGTCGCGGTGTCGATGTTGGCAACCGCCGCGCGGTGCTTGCGGATCACCCGCAGCATCGCGTCGGAGTTCTTCGGGTACTCCTCGAACGGGCCCACCCGGCTCGCGATCTCGGCCGACTTGCGGTAGGCGCGGCCGGTCATGATCGCGGTGATGGCGCCTGCGTAGGCGCGCCCCTCGTCGGAGTCGTACGGCAGCCCGCGGGCCATCAGCAGCGCGCCCAGGTTGGCGTAGCCGAGGCCCAGCTGGCGCATCGCCTTGGCGTTGGCGGTGATCTCCGGGGTCGGGTAGCTGGAGTTGGAGACCAGGATCTCCTGGGCCATGAAGATCACGTCCACCGCCCGCTCGAACTTCTCGACCTCGAACTCGCCGCGTGGCGGGGTCGCGGAACTTCATCAGGTTGAGGCTGGCCAGGTTGCAGGCCGAGTTGTCGACGTGCAGGTACTCCGAGCACGGGTTGCTGGCGTTGATCCGGCCGGTCGCCGGGCAGGTGTGCCAGTCGTTCATCGTGGTGTCGTAGTGCATGCCCGGATCGGCGCACTTCCAGGCCGCCTCCGCGATCTGGTGCATCAGGTCACGGGCGCGGAGGCTGCGCACCACCGAGCCGTCGGTGCGGGCGGTCAGGTCCCAGTTGCCGTCGTCGATCACGGCCCGCATGAACTCGTCGGTGACACGCACCGAGTTGTTGGCGTTCTGGTACTGGATCGATGCCCAGTCAGGCGAGTCGAGGCTCATGTCGTAGCCGGCCGCCTGCAGCACTCGGGCCTTCTCCTCCTCGTGCTGCTTGCACCAGATGAACTCCTCGATGTCCGGGTGGTCGACGTTCAGGACGACCATCTTGGCCGCCCGCCGCGTCTTGCCGCCGGACTTGATCGTGCCGGCCGAGGCGTCGGCGCCGCGCATGAAGGAGACCGGGCCGGACGCATAGCCGCCCTTGGACAGCTGCTCCTGGGAGGAGCGCAGCTTGGACAGGTTGATGCCCGAGCCGGAGCCGCCGCGGAAGACCAGCCCCTCCTTGCGGATCCAGTCCAGGATCGAGTCCATCGAGTCCTCAACGGAGAGGATGAAGCAGGCCGAGCACTGCGGCTGCTCCTCGAACCCGACGTTGAACCAGACCGGCGAGTTGAAGGCCGCCATCTGGTGCACCAGCAGGTGCGTCAGCTCGGCGCGGAAGGTCTCGGCCTCGTCGTCGTCGACGAAGTAGTGATCCTTGATGCCCCAGGCGGTGACGGTGTCGACGACGCGGCCGATCATCTGCCGCACGGAGTGCTCGCGCTGCGGTGTGTCGAGCTGGCCGCGGAAGTACTTCTGGGCCACGATGTTGGTCGCCGTCTGGCTCCAGAAGGCGGGGAACTCGACGTCCCTCTGCTCGAAGGAGGGGCCGTCCTTGCCCGGGATCAGCGCCTGGCGCGTCTCCCACTCGACCGCGTCGAACGGATCGACCCCCGGAACCGTGAAGTAGCGGGGCACGCCGATGGCGACGTCCTCCCGACCCTGCACGACGGTGGTTTCGCTCCGCTTCTCCGTAGTCGACATGCCGTTCTCCTCCCGTAGTGCCACTGTGTGGATTTTAGCGAACGCCTGTTCGCTTCGCACGTTTTCGCGGAGGCTTTCGCCCCTCCAGCCGGGCCAGCTCCTGCTCGAACTCCTCGACGTCCTGGAAATCCCGGTAGACCGACGCGAATCGCACGTAGGCGACCCGGTCGAGATCCCGCAGCGACGGCCAGAGCCTCATCCCCGATCACGCTGCGAGGGCACCTCGTCGGGGACGCCGTTTCGCAAGCCGCGCCTCGATCGTCACCGCGGCCCGCTCGATCTCCTCAAGCGGCACCGGCCGCTTGGTGCACGCGCGCACCAGGCCGGCCAGCAGCTTGGAGCGCTCGAACGGCTGTCGCGACCCCGTCCCGCTTGACCACGAACAGCGGCGTCTCCTCGATCCGCTCGAAGGTCGTGAAGCGCTGCTGGCAGAGCAGGCACTCACGCCGGCGCCGGATCGCGCCGCGACCGGCGACCCGCGAGTCGACCACCTTGGTCTCACCGTGTTCGCAGAATGGACAGTTCATTGCCTGAGTTTCAACATCTAGTGGTCCCCACCCACCAAACCACCACATGTTGGGTTCGGGCGTGGTGGGGTAGGTATTGTGCCCCCGGCTCGGACGGACTTGCAAGCCCGCTCTGAAGCCGAATCGGCGTCTAGGAGCCAGGCGCCGCGAGCAGCTCGGAGATGGTGACGAGGCGGAATCCGCGCTCGACCAGCCGGGGCACCGCGCGCTCCAGCGCCTGCACGGTCGGCGTCCGGTCGCGGTCGGTCGACGTCACCCGCGGCCACCCGTCGTGGAGGTCGACGATCGCCCCCGCCGTCGCCTCCCGCTCGATCACGCGCGGCGATGGCATCGGGGTCGCGCTCGGCAAAGTCGCCGGGGTCGATCGACCACAGCGCCGTCACCGGCAGCACCCCGCCGGCCCGCGACCCGCGAGCAGCGCAGCGCATCCTCGCCGTAGGGCGGCCGGAACAGCACCGGCTCGGCGGCCGTCAGCAGCCGCTGGCAGCGGGCGATGTCGTGCTCCAGCTCGGGCTCTTCGAGGTCGAGGGCGTGCGGGTGGCGAGAAGGTGTGGTTGCCGATCTCGTGGCCCTCGGCGATCGTCCGCGCCAGGATCTCCTCGCGGCCCTCGATCGACTCGCCGAGGACGAAGAAGGTGCCCCGTGGCGCCGTGCTCGCCGAGCACGTCCAGGATCGCCGGCGTCTGCGGGCCCGGCCCGTCGTCGAAGGTGAGGCAGACCAGCGGCTGGGCGACGTCCGGGCCGGTGGGTGACGATGGTCACGGGTGGAGAGCCGCGAGCGTCCCCGCAGGCCCTCGTCCATCGCCATCGCCGGCTGCCAGCCCAGCTCGCGCTGCGCCAGTCCGCAGTCGAGGCAGCTGCGGTCGAGCTCGCCGAGGCGTGCGGGGACGGTGCTCGGGCGTGACGTCGGTGCCGGCGGCCAGCTGGCAGCGCTCGAGCAGGTCGACCACGCTGGTCTCGGCTGCCGGTGCCGACGTTGAAGGCCTCGACCGAACCGTCGTAGGCGGAGGCCGCCAGGTTGGCGGCCACCACGTCGGCCACGTGCACGTAGTCGCGGGTCTGCTTGCCGTCGCCGAAGATCAGCGGCATCTGACCGGCGACCAGCCGGCCGAAGAAGATCGCGACCACGCCGGCCTCGCCGTGCGGGTCCTGGCGCGGCCCGTAGACGTTGCCGTAGCGGAGCACGACGTGCCGGGTGCCGTAGAGCCGGTTCGACAGCGCCAGGTAGTTCTCGGCGCACAGCTTCGAGGTGCCGTACGGCGCCATCGGCGCGCGCGGCGTCGTCTCGGGCGAGGGGATGGTGTCGGCCTCGCCGTACAGCGCACCGCCGGTCGAGGAGAACACGATCCGCGCGCCCACCGGCCGGGCCGCCTCGATCAGCTCGATCGTGCCGCCGACGTTGACGTCGGCGTCGAAGCCGGGGTTCTCGACCGAGGCGCGGACGTCGATCTGGGCGGCCAGGTGGAACACCGCCGCCGGCCGCACGTGCTCGAACAGGCTGCGGATCGCGCCGTGCCTCGCGCACGTCCAGCTCGTGGAACTCCGCACCGGCGGGGATCCGGTCGCTCCGCCCGCCGGCCAGGTTGTCGACCACGTGCACGCGGTCACCGCGCGCCAGCAGCGCGTCGGCGACGTGGGAGCCGATGAACCCCGCTCCCCCGGTGACGACGGCATCCATGGCGGCGGAGCTTACCGGCGGCTCGAGGCGTCGCGTCGGCTACAGCCGGCCGCCTCGGAGCCGGCCTCGTCGGCCCGCCGACCTCGACCGCCTTCTCGTCGGTCAGCACCAGGTAGCCCTGGAACGGGCCCTCCGGTCGCGGAAGTCGAGCGGCCCGATGCGACCGTGCTCGATCACCGCCTTGGCGTCGTCGGGCAGGATCTCGCGGCCCTTGGTCGACTTCCAGATCACGAACCCGCAGCCCGGGTTCTTGCTTGCTCTTCCACGACGAGCAGCCGTAGGCCCGGGTGTTGCTCGCGGATGTCGCCGCCGCAGCGGGGGCAGGTGGCGATCTTCTCGCTTCGGCGCCGCTGCTCTCGCGGCCCGCACCAGCGGCGCGCCGTCGGCGCCGACGATCTGCGGCTGGTTGCCCTCGTCGAGCACCAGCTTGGCCGGCTGCGGCCCGTCGTCGAGGTCGGCGCTGCCCGTGCTCCAGCAGCGTCCGCACCTGCTCGGCGGTGACCGTGAACCCGCGCTGGCTCTTCCAGATCGTGAACCCGCAGCCGGGGTCGCTCTTGCGACTTCCAGGACGTGCAGCCGAAGCCGCGCCGGTTCTCCTTGATCTCGCCGTCGCCGTTCGGGCACGGCCCCAGCGTGCCGCCGCCGGTCAGCGGCTTGCCGTCCTCGCCGACGACGGCAGGGCGTTGCCTTCCAGGAGAACCAGCTTTGCCGGCGGGTCGGACTCGGGCAGCGGCCGCCTCGCCCGTGCTCCAGCAGCCGCTGGACGTCGTCGGCGGTGATCGTGAAGGCGCCCTGGCACTTCCAGATCGTGAATCCGCAGCCCGGCTCCTTCTTGCGTCTTCTAGGAGGTGCAGCCGAACGCGGCCCGGTTCTCGCGGATGTCGCCGTCGCCGTTGGGGCACGGGCCGAGCGTCGGCGGATGAGGTCAGGGGCTTGCCGTCCTCGCCCACGATCGCGGCCACGTTGCCTTCGACCGAGCACGAGCCTGGCGCGGCGTTTCCGATTCGAGCACCGCCTCTCCCTGCTCGAGCAGGGCTGTGCACGTCCTCGCGGGTGATGTGGAACCCGCCCTGGCTCTTCCAGATGGTGAACCCGCAGCCGGGCTCGCTTCTTGCTCTTGTAGGAGCTGCAGCCGTAGGCGGAGCGGTTCTCGATCACGTCGCCGTCGCCGTTCGGGCAGGCGCCGATCGGCATCGTTGCGCAGCTCGCGGAAGTAGTCGACGATCTGCGACGGTGAAGCTGTCGATGTCGGCCATGAACGCCTTGCGGTCGCCCTGCGCCGTGCTCGATCTCCGACAGCCGCTTCTCCCAGCTGCCGGTCAGCTCGGCGGAGGTGAGGGGTGGGTGCCCAGCAGCTCGATCGTCTCGCTGCCCTTGGTCGTCGCGACCAGCGCCTTGCCGTCGCGCAGGATGTAGCCGACGTTGAGCAGCCGCTCGATCGTCTCGGCGCGGGTGGCCGGGCGTGCCCAGGCCGCTCTCCTTCATGGCCTCGCGCAGCTCCTCGTCGTCGATCGTGCTTGCCGGCCGTCTCCATCGCGCCCAGCAGCGAGGCCTCGGTGTAGCGACCGGGCGGCTTGGTCTGCTTCTCGAGCACCTCGGCCGAGGCGCAGGTGCCGCGCTCGCCCGTCGTCGATGCGCGGCAGCGTCTGCTCCGTCTCCTCCTCGCCGCGCTGCTCGTGCTCGACCGGCTCGTCGCCGAACGCGGGGCCGCGCCAGCCGGCCTCGAGCAGACGCCGGCCCTTGGTGCGGAAGCGCTCGCCGCCGGCGACGGTGACGACCTCGGTGTCCTCGAACCGGGCCTCCGGGTGGAAGACGGCCAGGAAGCGGCGGGTGACCAGGTCGTAGACGCGGCGGTCGTCGCGCGAGAGCTCGCCGCGCGGCAGCTCGCCGGTGGGGATGATCGCGTGGTGGTCGTCGACCTTGCCGTCGTTGACAACGCGCGCCAGCGGCAGCACGTCGAGGCCCGTCACGTAGTCGGCGTGCGGCTGTCAGCGCCGGAATGCTGCCCAGGCGTCCGGCGATCGGCTTCAGCGTCGGGATCTGGTCGGACGGCAGGAACTGCGACCGCGTGCGGGGATAGGTGATGACCGCGCCGTGGGCCGAGCCCTCGTAGAGCCGCTGGGCGGCTGCCAGCGTGCGCTGGGCGGACATGCCGAAGCGGATGTTGGCGTCGCGCTGGAGGCTGGTCAGGTCGTAGAGCAGCGGCGGCCGCGACTTGCGCTCGGTGCGCTTGACCGACTCGACCTGCGCGTCGGCGCCGGAGGCGGCGTTGCGATCTCGTCGGCGCGCTCACGCTCGGCGAGCCGGTCCTCCTTGCCCGCGAACCAGCGGCCGGGTACGTCACGGCTCTCCGGGAGCGCGAACCGGGCGTCCACCTGGAAGTAGGTCTCCGGGACGAAGGCATCGATCTCGAGGTCGCGGCGGACGATCAGCGCCAGCGTCGGCGTCTGCACCCGGCCCAGCGAGACGACGCCCTCCAGCCAACCGACCTTGGTGGCCGCCCGGGTGCCGTTCATGCCCACCAGCCAGTCGGCCTCGCCGCGGCTGCGGGCGGCGGCCTCGAGCGTCTTCATCTCGGCGCCGTCGCGGAGGTTGCTCGAAGCCCTCGCGGATCGCGCCCGAGGTCATCGACGAGACCCACAGCCGCTGCACCGGCTTCTGGCCGCCCACTTCCTGGTTGATGTAGCTCGAAGATCAGCTCGCCCTCGCGCCCGGCGTCGCAGCCGTTCACGATCTGATCGACGTCCTTGCGCCGCAACAGCTTCCGAAGCACGTCCAGCTGCTTCTCCCGAGCGGCCGTCGATCGGCTTCAGCTTGAACTCCTCGGGAATGATCGGGAGCCGGTTGAGCGACCACAGCTTGTACTTGCTGTCGTAGTCCTCCGGCTCCGCGAGCTCGACGAGATGGCCGACCGCCCACGAGATCACGTGGTCGTCCGACTCGAGGTAGTCCTTATGGTTCTGGAAGCTGCCGGGCAGCGCTTTCGCGTAGTCCTTTCCGACCGACGGCTTCTCTGCGATTACGAGCGTCTTGCCCATCGCGGCGGGAGGGTAGCACCTTGGTTCGGCCGTCACCGTGCGGCTGGACGGCGGCCTTAAGGCCGGTTAGCAGTGGCTGGCCACCGGCCGCACGTACGGGCCGATCGGGACGTGGTAGCGGTGGGCGAGCGCGGTCAGCTTGACCTTGTAGACGTGGATGTCGGCCGGCAGCCAGTCGCTGTGGGTCTGGCAGCGCCAGGCCGGATACAGCTCCTTGTGGTACGGGCTGGTCAGGCTCTCGTTGTGGCCGATCACGTCGCCCAGCGGGATGTGGTAGCGCCACATCAGCCACAGCGTCAGCTTCAGCGAGGCGTCCAGCTGGGCCGGGTCGTTCAGGATCTCGGCATCGCTGGTGCCGACGTGCTCGATCCCGATCGCGGTGTAGTTGAGGCCCACCGTGTGGCGGCACATCGTGTTCAGGGGCACCAGCTGATAGATGGTGCCGTCGTGGTCGACGATGAAGTGGGCGCACGTGCCCGGCAGCTCGTGGAGCTCGGAGTCGGGCACGTCCTCGCTGAACGTCGAGAAGGCGGACTCGAAGGTGCTGCTGTCGGTGTAGTGCTCGACGATCACGTGCGGGTGGACGAGCTGCCAGCTGTCGATCCCGTAGTGGCGCTTCGAATAGGCCGCCATCTCCGCCCGCCGCTGCGCGCTGAAGGGGATCGGCTTCCAGACGATGTGCGGCTTCGGCGGATCGGCCTTGGGTTTGGCGGCGGTGGCCGGCACGGTGGTGGTCGTCGTGCTGGTGGGCGGCGGCGGAGGTGGCGGCGCCGACGACGTCTCCGTTGTAGTCGGACCCGTCCCCTGGGTCGCGGTGGTGGCGTGGGTGGTGGGGGTCGTCTGCGACCCGGCGTTGGCCGGAGCGCTGTTGCCGCCGCCGCAGCCTGTGGCCAGCGCGGCGGTCAGAACCAGGGTGAGGAGGGTGCGTGTCACGGGTGCAGCTTAAGTACGACACAGGTCGCGCGCGCCTTGAGCCCCGGAGCGATCGCGCGCCGTCCCTCGGTAGCATCTAACCCATGTTCATCTCGTTCGAGGGCCTGGACGGGTGCGGGAAGACGACCCAGGCCCGCCTGCTGGCGGATGCCCTCGAAGCGGAGGGACGCTCGGTCGTCCGGGTGCGCGAGCCCGGCGGCACGGTCACCGGCGAGCGGATCCGCGAGCTCCTGCTCGACCCCACGTCGCAGATCGCGCCGGCAGCCGAGGCGCTGCTCTACGCCGCGGCCCGCGCCCAGCTCGTGGCGGAGGTGATCCGGCCGGCGCTGGACGCGGGCTCCGACGTCGTGGCCGACCGCTTCATCGACTCGTCGCTGGCCTACCAGGGAGTCGCCCGCGGCCTGGGGGTCGACGAGGTGCTGGCCGCCAACGAGCTCGCGTTGGGCGGCATCCGGCCCGACCGCACGCTGCTGCTGACGCTGCCGCCGGAGACGGCCGGCGAGCGGCGTGGGCCCGAGCCCGACCGGATCGAGGCCGAGGACGGGGCCTTCCACGAACGCGTCGCGGTCGGTTTCGCCGAAGCCGCGGCCCGCTTCCCCGACCGGATCCGGGTGGTCGACGGCTCGGGTACGCCCGACGAGGTGCTGGCCCGGGTGCGGGAGGCGATCTCGGCGTGATCGACTTCACAGACCTTCCCGACCAGCCCGAGGCCCACCGCCTGCTGGAGGCCGCGGCCGGCGATCCCGGCCACGCCTATCTATTCAGTGGACCGCCCGGCAGCGGCAAGCGCCGCTACGCCGAGCGGATGGCCGCCGCGCTGCTCGACTCCCGGCTCGGCCGGATCACCTCGCGCACGCACCCCGATCTGTTCGTGGTCGAGGCCGAGGGCGGCGGGCATCCCGGTCGAGCGCGCCCGCGAGCTGCGCCGCGACCTCCACCTGCGCCCGTTCGAGGCCGCCCGCCGCGTCTACCTCGTGCTCGACGCCCACCTGCTGCGGGCAGAGAGCGCGAACGCGCTTCTCAAGTCGCTGGAGGAGCCGCCCAGCTACGGCGTGTTCATCCTCGTGTCCGACCACGCCGAGCGGATGCTGCCGACGATCCGCTCGCGGGTCGCGACGATCCCCTTCCACCGCTTCTCCCGCGCCCAGCTCCTCGAGCACACCGGCGACCCGATCGCCGCCCGCGCCGCGCTGGGCAACCTGATCCGCGCCGAGCAGCTGGCCACCGACCCGGCCGCTGCGGAGCGCCGCCGCACCTACCTGGAGCTGGCCCGCACCTCCGCGTCCGACCCCGCCTTCGACCCGGCAGCCGCCGCCGGCGCTGTCACCGCCGCCGCATCGGAGCTGGGCAAGGCGGTGGCGACGCGCATCGCAGGCGAGGGGGCGGAGGCCCTCCGCGAGATCGACGACGACCGCGAGAAGCGCGCGCTGGAGCGCCGCTTCACCGAGCGCAGCAAGCGCGCAGCCCGCCGAGCCGAGACCGACGAGCTGCGCGAGGCCGTCGACACGGTCGGGTACTGGTACCGCGACCGCCTGGCGGCGCAGGTGGGTGCCGAAGGGGTCGTGGTACACTCGGACCAGGCCGCCGATTTGGCGCTGGAAGCGGGATCGAGCCCTGTTGCAGAGTCGCTGCGGGCGCTCGGAGTCGTGTCCGACGTGCGGCGGTCACTCGAGTTGAACGTTCAGCCGGCGCTTGCCGTGGAGGCGATGTTCCATCGCCTGCGGCAGGTGGCGGCAGGAAGATAGGACGGGATGGCGACAGTCGTCGGCGTCGTGTTCCAGCCGGGCGGGAAGGTGTACTCCTTCGACCCCGCCGGTCTGGAGCTGCACTGGAACGAACACGTGATCTGCCAGACCGCACGCGGCCGCGAGCACGGCCGGGTGGTGGAGGCGAACCACGAGATCCCGACCGCGGAGCTGACCGGGCCGCTGAAGCGGGTCGTGCGGCGGGCGACGCCGGCGGACGGCGACCAGGTGAAGCAAAACCGAGTCGAGGCCCGGCGGGCGATGCTGCTGTTCCGGGAGCTGGGCAAGCGGCACGCGCTGCCGATGAAGCCGCTGTCGGCGGAGATGGTGTTCGACCAGAGCCGGCTGGTCTTCTCGTACACCAGCGAGGAGCGGCTGGACACGCAGGCGCTGCAGGCCGACCTGTCGGAGCGGCTCGGCCGCCGCGTCGAGCTGCGGTCGGTCGGCCCCCGCGAGGGCGCCCGGCTGTGCGGTGGCGGAGGGCTCTGCGGGCCGGTCAAGTGCTGCAACCGCTTCCCCTCCCACGAGAGCCCGATCACGCTGAAGATGGCCAAGGATCAGGACTTGCCGATGAACCCGGGGCGGATCACCGGCCTGTGTGGGCGGCTACGCTGTTGTCTGGCGTTTGAGCACCCGGTGTACCGGTCGTTTCGCGACCGTGCGCCGGCGGTTGGGCGCCGCGTCACCACCCCGCACGGTGACGGAGTGGTACGAAGCTACGAGGTGCTGAACGACGCCTGCGTGATCGAGATCGAGGGCGCCGACGTGATGATGGAGGTCAAGCTCGATGAGGTGGTGGAGGTGGCATGAATAGCGTTGCCTGGTGGGGGCCGGTGCGGGAGCCGCACCTGGACGCGTTCCGGGATGCCCTGCGTCGCGAGTGGGAGGGACGTGGCTACGAGTTCGATCCGTCCGAGAACCCGGACGCCTCGATCGTGTTCAACTTCGTCGACACGACCAAGCCGAAGCCCTTCCGGCGCCGCCAGCGCTCGACCTACGTGACGATCGTGTCGTCGCTGCCCGAGGCGCCGGACGACGTGCTTCGCTACGAGTACCCGCTGATGGTGCGGGGACTGGCGAACCTGGGCATGCTGATCGTCCCGGGCGACGCCTGCCACTTCGTGACGCCTGAGCGCGGGTACTACTCGGTGCCCGACACCGGGCGACCTCGAGACCTGGGTGAACGACATCGTCGACCGCATGACGCCGCTGGCGACGTCGCGGCTGGTGATCGACAACCGCTTCGAGCCCGACCTGGAGCCCGAGCTGTGGGACGGCGACGAGCTGACCGCCGGCCTGCTCGACGCCGGCCGCCGGCTCGACGCACTGGGTCTGCTCCCGGCCCCGTTCCCGCTCGAGGAGCTGGTGGACGAGAAGGAGCTGCGCGCGATCAAGCGGATCTACGGCATCGGCGGCCTGTCCTACGGCAACCTGTCGGTGCGCAAGGACGACACCCGCTTCTGGATGTCGGCGTCCGGCGTCGACAAGTCCAACCTGCGCGTGGTCGGCAAGGACATCCTGATGGTCAAGGACTACGAGGAGGACACCGGCACGATGGTGCTGTCCGTGCCCGCCCGGCATCGAGCCCAACCGCGTGTCGGTCGACTGCATCGAGCACTGGATGATCTACCAGGAGCACCCGGAGGTGGGCGCGATCGTCCACGTCCACGCCTGGATCCCCGGCATCCGCGCGACCGAGTTCAACTACCCGTGCGGCACGGCGGAGCTGGCGGTCGCGGTCGCCGACATCATCCGCGAGTCGGACACGCCCGACCACACGGTGGTCGGCCTCAAGAACCATGGCGTCACGGTCACCGGCACCAGCCTCGAGGACATCTTCGAGCGCATCGAGCCGGTGATCGAGGTGCAGGTTCCGATGATTGCCTGACCGGGCCGCCATCGCAGTCGACGCGCTGCGCGTCGTCCGCGGCGGGCGGCCGGTGCTGCACGAGATAACGCTGGACGTCCCGGCCGGCCGGATCACCGGCCTGCTGGGCCCGAGCGGCTGCGGCAAGTCGACGCTGATGCGCTCGATCGTGGGCGTGCAGCTGGTCGCGTCGGGCGGCGGTCACCGTGCTGGGGTCGCCGGCCGGGTCGCCGGGGCTGCGTGCCCGCGTCGGCTACGTCACGCAGGCTCCCTCGGTCTACCAGGACCTGACCGTCGAGCAGAACCTCCGCTACTTCGCCGGCGTGCTCGGCGCCGGACCGTGGTGAGGTCGACCGCGTGGTCGACACCGTCGCGCTCGGCGAGTACGCGGGGTCGCGCGTCGATCGGCTCTCAGGCGGCCAGCGGGCGCGGGTGTCGCTGGCCACGGCGCTGCTCAACAGCCCGGAGCTGCTGGTGCTCGACGAGCCCACGGTCGGCCTCGACCCGCTGCTGCGCCGCGAGCTGTGGGCGACGTTCCGTTCGCTCGCCGACGGGGCAGTCACGCTGCTGGTCTCGCAGCCACGTGATGGACGAGGCCGACCGCTGCGACCGGATCGTGCTCATGCGCGACGGCGCGGGTGCTGGCCGACGAGGCCCGCGAGCAGCTGCTTGCCGCGCACCGGCGCGGAGGACGTCGAGCAGGCGTTCCTGCGCGATCGTCGAGCGCGAGGACGCCGGGTGACTCCGCGGATCACGCTGGCCACGGCCCGGCGGGTGCTGCGAGCAGCTGCGCGGCGACCGGCGCACGCGTCGCGCTGCTGATCGTGGTGCCCTGCGTGCTGATCGTGCTGATGAAGTACGTGCTGGAGGGCGACCCGGAGACGTTCCAGCGGATCGGCGTGCCGATGCTCGGCATCTTCCCGCTGATCTCGATGTTCCTGGTGACGTCGATCGCGATGCTCCGCGAGCGGACGACCGGGACGCTGGAGCGGCTGATGACGATGCCGCTGGCCAAGATCGACCTGCTGGGCGGCTACGCGCTGGCGTTCGCGTTCATGGCGGCGATCCAGGTCGCCTGCGTCTCGGTGGTCGCCTTCCTGTTCCTTGACCTGAACGTGGCCGGCTCGACCTGGCTGGTGTTCCTCCTGGCGGTCGCCAACGCGCTGCTGGGGATGGCGCTGGGGCTGTTCCTGTCGGCCTTCGCCTCGACCGAGTTCCAGGCCGTCCAGTTCCTGCCCGCGTTCCTGCTCCCGCAGCTGTTGCTGTGCGGGCTGATCGTGCCCCGCGACGTGATGGCCCAGCCGCTGCAGTACCTGGCCGACGTCCTGCCGATGACCTATGCCTATGACGCGCTCAACGGCGTGGCGACCGAGGCCACTGTCTCGTCGGACACGGTCGTCGATGCCCTGGTAGTGGTCGGCTGCATGGTGCTCGCCCTGTGCCTGGGCGCCGCCACGCTGCGGCGAAGGACAGCCTGAGTCCTAGTGCCGGTGGTAGCCGTCGGCCTTGAACCAGGCCGCGGTATCGGCGATCGTCTCGTGCATCGGGCGGGTCGTGAAGCCCAGCTCGTTGCCCGCCCTGGCGCCGTCGTAGAACCACCAGTAGGCGCTCGAGCGCAGCTCATCCTCGTCCAGTGGCACCAGGGTCAGGTGGCAGAGCCGGGCCAGCTTCAGCCCCGGCGCGACCACGCCGACCGGCGCGCCCACCTGAAGGCGCCGCTTCCCGGTCACCTCGCCGACCAGCTTGAAGAAGGACGCGTGTGAGAGGTTGCCGTCCTGGCTGGTGAGGATGTAGCGCTGCCCCGACACGCCCTTCTCCTCCGCCAGCAGGTGGCCGCTGACGACGTCGCGGGCGTCGACGTAGGAGAGGCCGCCGTGGACGGTCATCCGCAGCGTGCCGCGCAGGTACTCCTCGACCGGCCATGACGAGACGCGGTGGATGTCGCCCGGCCCGATCACGAATCCGGGGTTGACGACCACCACGTCGAGCCCGTCGTCGGCCATCTCCAGCGCGTGCTCCTCGCCTCGCGCCTTCGAGCGCGCGTAGCGGAAGTCGCCGCGGCCGTCGTCGCCGTCGAGCAGGAAGTGCGCTTCGGTGCGGGGGAAGTCCGGCCTCGACGCCGGCCCCATCGCACCCACGCTCGAGGTGTAGACGACTCGCTCCACGCCCGCCTTCTGCGCCGCCTCGAGCAGGTTCGCCGAGCCGGTCACGTTGACGGCGGCCAGCCGCGGCTCGTCACGGCGCCGGTGCCCGACGACCCCGGCCATGTGGAACACCCGCTGCACGCCCTCCAGCGCCGCGGGCAGCGACTCGGGGTCGGTGACGTCGCCGAGCACGATCTCGGCGCCGGTCCCGGCCAGCCGCTGGGCGCTCTCCGTTGTCCGGGCCAGCGCGCGCACCGGCCGATCCTGCTGTCGCAGCTCACGTACCAGCTCGCAGCCGAGGTAGCCCGTCGATCCGGTGACCAGGGTCAGCATCCGGGAGAGGGTAGCGATCAAGTACCGTGCCCGCTGGATGGATCGGCGCACCGAAATCGTCGCCCTCGGCCTGGCGGTCGGGCTCGTCCTGGCTGACTCGTCGGTGGTGATCCTGGCCCTGCCGGACATCCTCGACCAGTTCAACGTGTCGATCGAGCGCGTGGCGTGGGTGCTGACGCTGTTCAACCTGGTGCTGGCGATCTCGGCAGTGCCGGCGGCCTTCGCGGCTCGGCGACTGGGTGCCGCGCGGGTCTGCAGCTTCGGGCTGATCGTGTTCGCCGCCGCGTCACTGGTGTGTGCGGTGGCGCCGCATTTCGACTGGCTGCTGGCCGGGCGCGCCGTGCAGGCGGTGGGCGGGGCGTGTGCCGTATGCGCCGCGCTGGAGCTGCTGGTCGGCCGGCTGGGGTCGGACGCCCAGGCGGCGCTGGTCTGGACAGCGGCCGGCGCGATCGGTGCTGCGGCCGGGCCGGCGATCGGCGGAGCGCTGACCGACCTCATCTCGTGGCGCGCCATCTTCGCCGTCCAGGTCCCACTCGCCCTGTTCGCCCTGTTCTACGTCCTGCGGGAGAAGGGCGGCGTCCGCTCGATGGTGAAGCCGCACAGGCCGAGCATCGCCGCCAACCTGGCGCTGGCCCTGTTGTCAGCTGCGCTAACGGCGGCCCTGTTCCTGGTCGTGCTGCTGCTGATCAACGGCTGGGGCCTGACGCCGCTGGGCGCCGCGGTGGTGGTGACGGCGATGCCGGTCACTGCTGCGATCACCTACCGCTTCCTGCCGACGCCACCCTCGCCCAGGGCGGAGGCGGCCACCGGGCTGATCCTGGTCGCCGGCGGCCTGGCCGCGCTGGCGGTGCTGCCCGGCAAGGGATGGGGGTGGACGCTGCCGCCGCAGGCGCTGATCGGCGCCGGACTGGCGATGGCGCTGGGCGCACTCACGCGACTGGCCCTGATGGGCCGCGTGCCCCTGGCGGTGCACGGCGGCTGGACGATCGCCGCCCGCCACGCCGGCGTCGTCGTCGGGCTGCTCGTGCTGACCCCGGTGTTCACCCACGACCTGTTGGTGCAGGAGCGGGCGGCTGAGCACGCGGGCACCCGACTGGTGCTGAACGCCCCGCTCTCGCTGTCGCACAAGATCGATCTGGGCTCGCGCCTGCAGGACGCGATCAACTCGGGGTCGCCCAGCCGGCCGCCCGACATCCACCCGGCCTTCGCGCCGCTGGGGACGACCGGTGCAGCGCCCAAGCTGGAGGCGGCGATCCAGGACCAGGTCGACCGGGCCGTGACGCACGCCTTTAGCCGCTCGTTCCTGTATGCGTCGCTGTTCGCGCTGGCTGCGCTGATCCCGCTCGCGCTGCGGAGGTCGAGGTCGTGAGCCGCGGATGGGCATGGCCGATGTTGCGGTCGTGATCTCGGCCGCCCTGATCGGCTGGTACGTGGCGGCCGGGGGCCGCGACTACAAGCCGAGCGCCGATCCCAATCCCTGCGTGCCGCGCCAGTGGGCCGTCACCCACGGCATGTCCGACATCCTCCAGCAGGTCACGCTGTCGGCGCTCAACGGCGCTGCCTGCGACCTTCACGTCAACCAGTACGACCTGGCGCTGGCGTTCACCAGCCAGGACCGGCTGTCGCAGTTCGGCCGCGACCACCACATCAGTCAGGACCGTCTGAACTCGGCCGTGCAGTCCGGCATCAACACGGCAATCAGCGATGCCCAGCACAGCGGCCGCATCAACGAGCTCGAGGCATTCGGGCTGCAGGCGCTGGTCTCGACACTGCCGACCGACAAGATCATCGGCTACGTCCAGGACGCGCTGCGCAACGGCTTGTGACCGGGCGGGGCTGGCTGCTGCTCGCTATTCTTGGGCCGTCCCCCGGGCAGGACTGACCACCCGCGGGGCACGCCGACGTAGCTCAGCTGGTAGAGCACATCACTCGTAATGATGGGGTCCGGGGTTCGAGTCCCCGCGTCGGCTTGAGGACGTCTGGGCCACAGCTACGATCGCTCGACGTGTGAATGGGTTGGCTATGTCCGCAAGGAGGACACCTGTGCGCAACAAGACAGCGCTCGTCACCGCCGCAGCGCTGATCGGTGGCGCGGCGCTGTATCGCTCGTTCCTGCGCCGACCGATCCTCACCTGGGGGGCGACTCAGGATGAGGCTCAAGCGCGGCTGCCGGGCGATGAACTGCTCGAAGACGCCGACGGCGTCGCGACGCGGGCGATCACGGTCAACGCACCGCCGGCAGCGGTCTGGCCCTGGATCGCGCAGATGGGACCATCGCCCCGCGGAGGCGCCTACACCTACGACTGGATCGAAAACCTCCTAGGCCTGCACATGCACAGCGTCGATCACGTCCTGCCCGAGTTCCAGCATCCACAGGTTGGCGAGGGGTTCGGCTACGGGCCCAACGAGATGAGCTTCAAGCGCGTCGAGCCCGAGCACGTTCTGGCCGCACAGTCGGCGGACGGGAACTGGGTCTGGACGTTCGTCATCCAGCAGACGCCGGACGGAAGCACTCGTCTGATCAGCCGCAACCGATTCCGGCTGCCGAAGCTCAAGGACAAGGTCGGGATGATTCCGATGGAGCCCGCGTCACTGTTGATGGAGCGGAAGATGCTCTATGGCATCAAGGCGCGGGCGGAGAACCTCGGCCATATGGACAAGCACGCCGATTCCTGAGGAGGGCATCAAGATGCGGTCCTCTCCTCGGCCGGGTCGCGCATGATCGGGCAGCTCATGCAGCGCGGGCCACCTCGGCCACGGCCGAGCTCGAAGCCGGCGATGGTGATCACCTCGACGCCTTCGCGACGCAGCGCCGTGTTGGTCGCGACGTTGCGTTCGTAGGCGACGACCACTCCGGGGGCGATCGCGAGCACGTTGTTGCCGTCGTCCCACTGCTCGCGCTCGGCCTCGAAGCGATCGCCGCCGGTCTCGAACAGCCGCAGCTTGGGGACGTCGATGGCGGCGGCGATGCTGGTCATCGCGTCGACCGCGCGGTCGGCGGTGGTGCCGTGCGCACCTGGCCGAAGCTCGTAGGCGGTCAGGCCGGCGCGGACGTCCGGGTAGATCGTGAACGCGTCGCGGTCGACCATCGTCATGACGGTGTCGAGGTGCATCGCGGAGCGTCGCTCGGGCAGGTCGAGTGCGATCACCAGCCGCGCCGCCTCGGCCGCGAACAGCCGATCGGCGAGCTGCTCGACGGCGGCCGGGCGCGTTCGCTCGCCCATCCCGACCAGGACGCATCCGTTGCCGATGACCAGCACGTCGCCACCTTCGAGCGACGGGTCGTCGGGTCGCGCCTCGCTCCAGCGTGTGAAGGTGGCATCGGCGAAGTAGGGGTGATGGCGGTAGATCGCATCCAGGTGCAGCGCCTCGCGCACCCGGGCCGGCTTGGCCATGTGGTTGATGCAGACGCCGTCGTAGACCCAGGCGGAGGTGTCGCGCGTGAACAGGTGGTTGGGCAGGGGGGCGAGCACGAAGTCGCCGCGCCGCGCGAGGGAGCTCAGCGACGTGGCGTCGAACGGCAGCTCGTCGTAGGCGACGCCGCCGATCAGGCGCTCCGCCAGCTCGGCGGACGGCCAGCGACGTCCAGCCACTCCCGCAGCGCCGCCCCCAGCCGCAGCGCCCTGCCCGGCCGCCGAGATCGTGCGGTCGAGCACGTTTGACCGAACGCCCTCCTGCTCGAGCGTCTCGGCCAGCAGGTGCCGCACTTCGAGCACCTCGATGCCTCGCTCGGCGAGCGCGTCGCAGAAGGCGTCGTGCTCCTGGCGGGCACGCTTGACCCACAGCACGTCGTCGAACAGCAGGTCGTCCTTGTTGCGCGGCGTGAGCCGCTCCAGCTCGAGGCCGGGCCGGTGCACCAGCACGGTTCGCAGCACCCCGACCTCGGAGTGGACGCCCAGCTGGGGGGCGCTGGATGCGCCCCCCATGGTCTGGACGGCCGATGTGGCTGTCGTGTCGGCGGTCATCGTCCGGCTCCGGCCGGCGTCCGCTCAGGTGCGGCCACGCCGTTGGACGTGATGCCGCCAGCGGTGCCACCGGCGCGTCGGTGACTGGCGCTGGACTGCCGCCACTTGATCCAGATGTAGACGGGGATGCCGGCCAGCAGGAGCAGGAAGCCCTGCGCGATGTAGGTCTCGCCGGCGCCGTACACCATCCAGAAGGAGTAGGCGAAGGCGAGCACGGCGATGGTCGCGTCGAGCGCCAGGCGCCGGCCGCTGAACCGCTCGGGATCCTTGAACATCAGCATCAGCTGCGCGCCCGCCGAGAAGGCGTACGGCACGAGCGTCGTGATCGTTGCCAGGACGATGATCTTGACGAACATGTTCGACAGCGACGACTGGTAGTTCATGCCCATCAGCACGCTCAGCAGCACCGACGAGGCGACCAGGCCGACGACCGGGGTCTTGCGGGTGCCGCTGACCTGGGCGAAGGCCTTGGGGAACAGCCCGTCCTGGGCTGCGGCCAGAGGCACACGACCCTGAATCAGGATCCAGCCGTTGAGTGCGCCGAGGGTGGAGATCATGGCGACGGCCGCGACGATCTTGGCCGGTGACATGCCCAGCACCGACGATCCGAAGATCTGTCGGGCCGCGTCTGCGAACGGCGCGTTCGAGTTGGCCAGCGTCGATGCCGGGATCACGCCCATGATCGACACGGTGGCCAGGATGTAGAGCAGGGTGGTGGCCACGGTGCCGAACATCGTCGCGCGCGGCAGCGTCCGCTCCGGATCCTTGACCTCCTCGGCCGGCACCGTCGCCGACTCGAGGCCGATGAATGCCCACAGCGTGAGCGTGGCCGCGAACGAGATCGCGTGCCAGTGCCCGGCCAGGCTGACGTGATGCGGATCGACGGGTGAGAAGTTGCCGCTGTGCATGTAGAACAGGCCGATCAGGCCGATCAGCAGCACCGGCACGAACTTCAGCACCGTCGTCACCAGCGAGATGACGCCCGACTCACGGACGCCGGCGACGTTCACGAGCGTCAGCACCCAGATCAGGGTCAGGCCGACCGCGAAGGCCAGCACGTTGTTGGTGCCCAGGCTGGGCCAGAACACGGTCGCGTAGCTGACGAAGATGACCGCGATCGCGGCGTTGCCGGCCCAGGCGGCGATCCAGTAGCCCCACGCCGTCCAGAAGCCGGCGAAGTCGCCGAACGCTCGCCGCGCGTAGACGTACGGGCCGCCCGTCTGCGGGTAGGCCCGACCGAGGTTGGCGAAGACCAGCGCCAGCAGGATCGCGCCTGCTCCGGTGATCCCCCACGCGAGCAGCGAGATCGGGACCGACGCTCGCCAGTGCGGACGGCAGGCCGAACACGCCCGAGCCGACCATGTTTCCGATCACGAGCGCCGTCGCCATCGACAGGCCCAGCGACCGCTTCAGCTTTGGGCGGGCGGTTTGCTCGCCCGATGACACGACAGACATGACCTTGCTCCTTGACTCGAACGGCTAGGAATGCTTCCCGACCGAGTTTCGGCCACGACAGCGTTTCGGGCATCCGGGGCTGCCACAGATCTGGCATCGGAAAACTACGGAGCTGAAGCCGGGTGATCCTCCGCAGCACCCGGGCTGGGACGAACCCATGCGACTCGCTCGGCTAGCATCGCGTTCGATCCGTGAAGGGGGTGGGGTGTGCCGATTTCGGTGAACGTCGACAACTTTGCGCGAGCCGAGAGCGACAGGATGTTCGCGTCCTTCGCCGCCGCCGCCGGTGGCGTCAACCGTCTGCGCCACAACCGGTCGCCGACGCCGGTGGACGACCAGCCGGTCATCAGGATGAACCGAGACACGCCTGTACAGCGTGGCCGTCGTCGACATCTCGGACGGCGCCCGCGTGACGCTCCCCGACCCGGGCGCGCGCTACGTCTCGGTGATGGTGGTCAACCAGGACCACTACATAAACCGGATCCTGCACGAGCCGGGTGAGTACACCCTGACCGTCGAGGAGTTCGACACGCCGTGGGTTGCGGTCGCCGCCCGCATTCTCGTGGATCCCGGGCAACCCCGCCGACGTGGCGGAGGTCAACGCGCTTCAGGATCGTCTCGTGGTCGACGCCTCCGCGGCGAACCCCTTCGAGCAGCCGGACTATGACGCGGCCAGCCTGGACGCCACTCGCACGGCGCTACTCCAGCTGGCCCGTGGGCTGAACGCATTCGACAGCGCGTTTGGGATGAAGAACGAAGTCGATCCGGTGCGACACCTGCTCGGCACCGCTGCCGGATGGGGCGGCCTGCCTGACCATGAAGCCCGGTACATCGGCGTGGAGCCTCGGCTCCCGGTGGCCGAATACAGCATCACCGTGCGCGACGTCCCGGTTGACGGCTTCTGGTCGGTTTCGGTCTACAACGCGGACGGCTACTTTGAGCCGAACGACCGCGACGCCTACAGCGTGAACAACCTCACAGGTACCCCCAACCCCGACGGCTCGATCACGATCCACTTCGGTGGCGACGACGGCCGTCCGAACCTGCTCCCGATCGTGGATGGCTGGAACTACACCGTCAGGCTCTACCGGCCCCGTGCCGAGATCCTCAACGGCTCGTGGGCGTTTCCGCCGGTCGAGGCTGCGTAACGCCGTTCCGCACGCAAAAGAGCCCGGCCGGCGTGTGCCGACCGGGCTCGTCCCTCCGAGCGAGGGGTTAGGCGACCGTGACCATGCCCTTCATGTAGCCCATGTCGGCCATCGGCCCCATCCAGCCGCTCGACCCGCCACCGCATGGGTTGAAGCACTGCCAGCGGTAGTGGCCGGGTGCGCCGGTGTGGACGATGAAGGTGGTCACGCCGGTGGGCAGGATGGGGACGTTCAGGTGCATGCCCATCACCGTGAACGTGTGGCTGACCTGGGTTGCTGCGTCCAGCGCCCGCACGCTGCGGGTGGAGGTCAGCTGGTTGGGCGATGTGGTCTTGAACGACCGGACCTGGGCTGTTCCGCCAACCGTGCCCCACACCTTCGCGTAGATCGCGGGCTTCTGCGGCGTCGCGTCGTCGAAGTTGGTGATCCGGATCCGCACCGTGGAGTTGGCGGGAAGCGTGATGTTGGAGGGAACCATGGCGACGTACCCGTCGCGGCCGGTCTGTGCGTCGGTGACCACGGTCATCGACACGGTCGTGATCTTGTGGCTGGTGGCGGCGGTGTTCGACGCGCTGGTGTTCGCCGTCGCCTGCTGGGTGTGGTCGGCGAACACGATCACGAACACGACTGCGATCAATACGAATGGCGCCGTGATCAATGCGAGCAACTCGACAACCCTGGCTGTGTTCTTCATGCCGTTCATGGTCTCGCCTTTCCGCTCGGAGGTTCCGTTCTGCATGGAGTCACGGTAGGGCCGGGTGGATGACGCGGCATCGGCGTAGACGCGGAACCTTCGTCGTGGAGAAGCAGCATCGCGATGAGGGAATCCCCCTACGCATCGTGCGCGGCTGACAGTCGCAACGCCGTCGGGCTACGGGTTCTGCGCCGGAGTGGCGGCGATGGCCGCGGCGGCGGGCGGAGCCGACGTTCTCGTCTACAGGGGTGGGCGCGGCGCTAGCCGGAGCTCGCGGCTGTGCCCCCCGAACGCGTCTGGTCTACGACGACGCCCGGGGGCCTAGCGCCTTCAGTTGCCGTGCTGCTCAGGCACGACGAGTACGGGGCACGGAGCGACGTGCAGCATCCGCTGGGCGACGCTTCCGATGACCATGCCGGTGAGCACGGTGTGGCCCCGGGTGCCGGTCACGATCAGGTCCGCCTTGGAGTCCGTGGCGATCTCCGCGATGGCGTGCGCCGGGCCGCCGCTCATGGTGCGGGCGACTCTGACCTCGGCATTCACACCATCCTTGCCCAACTGAGCTGCGCGATCACGGATCTTCTCCACGAGCTCGTCATCTCCCAGGTTCACCGTTCCCGCCGCTCGGCCGGCGATCAGCTCGGTGACATGCGCCAGGACGATCCTGCTCGACTGCTCCTTGGCGAGCTGGGTCGCGTACTCAAGTGCCCGGTCGGACGAGGGCGAGCCGTCTACTGCAACCACGATTGTCTTGAACATGGCCAACCTCCAACGGTCGATTAGATGTCTGGCCCAAGGATCAACGACAGTGTCTGCGTTGGCATCGGGGTCAACACGGAAAGTTGTGCGGGGTTTCCGTACTATGCCGCCATGCACAACACCGCCGACAGCGACCGTCTGCGCGCCCTCATCGAATCGGGGATTGCGCTGACCGGTGGCCTCGAGCTCGAGCAGGTGCTGACGCGCCTGGTGCGCACGGCCCGTTCACTTACAGACGCGCGCTACGGCGCGCTGGGCGTGCTGGACGAGGAGAAGCGGCACCTCTCCCAGTTCATCACCGACGGCATGGACGACGCCACCCGCGAGGCGATCGGGGCGCTGCCGACCGGACGCGGGATTCTTGGCGTGCTGATCCGGGATGCGCGGCCGGTACGGTTGGACGACCTGGGATCCGATCCGCGGTCAATCGGCTTCCCTGACCACCATCCGCCGATGCACTCGTTCCTCGGCGTGCCGGTACTGGCCAGCAACGAGGTATTCGGCAATCTCTACCTGACCGAGAAGCGCGACGGTGTCTTCACCGAGGAGGACGAGCAGCTGGCGGTGATGCTGGCGGCGCAGGCAGGCGTCGCGATTCAGAATGCCCGGCTGTTCGAGGCTGCCAGCTCACACGCCGCTGCGCTCGAGCAGGCGTGGTCAGAGGTCGAGTCTGTCGACGACCTTCTCGGCGCGATCGTCGGCGGCCGCGCACAGGATGAGGTGCTGCGCCTGCTGGCGGGACAGGCGCTCCGCAGCCTGGGGTGTGCGGTGGTGGCGGTTGCGTTGCCCACACACGATCGTTTGCATCTGCGGTACGTCGCCGCCGCCGGGGCCCACGCGGACCGTCTGGAGGGGCACGAGGTGCCGGTCGAGGGGTCAAAGGCGGGCGCGGCGCTGATGGCCCGCCGCACCGTCTGGGTCGAGGAGCTGGACTCGAACCCCGACGCGTACCGGCAGACCGCCCAGGTCGCCGGCGTCAAGTCGGTGATGATCATCCCGCTCGTACACCGGTTCACCGCACTCGGTGTGCTGATGGCGGGTGTAGCCGCTGACGGCTCGCCGCTGGGGCCAAACGCTGAGCGTTTGCTGCAGGCGTATGCGGCTCGGGCGGTGCTGGTCACCCAGCTCAGTGAGCTCGTGTCGGCCGAGCGCGAACGCGGCGACGCGGTGGGCCGGCTGATGGCGTCCGAGGCGCGGGAGCAATCACGGCGTGAGACGCTGCGGCGGGTCGTCGATGCGCAGGAGGAGGAGCGCCGTAGGCTGGCGATCGAGCTACACGACGAGACCGGGCAGTCGCTGGCGACGGTGCTGATGGGGCTGCGGCGGCTCGAGGATGCCGCCAGTCTCGAGGAGGTGCGTGAGACCGCCGCCGAGTTGCGCGAGACGGTGCAGAATGCGGTTCAGGAGCTGCGGGCGTTGGCGGTCGAGTTGCGGCCCAAGGCGCTGGACGACTTCGGGCTGGGTCCGGCGCTCGAGCGTCTCGTAGAGCTGTATGGCAAGCGCACCGGCACGACCGTGACCACCCACCTGGCTGGGCTCGAGGAGCGCCTGCCCGGATCGGCAGAGTCGGCGCTCTATCGGATCGCGCAGGAGGGGCTGACGAACATCACCAAGCACGCTGGGGCTACCAACGTCAGCCTCGTCACCCGGCGGGACGCCGACCGGATGCTGATGATGCTGGTGGACGACGGCGAGGGATTTGACACCTCGCTGCACAGCGACGGGCTGGGTCTGTTGTCGATCCGGGAGCGGGCAGAGCTGCTCGGCGGTTCGGTGACGATCGAGTCGGAATCCGGCAAGGGCACGACCGTCGCGGTGGAGATTCCCACGTGATCCGAATCGTCATCGCCGACGACCACGCGGTGGTTCGGTCAGGTCTGCGGCTGTTGCTGGAGCGGGAGGATGACCTCGAGCCGATCGGCGAAGCCGGGGACGGCAAGGAGGCGGCCGCACTGGTCGCCCGCCTCAAACCGGAAGTGGTGCTCCTGGACGTCGTCATGCCGGGTGGCGGCGGGATCGAGGCGGCGGCTGCGATCCAGCACGACTCGCCCGATACTCGGATCCTGATGCTGTCGATGCAGGACGACCCGACGTATGTCCGCGAGGCGTTCGCAGCCGGTGCATCAGGCTACGTTCTCAAGGACGCTGCCGACGTCGAGTTGGTGGATGCCATCCGGCGGGTGGCCGCCGGCGAGCGCTACGTGCACCCGGCGCTGGGCGCCCGCCTGGTCAGTGAGCCCGACCGATCGTCCGAACCGGTGGATTCTCTATCTGAACGAGAGCGAGAAGTGCTGCGGCTGCTGGCGCTCGGCTACACCAACCAGGAGATCGCCCAGCAACTGTTCGTCAGCGTGCGGACCGTGGAAGCACACCGCTCGCACATCCTGACGAAACTCCGAGTGTCGACGCGCGCCGAGCTGGTGCGCCACGCGATCGATACCGGCCTGCTGGCCGAGTAGTTTTCCGCACCCAAGATCCGGGACATCGCCGAGGCGTCACAGGGCCTGAGCCACCACGCTGTGAGCATGAGCAGCAAGTCTTTCCCGGTGGCCTGGCGATCCGGCCCCTACAGATTCATAGGTAAGGCACTCGTGAACAGCGGATGCCTCCACCTCACCGGCGCAACCACCGGTGATGTCCGACGGCGGCGGGCGCTGCGGCTGGACGGCTGCGACATCTTCGGTGCCTACACCCATCGCGTGGCGGGCCAGCCGGGCTTGATCGTCGATCACCGGGTCGGCTCAGTTGAAATCGAGTTGCTGGCCGGAAGCTGGGGTGCAGCCCACGAGCTCGCACGCGTAGTCGAGGCCATATCGACACCTCCGCCCGAGCCCTCGGAGGTGCCCCACCACCTGTTTCGCGACCTTCCCGATGCAGTCGCCAACCGGTGTGTTGAAGCCAGCGAGCATCGGACCCACCAATCACCACACGAGGAGGTTCAGTGATGACCGGTGTACTGACAACGAGAGAGCGCATTGTGCGCGTGCTGTTGGCCCTGTTCGCGTTCGGCGTGGCCATCAACGTGGGCCTGACCGGCCACGGCTCGATGGAGCCGATCGTGCTGGCCTGGGGAGCGCTGTTGATCAGCGTCTACGCAATCATGACGGCGGTCTGGGGATCCGCCGGCGACACGGCGCGGGTCGGCCTCGATGCTGACTGGTCGCTGGAGTACCTGGCCGCCCGCCTGTTCGTCGGCTGGGAGTTCCTCTACGCGGGCTGGCTGAAGGCGACCAACGGCTGGTACACCCAGCACGCCGGCGCCGCCGAGGTCAAGGGGATCCTGGCAGGTGCCGTCGCCCAGTCGCACGCAACGGCGCAGAATCCGTTCCCGCCGGTCTCGCACTGGTTCGGCTGGGCAGCTGACAACATGCTGATGCAGCACGCAGAGCTGATCAGCTACCTGGTGGTGACCGGCGAGGTGCTGGTCGGCATCGGCCTGATCCTGGGACTGTTCACCAAGGTGTCCGCCTTCTTTGGCATCACCCTGAACACCCTGTTCATGTCGGCAGGCGCGCTTGGCGCCGGGCTGAACCCCGAGATGGTCATCCCAGGGATGATCGTGCTGCTCGGTGTCGCCCCGGCCGTCTACGCCCTGTCGGTCGACCGGTACCTGCTGCCCTGGCTGCGCGAGGAACTGCACCACGCGCCCAACGAGCAGCTGCAGCACGCGCCGGCGCACTAAGACCAATCCGGGCAATCGCCCGTTCCCGGCGCCCGGTGGCGAATCCCCTCGCCACCGGGCGCCTTGGCGTTCGAAGCCGCTGCGGGAGTTCATGACGGGCCAGGGACCGGCGGGCGACGCCAGCGGGCCGCCCGCCGGAAGAGCCGCCGTTCCCGACTGGCGACCCGCCGCGCCAACGACCGCTCTCCCCAGGGTCGGAAGAACAGCGCCGTGCCGAGTTGTGCCAGCGCCAGGTAGGTCAGGATCATGACTGCCAGGATCGCCATGAACGAGGCGGGCAACGGTCGGAACCCGAACAGGTGGGCGACCGGGCCGATGTACGGGATCGCCGCCCCTGCGGCTGCGCAGGCAAGCGTGGTGACCAGGAGCGGCTTGCTGGGTCGGCTCTTGAAGAACGGTACGCGGCGGGTGCGGATGACGAAGATCACGAGTGTCTGGGTGACCAGCGATTCCACGAACCATCCCGAGCGGAACAGGTCCGGCCCCGCGTGGAACACCCGTAGCATGACGCCGAAGGTGAGGAAGTCGTAGACGCTCGAGATCGGCCCGAAGAAGTACATGAACCGCTTGATCAGGCCGATGTCCCACTGCGCCGGCCGGGCCACCAGCTCGTCGTCGACGTTGTCGGTCGGGATCGTCAGCTCGCTGACGTCGTAGAGCAGATTGTTGAGCAGGATCTGCGTGGGCAACATCGGCAGGAAGCTCAGGAACAGCGAGGCGCCGGCTGCCGAGAACATGTTCCCGAAGTTGGACGAGGTGCCCATCAGCACGTACTTGATCGTGTTCGCGAAGATCCGGCGGCCCTCGACGACGCCGTCGGCCAGGGTGCCCAGGCTTTTGGTCACGAGCACGATGTCCGCCGCGTCCTTGGCTACCTGAGCGGCCGACTCGACCGAGATCCCGACGTCGGCTGCGTGCAGCGCCACGGCATCGTTGACCCCGTCGCCGAGGAAGCCGACGTCGTGCTTGAGCGAGCGCTGGACGCGGAGCACGCGCGCCTTCTGGTCGGGCGTGACCCGGGCGAAGATCGTCGTCTCCGGCAGCGCGGCCGAGACCTCCGCGTCGCTCATGGCGGTGAGCTCCTGGCCGGAGATGACACGGCCCGGTGCCAGCCCGACCTGGTCGCAGACGTGCGCCGCGACGCGGCCGTTGTCGCCGGTGATCACCTTCACCGTCACGCCGAGATTGGCGAGCCGGCGCACCGACTCGGCGGCGTCCGGCTTCGGGGGATCGCTGAAGCACAGGAAGCCGCGCAGCGTGAGCCCCTGCTCGTCTCCGCTTCCCAGCTGAGCAACGCCGGGGGCTGGGCGGCAGCCAACGGCGACGACGCGGGTGCCTGCGGCGAAGAGCGAGTCGAGCAGATGTGCAGCGCCGGGTGGGACGACGACGCAACGCCCCATCACCGCCTCGGGGGCGCCTTTGACGATCAGAAGCCTGCCTTCTGGTGCGTCGACCAGCACGGAGGCCAGCTGACGGTCGTGGTCGAAGGGCAGGGAGTCGAGCTGCGGCCATCCCGGCACCTGGTCGGCGACACGAGTGTGCAGCGCGCGATCGAGATCGTTCCCGGTGGCCTCGGAGCAAGCGAGCCCCGCCTGCAGCGCATCGACGTTCTCACCACCGTCGCAGTCGATGGCACGTTCGAAGGTGGTGTGGCCGGCGGTCAGCGTGCCGGTCTTGTCGGTGAACAGCACCTCCATGTTCCCCAGGTCCTCGATGCACACCAGTCGCTTGACGATCACCTGTTTGGCAACCAATCGTCGCGAGCCGGTGGCCAGGCTGACGGTGACGATGGCCGGCAGCAGCTGCGGCGTCAGTCCGACCGCAATGGCGAGAGCGAACAGCAGCGATTCCAGGACAGAACGGCCGAGCGCCACGTTGATGACCAGGATCCCGCCTGCCAGCACCGCCGTGATGGTGGCCAGCAGCCGCGAGAACTCCTGCAGCCCCCGCTGAAACCCCGTCTGAGCGTGCCGGGTTCCGAGCGACGCCGCGATCGCGCCGAACGAGGTGTGCGTCCCGGTGAGGACAACCAGACCCGTCCCCGATCCGGCGGTCACCACGGTGCCCATGAATGCGCAGCAAGGAAGGTCGAGCGGCGACTCTCCGACCGGGCAGGCCGCGGAGGTCTTCGGCGCGGCAGCCGACTCTCCCGTCAGCGCGGACTCGTCGCACTCCAGCTCTGTCCCCTCCAGCAGGCGGAGGTCTGCGGGGACAACATCGCCGATCCGTAGGTGGACGATGTCCCCGGGTACGAGCTCCGTGACGTCCAGTTCGGCTGTGTGGCCGTCACGCTCGACGAATACAAGGTGCTGGATCTGCTCGTGGAGCGCCTCGACGGCGCGTTCTGACCGATACTCGTTGACGAAGCTGAGCCCGATGCTCATCGCCATGATGCCGAAGATGATCGCCGCCTCGGTCACGTCGCCGACCAACGCAGAAACGACGGCGGCGACCAGCAGCAGGGCTAGCAGGTAGCTCTTCAGCTGGCGCAGCAGGACATCGAACGCCGACACGCCGTGGGATTGCAGGACGTTGGCCCCATACCGCGTGCGGCGCGCCACTGCTTCCGCCGTTGTCAGCCCGGCGGAGGTGGTCGTGAGATCCGCCAGAGCGTCGGCCGGCGACCGGGCCGCGGCGTCGGTCAGGGTCGATCGCGAGCTGGCATCCGGTTCGGCGGATCGGGCGACTGGGTTTGCCTTCATGAACGACCGTATGTTCCCACCCCCGCCGGGAGCCCGGCCTTGCGGACGGGGTGCTCACCCGGATCAGGGTTTCTACTGACGCTCGTTTGGCGGATCCCCCGATGCGATCGCGCTCCCAGCGGCCGAAGCTGGATGGGTGCTCATACCCCTGACTGGAGGACGTCATGTTCAACAAGATCCTGTTCGCGTCAGACGGCTCGGCCGAATCGGAACACGCACTCGCGTTGGTTCGCCACCTGGCGATCGAGGACGGTGCCGACGTCGAGATCGTCCACGTCCGCGAATACCGGCTCGGCCCTCGCTCGGCGATGGAGCGCACCGATGAGTCATCCACGGAGCGAGAAGCAGCGGTACACAAGCAGGCAAAGGAGCTGGCAGCGTCCGGGATCGTGGCCGAGCTGACCGTGGCGTCCAGCACGCCTGACGGGCTGGCGGCCGCGCTGGCGGAGCATGCCGAAGGAATCGGCGCCGACGCCATCGTGGCCGGCGCTGACCTGCATCCCGCCTACGGCGTCACCACCGGCCGCACGGTCACGCAGCAGCTGCTGCAGATCTCTCCTTGCCCGGTGATCGTGGTCCCGCTGCGCACGAGTGTGCCGCGCAACACCGAGGCCACCCGCACGGCGGCTGCCAGCTTCGAAAGGAGCGGTAGTCGGTGACTGCTACGCGACTCCCGCGCTGCACGTCCTGCCCGATCGAACCCGACTCACGCGAGGTGACGCCATGAAGCTCTCCGCCGACCAGACACGCGTCCGGGACGTCCTGGCCGTGTCCGACCTGTCAGACCGGCAGTTCACCACCCTGCTCGACCTGGCGGACTTGATGAAGAAGGACCCCAACCGGTTCCTCGACACCCTCGCCGGGCAGACGGTGGTCTGCTTCTTCCAGAAGCCCTCCACCCGGACGCGGGTCTCGCTGCACGGCGCCGCTGCCCGGCTGGGCGCCGTTCCGCTTCTCCTACGACCCGACGAGCTGCAGCTCGGGCGCGGCGAGCCGATCGCCGACACCGCCCGCGTCCTCTCCGGCTACGCATGCGCGATCGCCGCTCGGGTCTTCTCGCAGGATGACCTGGTCGAGATGTCACGGTACGCGTCCGTACCGGTGATCAACGCGCTTTCAGATCAGCACCACCCCTGCCAGGCCCTGGCCGACCTGCTGACGATCCGCGAGGTCTTCGGTACCCTGGCCGGAGTCCGGCTGGCCTACGTCGGGGAGGGCAACAACGTCGCCCACTCCCTGATGGAGGCCGGGGCGCTGTGCGGCATGCATGTCGTCGTTGCGAGTCCAGACCATCTCGGACCGGAGGCCCGGATCCTGGCACGCGCGGCCGAGGTAGCCGCCGAGCACGGCGGGTCGATCCAGGTCGTCTCCGATCCCCGCACGGCGGCCCAAGGCGCCTCAGTCGTGTACACCGATGTCTGGGTATCGATGGGCGACGAGCAGGACGCCGCGGCGCACCGGCACGCCCTCGCCGCCTACCAGGTCGACGGCGATCTGATGGCGGAGGCTGACCCCGACGCCGTGTTCATGCACTGCCTGCCCGCTCACAGGGGCCAAGAGGTGACAGCCGACGTCATCGACGGCCCGCAATCGGTCGTCTGGGCACAGGCGGCGAACCGGCTCCCAACCGAGCAGGCGCTGATCTACGCCCTGGTGACCGGTGACTGGACCTGGGAGCCGTCGTGACCACCGTTACCGTCGCGCTGGGTGGCAATGCGCTCGCCCGTCGTGGTGAGCCCATCACGGCGGCCGTGCAGCAGCAGAACATCGAACGGGCGGTGGCCGCGCTGCTGCCGGTTCTGCGATCGAGCTGGCGAATCGTTCTCACGCACGGCAACGGGCCACAGGTCGGAGTACTGCTGCTCGAAACCGAGGCGGACGAAGCAGCAGGCCCCTACCCGCTCGACATACTGGGGGCGGAGAGCGAGGGCATGGTCGGTTACCTGCTGGAGCAGGAACTGCGGCGCCGGCTCCCGCACCGCCCGATCGCCACCCTGCTCACGCAAACCGCCGTCGACCCCGACGATCCGTCGCTGACCACACCGCGGAAGCCGGTGGGGCCGCTGTACGACGAGCTGACCGCTCGCCGGCTCAAGGCGGAGCGGGGATTCGATATCGCGCCTGACACCGGCGGATGGCGGCGGGTCGTGCCATCGCCGCGCCCTGTGGCCATCCTGCAGGAGGCGTCGATCGGCCTGCTCGTAGCCGCGGGCGTGACCGTGATCGCCTCCGGGGGCGGGGGCGTGCCGGTCGTACTCGACGAGGACGGCCGCCCACGTGGGATCCAGGGGGTCGTTGACAAGGATCTCGCTGCTGTGGTGCTGGCGAGGGCCGTTGGAGCCGACATGCTCCTGCTGCTTACCGACGTCGACTGCGTGTACACAGGGTTTGGGACTCCCGACGCGCGAGCTATCGAGCAGCTCGACGCCGACCAGGCGCGAGCGCTGTTGGACAGCGGTGAGCTTGGCGCGGGCAGCATGTCGCCCAAGGTGCAGGCTGCGGCGGAGTTCGCCGAATCCGGCGGTACGACGATCATCGCCTCGCTCGAACATGCATCCGAAGCGATCGCCGGCCGCAGTGGAACGCGGATCATGCCCAATCCATCACTGCCCCTCACCACCGGTGCGCGTGCTGTCGACCATCAAACGAGAGTCCAGTCGTGATCGTCGTTCGCATCGATTGGTCACCGACCGCTACCAGGTCTTGGCGCCTGGCCGTATCGGCGCAGCAGTCAGGCGAGCCCGCGCGTCGACAATCACGCAGCCATCTGAGCCGGCGATCATCGGGTTGAGATCGAGCTCGGCAAGTTCCGGCGTGTCCTCGGCCAGCGCGGACAGCCGGTGCAGAGCATCAATCACAGCGGCGGTGTTCGCAGGTGCCGCGCCGCGGAATCCTCGCAACAGCCGCCCGACCGTCCCAGCCGAAACGAGCTCCTCGGCATCAACGTCGGTGATCGGTGCAAGCCGCACCGCGGCGTCTCCAACCAGCTCGGCCAGCGTCCCTCCAGCTCCGAACGCGATGACGGCGCCGAAGACGGGATCCTGGAGGGCGCCGAGCAGCAGCTCGACACCGCCGGTGATCATTGGCTGCACCACCACCGCTGCGCCCAGCCGCTGTGCCGCCTCCCGAACCGCAGACTGGTCACGTAGATCCAGTGCAACGCCCCCCACTTCCGTCTTGTGCAGTCCAGGAGCCGCCAGCTTGAGTGCAACCGGGTAACCGAGCTCCTCAGCCGCCGCGACCGCCTGACCCGGATCGCTCGCTGAGACCTCTGGTATCAAGGGCAGCCCGTAGCAGCCGAGCAGTGCGCGCAGCTGAGGCGCCGCTAGCCAGTCAGAGCCGGCTCGGAGTTCGTCAGCAACGATCTGGCGAGCCGTCAGCCGGTCGATTCCTTCTGGACGATGCTCGACACCCACCGGTCGGCGCAGCCAGGTCGTCCGCTCAACCGCCCGGGCAAGGGTCTGAACGGCCGACTCGGGATACGCGAATCCCCGTGCAGGGGAGCCGGGCTGAACCAGTTGCGCAGGTATCCCGTCCGCACTCACTATCACCGCGGCGACGGGCTTGGTCTCGGCGCGAGCACCGGCGCAGATCGCCGCTGCTACATCGTCCGCGGTTGCCATTGAGGCCGGCGCGAACAAGGTAATCGCCGCGTCTACTCCTGGATCGGCAAGCACGAGGCTGAGCGCCTTCTCGTAGAGTTCGGCAGGCGCCGACCCCAGCAGGTCGACCGGGTTCTCGGAGGAGGCGTGCGCTGGCAGGCAGGCGCGCAGGTGCTCCGACGTCTCCTCACCGAACGAGGCCAGCTCGAGCCCGTTCGCCGAGCAGGCATCGGCGCACAGGATTCCCAGGCCGCCCGCATTCGTCACCACCGCAACCCGATTGCCCGCGGGAAGCGGGGAATCAACGAGGAACGAGGCGGTATCCAGTAACTCTTCCAGGGTGCGGATGCGAAGCACTCCGGCCTGGGCATAGAGGGCGCTGGCAGCGGCGTCAGAGCCGGCCAGAGCCGCGGTGTGGGACTGCGCGGCTCGAGCGCCGGCGCTGCTGGTTCCGCCCTTCATCGCCAGAATCGGCTTTCGCCGTGCGACACGTTCCGCGATCCGGGCGAACCTCCGAGGATTGCCGAACGACTCCATGTAGAGCAGGACGAGCCGGGTCGCGTCGTCCTCCTCCCAGTACTCCAGCAGGTCGTTGGTCGAAATGTCTGCCTTGTTGCCTACCGACACGAACGACGACAGCCCGAAGCCGCGCGACGCTGCGTGCTCGAGTACCGCCAGTCCCAGCGCACCGCTCTGGGACGAGCAGCCAATGGAACCGGGCAACAGCGGCCGCGAGGCAAACGTGGCGTTGAGATGCCACCCGGGTACAGCGATGCCAAGGCAGTTCGGCCCCAGTAGGCGCGCCCCGCGGTCGCGCACCAGCGCGAGCAGGCCGGCCTCGCGCTGCACACCTTCCGGCCCGACCTCGGCGAAGCCCGCCGAGATCACGCAGATCGCCCGCGTGCCGGCGTCGAGGGCAGCAGCGGCTTGCTCAAGCACCGCCTCGGCGGGGACGCAGATGACGGCCAGGTCGGCCGGGGAGGGGAGTTCTCCGAAGGTTCGGTAGCCGGGTCGCCCGGCGACCGAGTCGCCCGATCGGTTGATGGGGTATGCGGCTCCGGCAAACCCGCCGGCGATCAGGTTGCCGAACACCGCGTGCCCAACTCTGTCCCGGCGGGGCGAAGCACCGGCGACTGCCACCGAGGCAGGAGCGAAGAAAGGGTGCAGCGATGCGACCGCTGCAGTGTGGTCGCGGCGGTCGACCGCCTGGTGGTAGCGCTCGGTCGGTGCAATTCGCAGCTGCACCTCCAGCGTCCCCGCCTCCAGGTGACGGGACACCTCGAAACCGGCGTCCCGGAACACAGCCAGCATCAGAGCGTTCTCTGCATCCACGTCAGCGATGAACTGCTCGATGCCCAGACCGACGGCAATGTCGGCCAGCTGTTCGAGCAGGCGGGTACCGACGCCCTGCCCCTGGAATCGATCTGCGACCGCGAATGCAACCTCGGCCGACGCTGCGGCGCGGAGCCGATCGAGAGTGCCGATGGCGACGATCTCTCCTCCGGCGGTCTGCCAGTAGCGAGACTCGGCCTGGGCCATCGCCCGTGAGATACCGCGCGACCAACTCATGGTCGAGGTGTGGGAATCCGCAGAATCGAAAGTACAGGCTCTGGGTCGACAATCCCCGAAGGAACTGCAGGAGGGTGTCTGTGTCGGCCGGTGTCGCCTGCCGGAGCCTCAGTGACGTACCGTCGCGGAGCAGGACATCACGAATGAGGTTCGGAGGGTCAGTCACAGCGGTGTGCCCCGATGATTCCATCTGCGCATCCTGCGCGATACTCGCGGTTTTCGCATCGGGGTATCGCCGAATCTGTGATTTGTCGGCTGCGGGTTTGTGCGGAGCGCAGCTGCGGCTCTTCCGCAGCCGGACGACGTGATCGCGCAGCGTCGTTCCGCGGAGCCCCCGATGCCACAAGGCCTGGCCTCCACCAGTATCTGCTCCATGACTCTCACCGCGGCGTATCAGGTTGAGATTCCCCACCAGAGCGCGACCCGGAGTCTCGTTGGTGGCCAACTCGGCCGGCGCAGATGAACGACCGTCGATCCCAGCAGCGAGCGCGCCTGGCGGCAGCGTTCTGGTTCGCGGTCATGATCGCGGCCTTCGTGGTGATCGTGCTGCGCATGCACTAGCGCCACGCGCGTAGGTCTCCACATACACATTCGGTACTGCAGACATGAAGCTGACACGCGCAAAGAGCGAGAGCGTGGCCGGGGCCTACCTCAAGTCAGCGTGCAAGTGGGCGCGCCTCGCGCGAGGTCGGCGCCTGATCCGGCCCTCGGCCGACGTGGGCTTACCCATCCGGTTCGCGGACGGTACGACGTCGAGAATCTTTCGCGAGACGCGATTGACGGGGCCTGTTCCAGATGACCCAGTGATCCTCGTCATCCGGTTTCGTCTCGCCTTCCTTGGCGACGTCCCCGTTCTCCACGCCGGCTTCCGCCGCGAGTCTCTGATCCACACACCGCTGTTCGCCGGCTTCCCGGGCTTCTCCTCGAAGCTGTGGTTGGAGGATCGGGACACCCGGATCTACCGCGGACTCTACGAGTGGAACGGCGAGCGGAGCGCCAGCTCCTACGCGCGGTGCATGGTCGGTCTGCTGGAGCCCTTCTCCAACCGCGGCACCTGCGACTTCCACGTCGTGCCCGGTCTCGGCCGCTACGAGTTCCTTCGAGGTCTGCCTCCCGCCGCCGGCACGACGACCGCGTGGTGGCGGGTGGTCTCAACAGGAGCGGACATCAGTCCGTAGGGCTCTGTGCGACTAGCGCTTCGGCCGCTTCGTCGCGAGAATCGTAGATTCGGAGTACCTCGCGCATCCCAGTCAGGTCGATGACGAGGGCCGGAGGCGACGCGGGCGGCACGGCCAACACGAGTCGCTCGTCGGCGTTTGCGTCCGCGCGCCGCTGGGCTTTCACCAACTGGCTGAGCACGCTGGAGTCGATAAACGTTGCTTCGGAGAAGTCGAGCAGGATGTTTGTTCCGTAGCCGAACACCTCATCCAATGCCTGCCGGATGGCCGGCACGGTGGAGATGTCATGTTCGCCCGTGAAGGTGATCCGCCACGATGCGTGCGCGTACTGCTCGACCACGACCTTGTTCTCGACCATGACATCCTCCCTTCCCGTTGAATATGACAGGGAAGGTGCCGCTCCGAGCGCCACTCGCGGAACCGACACCTCCGAACCCGCAAATGGTGGACTGACTGTGCAGCCCAGCCGTTAACGAAATGTAGAACCGTGCGTCGCGCCTCGTCAAGGGGCCGTCCGGTTCAGGTTTTGAGGGCGGCGGCCTTCGCCCATGCGGACGCCTAGCAACCGCGGATTACGCTCCCCGCGTGTTCCTGATCCCCTGGTACGTGACGTTGTGCGTGGCGCAGGGGGTGCTGGTGGTGCTGCCGGCGGTGGGCAGGGACTCGTCGAGCCGGCGGGGGGCGCTGGTGGGGCTGGTCGGCCCGGCCGCGGCGATGGTGGTCGGGGTGGGCCTGGTCGCGTTGCTCGGCGGTGCCGGCGCCAGCATCCTGACCTGGCTCGGCACCATCGCCACGCCGGTGCTCGCCGGCTCGCTGGGGTGGATTGCCCGCTGGCGCTGGCCCGCGCTGACCGCGGTCGCTGCGGCCGGGCTCTACGTCGACGGCCTGGCAGGCGGGCGGGCGCAGCGCCCAGATCGCAGTAATGCTGCTGATCGGCGGCGCCTGCCTGGCGATCGCCGGCTTCGTCGGGCCGATCACGCCGGCCCGCTACCTGGCGATCGGCATCGTCGGCCTGGTCGTGCTCGACACCTACCTGGTCTTCGGGACGAGCCAGGTGGCGCACACGACGGTCGCCCTCAACCACGCGACGCTGCCTCCGATCAGCGTTGGCACAGGACCGGCTCACCCGCTTCCCGGACTGCAGCAGGTGGACCTCGGCAACTCCTCGATGGGCTGGCTCGACTTCCTGGCGCCGGCCCTCCTCGGCGCCGTGATCGGCAGGCAGACCCGGCCGCGTGTCGTCGCCGGAGCGGTGGTCGCGGTCGCAGCGATGCTGTTCGGGCTGCTGCTGATCGACGCCACCTCCAAGCTTCCGGCAACGGTCCCGGTGCTCGCGGGCCTCGCGGTAACCTGGCGCGTATGGTGGTACCGGTGAGCCGGAGGGACACATGACCGCGTGGGCCGAGGGTGGTTGTTCGTGCGGCGAGATCCGCTACCGGCTGACGTCGGAGCCGCTGGTGACGCACTGCTGCCACTGCCTCAACTGCCAGCGCCAGACCGGCAGCGCGTTCGCCGTCAACGCCCTGATCGAGGCTGACCGAATGGAGCTGGTGGCGGGCGAGCCGCGGCGGGTCGACGCTCCCCGGGACGACGGCAGCGTCCAGAAGATCCTCCGCTGTCCGACCTGCCAGGTCGCGGTCTACAGCGAGTACGGGCGACCGGATATCCGGTTTGTCCGCGCCGGCACGCTCGACGATCCGTCGCAGGTGTCGCCCGACGTGCACATCTTCACGCGGTCGAAGCGACACTGGGTCGGCTTACCGGAATCGGTGCCGGCGTTCGAGGTCTACTACGACCGGAACGCTGTGTGGCGGCGCGAGAGCCTCGACCGCATCGAGGCTCTCGACCAGTTCTAAACCGCCGCCTCGTTGCTCGTGCTGGCTACCTCCTTTGTCGTGAACCGGTCGTAGTTGAGGCGAAGCAGCTGGATCACTTCCTGCACGTCCTGCTCGTCCGCGATCTGGTGCGACGCCGGTCCTTCGCGATCCGGGAACACGGGGTGAGGCTCGATCCGCCCGTCCTCGCGCAGCTCGCGCCAGAGCCGCTTCGGGAATCCGAAATGGGCAGCGTGGTCGCCGTGCAGGTGCCCGATCTCCTTGCCGCCCACGCGGAACGCGAACTCGCCCCTCGTCCCCGGCCCTGCCTCGACGCCAGGCCAGGCGACGACGACCGCGGTGATCTGTGCTCCTGGGCCGTTTGCCGATCTCATGGTGTCCTCCCTCGGTTGAGGATCCGCTCCTTTCGTGGCAATGTACAAGTTCAAGTAAGCTTTAAGTCAAATGGGAGCCACAGAAACGACTGCACGACCGGACGAGCTGCTGACGATCGGCGAGGTGGCGCACCGCAGCGGCGTGGCCGCGTCGGCGCTTCGCTACTACGAGCAGCGCGGCCTGATCCGGTCCACGCGCAGCGGTTCGGGCCACCGCCGTTTCCCCCGGCCGACTCTGCGGCGGATCGCCTTCATCGTGTTCGCCCAGAAGATCGGCCTCAGCCTGGACGAGATCGCAGAGGAGCTGTCCAAGCTGCCGCCCGATCGCACTCCGGTCGGGCGCGACTGGGCGCCGGCTCTCCCGCGCCTGGCGGGCCCGGATCCGCGAGCGCATCGCCGAGCTGGAGCGGCTCGAGCAGGGGCTCACCAGGTGCATCGGGTGCGGGTGCCTGTCGCTCAAGCAGTGCCAGCTGGCCAACCCCGGCGACCAGGCGCACCGCCTGGGACCGGGCCCCCGCTACTGGATCAGCGAGCGCCGGGAGCCGTCCGCGTGACACCGATCCGCTCAAGGCAGAGGCGTCATGGTCGATAACGGATCAACCTTTCTGGGAGGATCGGTGACCCCGGCAGCTGAGACGACGGCGGGGCCATGAGGCGTCTGAGCGAGCGTCAGTACGCGATGGTCTCGAAGACCACCAAGCAGGGCAGCGTCGACCTGGACGTCGTCGTGCTGGCGGTCGACCGCGGCGAGGCGGTGCTCCAGCCCGCCGGAGATCCGCGTGCGCTGCTGGGCGACGAGCCGGTGCTCGCGGACTGCTTCCTGACGTTCACCCACCGCGCGCGGCCGGTGGCGTTGCGCGGCTACCTGCGGCAGGGAGAGTCCTCGACCATCCGGTTCGGCGTCGGCGACGGCGTCATGCTCCGCCAGCGGCGGACCTACCCGCGCCTCGAGCTGGCGCTTCCGGTCGAGCTGCGCGCTGCCGACGCTGCGCAGCCGGCCAGCGCCACGACCCGCGACATCAGCGCCGGCGGCCTCGCGGTCGACTGTCCCGATGCGCCGGAGGGCGATCGCTTCCAGATCACGGTCGAGCTGCCGACCGGGCTGCGGATCGACGCCCCGTGCCGGCTGGCCTCCAGGCGCGGCAGCGTGCTGGCGCTGGAGTGGGACGACCTCGATCCCGAGACGGTGTCCCAGCTGTCCGCCTTCGTGCTCGACGCAAAGCGCGAGCTCGCCGGCGTGGACGACGCCGAGCGCGCGGCTTAGCGTCCCGATCCGCCGGCGCCTACGATGTCGGGACCATGCCCGATGTTCCCGGCTCCGACGATCTCGTTCTGCTCGAAGCGCTCTACTGGTGGGGCATCCCGACCCTCTTCCGGTGCCCGGCGAACCCGGATCCGGCTGCCTGCGACATTGCGCTGGTCGGCGTGCCGCACTCGTCGGGGAACGGCTCCACCGAGCGCGACCAGCACCTGGGGCCGCGCGCCGTCCGCAACGTCTCGGCGCACTACCGGCGGGCGCACCGCCACTTCGGGATCGTTCCCTGGGATCACGCCCGCATCAACGACCTCGGCGACGTGCCCCTGCCCGAGGCTATGGACAACGAGGCCTGCGTTGCCCGGATCAGCGACTACTTCGCCGGGGTTGCGGCCGCAGGCACGCGCACCGTCTCGATTGGCGGTGACCACGCCGTCACCGGCGCCATCGTCCGCGGGCTTGCCAGCGACGGTTCGCCACTGACCGGCGGCGGGAAGGTCGCGCTGCTGCACCTCGACGCCCACACGGACACGTACGAGAACATCCCGCACTGGATGGGCGCCAGGGACTCGGCCGCACACTGGGCTGCCTACCTCGTCCGCGAGGGCCGGGTCGACGGCTCCCACAGCATCCAGATCGGCATGCGCGGGAACCCGCGCACCCTCGCCTGGCATGAGCAGGACGACGAGCTCGGCTACCGCGTGATCGACATCGACGAGTATCGCGACATGGGCCTGGAAGCGGCCTGCGCGTTGATCCGGGAGCGGATCGGCGACCTGCCGGTCTACATCTCGTTCGACCTCGACTGCCTCGACCCGTCGGTGGCGCCGGCCGTCTCGAACCTGGAGGTCGGCGAGAAGGGCTTTGACCTCCACGAGGCGACCCGGCTGGTGCGCAGCGTCCGCGGGCTGAACGTGATCGGCGGCGACGTGGTCTGCCTGATGCCGACCAAGGACAACCCGAACAACATGACCGCGATGGCCGCCGCCCACGTCGCCTTCGAGATGATCTCCTTGATCGCTGACCGGCGCGCCCAAGCCGGCGACTGACCCCGCATCCCCCGGTCGGGGAGTCGCGGGCAGGCCGGTGGCTGCCGAGACTGAGAATGGTGGACGAGGGGTCTCAGACGTTTGTCTTCGTCGGTGGATTGCACCGCAGCGGTACGTCGCTGCTCTGCCGGTGCCTCTCCGAGCACCCGCTGATCGGCGGGTTCGCCGGCGCGGGCGAGGATGACCGGCGGCAGATCCGCGACGGCCTCGATCCTGCGTCCTTCCTGACCGAGCAGGCGCCGCTCGCCACCCGGCAGACCGCCGACGAGCTGTTCCAACGGTGGAGCCGTGAGTGGGATACGTCGCGGCCCTACCTGCTCGCCCGGGCGCCGGAGAACCTCGTTCGCACCCGGTTCCTCCAGGCGCTCTTCTCGGAGTCCCGGTTCATCATGGTCATGCGCGACCCGATCGCCGTGGCCGGTGCATCTGTGGCCGCGTCACGGCTCTCCGAGCTCGAGCTGATCTCGCACTGGCTGATCTGCCACGAGCGCCTGCTCGCCGACGTCCCCGGCGTACGCCACCTGAGCCTGATCCGCTACGAGGATCTGGTCGCCGATCCTCAGGGCGTCCTGGGCGGGGTGTTCGAGTTCCTCGGGCTGCAGGCGCCTCCCGAGACCTGGAAGACCGTCCTGCAGCACGGGAACGAGCTGTACCTGGACGCGTGGCGCCGGCGACGCTCGAGCTGGCGGCGGCGTCGCTCCTACGACCAGATCATCGCGGCCCTCGAGCCGGACGTGGCACGCTTTGGGTACAGCCTGGCCAACCCCGGGGAGCGCATCTTCCCCGACCGAGCCGTCGACGCGCTCGCGCCGGCTGCGTGACCGCGGCGCCGGCGTGATGCTGCGAACTTGCAGAAACTCCCGTACGCTCTAGGAGTGGACGACCACACTTTCGTCTTCGTCGGCGGCCTGCACCGAAGCGGGACGTCGGTGCTGTCGCGCTGCCTGGCGGAGCACCCGATGGTCAGCGGGTTCTCCGGCACCGGCGTGCCCGAGGACGAGGGACAGCACCTTCAGAGCGTCTTTCCGGCGGCCATCGAACATGGCGGCCCCGGCCGCTTCGGGTTCGACCCTGCGTCGCACCTGACCGAGGCGTCGCCCCTCGCCACCCAGGCGTGTGCCGCTCGCCTGCTCGGCGAGTGGAGCCGGCACTGGGACATGTCGCGGCCGTTCCTGCTCGAGAAGTCGCCGCCCAACCTGGTGCGCACCCGCTTCCTGCGCGCGTTGTTCCCGGCGTCTCGGTTCGTCATGGTGATTCGCGACCCGATCGTGGTGGCAGGCGCCACCCGCAAGTGGTCGCACACCTCCGAGATCAGCCTGATCGAGCACTGGCTCGCCTGCTACGAACAGCTCCTGGAGGACGCGCCGCACGTCGACGAGCTGATCCTGATCCGCTACGAGGACCTGACGGCCGACCCGGAGCAGGTGCTGGCCGGCGTGTTCGACTGGCTCGGCCTCGAGTCACCGCCGGATGTCGGCAAGGCGGTACGGCGCAGCCTCAACGACACGGTACTTCGAGGCCTGGGACCGGCGGCGGTCAGCCTGGTGGCGGTATCGCGCCTACAACCGCGGCATCGACCGTCTGGAAGCCCGGGTGCGCCGGTTCGGGTACAGCCTTTCCAGCCCCGGCGCCCCGAGCGATCACGTGCCCGTGGGACACGGCTGGAAGACACTCCCGTCCAGCGCGTTTGTCATCCTCAGCGCCGAGAACCCGTAGGACGGCCCCTCCACCGCGGCGCAGAATGCCGCGTAGGCGTGGGGGCCGCTGCAGTTCGGGCCTGACGCACCGGGCCCGCAGACGAAGCCGTCCTCCTTGTACTCGTCCTCGCCGACCCACTTGCCGTTGGGCTGCTGTGGAGTGAAGTCGGTGGTGAACGCGTCCCAGCCGCATGGCGTCGGGCCGGTGACCACGGTACAGGTGATGCCGCGGCTGGTCGTCCCCGCCAGGTCGGCGGAGAAGCACTGGGTGTAGACGTAGCACTCCTCGACCACTGCGCCGTCGGTGTACTGGCGTCCCCACCAGGCGAGCAGCGGCGAGTTCTTCCACATCGCCGTCATGCCGTAGCGGTGCACCTCGTTGTCGGTGTAGGCGAGGAAGTTCTGCCAGTCGCCGGGCGTCAGCTGGAAGCCGGTCTCGGTGGGCGGGTCGTAGCTGTCGATGTCGTCGAGCTCGACCGAGTCGAAGCCCTTGGCGGCGCACATCGCGATCCGGTGGTCGATCATCGGCTTCAGCGCATCGAGCTGCCGGACGTCGACCCAGCGCTCCTGCGGATAGCCGTAGTAGACGTTGCCCAACGTGGTCGCCGGGAACGCGCCCTGCGGCTCGGTGCTTCCGTCAGGCCGGTAGGCCTCCCATGCCAGGTCGAGATAGCAGCTGACCTTGGGGTGCGGCAGCGTCGCCGCCTGCCACTCGGTGTGCATCGCCGTGATCTCGTCCGTCGTTGTCAGGAACCCGTCGACGTCATACATGTCGACCGCGTGGGCGCCCTTCCGCTCGAGCGGCGCGACGCGGCCGATCTGCCAGTCCCAGCGCATCGGCCGGCCGGTGCTGTCGAGGTGCGGCGGGTAGAAGCAGGTGCGCCCACCACGCGGAATGCACGCCACCGGTGCCGGCAGCGGAGTTACCCGCCAGGCGAACGCCCGCTCCGTCGAGCCGGCGCCGTTCTGCGTCTGGATCGCCACCCAGTGATCGCCGACGGCAAGCGTGCCGGTGGCAAAGACGCGGGATGAGGGCAGGGGCTGCCAGCCGCCGCCGTCGATCTGGTAGCTGACCGTCGGCGTGCCGTCGGCCTGGTTGAAGTGGGCCGGCGAGACCTGGAAGATCTCCGAGTTCGACCCGGTCTCCCGCTCGGGAAGCCCGTTCACGAAGGAGCTCCATGGCTTTGCGCCCGCCGGATAGGAGGCAACGGTGCCCGTGGAGGTCGCGGTCACCGTGGTGTGCCGGATCCGGAAGGTGAACGTCGCCGGGTCGGTCTCGATCACCTCGGTCGCCTTCTCGACGACCTGCAGGTAGAGGCCGGCGTCGGCGTGGCCCGGGATGTAGCTGTGCGCGGCCATCGGGGTCGAGGTGGTGTCGGCGCCGGCGACGCAGCCGGAGGTGGGCGACGCGCAGGCGTTCCAGGTATCGGTGACCGTGAAGGTGAGCAGCTTGTCGCCGGCCGGGAGCGTCCCGGGATGCCACTGCACGCCGGTCGCGCTGACAAAGCCTCCGTCACGCAGGTTGCCCTGCACGTGCAGCGTGCCAACGGGCACCGGAAGCTGGATGGCCTTCGGTCCTCCGGCCGCGTGCGCGATCGCCGTGGACCCGCCGCCCGCTCCGGCAACGCCCGCGACCAGCAGCGTTGCGAGTCCGATCAGAACCCTTCGTGAACGACCCATCGGAGCCCCCTTGCGATCCGGCGTGAACATTCTTGCTCGTTTATGCCCGATGTGGAACACTTGCAATCATGCCACGAATTGCGTTCGTCGGCGCGGGAAGCGTCGAATTCACAAAAAACCTGCTCGGCGACATCCTCTCCTTCCCAGAGCTCGCGGATGCCGAGATCGCCCTCCACGACATCAGCCAGGAGCGCCTGGAGGTGGGTGAAGCGATGGCGCGCTACACGGCCAAGGCGCTGGGTGCGTCCCCCCGGATCGAGGCTCACCTCGATCGCCGCCGCGCGCTCGACGGCGCCGACCACGTGATCAACATGATCCAGGTCGGCGGTCACACGGCCACCAAGCTCGACTTCGAGATCCCCGCCAGGTACGGGCTGCCGCAGACGATTGCCGACACGCTCGGCGTCGGCGGCATCTTCCGCGCCCTGCGGACGATCCCGGTGATGCTCGGCATCGGGTCGGACATGGCGGAGCTGTGCCCCGACGCCTGGCTCCTGAACTACACCAACCCGATGGCGATGCTCTGCTGGGCGACGTACGAGGGCAGCCCGACCAAGCAGATCGTCGGGCTCTGCCACTCGGTGCAGTACACGACCGACCAGCTGGCCGAGCTGGTGGGCGTTCCGTTCGAGGAGGTGTCGTTCCTGGGCGCCGGCGTCAACCACCAGGCGTTCATCCTCCGGTTCGAGCGCAACGGCGAGAACCTCTACCCGCGCCTCGACGAGGCGATCGAGCGTGACCCCGAGCTTCGCCGGCGGGTGCGGGTCGAGATGTACCGCCGGCTCGGCTACTTCCCGACCGAGTCGAGCGAGCACTCCGCCGAATACCTGCCGTGGTTCATGCACGACCCGGCCGCGATCGAGCAGTTCCGGATCCCGGTCGGCGAGTACGTTCGCCGCAGCGAGGAGAACCTGGCCGAGTACGAGCAGATGAAGACGGCCCTGGAGACCGGGCAGGAGCTCGAGATCGAGCGCAGCAACGAGTACGCCTCGCTGATCATCCACTCGATGCTGACCGGCCAGGAGCGCGTCATCTACGGCAACGTCCGCAACGATGGCCTGATCCCGAACCTGCACGAAGGAGCATGCGTCGAGGTGCCGTGCCTGGTCGACCGAAACGGTGTCCAGCCGACCGCGGTCGGCCCGCTACCACCGCAGCTGGCAGCGCTCAACCGGACGTTCCTGAACGTCTGCGAGCTGACGGTGCGCGCGGCCCTGGAAGGCAGTCGCGAGCACGTTCACCACGCGGCCCTGCTCGATCCGGCGGCGGCCGCAACGCTGTCGCCGGAGCAGATCCACGACATGGTGGAGGAGCTGATCGCAGCGCACGGCGACGCGCTTCCTGTGGGCATCCGGGACTAGTCGACTGCTCGCACCGACGACTGCGGTGTCTTACCAGGACCTCACACAGCCGTAACAGCGATGCCCTGGGCGATCAGCTCGTCGACCACGTCCCGGGGCGCGTCTGCGTCGGTGATCAGCTCGGTCACCCGGCCCAGCTCGCAGATCTGGGCGAACGCGGTGACGCCCAGCTTCGAGCCGTCGGCCACCACGGTCACGACCTGGGCGCGGTCGATCAGCGCTCGGTTGGTGTGCGCCTCGATCTCGTGGTGGGTGGTCAGCCCCGCCCGCGCCGAGATGCCGTCAACGCCGACGAACACCTGGTCGATGTTCAGGCCGGCCAGCGACGCCTCGGCCAGCGGGCCGACCAGCTCGTAGGACTCGACCCGGGCGACGCCGCCCGTGACGACCAGCTTCAGGTTCGGGCGCACCGCCAGCTCTGACGCGATGCTGAGCGAGTTGGTGACCACCGTCAGGCGGGGCAACGCGACGATCGCGCGGGCAACCTCGGTGGTCGTCGTACCGCCGGTCAACCCGATGGCGGTGCCCTCCGCCACCCGCGAGGCAGCCTCGCGGGCGATCCGCCGCTTCTCCTCGCCGTGCCGGGCGCTGCGGTAGTGCAGCGGCAGCTCGTAGACGACGCCGTTCGCGACCGCGCCGCCGTGCGTGCGGCTGAGCAGGTGCTGCTCCTCGAGCAGCCGCAGGTCGCGGCGGACGGTGGCCGGCGACACGTCCAGCTCCGCCGCCAGCTCGACCACCCCAAGGCTGCCGTTCTGGGACAGACGCTCCAGCACGGCGGTCAACCGATCCGCTTGACGCATTGGCCAATCGTACCCTGCGTGGTGCGCGGACGACGTTGAATCGTGATCGATTTTGCTTTAGAATCGCCAAAGATGAGCGCAATCGAACGCGAAATCCTCACTCAACCGGCCGATTGGCGCCGCGCGGCTGCGCTCGCGCCCCGCTACCAGGACGTCCTCCCCCGCCAGGGCGAGCGGGTGGCGGTCGTCGGATGTGGCACCTCGTGGTTCATGGCGCAGGCCTATGCAGCCGCCCGCGAGGCGCTGGGAGGCGGCGAGACCGACGCGTTCGCCGCATCCGAGATGCCGTCCGGCCGCCGCTACGACCGGATGGTCGCGATCTCCCGTTCCGGCACCACCAGCGAGGTCGTCCGGCTGCTCGGCTCGCGTACCGACACCAGTCCCGTGGTCGTGATCACGGCGCTGGCCGACTCCCCGGTCGGCCGGCAGGCGTCCGCCGTGATCGAGCTTGGCTTCGCCGACGAGCAGTCGGTCGTCCAGACCCGGTTTGCCACGACGGCTCTGGCGCTGCTCCTGACCAGTGTCGGCCTGCCGGTCTCCGACGAGGCCGTGTCCGCCGAGATGGCCCTGACGGCGTCACTGCCGGACCTGCTCTCGCCGGAGCGGTTCGTGTTCCTGGGCGTCGGCTGGACGGTCGGCCTGGCCAACGAGGCCGCGCTCAAGTTCCGCGAGGCTGCAGGCGCCTGGGCCGAGGCCTACCCCGCCATGGAGTACCGCCATGGGCCCATCAGCGCGAACGCGTCATCTACTCTGGTGTGGCCGGTCGGCCCCGTCGACCCCGCCGTCCTCGAGGACGCAGCGCGGGCCGGGTCGGCTGTCGCCCCCAACACTCTCAGCCCTCTTGCCACTCTCGTTCTCGCCCAGCGCGCTGCGGTCGAGCTCGCCCTGGCCCGTAACCTTGACCCAGACCACCCCCACAGTCTGACCCGATCGGTGGTGCTCCCGTGAGATCTGTCCGCTCCCTGTGTGTCCTGCTCGCCGTCGCGGGCCTCGCCGCCGTCGCCGGCGGCTGTGGCTCGTCGTCATCCGGCTCGTCGGGAGGCGTCACCAACATCGTCATCTGGCATGGCTACCAGGACACCGAGGCCGCCGCCATGAAGAAGATGGTGGCGCAGTACAACGCGTCGCACCCCAAGATCCACGTCACCGACCAGTACTCGGGCAACTCCGACTACGCGCTCCAGAAGGTGCTGACCGCGATTGCCGGCGGCGACCCGCCGGACATCTCCTACCTGTACGGCTCGTGGGCCGCCAACATCGCCCAGAGCCCCAAGGTGCTGTCCCTGAACAGCTACATGCAGAATGACCCGTCGTTCAACTGGAACGACTTCTGGACGGTCGAGCGGCAGGTGGCGACCGTGAACGGGAAGATCGTCGGCGTGCCGGCGCTGGTCGACAACCTGGCGCTGGTCTACAACAAGAAGCTGTTCCAGCAGGCGCACCTGGCCTACCCGACCGCCAACTGGACGTGGAACGACCTCGAGAACGCGGCCAAGAAGCTGACCAACCCGGCCACCAAGCAGTTCGGCTGGGCCTACGTCAACGACGGCAGCGAGGACACCGTGTGGCGCTTCGAGGCGCTGCTCTGGCAGGCCGGCGGGGATATTCTCACGCCTGACAACACAAAGGCGGCGTTCGACTCCCCGGCCGGCGTGAAGGCGCTCACGCTCCTGCAGAACATGGCCGTGAAGGACAAGTCGGTCTACCTGGACAGTGGCAACGACGCCTACGCGAACATCTTCAACTCCGGCCACATCGGGATGCTCTACACCGGCCCCTGGGATCTGGCGGGCTTCCCGAACGTGAACTTCGGCGTGCAGATCCTGCCGTCCGACCAGAACCACCAGACGATCTCCGGCCCCGACAACTGGGTGCTGTTCAACAACGGCTCGCAACGGAGCAAGGCAGCCTGGGACTTCATCTCCTGGTTCACGAGCCCCAAGCAGAGCATGGAGTGGTCGCTGATGACCGGCGACCTGCCGATCCGCAGCGGCGACGTCAACCTGCCGGCGTTCAAGCAGTACGTCGCCAAGTACCCGGGTGTGGCGACCTTCGTCGCCAACCTGAAGAACGCCGTCAAGGCTCGTCCCGTGACGCCCCTCTACCCGAAGATCTCGGCGGCCATCGGGACGGCGGTACAGTCGGTGCTGCTGGGCAAGGCCCAGCCGCAGCAGGCCCTCGACCAGGCCGCCTCGCAGGTGAACGCGATCCTGGCTGCGCCGTAACCTGACGGGAGCAGATGCGGTTCCTGCGGTCTGATCACGTCTCGGGCTGGCTCTTCGTCCTTCCCGCCACGCTCCTGCTGGTGGCGTTCCAGCTCGTGCCGATCGGCTGGGGCGCCCTGCTCTCGCTGCAGCACAACGATCTGGTCACGTCGCCCCACTGGGTCGGCTTGGCGAACTACAAGGCGCTGAGCCACGACCCGACGTTCCGGCGGTCGATCCACAACACGATCGAGTACACCCTGCTGTTCGTCCCGATCTCGATCATCCTGTCGCTGGCGGTCGCCGTCGCGCTCAGCAAGCCGGTCCGCTTCATCAGCCTCTACCGCACCGGCGTGTTCATCCCGGTCGCGGTGTCGACTGTGGCAACGGCGATCATCTTCAACTGGCTCCTCGACCCCACCTACGGGCTCGCCAACTGGTTCCTGAACGAGATCGGGATCCCGTCGCAGGGGTTCTTCACGAACCCCGACCAGGCGATGTACGGCATCGTCGCCATGACCGTCTGGGGGTGGGTCGGCTTCGACGTGATCATCTACCTGGCCGCGCTGCAGGGGATCCCCCAGGAGCTGCTCGAGGCGGCGGCGATCGACGGGGCCAGCCGCTGGGCGACCTTCCGTTCGGTGACGCTGCCGCTGCTGGGGCCGGCGACCCTGTTCCTGGTCGTGTGGTCGACGATCAACGCGCTGCAGCTCTTCGACGAGATCTACAACACCACCCGCGGGGGCCCGCTGGGCGCCACCACGGTGGTCGTCTACTACCTGTACCAGCAGGCGTTCCAGTTCTTCGAGGCCGGCTACGCCGCCGCGATCGCCTACGTCCTCTTCATCGCGATCCTGGTGATCACGGTCATCCAGTTCGCGATCAGCCGCAGGACGGTGCACTACACCTCGTGAAGTACCTGCCCTTCAGCGCCCGTCACCTGTTCCTCGCCCCGCTTGCGCTGCTGATGGCGACGCCGCTGATCTGGATGCTGATCACGTCGATCGAGAAGCCCGACGAGGCGCGGCACTTTCCGCCCGTGCTGATCCCGTCGGGAATCGACTGGCACAACTACACGGCCGCCATCGACTCGGTGCCGTTCGGCGCCTGGTACCTGAACTCGGTGATCGTCTGCGCGGTCGTGGTGCTGTCGAACCTGGTGTTCTGCAGCCTCGCCGCCTACGCCTTCGCGCGGATCCATTTCTTCGGCAGCAACCTGCTCTTCATCGTCCTGCTGGCGACGCTGATGGTGCCGTTCCAGGTGATCCTGATCCCGACCTTCCTGATCGTCCGCCACCTCGGCCTGATCGATTCGCTGGGCGCACTGATCGCGCCCAACCTGGTCAACGCGTTTGGCATCTTCATGCTCCGCCAGTTCTTCCGCACCCTGCCCGTGGAGCTCGAGGAGGCCGCCCGCATCGACGGCTGCAGCCGGCTGGGCGTGCTGGTCAAGATCGTGCTGCCGCTGTCCGCTCCCGCGCTCTCGACGCTGGCCCTGATCATGCTGCTGTGGACGTGGAACGACTTCCTCTGGCCGCTGGTCGCGATCAACACCCAGAGCCACATGACGCTGCAGGTCGGCCTCTCGACCTTCCAGGGCATGCACCAGACCCAGTGGACGATCCTGATGGCCGGCAACGTGCTCGGCCTGGCGCCGATGGTGATCGCGTTCATCCTCGCCCAGCGGTCGTTCGTCCGCTCGATCGCCGCCTCGGGACTGAAGGGCTGACCGCATGGCGACGGTCGAGTTCAGGTCGGTCACCAAGAAGTTCGACGAGGTCGTCGCCGTCGACGACCTGTCGCTGCTCCTGAAGGACGGCGAGTTCATGGTGCTGGTCGGCCCGTCGGGCTGCGGCAAGACGACCGCCCTGCGCATGGTCGCCGGCCTCGAGCAGCCGACCAGCGGCGAGATCGCGATCGGCGACCGGGTCGTCAACCACGACTCGCCGGGTCGCCGCGACATCGCCATGGTGTTTCAGAACTACGCGCTCTACCCTCACATGAGCGTCGAGCGCAACATCGGCTTCGGGCTCCGCCAGCGGAAGATGTCGGGCAGCGAGATCTCGGCCCGGGTGCGTGAGGTGAGCGACGCTGCTCGGCCTCGACGAGCTGCTCAAGCGCAAGCCGGCGCAGCTCTCCGGCGGCCAGCGCCAGCGGGTGGCGATGGGCCGGGCGCTGGCCCGCCGTCCGCAGGCCTTCCTGCTCGACGAGCCGCTGTCGAACCTCGACGCCAAGCTGCGGACGCAGCTCCGCGCCGAGCTGAAGAAGATCCACCAGCTCGTGCCCACCACGTCGCTCTACGTCACCCATGACCAGGTCGAGGCGATGACGCTGGGCCACCGGATCGCGGTGATGGCGGAGGGGCGGATCCAGCAGCTCGGAGTCCCGCAGGACGTCTACGACGAGCCGGCCAACCTGTTCGTGGCGGGCTTCATCGGCAGCCCGGCGATGAACCTGATGCGGGGGACCGTCAGCCGGGGCGAGCTCGACGCCGGTCCGGTGCGGATCCCCTCGCGGGTGCGGGAGGGCGCCGTCGTCCTCGGTGTGCGGCCCGAGAACCTGACGGTGGCCGGTGCGGACGGCGGCGACACCGCGACGCTGGAGCTGAGCGTCGACGTGGTGGAGCCGCTCGGCAACGAGGTGATGGTGCACGGCTGGGTCGCCGCCGAGCCGTACGTGGGTGGGCAGACCGGCCTGCGCGACCTGGGCGGCGAGGGCCGCTCGGCGGTCACCGCGCGACTCGACCCGGGCGTGCGCACGGCCGCCGGCGAGACGCTTCGCCTCGCGTTCGACCCGGCGACGGTGCACGTGTTCGACGCCGCGACCGGCGTGCGGCTCATACCCGACTGACGCTCGCGTGCTCCGACAGCCGCTCGGCCTCGGCCCGGTCGAAGCACGCGGCGCCGGGCACGGCCGCGTTGGCGGTGGCCGCTCCCAGAGCCAGGGCGAGCGCGTCGTCCCAGTCCGCTCCCCCCGCCCTGGCCACCACCACCCCGGCCAGGAAGGAGTCGCCGCTGCCCACGGGGTAGGGGCCCGGCTCGTCGAGCGTGCCGCGCAGCACGTTCCCGGCGGGCGTCGCCAGGACTGCGCCGCGAGCGCCCAGCGTGACGGCTGCCGCGGCATGGCCGGCGCCGAGCGCGCGGACTGCCGCGACCGCCCCGTCGATGCCAGACGTGTCGATCCCGGTCAGGTCGGCCGCCTCGGCCGCGTTGACCTTGACCAGATCGAAGGCCGCCGGGACAGGCGCCACGGTGTCCAGGGCGAGCGGGCCGGAGACATCGAGCTCGCCGTAGGCCGCAGGGGGCGTTCCGGCGGGCACCGAGCCCGAGACCGTCACCCAGGAGGCGGTGGCCGAGCGCTGCCCGGCCGCGCGGACGAACTCGGCCCACAGCGTCTCGTCGATCGAGCGGCCGTTCTCGTAGAACTCGGTCAGCCCTCGGGTGGCCCGATCGGCCACCGACAGCGACGAGCGCGACTCCTCCTCCGCCCAGATCGCGTGCACCTCGATCCCCAGCTCGCCGAGCTGTTCCGCCAGCCAGGCGCCGGCATGGCCGCCGAGGATGGTGACGACCTCGACCTCGGCCCCCAGCGTGGCCGCGGCCCGGGCGGCGTTCAGCCCCTTGCCGCCGGCGACCTGCACGAACCGGCCCGGTCGGTGCACCTCGCCGGGGTGCAGCTCCTCGACCTCGAACAGCTTGTCGATCGACGGGTTCGCCGCCAGGCAGAGGATCACAGCAGGCCCTGCGCTTCGTCCAGCGTCGGTTGACCGGCCGTCCCGCCTCGTCCGCGCGTCGAGAGCGAGCCGCAGACGGCGGCCAGCCGGGCTGCCTGGCCCAGCTCCCATCCCTGCAGGATCCCGGCCAGCCACCCGGCGTTGGTGCTGTCGCCTGCGCCGATCGTATCGGTCACGCCGACCGACAGCGCGGGGGCGCGGACGACGGCGTCTGCCCGACACCGCGAGCACCCCGTCGGCGCCGCACTTGACGACGAGCGTCGGGCCCGCGGCGGCCAGCGTGCGGGCCGCCTGGTCCACGTCGCTCGTTCCCGCCAGGGCGCATGCCTCGGCCGCGTTTGGCATCAGGTAGTCGATCTCGCCGAGCAAGTCGCGGATGCCTCCGTCCCACAGGCCGTCGGGGTCAGCTCCGGGGTCGAGGGAGGTGGTCGCCCCCGCCCGCCGGGCACGCCGCAGGATGTCGCCCAGCTCGTCGCCACCGCCCTGCAGGAAGAACCCTCCGGTGTGTACGTGGCTGCTGCGTTCGAGTAACGCATCCGGGACGTCCGCGGCGGTCATCACGCCGATCGTGCCCGGGAACGTCATGGTGGCCCGGTCGTCTGGCTCGACCAGCACCGTCGAGAGACCCGTGGGCCGGCTACGGTCGACGGCCAGCGCCTCGGTGACCACACCGGCCGCATCCAACCGCTCGCGCATGAAGGCGCCGAACAGGTCGTCGCCGACGATCCCGGCGATGGCGGTGCGCAGGCCGAGGCGCGCGGCGCCGCAGGCGGTGATCGAGCTCGATCCGCCGACCACCAGCTGGGCCTCGTCGACCCAGGTCTCGCCCTGGCCGAACTGCGGACGCAGGGAGCTGCCGGCAAGCACCAGATCGGGGTTGCAGTCGCCGGCGACGAGCAGGTCGAAGTCACGCATGGGACGGCCATTGTCCCATGCGGCGAGAGCGTGCTAGCCGGTGGCGGCGTACCGGACGGCCGCGCGCTCCCGTGCTCGCTCGATCTCGCGCGCACGGTCCTTCGGAGGCCCTGTGGCGACGAGGCCTTCGAGCAGCCGCGCCGTCGCCGCGGTGATCTCCTCGACGGCCCGGTCGAACGCCTCCTGGTTGGCCTTCGACGGCTTGTTCATGCCGCTCACCTTGCGCACGAACTGCAGCGCTGCGTCGTGAACCTGCTCGGGCGTCGTTGCCGGCTCGTAGTTGTGGAGTGGTCGGATGTTTCTGCACATGGCCCTACCGTAGCCGAAGCTGGATACCGTCTGGCCGTGGCTGACCTCGAGACCTGGCGTGCGACCGTCCCCGCGCTCGTCGCGGACTGTGCGGAGCGCTGGCAGCTCACGGTCGGAGATGCGTACCCGGCCGGCGCCGCCGGCCACGCGCTGAGGGTCGAACTGGCCGACGGATCGCCCGCGGTGCTGAAGCTCATCTATCCGCACCGCGAGTCCGAGCACGAGGCCGACGCCCTGACCCTGTGGGCCGGTGATGGGGCCGTCCGCCTGCTCGATCGCGACGATGCCCGGGGCGCCGTACTGCTCGAGCGCTGCCAGCCGGGGGCCGCCCTCGACTCGGTCGGGCCCGATGCGGCCCTGGACGTCCTGATCGGCCTGCTGCCGCGGCTGTGGACGCCGGCCGGCGAGCCGTTCCACACGCTGGCCGACGAGGCCGGGTGGTGGCTGAGCTACCTGCCCGAGCGGTGGGAGCAGTGCGGCCGCCCGTTCGAGCGGCGGCTGCTGGATGCCGCGATCGACGCGTTGTCCGGACTGGCGCCGAGCCAGGGGGAGCAGGTGCTGGTCAACCAGGATCTGCACGCGGGGAACGTTCTGTCGGCGGAGCGCGAGCCGTGGCTCGTGATCGACCCCAAGCCGCTGCTCGGGGAGCGGGAGTTCTCGGCCGCGCCGATCGTCCGCGGGTCGGAGCTGGGACACGGCCGTCGCCAGGTGCTGCGCCGGCTCGACCGGCTCACGTCCGAGCTCGGCCTCGATCGCGAGCGCGCGCGTGGCTGGGTGGTCGGCCAGACGATCGCCTGGGACGTCGACGATGAGCCAGGTCTGGGAATCGAGGTCGTACGCTGGTTGGTGGATTGATCCGACCGAGTGCGGAAGTACCGTGCCCGCATGGATATAGCTTCCCAAGAAAGCTTTAGTACCAGCGAGCGTGACGTTGTCGACGCTCACGAGCTCGGCGCTGACGTCGGTTCGGTCGAGCTGACGGCCCGCGGGAAGAGTGCGGATGGCGATGTGGGCGGACGTGGCGCGACCAGATCACCCGAGCACGCGGCGGAGCTGCTTCCGCCGTCCCAGCGGCAGGCGCTCCGGGCGGCGCTACCGGCGCTGCGCGAGCTGATCCTGGCGCTCGATGCCGTACATCTCTCAGCGGACGCTCGGGCGACGGCGCCAGCATCTACGACCCGTGGATCCTAGGGGATCTGCTTGGTGTACATCATCGTGGTCGCCTCGTGCAGTGCGGCCGGGTTGGTCACCCGGTAGTCGACCTTCGCAAGGCTGTCGATGAACCACGCGGTCACCGCGGCATCTCCGTTGAACCCGCGCTTGATGGCCTCCTCCAGCTCCGAAACCTCGCCATCCAGGTACGCACGAGTGATCTGGTCTTCCGTCACGCCCAGGTGGGAGAGCATCTCGACCTGGAAGTCGACGTGCGCGTCGTAGGCGTGGGTGGTCGACCACGGGCCGAGGTGGGTGCGGGTGATTCGCTCGGTGATGCCCTCCTCCATGAACGTGCCGAACTTTGTGCGGAACAGGTCAGGGGCGCCGTTGGTGTCGGCCAACTGGTGCACCGCCTCGTGGAAGACGACGAGCGTGATGTTGGCGCCCTGCCGCACCCAGATCTCGCCGTTCCACGCGAAACCGCCGCCCGGTGCCGGCCCCGTACCTCCGGAAGCGATCCACTGGCGCTCGAACTCGGCCGGCTCGACCTCCATCCAGACGTTGCTGCCATGGACCGGAACCGCCCGGCGCAATGCCTTGACCATGAACTCGCGGATCTCGGTGACCGTCATCGGCGTGCCGGCGCCGCGGTAGGGCTCGCCCGGCTTCGGGCTTCGGAACGGCGGCCGGAGGCGTCTGCGCGGCGCCGCCACCCGCGGGACCGGGCGGCCCCTTCTGCCCTGGGCGCGGACTGGATGCAGGTTGCGCAGGTTCGCCGGGCGCCGGGCCGGGTCGTGGAGGCCGGTCCTTCGGCGGAGGAGCCGCCCCTCGCGCCGTGGCCTCGTCCCCACCGGACTCGCCCTTGTAGTACTCGTCCAGGTCCTGCATCATCGACTTCCATGCCGGGCTGCCGCGCTCGACATAGGTCGTGCGCTCGTTGTACTCATGTGCGTAGTCCTGCGTGCTGGCGAACTCCCGCGTCACGTTCTCGCCGTTGGCCCGCTGGTACTTGAGGGTCACCCGGCCCCGTACCGGCTCCACCGTGTAGGAGGCGAGCGCGCGACGGCCGTCCGGCAGCGGGTAGTCGATGAACTGCGTGACCGCGCGACGGGACTGGAACGCCAGCTCCGTCGAGATGCTCACGTCTTTGGGAGAGGGCATCCGCACGGTGAGGACGTTGTCGGGATTCGGGTGGCTATGGAGCGCCGTCTCCCAGTTCCCGTCGTCGTACATGCTCACACTGCCCGGCTCGCCCACCTTGACGACGTATCGGGGAGGGCCTTTGCCGCGGAACCGGAAGACGCCCACCTCGCGGTTTCCGGCGCGGGCCAGCGCCTCGTCGAACGCCCGGAAGGCCGCTTCCGGGGTGGAGAACTGGTTTTCGCCCGCAGCCGTCGTGTAGACGCCCGGCTTGTTGATGACGGGCCCGGTTGGAGCCGCCGGCGCTGCCCGGGGCGCAAGCCCTGTCTGCGACACCTCGTTCGCCCACTGGTCGTGCGCCGCAGCCGGCGTGCCGGCACGCGGCACCGTGGGCTCGGTCATTCCCGGGGGCGGCGTGGGAGGCTTTCGCGCCGACCCGCGTGCGGTGTTGACCCCGGGGCCGGTGCCGGGCTCCCCGCCGGGCTCCGGAACGGGCTCACCGGGCGCAGGCTCCGGGGCCGGAGCGGGACCAGGACCAGGCTCGCCCGGCGCGGGCGGCTCTGCGCCCGGCACGGGGTCCTGAGCGGCCCGGCCGGCGGGATGGCTGCCGGCCTTGACGGTCACCGCCACCAGGGCGCCGTCGAACGCCGCGTTGACGAGGGCTCCGTAGATCTTGTCCCAGTTGCCGGAGCCGATGGCCGCGATCAGGCTCTTGGAGTGCATACCGACCATGACGCCGATCTGCAGCCGGCCGATCGTCTTGCCGAGCAGCATCATCTCGCCCATGCCGCGCACCGTGGTCACGAACGGGGAGATGCCCGCCGCCAGTGCGCCGGCAATGCTCAGCAGGTCCATCGCCGTCTGCAGATCGAACTCGAAATCGCCGCTCTCGAGCCGCTCCACGATGTCGGCGAAACCCGTGACCGCGCCGTACACGGTCAGCACGAGGAGCACCTCCGGCTGACCGCCGATCGTTCCGACGATGAGCATGCCGGCCATCACCAGGCGGCCGGCCCACCGCTCCGACCACGAGCCCCCCTGCGTCCGCAGGTTGAGGATCTCGGGTGCGATGATCTTGTGATCGGCGAAATCCTCCGAGAGCGACTGGGAGTCGATCCGGATGCGCAGGTTGCCGTCGGGATAGGGCGCATCGTGGGCAAACGTCCGCAGGGCGATCCGCAGGTTCTCCCACGGGTCGACCGCACTTCCGTCGTCTGTGTACTCCCGCGCCTCGTCGGGGAGTGTGAAGTCCCAGATCCGCAGCGGGTGGATGTGGGAGTTGGGCGCCTGCATGTCGGGGGCGACGTACAGCAGCAGCCGGGTCGACCCACCCGAGTCGTCGCTCACGTAGAGGGCCTCGATCGGGCGCAGCGGCGCGCTCTTCGTGCGTTCCTTGGCGTGCTCCAGCGAGTCGATCTGTAACTGCAGCTTGTCCTTGTCCTTGCCGGCTGGGGTGACGTCGAGCTGCTTCTTCAGCCCCTCCAGGAGCTGCTCCGGCGTGTATCCGGGCGTCCGGCTGGCGACGATGAACGGGTTCTGCTTCTTGAACTCCTCGAGCGTCACACCCTGCTCGTCGGCCCACTTCTGCAGCTGCTCGTCGCCCGGCTGCACCGGCTTTGCCTCGTCCTCCATCGCGAGCCAATCGGCCTCCGTCTTCTCGCCCAGCCTGAGCACGGTCTGGGTGTAGGTGAGCTCGACCGACTCGCCGCCGATCACATCGTGGACGGTGGGTGTGTCGGGCTGCGGAGTGACGGTGACCCGGAGCACGTGGTTCCCGACCACCGGCCACTTCTGGTTGACATGGATGCCCTCCTTGGCGAGGAGCGACATCGACGCCACCTGCGGCTCGAAGGACGCCTCGTCGTGGGTGGCCTTGCGCTCGGCGCCCGGATCGAACTCCGCCGTGAAGCCGACGCCGCAGTAGGAGATCACGTCGTGCAGCGGGACGGTGAGCAAGTCTTCTGCGAGGTCGTCCGTCATCGGCGGCTCGGGCCAGCGCAGCGTGTAGCGGACCTTGGCGCCCTCGACGGCGGTGCCGTCCGGTGAGGCTGTCAGGTACGGACGCCCCATCATCGGCCGTGCCAGCTCCAGAGCCTTGAACAGCGGTCGGTAGCGCTCGACGACGAGCCGGGGCTCGACGACCAGCTCCACCCCGGCCGGCACCAGGCCGTCGGCCGGCAAATCCTTGAGCGTGAAGCGGTTGTACGGCACGAGCAGGGTGTCCATGAAACCGAGGTCCCCGTACAGCTCTGTCGCCAGCTGACCGAGCGGGGCCGGCCGGGCCACGCGCACCTTGCGCTCGCCCGTGACTGCCTCCAGCAGCCCGACGGTGTCGGCGGCGCTCATCGTCTCCTTCTTCAGGATCACCTCCTGGGATGCGAAGACGGTCTGAAGGTCGCGGCGTCCGTCGATGCTCAGGTTCTCGAGCGCGTCCTTGAGGCCGTACGCCTCGACCACCGCTCGCAGGTATCCGAGCTGCCACGGGTTGGGATGCGCCGCAAGGATGCCCAGGATCTTCTTCTCGTCGGCGTCGCTCGAGGCGTGGACCGGCTCAGGATCCGACTGTAGGACTGCCACCAGCTCGGCGGCGTCGCCGACGGTCGCGGCGGCGGACTCGGTCTGTTCGAGGATGAAATGGCCGACGTCGCCCAGCGTGTCAATGGTTCGGGTGACCTGCACGACGGGCTGGCCGTGGTAGGTCTGGAGCGTCACCCCGCGCATTACTGACTCCCGGATCAGCGTGAACTCGTACGGTTGCGCCTGGTCGGCGGACACCGCAGCCGTCTGCGCCCCCTGCATCGCCGACCAGACGAGCGCGATCTCCTCCCCGGCCTGTGCGACTGCGGTTGCGTCCACCGCGTCGACCGCCCGCTGGAACGCCGGCAGCGCCTCGCCCATCATCCGGTCGCTGAGGGCGACCGCCGGCGCCGCCGGGTCGGCGCGCGGCGGCGCATGCGCCGGCTGGCGTGCGACTACGGTCTGTTCCCCTGCTGGGCGCCGGGCTGGGACCTTGGTGCCCCCCATGGGGATGTACTGTCGCATCCCGCCGGCGCTGTGACCAGTCGGCGCCCGGATGCTCGTTTGCCCCTTTGCTTGTCGCACGGCGTATGCTCCGGCCAGGCGACGGGGGGTTGTCGTGGAGTCCTACGAGCAGCAGTCCATCTTCGAGCGGGACACCGGGCCGGCCGGTCGGGAGCCCGCGTCGGCGCCGCCGACGCCGCTCGAGGAGTTCGCGTCCATCGTCGGCAACCGGGCCTTCACAGCCATCCTCGCACGAGACGGCGCCGGCATTCTTCCGGGCGGGACCGTCCACCCGGAGGTCGAGAGTGCCATCGCCGGCCATCGGGGCGCCGGCACCGGGCTGGACACCGGCGCACGGTCGCGCCTGTCGGAGGCGTTTGGCGACTCGTTCGAGGACGTCAGGGTGCACGCGGACCCGGCGGCGGATGACCTTGCCCGCTCGGTCCAGGCCCGTGCTTTCACGACCGGCAGCGACGTCTTCTTCGCGAGCGGCGAGTACCGCCCAGGCTCGAGCGAGGGTGACCGCCTGCTCGCCCATGAGCTGACACATGTCATCCAGCAGCGGGGTGCGACGGGATCGGGGCCGCTCCAGGTCTCGTCCCCGGGCGATCCCATCGAGGTGGCGGCGGATGCCGCAGCGGCAGACTTCGGCGGCTGAGCCCGCCGGCGGGCTGCGGTTCGAGATGCTGGATGCCCGCATCCGGCTGGCCGTCGAGGCCGCGGCCGCCGTCGATCCCAATCCTTCAGACGCGCTTCGCGGCCTCTACGTGTCGGACGACATGGCGCGGTCGCTGGCTCAACGGCCGGCGCTGACGACGGTCGACCCGCATCTGGAACGAGCGGCCGAGCTGCTCGGCCTGACTCCGCTGGACGCGGCGGTGCTGGGCCTGTGCGCCGCCCCCGAGCTGAGCCCGCACTACGCGCGTCTGTTCGGCTACCTGCACGACGACGTGGGGCGCAAGCTGGCAACGCCGCGGCTGGTCGTGCGCTTGCTTGCCGACGAGCAGGTGCCGGCCCAGTCGGTCTGGCCGAGGTTCACCGCGGGCGGGCCGCTGCGCCGCAGCGGTGCGGTGGCGCTGCTCGACGCTCACACGGCGACCCCGATGGCCGACCGGCCACTGAAGGTCGGCGATCCGCTGGTCGCGTACCTGCTCGGCACCAGGCTGGACGATCCGACCGGGGGCGGCCGGCTGCGTCGGGTGCTGCCGCCGTTGCACGACCTCGGCCGCCCGGCCGTGGTCGCCGAGCTGCGCAGCCTGCTGGCCGACCGAGCGTCGCTGCCGCTGATCGTCTGCGGGCCTGATGCGCCGGATCTGGTCGCCGTGGCGGCCGACCGTGCTCTGGTGGTCGCCGAGCTGGCCGAGACCGACGACCGGTCGCTGGTTGCCGAGGCGTCGCTGCGGGCGGCCCTCGACCTGAGCCTGCTCTGCTTCACCTGCAGCCCTGGGGCGGAGCCCGCCGACACGCGTCGGCGGCTGCGTGGACTGCTGGCCGCGGGGCTGCCGGTCGTCATCTGCTGCGAGACCCGGAGCGACGCGGCTGCGCTGACCAACAGCACCTCCTTCCTCGTCGATGCACCGCTGCCGACGTACGCCGAGCGGCGCACGGCCTGGGCGTCGCTTGCCGGCACCGATGACGTCGCTGATGTGGCCGCGAAGTTCCGGTTGCCGATCGGCCGGATCGCCGAGGCCGCCCAGGTCGCCCGTGCAGCAGCCCGAATGGCCGGCGATGAGGTACCGGGCGCCGGTGACCTCGACCGCGGCGCTCGACACGCGTCGGCGAGCGGATTGTCCGAGCTGGCCGTGGCCCTCGACGCTCCCTTCGCGTGGGACGACCTGGTGCTGCCGCAGCGACAGCAGGACCTGCTGCGCTCGATCTCGTCGTTCCTGCGCCACCGCGACCTGGTGCTCAGCGAGTGGGGATACGACCGGACGGTCGCCCGCAGCCAGGGCCTGAACGTGCTGTTCGCCGGCGAGTCCGGTACCGGCAAGACGATGGCCGCGCAGGTGCTGGCGCGGGAGCTGGGCCTCGACATCTACCGGATCGACCTGGCGGCCACCGTCTCGAAGTACATCGGTGAGACCGAGAAGAACCTCGACCGCATCTTCGCGGCCGCCGAGGGATCGAACGCGATCCTCTTCTTCGACGAGGCGGACGCCCTCTTCGGCCGCCGCTCCGAGGTTCGCGACTCGCACGACCGCTACGCCAACATCGAGGTCGCCTACCTTCTCCAGCGGATGGACTCCTACCCCGGCGCGGTGGTGCTGGCCACGAACTTCCGCCAGAACATGGACGACGCGTTTCTGCGGCGGCTGGACTTCGTGATCGACTTCCCCTTCCCCGAGGCGGACGACCGTCGCCGGATCTGGAATCTGGTGTTGCCGAAACAGGCGCCGGTGGCAGACGATCTCGACCTCGACTTCCTGGCAAACCAGTTCCGGCTGTCCGGCGGCAACATCCGCAACGCCTCCCTGGCGGCCGCGTTTGCCGCGGCTGACGAGGGGGTGCCGATCGGGATGCGCCAGCTGATCCAGGCGGTGGCGCTGGAGTACACGAAGCTGGGGCGGCTGACGCTGGAGTCAGAGTTCGAGCGGTTCCACGAGGTGATCCGGACCCCCGGGCGGGCGTCGGCCGAGTCCGCCACCGAGCGTCCCTGACGGGCAGCCTGCCTGCCCCAGAGACTGCCCGTTCGGGCATCCCCCGAGGGCGACGGCCGGGCGCATACTCCCTTTCACGATGTCCGTGATCACGGCGGTGCCGCTCAACACCATGCTCGCCGACCTCGACGAGACCCTGCGCTCGCTCCTGCGCAGGGAGCTCGGCAAGCACGGCTTCGAGGCGGTCGAGATCGCGTTCGACGCGCCCACGCGGGACTGGTCGGCCGGCCAGTCGTCGCCGGCCGTCAACCTGTTCCTCTACGACCTGCGCGAGTCGGTCGACCACCGGCCGGTGGAGTGGGTCGAGCGGTCGGTGAACGGGAAGATCCGCGAAGGACGGCCGCCGCTGCGGCTGGACGCGACGTTCGCGGTCACCGCCTGGACGCGGGAGGTGCAGGACGAGCACCGGCTGCTGTCGCAGGCGTTGTCGGTGCTGTATGCCTACCACACGCTCCCCGACGAGCTGCTGGCCGGCACGCTGGCGTCGAGGATTGCCCAGTCCTATCCGGTGACGGCGCAGGTTGCGCAGGGGAAGGGCAACGGGAAGTCCGACTTCTGGTCGGCGGTGGGCGGCGAGTTCAAGGTCTCGTTCGACTACGTCGTGACGGTCTCGTGCGAGCCCGGCGTGGAGCGCGAGCAGGCTCCTGAGGTGCGCACCCAGACGGTGCGCACCGGCCTGATGGGGGTCGGCGTGCACGAGCAGGAGAGCCATCGCATCGGCGGGGTTGTCCGCGATGCCGACGGCGCGCCGTCGATGGGCGCCTGGGTCGCGCTGCCGGAGCTGGGTCGGTTCGCGGTCGCGGACACCGAGGGCCGCTTTCGGCTCGACCAGGTACCGGCCGGGCGGTACACGTGCCGGGCGCGCGCCGACGACGGGTCGGAGGCGGAGGAGCGGCTGGTCGTTCCCGGTGACGGCGTCGACCTGACGCTCGGCTCGCGGCCCGCGCGCCGGCGAGCCCGCGCGGACTGACCGCCCGGCCGTCCGGTTCTGCCCCAACGTCTGCCCTGCCGCGCCTTGGCCGGGGTCGGCGGCGCGCGCAGACTCCACCACGTGTTTCCCGTGGACGGCCGCCCCCCTCGCGTGCTGCTCGGCAACCTCGAGCCGATGGCCGCGCTCGGGATGAGCCGGGTGCTGGGCGACCTGGGCGTGCGGGTCGAGGCCGCCGAGTCCCATCCGGCCGCGATCCTCGAGCAGGCGGTCAGCCTTGATCCGGACACCGTCGTCCTCGGGATGGAGAACGCGTCGTCGCGCGAGCTGGCGCACGCGGTGGTCCAGCGCTCGCCCCGTACCAAGGTCATCCTGTGGGCGCGCGACGAAAGCCAGATGGAGGTGTTCGACGGCGACTCGCGGCTGCCCCGCCGCGTCGTGCCCGCCAAGTCGGACGCCCTGCTGGTGGAACTGAACGCCGGCTACCGAGCCGCAGAAGGAGCCTGACATGCCGACCTACTTGACCCCCGGGGTGTACGTCGAGGAGATCCCCTCCCAGAGCAAGCCGATCGAAGGGGTGGGGACGTCGACCGCTGCCTTCGTCGGCCTTGCGCCGGGCGGGCCGGTGAACCGGCCGATGCGGATCGCCAACTGGACGCAGTTTGCCCGTATCTACGGCGATCCCCGCGAGCCCGAGAATGGGCCGTTCATGGCCGGCGCGTACCTCGCGCACGCGGTGTACGGCTACTTCCAGAACGGCGGCGGCCTGTGCTGGGTGGTGCGGGTCGGCGGGGCCGACGGCGCCAGCCATCCCCAGGCCGCGCTGCCGGCGGCGGCCGACTCCGGCGTCGAGGCGCTGCGGGCGGTCGCGAAGGAGGGCGTCGACGGCGACGTCGAGGTGCAGGTCGCCGAGGAGGTCGTGCCCAAGGGCGACGACGACAAGCCCGCCGACGCGCCGGCCAGCTACCGGATCGTGGTCACGGCCGGAACCGAGCGTGAGGAGTTCGACGGCCTGTCGCTGAAGAAGGGCCGCAACTACATCGTCACCAAGGTCAACGCCGCCTCCCAGCTGATCCAGCTCGAGGAGACCGGGGCGGCGCTCCCGGAGGTGCGCCCGGCAGAGGGCTCCTACAAGCTGTCCCTGCCACCGGCCCCGGTCGAGAAGCTGTCTGCCGGCGAGTTCGAGGGCGACGTGGCGCGCCGCGAGGGGATGGGCAGCCTGGCCGCCATCGACGAGGTGACCATGGTCTGCGCGCCCGACCTGATGATGCTCGCCGCCGACGGCAGCGACGCCCAGGTGCGCGATGTCCAGGGCAAGATGATCGCCCACTGCGAGGGCGCGAAGGACCGGATCGCCATCCTCGACCCGCCTCCCGGCCTGCTGCCGCAGGAGGTGCTCGAGTGGCGGATGAACACCGCCGGCTACGACTCCAAGTTCGCCACCCTCTACTACCCGTGGCTGGAGGTCATGGACCCGCTCACCCGGCAGCCGATGATGGTGCCGCCGAGCGGTCACGTGGCCGGCGTCTGGGCCCGCACCGACAGCACCCGCGGCGTCCACAAGGCGCCGGCCAACGAGGTCGTGCTGGGTGTCAACGGCCTCGGCTTCCAGATCACGCACGAGGAGCAGGGCGGGCTCAACCGTTCGGGCATCAACTGCGTCCGCTCGTTCCCCGGCCGCGGCATCCGCGTGTGGGGCGCCCGAACGCTCTCGAGCGATCCCGAGTGGCGGTACCTGAACGTCCGCAGGCTCTTCAACTACGTCTCCGAGTCGATCATGGAGGGCACGCAGTGGGCCGTGTTCGAGCCCAACGACGAGCGCCTCTGGATCAGGCTGCGGATCTCGGTCGCCAGCTTCCTCACCCGCACGTGGCGCGAGGGCGCGCTGTTCGGGGCCACCCCGGCCGAGGCGTTCTACGTCAAGTGCGACGCCGAGACCAACCCGTCCGACGTCATCGAGGCCGGGCAGGTGGTGATGGAGATCGGCATCTCGCCGGTGAAGCCGGCCGAGTTCGTGATCTTCCGGATCAGCCAGTTCACAGCCGGCGCCACCGAGGTCAGCTAGCTCCGCCTTCCCACGCAGCGTTCGAAAGGAGTGCCAGCAAATGCCAAGCAAGCAACCACGTCCGTCAACCCACTTCCGGCTCGACCTGGGAGGCCACGAGGGCGTCGGCATGTTCCGTGAGTGCTCCGGTCTCGACTCCGAGACCTCGGTGATCGAGCAGCACTCGGTCGACGACAACGGCCGCCCCACGATCCGCAAGATCCCGGGAGCGGCGAAGTGGTCGAACATCAGCCTCAAGCGGGGTGTCGACGAGAGCCTCGACATCTGGAAGTGGCGGCAGACGGTGCTCGACGAGGGTCCGGACAGCGCTCGCGTCGACGGCAACATCGCGCTGGTCGACTACACCGGCTCGACGATCGCAACCTGGAGCTTCGAGCAGGGGTGGCCGATCAAGTACACCGGCGCCACGCTCAACGCCTCCGGCAACGAGGTCGCCGTGGAGGAGATCCAGATCTGCCACGAGGGCCTCGAGCGGATGTGAGCAGGGAGCGATGACGACCGCCATCCGCACCGAGTACGCCTTCAGCCTGCCCCGGGGCTTCGTCGATGCCGCCGGCGCCGTCCACCGCGACGGCACCATGCGGCTGGCCACGGCCCGCGACGAGATCGAGCCGCTGCGCGACCCGGCCGTGCGCGAGAACGAGGCCTACCTGACCGTCCTGCTGCTGTCCCGCACGATCACGCGGCTCGGCGACCTGACGGACGTCACGCCGCAGGTGGTGGAGGGGCTGTACGCGGCCGACTTCGACCACCTGCAGCGTCTCTACGAGCGCCTGAACTCGGGCGGCGAGGCGGTCGGCTCGGTGACCTGTCCCTCATGCGGATCGGCATTCGAGGTCGACCTCGCCGAGATCGAGGACGGGCGCCTGGGGGAATGACGGCGCCGTCCCCCGAGCAGCTGTTCGGGGAGGCGGCGCAGCTGGCCCACCGCTTCCACTGGTCGCTGGACACGATCCTCGACCTGGAGCACGGAGACCGCAGGCGGTTTCTGGATGAGTCCGACGCGATCCTCCGTGAGGAGCGCGAACACCTGTGAACGAAGACGACACGACACCCGGCGCCGGCCGCATCGGCAGGCTCGCACACCGCGTCGCGGCGCGGCACGCCGCGCCCTCCGGCATGCGCGGAGGGCTGCTCGGCCAGGCGGTCGCCGAGCGCCGGCGGCCGAAGCTGCTGGACACGCTGACCCGGCTGGCCGGCCCCCGGTCGGTGGGGCGCAAGCGGGCGGAGACGGCCGCGGTGCAGCCGCCGCCTGGCATGAGCGACTTCGCGGCCGCCTGGATGTTCGGCGACACGCCGGTGCGGGGCACGCCGTTTGCGGGGGGTGCCACGGTCAGCGATCGCGAGCGGCCGTCGTTCCTGGCACCGAAGGAGCCCGCGCCCGTCGCGCGCCAGGTTGCCCGGCGCCCCGCGCCGCGCGCCGGCGACGGGCCGGTGGAGCAGACGCGGCCGGTGGTCGAGGAGCTGGCCCCGTTCCGGCTTGCGCGGGCGCCCGCGGAGCCAACCGGAGCCGGAGCCTGCGACCCCTCCGCAGCCGGTAGCGGAGGCCGCTGCTGTCGCGCGGAGAGCCGGCCGAGGTTGCCGCTGCGGCGAGCGCCTCGCCCAGGACCGAGTCTGCTCCCGCCGAGGATCCACAGCCGGTAGTTCAGCCGCCGCCGGTGCCCCTGCGGGTCGCCCGCGTCGCCCGGCCGGAGCAGCCGCCCGCGCCGGCGCCGTTGCGGCCCCGCATTGGGCGTGCGGCACAGCCGGAGCCCGTGCTGCGGCCGGTCGAGATCCCGCCACCACCTTCCGGGCCGGCGGCGATCCCGGCCGAGCGGCCCGCAGCCCGGGCCCGCCCCTCGCTGGTGCGCCGGCTGCTGCGGAGGATCGTCCCCGAGCCACCGCGGGCCGAGCCGGACGTGCCGCCGGACGTGTCCGACGCCCGGCCCGGTGTGCCCACGGCGCCGCCGCCCGCAGCCGCCACGCCGTCCACGGTGGAGCTTCGACCGGAACCTGGAGCACCAGCTGATGCCGGGCCGGAAACGGTCGCGGAGCCGTCGCAGCCGGAGATCGACTCGCCGCCCGCGGCTCCGGCATCGCCGCTGTACGTCGCTCGCACGACCCGGTCGGTCGCGCCTGCCCCGACGCCGACGCCGGTCGTGCCACTTGGCCGTACCACGCGCCGCCATTTGGCCTCGCCCCCCGAGACAACGCCGCCACCCTCCCGATCCGAGCCCGGCGCACACGCGCCCGACTCGGTCTCGGCTGCGGCACCCGTCGCCCCGGCGGCATCGCCCGCACCGCCCATAACGCCTGGCACGGCCGCCGCGCAGGCGCCAGGGCCGGCGCCGGTTCGCGTCCGCGTCGCCCGGGCGGCTGAACCGCCGCGCCTGTCCCGAGCACCAGCACCGGCTCAGGGGCAGCATCTCGCGCCGGCGGCGGCGCGACTGGCAGTCGCCACCGGCGCCGTGGTCGAGGCGGCCGGCGGGATGACGACGCTCGCATTCGCCCCGGCCGCGGCAGCCACCCCGCTCACGCTGGCCCGCCAGCTGAGCGAGACGCCGGCGGCGGACGCGCCGCCGTCGATGTCCGAGGTCGTGCCCGTGCAGCCCGCGCCGGCGGCCGCCCCGGGCCAGGCGCCTGGCCCGCACCCGGTGCCGCCGGCCGCGGTCGACCTTCCCGAGATCTACGAGTACGTGATCGACCATCTGCGCCGTGACCTGCTGGTCGAGCGGGAGCGGATGGGCGACCTGCTGGGAGGTCTGCCGTGAGCGACCGTGGCACCTCGCCCGGCAGCTCCGATCCGGATCCCGTCGGCGGCCTGAGCTTCATCGTCTCCACCGACGACGCCGAGATCGGGCGCTTCTCCGAGTGCTCTGGCCTGACGGCCGAGTACGAGATCGAGGAGTACGAGGAAGGCGGGCAGAACACGTTCGTGCACAAGCTCCGCGGCCGGGTCAAGTACCCGAACCTGACGCTGAAGCGCGGCGTCACCCACGAGACCGAGTTCCTCGACTGGTTCTTCGCGTCGAAGGAGTGGGACGACCGCGGCCAGCTCTCGGTCGAGCTGCTGGGACCCGACGGCGAGACGATCCGCACCTGGGCCTTCGAGGGCGCGTTCCCGGTCAAGTGGACGGGGCCGTCGCTGAACGCCGGGTCGACGGCCGTCGCCACCGAGACGCTGGAGATCGCGCACCGAGGGCTGGTGATCAACGTCTGATGGGAGTCCCGACCGGATTCGAGCGTGCGTACCTGGACGTCGAGGGCGGCCAGCAGATCGACTGCTGGTTCAACCCCAAGGACTACTCGATCAGCAAGTCCAACACCTGGAACACGAAGCCGCAGACCGGACGCGAGATCGGCGTGCCCCAGTTCACGGGCGGACAGCCGCGTGAGCTGACGCTGTCCCTGCTGTTCGACGCCTCGGACAGCGACTCGATGGACGTCGTCGAGGTCACCAACCAGCTGTTCGCCATGATGGACGTGAGCCAGAAGGTACAGGCATCGAAGAACAGCGGGCGTCCCCCGACAGTGACCTTCGGCTGGGGGCAGGTGTTGAGCTTCAAGGCCGTTGTGACCCAGCTTCACGTCCAGTTCCGGATGTTCCGGATCGACGGGACTCCGGTGCGCGCGACCGCCCAGATCACGCTGCGCCAGGTCGCGCCCGTGGTGGCCAAGGGTGGCTCCGGTGGGGCGACGCGGCAGAACCCGACCACCACCGGCATCGCCGGCATCCGGTCGCACGTTGTCCGTGACGGCGACAGCCTCCAGTCCATCGCATACGCTGCCTACGGGGATGCGACGACGTGGCGCACCATCGCCGAGGCAAACGGGATCGACGACCCTGTGCGGCTCCGCCGCGGCACAGAGCTCTCCCTGCCCAGGAGCCCGGCATGAGCACCGTGACCACGCCGATGGTGGGCGGCGCCGAGATCCACGTCAACGGGTCGCTGCTCGACCCGACCCTGGGGCAGCGTGTCAGCGAGGTACGGGTGCAGGACAACCTGATGCTGCCGACCGCGTTTCTGATCCGCTTCTCGGACGCGGAGATGGCGAACGTCGACACCCACCCGTTCGCCGTCGGCGCCTCGGTGGAGATCCTGATGGCGGCGCCCGGCAGCAGCACGCCGACCAGTCTGGTCAAGGGGCAGGTGGCCAGCGTCGAGGCGGAGTTCGACCACGGGGGCGTGACGATCGCGGCACGCGGCTACGACCAGTCCTACGTCCTCAACCGCAGCTCGCTCAGCCAGACCTACCAGAACATGACCGCCGACGACATCGCCCAGAAGATCGCCTCGCGGAACGGGCTGACGCCGGGGACGATCGACAGCGCCGGCGCGGCGTCGCCGCACGAGTTCCAGCACAACGAGACGGACTGGGCGTTTCTCTGGCGACTGGCGCGCCGGATCGACTTCGAGGTCGGGGTCAGCGACAAGACGCTCAACTTCCGCCGCGCGGCGCCCGGCGCCTCGCCGGTCGAGCTCCGCTACGGCGAGACCCTGCAGGTGTTCCGCCCCCGCGTCACCGGCGTGCAGCAGGTCGACACGGTGTCGGTGCGGGCCTGGGATCCATCGTCGAAGCAGGCGATCGAGTCGAGCGCGGATGCGCCGTCGCAGCTCGACACGTCGATCGGGATCAGCCGGTCGGACGTGGCCTCCGGCCTGGGTGGCGGCACGGTTGCGATCGGCGACCGCCCGGTGATGGAGCAGGATGAGGCTGATGCCCTCGCCACGAGCGTCGCTGCCAGACTCGCTAACGGCTTCGCCGAGGCGGAGGGCACGTGCGTCGGCGACCCCCGGGTGCACGCCGGCGCCGGCATCCAGGTCGAGGGTGTCGGGACTCGATGGGGCGGCACCTACACGATCACGTCGAGCACCCATCTACTGCGTGGGCAACATGGCTACCACACCCAGTTCGTGGTGTCCGGACGGGCCCCACGCCACCTGATCGACCTGATGACTCCGGCTCCCGCACGGGAGTGGGGCAGTTCGCTGGTCGTCGGCACGGTGACGCAGAACGACGATCCCGACGGCCTCGGCCGGATCCGGGTCAAGCATCCCGACCTGGGCGACAGCATCGAGGGCTGGTGGGCGCGGATGGCCACGCTCAACGCCGGCGGCGACCGAGGCGTGCTGATGCTGCCCGCAGGTCGGCGACGAGGTGGTGGTCGGGTTCGAGCACGGCGATGTTCGGCACCCGTACGTCCTGGGCTCGGTCTGGAACGGCACCGACACGCCGGGCGACGACCTGACGAAGACCGACGGGTCGTTCGGCCTCCTCAGCCAGGCAGCGATCACCGCCAAGGCACAGGGGACGATCACGCTGACCACCAAACAGGATCTCTCGATCGAGACCGACGGCAAGATCACCGAGAAGGCGAGCGGCGACTACCAGGTCGAGGGGCAGTCCGTCAGCATCAAGGCAAACGGATCGGTTACGGTCGAGGCAACGGGCGACCTGACGCTCAAGGGCTCCACCGTCAGCCTCCAGGCACAGGGCACCGTGAGCGTCTCCGGAGCCCAGATCTCACTCGGGTGACCAGACACATGACCACTGACATCATCGGCACCGGCATCGCCTTCCCCCTCCGCCTCGACCGCCGGGGGAGCGTGGCCCTGACCCACGGCGGCGAGGACATCCGCGAGGCGATCGAGCTGATCCTGGGCACCGCGCCCGGCGAGCGGCCGATGCGCCCGGAGTTCGGCTGCGGCATCCACGACCACATCTTCGGCGGCATCGACGCCTCGACACTGGGCCGGGTCGAGCAGGACGTGCGAGCTGCCCTCGACCGCTGGGAGCCGCGGATCGACGTGGTCAGCGTCGTCTTCGACACGTCCGGGGCAGGCTCCGGGCGGCTGGCGATCGACCTCACCTACCGTGAGCGGGCCACGAACGACGTGCGGAACCTCGTGTATCCCTTCTACATGATCCCCGCTGAGGAGTAGCGACAGCATGTCCCCACTGCCGGAGATCACGCTCGACGACCGGAGGTTCCAGGACCTGGTCAACGAGGCCCGCCTGCGTATCGCCCGCTCCTGCCCGGAGTGGACGGAGCACAACGTGTCCGACCCCGGGGTCACGCTGATCGAGCTGTTCGCCTGGATGACGGACATGCTCGTGTACCGGGTGAACCGGGTGCCAGACAAGCTGCATCTGGCGCTGCTCGAGCTGCTCGGCATCCGCCTGGCGCCGCCGACGGCCGCGACCACCGAGCTGCGGTTCCGCCTGGGCGCGCCGGCCGTCGAGCCGGTCACCATCCCGGCCTTCCGCACCGAGGTCGGCACCGTGCGCACGGCCACCGAGGAGTCGATCGTGTTCCAGACCGTCGAGGACTTCACCATCCCCGTCCTCGCCGCCAGTGCGTACTCCGTCGAGCGCAAGGGAGCGGTCAAGGACGTCGGGGTCGCCGGCGGCACGGCCCGCCCCAAGGGCCCCGACCAGGTGCCGTTCGGAATGCCTCCGGCTCCCGGCGATGCGCTCTACCTGGGCTTCCCGGAGTCGTTGGCCCGGCTGCTCGTCCGGGTGGACGTCGACTGCTCGCAGGCGCGCGGCGCCGGGGTCGATCCCGAGGATCCGCCCCTGCGCTGGGAGGCATCGACCGGGGACAGCTCCGCACCCTGGGCCGAGGTCGAGGTGCTGTCCGACCGCACCGGCGGCTTCAACTACGGCAGCGGCGCCGTCGAGGTGGAGGTCGGCCCCCGCAGCGGCATCGAGTCGGTCGGCGGGAAGCGCGCCCACTGGCTGCGCTGCCGCCTGGACGTCCTCACGCGCAGCGGCGCATCGGGTGCCTCGTTCACCCACCCACCCGAGATCTACGGCATCGGCGCCGGCGCGATCGGTGCACGGATTCCGGCGATTCACGCGCAACGGGAGGTCGCCGAGCCCCTCGGCGACAGCGACGGCACGCCCGGTCAGCACCTTCAGCTGCGGCACGCGCCCCTGCTTCAGCCCCACGATGACGAGACGCTCGAGGTGCGCGAGCCCGGCGCCGAGACCTGGGAGTCGTGGGAGCTCCAGGAGTCGTTCGCCGAGAGCGAGCCCGAGGATCGGCACGTGGTGGTCGACGCCGCCTCCGGCGAGGTGGAGCTGGGGCCGGCCGTCCGGGCGCCTGACGGCGGCTGGCGGCAGTACGGCCGGGTGCCGGCCAAGGGCGCTGCGCTGCGCTTCTCGAGGTACCGCCACGGCGGCGGCCGCGACGGGAACGTGGCGGCCGACACGCTGACGATGCTCAAGGAGGCGATCCCCAGCGTTGCCTCCGTGACGAATCCCGTGCCGGCGATCGGCGGCCTCGATCGCGAGCCGCTGGAGAGCGCCCGCGCGCGGGCGCCGATGGAGCTGCGCACCCGCCAGCGGGCGGTCACCGCGGGCGACTTCGAATTCCTCTGCCAGAAGGCCTCGCCGCGGGTCGCCCGGGCCATCTGCCTGCCGACCGGCACGGAGGGGGTGACGCGCGTGCAGATCCTGCCCCGCGTCCCCGATCCCGCCCGCCACCTGGAGCCCCACGAGCTGGTCGCCGACGAGGGGCTCCTGAACGAGGTCGCCGCCTACCTGGACGACCGGCGGCTGGTCGGCACGACGGTTCAGGTCGCCCCGGTACGGCTTCGGGGGATCACCGTGGTCGTGAACGTGCAGGCTGCGCCGCGCAGCGACCTGGGGCGCGTGGAGCGCGACATCGAGCAGGCGCTGGACGTGTACCTGAACCCGCTGGCCGGCGGGTCGGCGAACGGCGGCCCCGCCGGCTGGGAGTTCGGCCGCGCCCTCAACCAGGGAGAGGTGTACGGCATCGTTCACGCCGTCGAGGGCGTCGAATTCGTCAAGATCCTCCGTGTGTACGAGACCAACCTCGAGACCGGACAGCAGGAGGCGAAGCCGGCCGGCCCGCACCTCCAGCTCGAGCCCGACGAGCTGATCGCCTCGGGCCAGCATGTCGTCAAGGCAGAGCACCGCGAGGTCGTTTAGATCATGTCTGCCGAGGAAACGATCCCCCTCACATCGCCGAACGGGCGTCTCGAGCCCCCCGTCCATCCACCGGCGGCATCCGCCCGGGCCTACCTGCGCTCGGGACTGCCGTCGATCTACCACAGCCCCGGACAGGGCGGCCAGGGTGGGCGCTTCGGGATCGACTTCGTGGCGGCGCTGGAGCAGGTGCTCGACCCGGTGGTCGTCGTGCTCGACTGCCTCGCCGCCTACCTCGATCCCGACCTGGCCCCGCTCCAGATGGTCGACGCGATGGCCGCCTGGCTGGGGATAGATCCGGACGAACAGCTGCCCGAGGAGCGGCGGCGGGAGCTGGTCCGGCGGGGAACCGAGCTGGCGCGGCGGAGCGGGACGCGCGCAGGCCTCGAGCTTGCCCTGCACGTCGTGTTTCCCGACCTGCCGCTGCGGGTGGAGGACGGCGGCGGTGTGGCGGTGGCGACCGCCGTCGGTGATCTGCCCGCGGCCGGCGGCGGCGGGTTCGTCGTCTACTGCGACACGCCGTTGCCGGTCGAGCGGCAGGCGGCCATCGCCCGGGTGATCGATCGCTACCGGCCGGCGAACGTGGGCTACCGCCTGCGCGTCAAGGCGCCACGGCGCGCGCCGGAGGAGAAGGCGTGAGGGTCTGCCCGCGCTGCCAGCACGAGAACGCCGACGACACCGATTTCTGCGCCCAGTGCGGCGAGTACCTCCGCTGGGACCCCACCGTTGCCACCCCCGCGGTGCCTCCGCGGCCGCCTTCGGGCGGGCAGCCGCCCCCGGCTCCGCCCTCACCACCCGCGGGTGGGGCACCGCCGCCGGCCCCTCCGCCAGCCGCCGCGAGCGTCGCCGGGACGGCCGCGGTCAACCTGCGGCTGGCCGGTGCGGATGCCGCCGCGGTCGGTGACGTCACCGCGACGGTGGAGCCTGGTAAGACGGTCGCCGTCCTGGCGCTGGTCCGCAACCAGAGCGGGATCGTCGACAACTACGACGTCCGGGTGGAGGGGGTGCCCGAGGGGTGGTGGACGGTGCAGCCGCAGACCGTCTACCTCGTCCCCTACGGCGCTCCCGGCGGCACCTACGAGCAGGAGGTCGAGGTGCGGCTGCACCCGCCGCGAACCGCCGAAGCGGTGGCTCGCACCTGGCCGCTGACGGTGGTCGCGCGGGCGCGCTCGGCGGGAGCGGATGCAGGCTCGGCGCCGGCCACGCTCGAGGTCGCGCCCTACCACCAGCTCGAGGCGGAGATTCGCCCCGAGCGCGCCGGCGGCCGCCGCGCGGCTCGCTTCGGGTTCGCCGTGACCAACACCAGCAATGCGCCGGTGGACGTCCACTTCGCGGCGTCGGCGCAGGACGAGGAGTGCGTGTTTGCGTTCGAGCAGGACCAGGTCAACGCCGCCCCCGGGAAGCGGGCGGGAACCGCGTTCACCGTCCGTCCGCGCAAGCAGATCTGGATCGGTCGCCCGGTCGACCATCCGTTCCGGATCACGGCGACCGCCGCCGGCTCGGACACCGAGACGTTCCGGCAGGGCGTCTTCCGCCAGCGGCCGTGGCTGCCGTGGTGGGTGCCGCTGGCCGTCGCGCTGGCGATCGCCGGCGGCATCCTCGCCTACACCGCCTTTCATCACGCCGGCAAGAAGACGGTGCCCGATCTGACCGGGCAGACCCTGGCGCAGGCGCAGTCGGCGCTGCAGAAGGCCGGGCTCGCGCTCGCCCCCGGCACGCAGCCGACCAAACCGGTGGGGCCGGCCAAGGTCGGGAAGGTGGTCTTCCAGTCGCCCTCGGCCCAGGCGAAGGTCAAGCAGGACACCCCGGTCACGGTCACGATCGGCATCGGCAGCCAGCAGACACTCGTCCCCGACGTATGCGGCAAGTCCTACGGGGACGCCCAGCAGGCGCTGACGGCGAGTCATCTGACAGTCGGCCAGGTGCAGCCCGCGACGGCGACGCCTGCGAGTACGACGCTCCCGACCGGCTGCTCGGTGCCGGCGGCCGACCCGACCAAGCAGGTGCCGTTCGGAACGCCGGTCAACCTGTTCATGCAGAGCACCGGCGGCTCCGGTTCGGGTGGCGGCGGTGGTGGCGGTGGTGGCGGCGGAACGGCCGTTCCATCACTGGTCGGGATGCCCGAGTCGGCGGCCGAGACGACACTCACCGGCGCCGGGCTGACCGGTACAGCGATTGCGGTGCTCAGTCCCTCCGTGGCGGCAGGCACCGTGGCTGGGCAGGCGCCGGCGAAGGGAGCGACGATCAGCCCCGGCGGTACGGTGTTCCTGTACGTCTCGACGGCGCCGCGGATCGCCTACGACGGCGGCGCTGCAGCCAACATGTCGGCGATCTCGGTGGCATCGGGCACGAGCTCCAGCACCCTGGTCACGGCAGCCCCCACCGGGTTCGCCAACGTCGAGCCCAGCTGGAGCCCCGACAGCGCCCTGATCGCGTACGTCAGCAAGCAGCTGGCCGCCCCGGGGGTCGGCACCATCCACATCGTCAACCTCAAGAAGTCGACCGACACGCCGGTCAACACGGGCGGCGTCGATGCGCACCGGCCGGTGTTTGCGCCCTTCAGCGGCCACCACCGTCTGGTGTTCACCGAGAATCCCGGCACCGGCGGCTGGATGCCGTGCTTCCTCGACGTCGACAACCCGCTGCCGCAGTCGCAGTGGTGCGCGAAGCCGGAGGCGGGCGGAGACGCCCTCGACCGCCCGACGTGGTCGCCGGACGGGAAGGAGGTGCTGTTCGAGGCGTTCAACCCCTCGACCGGCGCCCCCGACGGGCTGCGTGCCTACAGCACCCAGACGCCCTTCGCGGAATCCGGGAGCAAGTGGACCGAGCTCGCCGCGCCGCTGCTCCCGGGCTGGTCGGTCTACTACGTCGCCTGGTCGCCCGACGGCCAGACGATTGCACTGACGACCAGGGGCCCGCCGAGCTCGCCGGCAACGGCCGACGCGCTGTACCTGACGACGCCCCAGGCGCTCGCCGCGGGAACGGCTTCACCGGTGGGGACGGGAGGCACGGCCTCGGTGCCCGCGGCGGAGCTGTCGTGGCGCAGCGACGGCACGCTGGTCTACAGCGGCCTGGGGTGCGAGAGCTCGACGCCGACGCAGCCGCTGGCCCTGATCAACCCGCAGAGCCCGTCGCTCGCCCAGCCGCCGTTGACCGTGGTCGGCTGCGACCCGGCCGTCGAGCCGCTGCCGCCACCACCGTCGGGCTGATCGGTGCTCTGCAGGTCATGCCGGCGCCTGGTCGACCGCAGCGCGCTCTACTGCGGGGTCTGCGGTGCGCCGGTGGCCCGCGGCATCGTGCCGCCGCTCGACCTGGTGCTGCGTGACGGCACCCGCATCCCGCTGGTTGCTGAGGTGACGATCGGGCGGACTGCGGACAATTCGGTGTCTCTCGAGGCGCCGAGTGTCTCCAGGCACCACTGCGTCATCTTCATGGCCGGTGGAGAGCCCATGATCGGCGACGCCGGATCGAGCCACGGCACGCGGCTCGACGGCCGGCTGATCAGTTCGCCGCAGCGGCTCGCGGACGGATCGCGAATCAGGCTCGGCGACGTCGAGCTGATCGTGGAGCGGCGCCGGGATCAGGGGGCGGCCGGGCGGACGATGGTGGTGCCGCACGGCCGCAGCATGGTGGTGCCGGCGGTGGGTGCAGCCCAGGTCGAGACGTCGTCCGAGCTGCCGCAGCCGCGCCTGCGGTCGGGCTGGGCGCTGAAGCGGCTGGACGAATCCGAGGGGGAGCGGCGGTTCGTGCTGCGCGACCTGCGCAGCGACCGGTTCCTCCGCCTCGGGCAGGACGAGGCGACGCTGATCCCGCTGTTGGAGGAGGGCGCCCCGCTCCCCGACCTGCTCGACCAGGCCCGCGCAGCGCTCGGGCCGACCGGTGGGGTCAAGCTTGCCCGGATGCTGGCGGAGCTCGGCGACCGCGGGCTGCTGGAGGGGAGCGACGAGCCCTCCGCCGTGCGCCCGGCACCCTGGTTTGCCCGCCTGCTCGCGCCTCGCACATGGACGGTGCGCGGGGCGGGTACCGTCATCGACGCGCTCTACCGGGCGGGCGGATTCCTCCTGTTCACGGTGCCGGGCGCCGTTGCCGTCGCCCTCGTGGCGGCCGTCGGGGCGGTGGCCTTCGCCGGCCTTGTGCTGCGCGGCGACACCGCTCCCTTCGTGGTGGCAGGTCGCGTCAGCATCGGTGCGGCCGTCTTCATCCTCGGCCGGCTCGCGATCGCCGCCTTCCACGAGCTCTCCCATGGCCTCGCGATGTCGGCCTGCGGCCGGCGCGTGCGCCGGGCCGGGATCAAGATGCTGCTGATCTTCCCCTACGTCTTCGTCGACACCTCCGAGGCGTGGCTGGAGCCACGCCGGCGCCGGATCATGATCAGCCTGGCAGGCCCGGTCAGCGACCTCGCCTGCGGCGGCGCCTGCTCGATCGTCGGCCTCGCCACCGGCGGCACCTGGCGCGAGATCATGTTCCAGCTCGCGTTCGGCGCGTACCTGGGGGCGTTCTTCAACCTCAATCCCCTGCTCGACCGCGACGGCTATCACATCCTCGTCGACGTGGTGCGCCAGCCCGGCCTGCGCCGCCGTGCTAGGGCACGCTTCGCGGCGCGGCTGGCCGGGCGTCAACCCGCTCCTGGTGACAATCGCGGCCTCGAGGCGTACGCCGTGGCCTCACTCGTGTGGTTGCTTGCCACGGCGGTGTTCGCCATACTCATGGCGAGGCGTTACGTCCCGCTTCTGGTTGCGATCACTCATCACCGGGGGCTCGTGTGGGCTGGATTGGCGGTCATGGCGATCGTGCTGTTTTCACCGGTTGTGCTGGCAATCGGGTTGCCCCTGGCCGAGCGGCTGCGCTCGCGGCGCGGTGATCCACAGGCCGGATGATTCGGATCGTGCGGCCGATCTGCTCGAGCGGCTGCTGACGGATCCCGGGTTCCGCAGCGACTTCCGGCGCGATCCCGCCGCCGCCTGCACGGCCGCCGGCATGGGCGACCTGGCCGCGGAGCTGCGGGGGGAGGCGGGCAGTGGCGCCGCCTTCCAGACGCTCGAGGTGCGTGAGTCGAAATCCGCCCTCGCGGGCATGGTGATCGCGGCCGCCGCGGAGGGCATCGCCGCCGTCCACGTGCTGGAGCACCTGGGATCCCAGGGCGACCCACACGCGGCAGGGATCGCGCACTCCGCGCTCACCCGGGCGAGTGTCCGGGGGCTGCCTGCGGTGCAGGGTCAGCCGAACCCGCTGGATGCGGCGCCCCAGCCGATCGGCGGGGCAGCCGACGTCGTCAGCTCGGCGCCCGACCAGGCGGCCGCTCTGGCGTCGCAGGTGCTGGCCGACCCGCACGTGCACCTGTCGCAGGCCGCGGAGATGGCCTTCTCGCAGCGCGGTGTCGATCCCCGGGTCGACTCCCTTCTGCTGGGGCTTTCACAGGCGCATCAGCTCACCGTCGGGTCGGTGTCCGGACCGGGGACGGTCAGCATCGTGGCGGTCGACGGGATGCCGGTCTCGGCCTCGAACATCGCGGCCCGTGACGTGGCCGAGCATCTCGCCAACATCGATTCATCCGCACGACCGTCACTGGTCTCGACGCCCTGGAACATCAACGGCTCCGGGTTCAGCTCCGGCGCCGACCACAGCGGCCACATCGAGGTGTCGTACGACGCGGCTCTCTCGCCCGACGCAAACCTGCCAGGCACCAACGGCGAGGGGCAAGCCGTCGTCCACGAGGCCGCGCGGTTCCTGGGCAAGCCCTACGTGTGGGGAGGCGAGAGCCCCAACTCGGGGTTCGACTGCTCCGGGCTGGTGCAGTACAGCTACCGGCAGCTCGGCGTCGACCTGCCGCGCACGACCTTTGACCAGATCAAGGTCGGGCATGCCGTCGAGTGGGGCCAGTTCCAGCCCGGCGACCTGATCTTCTCCAACTTCGAGGGCCCGGGCGCGGGCGCCTCCCACGTCGTGATCTACGCGGGCCACGGCGAGGTGATCGCGGCGCCGCACACGGGCGGCCACGTCGAGTACGAGCCGGTGTCCTGGTTCAAGGACTACTTCGTGGGCGCCCGCCGGGTGATCCCCGGTGGCGGCGGCGTTGGCATGCCGGCCGGGCAGGCGATGCCCGCCGACGCGGCCATGCCGGCCGGAGCCGGGGCCGCCGGCCAGGGGGCCGCCGACTCGGCCATGCCGGCAGGAGGGACGGTCTCCACCCCGGTCGCGGGTGCCCAACCGCTGACAGCCACCCCCGGAGCCGGCGTCCGCAGCACCGTTCAGTTCATGCCGGCAGTCGGCGCCGACCACGTTGCGTCGGCTGCCGGCGACGTCCTCACCTACCCGGGCGACGGGGCATCGCACCAGCAGATCGCCGAGTGGATGGCGACGGCGGCCCGCAAGGCGGGGCTGCCGCCCGAGCTGCCGGTGATGGCGGCGCTGGTCGAGTCCGGCCTGAAGAACGACCCCTACGGCGACCGGGATTCCCTCGGGTTCTTCCAGATGCGCACGTCGATCTGGGACGAGGGCCCGTACAAGGGATTTGCCCACAACCCCGACCTCCAGCTGAAATGGTTCATCGACCAGGCGGTCGCGCTCAAGCAGCGGCGGATCTCCGAGGGATACGCCGGCTACGGCAGCGACCCGTCCAAGTGGGGCGACTGGGTGGCCGACATCGAGCGCCCGGCGGAGCAGTACCGCGGCCGCTACCAGCTGCAGCTCGGCACGGCCCAGGGGCTGCTGGGCGACAAGCCCTCGTAAGCAGAGCGCTACCCGCCGAAGCGGACGGGAACGCGCGCGGCGAGGCGGATGTCCTGTGCGAACGACTCGAAACCACTGATCGCGACCTGCACCCCGTCGGGCATCGTGGTCGCCAGTATCGGGTTGTCGTTTCGGTACTCGTGCCAGACTTGGCCGTTGATGACGACAGAGCCGAGCAAGGGCTTCCCGAAGGTCTCGAAGTGCAGGACGGTGGGCTTGCCGACGCCCTCGTCCAGCCACAGTTGATCGCCCGGGTTGCGAAGCGGCTCATACGTCAGCCCCGCCTCCGAGGAGCCGTGCAACCCGATGGCAAGCCGCCCGCCCGCGTACACCCGGTAACCGCGAGCCGCTGGCAGATGGAAGTGGAACGCGGCGTGGCGAACGATGTAGGCGTAGGCAGGCCCCGGTTGATGACCGATCGGCGCCGCGTTGGAGGAGGCAAACGGGTTGTGGTCCTTGCCGAGCACGAGGACGATCGCGCCGCCGAAGAGGCAGATCATGAGCAGGCAGATCAGTCCACGCGGGCTTACCCACGAGGCTCGCCCCGTCGGCCGCTGAGTGACAGCTCTCATCGCGGCGAACCTACCACCGGCTGGCAGCTGTCCGCTAGACCCAGATGACAGCCGCAGACCGTTCGCCGTGTTCCACTTGACGCCTCCCCCGCTGCCATTCGGCCGCGCTCCCGGCCGACCGGTCTACGAAGGCGCGTGGATGGTCAGGGGCTCGACGCCCTGCTGGCCGTTCACGAATGCCTTCACCCAGAACACTCCGCTGATATCCACCAGCTTGGACTTCATGTTGTGGGGTGGCACCGGGTACTGCATCCGGGTCGACCCGCTGCTCGGACGGTCGGGGTCGATGGCGACCACGGTCGCCGTGCCGGTGGTGCCCGAGCTCTCGTAGTTCACCAGCCAGAGCGCGCCGGCGGCGAACGTGATCCGCTGGGGGATGAACGGCAGCCCGGTCAGCGGCTTCGGCGCGCTGCTCGGGTTGGCGGGGTCGATGCGGTCGACACCCTTCGTCGTCTGGAGGTACAGGGCGCCCGGCGCCGGTGCCAGCCAGCCGGCGCCCGGGACGGACGTGACCGTGGCCGGCCCTCCGGCGACCGGCACGCGTGCGAGCTTCCCCTTGCCGTCAGTGGCCCAGATCGCGTCCCCTGCCGCCTCCACGGAGTAGGGCGTGAACCCGATGTTCGCCACGGGCTGCGACTTTCCCGAGTCGATCGAGATCCGCAGCAGGCCGCCCTCCACAGGCTGCCAGGCGGTGTTGCCCTGGATCACCGGGCGCACCCCGAACGGCGTCTTCGAGAACGACACCGGCTGAACCGGTGTCGCCCCGCCGGGCGCCTTCACCTCTTCCAGCTTGCCGCCGCTTGACGTCGCCAGCGTCACCCACAGCCCGCCGTTGCCGGCGGCGAGCCCCTTCAGGTTGCCGCCGGTGGGCTGAATCGTCTGGCTGGTGTCCTCGACGTTCAGCAGGGAGGATCCGTCCTTGACCAGCCAGGCCTGGCCGTCGAACGGCGCGGCGGTGTCGAGCTTGCCGGCGACCAGCCCCGCCGGATTCGCTGTCAAAGTCGGCAACGAGCTCGTCGAGGCCGGCGGTTTGGTGCTGCTCGAGCCGCGAGAGCTCAGGAACACTGCGGCCGCCGCAGCCAGGATCAGCAGGCCGACGATCGCCAGCCCGACTCCCATCCGCCGCCCGCCGCCGCTCCGCGACGAGGACGGCCACTGGAACGTCCCGGAGCCGCTCACCGCGGCAGGTGCCGTCGTCGGCGTCAGTGCCTGGTCGGCCGCCGGCACGGCCTCCTGATCGACAGGAGGAGGCGGCGGCTCGGTCTCGCCCTCCGGTTCCGGGACGGGCACCGCCTCCGGGGCCGTGGTCTCGGCCGGCGTGGGAGGAGGCGCGGGCGTATCCGGCTGGTACGTCTCGTACGCAGTGGCCGCTGCTGCGGCCTCCGCGGGGGCTGCCTCCGCGGGGGCGGGCTCTGCAGGGGTGGCCGTCGCAGGTTCCGGCTCGGTGACCGGCTGCGCGGCCTCGACGGCCCCAGCGGTGCCCGCCGCCCCACCGCCGAACGTCTCGTATCCGTCAGCGTCCGCGGGCTCGGTGGTCCGGCGGTCGAAGCGCGCTGGATCGAGTGTGCTGCCCTCGCCGCCGTCCAGCGCCGCCTCGCGGCGCCACATCGGACCGAGCATGGCGACCGCGATCTCCTCGAGCTCGTACCACGCCTCGCGGGCGTCCCGGAGCCGGTCGGCGGGCTCCTTCGCCAGCATGTGGTCAATCCAGTCCGAGAACCGCTTGTCGACCTTGGGATCGATGCTGGCCACGGGCGGGATCGTCTCGTTCACCTGTCGCAGGAGCACCGCCACGGGGGTGTCGGAGTCGTGGAACGGCACGCGGCCGACGGTCATCTCGTAGGCGATGATCCCGACCGAGTAGAGGTCGGTCCACGGTCCGATGCCCTTCGCTGTCGCCTGCTCGGGCGCCATGTAGGCAGGCGTGCCAACAGTCGTGCCGGTGGCCGTCAGGTGACGGCGGCTGGCGGCGTCGAAGAGCGCCTTGGCGATCCCGAAGTCGGCGACCTTGACCGTTCCGTCTCCTGTCACCATCAGGTTCTCGGGCTTGATGTCGCGATGCACGATGCCGCGCCGCTCGGCCTGGGTCAGGCCCGCCAGGGCACCCTCCAGCACGCCGATCGTCTGCGCCGCGGTCGTATGGCCTATGAATGGCCGCAGCGATCCCCGGGATAGGTACTCCATGGCGATGTAGGGGACGCCGTTGTCCTCGAAGTAGTCGTACACCGTGACGATGTTCGGGTGGTTGAACGACCCCACCATCTGGGACTCGCGGACGAACCGCTCCGTCAGCTCCGGGTCGCTCGCGTGGAATGCGCCCAGCTCCTTGAGCGCGACGTCGCGGTCGAGGTCCGGCTGCCGCGCCAGGTAGACGACGGCCATCCCGCCTCGCCCGATCTCGCGCACCACGAGGTAGCGGCCGACTTGCCGGGTGCTGTTCATACCTGGATGGTGGGCGCGCCCGGGTCGACGACCATGATGCTGCCCGGGGGGACGCCGTCGGTGAGGCCGCTCACGCTCGCCGTGTAGGCGGGCCGTCCTCCCACCACGACCTTCAGCGAGGTCGAGCCGGGCAGCGTCGAGACCACCGTGGTGCACGGCTTGCTCCCGGGGCTGGGCGCCACCGGGCAGCCGACGATGGGCGCTCCCACCAGGTCGGGCTCACAGAGCACCTGGCCGCTCGTCGCCTGTACCTGTGTCTGCCGCGGGATCAGAGTCACCCGGCCGCCGTGGCTGCACAGCACGGTTCCATTGGTCGTCAGCAAGGCGGGCACGCTTCCCTCCAGCGCCTCGTGCCTGAAATCGCATAGTATCTTGATGGGGTTCCTGGGGGCAACGGAGTGCATGCCGAGGAGCAGGGTGATGAGGGTCTTCGTGGTAGATGACCACCCGATCTACCGGCGGGGGGTAGTTCAGTCGCTGATCGCGCTCGATGACGTCGAGGCCATCGCCGAGGCTGCCAGCGTCCAGGAGGCGACGGGCAATCCGGAGCTGGCGGAGGTCGACGTGGCGCTGGTCGACACGTCGCTGAGCGGCGGCCGGGAGTTGATCCGGCGGCTGCACGACCTCCAGATCCCCGTCGTTGCCTGCTCGCCCTCGACCGACGAGACCGAGGTGCTGGAAGCAGTGCAGGCGGGAGCCGTTGGCTACCTGGGCAAGGACAGCCTGACTCCGGCATCGCTGGCGGCCGCCGTGCGGGCAGCCGTGGTCGGGGCCGGGGTGATGGCGCCCGACGTGCTCGGCACCCTGCTGCGCGGGATCACCCGGGTCTCGCGCGAGGTGCTCGAGCCGCAGGGCATCAGGCTGTCGCGGCTGAACTCCCGCGAGCTCGACGTGCTTCGGCTGGTGGCAGCCGGGTATCCCACCCGCGAGGTCGCCGAGCAGCTCTGCTACAGCGAGCGCACGATCAAGAACGTGATGCACGACGTGGTCACCAAGCTCCACGCCCGCAGCCGGTCGCAGGCCGTCGCCTTCGCCGTCAGAGACGGGTTGATCTGAGCGAGGTGCACCGGAAGCGGATGGAGCGGGCGTCCGCGCTTGCCGCCGAGCACGGTCTTGACGCGGTCCTGCTGACGCCGGGTGCCGACCTGCTCCGCCTGACCGGCTACGACGCGATGCCGCTGGAGCGCCTGACGCTGCTGATCGTCCCGGCAAGCGGCCCTGCATCCTTGCTGGTGCCGGGGTTCGAGCGGGCCCTGGCGGAGGAGGTCGGAGTGGCGGACCTGGCCGAGATCGAGAGCTGGCGCGACGGCGACGATCCCTATGCACAGGCGGCGCGGATGATCGGCTCGGGCCGGCGGTTCGCCATCGCCAGCCAGGCCTGGGCGGCGCATCTCCTGGGGTTGCAGCACGCGCTGCCCGACGCAGGGTTCGTGCACACCGAGCAGGCCCTGCCCCTGCTGCGGGCGGTCAAGGACGCGACCGAGATCGAGCAGCTCCAGCGCGCGGCTGCGGGCTCGGATGCTGCCTACCACGACCTGCTCGGCGTTCCCTTCGCGGGCCGCACCGAGGACGACATCGCGGCCGACCTGACCGCCGCCCTCGAGCGGCACGGACACGAGTCGGTCGAGTTCGTGACCGTCGGGTCGGGGCCGAACGGCGCTTCGCCGCATCACTCGCATGGCGCACGCCGCATGGCCGAGGGCGAGGCCGTGGTGCTCGACTTCGGCGGGCTCGCCGGCGGGTACGCGTCCGACACGACGCGGGTGGTCGCGGTCCGGGAACGCGACGCCGAGGTGGCCGAGGTGCACGAGGTCGTCTGCCGGGCCCAGCAGGCGGCGTTCGAGGCGGTACGGCCGGGCGCCACCTGCCAGGACGTCGACCGGGCCGCCCGCCGTGTGATCACGGAGGCCGGCTACGGGGACGCCTTCACGCATCGCACCGGCCACGGCGTCGGCATGACCATTCACGAGCCGCCCTACATCGTCGAGGGCGACGACTCGCCGCTGGTCGAGGGCATGTGCTTCTCGATCGAGCCCGGGATCTACCTCGACGGCAGGTTCGGCGTTCGCATCGAGGACCTGGTGGTCGTCACCGCCGAAGGCGCCCGCCGGCTGCAGTCGGCGCCACGCGACCTGGCGATCGTCTCCTAACCCCTAACCCCCGGAGCGGCGCTGCCGGTAGCGCTCGATCAGCGTGTTGGTGGAGCTGTCGTGGCCCAGCGCCGCGTGCTCGCCGCTCTCCAGCTCGGGCACGATCCGCTGCGCCAGCGCCTTGCCGAGCTCGACGCCCCACTGGTCGAACGAGTTGATCCCCCAGACCGTCCCCTGCGTGAACACGCTGTGCTCGTAGAGGGCGACCAGGCGGCCGAGAGCCTCCGGTGTCAGGCGCTCGGCGAGGATGGTGGTGGTCGGCCGGTTACCCTCGAAGACGCGGTGAGGGACGAGCTCTTCCGGTGTCCCGGCGGCGCTCACCTCCTCGGCGGTGCGCCCGAACGCCAGTGCCTCCGCCTGGGCGAAGACGTTGGCCATCAGCAGGTCGTGGTGGTTCCCCAGCGGGTTCAGCGTCTGGCAGAAGCCGATCAGGTCGCAGGGAATCAGCGGAGTGCCCTGGTGGATCAGCTGGTAGAACGAGTGCTGGCCGTTGGTGCCCGGCTCGCCCCAGACGACCGGGCCGGTCGGGTAGTCGACCGTCACGCCGTCGAGGCGCACGTGCTTGCCGTTGCTCTCCATGGTCAGCTGCTGCAGGTAGGCCGGGAACCGCTTCAGGTACTGCTCGTAGGGCAGCACCGCCAGCGTCTGCGTCCCGAAGAACCCGGTGTACCAGACCGTCAGGAGTCCCATCAGGGCCGGCAGGTTCCGATCCGGCGGAGAGCTGCGGAAGTGCTCGTCCATCTCGTGGAAGCCGGCCAGCATCTGGCGGAACGCCTCCGGGCCGATCGCCAGCATCAGCGACAGGCCGATCGCGGAGTCCATCGAGTAGCGGCCGCCCACCCAGTCCCAGAAGCCGAACATGTTCGCGGTGTCGATCCCGAACGCCGCCACCTGCTCGGCGTTGGTCGAGACGGCGACGAAGTGCTTGGCGACCGCGCTCTCGTCGCCGCCCAGCCGCTCGACCAGCCACGACCGCGCGCTGTGCGCGTTGGTCAGCGTCTCCAGCGTTGTAAACGTCTTCGACGAGACGATGAAGAGCGTCTCCTCGGCATCCAGGTCGCGGGTCGCCTCGACCATGTCGGTGCCGTCGACGTTCGACACGAAGCGCACGGTCAGGCCCCGGTCGCTGTACGCGCGGAGCGCCTCGTAGGCCATCACCGGGCCCAGGTCGGAGCCACCGATGCCGATGTTGACAACGTTGCGAATCCGCTTACCGGTGTGTCCGGTGTGGCTGCCGTCGCGAACGGCGTTGCAGAAGGTCGTCATCCGGTCGAGCACCTCGTGCACCTCGGCGACCACGTCGACCCCGTCGACCACCAGCGAGCGGCCGCGCGGCATGCGCAGGGCCACGTGCAACACGGCGCGGTCCTCGGTCACGTTGATGTGGTCGCCCCGGAACATGGCCTCGGTGCGCTCGGCCAGCCCGCACGCGCCGGCCAGCTCTGCCAGCAGCCGGATCGTCTCGTCGGTGATCCGGTGCTTCGAGTAGTCCATGTAGAGGCCGGAGGCCTCCAGCGTCATCCGCGTGCCGCGGTCGGGATCAGCGGCGAACAGGTCGCGCAGGTGGCGTCCGCCGATATCGGCGTGGTGCGCCTCGAGCGCCTGCCAGGCGGGTTGGCTGCGAAGCGGCACGAGCGGGGTGGAGGCCATGGTTCGGAACTCCTCTCAGGCTTCGCCGACCAGCGACGCCGGGTCGTGGTTGAGCAGGTCGCCGATGCACGCGAGGCTCACGTCGGGGTGTGGCAGATCGGCGATCGCGGGGTCGGCGGCGTAGTGGCCCTGGCGAGGGAAGACCGTTGTCACCCGCTCGCCCCACTGCTGCTTGACCGAGGTCAGGATCCGCAGCTTGTCGTCGACGAGAACGTACCGCGACGCCGGAAACCGCGCCTCGACGTCCGCCAGCTGCTCTTCCTTGTGGATGTAGATGAGGACGTTGCCTGCAAAGACATCCCACAGGCCCGACCGGCGCACCTTGCGCGGCTGGAACACCACGTCGCCGTCGGACAGGATCGCCACCTTGCCCGCCGATGCCATCCAGCGGACGGCGGCCAGGGCTTCGGGGTAGAGGCGCTCGACGAACGGATAGTCGATCAGGAAGTGGGACACCTCGAGCAGCCGCGGGTTGTGCGGGTGAGTGACCCGGTAGCGCTGCAGCGCGCCCAGGTAGTCGACGTACCCAAGCTCGCTGCGGAGCTGCTCCAGGATCTCGAAGTAGGCAAGGGACGCCTCATGGCCGACCGTGCCGTCGAGGTGCTCCCGCAGGTCGGCTTGCACCTGGTCGTTGTCGATCAGGGTGTTGTCGACGTCGAAGAGGATCACCGGCCCCGCGGTCACGTCGAGGCGTCGCTCGCCGGCTTCTCGTGGTGCCCGCCGAACTGGAACCGCATCGCCGACAGGATCCGGTTTGCGAACTCGCCCTCGCCGCGGCTCGAGAACCGCTCGTAGAGCGCCGTTGTCAGAACAGGCGCCGGGACTGCTTCGTCGATGGCGGCTGCGATCGTCCAGCGGCCCTCCCCGGAGTCCGACACCCGGCCGGCAAAGTCCTTCAGGTCGGGGCTGTCGAGCAGCGAGATCGCCGTCAGGTCGAGCAGCCACGACGAGACGACGCTCCCGCGGCGCCACAGCTCGGTGATCTCGCCCAGGTCGAGGTCGTACTGGTAGAGCTCAGGATGTCGCAGCGGCGTGGTCTCGGCGTCCTCCTCGTGCGTCTCGTTGCCCACGTTGGCGTGGTGGAGGATGTTCAGGCCCTCGGCATAGGCGGCCATCAGGCCGTACTCGATGCCGTTGTGCACCATCTTCACGAAGTGGCCGGCGCCGCTCGGCCCGCAGTGCAGATACCCGAGCTCGGCCGTGCCCTTGCCGTCGGGGCGTCCCGGCGTTGCCGGCGCCGCGTCCTTGCCGGGAGCCAGGGAGCGGAAGATCGGATCGAGGTGGGAGACGGCGTCCGAGTCGCCCCCGATCATCATGCAGTAGCCGCGCTCGAGGCCGAACACGCCGCCGCTCGTTCCCACGTCCAGGTAGCGGATCCCGGCCCCGGCCAGCTCGTGCGAGCGCCGTAGGTCGTCGTGGTAGTAGGAGTTGCCGCCGTCGATCACGATGTCGCCGCTGGACAGCAGCGGTGTCAGGTCGGCCAGCGTGCGGTCGACGACCGCAGCGGGAACCATCAGCCAGACAGCGCGCGGCTGCTCGAGCTTGGCAACGAAGTCAGCCAGCGAGCTCGATCCCGCCGCCCCCTCGCCGGCCAGCGCCGTCACGGCTTCCGGATGTACGTCGAAGACAACGCAGTCGTGGCCGGCCTGCGTCAGCCGCCGCACCATGTTGGCGCCCATCCTTCCCAGTCCGATCATTCCAAGCTGCATCGCGCCTCTCCTTCGGGTGGGCAATCCTTCGCCGCGCATCGTCGCACAGGCGCGGGACACCCGGCGTACACGCCCAGGTGCAGGGAAATCGTTACGCGAGGCTGCCACGGAGCGTGACTCGCTGCGATAGAAACCGCTCTGCCCGTGCTGTTCCCCACCGTGACGTTCGCGCTGTTCTTCGTCGTCGTGCTGCCACTCAACTGGCTGCTGCTGCCGCACCGTGGGCGCTGGTCGGTGTTCATCATCACCGCCAGCTACATCTTCTACGGATGGTGGAACCCCCGGTTCGTCCTGCTGCTGATCGCGGTCACGGTCTGGAACCAGGTGATGGGTCTCACCATTCACCGCCTCGAGGACCAGCGGCTGCGCAAGCTCGCGCTGGCGATCGCGGTGGCCGGCAACCTGGGAGTGCTCGCCTACTTCAAGTACACCGACTTCCTGCTCGTGTCCGGCGAGAACCTGGCCTCGTCGGTCGGCATCCACGTCAGCTCGGTCATCTACCAGATCACGCTGCCGGTGGGGATCTCGTTCTTCACGTTCCAGGCGATGAGCTACATCATCGACATCTACCGGGGGCGGATCGAGCCGACCTCCTGGCTCGACTTCGCCGTCTACCAGTCCTTCTTCCCGCACCTCGAGGCCGGCCCGATCGTGCGCGCCTCGGAGTTCCTGCCCCAGCTGCGGCGGCGACCCGATCCACGCCGCGTCGACGCCAGCCTGGCCTTCTTCCTGATCATGTCCGGGCTGTTCAAGAAGGTGGTGCTCGAGCGATCTGCTGTCCCAGCGCATCGTCGACCCGGTGTTCGCCGCGCCGTCGCTGCACTCCGGGCCCGAGGCGCTGCTGGCCGTCTACGCGTACGCCGCCCAGATCTACTGCGACTTCAGCGGCTACACCGACATCGCGATCGGGCTGGCGCTGCTGCTCGGGTTCCGGTTCCCCCAGAACTTCAACTCCCCGTACGCGGCCGTCTCGATCCAGGACTTCTGGCGCCGCTGGCACATGACCCTCTCGCGGTGGCTTCGCGACTACCTGTACATCCCATTGGGCGGCAGCCGCCGCGGCCGCCTCAACACCTATCGCAACCTGATGCTGACGATGCTGCTGGGCGGCCTGTGGCACGGCGCCAGCTGGACGTTCGTGGTCTGGGGCGCGTGGCACGGCAGCTTCCTCTGCCTCGACCACTGGCGGGAGGAGCGGCGAGAGGCACAGGGACTCCCCGAGCCGGTGCTCGACCGGCGGGCCCGGATCGTGCGCCGCTTCATCACCTTCAACATCGTCTGCGTCGGCTGGGTGTTCTTCCGCGCCACGTCGTTCCTGAACGCCTGGGACGTGTTCAAGCAGATCCCGCAGCACTGGAGCGGGCCCTCTCCGCTGGTCACCAGCTCGGTGCTGCTGGCCACGTTTGCAGGCATCGCATGCCAGTACATCCCGGCCGACTGGATGGAGCGGCTACGTACCGCATTTGCGGGGCTTTCGCCCGCTAAGATGGGCCTCGCGCTGGGGATCGGGCTGTTCCTGATCGACTCGCTGGGACCACAGGGTGTCAGCCCCTTCATCTACTACGCGTTCTAGATGAGTACGTGAGTACGCCGACCCAGACACCGCCCAAGCCGACATCGCCGAAGGTGCGGCCGCCGGGCCGCGAACGCGGCTACCGGACGCTCGACTCGGGCGGGCGCGGCATGCCCATCGGGCACGCGATGACGGCCATCCTGATCGCGTTTGCGCTCGCTCTGCTGCTGGACGCCCACGCGATGCTGTCGACCGCGCGGTCGCTTCCGCTGGGCAGCACCCAGCGCGAGGTCGCGGTCGACGTGATGACGCCGATCGCCGACGTGGCGGGCGCGCTGCAGCTGACGCGGCCGCGCGAGGCGGTGGAGTCGCTGCTCGGGCGTCACGGCGAGGGCGCCGCCGGCGACCCCTTCGCAGGCATCAAGACGATCCCGAGGACCGTGACTGCCCACACGAAGGCTGGGGCGAAGGGACACGAGGCGATCAAGCTGCCGGCGCTGCTGGCGGCGCCGACCCACAAGCACCCGCTGCGGATGCTGGTCATCGGCGACTCGCTGGCCGGGTCCTTCGGGTACCCCTTCTACACGGTCGCGCGGGCGACCCACCTGATGGTTCCGGCCGGCCCGGTCGACTTCCAGATCGACACCGGGCTGACGCGCGCAGACCTCTACAACTGGCCGGCGGAGATCCGCCGCGACATGCACCACTACCACCCGAACGTGCTGGTGGTGGTGATGGGCCTGAACGACGATCAGAGCATCCAGGCGCCGAACGGGCAGATCTACTCGTTCGGCACCTACCCGTGGCAGCACGAGTACGAGCGGCGGCTGATCGCCACGATGAGCCTGGGCGTCCGGCTGGGCGCCACGGTCGTGTACGTCGGCCCGCCTCCCGTCCGCCAGGAGTCGCGCAACTGGCACTACCAGACGATCAACCATCTGATCCGGGCCGCCGCGCTGGGCCGCCCGCACGTGGTGTACGTGAACGGCTACCAGCTGTTCCAGAACCACCACCAGGGCTACCGCCAGTACATGCGGACGAAGTCCGGCCAGCTCGTCCAGATCCGTACCGATGACGGCATCCACCTGCAGACGGCGGGCTCCCAGCTGCTCGCCCACCGGGCGATCTTCCAGCTGGGGGCGGTCTACCGGCTGCCGTGGAGCAAGGGCGCGCAGGCACAGGAGCGAGCCACGCTCGCTTCATACAGCGACCGGTAAGATCGGCGCATGCATTCCTCTTACGCGCTTGACGCAACCGATTTCGCCGTCGAACGAGACGGCAAGCAGCAGCCCCTCCACGACCTCTGGCCCGGTGGCTACCAGCCGGGCGACCGGCTCGGCGTCGTGCTCGCCCAGCCGATGGACGCCGTCGGCTGCTCGAACCTGATCTGCGCCACCATCACGCTCTTCTACGACCTGATGCGCGCCACGCTCGGCACCGGCAACTTCTTCCGCTACTGCGACACCTACCTGTTCGGCGTCGGCTGCGAGGCCGGCGACTTCAACCAGCTCGACATCTGGCCACTCCACAAGTGGGTGACGATCCTCAACCCGACGACCGAGGCGCTGCTGGAGGCCGTGAACGACCGCAAGGTCAACCTGCTGGCGATCCCCGAGACCGGCGCCCGCTGCCGCGGCGAGGTTGTGCTCTCCACCTGGAATGCCTACCTGGCGCACGTGAAGTCGGTCTTCACGTACTCGGCGCGCACCGGCGTGGCCCGCGACTCCGACGTCCACCTGGTCGGCAACCGCGTGGTCGAGAGCTACGTCGAGCAGGCGATCTTCTCGACGCCGGGGCTGGACGCGGGGTACCAGGCCAAGCTGCGGCGGCTGCGCCGCAACATCGACCGCGAGGAGAAGCAGTGCGTCGAGGGCTACCGGACGCTGCCGAACCCGGCAGCCGCCCGGGCGCTGCTGGGCGTCACGCAGGTGCTGCCGCCCGGCCATCAGGAGCTGACCCGGCGGGCGACGCCGACCACGATCCTGCCCGGTGGAGGTGCCGATGCCGGCGCTGCGCGGCGGACGCGGCCCCTTTTGACACGGCCGCCGCCGCGGCCCTCGTCATAGACGTGCCGGCGCCCACCGGGGTGTACCCGGACGGGCTGCTGCGGACGGGGTTCGATGCGGTCCAGCGGCGGCTGGGCGGCACCTTCGTTGAGTGGGAGGGGTGGGACTGGATCTCCGACTTCGGCGACCCGATCGCGGAGCACCACACGGTGCGCGAGGCGGTCGGCATCTGGGACGAGTCACCGCTTCGCAAGTGGTACTTCTCGGGCAAGGACGCCCTGGCAGCGGTCGACCACTGCTTCACGTCGGACATGGCCGCCCTCGAGGTGGGCCAGGCGCGGTACGGCGCCTTCCTCGGCGAGGACGGCAAGATGCTCGGAGACGGCGTTGTCTACCGTGGCGATGACGAGACCAGCATCTTCGTCGTCACGGCGCTGGACACCGACGTGCTGCACTTCCGCCGGGTGACGTCCCAGTTCGACGTCGAGATCACCGAGCACACGTTCGAGATCCCGCACCTGCAGGTGCAGGGCCCGCGCTCGCGGGAGCTGCTCTCCGGCCTCACCGACGAGGACGTGGAAGGGCTCAAGTACTTCCGCTTCATCCCGCGCCCGGTGACGGTGGCGGGGGTGGAGGGCTGCTACGTCGTCGCGTACCGGCTACCGCGGCGAGCTCGGCTACGAGGTGTTCTGCCCCATCGCCGGCGCCGACCGGCTCTGGCAGGGGCTGCTCGACCACGGCGCGTCCATGGGCATCCGGCCGTACGGCCTGGCGGCCGTCGGAGTCGCTTCGGATCGAGGCCGGCCTGATCTTCCTGGGCTACGACTACTTCCAGGGCGTCACCTCGCCGTTCCACGTCAACCTCGACCGGATGATCAAGCTCGAGAAGCCCGACTTCGTCGGTAAGGCGGCGCTGGAGGCCGAGCTCGCGGCCGGGCATCACCCACCGGATGGTGACGCTGGTCGATTGCCGGTGAGGAGCGCGCCCGAGTACGGCACGCCGGTGCTACTCCAACGGCCGCGGCGTCGGCAAGCTGACCTCGCCGTCGGCGGGACGGTCACCGACGGTCGACAAGCTGATCGGCATGGCCGTCATCGAGGCCGAGCTGACCGAGCAGGGCACGCAGGTCGAGGTGCGCTGCTCCGACGGCCGGCTGGTGCCTGCGGTGGTCGACTCCTTCCCCATCTACGACCCCCAGAAGACGCGACCGCGGTCTTGACCGCAGACGACCCGATCGGCGTTCTGGCCGCGGGCGGGGCCGGGCTGGTTGCCTGCGAGGCGCTTGCCCGGGTGATGCCGAAGGAGGACCTGGTGCTGATGGCAGACACGGCCTACGCGCCGTATGCCCGCCGTCCGGCGCGGGTGGTGGTCGACCGGGTCACGCGCCTGGCGGACGAGTTGGCGGGCATGGGGGTGAAGCTGGTCGTCGTCGCATCGGCCCAGGGGTCGATGGACGCGCTGGCGGCGGTTCGGGCGCGGCTCGCGGTGCCGGTGCTCGGCCCGGAGCGGCTGGTCGCCGAGGCCACGGCCCGGGCAGGCGGACGTCCCGCAGCCCTGATCACCGGGGCGAGCTGCGTCCGCGGCCTCCAGTATGGGCGAGGTCTGCGCCGGGAGCGGGGCGGAGCGGGCGTGATCTGGGACGCCTGGCCCGGTCTGCGGGAGTCGGTGGAGGCCGGCCGGCCGGTTGACCCCGCGCTGATCGCGGCGCACCTCGAGGCGCTCCGCGGGCGGGGCGTTGCGGCGCGTGGCTCTGGCCTGCCCGCATGCCGGAGCGATCGCGGCGGACCTCAGGCGCGCCGCCCCGGACATGGCGGTCGTGGACGGCTCCGACGTGGTGGCCGCCCGGGCCAAGCAGGTGCTCCTCCGCGCCGGACTGCTGGCTCGCCGCAAGCGGCCCGGCCGGCGGATCGTCCTCAGCTCGGATCCGGCTGCGGCACAGTCGGTGCTCGCAGCGCGGCGCTAGCGGCTCTCCCCGCGTTCAGCTCATCGAGCAGGGCAGATCTGCCAGGCGAGCGCCGCGCAGACCGTGATCCGGAGACCAGTGGATCGCGGCGGTGGCCGCAGCCTCACCGCACCGGGGCCCACCGGGCGTCGGCGACGAGCTGGGCGCGGCCCTCACGCTCGAGCCGCTCCAGGTGTGAGATCGCCTCGACCAGGGCGAAGCGCTGCTCGTGGAAGCCGAGCTCGCCCTCCCACACCTTCTGGGCGACGTCGAACGCCGACGTCGCGCCGGTCTCCAGGACGGCGAGGTGGGTGTCGAGCCGTTCGGCGTGGTGCTCGGCGATCTCGGCGCATCGTGCCCGGGCGTCGTCGATGACCGGCCCGTGGCCCGGCAGCACCAGCGTGGGATCGAAACTCGCGAGGCGCTCCAGGCTCCGCAGGTAGGAGCCCAGCGGATCAGCCGCGGTGTCCGGCCAGCGACCGACGTTGGGGGTGATCTCGGCCAGCAGCACGTCGCCGCCAAGGACGCGGCCGCTCCTCTGGCCGACCAGCACGATGTGGCCGTCGGCGTGGCCGGGGAGGACGTAGACCGCGAACTGCTCTCCGCCCAGCTCCACGGTGTCGCCCTCGTCGACCAGGCGCGTGGTGGGGGCCGGCGAGACCGCCAGCCGGTTCTCGTCCTCGGTCGACCGGCGCGCCATCTCCTCCGGCATGCCGTGGCGGATCAGGTAGGCCGTGAACTCCTCGTTGTCGGCGTCGTCGCCCCACACCTGCTCGGACAGCTGGGCGTCGTAGCGACCCTGGACGACCTCGGTGGCGCCGGTCGCCGCAGCGAGCCGGGCGGCTGCGCCGAGGTGGTCGGGGTGGTAGTGGGTGATCAGCACCCGCCGCACCGGTGGTGAGCCCAGCTCGGCGAGCGCCTCGTCCCAGGCGGCGAGCGTCCGGTTGGAGCCAAGACCGGCGTCGACGAGCGTCCAGCCGCCGGGATCCGCAACGGCGTAGCAATGGACGTGGTCAAGCGCCCATGGAAGGGGAAGCGTGACGCGCACGATCCCCTCGCCCAGATCCGTCAGGGCCGCGTCCATTCGCGGGACTCTACCGTCACTTCCGGCCCCGCCTGCTGCTAACGAAATAGGGCTCTACGGCCGATGTTCATATCAGGCTCCCGACCTGATTTTCCCGTGCCTGAACCAGATCCGATTCCCGATTTCTCGGTGGCGGAAATGCTCGCCACCACCGATGTGCTGCGCAGGGTCGCGGCCACCGCCGGCGTGCACATCTACGAGCTCGAGTACCTGCCGGACGAGAGCTACATCTGCAACGCCTTCATCGGCGCCGGCGTGGAGGCGCTGCTGGGGCCCTTGCCGCCCGGCGCGAACGAGGAGGAGGCCTGGGAGAACGCCGTCCATCCGGACGACCGCGAGCGGTACGACGCGTTCAACAACCGGCTTCATTCGGACAAGCCGGCCGACGTCGAGATCCGGCTGGTGGGCACGGACGGCGTCACCCGATGGGTGTGGGAGCGGGCCCATCCCCGGCGCACCCCGGACGGGCGGCTGCTGGTGGAGGGCGTCGTCACCGACATCACGGCGCGACATGCGGCCGAGGAGGCGCTCGCCGAGGCGCAGTCACGGGTGTCGCACCTGGCCTATCACGACGCGCTCACCGACCTTCCCAACCGGCTGCTGTTCCAGGAGCACCTCGACTTCGCGCTGGCGTCGGCCGACCGCACCGGCGGTGCGGTCGCCGTGCTGTTTGTCGACCTCGATGACTTCAAGCTGGTCAACGACAGCCTCGGCCACGCCGCGGGCGACGAGCTGCTGTGCTCGGTCGCCGCGCGCATCCTCGGCTCGACCCGCGCCTCCGACGTGGTCGCCCGGCTGGGCGGCGACGAGTTCCTGGTGCTGGTGCCGGGCACGCCCGGCCGAACGCCCGAACAGGTACGGGTCGACGGCGAGACCGTGGCCGACAAGATCCGCGGCGCCGTCGGACTGCCCTTCGAGATGGCGGGCAGCGAGGTCTTCACGCGGGCCAGCGTCGGCGTCGCGGTGTATCCGCTGGATGCCGGCAACTCCGAGGGCCTGCTCCGCCACGCCGACATCTCGATGTACCGCGCCAAGCAGTCCGCGCGCGGCGTCGCCCTCGCCCAGGTCGAGGAGCGGTCGGGGTCGGCCGACCAGCTGTCGGCCACGGCCCGCCTGCGCCGTGCGCTGGAGCGGCGGGAGCTGCTCCTGCACTACCAGCCGCTGGTCGACCTCGAGACCGGCGTCGCCGTCGGCGTCGAGGCGCTGATCCGGTGGAACGACAGCGAGCGCGGGCTGATCCCGCCGGCCGAGTTCATCCCGATTGCCGAGCGCACCGGCCTGATCGGCCCCATCTCGGAGTGGGTGGTGGAGGAGGCCGCGCGCCAGGCGGCCGTCTGGCGGGACGAGGGGCTCGATCTCTACGTGTCGGTCAACATGCCCCCTTCGCTGTGGCACGAGAAGGCCAGAGACCACCTGTTCGAGACGATGGAGGCGCTGGGCCTGGCGCCGGATCGGCTGATGATCGAGATCACCGAGTCGGCGGTGATGGAAGGCGGCATGCGTGTGGAGCCGATCCTTGCCGAGCTACATGTCCGCGGCGTGCGGCTGGCGATCGACGACTTTGGCACCGGCCACTCCTCGCTCGCGCGCCTCAGCCAGATGCCGGTGACGACGCTGAAGATCGACCGCTCGTTCGTGCGCGACGTCCCCGGCAGCCTCGAAGCGTCCGAGCTGGTGGCCGCGATCGTCCAGCTTGCCCATAACCTCGGCCTGCAGCCGCTCGCCGAGGGCATCGAGACCCAGAGCCAGGTCGACTTCCTGCTCGCCCACGAGTGCCGGCTGGGCCAGGGCTACCTGTTCAGCAGGCCGGTCCCGGCCGCCGACGTACCGCAGCTGGTACGCGGCCCGGCGTGGCGCCGGGCCGCGTAGCACCAGCTACCTGGGACTTAGTCCAGGTCGTGCGAGTTGGGCGAGGTGACCCGCGCGTGTTCGAACGGCTTCAGCGTGTACCTCGAGGTCAGGTGGACAAGCGATTGCCGCTCGGCACTCACCTCACTCGGCGTCCGGTTGAAGTCGAACAGGGTCATCAGGTTGCCGATCGCCGGGCCGTTGATCGGCACGTAGGGGTTGCTCGGCGAAGCGATCGGGTTGGGCAGGTTGTCGAGGCTGGAGCTCGACAGCGGGTTCAGGCCCCAGTTCGCCTCGATGAACTTCAGCACCGAGACGTGGTCGGTGTAGGTGTGGTCGATGTGGCCGGGGTTGACCCACGGTGACACGGCCAGCATCGGGACCGGGTGCCGTCGCCGAAGAAGCTGACCGGCTGGACGTATCCGGAGTCGTAGTAGCCGCCGCCCTCGTCCTCGGTGACGAAGATCGCGGTCGACCGCCACAGCGCCGGGTTGCTTGCGACGTTGTGGATGATGGTGCTGGTGAAGGCCTCGAAGGCCGCCAGCGTCGAGTATCCGGGATGACCGTCGAAGGTGCCCTCGGGCTTCACGATCGAGACGGCCGGGAGCGTGCCCGCCGCCGCCTCCTTCTGGAACAGCCCGATGTCGTGCAGGTGCTGCTTGCGCTGGTGCGGGCTGGTCATGATGGATGTTGCGTACTGGAACGGGTTGCAGATGTTGCAGTACTGGTTCAGGTTCGGGTTGCCGTTGTTCCAGCCCTGGCCGAAGTAGCCCCAGCTGACGTCGTGCGAGTTCAGCTCGTCGCCGATGGTCGGGAACGTGGTCTCGTTCTGCGGCGGCACGGCGAACGGGCCTGGATCAGGCGTGCCGTTGGCCAGGTAGCCCGGGTTGTAGTTGTTCAGCAGGTAGTACGTATTCGCTGCACAACCGGACGAGGCCCCGGGCCAGGTCGAGTTCAGGTAGTCGAGGATCGGGCCGACTCCGGGCGCGGAGTGGTCGGAGCAGTTGGAGTACGTGCCGCCGGAGTATCCGTCCTGGGTGTAGAAGTTGTTCGACCCGGGCTGTGCAGTCGGATCCTCGATCTGGTTGCTCGGAGGCACCAGCGGGTTGCCCGTCGGGCCCTGGTACGAAGCTGCCGTACCGGTGCCCAGCGCGACGTGGTTGGCGCCCGTGCCGCCCATGACCGCCTGGTGGTAGTTGTCGGACATGGAGAAGTCGTGGGCCAGGCCGTTGAGCACCGGGGCGTCGCCCTGCTGGACGTTGTAGAACCCCATCGAGACTGCGCCCTGGTCGGTGTCGCTGGGCGGCGCACCGTTCGAGTCGCCGGCGGTCTCCGCGGTCCACACCCAGAGCTTGTTCGTGTTATGGGCGACCTGCTGGTTCATCTGGTAGAACCGGTGCAGCGGGTCTCCGACGTAGGCGCCGTTATCGCATGCCCGGTAGGCCTCGTGGATCTCTTCGTACGGGACGTACCTGGTGATCTGGAACGGTGCGTTCGGCAGGTTGGCCGGGAACCGCGTATCGGCGGAATCCGGTGCCAGGCCGCCGTCGCAGCGTGGGTCGACGTACGTCGTGTTCGGAGCAGGCAGCGTCGAGTAAGGCGCGACCGGGATCGGGTCGTTGGTGTATCCCTGATCGTGGGTGTCCGTCGCCGTCCACTGGCGGGCCAGAGCCACGTTCGGGCCGGGGTCGCCGTTGGCCTTGACGATGCCCTCGGACAGCAGATCGTTGATCGTCTGCCCCCGCGGCGCCTTGTAGGTGGCGTAGATGTTGTCGAACGTGTGGTTCTCTCCGACGATGACGATCACATGCTGGATCGGCGTCGTCGGATCCCCCAGGCCGGCTTTCGGCGTCGCGGTGACGTGTGCCGAAGCGCTTCCGGCGCCCAGCACGGCCACGATGCCTATCAGTCCGGCAAGTGCCGTGAGTCTGCGTGTAGCTCTCAGCAAGGTTTCCCCCTTCTCGAGAGTGGACCCGGCCCGCAGATAGGCCGATAGGAGGAGACTTACTGCGGTGAGACGTCACATGGGTAAGAGGTACGTAAGCTAACGGTGAACCTTCAGCCAAGCGTGGTGACCGTCTGGAGAATGCGCGGGGCGCCGTTCGATAGCATCTCGTTTGTGCTCACCAGCCGCTTCTCCGACGCGCTTGTGTACACGGCCGATGTCCATGCCGGCCAGCGTCGAAAGGGCGGCGATGTGCCGTATCTGGCGCACTTGCTCGGCGTCACGGCGCTGGTGCTGGAGGACGGCGGTTCCGAGGACGAGGCGATCGCCGCCCTGCTGCACGACGCGCTGGAGGATCGCGGAGACCGAACGAGCTTCGAGGAGATCCGCGACCGGTTTGGCGAGCGGGTCGCGGCCATCGTCCGCGCCTGCAGTGACACCGAGGTGCGGCCCAAGCCGCCCTGGGATCAGCGCAAGCGCGCCTACCTGGAACGGCTCGAGACCGAGCCGCCCGACGTGCTGCGCGTGAGCGTCGCCGACAAGCTGTACAACGCCCGCGCCATCCTCTTCGACCACAAGCTGGTGGGTGACCAGGTGTGGGAGCGGTTCGGGAGCGGGCGGCCCAGCCAGATGTGGTACTACCGCAGCGTCGCCGATCTGTTCCTGCGGCGCTATCCGGGTGCGATGGCCGACGAGCTCGACCAGGCCGTGCGAGAACTCGAGGCGCTCGAGGGCTGACCTGACGGGTCAGGCCAGGTCTGGCCGGTACATCTTCATCGTCGCCAGGGTGCTTCCGGCCGACGCCAGGGAGCCGACCGTCTGCGGGCGGATCGTGTCCAGATGCGTTGCCAGCGCGAGCAGCACCTGCGCGGTCGTGAGCGCGTCGGACAGCGCGTGGTGTGGGTGCTCGGCCGGCACCCCGACAGCGTCGGCGATGGTGCCAAGGGCCTGCGGGCCGGGATCCGGCTTGCCCTGCTCGACGTTCAGCAGGCGCCACAGGATGCGCGTGTCGATCATCGTCCGCGACAGGCGCGAGCCATGCCGGCGGAGCAGCGGGCCGAGGAAGCTTCGCTCGACCCAGCCCGCGTGCACGACCGGCACCCGGCCGTGGAGGAGCTCGATCAGCGGGACGATGGCCTGGTCGAGCGGCGGCGCGTCGTCGAGGTCGTGGGGCAGGATGCCGTGGATGGTGACGGCATCGGTGGTCGCTCCGGGGGTCGGCTGCGCCAGGCTGTAGTAGGCCGCCCCGGCCTGGATCCGGCCGCCCTCGACCGGTACGGCTCCCAGCGCGATCACCTGGTCGCGTTCGGGGTGGAGGCCGGTCATCTCGAGATCGACGGCGACCAGCGACGCCTCCCGCCACGGCTGGCGGCGGCGCATCATCGCGGGCGCAGGCCCATCTCGGTGGCGATCTCCCGCTGCACGGCCGCGACCGCCCGGAATGCGTCCTTCAGCGAGCTGCGCGCGATCCGCGACAGGCTGGCCGGAGCGAGGTAGTCGTCGGGCGGAACGCCGCGCCGGATCTGATCCAGCTGGTGCGCCATCCGCAGCTCCGTGCACAGCTCGAAGGCGTCGGCCAGCGTCCGGCTGTTCGACTCGCTGAGCGTCCCGGCGGCCGCGGCAGCCTCCAGCCGTGAGGCAGTGGTGGCGCCGGTGACGCCGGCTGCCATCGCCACCGAACGGGCCAGGTCGACGATGGGCAGGAGCCCGCCGTGCTTGATGTCGAGCGTGCCCTTGCGCTCGCCACCGGCCTCGAGCACGAAGTTGCGGAAAAAGCCCGTCGGCGGCCGATGGGCGAGCGCGAAGATCGCCAGCCGGCGCAGCATCTCCTGGCGGTCGCGGGCGGCGGCGAACGCAAGCGCCAGCCGGTCGCCGGCGACGTCTCCCGCCCACACCGGGCGGCCGTCGACGACCACCGAGACCAGGATCAGCGCCTTCTCCTGGTCGGGGTCGTCGAGCCAGGAGCGGGCGGCGTCCTCCCAGCGCGCGATGGGGCGCCGGAACAGCGCCTTCGACGCCACCGCTCCGTGCCTGCAGGCGGTGATGCCGGCGTTCGCTGTTGCGGCGACCACCCGCTCGGCGAGCTCCTTCATCCAGGCTTCGGTCTCAGCGTCGTCGGGGCCTGCCCAGGCGAGTGCGTTGTCCTGGTCCGAGCTGGGGAACGCTTCGCGCCGCGCGTAGCTGCCCAGCGCGAACCACGTGTACGGCGAGGGCGGCGCGCCGATCTCACCCTCGACCAGCTCCAGCAGCCTGCGCACGATGGCGTCGTGGACGGTTGCGATCACCCGCGAGATGGTGGCCGGTGCGACGCTCGCGGCCTCGAGCGCCAGCAGTGTCTCGTTGAGACCCCTGGCGGCGGTTGCGACAGCGGCCGGCGTGGCCGCCTTGCCGATATCGGTGCGCAGCAGGAACGGCGCCCGGGCCTCCACTGCCATCAGGTCGGTGTCGGAGACCACTCCGATCACGCGCCGGCGGGCGTCAACGACGGGGAAGTGGCGCACGCCGCGGTCGAGCATCTGGAGCAGCACCTCGCTCCCGGTCATGTCGGCCGTGACCATCCGGGCGGGAGCGGTCATCACGTCCTCCACCACCGCGTCCGGCCCCAGCCCGGCGGCGACCACCCGTGTGCGCAGGTCGCGGTCGGTGACGATCCCGACGCCGCCCGAGCCGAGGTCGACCAGGATGGCCGACGACCCGGCCTCGACCATCCGCCGGGCTGCCTCCTGCACGCGCGTTCCGGGCGGGCACATGACGACCCCACCGTGGATCATGTCGGCAACCCGGCGGTTGGCCGGATCGACGCCACCCAGCGGGCCGCGCTGGGCCTCGCGGGCGATCAGCTCGAACCGGCCGCCCAGCGAGCGGGCCACGTAGCGGAGGCCGGCAGGCTGTGCCAGCACCGGTGCGATCGCGCGCTCGGGGATCCGGTAACAGAGCGTGTCCTCGTGCGCGCGCATCTGGAAGCCGGTCGGCCGTCCGGCCAGCACGGAGGCATGCCCGAACATCTCGCCCTCGCCGAGCAGATCGAGCACGCGGCCCTCGTCGATCAGCTCGACCGCCCCTCGGCGGACGACCCACACATGGTCCGGTGGCCCGGCGCCCTGGTGGTGGATCGTGGTGTTGGCCGCGTGGAACTCGATCTCGGCGGCCGACACGACGGCAGCCAGCTCGTCCTCGGCGAGGGTGTCGAACGGGGGCACCTTGTGCAGGAACTCGGCGATCTCATGCATGGGCGCCCGATCCTACCCGTCCGCCCGGTAGCGCCTGAATCCGGGCAGGGCGAAGGCCGCCGCGGCGACTCCGACCACGCACGCGATGCCTCCGGAGACGACCGAGGCCTGCACCGAGAACAGCGCTGCCACGACGCCCGACTCGACGTTGCCGAGCAGCGGGCCGGTCGAGTAGCTGAGCATCTCGATCCCGGCCAGCCGTCCGCGCAGGTGGTCGGGCACGGTCTGGTTCCAGATCGTCTGCCGGTAGATGCCGCTGATCATGTCGGCCGCACCTGCCAGGGCAAGCATCCCCAGCGCCAGCGGCAGGCTGTTGACGAGCCCGAAGACGACGATCGCAAGCCCCCAGCCGGCGGCGGCGAAGATCACCGCCAGACCGTGGCGCTGGACGCGGTCGACCCATCCGCTGGTGCCGGCGGCGAGCAACGACCCCGCCGACGGAGCGGCATACAGAAGGCCCAGCACCCCCGCCCCGCCGAGGTGGTCGGCGATGGCCGGGAAGAGCGCCATCGGCATCCCGAAGAACATGGCGATGATGTCGACCACGTAGGTGCCGACCAGCTCAGGGCGGGCGGCTGCGAACTCCACCCCCTCGACCACGCTGCGAATGCTGACCGGCGCGGCGTCTGGCGGCGGCGGGCTGGCCCGCATCGCTGCCAGCGCTGCCAGCGAGACCGAGAAGCTGACGACGTCCACGGCATAGGTGGACGGGAGCCCGGCGGTGGCGATCAGGACGCCTCCGATCGGCGGCCCGACCACGCTCCCGACACCGTGCCGGAACGAGCTGAGCGCACTCGCGGCGGGCAGCTCGTCGCGATCGACCAGTCGCGGGACCATCGCTTCCAGCGACGGGCGCTGGAGGCCGTCCAGCGCCGCCATCAGCCCGGCGATCACGAACAGCACCCACAGCTGGGGGTGGGGAAGCAGCGCGTTCCCCAGCAGCACCGCCGACGCCCCGGCCGTCGCCAGCTCGGTCAGCTGCACCATCCTCCGGCGGTCCCTGGTGTCTGCGAGCGCTCCGCCGACGAACGCCATCACCAGCAGCGGAGCCAGCTCGGCGACCCCGAGCAGGCCGACGATCAGGGACGAGTGGGTGAGAGCAAACGCCTGGAACGGGATCGCGACATACGTGATCATCGAGCCCAGATACGAGACCGTCAGTCCCGCGAGCAACAGGCGAAAATCGCGGTGGCGGCGCAGCGGCCCGATGTCGACGGTGGTGCTCCCGATCAGGCGCCGTGCACGTGGCCGACGGGCCGTTGCCGGATCCGGCGGGACCGGGCCCAGCCGATCGGCCTCGGCCAGATCGGCGTCGGGTGGCGTCTCGCCGCTCTCATCCACAGCCCCGGCATTCTCTCAGGCGCTCTATACCGTGGGTTCGCAGGCTGCTACCGTGATCTCATGTCGAGGCTGGATTACCACGGCCAGTTCGAGCATCCGGTGCGCGCATTCGCGTTCGGCGTCGGGCTGATCCTGCTCCTGGGAGGGGGGTTTGCGGTCGGGATTCAGGCCGGTGGCAAGTCGGATGCAGCAAGTGGCGTCGAGACGGTCGTGCACAGGGTTGGCACCGTGCGCGTGGTGACGGTGCCGACGCCGGTCACGACCACGGTCGTCCGCGACGGCGTCTCCAAGGTCGTCCAGGTGCCGAGGACGCGGGTCGTGATCGTCAAGCAGAAGGGCCACAGCGTGCTCGGCTTCCTGGAGAACGGCGCGTCCACCGCCGCCCTTTCGCCGACCACGCTGCTGGTGCCGAACGTGGCCGCGCCGCTCGGCTCGACGGCGACGGTCACCGAGACCCAGCTCCAGACGGTGACCGAGACCGAGACCACCACGGTCACCATCACAACCGGCACGACCGACACCACCACGACGACCGGCACCACCGGCACGACCGGTACGACGTCCGGCCCGTAGAGCTTGACGCCTAGTTCGTCGTGCGCGCAGCGGGATAGCGCTGCAGCAGCCGGTCGGGTGGGACTCCAAGGCGGTAGAGCAGGAACAGCAGGCGCAGGCGCAGGGTCGTTCGCAGCACGCCGTCGCGCTGGTATCTGCGCGCCGATGTGACCACCGCCAGGTCGAGCAGCTGGAACCGGAACCGCCGGCGCAGGCGGCGGGCCAGCTCGTAGTCGTCCATCAGCGGGATCGGCGGCACCCCGCCCACCGCGTCCAGGGCGGTGCGGCTGACGAACATCGCCTGGTCGCCGTAGGGCGCATGCCCGAGCTTCGAGCGCCACAGCACCAGCCGCTCGAGCAGCGGCAGAGGAGGGTCGAACCGGATCCTGAAAGCGCCCCAGTCCGCCGATTGCATGGCCGAGCGGATCGCGTCTCCGGCGCCATCCGGAAGTGTCGAGTCGGCGTGGACGAAGAGCAGGACGTCACCCTCGGTACGAGCCGCCGCGTCGTTCAGCGCCTTGCCCCGGTTTGCACCGCCGCCGACCACCGCGGCGCCGGCCCGCGCTGCCACCGCCGCCGTCCCGTCCCTGCTGCCGCCGTCGACGACGGTCACGTCGACCGGCTGCACCGTACGGACGGCATTTCCCACCGCCGTGGCGACACTGGCCCGCTCGTCCAGTGCAGGGATCAGCACGCTGATCCGCGGGGCGTCAGCCAAACAGCTCCTGACCGGTGATCGCCCTGCCCAGCAGGTCGCGCAGGATGTCGGTGGTGGGGGCCATGATCGTGGCCGCCCGGGCGTCGCGGAAGCTTCGCTCGATCGGGAGGTGCCGGGAGTAGGCCGCGCCTCCACAGGCCCGCATCGCCTCGTCGGTGACCCGGATCGCCATCTCTGCGGCGGCCACCTTCAGCGCCAGGACGCCGAGCTGAGCAGCGGGGTCGCCGTCCTCGATCTGGTGCGCCGTCTCGTCGAGCAGGGCCTGGGCCTGCATCAGGTCGATCTGCGCGGTCGCCAGCCGGGCGCGCACCGCCGGTACCTCGGCGAGGCTGGTGCCGAGGTGCTCCAGCCTGGCCTCGGCGACGTGGCGGCAGGCCGTAGCGAGCGCGGACTCGGCAAGCCCGACGCAGCAAGCCGCGCACCCGAGCACGAACCAGGGCAGCGTGGCCGTCAGCATCAGCTGGAACCCCGACCCGGCGTCGCCCAGCCGCCGGCCGTCGCTGACGTGGACATCGCGCAGGCTCACGGCGGCGGAGTCGTTGCCGCGCATCCCCAGGCCGTCGAAGGCGCTCTGGACTTCGATGCCTGACGCATCGGAGGGCACCAGGTAGAGCTCGGTCGCGGTCGGGCTGTGCTCACCGGGCGCGCCGGTGGCGACGACGTAGGAGTCGGCGTGCGACGCGGCCGTGACCCAGCTCTTGTCGGCGGTGATGCGAACGCCGTCACCCGTCAGCTGCGCGCGTGACGCCTGCGCCCAGAAGTGCGACCGTGTCGCCCGTTCCGAATACGCCAGTGTGGACAGGTGCCGGCCTGCGGCCATGTCGCGCAGCGCGTCCGTCTTTGGCCCCTCCCCGTCGGTGCCTGCCAGCAGGGTCTGGGCGGCGATCAGGTGCATCGTCAGGACCATGCCCGTCGACGCGCAGGCGCCCGCCGTCTCGCGGATCGCCCGCACGATGTCGGGCGGCCCGCCGCCGGGGCCGCCGTAGGCGTCCGGGATGCCGAGGCCCAGCAGGCCGGCTTCTCGCAACGCCGCGATCGCCTCGCTCGGGAAGCGGGCCTCCCGGTCGACATCGTCCGCGTGCCGCCCGATGTCCTCCACCGGCACCCGGAAAGCCATGGTTACGCTCACGTCGTCCTCCCGTTCGCTTGATCGCCCCCGATGCTACTGGGCTAGCTCGCGGCTGGGACGTAAGCTCGCAGCTCCGCTCCATGCCGGCGCAGCCAACTCTCGGCGGCACGCCGGTTGGGGTCAGCTTCGTCGACCATTCGCCAGAACGCGCGCGAGTGGTTCGGCTGGCGGAGGTGGCACAGCTCGTGGATGACCACGTAGTCCAGCACCTCGGCGGGCGCGACCACCAGCCGCCAGCTGAACGAGAGCGTGCCCGAGGTCGAGCAGGAGCCCCACCGCGACCGCTGATCGGCGATCCTGATCCGGCGCCAGCCGGTCACTCCGAGCCTCTCCGCCTGCAGCCGCACCGCCTCGCCGACCCGCTCCCGGGCGATGCGCCGGTACCACGCCGTCAGGTTGCCGCGCGGGCGTGGCACCGCGACTCCCGCGAGCCACGCGCCGTCCCAGTCGGCAAGCCCAAGCCGGTCGGGAGCCTGCTCGGTGGCCCGCGCCTCGTCGAGCCGGTCGGCGATCCACCCCTGGTGCCGGCGCAGCAGCAGATCGATCGACCGCTGCGACGTCCCGGGCCGGACGACGACCTCGACGCCACGGTACGGCGCCACCACGATCCGGGCGGCGCGCACCCTGCGGGACTCGCGCACGGTGAACTCGGGTTGCACCGCAGCAGCATACGAGCGGTTCCGGCCGTGTGTAGGGTCGGCTGGTGATCCTCGCCATCGACCAGGGCACGACCTCTACGACCTGCCTGGTGTGCGATCCGGAGCTTCACGTGCTGGGCCGGGCGAGCCGTGAGCTGGCCCAGCACTTCCCGCAGCCTGGCTGGGTCGAGCACGATGCCGAGGAGATCTGGGACAGCGTGCTGGTGACGGCTGCCGGCGCTCTCGACGCGGCCGGCCTGCCTGCGTCGGAGCTGACTGCGATTGGCATCACCAACCAGCGCGAGACGACGGTGCTCTGGGAGCGGGCGACCGGTCGCCCGGTGGCGCCGGCGATCGTCTGGCAGGACCGGCGGACGGCCGAGGAGTGCAAGGCGCTTCCGAACGATCTCATCCGCGAGCGCACGGGGCTGGTTCCCGACCCCTACTTCTCCGCCACGAAGCTGCGCTGGCTGCTCGCCCGGACCTCGCTCCCGCCCGACCGCCTTGCCTTCGGCACCGTCGACTCCTGGCTGGTTTGGCGGCTGACCGGCGGCGATCGCCACGTCACCGACCGCACCAACGCGTCGCGGACGATGCTCGCCGCGCTGCGCACCGGCGACTGGGACGACGAGCTCCTGGAGCTGTTCGGCGTGCCGCGCGAGGTGCTGCCAGAGGTGGTCGATCCGGTGGGGCCGATCGGCGAGGCCGAGCTGCTTGGCTCCCGGGTCGCGATCACCGGGATGGCCGGCGACCAGCAGGCCGCCCTGTTCGGGCAGGGATGCCTCGAGCCGGGAGACACCAAGGCGACCTACGGCACCGGCGCCTTCGTGCTCGTCCACGACGGTGAGCGAACCGACCCTCCTCCCCACGGGCTGCTGCGCACGGCGTGCTTTGGCGGCTTCGCGCTCGAGGGATCGGTATTCATCGCCGGAGCCGCCGTCCAGTGGCTCCGCGACGGGTTGGGAGTGCTTGAGTCGAGCGAGGAGAGCGCCTCACTGGCGGCATCGGTGCAGGACACCGGCGGCGTCCACTTCGTCCCGGCGCTGGCCGGCCTCGGCTCGCCGTGGTGGAGGGCTGATGCTCGCGGCCTGATCAGCGGCCTCCACCGCGGTACTCGGAGAGAGCACCTGGTGCGAGCCGCACTCGAGGGGATCGCCTTCCAGGTTCGCGACGTGCTCGACGCGGCGGGAGCCGCGGGGCACGTCGCGGTGCGGGTCGACGGCGGCGCGACCGCCAACCCGGTGCTGATGCAGTTCCAGGCGGACATCCTCCAGCGTCCGGTCGAGGTGGCGGCGGAGCGGGAGGCCACGGGGATCGGAGCGGCCGGGCTGGCCTGCCTGGGCGCCGGCCTGTGGAGCGGCCCGGAGCCGGCCCGCGAGCTCCGAGGGACGAGCGAGCGCTACGAGCCGGGGATCTCGGCCGACCGGGCGGACGAGCTGCATGGCGCCTGGCTCGAGGCGGTCAGGCGTGCCCTCTAGCTGCGTTCATTAAGCGGATGCGCTTTATACGGATGCGCTCCACGGGGCCATGACGGCCACCGTGAAGCGCTCGGAGTGATCCGCGAACGGATCGCTAGGACGTGAGGCGGCTGGTGCCCGCAGCCATGTCCGACGAGATCTGCTGGAAGATCGCCAGCAGCTGCGACGGGTTTGGATCGAGGAAGTACTCGTTCGGGCTCGCCATCTGCTGCATCGCCTGCGCCGGGGTGATCGCCGGCGACTCGTTGGCGCCCGTCCAGTTCTGGCACGACTCGGTGCCCTGGCCGTCGTTGTAGAGGATCGTGAAGATCAGATAGCCAGCGGCCTTGTAGGTCGAGGCATCGGCCACCGCGTGACCGCACGGGTTGGTGCAGTGCGGGTCGCTGGACGAGGGCCACGAGCCATTCGCCTTCTGGGCTGGGCAGTTCTGCCCGGTGTTCGCGGCACCGTCCGAGAGGATCACCATCACCTTCTGCACGCCGGCTCGGCCGTCGGCGTTCAGCTCGCTGTAGCCGGACTCCATCGCGTTCGCGTAGTCGGTGCCGCCACCAGCCTTGATGCAGTTGATGGCCGAGATCAACGCGGAGCTGCCGTTCAGGTTGCCGTTGCTGAGCAGGTAGTCGTTGGACATCTTGACCACCGTGTAGAGCGCGCTGGCGCTGTTGTAGGCGCTGCTGCTCTGAGCCGAGCACAGGTTGGTGAGGCCGTTGCTGTCCGGAGGCAGCAGCGACAGGCTGACGCTGTCGACGCCCGGATCAAGCCCAGGGATGAAGCCCTGGAGGATCCCGTTCTTCAGCGAGGTGAATGGGGAGCCCGCCATCGAACCGGTGCGGTCGATGACCATGGCGATGTCCAGCGGAATCTCGTTACACGGTGAGCACGCGGATGCGGACGTGCTGATCCCGATGCTGTTGTAGCCCAGCAGGCCCAGGAAGAACGTGGGCACGGAAGCGTTCTGCGTCACGGTCACGGTGTTCGGGCCGTTGCAGGGCAGGTTCGGGTTGCTGATCACGCAGCTGGTCTGCACCGTCTCGGTGACGTTCGAGCCGGGGACTCCGCCGATCACGTTCTTGGAACCAGTCGTCGAGCCGAAGAGGTTTGCCTGGTTGGTTGCGTTGGTGGCGTTGGCCGGGTAGCTCATGGTGAGCTGGCCGGCGCCGGCGGCGGCGGCGGCGTCGGTGGACGCCTGCAGCGCCTGCTGCACGCGGTACGCGTTGCCAAGGTCGATCACGAGGCCGCAGAAGACAAGCAGCGTGACCATGAACACGACAACCAGTGGGATGACCTGGCCGTGTTCTTCACGGGAGACGGATCGGGCAGACATGGCCTAATGTTCTCGGCAGCTGAGGGGAAAACCCATAGCCCGATCGAGTGAATCGCAATAACCGGTCGGGTTCCCCGGCGTCTCACCCGCCCCGCTGGTGGTCCCCGCATCGAACTGGCTGAAGTAGTGTGACGGCGATGCATCCGGGCGATCTGCGTGGCTGATCTGCGGCTGCTTGACGGCAACGAGGTCGAGCGCCTCCTCGATCTCGACCGGCTCGTGGACGCGCTTGCCGACGCGATGGCTGACCTGTCGGCCGGCCGGGCCTCGGTGCCCGAGCGGGTGGCGGCGATGGTGGAGGGCAAGGACGCGTTCCTGGGAGCGATGCCGGCCTACTTGCCCGGGCGGGCAACGCTGGCGGCGAAGCTGGTCACCGTCTTTCCGCACAACCGTGACCTGCCCAGCCACCACGCGCTTGTGTGCGTCTTCGACCCCGAGACGGGGGCGCCGCGGGCGGTGATGGACGGCGGGTACCTGACCGCGGCCCGGACCGCTGCCGGCTCGCGGCTTTCGGTGCGACTGCTGGCACGGGCGGATGCACGGGTGCTGGCGGTCGTCGGTACCGGCGTGCAGGCGCGGTCGCACCTGGCGGCCATGCGGCGGGAGCGAGCGTGGGACGAGGTGCGGGTGGCCGGTCGTGATCCGGGACGGGCACGCGAGGTCGCGGCCGAGTTCGGCGCCGTTGCCTGCGAGAGCTACGAGCAGGCGGTGCGGGGAGCGGATGTGGTGTGCGCCACGACGCACTCCTCCGAGCCTGTGGTGCGGAGGGCGTGGCTTGCGCCAGGCGCCCATGTCACGAGCGTCGGCTTCAACCCCAACGGGCGGGAGGTCGACGGTGAGACCGTTCGCGATTCGCTGGTCGTGGTCGAGTCGCGGGCGGCCGCACTGGCGCCGTTCCCCGCCGGCTCCAGCGATCTGCTGCTGGCGATCGACGCCGGGCTGATCACCCCCGACCACGTAGTGACGGAGATCGGTGAGCTGGTCCTGGGCACCCGGCCAGGGCGGGGCAATGCGGCGCAGCTGACGCTCTACAAGTCGGTCGGGGTGGCCGCGCAGGACGCGGCCGCGGCATCGCTGGTGCTCGAGGCGGCTGAGGCGGGGTGAGCGGGCCGCTGGGCGGCCTGCTGGTCGACGTCTCACCGCTGCGCGACTCGCGGCACTACCGCCGCCTGTGGACCGGCGACCTGGTCGCGTCGGCGGGAGCCCAGTTCTCGACCGTGGCGCTTCCCTACCAGGTGTACAAGGAGACCGGGAGCTCCCTCGACGTGGGCCTGCTGGGGCTGGCGGCGCTGGGGCCGCTGCTGGCCGGCTCCCTCGCAGCCGGTGCCATCGCTGACACCTACGACCGCAAGAAGCTGTTGATCGTGAGTCAGCTGATCTCCTCGCTGGGCTGCGTCGCCCTGCTGGTGCTGACCGTGCGCGGCGACCCGCCGCTCCTCTCCCTGTACGTGCTGGCGGCGCTCCTGGCGGGCAGCGCCAGCATCGAGTCGCCGGTGCGAAACGCGGTGGTGCCGCTGCTGGTCGGCCTCGAGCGACTGCCGGCGGCGGCAGCGCTGAACCAGATCGTCGACCAGACGTCGCAGATCGTCGGCCCGGCCCTGGCGGGGATTGCGATCGCCACGCTTGGTCTGAGCGGCTGTTATGCGGCGGCGGCATGCGGGTTCGCGCTGGGAGTGGTGGTCGTGGTCGGGCTGCCCGGCATGCGGCCGGTCGGCGGCAGCACCGAGCCCGGCTGGCGGGCGCTGCGTGAGGGGTTCGCCTGGGTGCGGCGGCAGCCCGTGCTGCTCTCGACCTTCGCGATCGACCTGAACGCGATGATCTTCGGGATGCCGCGGGCGCTCTTCCCGGCTCTCGCCGCGACCACGTTCAAGGTCGGCCCGCAGGGGCTGGGACTGATGTACGCGGCGCCGGCGGCCGGGGCGCTCCTCGCCGCGCTTGGCAGCGGGTGGGTCGGCGGCGTCCAGCGGCAGGGGATGTCGGTGATCGTGTCGGTGCTGGGCTGGGGAGCCGCGATCGCGGTGTTCGGGCTGCTCCCGGGCAGCGCGTTCCCGCTCGCGTTGGTGATGCTCGGCTTCGCCGGCGCCGCCGACGTGATCTCCGCGGTCTTCCGCTCGACCATCCTGCAGGAGGCGACGCCCGACGGCCTCCGCGGCCGGATGAGCGCGCTCCACATCGCAGTCGTCACCAGCGGCCCGCGCATCGGCGACGCCGAGTCAGGGATCGTCGCCGCGCTGACAACGGTGCGCTTCGCGGTCGTCTCCGGAGGCGTGATCTGTATCGCCGGCGTCGCCGCCCTGCACATCGTCTCGCCGGTGCTGGCGCACTTCCGCCGCCCCACGCCCGAGATGACCTAGCACCGCAGCCATCTGCGTTCCTGGTGCCAGCGGTGGAGGGTGCGGGTGCTGGGTGGCCGGGCGGGGCAGTCGCGGTAGTGGGCGTGGATGTGTCTGGCTAGGGAGTCGGGGGCGGCGCCCTGGGCGAAGGCTTGCTCTGCGCGGCGGCGCAGGTCGGGCCAGGCGTAGCTGCCCGGCTTCTGTCTTGGTTTCTTCGCGGCCTGGCGGGCGGCGGCGAACGCTTTCAGCGCTTTTTGTCGGGCGAGTGTCCAGCAGCCGTGGGCTTGCCAGAGTCGCATCAGGGTGAGCTCGAAGTCTCTGCCGTTTCGTTGGCGTTGGAACTGGGGGCTGGCGTGGTCTTTGCAGAGCCAGATCTCGACGCCGTAGCCGAGGATCAGTTTCTGGGTTCTGCCTCTGGTGCGTTCGACGCAGATGCAGCAGGCGATCTGCTTGGTCGGGAAGTCGCGGGCTTTGTAGAGGGTGGGGAGGTAGCTGCTCATGCGGGCAGTCCACCACTGCTTGCCGTCAGGTGTCTACACCGCGAGATGTGACGGGAAGCTCAGGAAATACGAATGGCAGAGCCGGCATTCGCCAAGTGGTTGTCCCCGCGCGTTTACCCAAGACCGACTGGAACCGCCGGGGGAAGCCCCGAACCAGGCCGAACCGCCTGCCCAACCTCGACCTCGCGGCCGAACCCGCAGTCGGCGTGGACGACGCCGCCCTTTCAAGGGGGGCGGCGACGTCCACCTCACCCCACGCCGCGCCTCCGGGGCGAGCATGAACGGAGGTCTCGCCGAGCCCAGCCGCACATCCGGCGTCAGCCAGCCCGGTCCAGAAAACGACTGGGGCCGGCCGCGTGCTCCCCGTTGCGCGCAGCCGGCCCCGAGTGCCGCCCTTGCTCCCGGCCGGGCGGCGCGTGCCCCCTCCTCAGGCCACCGCCTGAGCCTCGCGTTCGGGCATGGGGACCCTCGTGACGAACGCCGGCTGATCGGAGCGCAGGTACTCCACCACCGCCTGTTCGCGGTGCGTGCAGGGGAGTAGCGTCTTCCAGGTCGCCAGGTGTTCGGTGCGGTGAAAATCGCCGGACGCGATCCCGGGCAGGCCCTCGGCCGCGACCCAGGAGAACACGTCCCACCGGTTGATCAGCTCGTAGCGGTCGACCAGCGTGCGCATCCGGCCGGGCGTGCGCCAGAACCGGCGCGTTGTCCGAAACGGCACCGGATCGCCGTTCGTGTCGTCGTGCGGGTGCGCCGCAATCACCGCGGCGCCCAGCGCGCGCGCCTCGCGCATCGCCGCCTCCGGGCCGTCGTCCATCGACACCCACGAGTCGAGGCCGACCGCCAGCACGTGGGCGGCCAGGTCGGGATCGGCGTCGTTGAACGTCAGCTCCAGCCCCGGAACCAGCACCAGATCGTATGTTTGCAGCGCACGCTCGCCCTGCGCTCGCAGCTCCTCCAGATACCGCGGGTGGCTCGCGGCCGACAGCGGCAGGCGCCATCCATCGGTCTCGGGCACGGCATGGTCGGTGACGCAGAGGACGTCGAAGCCGGCTCCGCCGTAGAGGTCGACCAGCTGCCCGATCGACAGGTCACCGTCCGACCAGGTCGAGTGGGCGTGAAGCTCGCAGAGCAGGGGTCGGAGCGCTCGTGCCGTTTCCATGGCTGAAGTGTCGCGGCGGTGCAGCCTGCTGTGGGCCTCCAACCGGTGCCTGATCGGTAAAGATCCGGCGACTGTCGCAATGGATACTTTCGCGCTAGGCTGCGACGGTACTACCGACCTGACCACGCGGAGTTTCGGCTGCCAAAGCTCGGCCCTGTTCTCGCGGTGGGGATCGTCGCGGCACTCGCCGTGCCCGCGACGGCCACCGCCTCTATGTCTGCGACGCCAAGCCTGCCGCTGCATGTGCTGGGGGCGACAGGCCAGACCGTGGGCGTGCCCTCGACGAACTGGGCCGGATACGCGGCGCGGGGGCCGTGGCATGCGTTCAGGACCGTCGCCGCCCGCTGGGTGCAGCCGCGAGCGTTCTGCGGTCCGCTGCACACCTACTCGGCGTTCTGGGTCGGCCTCGACGGATTCGGGTCAGGGACGGTGGAGCAGGTCGGAACCAGCGTCGACTGTTCGAGCGGCAGGCCGGTCTCCTACGCCTGGTACGAGATGTACCCGCAGCTTCCGCACTTCCTGCCGGTCCCGGTCTGGGCCGGCAACCACATCGCCGCCAGCGTCACCCACACGCGCAACGGGCGGTTCGCACTCTTCCTGCGCAACCTGAGCACCGGCCGCCACGCGCTCGTCATGCAGGACATGCCCTACGCCCGGCTGGCTTCCGCCGAGGTGATCGCCGAAGCGCCGTTGGCGGGCTCGCGCCGCTCGGTGCTGCCCCTGGCCAACTTCCGCCAGGTGAGCTTCACCAACGCAATCGCCAACGGCCGCGTGATGTCGGCCTTCCACCCGGTGCGGCTGATGATGATGGCCAGCCGGTCGGTGGTCAAGGCGCGAACGTCGGACATGCTCCGCGGCACCGGCTTCTCGGTGACCTGGCACCACCGTTAGCCGCCTGCCCACCGAACGGGTAGGCTAGTGCCTCACCATAGACCTGACTTGGGGGGCTTTGTCGTGCAGAAGCTTTGCTCAGTTCTGGTGGTGGGGCTCGTGGCAGCGTTTGCGCTGCCCGCCACCGCCTCCGCCCATACGATCGCGGCGCACTCCGGCCCGCTGCACCTGTCGGCGCGCCTGGGGCGAACCTGCGACGTCGTCGAACTGGTCCGGCTACGCCGCCCACGGCGTCAACGGAACAGCTTCACGAACGTTTCGGCGAACTGGGTCGAGCCGACCGGCACGTGCACCGCCAGGCGACGACCTACTCGTCGTTCTGGGTCGGCCTCGATGGGCTAACGACGGAACCGTCGAGCAGACCGGCACCAGCGTCGACTGCGCGGGCGGCGTCGCCGATCTACTACGCCTGGTACGAGATGTTCCCGAAGTTCCCGAAGAACCTGCCGCTGACGATCAGCCCCGGTGACCACATCATCGGCGAGCGTGACGACCGACAGCCACGGCAGCTTCACGCTGACGCTCAGCGACACCACCACCGGCCAGCAGCTCACGACCATCGTCAAGACGCTGACCAGCGGCAAAGCTGAAGTCGGCCGAGGTGATCGCCGAGGCGCCCTCGTCCGGCACGGCGGTGCTCCCGCTGACCAACTTCGGGAAGGTCAACTTCTCGAACGCCAGGTGAACGGCGCCAGCATCGGCCGCGCGAGCTCCGAGAAGATCACGATGGTGCAGAGCAACGGAAACCCGAAGGCCACCCCGTCGGCGATCACGGGCGGCAACGCGTTCTCGGTGACCTGGAACCACAAATAGGCGCAGCTTCTCGCGGCTAGACATCGGTGATGCGTGGGTCGAGGTACGCGTAGGCCACGTCGACCACTGCGTTGACGACCACGACGAAGAACGCCCCGTACAGCGTCAGCGCCATCAGGGGCGGGAGGTCGAGGTGGGCGACCGATTCCTGGGCGTACTGGCCCACGCCCTCGAGTCCGAAGATCGGCTCGATCAGGATCACCGTGCCGCCGACCGCGGCCGCGAAGTCGAGCCCGAACAGCGTCACGACCGGGATCAGGCAGTTGCGCAGCGTGTGCCGGGTCAGCACCCGCCACTCCGACAGGCCCTTGGCGCGGGCGGTGCGGACGTAGTCCAGTGAGCGGGTGTCGATCAGCGAGCTGCGAACGACGCGTGCGTAGAACCCGATCGAGACGACCGCAAGGACGATCCAGGGAAGGAACAGGTGGGTCGCCCACCCGGCTGGGTCGCTCGACAGCGGAACGTATCCGCCGGGCGGGATCCAGCTGAACAGCGGGAACGTGCGGTACTTGTAGGTCAGCAGGTACAGCAGCACGGCGCCCAGCCAGAAGATGGGTATCGAGACGCCCACCAGCGCCAGCACCGTCAGCACCCGGTCGAGGAACCGGCCCTGGTGGATCGCGCTCATCACACCGATGGTGACGCCGAAGACCAGCCACAGGATCGCCGCGCCGATCGCCAGCGACAGCGTCCTCGGCGCCCCGGCGATGATCGTCGGTATCACCTGCGTCTGATCCTGGTAGGAGATCAGGTCGCGCTTGACGAACAGCCGGTCCATCATCTTCACGTACTGGATGGAGAGCGGCTGGTTGAACCCCCAGTCCTTGTTGATCTGGCGCGATGTTCTGCTGAGTCGGGTGGCGGCCCGCCATGCGCAGCGCCGGGTTGCCGCCGGGGATCACGTTGAAGATGAAGAACACGATCACCGAGATCGCGAACATGACGACCACCAGGCCGACCAGCCGGCGGGCGATGAAGCGGCCCATCAGCGCAGCCTCGCGTGCGGGTCGAGAGCGTCGCGGAGGGCGTCGCCGAGCACGTTCAGCGACACGACGGTGAGGATGATGGCGATGCCCGGCGCGATCGTCAGCGCCGGCGCGGTGTAGATCTGCGCGCTGCCCTGTTCGATGATGTTGCCCCAGGACGGGGTCAGGATCGGGACGCCGACACCGAGGAACGACAGCGCCGCCTCGGTCAGGATGTTGTTGGCCACGATCAGCGTCAGCAACACCAGTGCCATCGTTGCTACGTTGGGCAACAGGTCGGAGACCATGATCCGCAGGGAGCTCGCGCCCATTGCCTCGGCCGCCTCGACGAACTCGCTCTGGCGCAGGGTCAGCACCTGGCCGCGGATGGGCCGCGCCACGTAGGGGATGTAGACGACGGCGATCACCAGGATCGGGATCGCCAGCGACTGATGACGAGACGTGGATCGGGCCCATGGCGATGCCTCCGACCGCGAACGACGTCGCCAGGGCCACCGCCAGCAGGTAGACCGGGAAGCGCCCAGATCAGGTCGAGGCCGCGGGAGATCACCGCATCGGCCGCACCCCGCCGGTAGCCGGCGATCAACGCCAGGATCAGGGCGACGCCGACGCACAGCACGGCGGACGCGAACCCTACGAACAGCGAGATCCGGCCGCCGTACAGCAGACGGACGAACAGGTCACGCCCGTTGGCGTCGGCGCCCAGCAGGTACGGGCCGCGCAGGCCGGGCCCGATCGGCGTGCCGTCGAGGGCGACGACCGGGATCTTCTTGCCGCCCTCGTGGACATAGCCGTTGATGTTCTGGTCGTTGGGCCCGTGGTGGGCGACGTAGTTCGCCCACAGCGTGGCGCCCGGGAAGCAGGCGAACACCAGCAGCGCCAGGCCGATGGCCGACACCATGGCGGCGCGGTTCCGGCGCAGTCTGCGCCAGGCCAGCGACCAGCCTCCGCGTTGCTCCATGGGCTACTTCGTGAGGTACATCGAGGGGAACAGCTCGAAGTAGTTGCCGTTGAAGACCAGGCCCTGCAGGTGCGGCGACACGAACTTCGGCCACTGCCGGTTCATGAACGGCGCCCACGGGGCGACGTTCTTCATGTACAGGGCGTCGAGCTTCGCCCAGATGGCATCGCGCTTCGGGCCCAGCGGCATCTCTCGCGCCTGGTCGATCATCTTGTTGTAGGCGGGGATGTTCGTGTTGGACGTGTTGTTGTTGCCGACGCTGGTGATCTTCTCGCCGTTGAGCAGGACGTCGATGAAGTCCTGGCCCTCGGGGAAGTCCTGGTTCCAGTCGTTGAACGCGATCTGCGGGATCGCCCTTCTGGGTGGCGATCGTGTCCCAGTAGACCGACTCGTCCTCGGTCTTCACGCTGGCGTGGAGGCCGATCGAGTTGAGCACGCCCGGCCATGTACTGCACCGCCTGCGGGGTGGGGTCGGTGTTGTGGCCCCAGACCGTCACGTTGGCCCCCTCGACCCCGGCCTGCTGGATCATCTGCTTCGCCTTGGCCAGGTTGTAGGGGTAGAAGTTGTGCGCCACGTAGGCCGGTGCGAAGCCGGGCGGCAGGATGTTCTCCGACGGGGTGCCCTGGCCACCGAAGATCTTCACCAGCGCGCGCCGGTCGATCGCGTAGTTGACCGCCTCGCGCACCGCCAGCTTGTTGAACGGGTACTTCCTCGAATTCATCGTGAAGTACGTGATGTTGTTGCGGGTGAACAGGTGCACCTGGCTCGGGTACTGCGCCTTGAGCTGGGTCAGGCGGTCGGGCGGCACCGACTCGAAGTACCAGTCCAGCTGGCCGTCGGCGACCTCGGTCACCGACTGTTCGGGCGTCACGCCGATGGAGACGTCGATCTCGTTCAGGTGCCCGTTCGGCGTGTCCGGTGTCCACGACTTGAAGTTCGGGTTGCGGGTGATCACGATCTGCTGCTTGGGCGTGTACTTGGAGATCATGTAGGGGCCGGTCGCGACCCTCCACTGTGAGATCGTCGAGACGTCCTTCTCCGGCGTGCCCTTCGGCATCACGAAGGCAAACGGGATCGCCATGTAGTCGAGGAACGTGCCGTCGGGCTGCGTCAGGTGGAACGTCAGGGTCATCGTCTTGTCGTCGGCGACGATGCCGGAGATGCCGCCCTTGCGGGTCTGCGCGTACTGCTGAGCGCCGGCGATGCCGGTGTAGAAGCCGACGCCGCCGGAGTCGACCTGGAACAGGCGCTCGATCGAGTACTTGAAGTCGGACGGCTTGACCTCGCGGCTGACCGGCGGCGAGAACATCACGCCGGAGCGCAGGTGGAAGGTGTAGGTGAGGCCGTCGCTGCTGACCGTCGGCATCGCCTTGGCGATGTCGGGAACGACCTGTGCGCCGGCTCCGCCGGCCGCCTTCTTGTAGGTCAGCAGGCCGTTGTTGGTCGCCTCGAGGATCTCCCAGCCCTCGTTGGTGTAGGAGAGGGCGGGGTCGAGATGGTCGGGGTTGTCGGGGATGCCGGCGCGCAGCGTCCCGCCGTTGACCGGCGTGCCACCGCCCGAGCCGCCGCCCGAGGTCGAGCTTGAGCTACCGCATCCGGCAGCGAACGCCAGGGCGGCGAGCAGCAGGAGCATCTGCCAGATCCGGGTCATCGGAGCCCTCCTCTCGGGCCGACGTCGCCCCGACGGACGGCGTCTGCGACGGCCGGCATCGCGTCCGCAGCAGCCTCGAGCGTGCGGTCGATGTCGTCGTCGGTGTGGGCGAAGGAGGGCAGGAAGAGGCCCTCCTGGGGTGGTTGCAGGAGCACGCCGCGCGTGCGCAGCTCCCGCTGGAGAACGGGGAACGGGCTGGTGGCCGAGATCGCGTGCGCGGCCCGGTAGTCGATCGGCGGCTGCTCGGCGAACCAGAGCTGGAACAGTGCGCCCGACCCGCTGATGCAGGCGGGCAGGCCGTAGTCGGTGGCGATGCCGACCAGCCCGTTGCCCAGCCTGGCGCAGCGGCCGGCGAGGGCGTCGTACGACGCCGGGTCGGAGGTGGCTTCCATGGCGGCGATCACCGCCGCGCACACCAGCGGGTTGGAGTTGTAGGTGCCGCCGTGCATCGTCTCGCCCTCGGAGACCAGCGACATCACCTGCGAGCTCCCGCCGACGGCGGCCACCGGGAAGCCGGCGCCGAGGGCCTTCGCCAGGACGGTCAGGTCGGGCCGGACGCCGAGCAGCTCCTGCGCACCTCCCGGGCCGACCCGGAATCCGGTCAGCACCTCGTCGAAGATCAGCACGGCGCCGGCCTGACGGGTCAGCTCGCGCAGCAGCTCGAGGTATCCCGGCTCGGGCATGATCCCGCCGCAGTTGCCGAGGATCGGCTCGGTGATCACGGCCGCCAGCTCATCGCCGTGACGCTCGAAGGCGGCGCGCGCGGCGCTCGAGGTCGTTCCAGGGAGCGACCACCAGCGCGTCGCCGCCGGCCCTGGGCATGCCGGTCGAGCCGGGCATCACCGTCGGGTTGGCGCGATCGCCCCAGGTGGCCGGCTCTGGATGTGCCGACCAGTGGATCGCGTCCGACCAGCCGTGGTAGTGGCCCTCGAACCGCAGCACCTTCTCGCGGCCGGTGAAGGCGCGGGCGAAGCGGAGGGCGTACTGCACGCACTCCGTGCCCGACTGGCCGAACCGGAGCAGGTCGATCGACGGCATCCGCGCGCACACAGCATCGGCGGCAGGGCCCTCGAGGTCGTGCGCCAGCGAGAACAGCGAGCCGCGGTTCTGCAGGACGTCGGTGACCGCCTCGATCACCGGCGCCGGGCGGTGGCCGAGGATCAGCGGCCCCTGCCCCATCACCCAGTCGATGTAGGTCACCCCGTCGGCATCCGTGAGCCGACCGCCGCTGCCCTCCTGCACGAACACCGGCGCGGGCTGCCAGCCCGAGCGCGGCGCGCGCGTCCCCGAGCCGACCCCACCGGCAAGGTGATGGGCAGCCTGGGCGAACAGCTCCTCGGTGCGTAGGCCGGTCATTGCTCCTCCTCACGCCAGGCACCCAGGAAGGTGCACGTCTCGGCGGCCGCCGCTGCGCCCGCCGCCAACATCGCATCGTGGTCCGCGCCGTCGAGCCGGGCCGATATGGCCGCGGCGATGAACGCGTCTCCGGCGCCCAGCGTGTCGACCACCTCGACCGCGTCGGCGCCCCGCTCGGTCAGCGTACCGTCGTAGGCGAGGCTGCCGTCGGTGCCGCGGGTGACGACGGCCATCCCGGCGCCGGCGTCGACCGCCGACTGCGCTCGGGCGATGGCCTCATCGCGGCTGATCCGCGCTCCGGACAGGAACGCCACGTCGAGCCGGGGGGCGATCGCCAGCATCAGCTCCTGGTCGTGCGGGTGCGAGAAGTCGTGCGACACGCGCGGCCCGTGGAGGTCGAGCAGCCAGTGCGACCGCTCCCGCATCCCTGCCGCGTGCACCCAGGCGCACGTCTCCAGGATCCGCAGGTCTTCCGGGCCCGGCACGTAATGGTCGTTGGCGCCGTGGCGCTCCTCCAGGAAGACGCGCTCGCCGTCGGGCGTCAGCTCGACCAGCGTGATGCCGGTCGGCTCGCCGCCTGCGACCCGCACCCGCTCGGTCTCGACGCCCGTCTGCCGCAGCGCTTCGACCACGGAGCGGCCGTCCTGATCGTCGCCGACGACGCCCATGTAGTGCACGTGGTGCCCGTGCCGGCGCAGGCCGACGGCGACGTTCAGGGCGTTGCCGCCGATCCGCTGTGCCTCGGTGGGCGCGACGTAGCGGTCGACGCAGTTGTCGCCGATCGACGCCAGCGGCGCACCATTCCTCAGGGCCACCTGGCGCCGTCCTGCGAGAGCACCTGCCGTCCCATGTAGACGCGGGCGTCGAGATCGTCGATGCCGCGGGCGAGGGTCGCGTGGACGATGAACCACTGCAGCGCGACCTTGAGCACGAACGGGGTCAGCAGCGGGTGGACGCCGGGGTGGTCGGCGGCGTCGAAGACGAAGGTGCGGGCGCCGTTGGCCTGCATGAACTCGAGCGTGCGCAGCGTCATCGCGCGCGACTCGTCGGTGCCGAGCACGACGGCGACGTCGGGCCGCTGCCGCTCCAGCGCCTCGGCGGGCCCGTGGCGGAACTCGCCGCTCTCGATCACCGAGCCGTTGATCCGCATGTTCTCCATGAACACGGTCAGCCCGAACTTGTAGGCAAGGCCGTAGAGCGGCCCTGCGCCGACGCAGTAGAGGAGGTCGGAGTCGCCCAGCCGCTCGGCCAGCTCGCGCCCCGGCTCGCGTGTCGACCGGAAGGCCTCGCCCACCTGTGCCGGCACCTCGGCCAGTCGCTCCATCAGCTCGGCTGCTTCCCGGTTGCCGTCCAGCCGGCCCCACTCCAGCGCGAGCAGGCTGACCGCCATCAGCGGCAGGCTGTAGAGCCCCGGCGAGTCGTAGGCGAACGTGTCGTCGGCCTCGCTGCCGATCGGCGAGTCGGCGTCGCGGACGAGCGCCACCGTGCGGGCGCCGCGCTCGCGCGCGAAGCGGAGCGCCGCCAGCGTGTCCTCGGTTGCGCCCGAGTAGGACGCGAGCACGACCAGTGACTCGGGGCCGAGCCGCCTGGGCGCACGCCAGATCAGGTCGTAGGAGAGGGCGACGTCGCTGGCTACCGGCGCGAACCTGTCGCACAGGTACTTGCCCGAGTACATGCTGGCCCATGACCCGCCGCTGCCGACGAAGTAGACCGACTGGGTGCCCCGGCTGCGGGCGTCGGCCGCCAGTGCGCGGACGGCGTCTGCCTGCTCCTGGAGGAAGCGTCCGAGGTCAGCCTCGAGGTGGGGCGAGCTGAAGAGCTCGGAGGTCTGCGCCTGGGCGATCAGCTGCTCGAGGTCCGGCATGTGATAACGCTATCATACCGCCTCATGACGGTCACGCTCAAGGACGTCGCTCGGGTTGCCGGCCTGTCGCAGGCCACCGCGGCGCGTGCGCTCGGCGGGTACGGGTACGCGAGCCCGGATGCGGTCGAGCGCGCTTCCGACGCCGCGCGCCGCCTTGGATACACGCCCAACGGCGTGGCCCGGGCACTGGTCTCCCGCGCCACCCGGACGGTGGGGCTGGTGGTCGGCGATATCGAGAACCCCTTCTTCGCCGCGGCCGCCCGCGGCCTGGCCGACGCGCTCGAGGGCGAGGGCCATACCGTGCTGCTGGCCAACTCCGACGAGCACCGGGCCGCGGAGCAGCGGGCGATCGAGGCCCTGCGCTCCCACCAGGTCGACGGGCTGGTGCTCGCCTCGGTCGGCCGCGCCGACGACCTGAACGCGATCGCCGCCTCCTCGCCGCTCGTCCTCCTCGATCGCAGCATCCGCGGCGTCCGCGCCGACTCCGTCACCGTCGACAACCGCGCCGGCGCCCGCCGCGCGGTGGAGCACCTGGTCACTCTCGGCCACCGCCGGATCGGGATCGTGTCTGACCACCCCTCGATCGCCTCCTCGGCCGAACGCCTGGCCGGCTACCGGAGGGCGCTGAAGGATGCGGGGCTACCCGACGATCCAGGGCTGGTATCGATCGGCGGCTCCACCCGCGAGGACGGCCATCGGGCTGCGCGTGCGCTGCTCGACCGCGCCGACCGGCCGACGGCGCTCTTCACGTCCAACAACTTCATGACCTACGGAGCGGTGCTGGCGCTCAGGGAGCTCGGCCTGTCGGTGCCGGGCGACGTCGCCCTGGTCGGGTTCGACGACCTCGACTGGACGGTCCTCGTCGACCCGCCGCTGACGGTCGTCAGCCAGCCCGTGGCCGAGCTGGGAGCGACCGCCGGGAGGCTGCTGCTCGCCCGGATCGGCGGCGACGAGTCCCCGCCGCGGCGGGTCCGGCTACCCGCCCATCTGATCGTCCGTGGCTCGTGCGGAGCGGTGCGGTGAGCGAGCTCGTCGAGCTGCTGTCGGAGCTGGTCGCGGTCGACTCGACCAACCCTGACCTGGTGGCGGGAGGTGCCGGCGAGGCCGAGATCGGCCGCCTGCTGGCCGCCCGGCTGGCGGCCGCGGGGTTGGAGGTGGACTGCTGGGATGTCGCTCCCGGCCGCCCGAACGTGGTCGGCCGGCTTGCCGGCACCGGCGGTGGGCGCTCGCTGATGCTGTTCGGGCACATGGACGTGGTGGGAGCCGACCCCGGCCAGTTCACGCCCCAGCTGCGGGACGGTCGGCTGCACGGCCGCGGCGCCGTGGACATGAAGGGGGGCATCGCAGCCTGCGTCGCCGCGCTGGAGCGACTGGCGGCCGGTGCCCCGCTCGCCGGAGACGTCCTGGCGGCCTTCGTCAGCGATGAGGAGTGGGGCAGCGTGGGCGCCGAGGCGCTGGTCGGCCGCCACCGGGCCGACGCGTCGGTGCTCGCCGAACCGTCGAACCTCGAGATCGTCGACGCGCACGGCGGCTTTGCCTGGTTCGACATCACCAGCACGGGCGTCGATGCCGCCGGCTGGGAGGCCGAGATCGGCGTCGATGCCATCTCCCTCCTGGCTCCTGTGCTGAGCGGCATCGGGGAGCTCGACGCCGCGCTCGCTGGGGCGGCCACCGAACGCTGGGGGCGGCCGTCGGTGCACGCCTCGACCATCCGCGGAGGCCACACCTACCCGGCTTACCCCGGCACCTGTCAGCTGTCGGTCGAGCGGTGCCTGGTGCCGGGCGAGTCGGTGGCGCACTCGCAGTTCGAGATCGAGGAGCTGCTGCGCCGCGCTCGCAGCGCCGACGCCAGGTTCCAGGGTTCCTACCGCACTGTCATCGCGCGCGAGCCGATGGTGCTTGCGGAGGGTGAGCCGGTGGTGGCCGAGCTGGCCGCCGTCGCAGAGCAGGTGCTGGGCCGCTCGGTACCCCGGCGCTGCGACATCGGCTGGGGCGACTCCGGGCTGCTGGTCGAGGCCGGCGTCCCTTGCGTGACCTTCGGGCCGATCGGCGGCGGCGAGCACACGGCCGACGAGTGGGTCGACCTCGAATCTGTGGAGCGCTGCGCCGAGATCTACGAGCTGGTCGCCCGGTCGTTCTGTAGCGGCCGGTAGCATCGCGCCCACGATGCCGAGGGATCCACGCCACGACATCCTGTTCGAGCCGGTGCAGATCGGCCCCAAGACGCTGCGCAACCGCTTCTACCAGGTGCCTCACTGCACCGGCTTCGGGGTCGAGAAGCCGTGGTCGCAGTCACGGCACCGGGCGGTCAAGGCCGAGGGCGGCTGGGCAGCGGTCTGTACCGAGTACTGCGCCGTCAACGCCGAGTCGGACGAGACGCCGTACGTCGCGGCACGGCTGTGGGACGACCACGACGTGCGCATGCTCTCGGTGATGTGCGACGAGGCGCACGCCGAGGGGTCGCTGGCGGGGATCGAGCTCGGCCATACCGGCGTGCAGGCCGAGAACTCCGAGTCGCGGCTGGCGTCGGTCGGCCCGTCGCAGCTCGCCAGCGACTTTGCGACCGGGGTCGTGCCCAAGGAGATGACGAGGTCCGACCTGCGAAGGCTGGTCGACGACTGGGCGCTGGCGGCCCGCCGCTCACGTGACGCTGGGTTCGACATCGTCTACGCCTACGGCGGCCACACCTACCTACTTGGTCAGTTCCTCTCGCCCCACTACAACCGCCGCACCGACGCCTACGGCGGGTCGCTGGCCAACCGGGCGCGGATCTGGCTGGAGGTGCTGGAGGCGATCCGCGACGCCGTCGGCGACGAGTGCGCGATCGCCTGCCGGGTCGCCGTCGACCGACTCGGCGCGCTGGGGGTCGACCTCGACGAGGGCCTCGAGTTCGTCCGCCTGGCCGACCACCTGGTCGACCTGTGGGACGTCAACGTCGGCTCCATCGGCGAGTGGGCGAAGGACTCCGGGCCGTCACGGTTCTTCGACGAGGGCTGGCAGTTCGAGAGCACGAAGCGCGTCCGCGAGGCGACCGCCAAGCCGATCGTCGGCGTCGCCCGGCTGACCGATCCCGACCTGATGGCCTCGATCATCCGCACCGGGCTGTGGGACCTGATCGGAGCCGCTCGCCCCTCGATCGCCGACCCGTTCCTGCCCACCAAGATCGACGAGGGCCGGCTGGACGAGATCCGCGAGTGCATCGGCTGCAACGTCTGCATCTCGAAGGCGGACAGCCGCCGTCACCTGGGCTGTACCCAGAACCCGACTGCGGGCGAGGAGTACCGGCGTGGGTGGCATCCCGAGCGGTTCCACCCGGTGAAGGATCCCGACCTGGACGCACTGGTCGTCGGCGGCGGCCCGGCCGGGATGGAGTGCGCGATCGTGCTTGCCAAGCGCGGCGTGCGCCGTGTTCGGCTGGTGGAGCGGGCGACCGCTGCTCGGCGGCCACCTGGGGCTGGTCACGCGCCTGCCGGGGCTGGGCGAGTGGGGGCGGGTGGTCGCCCACCGGATGGTGCAGCTGCGCCGGCTGCCCGCGGTCGAGCTGGTCACGGACACCGAGCTGGACGAGGCGGCGATCCGCGCCGACGGGGCGGACGTGGTGGTGGTCGCGACCGGCGCCCACTGGGCGCGCGACGGCCTGAACGGGTTCACGCGCGGGCCGATCCCCGGGGCCGACGCCGACCTACCCTGGGTGCTGACGCCCGAGCAGGTGGTGCTCGAGGGCAAGCGGCCGCCGGGCGGGCGGGTCGTGGTCTTCGACGGCGAGGGCTACTTCACCGCCAGCGCGGTGGCCGAGCTGCTGGCCGCGGAGGGCGCGCAGGTCGAGTTCGTGACCGGCTACGAGACCGTCGCGCCGTTCTGCGCCGAGACGCTGGAGGACGCGCTGGTCAAGCAGCGGCTCCATGAGCTGGGCGTCGGCATCCGCCGCGGGGTGAGCGTCACGGCGATCCGCGAGGGCGTGATCGAGTGCGAGGACGAGTTCGGCGACGCATTCGAGCTGGCCTGCGACGGCATCGTGCTGGCCACTCAGCGGGTGTCGCGCGATGGGCTCTTCCACGCGCTGGAGGGCTCCCGCGAGCGGCTCTACCGGATCGGCGACTGCGTCGCCCCGCGCCTGATCGCAGAGGCGGTGTTCGACGGCCACCGGCTGGCCCGCGAGATCGACGCCGCGGATCCGGAGGTGGCGCTGCCGTACCTGCGCGAGCGCCCGATGATGGAGACGCCCGCTGCGGCCGACTATGGCGCTCCGGCGGCGTTGGCGGGCCGGCCGGATCCCCAGCCCAGATCGGTGCGGATGCTCGACCCGGCCGCTGCGGCGGAGATTGCGGCGCTGCTCCGGGACGCGGACAGCGACGTCGTCATCTGCGCCGGTCGCGGCGCCGACCTGACCGCGGTCCGCAACCTCGCGGGCCGGTACGGCGCCCGGCTGGCGGTGTCACGTCCGCACGTGGAGGCGGGACGCGCGACCCGCGCCGAGCTGGTCGGAGCCTCCTCCGAGACGGTCGCGCCTCGCGTGTACCTGGCGCTGGGCGTCTCCGGCGCTCTGCCCCACCTGATCGGGATGCACGGAAGCGGCACCGTGGTCGCGGTGAACCGCGATCCCGACGCGCGGATCTTCGACTACGCCGACGTCGGTGTGGTGGGCGACTCGGCCGGGCTGGTCGAGGCGCTCGCGGCACTCTGACGGAGGATCTCGCCGGCGGCGCGGACGCCGCTTCGCAGGGCGCCCTCCATGGTGGCGAACCAGACGCCCTCGGTGTGCTCGCCGGCGAAGGCCAGCGCTCCCACTGGCTCGGCACGGAGACGAGCGTCGGCCGCGGACGCGCCGGTCGAGTAGGCGCCTTCCGGCCAGGTGGAGAGCACCTCGCCGTCTGCCAGTTCGAGCTCGGGCCGCAATGCCGCCACACGGGCCCGGTAGGTGGCCGCCCCGCGGTCGACCTGCAGCGCCTCCACGGCGGGCGCCGAGCCTGCAAACGCACTGACGACGGGCGCCACCGGGCCTCCGTCGCGCGCCGTCCACGTCCAGAAGCGCTCGGGCACGCTGAGCACGGAGCTGGGCTCGGGGACGGCCTGCAACGGGACGAACAGCTTGGCGGCGTCGCCGTAGACCACGCGGGCCAGCGTCTCGCGTTTCCAGTCAGGCAACGGCGGATCGAACTCGATCGCCTCCGTTGCCTTCGCCGGCACCGCCACCACGCACGCGTCGACCGCGAGCGAGCCGTCGATCCGGACGGCCGCGGCCGTGTGCTCGACGCGCCTGACGGGCGTCGACAGGTGCACCCGATCGCCGAGCTCCTCGGCGAGCCGATCGGCAATCCGCTGGTTTCCGCCGGCCACCCGCCGCGCCTCGGTGTCGGCGAACAGCTCGCCGAGCTCGCGGACGGCGGTCGCCGACAGGCGGTCGGTCGGATGCGCGTAGCTGACCGCGATCCGGCAGGCAATCAGCTCGCGGGCGCCTGCGGGGATTGGCAGGCGCGCCAGCAGCTGGTCGACCGTCAGGCCGTCTCCCTGCCCGGACTCGACGGCCGCTGCGACCGCCGTTGTGGCGGCGTCGAGCTCCTCGGGGGTCGTCCCGATGCCGCCGCGTGGCTCCCGGCGCGTGAAGCTCATGCCCATCGGCTCCAGCTCGAGGCCGAGCCGCGCCGCCATCTCCGGCACCGCTGTGTATCCCGCCGTGACGAACTCGGCACCCATCTCGATCCGGGCGCCGTTCGGGGCATGGGACGTCCAGACCCGGCCGCCGACGCGGTCGCGGGCGTCCAGCACGGTCACATCCGCGCCGCCACGCGCCAGCGCATCCGCCGCCGCCAGCCCTGCAAACCCCGCCCCGATCACGCACACACGCGCACGGCGGTCAGTATTCCACTCAGCCGACCTCGATCTCGAACGCCGCTCGGTGCTCCTCGCCGGCCTCCAGGATGTGCAGGCCATCGCCGGTGGCCAGCGCATTGGTCGGCGCCGTCATCGGCTCGTAGCAGACCACCTCGGGGTCGGGCGGGGCCCAGACCTGCGCGAACCGGTAGCCCTCCAGCCAGCGGACGGTGAGGCGAAGCCCGCCGCCGGCCAGCACGAACTCCGCGCCGTCCGGGATGTCGGCGTAGCCGTCGTCGTAGGTCCTGCCGGCCAGCGGCCCGGACGGGATCGGCGCCTGCTCCAGCTCTCCCGTCGGCAAGGCGAGGTGGTCGGTGGCGATGTGGGTGGTCACGGGCGCGTCGATCTCCCAGTCGTCGCGTGGGACGTCAGGGAGGTGGAGGTAGGGGTGGTAGCCGAAGCTGACCGGAACCGCCCCCTCATCGTGTGCGCGCACGGTGGTTTCGATGCGCAGCGCCGAGTCGGTGAGGGTAGCGGTCACCGTGACCGTGTGGCGGAAAGGGAAGCACGCCGAGAGCGCCGGGCTGTGGTCGCTTAGGAGCTCCGCCCGCAACCAGCCCAGCGAGGCTTCCTTCACCTCGAACGGCAGCTCAGCGGGGATCACCCCGTGGATGGGAGTGCCGTTCCCGTCGGCTTTCTGCATGGGGCTGGAGGCGTCTGCGACCACGTCACGACCGGCGACCCTGTGGACGCCTGACGCCAGCCGGTTGGCCCACGGATAGAGCAGCGGGATGCCCATCGTCGAGCCGCCGGCGTAGCCGTCGAGGCCGCCCCGCAACACGAGCAGCTCCCGGTTCCGATGCTTCAGGGAGCACCCCACCATCGCCAGCTGGGGAGCGAAGGTTGCCTCCAGCTCTCGGGACGGGGAGACCACCTTGCGCAGCTCCGTCATCTGTTCACTCCCGCTTCGTTTGGTTGCTCTGGCGCATGGCCCGGCTCTGGGTGCGCCAGCGCCGGCGTTCGTCGGCCTGCGCGCGGGCGTCCTGCTTGAGGGCCTGGTGCCTCAGCTCGCGCTCGAGTTTGCGGTAGCTTGCCAGCCGCTCGGCGGGCAGCGTCCCGGCGCGGATCGCTTCCCTTACAGCGCACCCCGGTTCCTGTTCGTGCGTGCAGTCACGGAACTTGCAGTCGCCGGCGAGCTGCTCGACGTCTGCGAACGTCTGCGCCAGCCCGTCGCCGTCGTTCCACAGCGACACCGACCGCATGCCCGGCGTGTCGATCACCAGCGCCCCACTGGGCAGCAGGATCAGCTCCCGGTGCGTGGTCGTGTGGCGGCCACGGCCGTCACGGTCGCGGATCTCGCTGACCTTCTGCAGGTCCTCGCCGGCCAGGGCGTTCACCAGGGTCGACTTGCCGGCTCCGGACATACCCAGCAGGGCGGCGGTGGTGCCCGGCTGGAGGTGGGCCTGGAGCAGCTCCATTCCCGCGCCGGTAGGGGCGCTGATCGCGATCACGGGGACGCCGAATGTCACCGACTCCACCTCGGCCACGATCGGCGCCAGATCATCGGACAGGTCGGCCTTGGTCAGGACGACGATCGGCGCGGCGCCGCTCTGCCACGCCAGCGTCAGGTAGCGCTCGATCCGCCGTAGGCTGATTCGCTGGTCGACGCCGTTCAGCACCAGCACGGCGTCCATGTTGGCGGCGACCACCTGCTGAATGGTCTCGTCGCCCGCCGCGCCCCGGATGAACTGGGTGCGACGCGGCAAGACCTCGCGGATGACTACGCCGTCCTGGTCGCTGCCCAGCTCGATCGCGACCCAGTCGCCGACCACTGCCTGCGCTTCGCCGTGTGTCGCGAGCGCCCGCACCGGGCCCTCGGCGGTCAGTACGGTGCAGGCGCCGCGGTCGACCCGGGCGACCCGCCCGCAGAGCAGGCCGCGCGCGGCGTAGGCCGCGACGTCCTGTTCCATGTCCTCGCGCAGGCCTAGTGCCGCCAGCGCCGAGGTATCTGCTTCCTTCACGTGTGGTCTCCGTCGGAGGGGAACCGTCGCCGATTCCAGGTGACCCTCCGCGGGTCGTCGACGGCGATCGTCAGGCGTCGCTCCACCGGCGGAGGTGCGGTACGTGGGGACGAGCTGACAGATTCTTGGCCATGGTGTACCGCCTCCTTCCAGGTGGGCTGAGTGGGCAGATCCGGGGGAAAGTGTAGCAACGGGTACCTGCGCATGCCCGCCGGGGCACCCGCTACCGTGCCGACTTCGCTCCACATAGACCGCGCCGGCGGGGTCGCCGGTTACTGCGGTCTGCGTCCCTGGGCTCCCGGAGGTGACAGCTCCGCGGAGGGCGCAGTTCTGTCCCCGAGAAGGAGGATGTTCCCTGAGGTACCGAATGATCGTCGCCGCGCTGACGCTCGCGGCTATTGGGATTACAGCGTCGGTCACCACGTCGGCCATCGCGTCGACACCGTCCTCGGATAAGGCCGTGCCCCACGCTCTGCACATGGCGCGGGTTCGCACCGTATTTGCCCGCATCCGGGCGACTCACGCCGCCGCCTCGATCGGTGTGCGGTTCACGCCCGGCAAGAACGAGACCAGAATCGTCTCGATCGGGTACCTGAACTGGCTCTATCGCGATTTCCAGGGCCACGACCGCTACTACGCGTACCTCCACGCCCGTCGCATCCCCGGGCTGATGTGCATCCACAGCCATGAGGGCGCCTGGAACGCCTACAACCCGGCCGGGTACTACGGCGGGCTGCAGATGGACTGGTCGTTCATGCGCACGTACGGATGGGACATGTTGCGCAAGTACCACTGGCGCGACGCCCGCTACTGGTCGCCGACCGACCAGCTGGCGGTCGCCAGCCGCGCCGTCGCCCATCGCGGCTACTGGCCCTGGTACAACTCCGCGGCCGCCTGCGGTCTGATTTAGATGGTTGGTTCCACGACGGCGTGAGGGGTGGGCGAGCGTGAATCGGTGGCTGGGCAGGCCGCAGGGAGCGCGCGGGCTGGTGGCCCGTGTGCTCCCGAGAACGAACCCAGACGCCGATTCACGCCGAAGCCGAGCCGGCTGAATCGGGCAAGTCCCGCTTCAGCCGGCTGGCGGCCACCACCGCGGCGGCGTGGAATCACCCATCTCGTCGCGTTGACGGGGCGTCAGCCCCGTGATCTGGCTCCGGCCGGGCGGTGACAGCCACCGCCCGGCCGCCTTTCCTGCACTCAAGCGGATTCCCCGGGACTCCGATACCAGATGGGATGTCCTCGGATTCCCGTTTGCGGGCGCTGCTCGACCTGTCCCGCGCGCTGTCGTCCAGCCTCGAGCTGCGCGAGGTGCTGCGTGCGTTCACGATGCAGGCGACCGAGCTGACCGGCGCCTCGGCCACGTCGATCTCCGCCTGGGATCGCGACCGTGACGTCCTGACCACCCTTACGGATTACCAGCGCGGCCTGTTCGGTGAGCTGGTCGAGGGCGCACCCGAGTACCCGCTGTCGGACTACCCCGAGTCGCGGCGGGTGCTGGAGACCCACGAGTCGTACTCCGTGCGGGTCGCAGACCCGGCCGGCGATCCCGCCGAGCAGGAGTTGCTCCAGCAGGAGGGACACAGCTCCCTGCTGATGCTCCCACTGGTCACCCGCGGCGAGGCGATCGGCCTGATCGAGATCGTCGACGACAACGACCGCGACTGGAGCAATGACGACGTCGAGTTCTGCCGGTCGCTGGCCGACGTCGCCGCCGCGGCGATCGCCAACGCCCAGCTGCACGAGCGCCACCGCGCCGCCGAGGCGCGCTACCGGTCGCTGATCGAGCATCTGCCGGCGGTCACCTACATCGACGTCGCCGGAACCGGCGAGCCGGTGTACGTCAGCCCCCAGATCGAGACGGTCATGGGCGTCCCCCGGGAGGAGTGGCTGGACAACGCATCGGGCTGGGCGCAGCGGCTCCATCCTGACGACGCCAACGCGGTCGGGGAGTACGCGGAGGCGGTGCTCTCGTGCGCGCCGTATGCCGCCGAGTACCGGCTGATCGATCTCCAGGGGCGGACGCGCTGGTTCCGCGACGCGGCCGGCCCGGTGCGCGACGCCGATGGCAAGCCGGTCTACATGCAGGGCGTGATCTTCGACATCACCGCCCGCAAGGAGGCCGAGGCCGCGCTGGGCCAGTCCGAGGCCCGCTTCCGCGAGATGCTCGAGAACGTGCGCCTGGTCGCCGTGACCTGCGACGTCGACGGCAAGATCATGTTCTGCAACCAGTACCTGGCCGAGCTGACAGGGTGGTCGGCCGAGGAGCTGGTCGGCCGCGACTGGATCGAGATGCTGACGCCCGAGGACCACCGGGAGATGGAGCAGCGAACGATGTCGCTGACCAGCTCCGGCCACACGGTGTCGCACTACGAGAGTGCCATTCTCACCCGCGACGGCCACCGCCGGCTGCTCTCCTGGAACAACACCGTGCTGCGCGACCTGACGGGAGCGCCGATCGGCGTGGCGTCGATCGGCGAGGACATCACCGACCGCCGCGACGCCGAGCGCGAGCTGGAGCGGCTGGCCTACCACGACCCGCTGACCGGGCTCCCGAACCGGATCCTCTTCCAGGAGCATCTCGACCTGGCGTTGGCCCGCGCCCGCCGGTCGGGCGACGGCGTCGCGGTGCTGTACGTCGACCTCGACGACTTCAAGCTCGTCAACGACAGCTTCGGGCACAGCGCCGGCGACCAGCTGCTGTGCGAGGTGGCGACGCGCCTGCAGGGGGCGACGCGGGCCTCCGACGTGGTTGCCCGTCAGGGCGGCGACGAGTTCCTGATCCTGATCGCCGACCTCGACGTCGGCGACGACCGGGCCAGCGTGGACATCGAGGACATCGCACGCCGGGTCGCCGAGCAGGTGCGCGCTTCGCTGCAGACGCCGATGGTGCTGGCAGACACAGAGATCTACACCAGCGCCAGCCTGGGCATCAGCATCTTCCCGGTCGACGCTCCCGACGCCGAGAGCCTGCTCAAGCACGCCGACATCGCCATGTACAAGGCCAAGGACAGTGGGCGCGACGGCTACCAGCTGTTCGCGGCCGGCGGCCATGACCCGCGGGCGCAGCTCTCGATGGCAGGGCGCCTGCGCCGGGCGGTCGAGCGCGAGGAGCTGATCGCTGCACTACCAGCCGCTGGTCGACCTCGAGTCGGGCGGCATCGTCGGGGCGGAGGCGCTGCTCCGCTGGAGGGACGGCTCGCGCGGGCTGGTGCAGCCCAACGCGTTCATCCCGCTGGCCGAGCGCACCGGCCTGATCGGGCCGATCTCCGACTGGGTGATCGAGGAGGCCTGCCGGCAGAGCGCCGAGTGGCGCGCGGCCGGCCTCGACATGTACGTGTCGGTGAACCTGCCGGCCATCTTCTGGCAGCCGACGGCGATGCGCCAGGTGCTCGAGACCATCGAGTCGTTTGGCCTGGCCGCCAACCGGATGATGATCGAGATCACCGAGTCGACGGTGATGGCGGACGCCCTGCGCTCCGAGCCGATCATCGCCGAGCTCCACGAGCGCGGACTTCGTCTGGCCATCGACGACTTCGGCACCGGCCACTCGTCGCTCTCGCGGCTCAACCAGATGCAGGTGACGACGCTCAAGATCGACCGCTCGTTCGTGTCCGACCTGCCGGGCGACGCCAGCGCGGCCGTGCTCGTCTCGACGATCATCCAGCTCGCCCGCAACCTCGGCCTGCAGCCTCTCGCCGAGGGCATCGAGACCGAGGAGCAGCGGCAGTTCCTGGTCGATCACGGCTGCCCGCTGGGTCAGGGCTTCCTGTTCAGCCGGCCCGTTCCAGCCGCGCAGATCGTCGGCCTGTACTACGCCCAGCGCCCCGCCGCCTGAGGCACCTGGCCACCTGGGCTGCGCCCCGCCCCGGCCGCAGCCGGGACGGGACGCGTGTCGCCCTAGCGCGCTAGCAGATGAACGCGGGGTTCGAGGTGCCCCCCGTCGTGGTTGGTTGCGCGGGCCACCCCTACCGCCGCGTGGGGCGGCTGTCCACTTTCGGACCCTGGCTATCCTTAGGGCATGCCTGTTGCGATCACGGACGCTGCGCGCGACCACGTCATCGAGATTCGCTCCGCCGAGCCGGAGCCCGATCAGCTCGCGCTGTGGGTCGAGATCGTGGGGCTGTCGGCCGGCGGATACGCCTACGACATGGCGTTTCTTCGCACGGCCGAGGTCGAGGAGTCGGACGTCGTCGTCGATGTCGGCGGCGGGTTGACGATCGTCCTGCCGCGGCTCGATGCGCCCGCTCTCGACTGGGGCCACGATCGACCTGTCGCCGGAGTTCGGCGGCGGACTGGTGATCGACAACCCCAACTCGCCCTACCCGGCCAGCCCCGACATCCCGACGGCGGCCCCAGGCGAGCTCACCGGCGACGTCGAGAGCCAGGTGCGCCAGGTGCTCGACCAGTGGATCAACCCGGCGATCGCCGCGCACGGCGGCCGCGCCGAGCTGGTCGGCGTCGACGGCGACGTGGCCATGCTGCGGCTGGGCGGTGGCTGCCAGGGCTGCGGCATGGCGTCGGTGACTCTGTCCCAGGGCATCGAGTCGGCGATCTGCCAGAGCGTCCCCGAGATCTCCCGCATCGTCGACGTCACCGATCACGCAAGCGGCGCCAACCCGTATCACCCCGCCGCCGCGACCTGATCGCCGCAACTCGTGCCCCAGAACTTCGCAAATAGCGGGAATTACCGAGTTGCACCCAGGTGTGGGGTGTCGTAGGTTGTGCATGCGCCGCTCAGGGCAGCCGAGTAGGTTGAAGCCAGGCGGACGGATCGTAGAGGCGACTCGAAAGTTCGTTCGTGTGGGGGACGAAAGGCAAGCCGGGGCGGCGAATCCTTTTAATCGTTGCCGGCGCCGCTGGTCTCTCCGAGAAGCCCGTTGAGCTCAGCTACCGCTGACAGCGGCGGTTAGCCGGTCGGCCGTGCGCTGAGTCGGCGCGATCACGATGAAGAACAGATTGTCGTTGATCGCCGTCTCCAGCCCGCTGCCGTCGAGGTGCCCGGTCTTGACGATGTAGGCCTGGGCCTCCAGGGCGCTGGTGTGGCTGTCGCAGACCAGCGCGTTGATGTAGCCGCTCAGGCTGGCGCCGCGCAGCCAGGCGGCGCAGCCGCGGAGCGCGAGTGGGAGCGACACGATCGCGTGGCGCGATGGGTGCTCGATGCCGCGGACGTGATCCATCCCGGCCCGGGTGAGGAGCGTCTTTGCGTTGGCGTACGACCGGTGCGACCCGGCGCGGCCGGCCGACGCGAATCCCAGAACCAGGCCGGCCACGATCAGCAGGGCGGCTCCGAGCAGCAGCCGGGATGCGACCGTCTTCATCGACCGGCCTCCACGCCGAGCGGGACGATCTGGAAGCGGTCGACGTCGACCAGCCCCTGGTCGGTCAGCTTGAGGGCGGGGATCACTGAGAGAGCGAGGAAGCTGAGTGAGTGGAACGGGCCGCCCTCGAACTCGCAGCCGAGCGAGCGGGAGGCCTCGGTGAGCGCCCCGGTCTGGCCGACGACGTCGGCGACGGGCGCCTCGGAGAGCAAACCGGCGACAGGCAGCGGCAGCTCGGCGAGCACCTGACCGCCGGCCACGGCGACCATGCCACCGCCCAGCTCCGCCAGCCGTCGCACGGCCGCCAGCATGTCCGCGTCGTCAACGCCCGCAACGATCAGGTTGTGAGCGTCGTGCGCGACGCTGGATGCGATCGCGCCGCGCAGCAGGCCGAACCCGCGCACGAACCCCAGACCCACCCGCCGCGTGCCCAGGTGCCGCTCGACGACCGCCAGCTTCGCGAGGTCGCGGGTCGGGTCGGCGACCGCATGGCCCCCGGCGACGGCAAGCCGTTCGTGCACCTCGGCGGTCAGGATCTGGCCGGGGATCAGCTCGATCACGCGGGCATCGCCTTCGGGCGCCGGTACGGCGAGCGCGTCCACCTGCAGGCCGTCGATCCGCACGGTGTTGAGCGTCCATGCGGGTACGGGCACACGCTCTGGCCAGTCCGGCCGGCGGCCGGCCACCAGCACCTCGTCAGGCACGAAGCGCTCGAGGTCCGGCAGCAGGAGGAGATCGGCGCGCCGCCCCGCGGCGATCGCGCCGCGGTCGTCCAGCCCGTGCCAGGTGGCGGCCGTCAGCGACGCCATCACCAGGGCATCGAGCGGGTCGACCCCGGTTCGCACCGCATCCCTGACCAGGGCGTTGACGTGCCCGTCGGAAGCGATGTGGTCGGGGTCGCGGTCGTCGGTGCAGAGCGCGATCCGATGCGGCCCGAACCGCTCTGCCAGCGGGATCAGCGCCTCCAGGTTCCGGGCGCCGGACGCCTCGCGGACGAAAAGCACCATGCCGGCCCGCAGCCGCTCCAGCCCTTCGGCCAGCGTCGTCGCCTCATGGTCCGAGCCAATGCCGGCGCTCGCATACGCCTGCAGCGCCGCTCCCCTGACGGCGGGCGCGTGCCCGTCGACGCGGCCGCCGCCCGCCACTGCCAGCTTCGCCAGCTCCGCCGGGTCGCCGCCGATCACCCCCGGGAAGTTCATCATCTCGGCCAGCCCCAGCATCCGCCGTCGCCGCAGTAGCCCTTCCAGGTCGCCGGTGCCGAGCGGCCGCCGCGGCGACTCGAACCGCGACGCCGGCACGCAGGACGGCGCACGGAAGTAGATGTCCAGCGGCAGCCCCTCGGCGCAGTCGACCAGCCAGTGCACGCCGTCGGTGCCGAGCACGTTGGCCACCTCATGCGGGTCGGCGATGACGGTCGTGGTGCCCAGCGGGACAACCAGCCGTGCGACCTCGTCGGGCAGGAGCAGGGTCGACTCCAGGTGCATGTGGGCGTCGATGAATCCGGGGACGACGAACCGGCCGCCGGCGTCCAGCACCTCCACGCCCTCGTACGACCCGACCCCGGCGATCGCGCCGTCGCAGATGGCGACGTCCGCCTGCAGCCACTCGCGCGTGAATGACGACAGCACGTGGCCTCCACGGACGACGAGGTCTGCCGGCTCGTCTCCGCGCGCCACAGCCAGCCTTCGCCCCAGATCCCTCACGGGGCGAAGCATACGGGGCGGCGAGCGCCTGCCGGCCCGGTGGCTAGTGGTAGGCGATCAGTCCGCCGTCAAGCGTCGCCGTCACGACGTAGCCGTCGGCGAACACCGGCTGCGAGAACTCCTCTCGTCGACTCCGGGATCGTCCGCAGCACGGTGCCCGTGGCGGGGTCGACGAAGTACAGGGCGTTCGGGTTCGCGCTGTCCCAGGTGGCCACAGCGATCACTCCGCCGCCGCTCTCCGACGGCGTTCCCAGCACGGCGGCTCCGAGGGCGGTCTGCCACTTCGTCGCGCCGGTAGCCGGGTTGAGCGAGCGGATCGAGCCGGGAACCTTGACGCCGTGGATCTTCGTCTGCTGGCCCGAGACGATCAGGTTGGTGCCGTCCCAGATCGCTCCCGCCGTGCACGGCCCGCGACCCACGTCGACGTTGATCTGCCAGACCTCCGTCATCGTCTGTGTGTCGATGGCGTAGAACTTGCCGTTCTTGTTGCAGTCTCCGATCATCGGCGTTGCAACACCGCCGATGGTTGCGGTGAACGGCACCACGGAGGCTCCGAAACCGCCGTCTGGCACCAGGTCGGCCGTGGGCACCTGCCAGATCGCCTTCTTCTTGAGCGTCTTCGCGTTGAGATCCACGATCGATTCGCTGTCGCCGCGCGGCGCGCTCAGGCTGAGCGCGTTGGCGACGCCCACCCAGACATCCGTCGAGGTGACCGCGGCGGTCGACCAGATCGAGCCGCCCACAGTCCCCGCCGGCGTACCCGCCAGCGTGTGGTAGGTGTGCTGCAGGTTTCCGGTGGACTGCGAGAACTTCAGCAGCCCGCCCTGGATCAACGGGTCGTCGCAGTCGCTGGCGATACCGAGGTAGATGGAGCCGTTCGCGATGGTCGGGGACGACCAGTTCATGTAGTTGTTCTGCGTCTTGCTGGGGATCTTCGTCTTGACCTTCCAGTTGACCGTGCCGGTCGCTGCGTCGAGGGCGTAGAGGTAGCCGTCGCCGCCGGCGTCGTAGATCGTCAGCTTCCCCGTCGTCGGGTCGTTCGCGGCTGCCGGCGAGGCGACGAACCCGAAGCCTTCGCACTCCTTCTTGGTCTGGTAGGCCCCGAGGTTGTCCGTCCACAGCACGTTGCCGGTGCTCAGCGACAATGCGTAGAAGGCGCCGTTGGTGGATCCCTCGTAGACCGTGCCGTTGACGACGTCTGGCGTCGAGTACAACGTCCGAGCAGGGCTGCCGGCGATGATGGGCGGCGTCCACGACCAGGCCTGGCTGAGCCCGGCGACAGTCGCCGGTGCTCACCGTCGCGTCCGCCGAGACCGAGCTGTGCAGCGGGTTGGAGAGGAACGACGTCCAGTCGGCCGTCGGGCCTGCCGCAGCCGACCCCGTGACGGTGAGCGCCGCCAGCACCGTCAGGCACAGAACGAGGCGCGACCGTGGAGCCATCAGGACCCTTCCCTACTCATCGAGACAACCAGACCCGCGACGAGGGTACCCGCTTCAACCGCTCTGCGCCAGCCCTATGGCGGCCACGCACCCGAGACGCGCCGGTGCAGCCTACCCAGTGGTCAATCCGACTCCCTGATCGGGACGCTCACGCTCCGATACTGGTTGAACGGGTTGTCGTCCAGCTCAGGCTGCTCCGTCCTGACCCCGGCCGCGAAGACGAGCCGGCCCTCGCCCGACGTGACTTTCACCTCGTACTTCGTGACCAGGCGCGTCCCGGCAGGTACGAACCCATACTCACAGTCGGGGCCGTCCCCGGAGATTCCGAGGTCGCACACGGCGCGCCGGATCCGGCCGCCGTGCACCCTCGGAACGGTGTCCATCTCGACCTTCTCCGGGCCGTTGTTGCGGATCACCTGTGTGAACCAGACCAGCGTGCCTGTGGCCACCGGCGTCGACGGGACCCTTGAGCGCCGTCACCGCCATGTCTGCGGTTGGCGCGCTCGCGCCGCTGGAGGCGGCCGCCAGCACTGCCATCGCGGCGACCAGGCCAACCAGTACGCCGGCGTGTACGACGCGCCGGGTCCATGTCCGATTGCTGTTCATGGTCTCTCCCCTCCTAGTGGCAAGACGCGGTTCCGCTGTCCGAGAACGATGCCCCGGGGATGTGCAGGAACTCCCAGCTGTAGCTGTCTGTGTGGAGCGTCAGCTTGAGGACGCCGTACGTGCTGCTGTTGCGTACCTGGCTATTCCGGCGAACCGATGTAAAGCCGCCGTGGTCGACCCCGCCGGTGCCGACCACGATCTCGCGTATCCCGTTCGCGCTCGGGCTTCCGGTCGGCGTCTGCGGCGCAAAGCGCTCGTAGTTGTGGGCGTGGCCGTTCAGCACGAGGTCGACGTGGGCGTCGTACAGGTCGCGCCAGATCGCGCTCATCGCGGGCTCCTGGGCAAGCGCCGAGGATGAGAACAGCGGTTCGTGCCAGTACGCGAGCGTGCACCTGTTGGTGTGTGTTGCCAGGTCGTGCTTCAGCCAGGTCTCCTGGGTCGAACCGGCTGCGCACGACACGACCGGGCACTCCGAGTTCAAGGCGATCAGGTGCCAGGCGCCGATGTCGTAGGAGTAGTACCCCTTGCCGACCGGCGCGGCGCGGGAGCCGAAGTACGAGAAGTAACCCTCGGCGTGGGAGTGAGCGCAGCTTCCCTTCTCGGTCTGCTCCCCGTATTCGTGGTTGCCCGGCACTGGGTCTGCGATCGGGTTGAACTGCCCCCACGACTTCGCATACGACGCCTTGAAGTCGGTGAGCAAGCCGCAGTAGTACTGCTCATCGCCCAGCGGCAGCACGGCGGCCGGGGACTGGGCTTTTGCCAGCGCCGCCGTCGAAGCAGCCCGGCACGCCGTTGCGGTGCCCTTACCGTCGTTGAAATGCGGATCGTGCGGCGAACAGGCGAGATCGCCGGCGGCGACGATCACCGGATCGGACGCGGCGCGTGCGCCCCCTGCGCGGATGCCGGGAGCCATCGAACCGGTCAACGCGACCATCACGCAGAGAGCTAATCCCGAGATGAGACGGCGCCGGCGCATCAGTGGTAGGCGACGAGCCCTCCGGTCAGGGTTGCCGTAACGAGGTAGCCGTCGGCAAATACCGGCTGTGCGAACTCCCGCGTAGATCCCTCGGAGATCGTGCGCAGCTTGGCCCCGGTGGACGCGTTGATGAGATACAGGGCGTTCGGGTGCGCGCTGTCCCACGTCGCGACGGCCACGACCCCGGCAGCGTTCTCGGTCGGAGTTCCTGTCACGCCCGCTCCCAGTCCTGTCTGCCAGATCGGTGCGCCGGTCGCGGGGTTGAGCGAGCGGATCGAGCCTGGATAGCTCGTGCTGCCGATCTTTGTCGGGTTGCCCGCGACGATCAGGTGGGCGCCGTCCCAGATCGATCCAGCCACGCAGGCTCCGCGTGATGTGTCCACCTTGAACTGCCAGACCTCCTTCATGGTCGTGGCGTTGAGGGCATAGAACGAGCCGTTCTTGTTACACGCGCCGACCAGTCGCGTCTTGACGCCGCCGATGGTCGCTGAGAACAGGACAGGGGAAGCGCCGAAGTCGCCATCTCCCACCTGCTGGCTTGGGGGCAGCGTCCAGATCGCCTTCTTGGCGAGCGTCGAGGCGTTCAGGTCGACGATCGAGTCGCTATCTCCCTGCGGCGCCTTGGAGTCGAGCGCGTTCCCCGTGGTCACCCAGACGTCGGTTGCGTTTGCTGCGGAGGTGGACCAGATCGTCGCGCCGGGTGTCCCCGCCGGCGTTCCCGCCATGCCCTGGTAGACGTGCTGAAGCGCTCCTGTGGATTGTGCGAACTTCATCTCCTCGCCGGGCACGAGCGGGACATCGCAGTCGCTGGCTATGCCGAGGTAGATCGATCCATTGGCGACGGTCGGCGACGACCAGTTCATGTAGTCGTTCTTGGTCGCACTGGGCAGCTTGGTGGCGACCTTCCAGTCCACCGCGCCTGTCGCGGCGTCGAGCGCGTACAGATACCCGTCGCCCCCTGGGTCGTAGATCGTCAGCTTGCCCGTCTGTGGATCGGTCGCTGCTGTCGGGGATGCCACGAACCCGAACCCTTCGCAGGTCCTCTTCAGCTGGTACGCCTTGAGGTCATCCGTCCATTTGACCTTGCCGGTACTCAGCGAGATCGCGTAGAACACGCCGGTGTCGGTGCCCTCGTAGACGGTGCCGCTGACAACGTCGGGCGTCGAATAGAGCGTTGCCGCCGGACGGCCGGAGATCGCGGGTGGCTTCCATGTCCAGGTTTTGCTGAGAGCCGCGACCTTCGCCGGTGTCACCGTCGGATCGGCGGACACCGAGCTGTGAAGCGGGGAGGCGAGAAACGCAGCCCAGTTCGAGCCCGTGGCCGCCTGCGAGCTGACAGCTGTCGCTGCCACCAGGCCAACAACACTTAGTGCGATCCGACGCCAGGGAGCCACTCGCGGAGCCTCTCTCTCGTTCAGACAACGAGAAGCGCTAACAGCCTACTCCTGTTTGCGGACGTTTGCTCGCACGCAGACCAGCGGCCCCGCCCAGATGATGGACGGGGCCGCCAGAGAGAGGGACGGTCAGTCGCCCGCGGTGGTCGGCTCGGGCTCGGGCAGATCCACGGTGCGGATCGGGCCCTTGAACCAGTTCTTCGCCGACACTTGCCAGTACACGAATGCGTACAACGCGACCGCGCCGACGATCAGCGGGCAGTAGTTGATCGACCCGTTGTTCCAGGCAAACCCTGCGTCGCCCGGGATGCCTAACGGCGAGGTGGGGAGGCAGGCGATGACGCAGACCACGATCACCTCGACGACGGCGACCGGGCACATCCATTTGTACTTGCTGCCAAGCGTCCACGGCCCGGCCTGGAATCTGCTGCCCATCCGCCAGCGCAGAAACACTGGGATCACGTAGGCGAGGTAGAGGCCCACTACCGTGACGGATGCCAGGGCGTAGAACGCAACCGGCACCCGGGCGGCGTTGCCGTACAAGGCCGGAAGGGTGACGATGGCGCAGACGCCGGCCATGCCGAGCGTTGCGTTGCGAGGCGCCCGGTTCGACGCCACCTTCGACCACACCTGGTGACCGGGGATGGCCCGGTCGCGGCTGAACGCGTACATCATCCGCGAGGCGCTGGTCAGACCGGAGCCGCCGCAGAAGAACTGGCCGATGGTGGAGATGATCATCACGGCCTTGAACCCGGCCAGACCGAGTGCGGTCGCGAAGATACCGATCGACGAGCCGGCGCCGTACGGGTTGGCGGTCGAGATAACGTCTGCGTTCTTCACCGCGAACAGGAACCCCAGCAGCAGGATCCAGCCGCCGATCGCCGAGTAGAACACCGACCGCCACATACCCTGGGCGGCCGCCTTGGCGGCTCCCGTGGTCTCTTCCGAGAGGTGAGCGGAGGCGTCGAAGCCGGTGATCGTGTACTGGGTCAGGATCACCCCCAGCGGCACGACGTAGAGGAAGAACTTGAGCCCGCTGGTCCCGCCGGAGAAGCCGGAGTTGTTGATCCAGTGCGTAAACACGAACGAGGCGCTCTGATGCGAGCTCGGGCCGAAGATCAGGATCAGGACGATGACTCGACGCTCCCACGATGTGCCAGTAGGCGGACGTGTTGTTCCAGAACGCCAGGATGTGAGAGGGGAACAGGTTGATGAACACGTGAACAGCCAGGATTCAGCAGGAACCATCCGAAGATGTACTTCAGGTTGAACGCGTCGTAGCTGGTGTCGAACAGCCCGATCGTGTACGACAGGAAGGACGCGCACGCGTAGTCCACCGAGGCGACAACGCCCACCAGGCCGATCAGGTTGAACCACCCGGTGTACCACCCAGCCTTTGGGCCTCCGAGCTTTGCGGCCCAGTAGTAGATCCCGCCTGCCGTGGGCATCGCCGAGACGACCTCGGCCATGCATAGCGCAACGATCAGGATGAGAGCAGCTACAACCGGCCAGCCGATCGAGACCATGACCGGCCCACCGTTGTTCCAGGCCGCGAAGAAGTTCGTGAAGCAGCCGGCCAGGATCGAGATGATGGAGAACGAGATCGCGAAGTTGGTGAAGCCACCCCAGGAGCGCTCGAGCTCCTGTTTGTAGCCCAGCTCGGCGAGCCGTTGTTCGTCGGCGTCGAGCTGGCGCTGGGTCGGCGGAGACTCAGCCATCCTTGCTCCTTCCCTAGGACTGCAGACAACCGGGCTATACCGGTGATGGCGCGACTATACGGCTTGCACCTGCGCATGTCGACGGCAGGACTTGGCGTCAGTCGCCAGAACTCCTGCCGCGATGGGACCCGCGCCCGTACGGCTGCTGCGCGTGGCCGCCGTGGCGTGCCTGGCGGTCGCGGTGCTGAACGCCTTGCTCGCCAAGCAGCACGAGTGGGGCCAGACGACCGAGGGCTGGCTGCTGGTCGTCTCCGGGCTGGCCCTGATCGCCGCCCACGTCCTGTTCGACCGCGGCGGGCCCGGGCCTACCCGGCGGCCGGAGTTGCTGCTGGCGGGTGTGCTCGGTGCGGTCTTCCTGCCACTCGGGCTGGTGCTGCTGCTGCTCTCGCCGGCCGCCTACCTCACCTACACGGCCTACTCGTCGGTGCCCTTCATCGGCCTGCTCGGTGTCAGCGGACGCGTCGCCGGGGACGCGCTTCTCATCTCCACACTGGTGTATGCCGCCGCCTACGTCGTCGGCCGCCACCCGCGCTGGCTGACCGCGACGCCGCTGGCTCTGATCGTGGGCGCCGACCTCCGCATCCAGGGCTCGACCACCGTCGGCGGACCCAGCTGGGGCCGGTTCATCCTGCTGGCAGCCGGCGTGCTGGTGCTGGAGGTCGTCGGCGAGCGCCTCGCCGACGAGGACGGCCGTAACCTGAAGGTGGCGGGCGCCCTGCTGGTGCCTCTCGTCTACGTCACCGCTCCGGCCGCCCGGCATCCGGGAACGCAGCGCGACATCATTCTGGCCGTGCTGATCGGCCTGCTCGCGCTGCTGGCCAACCGCCGGCTGACCGTCGGGATCGGGGCGGCGCTGGTCGTCATGGTCGCCGTGACGGGCTACGAGATCGTGCGCGCCGGAAGCCTGATCCCGGCGCTCGTGACCGCGGTTATCGCCGTCGTCCTACTGGTGGCTGCGCAGCGCGCTCCGGTGCCCTACCGACAGCGATAGCGCGGCGTCCAGGTCTTCGATCAGGTCGTCGGCCGACTCGATCCCCACCGACAGCCGCACCAGGTTCGATGGCGTCGCAAACGGCGCGTCCGCCGTCGATGCGTGCGTCATCCGCGCGGGATGCTCGATCAGGCTCTCGACACCGCCCAGGCTCTCGGCCAGCGCCCACACCTTCGTCCGTGCCACCAGATCGACTGCCAGCTGCTCCGACTCGACCAGGAACGACACCATCCCGCCGAAGTCGCGCATCTGCCGCTCGGCGATCTCGTGCCCGGGGTGGCTGGCCAGCCCGGGGTACAGCACCTTCTCCACCGCCGAGTGGCCCTCCAGGTGCCCGACCACCGCCCTGGCGTTCTCGCAGTGCTGGCGCATCCTCACGGCCAGCGTCTTCAGGCCGCGCAGGCACAGCCAGGCGTCGAACGGGCCGGGGATCGCGCCCAGCGAGTTCTGCAGGAAGCCGAGCTGCTCGTCGAGGGCGGCGTCGGCGGTCACCGCGCAGCCCCCGACCAGGTCGGAGTGCCCACCCAGGTACTTGGTGGTCGAGTGGACGACGATGTCGGCGCCCAGCTCCAGCGGCCGCTGCAGGTACGGCGAGGCGAACGTGTTGTCGACCACGACCAGCGCGCCCACGTCGTGGGCAGCCCGCGCCGCGGCCGCGATGTCGATCACGTTCAGCAGCGGGTTGGTGGGCGACTCCAGCCAGACCAGCCGCGTCCGCTCGTCGAGGTGCGATGCCATGTCCTGGTTGCACGCGTCCGCCGACACGAAGCTGAACTCGTAGCCCTTGGGCGCATAGACCTTCGAGAACAGGCGGTAGGTGCCGCCGTAGACGTCGTTCACCGAGACGATCCGGTCGCCCGGTGAGACGAGGTGCATGACCGTCGTGGCGGCCGCCATCCCGGAGCCAAACGCCCGGCCGTGGCTGCCGCCCTCGAGCGACGCCATGCAGGCCTCGAACGCCTCCCGCGTCGGGTTGGCAGTGCGCGCGTAGTCGTAACGAAACTCCCCGACCGCCTGCTGGACGTAGGTCGAGGTCTGGTAGATGGGGACGGTGACCGCTCCGGTCAGCGGATCCGGCTCCTGGCCGTCGTGGATTGCGCGGGTCTCGAAGTCCATCAGGACCGGACGATACTCGACACGCCGACCGCGTCGGCGAGCCGTCGAAGCGCCCTCTCGAGCGCTTCCTCGCGGCTGTCGCTCCAGCGCACCTTCGGCTCGCGGTGGAATGCCTGCAGCCGCAGCTCGCCGGCGGCGCGGTCGGTCTTCAGGTCGGCCCGGCCGACGATCCGGTCGCCGTGCACGAAGGGCAGCACGTAGTAGCCGTACTGCCGCTCGTGCGGCCGCTTGTAGACCTCGATCAGGTGGTCGAAGCCGATCACGCGCTGGGCGAACGGCCGGTCCCAGAGCAGGTTGTCGAACGGCGACAAAAGGACGGCCGCCGTGGGCGCTCGGGAGCCGACCGGCGCGCCTGCGTCGACCAGCACCGGCGCCCCGCCGTCGGCCACGGCCACCCGCTCCAGCACGCCCTCGCTCACCAGGTGCTCGACGTGGGGGCGGATCCGCGCCACCCCTCCCCGCAGCCGGTTGTGCTCGACGATGCCCGACTCGGTCAGCGCGCCGCGGGCGCGCACCGCCCGCGCGATCAGCGTGCGCAGGTACTCGTCGGCGCCGGGCACCGGGGCGCCCAGCACCTCGTCGGGGAGCACCCGCTCGGGAAGGTCGTACAGCCGCTGGAAGCCCTGGCGGCCGGCGATCGCGAGCTGCCCCGCCGTCCACAGCGCCTCCAGCATCCGCTTGGCGGGCTTCAGGCTCCACATCCCGGTGCCGCGCTGCCCCTCGAAGTGGCGCGAGCCGAGCGGCCCGCGCTCTCGGATCTCGCCGAGCACCTGGTCGGCAAGCTCGGGCTCCTTCTCGATGATTGCGCCCCACCACGGATGGGTGCCGTCGTTGACCATCACGTGGCGGTAGAGCGGCCAGTCCGCAACCGGGAGCAGGCAGCACTCGTGGGCCCAGTATTCGAACAGCGCTCCACGCTCCAGCAGTCTTGACACGGTGGCCCGCGGGTAGGCCCCGACCCGCGATGCCAGCGTGATCCGGTGGCTGCGGTCGACCGTCGAGATGGAGTCGAGCTGCACGGCCGACAGCCGGGCAACGGCGGCGGCGACCTCGATCGGCCGGCCCCGCCGGCTGCGCGAGGCGTACCCCTGGGCAGCGATCACGTGGCGGCGGAGCTCCGCCACCGAGACGGTGCGCGTCATCTGCGGGTGCGGGTGTGCGCCAGGTACTCGAGCAGGTCGGAGCGGGTCAGCATCCCGGCCGGGCGGCCGCCGGCGGCGACCACCACCGCCGGGCTGCCGCCGGTCAGGTCGGCGTACACCCGGTCGATCGACTCGGCGGCATCGATCACGTGCAGCGGCGGCTGCATCGCCTGGGCGACGCCGTCGCGCAGCGCATCGGGGTTCGTGAAGACGCGGTCGAGGACGCTGCGCTCGTGCACGCTGCCGACCAGGTCGGCCAGCGCGGGCGGATCCTCGCGGGCGACGGGCAGCTGCGAGATGCCGTAGCGCTGCATCAGCTCGATCGCCTCGCCGACCGTCTGGCCGGCCTGGATCACCACCAGCTCGGGCACGTCGTGGTCGTGGTGGTCGTCGCCCTTGGCGGCCAGGACGTCGGCCACCGACGGCGGCGGCTGGTCGCGCTCCACGAAGCCGTACTGGATCATGTAGGTGTCGTCGTAGAACTTCGAGAGGTAGGCGCGGCCGCTGTCGGGGATCAGCGTCAGTACCGTCGACCCCGCCGGCATCTGCGCCGCCACCTCGAGCGCCGCGTGCACCGCGGTGCCGCCCGAGCCGCCGACCAGCAGCCCTTCCTCACGTGCCATCCGCCGCGCGGTCAGGAACGAGTCGCGGTCGGAGACCGTGACGAAGTCGTCGATCACCTCGAGGTCCATGGTGGTCGGGTAGAAGTCCTCGCCGATTCCCTCGACCAGGTAGGGGTGGACGTCGTCCGGCTGCGAGTAGATCGACCCCTCCGGGTCGGCGCCGACGATCCGGATCGAGGGATCCTGCTGCTTCAGGTAGCGGGCGACACCGGAGACGGTTCCACCGGTGCCGAGGGCGATCACGACCGCCTGCACGTCGCCGCCGGTCTGCTCCCAGATCTCGGGCCCGGTGGTCTCGAAGTGCGCCTGCGGGTTGGCCATGTTGGCGTACTGGTTGGGCTTGTAGGCGCCGGGGATCTCCTCGGCCAGCCGGTCGGACACCGAGTAGTAGCTCTCGGGCGACTCGGGCTCGACGGCGGTCGGGCAGATCACCACCTCGGCGCCGTAGGCGCGCAGCAGCGAGATCTTCTCCTGGCTCATCTTGTCGGGCATCACGAAGACGCACCGGTACCCCTTCAGCGCGGCCGCGATGGCCAGGCCGACGCCGGTGTTGCCGGAGGTTGGCTCGACGATCGTGCCGCCCGGCTTGAGCTTCCCGTCACGCTCTGCGGCCTCGATCATCCGCAGGCCGATCCGGTCCTTGACCGAGCCGCCGGGATTCAGGTACTCGAGCTTGGCGAGCACCGTCGAGCCGGTGCCCTCAGCCAGCCGCTGGAGGCGGACGATCGGCGTGTTGCCGACCAGGTCGAGCACCGAGGGGTAGTCGCGGGCCATGTGCGGTGGGACTGTAGAGGAGCCAACCCTCGTTCGGAGGGCTGGGGTAGCCGTCCAACCCGCGGTCAAGCCTCCCGAAAAAAGGCATGCCCGTGGCCCCGGGCGGCTCCACACCCGGGGCCACGGAGCTGGAGACCTGGGCGCACCACAGCTTGGTGTAGACCCCAAGGAGAGTGCGCCCGTCTGGTCTCGTGGCACACGCGGGGATGAGCGTGTGCCATCTTGCAGTACAGCACTGCGAGACCCTTAATGCGTCCCTCAAAAGGGGGTCGTCATGCCCGCACGCAGCAAAGTCTCATGCGCACACGAAGGCGCAGAACATGTCATGTCAGACGCGCGACGACGGCGCCGCCCGAATCGACCGACACGGCGGTCGGGACGACCCCGATTCCGTACTTGCGCGCCAGGTCGGGGCGGGCCTTGACGTCGACCGTGATCACGGTCCTGCCCTGCTCGCGGAACGTCCGCTCGAGGGCATGGCAGTCCGAGCAGAGCGGGTGCGTGAACTCGACCACGGCGTCTGCGATGAGCGGCTCGGTGAGGTCGCCGGGGTCGATCGACCGTAGGTCGCGGTGGCCGATTCCGCGCAGGCGTGCGGCCAACCGGTACATCTCGCAGCCGGTGCAGAACCCGGTCGCGGCTGCCAGCAGCGCGAGGGCGGCAACCAGCGAGCCGAGCACCGCTCCCAGCAGCGCGAAGCCGGCCAGGTAGGCGATCGAGGCGGCGGTGAGCACGACCAGCCCGATGACGTTGGCGGCACGTGGCGGGCGGGAGTCCTCGAGCGGCCCCTCACCGAAGCGCGGCTGAATCAGCTCGAAGTAGGCGACGCAGGAGAGGCACCAGCGGCGGCCGAACCGCAGGCCCAGAGCCAGCTGCAGCGCCAGCAGCGCGAGCAGCGGCCAGAACCCCGTGACCACCGCGATCAGCGCGCCAACGCCGATCACCGTCTGGTTGGCACGCGGAGCGCGGGCGTCGATGACGTCCAGGTCGCGGTATGGGTCGGCAGTTCGTACGGCCATGAGTTTGGATCCAAAGTCTAGCGGTGCGGCGGGAGCCTTGGCTAGACGGCGAGGGCGTCGCGCTCGACCAGCGCGGCATAGCGGCCGCCCTGCGCAACCAGCTCCTCGTGAGTGCCGCGCTCCACGATCCGGCCGTGGTCGAGCACCAGGATCAGGTCGGAGTCGCGGACGGTCGAGAGCCGGTGGGCGATGGTCAGGGTCGTGCGTCCGACACTGAGGCGGTCGAGTGCCTCCTGGACGGCGCGCTCGGTCTCGACGTCGAGCGCGCTCGTGGCCTCGTCGAGCACCAGCACGGGCGGGTCGCGGAGGATCGCGCGGGCGATTGCAATCCGCTGCTTCTCGCCGCCCGAGAATCGGTAACCTCGCTCGCCGACCACCGTGTCGTAGCCGTCCGGTAGCGAACTGAGGTGATCGTGGATGCGTGCGGCTCGTGCGGCGTCCTCGAGCTCGTCGTCGGTGGCGTCCGGTCGCGCGAATCGCAGGTTGTCGCGAACGGTGCCGTGGAACAGGTAGGTCTCCTGCGACACGACGCCGACCGTCCGCCGCAGCGACGCGAAGCTGAGGTCGCGCACGTCGACGCCGTCGATGGTGACGCGGCCTTCGTTGACGTCGTAGAGGCGGGCCAGCAGATAGCCCATCGTGGTCTTGCCGCTGCCGGTCTCGCCGACCACCGCGACGCTGCTGCCAGGGTCCATCTCGAAGCAGATGTCCTGAAGGGTCTGCGCGCCGTTCTCGTCGTAGCGGAAGGCGACGTTCTCGAAGGCGACGTCGCCGCGCACCGTGTGCAGGTCGAGCTCGACGGGATGCTCGGCCTCGGTGATCTCGACCGGCAGGTCGAGGTACTCGAACACGCGGTCGAACAGCGCCATCGAGGTCTGCACGTCGGCCTGCACGCTGAGTAGCGAGCCGATCGGGAACAGCAGGCGCGTCTGCAGCGTGGTGAAGGCGACCAGGGTGCCGATCGACACCACGCTGGTGCCCTGGGCCATGCCCCAGCCGGCGATGCCGTACATCAGCGCCGGCATGATCGCGAACGTCGCCTGCACGGTGGCCATCGCCCAGCGGCCGGCCATCCGCTGGCGCAGCTCCAGGCCGGCCAGCTGCCTGGATTCGTTGCGGAAACGGTGCGTCAGCTCCCCGGACTGGCCCATCGTCTTGCCGAGCATCACGCCCGACACCGACAGCGACTCCTCGACCAGCGAGGAGATGTCGGCCAGCGAGCTCTGCATGGTCGCCGCCAGTGCGCGGCGGACGCGGCCCACACGGCGCGTCATCCAGACGAACAGCGGCAGGATCGCGAAGGAGGCAATGGTCAGTCTCCAGTCCAGGATCGTCATCGCCACCGTCGTCGCGATCACGGTGGTGGCGTTGGAGACGATCGAGGTGGCGGTGGTCGTGACGACCGTCTGCACGCCCCCGATGTCGTTCGAGATCCGCGACTGCACCTCGCCGGTGCGGGTGCGCGTGAAGAACGCCAGCGACAGCCGCTGTAGGTGCGTGTAGACCGCCACCCGGAGGTCGTGCATGACCTCCTGGCCGACCCCGTTGGACTGCCAGGTCTGGGCGACTCCGATGGCGCCGGTGATGATCGGGATCACCACCATGCCCCCGACCAGCAACGCCAGCGTGTGCGTGTTCAGGTTCTTGCCCTGCGACAGCACGTTGTCCAGCAGGTCGCGGAGCAGGAACGGGGAGATCGTCGAGATCCCCGCCGAGATCGCGATCATGGCGAGCAGCCAGGCCAGCCGCCACCGGTACGGCCAGAACAGGGCCATGATCCGCCGCCGCTGGATCATCCGTCCATCGCGCGCTCGAGGATGTCGCGCAGGCGCCGCTGGTCGGTCTCGGACAATCGCTGGATCGGCTCGGGCGCCTCGGCCAGCCGCTCCAGCAGCTGGCTGCGCAGGACGACGCCGGACTCGGTGACCACCAGCATCTTCAGCCGCCGGTCCTTGGGGGAGGCCTGACGGGCCACCAGGCCGCGCTCTTCGAGGCGGTCGACGATGCCGGTCACGTTGGAGGCGTCGCAGCAGAGACGGGTGGCGACGGTGCGCATCGACAGCGGCGAGCCGGGCTCGAGCAGGCGCAGGACGGTCACCTGCATGGGGGAGAGCTCGAACTCGGCAGCCACCTGCGGGACGCGCCCGCGCTGCGTGACATAGAGGCGGAAGAGCAGGCTCCACGCCTCGTTACCGGGATTACTCATGCGACCATAATAGTCGAAGCTCACGATGGTTGACAACCTCAAGGGTTGTGCTACCGTCCAGATCATGAACAGCTACCTCTTGATCCCACTGGAAGACAGCGTTGTCTTCCCAAATATGAACGTCACCCTGCCCGTGGACGTCGGTGACGAGGAGCGCGTGCTGCTGGTGCCGACCCACGACAACGAGTACGCCAAGGTAGGCGTGATCGCAGAGGTCGTGGAGCGGGCCCGCCTGCCGCGCGGAGTCCACGCCGTTTCCCTGAACGCCCTCCATCGAGCCGTGCTGGGCGCTGCCGAGACCGATCCGTCGGGCCGGCTGCGCATGCAGGTCGAGGAGCTGGAGGACGAGACCCCGCCGCCGGTCAAGACACGCGAGCTCGAGCGTGAGTACCGCGCCATCATCGAGGAGAAGCTCGAGCTGCGCGGCGACGACGGCCGTGTTGCGGCTTTCCTGCGCTCGATCACCGATCCGGCCGCCCTGGCCGACAGCTGCGGCTATTCGCCTGATGTCAGCTTTGAGAACAAGGTGCAGCTGCTGGAGACCCTCGACGTGGTCGAGCGGCTGCAGCTGGCTGTCGAGCTGCAGCGGGGGGCACTGGCCGAGGCTCAGGTACGCCGCCGCATCCGCGACGACGTCGAGTCGGGTGCACAGCAGCAGCAGCGCGAGTACTTCCTCCGCAAGCAGATGGACTCGATCCGCAAGGAGCTCGGCGAGGACGACGCATCGATCGTCGACGAGTACCGCCAGAAGATCGAGGACGCCGGCATGCCGGACGCCGTCCGCGAGCAGGCCGAGCGCGAGCTGGCCCGGCTGGAGCGGATGGGCGACTCCTCCGGTGAGTCGTCGATGATCCGCACGTACCTCGACTGGCTGGTCGGGGTGCCGTGGTCAAAGCGCAGCGAGGAGCGGCTCGATCCCGTCTACGCCCGTGAGGTGCTGGACGCCGATCACGCCGGACTCGAGGACGTCAAGGACCGGATCACCGAGTACCTGGCCGTCCGCAAGCTGCGGCAGGACCGGGGCATCACCGAGGACAAGCGCTCCGGCGCCATCCTCACCCTGATCGGGCCTCCGGGTACCGGCAAGACCTCGATCGGCGAGTCGATCGCCCGCGCGACCGACCGCGAGTTCGTTCGCATGTCGCTGGGCGGCGTGCGCGACGAGGCGGAGATCCGCGGCCATCGGCGGACCTACATCGGCGCTCTGCCGGGTCGCCTGGTGCGTGCCCTGCGTGATGCCGACACGATGAACCCCGTGATCATGCTGGACGAGGTCGACAAGGTCGGCGCCGACTGGCGAGGCGACCCTTCGGCCGCCCTGCTCGAGGTGCTCGACCCGGCCCAGAACCACAGCTTCCGCGACCACTACCTGGACGTGGAGGTCGACCTGTCCGACGTCCTGTTCATCGCGACGGCGAACGTTGCCGACACGATCCCCGGGCCGCTGCTCGACCGCATGGAGGTGATCCGTTTCGACGGGTACACCACCGACGAGAAGGTCGCCATCGCCCGCGGCTACCTGTGGCCGCGGCAGGTGGAGCGCAACGGACTGCTGGCCGACGAGGTCACGGTGTCCGACGACGTGCTCCGCACGGTGGTCACTGAATACACGCGCGAGGCGGGCGTACGCCAGCTCGAGCGCGAGCTGGGCAGGCTGCTCCGCAAGACAGCGACGCAGATCGCGTCCGGCAAGGCAACAGCACCGGTCGAGGTTGACCAGGAGCTGATGCGCGACGCCCTCGGGAAGCAGAAGTTCTTCCAGGAGGCGGCGATCCGGACGGCGGTTCCCGGCGTGGCAACTGGCCTGGCAGTCACCGGGACGGGCGGCGACGTGCTGTTCGTCGAGGCGACCGAGGTGCCTGGTGCACACGACCTGGAGCTGACCGGTCAGCTGGGTGACGTGATGAAGGAGTCGGCGAAGATCGCTCTCTCCTACGTCCGCGGCCACACCGGCGAGCTGGGCATCGACTCGCACGCGTTCGACGACCGTGGATTCCACATCCACGTCCCGGCCGGGGCGATCCCCAAGGACGGGCCGAGCGCAGGCGTGACGATGGTGACCGCGCTGGCGTCACTGCTGACGCACCGCAAGGTCAAGCACACGGTCGGGATGACCGGCGAGGTCACCCTGCAGGGCCGGGTGCTGCCGATCGGCGGCCTCAAGCAGAAGGTGCTGGCGGCGCACGCAGCAGGACTGACCGACGTCATCCTGCCGGAGCGCAACCGCGCCGACCTGGAGGACGTGCCGGAGGACGTTCGCGAGGCGATGACGTTCCACCCGGTGATGACGATCGACGAGGTGCTGGCCGTGGCCCTGGAGCCCGCCGCCACCCCGATCTCCGCCTGATCGACTGCCGAGCATTGCCCGGCGCCCACCCTCGCGGGCGCCGGGCGATCGGCTGAGCGCGCGACTGGCCGCGTGCCGGCTCAGTCGTCACGCTCATTTGGCCTCAGGGATCTTGTGTTCGTGCCGATGGGGCTTGTGAACCGCCGCCCCGTCCGCTACGTATTCGCCTCATGCCCAGACCGCGCCTTGCGATCATCGCGATCGTCTTCACCTGGATCCCGGTCGGGCTGTATCTCGACTCCATCTCCTCGATCTGGCCGCAGCGCGCGCTGGGCGTGCTCACCTGGGCGCTGCTGATCGCGCTCCTGCGGGGCGAGAGCCGCTCCGTGCGGATCCAGGTCGTCGCCGTCGTGGCCGCGGCGACCTGCCTCGAGTACACCGCCTCCCCGCTGCTCCACCTGTACACCTACCGGCTGCACAACGTGCCGACGTTTGTGCCTCCCGGACACGGGCTGGTGTACCTGGCCGCGCTCCACATCGCCGCGCAGGCGAACACCCGCGCGAGCGTTGCACGGGTGCTGCCGCGGATGGTGCTGGTCGCCGGCGGCCTGTGGGCGTTCTGGGGCGTCTTCCTGTCGTCCCGCCCTGACACCGGTGGGGCGCTGCTCTACCTGGTGCTGGTCGGCTTCCTGCTGCGGGGGCGCTCGCCGCTGGTCTACAGCGGCGCGTTCATCGTGACGACGGCGCTGGAGCTGATCGGCACGTCGCTGGGCAACTGGGCGTGGGCGCCCTACGACTTCCTGCACATCACGACGCTTGGCAACCCGCCCAGCGGCATCGCCGGCGGCTACTGCGTGCTGGACATGATCGGGATGGCCGTCGCCATGCGCCTGGCCGCGCGGTCGGCATCGCTCCCGGAGCCGGTGCCGTCAGTGGCCCCGGCCCCGGTAGCGGCGTAGCACTAGGCGGCGGGCGCCTGTTCGACGTGGCGCTCGATGATCTCGCAGGCCTCTTCCAGGAAGCGGCGGATTGCGACCTGCTCATCGGCCGTGAACGAATCGACCAGGGTTCCGATGTCCCGGTTGGCCTGGCGCAGATCGCCGGCGATGACCCGGGCCGCGGACGGCCGGGGCTCGACCACCACGCTGCGGCGGTCGGTCGTGCTGCGGCGCCGCTGAACGTACCCCTGTGCCTCCAGGCGGTCGATCAGCTTCGTTGCGGCACCCGACGTGATCCCGAGCCGCTCGCCAAGCTGGCCGGCGGTCAGGCTTCCCCCGATGGCGAGCTGCTGCAGCGCGCCGTACTCGGTGCGGTTCACTCCTGACCGCTGACGAGTCATCGAGGAGAGGTGCTGGATAGACGCGTAAAGCGACTGTACGAGCTGTGCGATTTCTACAGACATGCCATACCTCAGTACGGGGTGGGGAGTCGCAAGCCTACAGGCCGTACCACCCGTTTGTCATCTGTTCGTCATCCTGGATAAGAGAACGTGACAGCATCGTCATTCGTCGGGCCAGCGGTAGCTGAAGTAGAACTGGCGCCACGCCGTCCACCAATCGTCGGCCGTGCTGGCGATCGTGCGAGCGTCGACGATCTCCACGCTCGACGAGTGCCGAAGGTGCTCGTGGTGGTCCGAGGATCCCAGATCAACCTCGATCCGGCAGGGATGACCCGGGTCGTACGGCTCGACCGCCTTGAGGTTCCGGACCGCCTTCTCGGCCGCCTTCGCGATCATCCTGCGGGCGGTTTCGGGCGTCTTGTGGCGGGCGCTGAACCGGCCCAACCCCTGCTTCACGGGCACGGTGACCAGACCGGCGCCGAGCAGGGCGGCCGATTCCCGGCAGACCGCCTCGTCTCCGGTGACCATCAGTACCGGGCATCCCCAGGTGCCGCACAGCGCGGCGTTGATGCCGACCTCGCCCACGGGGCGGCCGTTGAAGCGCACCTCGCGCCAGCCGGTTCCCGAGACCGTGTGGTTCATGACGCCGTCGGCGGTGCCGGCCATCGCATGCATGCCGACCAGCAGGGCGGCATCGCACCCCTGCTCGAGGATGCCGGTGTACTCCGTCCACTCGGATTGGACGACGAACTCGCAGTCGGGGTCGATCAGGTCGGGCAGCAGTGAGTTGAACTGGTAGCCGCTGCCGGCCCCATGGCAGTCCATGAGCACGATCTCGGTCGCCCCGGCCGATCGTGCGCCGCGCGCGGCCGCGTTCATCTCCTCGGTGTAGAGCACCGAGCCGGCGGCGTGCAGCGCGGTGCCTCCGTCGACCTGCGACCAGTTCGTAAGGCCGGCCACGCCCTCCATGTCACCGATCACGAAGACCCGCATGCTCATGCCCCCGCCGTCGCGAACTCGGTTGTGCAGTAGGCGCAGCGCGAGGCTGCCACCGGGATCTCACTCAGGCACTCGGGGCACGGCCGCGTCGTCGGCGGGCCGTCCTCGCCCGCACGCCTTGCCTTCAGGTGGTTGACGGGCTTGACGACGAAGAAGAAGATCGCCGCCGCGATGGACAGGAATGCGATCACCGCGTTGAGGAACGAGCCGTAGTAGAAGACGCTGCCGTTGATCGTGAACGTCAGCTGGCTGAAGTTCGGCTTGCCGCCGATCACGCCCAGGATCGGCGTGATGATGTCGCTGACGAACGCCGTGATGACCGCGCCGAACGCCACGCCCAGCACGACGGCGACGGCCAGGTCGATCACGTTGCCACGCAGGACGAAGGCCTTGAACTCGGAGAGCACTGGCGACCTCCAGGTCGGGGGAACTCGGGTCCGAAGCGATGCTAGATCAGGCCTGGGTCTAGTGCAGAGACCCGGATGCGCGTACCTTTGTGTGATGGGGTTGCGTCCTCCTACGCTCCGTGAGGAGCTTCTGGCTCTTGCCCGTCAAGACGCCGATCTGCGCGCCGAGCTGGCCCGCGACGGCCGCCTCTGGCAGGGATACGACCCACTCCTGCAGCGGGTGCACCACCGCAACGTCGCCCGCCTGGAAACGATCGTCGACGAGTACGGTTGGCCGGGCGAGGACGAGGTGGGCGAGGACGGCGCCGAGGCCGCGTGGCTGGTCGTCCACCACGCGATCTGCGACCCCGCGCTGCAGCGTCAGATGCTGCCGCTGCTGGTGCAGGCCGCCGACGAGGGGCGGATTCCGGCGTGGCAGCCGGCCGTGCTCCTGGACTGCATCCGGTATCACGAGGGGCGCCCGCAGGTCTACGGCAGCGCCTTCGACTGGGACCGTTCGGGCCGCATGAGCCCCTGGCGGATCGAGAACCGGGCCGAGGTGGACGTCCGTCGTGCGGCCGTGGGCCTGCCACCGCTCCGCGAGAGCACCCGGCGGGTGCGCGCGGCGACCGCAGCCGACCGTGTGTCGGCCCCCATCGACCTGGCCGAGCGCCGCGCCCAGAAGGAGCAGTTCGACCGCGCCCTCGGCTGGCGCACCTAACGCCAGCGTCAGGGCTTCCTAGTCCAGGAAGGTCACGAGCTGGTCGACCGGCGCCCTCGGCGGCGGTTCCCAGTCGCGGGCGGCCGTGCCCAGGTGGAGCAGCCCCAGCACCCGCTCGCCGTCGGCGATCTGCACCGCCCGCCGGCCGGCATCGGTGCGGAGCACGCCAGGTGTGCGCCAGTAGGTCGCGATCCCGCGGGCGTGGGCGGCCAGCATGACGATGTAGACGGCGCAGGCGCCGGACAGCAGATCCTCCTCGGCCTGCTGGGGATCCTCGTCGGTGGTGACCGAGCAGGCAACGAGCGTCGGTGCCCGGTCGAGCTTGGCGGCGCCGTCGGGGTCGGCTGCCTTCAGCCGCGCCAGCGCTTCAGTCCCGAGCACCCGGAACCGCCACGGGTTCGTCACGTGGTGGTTCGGCGCCCAGCGGCCGAGCTCGAGCAGCTCCTCGAGCACAGGCCGCGGTACCGGTTCCGGTCGGTAGAGCTTGTGCGTGCGCCGTGTCCGGATCGCGTCATCGACGTTCATCGTCCGACAGGCTACACTCGCCCGCGATGAAGATCCGCGCAGCCGTGCTGGAGGAGTTCGGGGAGCCGCTGGTCGTCCAGGAGGTCGACCTCGCGGAGCCGCACGCGGGCGAGGTGCTGGTGCGCCTGGTTGCGTGCGGGGTCTGCCACACCGACCTCTACACCGCGTCGGGAGCGGACCCGTCGGGCTACTCGCCCACCGTGCTCGGGCATGAGGGCGCAGGCGTCGTCGAACGCGTCGGCGAGGGCGTCACCCTGGTCGAGCCGGGCGATCACGTCGTCACGCTGTTCTCGCCGCAGTGCGGCAAGTGCATCCACTGCCAGAGCTCGAAGACGAACCTCTGCCTTGCTATCCGCGACCAGCAGGGCAAGGGCTATCTGCCGGACGGCACGGCGCGGCTGTCGCGCGACGGCGAGCCGATCCGCCACTTCATGGGCACCAGCACGTTCGCCGAGTACACGGTGATGCCGGAGATCGCCCTGGCCAAGATCTCACCCGATGCACCCCTGGAGGGCGCCGCCCTGTTCGCCTGCGGGCTATCCACCGGCCTGGGGGCGGCGATCAACACGGCCCGGGTCGAGCCCGGGTCGACCTGCGTGGTGTTCGGCGCGGGAATGGTCGGCCTGGGGGCGGTCGCCGGCTGCCGGCTGCAGGGCGCCGAGCGGATCGTCTGCGTCGACCTGTCGGAGGAGCGGCTCGACCTGGCGCGCGGACAGGGTGCGACCGACGTGATGGTCGGCGGTGACGACTCCGTCGAGCGGATCGTCGAGATGACCGGCGGCTTCGGCGCCGACTACACCTTCGAGGCCACCGGCAACGTCAGGGTGATGCGCCAGGCCGTCGAGGCGGCACGGATGGGTTGGGGCCTGTGCACCGTGGCGGGCGTCGCCGGGCGCGGCGAGACCCTCGACATCGTCCCGCGCTTCCTGATCACCGGCCGGCGGGTGGCCGGCTCGTCGTTTGGCGGCGTCAAGGGCCGCGACGGAGTCCCCCGCTTCGTCGACCGGTGGCTGGCGGGCGAGATCGACGTCGACCCGTTCCTGTCCCACTCGATCACGCTCGACGAGGTCAACCGCGGCTTCGAGCTGATGGAGGCGCAGGACGGCATCCGCAGCGTGATCTCCTTCGCATGATCATCGAGCGTACAGAGCACCCGACCTGGACGTCGAACGCCTACCTGGTGGCTGACGGCCCCGGCGGGCACGGCGTTCTCATCGACGGCAACGGCGTCACCGATCCCCTGCTCGAGCGCATCGAGCAGGACGACATCACGATCACCCACATCCTCAACACGCACTCCCACCACGACCACGTGGTGGACAACGAGCGCTATCAGCAGCGCTTCGGCGTGCCGCTGCTGCGCTGGCCGGAGTTCGCCGACGAGCAGGTGATCGAATCGGGCGACCTTCGGATCCGCGGTCTCTACACGCCAGGGCACTGCCGCGACCACCTCAGCTTCGACGTCAACGGCACCGATGTCTTCACTGCGGACGTGCTCTTCAAGGGCACGCTGGGCGGCACCGCCGGCGGCGGTGAGACCGGGTATGCGGACATCAAGCACTCGGTGATGGACCGGCTGATGAAGCTGGATCCCGCCACCGCTGTGCATCCCGGGCACACGCTGCCGACGACGATCGGCGACGAGTGGGAGACCAACCCCTTCATCCGCATCTGGCGCGGGCTCGATCCCGAGGGCACCGATCAGTGCGAGGTCCGCGGTGAGCCGGCCACCCTCGTGCTCTGGGCGCCGGACTACGACGGCACGAACAAGGCCTGGGTGCGCTTCCCGGACGGCCGCGACGCGATCGTCGGCGGCTCCCAGGTCACTCGCTGAGGGCCGCCTGAGTTTCTGCTAGCCGCGCTTGAAGATGCCGCGCCAGCCGCTGCCGTCGTTCTCGCCGGAGGCGAGATCGCGAAGCGCCGAGACGTCGATCTGCGCGTCGCCCTCGGGCTCGCGGCCTCCGGACAGGATGCGGTCGATGCGGGCGACGCTGTCGGCGTCGATGTCGATGAAGCGGCAGCCGACCACGATGTGCCCTGGCGGCGGCGGCCGGGCGCACCGATGCGACGCGAACCTCGCCCGCGATCGAGTCGGCGAAGAATCGGCCGTTGAAGACCAGCCGGTCGCCCTCGCGGAGCACGCGGGTGGTCGTGAATGCCACCCCGGTGCGGGAGAGATCCTCCAGCGACCCGTCCACCCGGTCACCGTCGACGATGTCGCGGCAGTTCACAGCTTCCAGCCAGGCCACGCCGCCGATCGGCACCCGCTGGGCGGAGCGCCGCGTGGTGTCGACCTCGCAGCCCATTGCCCGCATCCGGCAGACGGCCAGGTCGGGCGTGTGGTAGCTCGCGTCCTCCAACTGGAGCGGGATCACCCACGGCTGGCCGTCAGGCCCGATGACACGGCCGGTCAGCTCCATGCCGGTCTGCACCGACAATCGCGGCGCCGTTGCCACCACCAGGTCGTTCTCGATCCGGATGGCGTGCACCCGGATGAAGGCTCCGTCGGAGATCTCGAGCTCGACGTCTGGCTGCGCAAAGAGCAGGCCGACGGCTTCCGCGGGCGTGAACGGCGTCATGAGGCACGTATCGGCCGCGCGACGCCGCTTCTTTACTGTTGGGCGCTCTAAGCCGCCGCCGTGGTCAGCCCGCGTTCACGACCTCGTCGAACTGGGCCTCCTCGGTCGATCCCCGAAGCGCCAGCGTCGACGACTCGCCGGCCGAGGCGGCGGTGGCCGCGCGGTCGAAGTAGCCGGCGCCGACCTCTCGCTGGTGGCGGGTCGCCGTATAGCCGTCCGCCTCCGAGGCGAACTCCCGCTCCTGCAGCTCGACGTAGGCGCTCATGCCGTCGCGCGCGTAGCCGTGGGCGAGGTCGAACATCGAGTGGTTGAGCGCGTGGAACCCGGCCAGGGTGATGAACTGGAACCGGTAGCCCATGCCGCCGAGCTCCCGCTGGAAGGCCGCGATCGTGGCGTCGTCGAGGTGCCGTTTCCAGTTGAACGAGGGCGAGCAGTTGTACGCCAGCAGCTTGCCCGGGAAGCGCTCGTGGATGGCGTCCGCGAACGTCTCGGCGTCGGCCAGGTCGGGTGTCGAGGTCTCGCACCAGATGACGTCGGCGTAGGGCGCGTACGCCAGGCCGCGCGCGATCGCGGACTGAAGGCCGCCGGTGACCCTGAAGTAGCCCTCGGCCGTTCGCTCGCCGGTGATGAACGGATGGTCGCGCTCGTCGACGTCGCTGGTCAGCAGCGTGGCCGCGTCAGCGTCCGTGCGGGCGACCAGCACGGTCGGCACGTCCTGGACGTCGGCGGCGAGCCGCGCCGCGTTCAGGGTACGGATGAACTGCGAAGTCGGCACCAGCACCTTGCCGCCCAGGTGGCCGCACTTCTTCTCGGAGGCGAGCTGATCCTCGAAGTGGACGCCGGCTGCGCCCGCCTCGATCATGCCGCGCATCAGCTCGAAGGCGTTCAGCGGGCCCCCGAACCCGGCCTCCGCGTCGGCGACGATCGGCGCCATCCAGTGCACCGACGTGTCGCCCTCCCCGAACGCGACCTGGTCGGCCCGCCGCAGCGCGTTGTTGATCCGCCGAACGACCGCCGGCACGCTGTTGGCCGGGTACAGGCTCTGGTCTGGGTACACCTGCTCGCCCAGATTTGCGTCGGCAGCCACCTGCCAGCCCGAGAGGTAGATCGCTTCCAGACCGGCGCGAACCATCTGCACGGCCTGGCCGCCCGTCATCGCCCCCAGGGCGTGGATGTACGGGCCGCGGTGCATCAGATCCATCAGGCGCTCCGCTCCCATCCGGGCCAGGGAGTGCTCGACGCCGACGGTCCCCCGCAGCTGGATCACCTCGTCGGCCTCGTAGCGCCGCTGGATGCCCGTCCAGCGCTCGTCGTCTTGCCACTGCCGGTCGAGCCTCGCGGCTGCGCGATCGATCCGGGTCCGGTGCACCTCGTTCATTGCCGCCTCCTCCGTTGGAGGCCGAGCATACGGCCAGATCTGCCATGCCACAAATCGATCTTTCAGGTGACAGTCATCGAGGATCTTTATAGAATGGAACGGTGAAGCGGATCGAGGCCTTCGTGGAGGTCGCCCGGCGCGGCAACGTCACTCGGGCGGCGGAGGCGCTGTTCGTGACGCAGCCGGCACTGACCGCTCGTCTGCAGTCGCTGGAGCGCGATCTCGGCGTGCGGCTGTTCGTCCGCTCCGGGCGGGGCGTGCGCCTGACCGAGCACGGACAGGCGTTCCTGCCGTACGCGGAGCGCTCCGTCGAGGCGCTGGCTGACGGCCGGCGGCTGCTGGCCGAGCTGGAGCGGGGCGGTGCCGGGCAGCTGGTGATCGGCGCGGCCCCGGCGGTCTCGACGTACGTCCTGCCGTCGATCCTGGAGCGCTTCCACGCAGCCCATCCCCGCGTCCAGCTGACCGTTCGCACCGGCCACTCCGAGGAGGTGCTGGAGATGGTCGTCCGCCGCCAGGTGCAGGTGGGTCTGGTGCGGGCGCTCCGCCACCCCGAGCTGGCGGTGATTCCGCTGTACGAGGACGAGCTGGTACTGGTCACCGATCCCGGGCATCCGTTCGCAGTGCGCCGGGAGATCGCGCTGGAGGCGATCGCCGGCGAGCGGCTGATCCTGTTCGACCGCGCGTCCAGCTACCACGACCTGACCAGCGCATTCCTCGGCGAAGCGGGCGTCATTCCCGCCGGCTCGATGGAGCTCGACAACATCGACGCCACCAAGAAGATGGTGGCGCAGGGCCTGGGCGTCGCGCTGCTGCCGCGGACGGCAGTCGCCGAGGAGCTCGGGTCGGGGCGGCTGGCGTCGATCCGCATCCTGGACGCGCCGCCGCTGCGACGCCGCATCGTCGCCCTCCACCGGCGGGAGCTGGCAGCGGCCAGCGGCATCCCCGGGGTGTTCCTTGACACCCTGGCCGAGATGCGCGCCGAGCTCCGTCTGGCGGGCGGTACGTTCGGGGCTGGTAAACCGCCGGGAGGCCCGCTAGCTTGAGACTGATGGCACGTCGACTGGTCCCGGTTGGCCTCCTGGTAGCTGCGCTCGCAGCTGCGGGCTGCGGCTCTGCCGCGAGCGCTCACCACGCCCAGAAGCCGCGGACGATCAAGAAGTCGAGCTTCGTCGAGCTGGCCGCCAAGTCAGGGGCCCGCGCCAGGGCCGCCGGCAGTGCCCACATCACGCTGTCGATGTCGACGCGCATCGCCGGTTCGAATCAGGAGGGAGTCTCGATTCGGGGCAGTGGCGACGTCAGTTACAAGCCGCTCCGCGAGAGCCTGACGGTCAACCTGACCAGCGGGGTGCCCCGGCTCAAGGGCACCATGCACGAGGTCGTGACCCGGACGAAGCTGTTCATGAACTGGCCGCTGCTGAGCGCCCAGATCCCGGGTCACAAGCCCTGGGTCGAGGAAGACATGAGCGCGGTGGGCTCGGCGATGGGGATGAACATCACCGGCTTGATGGCCCAGGGCAGCACCAGCAACCCGTCCCAGATGCTGACGTACTTGAAGGGTGTGTCCACGTTGAAGCTGGTCGGCCACGCGAGCCTCGGAGGTGTCGCCACCACCGAGTACACCGGCACGCTGGACTACGCGAAGCTGGCCGGCAAGGGCGTGATATCCAGGAAGATGCTCGACATGCTGCGCACCGAGCTGGGCGGCACCACCGTGCCGTTCAAGCTGTGGCTGGACGGCAACAAGATGGTGCGCCAGATGCAGATGGACATGCAGGTGACCGCGCCCAACGGCCCGACCGCGCTGGTCCACGTCCAGTTCGGCTTCTCGAAGTTTGGCGAGAAGGTGCACATCGCGGTGCCGCCGGCCGACCAGGTCTACAACGCCACCAGGATGCTCTCGTCGCTCTCCTCGGGCGCCGGCTCGAGCAGCTAGAGCAGCGTGATCACGGCCGCGATCGCCAGCGGCACGATGAACCAGCCGACGAACGTGAGCGCGATCGCAACCACCGCCAGCGTCCGGCTCTCGTCGCGCGGTGGGTGGCCGCAATGCCCGATCGTCTCGTAGAGAGCCCGGAGCGCCGGCGTGACGCCCACGGCGATCCGCCGGTGCGCCAGGCCGGCGCCCTGCAGCAGCACCCACGACATCGCACCGAATACGGCCACCAGGACGATGCCGAGCGCGATCACGACCGGGCTGCCCTCTTTCTTGACGACGCCGGCTGACCGGGCGACCGACGCCAGCACGGGCAACGCGGCACCGCCGATCAGCACGGTCGGGATCGGCAGCCCACCGCCCTTGAATCCGACCACCAGCCGGTCGGCCTGGATCCGCGCACGGGCCAGCGATCGCCGCTCCTGGCTCATCACGGGCGCCTGCGCCTCGCGGCGGGCGTAGAGCATCGCCAGGTTGCGGATCACCCGCGCCACGTACCCCCGGACGATGGTGCGGGAGACGAACTCGATCGCGCTCTGGGCGAGGCTGCTGAACGGGCCGAGCCGGGGAATCTTGGGATTCCGCCAGCCCTGCCGGTCGGCAACCTCGAGCGCGCGCATCGTCAGCCGGTGGGCCTGCTCGAAGTGGTCGGGATGGGCGAGCGGCTGCGTGAACGCCAGCTCCGCCATCATCTCCGCCTCGGCGCGTGTGTTGATGCCAACCTCGTCCAGCGCGCGCTCGACGGCCTGCGACGGATCGCCCGTGATCAGCCGGTAGGTCTCACTCAACCGGTCGACGATCAGGTTGCCGTCGTCGGCCTCCCCGGCCGGCCGCTCGCGGTCAGACATCGCGCCTACGCTACCCGCCGCGCCGGTCGGCCCCGCCGAGGCCGCTGCTAGGTTCGCATGATGGACCCGACGGTTGACCCTGCCCTGCAATCGGAGCTGTCAGCCGCCGTCGCGGCCGAGACGGACGCGGGCGTCGACCTGCTCCGCCGACTGGTCGAGCAGCCCACGGTGCTGGGCAACGAGGAGCCCGGCCAGGCGGTGATGGCAGAGGCCTACCGCGAGCTGGGACTGCAGCCGGTCGACGTGCCGATGGATGCCGCGGAGCTGCGCGCCCACCCCCACGCCGCACCCTTCTCGTGGGACGTCACCGGCAAGCGCAACGTGGTCGCCGGGCTCGGCGGTGACGGAGGCGGCCGATCGCTGATCTTCAACGGCCACATCGACGTGGTCAGCTCCCAGCCCGACCGCCTGTGGAGCACGCCGCCGTTCCGCCCCACCATCGACGGCGACTGGATGTACGGGCGCGGCGCGGGCGACATGAAGTCGGGGCTGGTCGCGGCGGTGATGGCTGCGGCCGCGCTGCGCCGGGTCGGGGTCGAGCCGGCAGGCCGGCTGACGCTGCAGTCGGTGGTCGAGGAGGAGTGCGGCGGCAACGGCGCTCTGGCCTGCGTGGCCGCCGGCTACACGGCCGACGCCTGCGTCGTGATCGAGCCGTTCGGCGCCACCCTCACGACCGCCCAGGTCGGGGTGCTGTGGTTCGACGTCACCGTCGCCGGCCACCCCGTGCATGTCGCCGATGCCGGCGAGGGTGCCAACGCAATCGAGGCCAGCTACCACATCATCCGGGCGCTCCGCGAGCTGGAGGCGGAGCTGAACACCGATCCACCCCCGGCCTTCGCCGCGTACCCCCATCCATTGAACCTGAACGTTGGAGTGATCGAGGGTGGGGACTGGAGGTCGACGGTGGCGGGAGAGTGCGTAACCCGCTTCCGGCTGGCTCGCTACCCGGGCGCGCCGCTGGAGGAGCTGCGAGACCGGATCGAGGAGGTCGTCGCGCAAGCGTCGCGGACGCACCCCTACCTGGCCGAGCATCCCGCGGTCGTCTCCTACGACGGGTTCGACTGCGAGGGGTACGAGCTCGCCTGCCGACGAGGACGTGATCACCGGGCTGCGCGCCTGCCACAGGACGGTGACCGGGACCGATCCCGAGCTGGTCGCCACCACCGCCACCACCGACGCCCGCACCTTCGGGCTCTACGGCGGCATCCCCAGCACCTGTTTCGGTCCCTACGGCGAGGGCTACCACGCGGCGGACGAACGCGTCTTCCTGCCGTCGATCACGACCACGGCTCAGGTGCTTGCCCTGATGGTCTGCTCGTGGTGCGGTGTGCGGTGAGCAGGCCCGGAGACTTCGAATTTCGCGCCTCGACCTGTACCATCGGCTGCAAACGCCAAGTGGGAGGGTTTAGGTGCCGACGCTCGACGCTCCGCTCGAGGGAATCTCGGATATTCGCAGGTACTTCCGCACCAACGAGACGCCGATCTACTTCGTCTCCGCGACCGCGTTCAACCTGCTTGGCATCGACCGCTGGGTCCGCAACTTCCGCTTCGTCAATTACTACGACTCCTTCGACGGGCACCACCCCAACGTGTTCGTGCCCGGGGAGCGCAGCCCACGCGCGTTCACGTCGATCGAGGAGATCTGCAACTACCTGCTCGGCCACAAGGAGGTCGGGGACTGGATGCGGACCCGCGGCGAGGGCGGGAAGGCGGTGTTCCTGATGTTCGACCCCGAGACCGAGGAGCTGGCCGGTGAGCTCGGCCTGAAGGTGGCGTTCCCTCCGGCCTCGCTTCGCAACCGCCTCGACTCCAAGATCGAGACCACCCGGATCGGCAACGAGGCCGGCGTGCCCAGCGTCCCCAACGCCCTCGGCCGGTCGATCACGTACGCCGCGCTGACCAACCTCGCAGCCGACGCCGGCCTCGGCACCGACCTGGTCGTGCAGACGCCGTACGGCGACTCCGGCCAGACGACGTTCTTCATTGCCAACGAGGGCGACTGGAACGAGCACTCCGAGAAGCTGCTGGAGGAGGAGCTGAAGGTGATGCGCCGCATCAACTGCCGCGAGCTCGCGATCGAGGGCGTGATCACCCGCCACGGAACGCTGGTCGGACCGCTGATGACCGAGCTGGCGGGGTTCCCCGAGCTGACGCCGTACGGTGGGGGCTGGTGCGGCAACGACGTCCACGCCTCGGTGCTCGACCAGGCCGGACGCGACCAGGCGAGGGCGCGCACCCGTGCCATCGGCGAGCGGCTGCGCCAGGAGGGCTACCGGGGGTACTTCGAGCTCGACTTCCTGGCCGACATCGACAGCGGCGAGATGTACCTGGGCGAGCTGAACCCGCGGGTCACCGGTGCATCGTCGATGACGAACGTCACGGCCGTTGCCTACGGCGACATGCCGCTGTTCCTGTTCCATCTGCTCGAGTTCATGGACGTCGACTACGAGATCGACGTCGACGCGCTCAACGAGCGCTGGGCGCAGCCGCAGAGCATCGATGCCTGGAGCCAGTTCATCCTCAAGCAGACCGACGACACGGTCGAGATGATCAGCGATGCGCCGACCTCGGGTATCTGGAGCATGTCGGCCGACGGGTCGATCAGGTTCGTGCGCCGCGACACGGACTGGCACACCGTCGCCGACGAGGACGAGGCGTTCTACCTGCGGATCGCCCAGGCCGGCCAGTACCGCTATCCGGGGGCGGATCTCGGGATCCTGGTGACCCGCGGACGGCTGATGGACGACCACGGCGAGCTCACCGAGCGGGCTCACCGCTGGATCTCGGGGATCAAGTCCGAGTTCCATGGAACCCCGGCCGCGCCGTCCGCCGTGATGCCGCAACCTGAGCCTTTCTCGTTCAAGATGCTGTGAATGAAGCGAGCCATGCAACACGAGATTTCTGAGATCCCGTTCACGTTCGAGGCCATCGACGAGCCCCTTCCGGGGCTGCGCTGGCAGCGTCTGTTCGAGGAGCGCTGGCCGGCCTACCGCAGGTGGTTCCTGCACGCCGGCGAGGCGAACCTGTCGAGCTACGCGGTCTGCCGCCGTCAGCTCCGCGACCACATGCCGGAGCTGCTCGGCACCTACGACCGGCTGGTCGAGCTGGCCGGCGGCGGCGACCTGGCGGCCCGGATGCTCTCGATGTGGAACCCGCCCTCGTACCTGTCGGGCTGCTCGCAGGCGGTGCTGGACGCGCGGGCGGCCGCTGCTGGTGCGCAACTATGACTACGCACCCTCGCGGCTGGAGGGCGTGATCCTGGGCACGAACTGGGAAGGCCGCGGCGTGATCGGCATGAGCGACTGCCTGTGGGGCCTGCTGGACGGCGTCAACGACGCCGGCTTCGGCGTCTCGCTGGCCTTCGGCGGCCGGCCGGTGACGGGCGAGGGCTTCGGCGTGCCGCTGGTGCTCCGCTACCTGCTGCAGGTGTGCGAGACGGTGGAGGATGCCCGCGAGGTGCTCGCGCGGCTGCCCTACCAGCTCGCCCACACGCTGACGATGGCCGACCGCTCGGGCGGTGTGTTGACCGCATACCTGGCGCCCGACCGTGCCGTCGAGTTCCGCGAAGCCTCCGCCGCAACCAACCACCAGGGCGCCGTCGAGTGGACGGAGCACGCCGCCGCCACCCGCTCGCTGGAGCGCGAGCACTGCATGACGGCGCTGCTCGACGACCCCGCGGTCACGGAGCAGGAGTTCCTGGACGCGTTCCTCAAGCCGCCGCTGTGGAGCGGCACCTACTCCAAGGGCTTCGGCACGCTCTACACGGCGGTGTACGACCTGCAGGCGGGCTCGGTGACCTACGTCTGGCCCGACTCGTCGTGGAAGTTCGCGTTCGGCGATTTCCACGAGGGAGCGCGCGTGGAGCGCTTCCACGAGGTCTCCGCAGCCTGATCTTTCGGCGCAGATTTGACGCGGTAGTGAGTATTCACTAACCTGCGGCGATGGCCGTGAGCAGTGAGACCGTCCGCCTCCGCATGACCGGTGACGACCGCCGGGCGCAGATCCTCGCCGTGGGTCGCGAGGTGTTCGCAGAGCGCGGGTTCCATGCCGCGGGGACGGCGGAGATCGCCGCCCGTGCGGGCTGCTCCGAGCCCACGATCTACAAGCACTTCCCGTCGAAGCAGGCGCTGTTCGCCGCCGTGCTCGAGGACGCCACCGAGCGTACCCGCGAGCACATCGAGCAGATCATCGGCGACACCGACGACCCGATCCAGGCGATCGTCGAGAGCGGCTGCGGCTCCCATGAGGTGGTCGCCCAGACGTGGCGTCTGCGCATGCTCGCCATCACCCTGCTCGACGATCCGCAGATCCGGGATGCAATCAACCACAGCGTCGGCGCGCTGCGCGACCGGTTCGCCGCCGCGGCGAGCACGTCGCAGGAGCGGGGCATCTATCGCTCCGACGTCGATCCCGACCAGATGGCCTGGATGTGGCTCGGGATCACCTTCGCCATGGGCTACCGGCGGGCCGTCGAGGACGACGTGCCCTTCGACCGGATCGCAGACCTTGCACGCATGTTCGTGCGCACCTTGAGGGTTGCGCCAGCAGAGGAGGCACCGTGATAGAGGAACACCCCAACCGCAAGTGGTGGACGTTGTTCGCCATGTGCTTCGCGCTGTTCATGATCATGCTCGACAACACGGTCGTGAACGTGGCGCTGCCCTCGATCCAGCGGGCGCTGAGAACGACGCCCGAGAACCTCGAGTGGACGATCAACGCCTACGTGCTGACGTTCGCCGGGTTCATTCTGCTGGGCGGCAAGCTGGGCGACCGGTTCGGGCGTAAACGGCTGTTCCTGGTCGGCCTTACGGTCTTCACGGCATCGAGCGCAGCCTGCGCGTTGTCCTCGACGGATACGCAGCTGATCGCCTCGCGCGTGGTGCAGGGCGTCGGCGCGGCGTTCCTGAACCCGCTGTCGCTCTCCATCCTGGTCTCGGCATTCCCCCGCAAGCAGCTGCCCACCGCCATTGGCATCTGGGCCGGCATCTCCGGCCTGGGCCTGGCGATCGGCCCACTGCTCGGCGGCTTCCTGGTCCAGAACGTCTCGTGGTCGGCCGTGTTCTGGATCAACGTCCCGATCGGCATCGTTGCCTTCGCAGTCACCATCTGGGCGGTCATCGAGTCCCGCGACCCGTCGGCGAAGCACATCGACATCGTCGGGACGTTGCTCGTCACCGGTGGCCTGTTCGCGCTCACCTGGGGCCTGATCAAGACCGACAGCCACTCGTGGACGTCGCTCTACATCATCGGCTTCCTGGCGCTGGCGACAGTGCTGCTGGTCGGCTTCGTGGTGTGGGAGCTGCGGCAGAGCGACCCGATGATCCCGCTTGGCTTCTTCCGCAAGCCCGCGTTCAGCATCTCCAGCCTGGTCGTGCTGATGGTGGGCGTGGCGATGTTCGGCGTCATCTACTTCATCACCCTCTACTTCCAGAACATCCACGGCTACTCGCCGCAGCAGGCCGGCCTCCGGTCGCTGCCGCTGACCGCGATGGTCGTCCTGGTCGCCCCGATCGCCGGCCGTCTGAACGGCAGGGTCGGGCCGCGGCCGCTGATGACGATCGGCATGGCAGGGATGGCGCTGGGGCTGCTCGGCCTCGCTCAGATCGGCGTCGACACCAACTACCTGTACCTGATCCCGATGTTCCTGGTGATGGGCGCGGGCATCTCGATGACCATGCCGTCGGTGACATCGGCGGCGATGGGATCGGTCGACCCGACCAAGGCGGGCATCGCCTCGGGCGTGGTCAACTCGTCGCGGCAGGTGGGCGGTGCGCTCGGCGTCGCGGTGTTCGGCTCGATCGCGGCGACGCTGGCCTCGGACGCGTGGTCAAGCTCGATCTCGAAGCTGCCGGCCGCGGCCCATGCCGGCGCGGCGCAGCTGACGCCGCTCGTGATCGGCGGCCAGACGGCCAAGATCGGCCATATCGCAACGGCGACGTCCGGCGCGGTCGCCGGCAAGGTGGCATCCGACGATGCGGCCGCTGCCTTCATGCACGGCTTCCACGGCGCGATGTACGCGGGTGCCCTGATGGCCGCCGCGGCGTCGGTGACGGCCTTCGTCGGCCTCCGCAACGTCCGCGTCCGGCAGCCGCAGGAACAGCAGGCCGAGCAGCCGATGGCTGCCGTCGAGATGTAGGATTCGCCCATGGGCAACGCGTACGTCGGACTGGCGATCGGCTGGTGGCTGATCGCCCTCGTGATTGTCGTGGGGGGAAGCGTGCTGATCGCCACCGCCTTCCGGAAGATGCCGGTCGCCCGCGCCGTGACCGGCGGGATCATGGCCATCGCGCTGGTGGCGGTGGCGACCTGGGTGGTCGCAAACTACGCCGCCCGCCAGAAGAACCTCCAGGGCGTGACCACCGTGCCGCCGTTCCACTGGCACAGCCACGTCCTGCTGCTCGTGATCACGGTCTTCGCCCTGGGCATCCTCCTGACCACCGGGGTTGGCGCGATCGCAGAGCGGCGGCGGCGCACGGCGTGGAAGTGGCAGATCGCGTCACTGCTGACGGCGGGCATCGCGCTCGGCGTGCTGGTCGCTCTGCCCGAACGGCACCTGGCGAGCTGACCGAGCCGTGACGTTCACGCAGGCGCCCCACCGGCCCTCGGCTGTCGGCGTTCACGGCATGGTCGCGACCAGCTCGCCGCTGGCCGCGCTGGCCGGGCTGGGCGCGCTGGAGCAGGGCGGTAACGCCTGCGACGCCGCGCTGGCGGCGGCGGGCGTGCTGGCGGTCGTCGAGCCGAACCAGTGCGGCCCCGGCGGCGACCTGTTCGCGATCGTTGTCAAGGATGGCGAGGAGCCTGTCGGCCTCAACGCCAGCGGCCGCTCACCGATGCAGCCGGGTGACCGGCTGCCCGAGGAGTTCGGCCCCCGCAGCGTCACCGTGCCGGGGTGCGTCAGCGGCTGGCACGAGCTGGCCGGGCGGTTCTCCCGGCTGGGAGTCGAGGCGGCGCTTGCACCGGCGATCGAGACGGCCCGGCGCGGGTTCGCCGTGCCGCCCAAGGAGGCGGCACTGTGGCAGGAGGCCTGGGCCGACCTCGAGGGCGACGCCGCTTCCACGTTCGAGCTACGCGGAGCCTTCCGCAACCCGGCGATAGCCGAGACGCTCGAGCTGGCCGCCGCCGGGAGCTTCTACGAGGGCCCCATCGCCGAGGCGATTGCGGCCGTCAGCTGGCTGTCGGTCGACGATCTCGCCGCCCACCGGCCGGAGTGGGTGACGCCGCTGCGGTTCGCCTACGGCGGCCACACGCTGCTCGAGCTGCCGCCCAACGGCCAGGGCTCGATCGCGGGCTGGGCGCTCGAGAGCCTCCGCTCCCCGGAGCCGGCCGACCAGATCGCCGCGCTCGAGACAGCCTACGCACGCGGGTACGCCACCATCGGCGACACCGCCTACGTCTGCGCGGCCGACGGCGAGGGCATGGCCGTGTCCCTGATCCAGAGCGTCTACCACGGGTTCGGATCCCGGGTGCTGGTCCCGGGCAAGGGGTTCACGCTCCAGAACCGCGGCGCCGGGTTCGTGCTCGAGCCCGGGCACCCCAACACGTTCGCGCCCGGCAAGCGCCCCTTCCACACCATCATCCCGGCCGCCCTGCTCGACGGCGACGACCGCTGGAAGGCGGTGCTCGGCGTGACGGGTGGCCAGTTCCAGCCCCAGGGCCACGTCCAGGTGGTGTGCAACCTGGTCGACCGCGGCATGGATCCCCAGGCGGCGCTGGACGCCCCGCGCTTCTGGCTCGAGGATGACGGGATGGTGTGGCTGGAGCCGCCGCTGGCCCACCTGGCCGACACGCTCGGCCGCCGCGCCGAGGTGCTGGACATCGAGGACGAGTTCGGCAACGGCCACGTCATCGCCCGCGGCGACGACGGCCTGCTGCACGGCGGCAGCGAGCCGCGCCGCGACGGGGTGGCGCTGGGGCTTTAGAGTCAGGCGGTGTCCGAGCCGCCTGGCGTCATCTACCAGCACCCCCTCGCCTACCTGCTGTGGCTGGAGGGCACGGCGCTGCTGAACGGGTTCGCAGGCGGGTACGACCGGGCGTTCACGCTCGCCCGGCTGGCGGAGGTGCGGGCCCTTCTGGACGCTGCCGACGAGCTGGGCGACGGAGTCGAGGCTCGGCCGATCACCACCCAGGAGGGCTACGCGATGTGGGCTCCGTTCTACGACGAGCCCGGCAACGCACTGCTCGAGATCGAGCAGCCGATCGTCCGCGAGATCCTCGACGGCCTGCCGGCCGGACTCGCCCTCGACGCCGCCTGTGGCACCGGCCGCCACACCGCGTATCTCGCGCAGCTCGGCCACCGCGTGATCGGCGTCGACAGCTCGTCCCAGATGCTCGCCGTCGCGCGGGCGAAGGTGCCAGGCGGCCAGTTCCACCAGGCCGAGCTCGAGGCGCTGCCGCTGGGCGACGACTCGGTCGACCTCGTCGTCTGCGCCGTCGCCCTCAGCCACGTCGAGGACATCGCCTCGGCATTCGCGGAGTTCGTCCGCGTCCTGCGGCCCGGCGGCAACCTCGTCGTCTCCGACTCGCGCGGCGTGATCGGCGACATCGGGCTGCCGCTGGTCAGGGTCGGCCCTGACGGCAGCTACGGCTACATGCCGATCTACAGCCGGCTGGCCAGCGACTACCTGGCGGCGGCGCTGCCGCTCGGTCTGGCTGTGCTGCGCTGCGACGAGCCACGGCGACCGTCACCGCTGATCGGCGACGACGGCACCGATCTCAGCGACGGCACCCCCTCGCCCGCGCACGTCCCGGGCGAGCCGCCGAACATCTGGGCGCTGCACCCGCTGGCGATCGAGGCAACCAACGCCGCCTGGGCGGATAGGCCTGCGGCCATCGTCTGGCACTTCCAGCTGCCGGCTGACTGATCGGAGCCGTTCGCGAGGGTCTCCCCAAAAAGGCCTGCAAAAGCGGCCTATCGAGAGTTCGCTTGGTCCATGCCACTTGGCGCGCGTTCGCTTGCCAATTGGTCTTTCACGCACCTCTCGTGACAGGTGCGCCGTCACCGTGCGGCAGCGCCGGCGCTGCTCAGGCGGCGGCGCGGACGACCTGGTCGCGCCCGCCGTTCTTGGCGCGGTAGAGCGCGCCGTCGGCCTCGGCCACCAGCCGGCTGCGCTCGCCGGCGTCCTCGGGGAACACGGCCCAGCCGATCGACGCGGACAGGCGGCGTCCGGCCTCGGGCTCGACGCCCAGCTCCTTGACCGCCTCGCGGGCGCGCTCCAGCAGCTCCTCCATGCCTTCGCGGTCGGCCGTTTCCAGGATCAGGGCGAACTCCTCGCCGCCGAATCGGAACACCCGGTCGGAGCTGCGCAGCGACGAGCGGATCGCCTCACCGGCGCGGCGGAGCACCGTGTCACCCTCCGGATGGCCGAGGCTGTCGTTGACGAGCTTGAAGTGGTCGAGGTCGACGATGGCCAGCCCGAAGCCGAGCCCACGCCGCTTCGAGAGCGCGATGCGCCGCCGCAGCTCGGCGTCGAACGACCGCCGGTTGGGCAGGCCGGTGAGGGCGTCGTGACCGGCGGCGCGCTCCAGCGCCTCCTGGCGCAGCACCGTGCGCCACAGCGCCGAGAGGTGGCCGAGCATCAGGTCCAGCGCGTGGTGGTCGTGCTGGTCGCCGCGGCCGGGTGCGAAGCAGACCGAGACGTGCAGGCCCTCGCCGGCGTCATCGACCTGGCGCGTGAAGCGGGGCAGCCCGTGGGAGCGGTGGGACGCCGGCGCGCCCTCGCTGACGATGAAGCAGTTCGCACCGATCGCGTCGTGCGGGGCGACGTTCGCATAGCCGATCAGCTGACTGCGGGTGGAGGCCTCCTTGGCTCGGCCGCTCCACGCCAGCACACTCTCGATCTGGGCACTCCAGCGGGCCTCCCGTTCGCGCTGCTTGTCGGCGGCGCCGGCCAGGAAGAAGGCGCGGCGCAGGAGCCGGATGCCGCCTGCCAGAAGCAGGATCAGCCCGGCAAGCGTCGCCACCTGGCGCACGGTGTCGGCGACATCCGACGTGCGGTTCGCGCTGCGGATGGCTGCGGCGGTCGCTCCCGGGAGCTCGGTGGACAGCTTGCCCAGGCCGTCGCTGATGTGCTGCACCTCGGGAGCGGGCTGCGCCGGGCCGGCCGGCGGCACCGCGCGGCCGTGCCCGCCGCTGCTCATCTGCCCCGACAGCTCGCGCTGCCACGTCTGGATGGCCGACGTCGTGTGTGCGATCTGCCTGGTCAGGGCGGGCCCGAGGCGTGCGTCCGCAGCCGCCGCGTGCAGTGCGCGCAGGGCCGTATTGCTGTGCGACAGATCGGCCTGGAACTGCCCCACGTACTGCTGGCGGCCGGTCAGCCGGAAGGAGAGGCCGTCGTTCTCCTCACCCAGGATCGAGCTCTCCAGCCGGGCCACCGCAAGCTGGGTGCCGGCGGTGGCGCGCGCCCGGGCGTCGGCCGTGTCGCGGTAGCGGCCGGCGACGTAGCTGGCCAGCCCGATCGCGATCAGGACGCCGACGGTCGAGGCCAGCCACAGGAACGAAAACCACCGGATCTGGTAGGAGATCGGCTGGCTTGCGCCCGTCTCGTGGCCGGGGGGCACGGGACCAGGGGGGTGCATACACTTAACTGTCGCTCCAGAGCGCTGACACGGCATCCCCCAGCAGGGTGACGACACCCGCCGATTAGCGCTTTCTTAGGGCGATCGGCGCTGGTTGTCCAGGAACGCGGCGTGCGTGATCGGCATCCGCTTCTGGAACAGCTGCTCGACCGCCTCGGCGTAGCGGCGGATCTCGCGCTGGGCGGTCTCGGAGTTGCGCAGCGACAGGAAGTTCATCAGGCTGCGGGCGTTCACCGTCCAGTAGAACTGGGTGTAGATCGCGACCGGCAGCACGTTGCGCGCGACCTCCTTGGCAACGCCCTGCTCGATCAGCTCCTCGTACGTCCGGTAGGCGTGGTCGTAGACCGCCCGCTGCGCCTCGCGCGTGTGCTCGGCCAGCTCCGGCTCGACCTGCTCGAAGGTGTAGGCGCCAGGCTTGCCTACCTGCGTCCGCACATCCTCGGCGGCCGGCGTGTAGAACTCGGCCTCGAGCTGCGAGTAGCGGCCCGACCACTCGTTGAACGAGCCGATCCGGTGCCGTTGCCACTCGCGGCAAACGAAGATCGGGCACTTGATGTGAAACCGAAACGCGTTGTGCTCGAACGGCGACCCGTGCCGCTCGCGCATCAGGAACCGGATCAGGCCGGCATCCCGGTCGGTCATCTCGGTTGCCCGCTGAGCAAACGAGACCCGGGCGCCGTTGACGACCGAGAGGTCGTCGGCCATCGCGCCGTCCAGCCGCACGAACCCGTGGTCGAGCACGGCGATCTCGTCGACCCCAGCACGTTCGATCGTCCCCACCTCCATGACTCCTAGGGTAACCACCGCGGCGGACGCAGAATCACCTACTGCTTGAGCAGGCGTCCCCCGTCCACGATCACATTCTGGCCGGTCAGGAAGTCCGACTCGATGCAGAACCGCACGGCGCGGGAGACGTCTTCGGGGCTGCCCATGTGCCCCAGCACGGTCTCCTCGCCCGAGCCGCGCTCGCCTTTGGGCATCAGCACGGGGCCGGGAGCGACACCGCACACGCGTATGCCCTCGGCACCCCAGTCGGCCGCCAGGCACTTCATCAGCTGGATCAGAGCCGCCTTGGCGGCGCAGTGCGCGGCGAACTTCGGCCAGGCCTGGATGCCCGCGACGTCGGTGATCGCCACCACGACGCCGCCGCCCTGCGCGGCCATGTAGCGGTGCGCCGCCTGGGCGGCGAACAGGAAGCCCTTGGCCGTGCTGTCCAGCGCCGAGTCCCACAGCTCCTCGTCGATCTCGGCGGCGGGTCGCGGATCAAACCCGCCGGAAGGGCAGTGCACGTAGACGTCCAGGCCGCCCAGGATGTCGACCGCCCAGTCCACCAGCGCCCGCATGTCCGCGGGCTGTGTGGCGTCGGCCTGATGCGCGCCGCTCCGGCGTCCCAGCACCTCGATCTCGGCCGCCGTCTGCGCTGCGTCCTCGACCGCCGAGTGGTAGCTGATGACCACGTCTGCACCGCCGTGCGCCAGGTCGAGCGCGATCGCCTTGCCGACCCGGTGAGCACCGCCTGCGACCAGGATCCTCTGTCCGTTCAGCGGCGGCATGTGATGGGTATGCTAATGAGTTGACAACGAGAAAGGACGGAGACGCTCATGGGCTACGAGGTTCCCGCACTGCCCTACGACTATGCCGCACTGGAGCCGCACATCGACGAACAGACGATGCGGGTCCACCACGACAAGCACCACCAGGCGTACGTCGACAAGGCCAACGCTGCTCTGGAAGGCACCGAGTGGGCTGACCGCCCGGTCGAGGACGTCCTTCGCAACCTGAGCGCGCTGCCCGCCGACAAGCAGGGCCCGGTGCGCAACAACGCCGGCGGCCACGCCAACCACACGATGTTCTGGACGAGCATGTCGCCCAACGGCGGCGGCGCACCGTCCGGTGAGCTGGGCGAGGCCATCGAGGGCGCCTTCGGCAGCTTCGACGACCTGAAGGCCAAGATGACCGACGCCGGCGTCAACCGCTTCGGCTCGGGCTGGTCGTGGCTGGTGCTGGACGGCGGCGACCTGAAGGTGACGAGCACCGCCAACCAGGACTCGCCGATCTCGGACGGCCAGGTGCCGCTGCTCGGCATCGACGTCTGGGAGCACGCCTACTACCTGAAGTACCAGAACCGCCGCCCCGACTACCTGGCGGCGATCTGGAACGTGATCGATTGGGCCGAGGTCGCATCGCGCTACGCGGCGGCCCGCTCGGCGGCGGCTGCCGTCTAGAGAAGGCCTCGACGGGGGCGGGCGCGTTTGCGGCGCTCGTCCCCGTCGGCATATCTGGGGATGGAGGTTTGGTGAGCAGCAAGACGGTCGTGTTCTTTCCCGAGGGCGCGTTCGGCCCGACCAACAACTGCGTCGGGATCGGAGAGGTGCTGAAGGCCCGCGGGCACCGGGTGGTGTTCGTGGTCGAGGAGTCGTTCGCGGGCACGCTCGAGGCCCGCGGCTTCGAGGAGCGCCTGATGCGTCTGGGGCCCAAGCCCGAGGTCGAGGAGGCGCCCGGCCAGTTCTGGAAGGACTTCATCCGAGACACCGCCCCGGTGTTTCGCAAGCCGACCATCGAGCAGCTCGAGGACTTCATCGCACCCACCTGGCAGGCGCTGATCGACGGCGCCCGCTACGTCGAGCCACGGCTGCGTGAGATCTTCGACGAGCTCCAGCCCGACGTGATCGTCGAGGACAACGTGGTCTCCTTCGCGGCGCTGCCGGCCTGCGGCCTGCCCTGGGTGCGGATCATGTCCTGCAACCCGGCCGAGATGAAGGATCCGCTGGTGCCGCCCACGTTCTCCGGCTACAGCTCCGAGGACAGGATCGGCTGGGACGACTTCCAGGCGGAGTACGACCGCACGCACCGGCCGATGTGGCAGGAGTTCGACGAGTTCGTCCAGGTTCAGGGCGCGCCGCCGCTGCCCGAGCTGGAGTTCATCCACGAGTCGGCCTACCTGAACCTCTACGTCTACCCGGCCGAGGCCGACTACGAGCGCCAGCGCCCGCTGGGAGGTACCTGGCACCGCCTCGACTCCTGTGTCCGCGACCCCGGCGATCCCTACGAGGTGCCGTCCGAGCTGGGCACAGAGGGCGCGCTGATCTACCTCTCGCTGGGCTCGTTGGGGTCGGCCGACGTCGACCTGATGAAGCGGCTGGTCGAGGTGCTGGGCGAGATGCCTCACCGGTTCATCGTGTCGAAGGGGCCCCAGCACGACCTCTACGACCTGGCCCCGAACATGGTCGGCGCCGAGTTCCTGCCCCAGCCGGCGATCCTGCCCGTCGTCGATGCGGTCATCACGCACGGTGGCAACAACACGGTTACCGAGTGCTTCCACTACGGCAAGCCGATGATCGGGCTGCCGCTGTTCTGGGATCAGTACGACAACGCCCAGCGGCTGGACGACGCGCACTTCGGAGCGCGGCTGCCCACCTACGCCTTCGAGCCCGAGCAGATGGAGCTGGCAATCGACCGGGTGCTCCACGACGCCGTACTGCGACAGCACATGCAGGTGATCAGCCAGCGGCTGCAGGCCGACCCGGGCACGGTACGCGCGGCCGACCTGATCGAGCGTGTGGTCGCCTGATCCGGCAACGGTCGCCGCGGCCCGCTGGTACGGGGGCAAGGGTGCGGCGATCAGCTCCATCGGCGTCGACGACGTGCTCGAGCTGGGGGACGGCTGCGCGCTGGTCGTGTTCACCGTCGAGACGGCAGACGGAGCCCGCGAGCGCTACCTGGACGTGCGGGGCGAGGTCGGCGGGCCGCTGCTCCAGAGACTGTGTGACGGAGGGGGCCAGGGCGACTTCGCGTTCCTGCCGGCCATCGGCCTGACTCCGCCCGCCGGCCCCGGCCGCTCCCTGGAAGCAGACCAGTCGAACACGTCGCTGGTGGTCGACGAGCGGTGGGTCGTGAAGCTCTACCGGCGGCTGCATCCTGGTGTCCATCCCGAGGTGGAGCTGGTGGCGCACCTGTCCGCAGATGGGCTGGAGTTCGTTCCCTCCTACGGGGGCACCGTGTCGTGGGACGGGCACGCCGTGGCTCTGGTGCAGGCGTTCGTGCCCGGCGCGACCGACGGCTGGGCCTGGGCTGAAGGAGCGGCGACGCGCGGAGAGCAGGGCGCGATGGGAGCGCTCGGCGAACAGACCGCACAGGATGCACCGGGCGCTGGCCGAACTGGGTGTCGCACCTGCCGACCCGGGCGAGCGGGCGCGCTGGGTGCAGGAGGCCGACGCGCAGTTCGATCGTGCCCTGGCGCTGCTGGACGCGGACGATCTGGCGCTGGTGCAGCCGCACGTCGCCACGGTGCGGGAGGAGTTGGCGAACCTGGCAACGGCGGGCGAGGCGACCCTGCAGCGCGTGCACGGCGACTACCACGTGGGCCAGGTGCTGATGGCGCCGGCCGGGCTGCGGGTGATCGACTTCGAAGGGCGAGCCGACGAAATCCGTTGCGGAGCGCCGGCGGCCGGGCTGCCCGCTGCGAGACCTGGCCGCGATGCTCAGGTCGCTCGACCACCTGATCCGCCACCTGGAGCGCGACGTCCGGCCCGGGCACCTGGCCGCGTACGAGGCCTGGATGGACGAGGCCCGGGCGGCGTTCCTGGAGGGCTACGGCCCGGTCGACGCCGGCCTGCTCCGGGCGTTCGAGGTCGAGAAGGAGACCTACGAGTTCGTCTACGCCCGGACGTTCCTGCCGGAGTGGACGCACGTCGCGGTCGGCGGCATGGGCTGGCTGATGGGGGAGCGGGCCGCATGAACGTCGACGGCTTCCTGCAGGACATCCTCCGCGAGCCGGCGGCTCTGGACGCGCTTGCGTCGCGCGACCCGCTGTCGCCGTTGAAGCTCCCCGAGCCTCCGGAGCGGGTGGTGTTTCTCGGCATGGGCAGCTCCCGGTACGCCGCGCTGGCCGCGGCGGCACTCCTGCGGTCGGTGGGCGTGGACGCCTACGCCGAGATGGCCTCGACCACGACACCGCAGCCGCCGCAGCCGGGAACGCTCGTGGTCGGCATCTCCGCGTCGGGTGGGTCCGTCGAGACGGTCGAGGCGCTGGAGCGGCACCGGGTCGACGGCCGGCTGCCGCTCGTCGCCGTGACCAATGCTCCCGAGAGTTCACTGGCCGAGGCCGCCGACGTCGTGATCGAGCTCGGCTGCGGCGTCGAGGAGGGCGGCATCGCCTGCCGCAGCTACCAGGCCACGTTGGCGGTGCTGTTCCTGCTCTGCGACCGCAACTGGGGAGTGGGAGCGACGCCCGACCTGTTGCAGCGCGCCGCCGCGTCGCAGGCTGCGGTCTTCGACGGCCGAGACGAGTGGCTCGGGCGGCTCGCCGATCTGGTGGACGGCGGCGCGGGCGTCTGGGTGACCGCCCCCGAGCCGCGCTTCGGGTCGGCCTGCCAGTCGGCGCTGATGCTGCGCGAGGCGCCGCGGATCGTGGCGGCCGCCTGTGAGACCGGCGACTGGCTGCACGTCGACGTCTACCTGACCAAGCGGCCCGGGTACCACCTCCTGCTGCTCCCCGGATCGCCGTATGACTCCGAGGTCTTCGGCTGGCAGAAGGAACGCGACTTCACCATCACCTCGGTCGGGACCGACATCTCGATTCGGGGTGCCGAGGATCCGCTGTTGGCGGCGCTGGTCGAGACGTCGGTCAGCGAGCTGCTCGCTGCGGAGTTGTGGCGTCGTCACCCCATCTGAGACGGCTTGACTACAGGGGCCTGTGGGGCAGATGCTGTTCGCTTCCGATCGCTCCAACTGAGGGGGATTCGACAGCTATCAGGTGTCAGTCGTGAGCCTGGGGTAGCTGGATCGTCGAGCGGCCGGGGAGTATGGTGAAGCGGCCATGAGCGACGGCCGCTACGACGAGTTGTGTGCGTCCCACGTCTGGCAGGTGCCGGAGCGCTACAACATCGCCCAGGACGTCTGCGACAAGCACCCGGCCGACAAGCAGGCGATGGTCTGGGAGAGCTTCGACGGCACCGTCCGCGAGGTGACCTGGGGCGAGTTGCAGACGCTGGCCAACCAGGCGGCCCACATGCTGGCTGATCTCGGTGTGGAGCGGGGCGACCGCGTCGCCCTGGTGCTGCCGCCGACGCCGGAGTCGGCGGCGATCATGTTCGGGGTCTGGAAGCTGGGCGGGATCCTGCTCTCGATGTCGGTGCTCTACGGTGACGAGTCGATCCAGCACCGGCTGCGCGACTCCGGCTCGAAGGTGCTCGTTACCGACGAAGGCAACGCCCCCAGATTCGCCCACGACTGGGCGCCCACCACGTGGGTGCTCCGGGCCGGCGAGCTGGCATCCGCTCCGACCGATGTTGTCACCTGCGACACCGCCGCCGACGACCCGGCTCAGCTCTACTACACATCAGGCACCACCGGTCTGGCCAAAGGCATCGTCCATGCCCACCGCTACCTGCTCGGCCACGAGGAGTTCCTCTACTGCCACGAGGTGCAGGACGGCGAGCGGTTCCACGGCATGGGCGAGTGGGCGTGGGCGGCCGGCATCGCCCCGCTGCTCGGGCCGTGGCGGCTGGGCGCGCTGCAGTGCGTCTACCGGCGCGAGAGCGGGTTCGACCCGCACAAGCAGCTCGCCTTCCTCAGCCGCCACCAGGTGACGAACGTGTTCACCACGCCGACGGCGATGCGGTCGATGATGACGATCGCCGACGCCGGCAGCCGCTACCCCCAGCAGTTCCGCCGGGTCTGCTCGGCCGGCGAGCCGCTGAACCCCGAGGCGATCCGCTGGTTCCGCGAGCAGTACGGCCTGACGGTGCTCGACTACTACGGCCTCACCGAGTCGTACCCGCTGTGCGCCAACTTCCCCTGGATGGACGTCCGCGAGGGCTCGATGGGCAGGCCGATGCCGGGCTGGGACGTGCAGATCCTCGACGAGGACGAGCAGCCGGTCGCGTCCGGCGAACGGGGCGAGATCTGCCTCCGCGCCCGCTCGAACCCGCACTATCCGCTCGGCTACTGGAACAACCCGGAGGCGGGACGGGAGACGTTCGACGGCCCGTGGTTCCACAGCAAGGACGCCGCCCGCCAGGATCCCGACGGCTACTACTGGTACGAGGGCCGCGCCGACGACGTGATCATCTCGGCCGGCTACCGGATCGGCCCGTTCGAGGTCGAGTCCGTCTGCCTCGAGCACCCGGCCGTCCGCGAGGCGGCAGCCGTTGCCTCTCCTGACGAGCTGCGCGGCAACGTCGTGAAGGCGTTCGTGGTCGTCGCCGACGGCCACGAGGGCAGCGACGAGGTGGCCGGCGAGATCCAGGCGCTGGTGCGCGAGCGGCTGGGCGCGCACGCCTACCCGCGGCGGATCGAGTTCGTGCTCCGACCTGCCCAAGACGCTGACCGGCAAGATCCGCCGCATCGAGCTGCGCCAGTCCGAGGCGCAGCGCGCGCACGCCTGATTGACGCAAAGAAGCGTCTGTGCGACCCTCATCACGTCTGTAGACAGTCGTTCGTAGGGAGTGTGGGGTGATGGGGATGGACGATCGATCGGTGCTGGACCTGCTGCGCGCCGAGCTCGCAGAGCTGCGCGCAGAGAATCGTGAGCTGAGGTCGCGGGTGGAGCGCTTGGAACCACAGGTGGATCCACCGACGAGCCGCTCGACCCGGCGCGGGGCGCTGGCGATGGCTGCCGGTGTCGCGGGAGGCGCTATCGCGGCGTCCCTGGGTGCGTCACCTGCGGATGCCGCCAACCCGCCGCTCCTGCTGGGATTGGAGACCAACAGCGCTTCCAATCCGACCGGGCTCGAGGTGAGTGGGACCGTTCTTCCGTACGGGGTCGCGGTCACGGACAACGGCCTCGGGGTCGTTCCGACGGATGTGCACCCGGCGCTGTTGGTGCACGCCGACGGCAAGGCGTTTTACACCGGCGTATTCGCGTACGTGACTGACAACGATGTCGGCGTGACCGCGGTCACCGCTCAGAATGACGGGAGTAGCGCGGAGGGCCACCTGGCGACCGGGGATGGGTACGGCGTCGTCGGCTGGGCCGGTCCCGCCGGGGTCGGTGTGCTCGGGCGGGGACCCAACAACGACGGTGTGGTCGGCGCGGCCTATGGCCCCATCGGGGTCGGAGTGCACGGGCTCAACTACGACGGCACCGGCCCAGCAATCTGGGCCGACGCCCAAACGGGCGCCGGCAACGCACTACTGGCGACATCGACCGGAGGCCGGGGAGTGGTCGCATCCGGCAAGCAGGCGCACCTGCAGCTGACCCCGAGTAACCAGAAGACCCATCCCAAGGCAGGCGAGGCCGGCGACCTCTTCTGTGACAAGTCGGCGCGACTGTGGTTCTGCAAGGTCGGCGGTGCAGCGGCGACCTGGAAGCAGATCGCATGAACTGAACCCGGGTGGCGTAACCTTGCCCGGTTGACGCTGCCCAACTGGATCTCGATCGGCCGCATCCTGCTGATCCCCGTGTTCATGGTCGCCCTGCTGGGCAGCATCCCGCACGGCGACGGGGTCGCGGCGGCGGTCTTCTGCCTGGCGGCCGCCACCGACTCGCTGGACGGCTACCTGGCCCGGTCGCGGCAGGCCGTGACGACGGTCGGGAAGTTCCTCGACCCGCTGGCCGACAAGCTGCTCGTCTCCGCCGCGCTGATCTCGCTGGTCTCGCTCGACCGCCTGGCGCGCCTGGGTGGCGATGGTCATCATCTCCCGCGAGTTCGCCGTCACCGGCCTGCGCCTGATCGCCGCCGGGCAGGGCGTGGTCATCGCCGCCTCGGTCTGGGGCAAGGTGAAGACCACATTCCAGATGCTTGCGATCATTCTCCTCATCGTCGACACGCCGCCTCATACTGCGACCACCGTGCTGGTCGCCGTCGCCGTCGCCACCACCATCTGGTCGGGCATCGAGTACTTCATCTCGGCCCGCGACGTGCTGAGGTCGCCGGCATGAGCCACGCGATCGCCGCGCTTGTCCTCGGCTACCTGCTGGGGTCGCTCCCGTTCGGCTACTGGGCGGGGCGGCTGAAGGGCGTCGATCTGCGCAAGGTCGGATCGGGCAACACCGGCGGCACCAACGCGATCCGCATCCTGGGCGCGCGCTACGGGGTGCCGGTGATCCTGCTCGACATGGGCAAGGGCGTCGCAGCGGTGCTGATCGCGGGACAGTTCGGGGGCGCGACCGTCGAGGTGCTGGCCGCCACCGGTGCCGTGCTGGGCCACGCCTTCCCCGTCTTCCTGCGTTTCCACGGTGGCAAGGCTGTTGCCGTCGGCGCCGGGGCAATGTTCGCTCTCACCCCGCTGATCGGCGTGCTCGTCACGTTGGTCTGGTTCGTGGTCGCCGCGCTGACCCGCTACGTCTCGTTGGCTTCACTAGCAACGGCGGTCGCGTTTCCCACGCTCACCTTCGTCTTCGACGAGCCCTGGCCGGTGCGCGTCTTCGCGCTGGCCGGCGGGCTGTTCGTGATCTGGCGGCACCGCTCCAACATCGCCCGCCTGCGCGCGGGCACCGAGCATCGCATCAACCTGCGCCGCCGCTCAGCGGAGCCCGTCTAGGACGCGGCTTCGAGCCAGGCGTCGGCCGTGGTGTGGCCGGACCGGGCCCCCGGGCCCGCCGTCCAGTTCCGCCCGCAGCTCGCCGACGGTGCCGTGCCGCTCGGCCAGCACGTCGTGGTTGTGGATCGTCTCGAAGTTGACCTGGCGGGCGAGCACGAAGCAGCCGTCGGTCAGCTCCTCGTAGCGCTCCAGCGCGCCGGCCACCATCAGCCGCACCGAGTCCTCCACGAAGCGGGGGTGCAGGTGGGCTTGCTCGACCACGTACAGCTCGTCGGGCCGCTTCAGCAGCTCGAAGATCGGGGCGCTCATCGAGTTCTCGGCGATTGCGATCAGATCGCGGGCGTCGACCTCACGGCGGGTGCCGATCATCAGCGTCGCCTCGGCCCGCTGGTTGTGCGTCGCAGCCGGCACCAGGTCGAAGATCTCGGCAATCTGGTCGCCGCCGTAGCCCGCCTCGCGGAGGCGGATCGCCGCTTGCTCCTGGATCAGGCCCTGGGCGCACGGGCACGCATTCAGGCCGCGCACCTCGACGCCGACCAGCCGGCGGGCGCCCTGCTGGTTGACCAGGGAGCGGCCGACCAGGTGGTAGATCTCCTGCGTCGGGAGGTCGGTCACCGGCGTGCGCCGCTCGACCGGGAACTTGGCGCGGATGGTCACCTCGGAGCGCACGGCCTGCTGGCGCTCGACGACGTGGGCCGCGATGTGCTGGGCGAGGTCCTCGATGTGCAGCGCCTCGCCGATCACCACCTTGTCGATGGCCTCGGCGACCGTCTCGGGGAAGCGCGACATGTGGACGCCCTTCTGGCCCGGGTCGAGGTCGACGAAGCAGTCGATGTCGGCGTAGTAGAGGAGCTCGGTGCCGGCGTGCCCGATCCGGATCACCTTGTGGACGCCGGTGACGCCGGCCCGGGTCAGGGCCAGGTGCACCTCGGGAGTGGTTGCCTGCAGGTCTTCGCGGAAGGTGGTGATGGTGTCAGCCATGGCGAGAATGGTACTCCCGGGCTCCAGATCCGGTTTCCAGTCTCACTCGCGCAGGAGGCGGGACATGCCGCCGGTCGGCCAGCACGCGGCCGCCGGTCTGGCAGGTCGGCGCAGTAGAAGACGGTGTGCTCCTCGAACGAGACGGTGCGGATGATGTCGCCGCAGCGGGGGCACATCGAGCCGGCCTGGTCGTGGACGATGTAGCCGCGCGCGGGCTTGCCGGCCAGGCCGTCCTTGGAGGCCGGGATCAGGCGCTCGGTTGCGTCGGACAGGACGACGGTGATCGCCTGGGTGCAGGCGCTCGATTCTGCTCGTCGTCGAGGGGTGGTGGTGCGCGTGTAGGGGCCGAGCTTGGCCGCCCACAGGATCTCGTTGGCGAAGGCGCGGCCGATGCCGGCGATCGCCCGCTGGTCGCGCAGGAAGGCGTGGAGCTGGTGGGGGTGCGCCTCCAGCGCCGCCTTCAGGGCAGCCACGTCGAAGGCCGGGTCGAGCGGCTCGGGGCCGAGGCGGGCCAGCTCGGCGGCCAGCCGCCTCGGGCGTCAGCAGCCAGGCTCCGGCCCTCCGCTTGCGGCCGGTCTCGGTCATCCGCAGGCAGGCCGCCGTCGAAGTCGACCTCCAGCATGGTCGACCGCGGGCGCGAGCTGGTGCCGACGGTCAGCTTGCCGGCGGACATCAGGTGCAGCACCAGGGTCGGGCCGCTCTCGGTGGTGAAGAGGATCCGCTTGGCGCGGCGGCTGACGCTGACGAAGCGGTCGCCGACCAGCGACGCGACCGGCGGGTCGATCGTCTTCACGGTCGCGAAGTGGGCGACCGGCACCCCGAGATGGGGTCGGCGGTGAGGCGGTCGCGCTGGGCGATGACGAACGCTTCCAGTTCGGGCAACTCGGGCATACCGGTAAGTTTGCGCGGATGTCGGTAGAGGTGATGCGAGGCGGGCTGGTCGAGAGCCGCCACCAGGTGCACGTCGCGGTCGTGAACGCGGCCGGAGACCTGACCGCCGCCGCCGGCGATCCGGATCGGCCGACCATCCTCCGCTCGACCGCCAAGCCGCTGCAGGCCGTGCCGCTGCTGGAGGGCGGTGCCTTCGACGCCTTCGGGTTCGACGACCGGATCCTGGCCGTCTGCTGCGCCTCCCACCTCGGCCGGCCCGAGCACGTCGAGGCGGTTGCGCGCGGCTTTGCTCTGGCCGGTCTCGATCCGGCGCTGCTTCGCAACACGACCGGCTCGGTCGATCAGCGGCTGGCGCCACAACTGCTCCGGCAACCACCTCGCCTTCCTGGCCGCCAGCGCTCACGCCGGCTGGCCGCTGGAGGGCTACCGCGACCCGAGCCACCCCTCCCAGGTTGCGGCCCGTGCCGCGGTAGCGCGTGCGGCCGGGCTGACCGCCGAGCAGGTGCCGATCTGCGTCGACGGCTGCGGCGTGGTCGCCTTCGAGCTGCCGCTGGCGGTTCTGGCAGGGGTCTACGCCCGGCTGGCGGCCGAGCAGCCCCGCCAGGCGGCCGCCATGCGCGCCCATCCCGAGCTGGTGCGCGGCGAGGGCCGGCTGGACACGGAGCTGATGCGGGCGGTGCCCGGCGCGGTGTGCAAGGGCGGCGCCGAGGGGCTGGCCTGCCTCGCTCTGCCCGAGCAGGGGCTGGGAGTGGCGGTGCGGGTCGAGGACGGAAATGATCGAGCAGTGGCCCCCGCCCTGCTCGACGTGGCCGGCCAGCTGCTCGACTGGCCGGCGCAACCGGTCAACCTGCGCGATCTGGCGGCTCCGAGCGTCCGAAATGCTCCGGGTGACGAGGTCGGAATGGTGAAATCCGATGTGGTGCTGGCCACCTCAGGCTGGCAGGATTCGGAAGACACCCGTATCGGGCCCCGACTGACGCAGTTCTCAGCTTTCGGTGAAAATCCGGTTCTCGGGTCGCAATTACGCGGGTATACTGCCCTCCGTCTGCGCTGTACAACCACCGCCGAAGGCTCCTCGGTCGCAGCGGGTTCACCGTTGTCCGAGTGTCCTGAGGCGTTGGGGTCTCTCCACCACCCACCTGTATGAGGGCGCCAATGCTGACCGTCGACATCTCCTTGCCGGATATCGAAGAGCTCAAGGCGCTCGTCACGGAAGGTCAGGAGAAGGGCTACCTGACTTTCGACGAGGTGGCAGGGGCGCTGGAAGAGATCGAGCTGACGAAGGAACAGCTCGAGGACTTCTACACCTACCTGCTCGACCACAACATCGAGCTCCTCGACGGAGAGTCGAAGCAGCAGACCGTGCAGGACGGGCTGGTACACGGCGAGAAGCAGCCCGAGCTTGACCTGACGGTCGAGCCCAGCCTCGACTCGCTGCGGCTGTACCTGCGCGAGATCGGCAAGGTGCCGCTGCTGACGGCCGACCAGGAGGTCAGCCTGGCCAAGCGCATCGAGCGCGGCGACGTGCGCGCCAAGCAGCAGATGATCGAGGCCAACCTGCGCCTGGTCGTCTCGATCGCCAAGGGCTACCTGGGCCGCGGCCTGTCGTTCCTCGACCTGATCCAGGAGGGCAGCCTGGGCCTGATCCGCGCGGTCGAGAAGTTCGACTACCGCAAGGGCTACAAGTTTTCGACGTACGCCACCTGGTGGATCCGCCAGGCGGTGACGCGGGCGATCGCCGACAAGGCGCGCACCATCCGCATCCCGGTGCACATGGTCGAGAAGCTGAACCGCGTCGTCCACATCGAGCGCCAGCTGGTGCAGCGCCTGGGCCGCGAGCCGCGGCCCGACGAGATCGCGCGCGAGCTGTCGATGACGGCCGACGAGGTGCGCGACATCCTGCGCATGGCGCAGCTGCCGGTCAGCCTCGAGAAGCCGATCGGCGAGGAGGAGGAGTCCGAGCTGGGCGACTTCGTGCAGGACGAGCAGGCCGTGTCGCCGTTCGACTCCGCCACGATGACGCTCCGCAAGGAGGACATCGAGCGCGCCCTCGACTCGCTTCCCGAGCGCGAGCGCAAGGTGATCGAGCTGCGGTTCGGGCTGAAGGGCGAGCACCCCTGCACGCTCGAGGAGGTCGGCCGCGCGTTCGGGGTCACCCGCGAGCGGATCCGCCAGATCGAGAACAACACCCTGAAGAAGCTCGAGAGCCTGCCCGAGGCGCAGGCTCTGCGCAACGCCGAGTAGCGCACCGGCGCTAGAATCGGCGGGCCCGGGAGGGTGTCCGAGTGGTTAAAGGAGACGGGCTGTAAACCCGTTGGCTATGCCTACAGAGGTTCGAATCCTCTCCCTCCCATAGCGTTGTCTAGATAGGATCGGACAGATGTTCGGGTACCACCCCCAGCACCACCTCCTCTACGACGTCGTCATCATCGCGATCTACTTCGTGCCGACGATCGTCGCGCTGGTTCGCCACCACCGGCAGTCGGTGGCGATCTTCCTGGTCAACTTCATGCTCGGCTGGACGCTGATCGGCTGGATCGGGTCGCTGATCTGGTCGTTCACCAATCCGCACCGGGCGTGACGCCCTTCTCGTACCCGCCGCGTGCGCGCCGGGGCGACCGGGTCGCGATCGTCTCGCCCTCGGGCCGCGCGGCTGCCGAGTTCGCTGCGCCGGTTGATCTGGGACTGCGGCGGCTGCGAGCGGAGTTCGGGCTGGAGCCGGTCGAGTACCCGACGACCCGGGCGCCCGAGGCCTCGCCGCAGGAGCGCGCCGCCGACCTGCATGCCGCATTCGCCGATCCGCAGATCGCTGCGGTGATCGCCACCATCGGCGGCGACGACGAGATCAAGGTGCTCCGCCACCTCGAGCCGGAGGTGTTCCGGGCGAACCCGAAGCCGTTCTTCGGCTACAGCGACAACACCAACCTGCTGCTCTACCTCTGGAACCTGGGCATCGTCGGCTACCACGGCGGGTCGGTGATGGTGCAGTTGGGCCGGCCCGGCTCGATCAACCCGGACACGCGCGTGTCGCTCGAGGCGGCCCTGCTCGAAGGCGGGTGGCGGACGCTGGTGGAGCCAAAGGAGTACACGACCGTCGAGGGCGAGTGGGAGGACCCCAGGATGCTCGAGAGCGAGCCGCGGATGACGGCCAGCGAGGGCTGGGAGTGGCATGGCCCGAAGCGGCGGGTGGAGGGGCAGAGCTGGGGCGGCTGCCTGGAGATCCTCGACTTCCACTTCCGCGCCGCCCGCTACCTGCAGCCCGACGAGCGCTACGACGGCTGCGTGCTCTTCTGCGAGACCTCCGAGGAGATGCCCTCGCCGGACTACGTCTACCAGGTGCTGATGGGGATCGGCGAGCGCGGCCTGCTGCAGCGCTTCGCCGCCGTGGTCTGGGGGCGGCCCAAGTCGTGGTCGCATGCCAACCGAAACGTGTTCGGCGAGCAGCTGCTCTACGAGGAGGCGCAGCACGAGGCCGTCGAGACCGCCCTTGCGGAATACCACCCCGACGTGCCCTGGGTCTTTGGGGTCGACTTCGGCCACACCGATCCGCAGCTGGTGATTCCCTACGGCGGCGACGTCGTGGTGGACACGGGCGAGCTCCGCATCGACGTTCGGTACTAGGGGACCTGTCGACTGACGATCCAGGCGTGCTTGCCGACCTGGCGGCCTCGCTCGAACCCGTGCTCCTCGAACAGCTCGACGGTGGCGCTGAACAGGAAGCGCGCCTGCGCCTCGCGGCCGGCGGTCACCTCGGAGATCGCCTCCACGCGGCCGCCGCCGGCGTCTGCGATCTGCCCCAGCGCCCCTTCCAGTCCGGCCCGTGCGACGCCCTGACCGCGGTGCCCCTTGTCGACGAAGATGCAGGCGATCCGCCAGTCCGCGGGCGGCGGTGGGTCCTTCCTGTACTCCCGCATGTGCTTCAGGCCGAGCTCGTCGGGCCTCCCGTACTGGCACCAGCCCTGGGCGAAGCCCTCGTCGTCGAACACCATCGCGGCGTGGGCACGGCCGGTGCGCACCAGCTTCTCCTTCAGCGTCCGCGGGTCGGTGATGCCGCGCCGGTATTCGGCGTGGTTCGGGGCGCACCAGCAGCCGCCGTAGATCCCGTTGTTGCGCTCGACCAGCTCGGCGAATGCGTCCCAGGTGGAGCTCTCGAGCGGCCGGGTCGTGAAGGTGCCCATAGCTGACGTATACCCGATGTGGAGGTGGAGCCGTATGCCGATTCTCGATGGATCGATGGTCGAGGATCCCCGCGACGCGCTTCGCTCGATCGAGACGACCGGGCGCCAGGCGCTGACCGAGCTTCGCCGCCTGCTCGGGCTGCTGCGCGACGTCGAAGGAGGGCCGTCGCTGGCACCGCAGCCGAGCCTGCAGTATCTGGACGAGCTACTCGCCCAGATCCGCGGCGCCGGCCTGCCCGTCGAGCTGACGGTGGAGGGCACACCGACTGCGCTTCCACAGGGTGTCGACCTGTCGGCCTACAGGATCGTGCAGGAGGGGCTCACCAACACCCTCAAGCACGCCGGAGCGGACCGGGTGTGCGTGCTGGTTCGGTACGCCCCTGCGGTGCTGGAGATCGAGATCTCGGACGACGGTCGCGGCCACCCGGACAGCGCGGGGAACGGTGGCGGGCACGGTCTGGTCGGCATGCGCGAGCGGGTCGCCCTCTACGGCGGGGAGCTGCGGGCCGGTCGCGGGGAGGACGGCGGCTACGTGGTGCGGGCACGCCTGCCGCTGGGGTCGGGCGCGTGACCATCAGGCTGCTGCTGGCCGACGACCAGGAGCTGGTGCGCACCGGTTTTCGGCTGATCCTGAACGCCGAGCCCGACATGGTGGTGGCCGGCGAGGCGGCCGACGGCTCCCAGGCCGTGGATGAGGCGGCGCGGCTGCGGCCCGACGTCATCCTGATGGACGTGCGGATGCCGGGGGTGGACGGGATCGAGGCGACCAGGCGGCTCGGCCGCATCGCTCCAGAGCCACCGCGCGTGATCATGCTGACGACGTTCGACCTCGACCAGTACGTGTACGACGCGCTGCGCGCCGGGGCGAGCGGCTTTCTGCTCAAGGACGCGCCGGCGGCACAGCTCGTCGAGGCGATCAGAGTTGTCGCGGCTGGCGACGCCCTGCTGGCGCCCGCCATCACCCGCAGGATGATCGCCGAGTTCGCCAGGCGTCCGCTGCCCCAGGACGAGCCGGCGCTCGAGCAGCTGACCAGCCGCGAGCGCGAGGTGCTGACCCTGATCGCCCGCGGCCGCTCGAACGCCGAGATCGGGGCGGAGTTGTTCATCAGCGACGCCACGGTGAAGACGCACGTCAAGCGTGTGCTGGCCAAGCTCGGGCTGCGAGACCGCGTGCAGGCGGTGGTGCTGGCCTACGAGACCGGCCTCGTACAGCCGGGAATCACATGGATATGACTTGCAAACCCCCCTGATGGGGATTCCGGTCAGGGCGACAGATTCCGATGAGAAGGGACGGCGCTCGTACCGGCGCCGGCTCCGCAGGTTCTACGTCCACGGAAGGACACCGATCAGCCAGGGAAGGACACGCCGGCGCCTGCGCGCCATCTCGCTCACGATCGCCGTGCTCGCGGCGGTTGCCGCGTGGTGGACGCTGACGGCCGCCGCCGCCCTGCGCCCCTCCGCCGCGGTGCACGGGAAGGCGACGCTGGCCGTGCGCACCTTGGGGATCTCGCCCGCGGGCGGCCTGACCGGCGCCGCCAACCTGGCCGCCGGCGACTCGCTGCAGCGGCAGCTGGGGATCATCAACGTCGGCAGCAAGCCGGTGGCGGCCGCTGCCGTGAAGGTCGTTCCCACCAGCGGCTCGCACCTGAACAGCGGGCTGACCGTGCAGGTTGACCGCTGCTCGGCGGCCTGGGTGGCCGCCGGGAAGGGGCTCACCTGCCACGGCACGTCCACCACCCTGACCGGGTCGTTCGCACCTGGTTCCAAGCAGATTTCACTCGCGCTGGCCGGGCTGAAGCCCAACGCAACGGCCTGGCTGCGGGTGACCGTGAGACTGGCGGCCGGCGCTTCGGCTGCCCAGCAGAGCGTCTCAACGACGCTCACATATACGTTCAGCGCGAGCTGACGACTACGTAATTCTGGCACGGGAACTCCCTCAAAAGGGGGAGGAAATTCGGCTGCCTGCTGCCGACAGGTACCTGGTCGGTGAAGGGGGATGCCCCAAGCCGCCTCATTCCCCTCTGTCCCGAAGGAGAACCTTTGTCGTCACCAGTGCGCAAGCGGCGTCGCGGCCGCAAGCTCCTGCTCTCGCTGGCCGCGCTTGGCGCTGCCGCGAGCATCGCGGGATGGCCACGTACGCGACCTTCACCAGCTCGGTCTCGCAGAGCCAGACGATCTCGTCCGGCACCGTGAGCCTCAACCTCGGCGCCACGGGCTCGGCCACCAACCGGCTGAACATCGGCGCCAGCAACATCGCTCCCGGCGACACCATGCAGCGGAGCGTCGACCTGATCAACGGCGGCACCATCAACATGGCGTCGATCACGCTGACCAACGCGGCGACCACGTCGTCGCTGCTGGACACCGACGCGGTCAACGGCCTTCAGCTGACCATCGACAAGTGCTCGCAGGCGTGGACTGAGGGCGGCACCGCGCCGGCCTACACCTACACCTGCGGTGGCACGACCTCGACGGTGCTGGCCAGCCGCGCGATCGTCGGCACCAACATCGCCCTCAGCAACCTGGGCGCGCTGACGGCCGGCACGACCGACCATCTGCGGTTCACGCTGAGCTTCCCGTCGGCGGCAGGCAACACGTTCCAGGGCCTGACCTCGACGATCCAGTACACGTTCACCGGCACCCAGCGCGCCGGCACCAATCAGTAGCGCGCGGACGTCGACTGAATGAAGCAGCACGCCTCACGCACCCTGTCGATCGCCGCCAAGCTGGCGGTCGGCGGGGTGCTGGCGTTCTGCCTGGCAGTGTTTGCGTTCTTCGGGCTGGGACCGCACACCGGGCTCTACCGCACCGAGACGGTGCTGTCGGGCTCGATGGTGCCGCACTTCTCGCCCGGCGATGTGGTCGTGGTCACGCCGGAGCCGCTGGCGGATGTCCGCGTCGGCCAGGTGATCACCTACCACGCCCCGGTGCAGGGGCACGTGATCGTCACCCACCGGGTGGTGAAAGTCTTGAAGGGCGGCGCCCATCCCGTGATCCTGACCAAGGGCGACGCCAATGCCGCTCCCGACCCGTGGACGGCCAAGCTGTCGGGCTCGCCGGTCTGGCAGCAGCGCTGGGTGATCCCCGGTGCCGGCTGGATCATCGAGTGGCTGCGCTCGCCGATCATGCGGTACCTGCTGGTGTTCTGCGTTCCGATGCTGCTGGCCGTGATCTGGCTGCGCGACATCTGGCGCGACGACCCAGACGATGAGCAGGAAGAGGTGCGCACGGATGCGCCGGCGCTCGGCACTCGGTAGCAGGGCGACGGCGGTCGCCGTGGGCGCTGTGATCGGCGCCCTGATCGGAGCCACCGCCGCCTACGCCGCGTTCACGAAGGCGACCACGCCGGTCGCGGCGACCTACGCCTCGTCCCACATCTTTCCCACCACCACCACGGTGCCCGCGTTCGACCTCGAGGACGCCTCCGGCGGCGGCGCCGAGGCGTTCGCCGGCAGCCCGGTGGCCTTCGGCGACGGCAACCTCTACACCGCGCTGAACAACTACCCGACCGCCTACAGCGCGACCAAGTACACCCAGTTTGCGATGAGCTCGCCGCTGCCCGGCGGGATCCCGGTCAGCAGCCTGACGCTGAACTTCGGCCTGCGCTCCGGCAAGGCCGGCGCCCAGCGGCCTGCTACTTCGCCCAGCTCTACCAGGCCAGCACGAACACGCTGCTCTCCACCTACGGCAGTTCCGCCAGCCCGCTCGGCTGCGCCAGCTCGAACACGGTGACCACCACCGTCAACACGACGCTGACCGGGATCACCACCAGCGACGCCGCCAACAACCTGGCGGTGCGGGTCTTCGTCTGGACGACCCCGACCGCGAAGGCGACCGTGATCGACCAGGCGACCATCAGCGGCACCACGCCCTACGGCTCCTTCACGCTCTACCCGGTCAGCGACCACCGACGCGACCGGCACTGCGACCACCACGCCGTGGGCGCTGGCGGCAGTGGACGGCACGGCGCTGACGTCGGCCTCGAACTTCCAGACCAGCTTCAGCGCGGCCCGCTACCTGCGGCCGGTGTTCGACCCGGACATCCCCACCGGCGCCGCCATCTCCGGCGCCACGCTGAACCTCAACTACCGGCCGAACACGGCGGCCTCGACGCTCTGCTACTACGTCGCCGTCTACAACGGCGCCACGCTGCTGGCCACGCACGGCAGCTCAGCCGCGCCGCTCAACTGCGTGACCGGCACGACGTTCGCCAGCGATGTCATCTCGCTGCCCGAGGTGAACACCGCGGCGATCGCCAACGCGACCTCGGTGCGGATCTACTACCGCTCGACGGCGGCCGGCAAGGCCCAGCTGGGAGCGACCACGCTCTCGGTGTCGTACCGCCTCGCCTGATTAGCCAGTCAGATACCGGACGCGGCATTTGTGTAGGATCGCGCGATGTCTGCCGGCAACCCTGTCGTCGACGAGCCCGTCTACGGCAGCGCTCCAGGGGAAAAAGGGCTAAAGACCGGGTCGCTGGGCCTGATCTCCAGCATCGTCATGGGGATGGCGTCGACCGCCCCTGCCTACAGCCTGGCCTCGGCGCTGGGCTTCGTGGTGGCGACGGTGGCGCTGCAGTCGCCGATCATCATGCTGCTGGCGTTCGTGCCCATGTACATGATCGCGGTCGCCTACAAGGAGCTGAACGAGGCCGAGCCGGATTGCGGCACCACGTTCACCTGGGCGACCCGGGCATTCGGCGCGAGCTGGGGCTGGATGGGCGGCTGGGGGATCTTCGCCGCCGACGTGATCGTGATGGCCAACCTGGCCCAGATCGCCGGCTCCTACGGCTTCCTGCTGGTCGGTGCCGACCACCTCGCCACCTCGAACCTGTGGGTGACCGTGGCCGGCGTTGTCTGGATCGTCGTGATGACGTACATCTCGTGGATCGGGATCGAGATCTCGGCCAAGCTGCAGTACCTGCTGCTGGGGATCGAGGTGGTGATCCTGGGGCTGCTGGCGGGCACCGCGCTGATCAAGGTCTACACGGGCAACGGCGTTGCCGAGTCGAGCCGGATCCAGCTCTCGTGGTTCAACCCGCTCAACATCTCCTCGCCGGGCGTGTTTGCCGCCGGCATCCTGGCCGCCGTCTTCATCTACTGGGGCTGGGACACCGCGGTGGCGTGTAACGAGGAGACAGCCGACGCCAACCACACGCCGGGGCGGGCCGCCGTCATCTCGACCATCCTGCTGCTGCTGACCTACGTCATCGTCACCGTCGGCGCGCAGGCGTGGGCCGGTGCGGGCAGCCACGGCGTCGGCCTCACCAACCCGGCCAACGCGGACGACGTGCTGAGCGTGCTGGGCACCAGCATCTTCGGCACCGGCATCGCCGGGAGCACGCTGACCAAGCTGCTGCTGTTCATGGTCATGACCAGCTCGATGGCATCGACGCTGACGACCATCCTGCCCACCGCGCGGACGACGCTCTCGATGGCGGCGTTCAAGGCCGCTCCCAAGATCTTCGCGAAGATCCACCCCAAGTACCTGACCCCGACCTGGTCGACCTGGGGGATGGGCATCGCGTCGGTCGTGTTCTACGTGGCGCTGACCAAGGCCAGCGGCAACGTGCTGAGCGACTCGATCGGCTCCCTGGGGCTGATGATCGCCTTCTACTACGGGCTGACGGGCTTCGCCTGCTTCTGGTTCTACCGGAGCGTGCCGCTGACGTTCGGCCAGTCGGTGTCGCGCAGGATCGTCCCGCTGATCGGCGGCATCCTGCTGCTGGTGCTGTTCGTGTACGCGTGCAGCCAGTACATCAACCCCGACTACGGATACACCTCGGTGTCCGCTGCCCGGCTTCCCCTGGTACGGCGGCAAGGTGGGCGGGGTGTTTGCGCTGGGCATCGGCGTGCTGCTGCTGGGCGTCGTCCTGATGCTGATCTGGCGGGCGATCTCACCCGCCTACTTCCGCGGCGAGACGCTGCCGCAGATGTCGTACGGCGAGCTGATCCTGGTGCCGGCCTCGGGGTCGGTCGTGCCCACGGTCGGCCTGCCCGACTCGGGTCATCAGGCGACGGTGATCGCGCCCGACCTGTCGAACCTTCCGCCCGGCTTCAGCGTCGAGGACGTCGAGCCGGCAGGCGAGCTGGACGAGGAGCAGGAGCGCGAGCTCCGCGGCGAGGACGACCCGCCGGCCTAGTCGCTGAGCTCGGCCTCTCGCTGGGCCTTGGCCTTCCGGTCGGACCACCAGCCTGCGATCAGGCCGACGACGACCAGGAACACGAAGAAGCCGAGGATCCCCCAGGCGAACAGTGCCTTCAGGAAGATCAGGGCGACGACGAAGAAGATGATGCCGGCGAGCAGGGCTCCTCCGGCGAGGCGCAGGAAGAAACCCCATCCGCGCAACGAGTTCGAATCGCTCATGGTCGCGACTGTATAGATCGCGGCGCCGTTGCGCCAGCCGCGCTACCGTCCGACGCCGATGCATCACGTGTTCGCCGTCATCGGGCGCCTTTCGGTGCGATTCCGCTACCTGATGGTGGTGCTGTGGATCGTGGGCACCGTGGTCGCGGTGGCGCTGGGGCCGTCGATCTCCCAACAGGTCAAGACCGACACCTCGTCGTTCCTGCCCAAGAGCTCGCCCTCGATCAAGGCGGCGGCGCTGGCGGAGCCGTTCCAGGCCCAGTTCAGCCTCACCTCGCTGCTCGTCGCCGGCGGCGACGGCAAGCCGCTGACCCCGCAGCAGCAGGCGGCGATCGACCAGGCCGAGGCGGCGGTGGCGAAGGTGCCGGGCGTGCTGGACGTGCGCGACCAGGGGCTGTCGGCCGACGGCCAGGTGCGAAAGGCGCTGGTCGAGATCGACTCGTCCAAGGTCGGCGCCGACGGCGGCAAGGGAGTGGTCGACGACATCCGCTCGGCCATGGACGGTGCCACCGGCAGCGCCGTGCCGATCCACCTGACCGGCGAGCTGGCCACGCAGGTCGACATCCAGGATGCCAACTCCAAGACGCAGCGCAACACCGAGCTGTTCTCGATCATCTTCATCATCGTGCTGCTGCTGTTCGTGTTCCGAAGCGTGGTGGCGCCGCTGATCACGCTGATCCCGGCGTTCCTGTCGCTGCTGGTCGCCCAGCCGGTGATCGCGCTGCTGGCCGAGCATGGGATCGTCGACGTCGGTTCGATCACCCAGCTGTTGCTGATCGTCATCGTGCTGGGCGCCGGTACCGACTACGGACTGTTTCTCATCTTCCGCGTGCGCGAGGAGCTGGCCGCCGGCCGCCACTCGCACGAGGCGGTCACCTACGCGCTGACCCGTGTCGGCGAGTCGATCACGTTCTCGGCCGCCACCGTGATCGCGGCGCTGATGAGCCTGCTGCTTGCGAACCTCGGCTTCTACCGCGGGCTGGGGCCGGCGCTGGCGGTCGCCATCGCGATCATGCTGCTGGCCGGGCTGACGCTGCTGCCGGCGCTGCTTGCGATCTTCGGGCGGATTGCGTTCTGGCCGACGCGGCCCAAGGCCCACTCCGACCAGCGCGGGTGGTGGGGGCGGATCGCGTCCCGGGTCGTCGCCCGCCCTGGGCTGACGCTTGGGATCGGGCTGGTGCTGTTCGGAGGGCTGGCGCTGGTCGTGCTGACCTACACGCCGGCCGGGTTCGGCGGCGAGAGCTCGCCCGGCGGCAGCGACTCCGCCCAGGGGCAGGCGCTGGTCGACCAGCACTTCCCCGCCGCAGCATCGAATCCGACGAACGTGCTGTTCAAGCTGAAACAGCCGGCCTGGCAGGACGCGACGCAGATTGCCGACGCCCAGGCGTCACTGCAGAGCTCGGGGCTGTTCTCGGCGCTGGCGGGGCCGCTGAACCCGAACGGGACGTCGGTCTCTCCGGCGGACCTGGAGCAGTTGTACGCGAAGCTGGGGCCACCGCAGAAGCTGCCGGTGACTCCACCGCCGGGGACGACGCTGCCAAGCGCGCTGTACCAGGGGTACCGGTCGCTGGCGCAGTTCCTGTCGGCCGACGGCAAGACCCTGCAGTTCTACGCCGAGCTGAAGGCGGGCACGGCCGACTCCACGCAGGCGATGAACAAGACACCGCAGGTGCGAGATGCGGTCACGGCAGCGGCGGAGAAGGTCGGCGCCACGGACAGCGGCGTGGGCGGCCAGGCGCCGGCCAGCTATGACGTCAGCCAGACCTCATCCAGCGACCTGTTGCGGATCGTGCCGGTCGTGCTGATCATCATCGGGATCCTGCTCGCCATCATGCTGCGGAGCCTGATCGCGCCGATCTACCTGGTGCTCAGCGTACTGCTCAGCTACCTGGCCTCGCTCGGCCTTGCCATACTGGTGTTTGTCGTGATCGGCGGCGACCCCGGCCTGAACTTCGTGCTGCCGTTCCTGATGTTCGTGTTCCTGATGGCGCTGGGCGAGGACTACAACATCCTGATCATGAGCCGGATCCGCGAGGAGGCCCACGACTTCCCGCTGAGGCCGGCCGTCGTCCGGTCGGTGTCGAGCACGGGAGGCACGATCACCTCCGCCGGCCTGATCCTGGCCGGGACGTTCATCGTCCTCACCATCACGGCGACCGGCCAGGTGCGCGAGATCGGCCTCGGCCTGGCGGCCGGCATTCTGCTCGACACCTTCTTCGTGCGGACGCTGCTGATCCCCAGCACGGTGATCCTGCTGGGCAAGTGGAACTGGTGGCCCAGCGAGCTGCACGAGGTGCACGCCGCCGGCGGCCCTCTCAGCGTCGAAGCCGAGTAAGACCGGTCACGGCGCGATGCCGATAGCATGGCCGCCATGGCGGCCATCGTCGAGCGAACCGCGGTTCGTGCCGGCGAGACCGTGCGCGGGCACATCGAGGGCGGCGCGGGCACCAAGGTGGTGCTGCTGCGGCTCGAGACCAGCCCGGCCGGCACCGCTGCGACGCGGCTCACGCCGGGGGAGGCAAACGGAGAAGGCGACTTCGCCCTGGAGGTGCCGGCGACCGCCGTGCCGACGGCCCACGGGCGGAAGTGCGCGATCGAGTACGTCGTGCGGACGGTGCCGGATGGGCGCAACGCGTCGAGGGATCTGACCAGCGTCCAGGTAACGGGCAGGCTGGAGGCGGGTCGGCTGCAGGAGTCCGCTCCCTTCGCAGATCGGATGATCGCCCGGTACGAGGCCCGTCGCTTCCACATCGAGCTGGCGGAGGTGGACGTGCAGGGCGGCGGCCAGCTTGCGGGTCGGGTGCACCTGAACCCCGGCAAAACGGTGGCCCAGGGCGTGGTGGTCACCTGCCGTTGCCTGGAGGCGTGGCGCACGAACGGGCGGAGCATCGTGCACAACCGACGCCAGCCGGCGCTGTGGCGCCTGGAGACCATCTGGAGCGAGTCGGTGCCCCTCGACTGGCGCGACGGCGAGACCTGGAGCGGGTTCCGGGTGCCGGTGCCGGACGCGCTGCCCCCGGCAGTCGAGGCCCGTTCGATCGCCTGGCGATACGAGGTTGAGGCGCGCGTGCGGACGCGGTTGGGCCTGTCGGACACGGCCGTGGCCACGCCGATCGGGTTCGAGGTCGTCGCCAGATGAGGCCCTCCCTGGCGGGGGACGCCGGCGGCTGCGAGGCCGGGTAAGATGGCGGGGTGCCGCCCGGCCAGCAGGCCGCGGCGGTGCGGCGCCCTCGGGCGCGCCCGCCCTCTTAGCTCAGTTGGTAGAGCACTTCCATGGTAAGGAAGGGGTCAACGGTTCGAGTCCGTTAGAGGGCTTCATCGATTGGGTTCGTTTCGCAAAAGACAGGCGCCTGAGCGAGCAAGGCAACGCTATTGCCCTTGTAGGCAATGAATCGTCGTCGCGTTGTCTGCTTCTGGCGTAAGCTCGGCCCAGTAGCGTTGGAGGTTCCGCAGGTGCGTTGTCTCGTAACGGCTGAGACTCCCAAGACCGTTGCCATTGACGACATCACGGAGGAATGCGCGCCCCATTGAGATGCCCACCTCCTGGATCTCCTCACGAGCAAGGAGGGCCGCCACGACACCCTCCCTACGGTCGTCCTCCGAGTAGTAGGGGATGCCATCCATCCGAGACAGCGTGGGTGTGATGGGCTTCATTTCGGACTGCCCGTCGTCCTCGATGTCCTGCAGTAGACGGTAGGCGTAGAGCTCCTCCTCAACGCGTTCGCAGCGCCGCAGGCGCCAGAAGCAGGAGGCGATCCGTTCCACCAGCTGCTCCTCGAACGCGCCTTCCGGCTTGAGGTCATCGCGGACCTGCTGGTACAGCGCTTGTAGCCCGTCTGTGTTCTCGCCTGGCAAGACGATCGTCTTAGATGTGAGGCCGTGCTGAAGCGCGTTCAGTCGGGAACGTGCCTTTCGGCTTCGGTCCGGGCCAGTTGAGCGCTCGCCGCTGTAGCGGCTCACCGACTACGTGGTCGCCGTGCAGGTTCTTGGAGTGCCCCAAGGCCGACATGAGTAGACCGGCCAGCTAGGCCGACCCATCGGGCAACCGCCACGCTGATCGAGCGCCAAGCTTTGCTGCCTTCGCCACCGCGGCTTACTCGCGGGCATGCCGACACCGACCCCAGCAATCCAAGGCTCCAGATCAGCTGGCACGAACGGCGGCGTTGACGCGCGGGATCGTTCCGCGCCTAGGGCTCCGGCCACCACGTGTGATCATCGCCAACGGCGACCTGGATGCCGGCGTCGAACAAAGGGCCATGGACGCGCGCCACACGGTTTGGTTCGAGCCAGAGCAGGACGGCCGGGCGACGATGATGAGGCTCGACCACGTGCCCCGGCTCGCTGAGCGAGCCGTCGGGGGCTCGCTCAGCGACCGAACCGTGGCAATCAGGCCTGGAGCGCGCTCGCTCTGGTGGCCGTCCAGCATCAGCCGCACGCCGCCTTCCAGCTCGACGACCAGTCGGCCATCGGGATCCCAGAAGGCGTCGGCGACGAAGGGTTCTGGGATGCTGAACCGCAGCGGATGCTGGAACGGGCCGTTAAGCACAAACGCGATGTCGTCATCACGGAATCCCCGCGCGGCCGGGTCCGAGACCGATAGGCGGCCTCGCATCAAGGAAGGTTCGCGGAACCTCAGCCAGATGCCCGTCCAGTTCGGTCTGCTCCATGCCGGGGAGTGAGATCCACAGGGACTGATCCTGACCCTCGAGATCTGCGATTGCGGCACGCGCCTCCGGGAATGAGAGGCGTTCCTCGATGTCCATCTCCGGCGGCTCGGGATCATGTCGATCTTGTGGTGCGGGGTTCGTGGTCTGTTCGGATTTTTCGGGCTTGGTAGCCATGGGTGATCTCCTGGGTTCGGTGCGGAGGCCTGTGCCTCCGGGGCGGCCATACGCTGCCCATCCACTACGTGTTCGCGGGCGCGGATCATGTAGTTGATCGGCGAACTGTGGTGGTGACCAATCCGACGCGACGGAGAGGGAGCGAGGTCAGGACGAGACCGTCAGCCGGCGTGGCGCGATGCGCCGCCCCCGACCACCAGGTGGCACTCGGCGCCTGCGTACGGCCGTGTCAGGTACCCGGGGAGGAGTGTCGGGATGAGCCGGAGCACCCGAGCAGTCCCGCTCTGGCCTGCTGGATGCGTTGGGCTGCTGGCGTGCGCTCGACCGGGTCGAACTCATCGAAGACGTGCCCGTACACGTTCAGCGTCATGGTTGGACTGTGTCCAGCCTGGCGCGCAACCTCCAGAATGCTCCGCCCCTCTGCGATGAGAAGGCTCACGAAGGAATGGCGCAGATCGTATGGTCTAACCCCAATCAGCCCGGCTGCATTGGCGCAGGGACCAAACACGCGCCGGCGCCAGTTCCGCCACATGTGCTCAGACCACGGGCGGCCTTGAGCCGTGGCGAAGATCAACCCATGGACTCGGTGCGCCGGCAGTGCAGTGCGAAACGAGGTGATGTCCTCGACCAGGGGATCGAGCAGGGGAACGGTCCGGACCCTCCCGGTCTTTGTCTCTTTCAGCTCGCCCAGCGACACGCAGGAGTCGATCAGTAGTCGCCGGGCACCGACGGACTCCCAGTGAAGCGCCAACGCCTCGCCTGGTCGAAGACCGCAGTATCCGAGCAGGCACACCAGGAGGGCATCCTGGGATTGCTCATTCGTGATGAGCCGGGCACGCATCTCCTCGATCTTCTCCGGGGGGAGGGGGCGGACCGCCCGCTTTCGACGCGACGGAGGCTTGCGGACGTAGCGAGCGGGGTTCGCCGCCAGGTACTGCCACTCCACGGCGCGCTGGAGGACACCTTGCACCATGATCAAGCACCGTTTCACCGATTCGACCCCGACCCCACACCCCTCAAGCCGCTGGGGGGGTAAAGGGAATGCAGGAAGTCGGACATCGGAGCCTGCGAGGGTGCCGTGACGCTGACAGACTGATGCGTCAGGTGGGTCGTGGTGTTAGCCGCGGATGCGGCCGGGGCGGAGTGGGCGGGCGTGGGTGCTGATCTTGTCGAGGGCGCGGGTGACGGCCGCGATGTCGGTGTCGGTGAGGTGGCTTGAGAAGTGTCGTTCGATGCCGTCGCGGTGGTAGCGGCGAGCGTTTTGCATCGTCTGGGTGCCTTGGTCGGTGATGGTGACGAGGATCGAGCGGCGGTCGTTGGGGCGGGGGACGCGGCGGACGAGGTCGGCGTCTTCCATGCGGTCGATGACGCGGGTGAAGCCGCTTTTGCTGTACAGGATCTGGTCGGCGAGCTCGTTCATGGGGATGCCGTCTGGCGATTCCTCGAGGTGGACGAGGACGTCGTACCAGCGCTGTGAGATGCCGGCGGTGGCCTGGAGCTCGGTGTCGAGCACGTCCAGCAGTGCGAGCGCGCTTTCTATGTATAGGCGCCAGCAGCGGAGCCGTTCGGGCGAGGGGCTTGACAGGGATTGTTCCATATGAGATAGTCCTCCTCGCAACAGTTGATCTAGGGATTGTTGTGGATCATACCAACGAGCGGAAGGGAGTGACAGATGTCCACCATCACCGCGGAGCGAGCACAGGCCGGCTACGCGCTCGCTCACGATGAGGGCGAGGCGTTCTGGCTGTTGGGGATGCTGCAGACGATCAAGATCGGCCGCGACGATACGGCCGGCGCATACGGCATGGCCGAGATCGTGGTGCCGGAGGGCATCGGCTCGCCCTGGCACGTCCATCCCGAAGAGGACGAGTGGTTCTACGTGCTTGAGGGCTCGATGACGTTCTGGGTCGCCGACACCTGCCTGTCGCTGAAGGCCGGGTCGTTCGCGTTCGGCCCCAAGGGCGTGCCCCACACCTTCTACGCCGACGCAGGCGGGGTCAGGGCGCTGGCTGGGTTCGCACCGATGCAGTTCGAAGGATTCCAGCGAGAAGCCGGCGAGCCCGCCCTCGAGCGCGTGCTGCCACCGCCGATGGAGGGCCACCCCGACATGGCGCGACTCGCCTCGATCGCAAAGCGAAACGGCTTCGAGATCCTCGGCCCCCCGGGCCCGCCACCCGGCCACTAGCCCTACCACCAGGAGACGTGCGCCCGCTCACACGGGCGGGCGCACACCCCACGCTCCAGTCAGGAGGAACCGTGCCCACGTCACGATCACCCCAACCGACAACGGCCCCTACCTGATCGAGGGCCCGATTCGGGTCGTCGATGCCGGCGGAACCGAGTACGACGTCCCCGAGCAGACGACGATCTTCCTCTGCCGCTGCGGCGGCTCCGCGACAAAGCCGTTCTGCGATGGAACCCACGAGACGACGAGCTTTGCAGCAGCCAACCGAGCCGCGCACCGAGAAGGAGCTCGACTGTGAGCCTCCGAGTCGTTGGCGCCGGGCTTGGTCGAACCGGCACTCACTCTCTCAAACTTGCACTCGAGACGCTGCTGGACGCTCCCTGCTATCACATGGTCGAGATCCGTGAGCGGCCCGACGACGCCGATGTGTGGCGGCGCGCCGCGGAGGGCGAGACCCTCGACCTGACCCGGACGATCGAGGGGTACGCGGCGACGGTCGACTGGCCCACCGCAGCATTCTGGCGACAGCTCTCGCAGGAGAATCCCGACGCCGTCATCCTCCTTTCCACCCGCGCCAGTTCAGAGGAGTGGTGGGAAAGCGCGAACAACACGATCTTCGAGCTCAGCCGCCAGATGGACCCCGGCCCCGTCTACCGCATGCTCAACTCGCTCTTCCCCAGCACGTTCACCGCCGACTTCTCCGACCGCGACGCCGCGGTCGCCGCCTACGACGCCCACAACGCCGCGGTACGCCGCTACGCGCCCCAAGACCGCCTGGTCGAGTGGCGGCCCGGAGACGGCTGGCAGCCGCTATGCGACGCGCTCGGCACACCCGTGCCCGACCAGCCGTTCCCCCACAGCAACGCCCGCGACGGCTTCCGGCAGAGCCGCGGATTGGACGGCCAAAATGGTTCATCGGACTCTGCACCGTCTGCCCGAGCAAACCCGCCATCCCCACCCTCGATCCAATAGGAGACGTGCTATGACGCCGGAAGCATCCATCGCGCTTGTCGAATCCTTCTGGGAGGAAGTCTGGGCGGCCTGTGATCCCGCAGCGATCGACCGCTTCGTAACCGAGGACTTCACAATCACCACCGCGGGTGTGGACGTCGCCGGGCGTGAAAACTTCAAGGCCTGGGTGGCCGGCTTCCAATCAAAGATCGCCGACCTGAAGATTGAAACCGTCGAGACTTTTGCCAACCTCGATGGCTCCCGCGTGTCGTCACGCTGGCGGGTCACCGGCCGCAACAACGGCATGTTCGGACTCCCGGCCGACGGCAAGCCAGTAGCGTTCACCGGCAACGCCATCCTGGCCGTCACACCCACCGGTAAGCTCGCCCACAACTGGGTCGAGCGCAGCGCCTGGGAGCTCTACACCCAGCTCAAGGACTAGACCCACCACGGCGATCCGCACAGCCTCACCGAGAAACGCGAGCCCACTAAGGCATTGTTCGCCCTGCGGGCGTGGCTCACTGGCGGTTCCGAGAAGCCCTTTTGCGACACCGGTCTGAGCACTAGGCTCGCTTCCCGGCTACGGGTTCGCCGCAGACCGGCCATGGTGGCCGCAGATAGCGGATCTCGGGGCTCCACGTCGCCCTTGACCGCGCCTTTGGCTATGGACTGCGGACACCCGATGGGTTCCAGCGCTCCTAACCGAACCCATTCACGCCCCTACGAGATCGTCGAGGCCGCGCTCGCGGCCGCAGAGCACCCGGGGAATTGCAAACGCGTCCGCCAAGACCCAGGCTGCGACAACGAGGGTGTTCAGCGAAGCGGCAGCAGCACCTCCACTGACGCTGGCCCGTTTGTCGGGGCGGCCGAACGGATCTCGAGTTCGAGGCTCGGCGAGCGGGTTCGTGCCGACTATTGCACGGCATGGCACTCAGCTGGACATTCGACGCGGTCTACGATAGTAGACGCCGGTCAGCGCACCTAAGGCGACCGGAGGGACGGGGAACTGTGTCCGAGGAGATCACCGATTCATGTAGCAGCCGGTGTAGCAACCAGCGCGTCCACGAAGCCAAATCGCTCCACGAGCATCGACTGGATCGGCATGGTTGGGAACATCTCGCGGATCTGGCGGAAGCGTGCGGAGTTGAGGGCCTTGTGAACCGTATGGGTCGTGGAGGTTCAAGTCCTCTCCAGCGCACTCCCCGGAAGCAGCATGGTTGAGCGGCTTTCGGCGTTTCTGAGGGTACGTCAGCGACTTGCAAGCCGTCGCGATTGCTATCCCGTGGTACCAAAGTTCGGGAGGGACTCGGGCGATCGGAGTAGTGGCAGCGGGTTCGCGCTGAACGGCCCGCCCGGGCCTCGGCTACTCATTCTGGAGACGCGAGCATCAACTCCGTCGGGAGATGGGTGCGCGTCTTACGCTCGGGGCTGTGGATGACCGAACAGAGATGATCGCCTTCCCCGACGGGTTCGTCACGGCATACCCGCGCTGTTCGGCCGTGCTGACTTCGCGGGCTGGGGACAGCCGGGCCGCGTCTGGCATTCGTGACCCCGACATCGCCGGCCGACTGGCCCAGCCAGCTCCGCGAGCTGATCCACGAGTGCCTACTGAGAGTCCGGGTTGTTCGCCGGGAATGTCTAACGGCCAGCCGCCGAGTCGGGCGGCCATGTCGATGACCCCGGAGATGCCCCAATGCCAGGACGGGTCGGCGCGGATGTGCCAGGAACCGGCGTGGCGATTCTCGTACCAGTAGATGCCGTTTGTGTCTCGTCGGCTGACCGCGACGACCCAGCGCTCAGCCGCGGCCGCCGCCCGGGTATAGCGCGGGTCGTGTGTGAGCCGTCCCAGGTCGAAGAGTGTGATCGCAATCCCGGGTGCGCCGTTGTCCAGGCTCGTGTGTACGAGGTGGCGGCCGGCGTCCTCCTGCCACGCCAGGCCGCCATCATGGTGGCGAGCGACGGCCAGCAGCCAGACCGCGGCGCGGCGCGCCATCTCCAGGTACGCCGGCGTCCCGGTCGTCTTGTATGCCTGGAGGTAGACCCACAGGATGCCGGCGTTGCCCTCCTCGACGCCGGTTGCGCGGAGCTTAGATCCGCCTTGTCCCAGCTCGATCGGCCAGGCAACACCACCGGCCGCTTGTGGCTGGGCGTGCTGGGTTTCCCACCCTAGGAGCCTGGTCGCGTCGTGGAGCCAGCGCCGGTTTCCGGTATGCCGGTACAACGTCAGGAAGAGGAAGGCGTGGCCTGCCTGGCCGCTCAGATAGCCAGTGTCGTACCCGTGACCGTATGGCGTTTCGGGGATCGCGCCTGCTGGGCTCATCTGGCGCTCCAGGTAGCGGGCACCGCCGAGCGCTACCCGCTCGAACCAAGTGTCCCCGGTTCGTCTGGCGAATGCGTCGAGGGTCCAGACGATTCCGGCCGTTCCCTCACCGATCCCGTTGTATGCCTCCGCGGTGTGCGGCCAGTACCAGCTCCAGCGGCACTCGGCGGGGCAGCCGACGCCGTCTGCCCCGTGCGCTTGGGAGATCACCCAGCGAATGCCTGCCAGGGCCGCGGTCCGATCCCGAGCATCCCGGGTGCGCTCGTAGAGTCGCCACAGGTAATCGGCGATGCCGGCCGAGCCGTCGTCGAAGCTGGTAAATCCGTACCGGGCCGCGCCGCTGGGGTCGACATAGTCGGGCCAGCGACCGCTACCGGCAGGGGTCTGGGCCGAGATCAGGAAATCGCCTGCCTTCTGTGCCGCGGATACGAACGCGGGGTCGTGCGTCACGCTGTAGGCGGCGATCAGGCCCATGCCGACTGAGGCGGCGCCGACGTCTCGGTCTGTTTGAAGGTGCGGCTTCTGGATCGACGAGCGCCACGCCCATCCCGATCCCGTGGGCGAGATCAGGTGCCGAGCAACGAGACTTGCCGCCGCCTCTCGCACCAGTGAGCCAGATGTCGATGCGCTCGTCGCCACCGGTGCTCTCGCCCCTAAGACGCCGGCGATCATGAGCAGCGCCGCGCTGACGACTAGGACCGGCCTTCGGAGCACCGTGACTGTCTCCCGTTCCATCCAATCAGCCTACGGGATCGCGGCAAGAGCGAGGTCATGCGCGGGACGTCGACAAGATCGACGAGCTGTGCAGCCTGGCCCCGATCGATCCGCCCGCCAGGCGCGGCCGTGTCCGCTGAACGAGCCTCGACCCGGCAACGGCCGTGAGAACCTGTCAAGGTCGCCCAAGCCGTCGGTCCCGCCGCGAAGCTGGCTGACCGCCGGCGATCGGTGATCAGCAGGCGCTTCTCCAGGCGTTCAGGCTGAGGCGTTTGACCAGGGTGGAGAAGTGGTACGCATGTGCCCGTGTGCACAGGTGAGGGAGCGTGTGGTACTCGATCTGGAACACAGGCTTGCCGGCTTTGATGAACGGTTCGAGGTGGGAACATTCCTGGTAGTCGAAGCATTGCTCGTTGACCGCGAAGTCGAAGTACGGGGCGAGTCGTCCGGCCTGATCGACGTCGTTCTTCAACCCGACCGCCAGACCGAGCCGGTGTGTCATGTTCGCCAGCGCAGTGTTGAAGCGCAGCTGATCGCTGGGGGTCAGGGGGAATCCGGTGGCGTTCTGGTAGCCCTCGACGTCGTCCCAGTCGATCGCTGAGAAGTCGTGCCGCTTGCAGATCTCGGCTCGTTTTCTGAGGATGGGGAGGAGGACGCTCAGCCGGCGGATGTCGACCCAGCGCTCGTCCGGCCAGCCCTGCATGACCTTGCCCAGCACCGACTTTGGGTAAGCGCCATGATCGGGCCGGTAGTTCTCCCAGCCGCCCGCGTCGACGTAACAGATCAAGTGGACGCCACGGCTGCGCAAGGCGTCCAGCGTTGCGACCGGCGTTTGGTAGTCGACATCATCGATCGGCTGGCCGATCTTGGTCTGGACTGTTCCCGAAAGCTGGATCTGCCAGGCCTCGCCGACAGCTGGATGCCAGCACGCGGGGCAAGGTTGTGGTGCTGGGAGCGGCGTTGCGGCGGCGCTCGCGTCCGAGCCGGTAGGGATCAGTAGCAGCAAGAGCACAAGCGCGACTCGCATCTCAAAGTATCGGCGTCTCGGAGCCGGTGCTTGACCAGCGTCGCAACAAACAGGGTCCGGGTGGCGGGAAAGCTGACCGCGGCCTGCACCACGCGCCGGCCTACCTGTCGACGGCGGCAGGCACGGGCTCGTCGGTCTCGGTCAGCGCTAATGAGCGAGGCGACACCGTCTACCTCACGGCTGCCGATCGGTGGGGCAACATGGTGTCGTTCATCTACAGCATCTACGACTACTTCGGGTCGTCGATCTCGGTGCCGGGCTATGGGTTCCCGATGAACGACCAGGGGTCGTTCTTCAACCTCGACCCGTCCTTGCCCGACGCGATCGCGCCGCACAAGCGGCCGTTCCTGACGATCATCCCGGCGTTCGTCATGAAGGACGGCCAGCCGCTGCGGTCGTTCGGCAACATGGGCGGCGACGAGCAGGCCTAGGCCCAGGCGACCGAGATCGTGAACATGGTCGACCTGGGCATGAACGTGCAGGCCGCGGGCGACGCCGCCCGGTTCCACGAGAGCCAGTCAGCAAAGCGGGTCGATCTGGAGTCGAACCTCTACGACCTGGTCGGCGGCAAGTTGGCCGCGATGGGCTACCACGTCCGCCGCGTTCACGAGCAACGACGACCAGTTCGGCGGTTACCAGGCGATCTTCTTCGCCGTCGCGCCCGGGCTGAAGCCGCCGGCTGAGTGGGTCACCAACGGCGACCCGCCGGTCAACGGTGTGTACCGGGCTGCCTCTTACTTCCGCAAGGACGGCGAGGCGGTCGGCTGGTAGAGCGGGTGCGTGGTGGGCCGGTCTCCGGGCCGGCCCACCACGCCACAGTCGCGCGCTCGCGAGGCGGGTTCGGCGTTTCTTAGAGCTGGTCGGAAGTGGGCACCGGCGCCGACGACGATGCCTCGTCGAGGAGGCGCAGGTCCTCGTCGGAGAGGCTCACGCGCTCTGAGTGCTGCAGATCGGCCAACTGCTGGGTGGTGCGCGCGCTGGCGATCGCCGCCGCGACCGTGGGTTGTGCTTGCAGCCAGGCCAGTGCGACGGCTGCCATCGGGGCGTTGACGCGTGCCGCAACGGTGTCGAGGGCGAGGAGGACCCGAAGCCCCGCGTCGTTCAGATAAACGGCGGCGTCTTCGGCGCGCTCGCTGGTGGGGAGTGCGGCTCCGGGTCGGTACTTCCCTGTGAGGAACCCGTCGGCGAGTGAGGAGTAGGAGACGCACGACATGCCGGATGCGCGGCACGCCTCCTCGAGGTCGCCTTCATACTCGTCACGGTGCACGAGGTTGTAGTGAGGCTGAAGTGCGACGAACCCCCGGCAGCCGCTGTCGGTAGCGACCTTCCGCGCTTGCGCCAGCCGAGCGGCGGTGTAGTTCGATGCGCCGTAGGCGCGGATCTTGCCGGTGTCGACGAGCGCGTCGAGCGCGCCGAGGGTCTCGGCCAGCGGTGTCTGCGGATCGTCCACGTGGGTGTAGTAGAGGTCGATGTAATCGGTGTTGAGCCGGGCCAACGAGTCGTCGACGGCCAGGTTGATGTTGTCGGCGCTGAGGCCGGGGCGCGCGGCCAACTGGCCAACCTTGGTTGCCAGAACGACCCGATCGCGATTGCTCCGGCGCGCGAACCAGCGGCCGATGATCGTCTCGGACTCCCCGCCGGTGTTCCCGTCGGCCCAGTCCGAGTAGCAGTCGGCGGTGTCGATGAAGTTGCCGCCGCCCTCCGTGTAGGCGTCGAGCACGGCGATCGACTCGGTCTCATCGGCCGTCCAGCCGAACACGTTTGCTCCCAGGCAGAGAGGGCTGACGGTGATCTTGGTAGTTCCAAGCGTACGGCGCATATATCCCTGTCTTGCAGCTTGGTGGGGCCATTCGACGTCGAAGACGCGGATCCGAAATCCTGGCCCGCCTCGGTCACTGGCCAAGCCTACAACGACCCGCTTGGTCCGTCAGCGGTGGCGGCGCCATCCGGATGAAGCGCAGGCAACCTACGAAGGTAGTACTCGGTCTCGGCAACCGCCTCGCCGGCCTCGATCCGCGGCTCCGCCTCGGGGCTCGCCCGGTAGAAGCCTCGGTTTACGATGTCGATCAGCGCGCTGTCGGCTGCGCCCAGCAGATACCGAGTGTCGAGTTCAATTACATCGCCTCGCGTCCGAGCTTGAGGCCTATGACCCTGATCGGCATGCTCGGGTTGATCATCTGCTGGAGCTGGCGGCTGTCGGCGGGCTTCCAGTTCTCTCCGGTAAATGGTCGGGTGTTCGGACGGGCGCACTGGTCGCGCTATGGAGTCTCTCCAGTGCCCCCCGAAACCCGCCCGCTCTTGTAACACCGTTCGGGACGGCCCGTCCGGTGTGGGGACGTACGGTGGACAATCATTCGACACCTTCAGCGGCGATGAATGGGTCGCGCCACGGCGTTTAGCCACCTGCGCAGGGGCACGCGCGATGGAGTTGACCCGGTTCCACTCACATCGCGATGCTTTCGGGGACGGCGGCGTTGGCGCGCAGGGCAGCTGGAGGCTGTGATCGTGCTTGCAAGCGGTGCGGGGTCTGCTTAGCCGACCCACGTGAAGAGGTCGGCGGTCGACGTCGCGCTGTAGCCGTTTGCGGTGCCGACGATGACGTCACCGGTCACTCCCGAGTCCGGGCCGGGCGGTGAGACGGCGATGATCGTGGTTGAGTTGATCACCTTGAATGAGGTGGCGGGGATGCCGTCGAAGGCGACGTAGGTGGCGCTGGTGAAGTTGTTGCCGGTGATGGTGACTTTCGTGCCGCCGTCGGTCGTGCCTTGGTGGGGGCTGATGCTGCCGACTCGGGGCTGGAGCGTGAACGTCCACTTGTCGCTCGTATTCTTGGCGCTGGTCCCGCCCGCCCCGGTGACCGTCACCGGAACCGTGTTGGTGCTGCCGCTCGGCGTGACCGCTGTGATCGAGGTGTCGCTGTTGATGGTGAAGCTGATCGCGGGCTTGGTGCCGAACTGGACTGCGGTGGCACCAGTGAAGCCGGTGCCGGTGATGGTGATGGTCGTGCCCTGGGGGCCGGACGCTGGGCTCAGCCCGGCCACTCGCGGCGCGGGCACAAACCCGGGCGCCACCACCAGATAGGCACGATTGGTCTGGTTGTAGATCTGGTTGCCGTGGCCGTCGGTCAGCGACAGTGCCGGGTTGACGGTGGGCGGGGTGGACAACACCGTATCGGTGACCAGAGCGCCGGTGAAGTCCCAGATCGTCGACACCCACGCCTTGTAGGTGGTCGAGCACGCCTTCCCGCATGAACAGGACGTCCACAGGTAGGCGTCGCCTTCCGGGTAGCTCTTGGTGTAGCCGCGTGCCGGATCGAACTGGGTGATGAAGTCGTTCTGGTTGATGCCGCCACAGTCATGCCCAAGCACGGTGAACGCAGTGGCTGAAGGAACCACAAGCGACACCGGCGAGCTGGCCACAGCCGGACTCCCGCTGCACAACGCCAGGCACCCCACAGCACCAAGGACCACCAACAATCTGAGCACCGCGCTCCCTCCGAGGGTCAAGAGCAGGACGGAATCGAACTGGATCCCGCGCCGCCGCAGACCTCTGGCCGCGGTGGCGCGGGGCACTCCTGGCTAGTCGCCTTCGCCGAGCTGCTCGTCCTCGGCGATCGCAATCGCGATGCCGAGCGCACGAGCGATCTTGCTCGCGGCCGACGCGATCCGGGCGGTGCCCACGATCGGCGCGATCGCAACCAGAATCCCCTGCAGCTCGTCGGCGTCGATTCCCGCCTCGCCCGCGACCTCCAGATTCGTCAGATACGAGACCGGCGCGGCATCCATCGCAACCAGCGCCGCGATCCGCGCCACCATCAGCATCTCCGGATCCAGCGTCGACGCCTCCAACGAATCAGCCGTCATCTCCGCCAGCAGATCCAACACCGGGGTACCTGTCTCAGCCATTTCGCTCTCCCTCCGTCTCCAATGGGTCGCCAAGCCAGCCTCGGAAGCCGGCCCCGCCAAGCTACCACAGCCCGTTCTCTCCTCGATTGGCGCTCCCTTGGGCAAGGGGGGCGGCGGCTCGAGGACGCCGTGCCGGATTCGCTGATGGCGATCGCGCGGCCGGCGACCGTCCTGTCGCTGCGAGGGTGATGGGGTTTCTGAGCCGGGCGCGGAACCGGTATGTGCCGGTCGCGGCGTCAGGAGTGAACGGCGGGCGCGGCTGATCACTCCGACTGGCATGCTCGCGTCGGGTAGGCCGGAGGTGAGGACAACGGTTGGCCTTGTAGGGTTCGCCGCGACCTCTCTACCGAGAATGGGAAGGTGGCCTTGTGGCCTTTATCGTGACCCGGATACAAGTCGGAGACTTTGACGCCTGGAAGCCGATGTTCGATCAGGACGTTCCCGGCGCGCGCCGCTCGGCGAAGGGACATCGAATCCTTCGTAGCGTCGAGGATCCCAACGAAGTCTTTATCGTGATCCAGTTTGAGTCGGTGGACGACGCCAGAGTCGGACGCGATCGGCTTCTGGCATCGGGCGTGCTTGATCGCTTCGCGGACAAGTCCGGGCCGGATGTTGTCGAGGAGGCAGAGGCCGTCACGTACTGATCGGAAGTAGTCTCGGCAGTGCCGTCCCTGACCCCTTCCTGAGCGTGGAAGAACGGTATTGCGCGGCGTGTCCCTGGCTGGCCGAAGTCACGCGCACGGATCTCACGATCGAGAACGGCAAGGTGACGCAGCACCGCGTCCGCCTCGACATCTCGTTCGAGTCCGAAGCCAACGGCTGGCCGCAGAGCGCGTCGAGCCGGCGAGCTCGTGGGGCCGTGGTGATTCGCACCGCTGCGATCGGCTGCTTTGAAGGAGCGAGCCTCGATGTGCCCGTCAGTGTCTTCGGATCGATCGTACTGCTCCGTATAGACTCGGGCCGGGAAGGGAGACGGCGTGGACAAGTTGACCCTCGGTGTTGTGGCAACCTCGGCGAAGGAGCACGAGCGGCGACTGCCGATCCATCCCCAGCACCTCAGCCGGATCGAGTCTGACCTGCGTCAGCGGACATTCCTTGAGTGGGGCTACGGGCGGTCATACGGCATTGCCGACGAGGAGCTCGAGCCGCTGGTGGGAGGGATGCGGGAGCGCGCGCAGCTGATCGCCGAGTGCGACGTCATCCTGCTGCCCAAGCCGCAGCACGCAGATGTGGCCGCGATGCGTCCAGGGCAGGTGCTGTGGGGGTGGCCGCACTGCGTTCAGGACGCTGGGCTGACTCAGCTGGGCATCGACCGCCGGTTGACGATGATCGCATGGGAGGCGATGAACCACTACACCTCCGGCGGCGCCTTCAGCCTGCACGTGTTTCACAAGAACAACGAGCTTGCAGGGTACTGCTCCGTCATGCACGCCTTGCAGCTGCGCGGCGTCACCGGGCACTTCGGCCCGCGGCTTGAAGCGGCCGTGATCAGCTTCGGCGCCACCGCCCGTGGCGCTGTGTCGGCACTGCTTGCGCTGGGCGTCTCAAACGTCACGGTGCTGACGCACCGAAGCGTTCCTGCCGTGGCCGCGCCGATGCCGCCCTCGCGGCTAGTGCACTATGACCTCGACGACGCCGCGCCGCGACCGCATCTGGCCCACCCCGAGCGCGGGTCGCTGGCCGAACTCCTCGGCCGACACGACATCGTCGTCAACTGTGTCCTGCAGGACACCGACAGTCCGTTGATGTTCGTCGCCAACGACGATCTCGGCCTGTTTCGGCGAGGGGCGCTGATCATCGACGTCTCATGCGACGAGGGCATGGGGTTTGAGTGGGCGCGTCCGACGTCGTTCGACGAACCGACGTTCACCGTCGGCGACGGCGTCCACTACTACGCGGTCGACCACAGTCCCTCCTATCTGTGGGACTCCGCCACCTGGGAGATCAGTGAGGCGTTGATCCCACACCTGGGTGCCGTCATGTCCGGCCCGTCTGGCTGGCAGGGGAGCGAGACGATTCGGAGGGCGATTGAGATTCAGGATGGCGTCGTCCTCGACCCCCGCATCCTGTCGTTCCAGCAGCGGGAGGACGAGTATCCCCACAGGGCCGCGCAGCACGCCCCCTGATCCTGGTTCGGCTGAACGTCGGCTCCTGGGCCTGGTCGTTCAGCTCTCGCCGAGGCCTGCGGGAGGAGTCGCCGCCTCACGCCCACGCCGGCACCTGGCGACATTGAAGGCAGGCCAGCCATGCCCTGGTGCGTGCTGGACGCCATCGGTGCAACCCCCGATCTCACCTGCTGGAACTCCGAAGGTGCGCGGTCAGTCGAGCGTGGGGGCGTTGGCCAGGTAGTAGCCGAGGTGGTGGGCAGCGATCTTCCCGCCCGGCCACCAGAGCGGGTCGGTGCTCGCTTCAGCAGTTTCGCCATGACCGCCGGTCGGGTCGGCGAACAAGTAGCGAGGCGTCCCTCCCGTGATCAGCAGGCCGCGGAGCACGGGCCGTGCGGCGGGCGGCTCGGCGAGTGGGGCGCCGGCCTGCCGTGCCACGATGTGCGCGACCAGATCGGCCTGTCCGGCGGCGATGCCACCCTGCTTGATCGGGAAGTCGGTGACGTCGCCGACGGCGAACACGTCGTCGAGGCCGCGCACTCGCCCTCGATCGTCCACCGGCAGGAACCCCTCGCGGTCGTGCGGCAACCCGGCGATCGGGACGCCACGCGCCTGCGGAACGGACACCACGCGATCGGCAGCCAGCGTGCCAGACGGGACAACGTCCAGACCGCGATCGTGGACGCGGACAGGGTGGGTACTCGTGTGGACGACGATGCCGAGCTCGCCCAGGAGCTGTTCGACCGCTGTGCTGGCGTCACCGCCGAACTCGGCCAGCGGCCGGCTCTCGGGCGTCACCAGCTCGAGCTTCACACCAAGGATGCGACGCTCTCCAACATGCGTCGCCGTCAGCAACGCGAGCTCGTACAACGGGAGCTGCCACGAGACTGTGCTCGGAACGGCGAATATCACCCGCTTCACGGCGCCGGCGTCGATCCCCTCGAGGAGCTCCTTCATCGAGTCGACGTCCTCCTCGCCACGGAACACCAGCGCGCCGGGTAGTGCGGGGACACGCTGGGCGCCGCAGGCGATGACGGAAACGTCGTAGGGGATCGTGCCGTCGGTGTCGGTGAAGGCCAGATGCTCGGTCGCGTCGATCCGGTCGAGTGCGGCCAGCATGTGACGCGTGTCCGCTGCGGCTGCCGCGTCGGAGATCGCGAAGCGGTGAACCTGACCACGCCCGAACGGCAGCGCAACCGATGCCGGGCGGTAGCGAAACTCGGTCTCCGGAGACAGCAACGTCGCGTCGACGCGCCCGCCGGCTAGGTCGTGTAGCGCCAGCATCGTCTCCAGCGCGCCCACACCGCCACCGACGATCACTACCCGCAACCTGCCGGACACGTCTCGCTCCTTCCCGGGGCGGCCCATCCCGCCTCGATGGTAGCTGCTGTACGGTTGCGTCGTGCCGTTCCGCGAAGTGGACATCCGGCCGCTGAGTCCGCGGCGGCTGGCACCGGTCATCGGTGCAGAGCGGGTTCACGAGATGGCGGGAGCGATTCGGGAAGCGACCGGCATGCTGGGTTCACGTACGGTCGTGAACGTCAACTCGACGGCCGCCGGCGGGGGCGTCGCGGAGCTGCTCGAGACGGTGCTCGGATATGCCCGTGGCGGTGGAGTCGCCACCCGTTGGTTCGTGATCGAGGGCAGCCTCCCCTTCTTCGAGCTGACCAAGCGGATTCACAACGGCCTGTACGGATCGTCGGGCGACGGCGGAGAGCTGGGCGCATCCGAGCATGAGCTGTACGAGCAGATGCTGGCCAGGAACGCGGGTGAGATCGACGGGCGTGTGCGTCGGGGGGACATCGTGTTGCTCCACGATCCGCAGACGGCCGGGCTGGCTCCAGCCTTCCGCGGACTCGGTGCGACCATCGTCTGGCGGTGTCACGTCGGCTCGGATCAGAGCAACGAGTGGACGGAACGCTCGTGGCGCTTCCTGCGGCCGTATCTGGAAGACGTCGACGGCTACGTGTTCTCGAGCCCGCACTTCCGGCCCGCCTGGGTCGACCCCGCGCGCACCCACGTGATCTCGCCCTCGATAGATCCGTTCTCGCCCAAGAACATGGCTCTCACGCGGTCCGAGGTGCTTTCGCTGCTGGGCGGCGCCGGATTGACCGAACGCTCGCGGCCACAGGCGCGGGTTCGGTTTCCGCGCGGCAACGGTCGCACCGGCGTGCTGAGGCATCAGGCAGTCGTGGTGCGGGAGTCGTCTCCGCCACCGGCGGACGCGCCCCTGGTCGTCCAGATCTCGCGGTGGGACTGGATGAAGGACATGGCCGGCGTGATGGGGGGATTTGCCGAGAGCTTTGATCCCGCCGTCGGCGCCCATCTCGTGCTCGCGGGCCCGTCGGTGGACGGTGTTGCGGACGATCCCGAGGCGTTCCAGGTGCTCGCGGACTGCCGCGACCGGTGGGAGGCGCTTCCGCAGGTCGTCCGCCGCCATGTTCACCTCGCCTGCCTGCCGACCGTCGATCAGGCCGAGAACGCCGTCCTCACGAACGCACTGCAGCGGCGCGCGACCATCGTCTGTCAGAAGAGCCTCGCCGAGGGGTTTGGGCTGACGGTTGCTGAGGCGATGTGGAAAGCGCGCCCCGTCGTCGCCAGCGCCGTTGGCGGGATCGTGGATCAGGTCCAGGGGCCCAACCTCGGCGTGCTGCTCCATGACCCAGCCGACCTGACCACGTTTGCGACCGTCATCGACCGATTGCTCCGAGCACCGGCCGAACGGCGCCGGCTGGGAACGAACGCGCGCCGCTTCGTTGTCCGCCGTCTGATGGTCGACCGCCACCTGCAGCGATACGTGGATCTGATCCGCTCGCTCTCGCTTCGGTAGGTGACCGCTTGCGCCTCGAGGTGGGCGCTACGATCAGCCGGCGCGGAGATCGTGGGTGCAGCACGAGGATCGCAGTCCTGGGAACGGGGACGGTCGGCCAGACGCTGGCCGGGGAAGCTGTCCGTTCTGGGGCATCGAGGTGGTCGTCGGAACGCGCGACGGGGACCGTTCTGGGGTTGCGTCTACCGCGCGGCGCCGACGTGCAGCGGTGGCACGCGGCCGGCCCAGGGCAACGCCTGCTCTAGCTGTGCGGCGACGCGCAGCAGCGTGGCCTCGTCGCCGAAGCGGCCGACCAGCTGCATGCCGATCGGCAGGCCGTCGCTGCTCTGGTGGAGCGGCAGGCTGATGGCGGGCTGGCCGGTGGCATTGAAGACCGGCAGGAACGACTCGAGCTGTGACCATGAGCTGAACAGCTCCCGCGGCTCGAGCTCGGACGTCCGGCTGGTAGACGCCCAGGCGGGCGGGCAGCGCGCCCAGCGTGGGGGTCAGCAGCAGGTCGAAGTCCGGCGAAGAACGCCGCCATCTGGCGGCCGATGTACCCGGCGACGTCGATCGCGTGCAGCAGCTGCGCGACGGACAGCGCGCGCCCGTACTCGACCATGCGCAAGGTGGGCAGCTCGAGCGTGTCTGCGGCATGGCGTCGCGGCCCACCGCCTGCGCGAAGCCGTCGACGGTCTGGGCGGTGGTGGCCGACCAGATCACCGTCATCGCGTCGAGGAACTGTTCCCAGCAGAACTGCGGACTATGCCTCCGATCACCTCGTGCCCGAGCTCGGCCAGGAGCGCCGCCGTCTGCCTCGCAGGCCGCCCGCACCTCGGCCACGACGTCGGCGCCGGACCACGGCTCGGTGCAGAAGGCCACGCGGAGCCGGCCGGTGTCGGCTCCCACCTCCGACAGCCAGCGGCCGTTCCGGCGCCGGCACGGATTGCGGCATCGCCCGCCACCGGCCCGGCCAGCGCGTCCAGACAGGCGGCGGTGTCGCGCAGCGTCGGGTCGAGCAGGAAGTGCACCGCCCAGCCGAGCAGCGGCTCGCCGCCGGAGCCCCACGCGACACGGCCGCGGGTCGGCTTCAGCCCCACCACGCCGCAGGCGGAGGCGGGGATGCGGATCGAGCCGCCGCCGTCGGAGCCGGTCGCGACCGGCACGATGCCGGCGCCGACCGCTGCGCCCGAGCCCCCGCTCGAGCCCGCCGGCCATGTGATCGCGGCTCCACGGTGAGCAGGTGCGCCCGGCAGGCAAGCGTCTCGGTGGTGCCCATCACGCCGAACTCCGACGTGGTGGCGCGGCCGACCGGCACCATGCCGGAGCCGCGCACCCGGGAAACGAGCTCGGACTGGGTCTGCGCCACCCAGCCCTCGGCCAGCCGGCTGCCGGCCTCGGTGGGCCGGCCGGCGTCGCCGTGGAACAGGTCCTTGAGCAGCGATGGGGACGCCGTGAAACGGGCCCGGTACGGCGTTCGCGGCCGACTCGACCGCATCGGGGTAAAGGCCGACCACCGCGTTCAGCTCGCCGTCTACCTGCGCGGCAGCCTCCACCGCCAGCTCGGCCAGCCGGGCGGGTGTGACGGCACCCTCGCGCACCAGCCCGGCAAGCCCGAGCGCGTCGTGGGCCGCGTATTCGTCCAGTCGCACGGGCGCCATGGTACTGATCCACAGGGACTGCAAACCCTCAAACCGGGCCCCGCCGCACCGCAAGTCGAGGTTTCGCCGACAGAGGCCCTCGGTACACTCAAACCATGAGTGTCGACGAGCCCCGCCTCGAGGGGCGGGACTTGCCAGTCACATCAGTCACCTTCCGGTCCGCGGTCGAGCAGCGGCCCGGC
>CAVQZC010000004.1:0-25968 GCA_963718315.1 uncultured Actinomycetes bacterium
TGACCTAGCCTGGTGCGGCCATTCGGATAGTGCGCGTATCGCTGATCTGAGAACCGCCCGCAACGGCATCCAACACCCCCCGAACTGCCGGGCAGCCGAATCTCGTGATGCGGGTCGGCGTTTGGTGCTGGCTTCAGCCGTAGGCGGCTCGAACGAATGGCGACATGCGAGCCATTCGGGAATATCGAACGTCGCGACCACGCCGGCCGACTATCCACCAACATCGAACTCGCACGCCGGGAGTGAATCGACTTCTTGTGTGCGAGTTCATTGACGGGTGGCCGGAAGACCCGTTCTCTACTGAGGAAGGTCGGATCAGCGCTGTCGAGCGGGCCGGGTATTCCGGAGCTGCTTCAGCCGGAGCTCCTACCCGCCACGTACGCCGGGATGTGAGGGAGCTCCGGTGGTCAGTCGCGTGTTCGAGAGGCGAGCTCGCAGGCAACCTCGAGCACGAAGACGAATCGGTTCTCGAGATCGTCGAATTCCTCCGGAGACAATTCGGGCGGCGCGGCGACGGGATCGGCTTGCCGGCCGTCGAGGTGGCGACCAGCGGCGATCTCCATGTGCTGGGCGATTAGATGCTCGTGGTGGAGGATCGTTTCCCTGAGCAGGTCCGAGTCGGCTGTTTCGAGATGCGGTTCCGGGTTCTTGATCATCGGAATCACCACCTTCTCTTGCCGAGTGGGGGGTTTTCCTCCAACGTAGCGACGCCGCGTAAGCGGCCAATCAGGGAACGCGAAGGATTCGGACAGACCGGCCTATTGCCCGGCTGCTCGCCCGTCATCGCCGGTCGCCGGGGCGGGGATCTCGACAACGGCAATCGTCCCTCGGTCGGGTGCCGGCTCCAGGCGAAGGGAGGCGTGGTGCTGGTCGGCGATGGCCTTGGCGATGGCGAGACCGAGGCCGCTGCCCTCCACATCCCGGGCGGCCGTGCCGCGGTAGAACCGCTCGAAGGCGTGCTCTCGCTCGTCCTCCGTGAGACCCAGGCCGTGGTCGCGTATGCGAATCACCGCTCCGGTCGGCATTCGCTCGATGGTGAGCGTTACCGGTTGGTCGGGAGGGCTGTACTTCACCGCGTTGTCGACAAGGATCCGGATCAGTTCGCCGAGCCGCCCTGGGTCGCCCGCGATCGTGGCTTCGTCCGTTTCGAGCGCAATCCGATCGGCGCCGTGGATGGACCGGAGCTCGACGCAAGCGTCTTCGGCAACCTGGTCGATCCGTACCGGCTGGAACTCACGACTCGCGTTGTCGCTTTCGGCGAGCGCGAGCAGCTCGGAGATGGTGTGTGTCATCCGGCCTGCTGTGTCGGCGATGATGGTTGCCGACTCGCGCGCCTGGTCGAGGTCTCCGCGGGTGGCGGCGCGGGCGACGATGCGCGCGTGACCCTGCAGTGCCGTGACCGGCGTGCGCAGCTCGTGGGACGCGTCGGCCAGGAATCTCTCCTGCTGCTCGGTCGCTCGCTGCACTCGCGAGAGGAGTCTGTTGACAGCCGCGGCCAGGCGGCCGAGCTCGTCCTGGCGGCCCTCCTCGATGCGGCGGTCGAGAACGTGCCCTGGTAGCGCTTCGACCTCGCGCCGCATGCGCTCGACCGGTTGCAGCGCGCGGCGTGCAAGCGCGGCACCGGCCAGCGCAGCCGCCGCCACCGCGACGATCCCAACCACGATGAGCGTCGACAGCAGCGTTGACAGGCTGGACTCGATAGCGCTGTTGCTCGATAAGACAACCGCAAAGCCGCCGCCGGCGCGGGGGGCGCGGGCTGTGCTGGAGCCGCCGGATGCGCCGGCAACGGTGCGGTTGACGTCCTCGAGGGTCGTGTCCCCGGATCCGGCCGCGTGGTTGCTCGCCACGACGCTTCCTGACCGATCGGTCAGCCACACCTGAACGCCCGGCCCGGATATGCGATCGAGCGACAGTTCTCCCGGGTCGGCGACTGCCCCGGCCGTGCGTGCCAGCAACACAGCGTCGTTGTGCGCGGTCGTGCGCAGGCTTGAGCGGACGACCACGTACGTCGCGGCGCAGACGGTGATGACCAGCAGGCCGATCGTCGTTGCGAACAGCAGCGTCAGACGCGTGCGGATCGTCACGACCGGATCGTGTAGCCGACGCCCCGGACGGTGCGTATGGGCGACTCCTCCACGCTCCCACCAAGCTTGCGGCGAAGCGATGATACGAAGAAGTCGATCACCTTGGAGTCGCCGAGGTAGCTGTAGCCCCAGACCCCCTCGTAGATCTGCTCCCGGGTGAACACCCGGCCCGGAGCATGCATCAGGAACGCCAGCACATCGAACTCGCGGGCCGTGAGATCGAGCTCGCGGCCGTCGATGCTGACCTGTCGGGTATCCGCGTTGAGCAGCAGCGGTCCGGCCGACATGACGGTCGGTTGGGTGCCGCCGCGGCGGTGAAGCGCGCGGAGCCGGGCCAGCAACTCCTCGATGGCGAACGGCTTGGAGAGATAGTCGTCTGCGCCCGCGTCGAGTCCGATCACCCGGTCGCCCACGCGGTCAAGGGCGGTGAGCATCAGGATCGGCATGCGATGGCCTGCGCGCCGGGCTGCCCGGCACACGCTGAGGCCGTCCAGATCGGGCAGGCGCACGTCGAGTATCAGGAGGTCGGGCTCGCGGCGCTCGAGTGCCTCGAGTCCGTCTGAGCCGGTGGCGGCAAGCTCGACCTGATAGCCGGCCTCGAGCAGCTCGACCTCGAGCAGCCGTGCGATGGCCTGGTCGTCTTCGACCACCAGCAATCGTTGGACAGGGTCGGACATACGCCAACGATAGCCCTGGCTGCGGGGCCTATCCGAATCCTTACCTAACCCGTGCCAAGCGCTCAATCACCGCTCGCCGACGGCAATAGCGCGCCGCCTAGCGTGACGTCGTAGGTCACGAAAGGAGACCACGATGTTCACTCAGAAGCGAAACGTTCTCACCCTCGCAGCGGTGATCGCCACGCTCGCCACGGTGGGCGGTGTCGGCGCCGCCGAGCTGGCCGCCTCACGCGCCCCCAGCCAAACCGCGCAGCCGGCAGTCGTAGCTGCCGCACCGGTGGCCACCGCCCACTTCGAAGATGTCGGAGGAGGCGATCAGTGATGATGCAGCGGATCTGGGCAGGTATCGCTGCCACCTGGGCCGTGATCGCGATCTTCGCGGTGCTCGCGTTCGGCCAGCCCTCGCGTCCGACCCCCACGGGTAGCGTGGTCATGACGCGCACAGCCAACGGGCAGCTTGTACCCGTCGCCGGTGGCGCCGGTGTCCACGCAGTCACCTCGAGCTCCGGCGTGGCCGCCGGCGGCACCCCAGCGGTCACCTACGTCAAGACCTCCACCGGCAAGCTCATCCCCGTGACATCCACAACCTCGGCAAACGCCGTTACCAGGAGCTCGTGATGCGCACCCTCATCCGACACACGTTCAAGGCGATGGGCACCGACTGTGCCGTGCTTGTCACGACGCCGGTATGGTCGGCAACCTGGGCTCGGGAAGCCATCGAGGCCGCGACGGCCGAGGTCGCCGCACAGGAAGCAACGCTCTCGCGGTTCGATCCGCAGAGCGAGCTCTCTTCCCTGAACGCTGCATCAGGCCAGTGGACGACCGTCAGCGACCGATTGTTCAAGGCCGTGGCGGCAGCCCAGGCCGCCCGCCGCAACACCGGTGGGCGATACGACCCGACGGTTCTCCCAGCGGTCATCGCGGCGGGATACGACACCTCGTATGACCGGCTGCGCCCACGCGATGCCGGCAGCGTCGCCGGCTGGAGCGCGGGCGCAGCAATCGATCTCGACCGTGACCAGCAGCGGATCCGGCTCGCAACTGGCGCCTCGGTCGACCTGGGCGGAATCGGCAAGGGCCTGTCCGCAGCACGGGCACTCGATGCCATGCGCGCCGCCTGGCCGGACCTTCCCGGCGGCCTGGTCGACCTCGGCGGAGATATCGCGGTGGCCGGCTCGGCACCAGACCGGGGGCCCTGGCGGATCGCCGTGGCCGACCCGCGAGATCACAGTCGGCACCTCGGGGTGCTCGGCCTGCGAGGCGGTGGTGTCGCCACATCAGGACGCGACCGCCGCAGGCTTGGGAAGAACGGCACCGGCCATCACCTGATTGACCCCATCACCGGCCGGCCGGCCGTTCCCGGCCCGCTCGGCGTCACGGTCGTTGCGCCCCACGCCGGAGAGGCGGAGGCGCATGCCACCGCCCTTGCGATTACGCCCGTGGAGGCGGCGGCTGCGTACCTGGACTCGCGCCCCCACCTGGCGGCGATCATCGTCCCCGCGGCGGGTGAGCCGTTCACGATCGGCCGGCCACCCCTGCTCGAGTCGGTGGCCACGACCGGAGGAATGGCGGCATGACCCTCGCCGCCGGACTCCCAGTAGCGTGGCTGATCGCTCGCGCGGCCGGTCTGGTCGCGTTCGGACTGCTCACGCTCTCCACCTGGCTCGGGCTGGGGATGAGCACCCGGCTCCTCGGGCCGCGCTACCAGGCGCGACTGCTCGGCTGGCACCGCACCCTCGCCTGGACGGGACTGGCCATGATCGGGTTGCACGTGGGCGCCGTGCTCGCCGATCCGATTTTGCACTTCGGCCCGTCAGCGGCGCTCATCCCGTTCGCGGCCCCCTGGCGGCCGGCTGCGATCGCAGCCGGCGTTGTCGCCGGGTGGCTGACCCTCATGCTGGCCCTGTCGTTCCGCATGCGTAAGTGGATCGGTCAGCGCGGCTGGCGCCGCCTGCATTACGCCAGCTTCGCGGCGTTCGTGCTGTCACTCGGCCATGCGTTGGCCTCCGGTACCGACCTCGTCGGCATCGGCGGACCGGTGCTGGTCGTGGTAGCCGCAGGGCCCGTGCTCTGGCTGACCCTCGTACGCATCCTCACCCCCCGCAGCCGGCCGCGGCCCGCCGTTCCGGCGCCGGCAACCAGCTGACACCAAACCACCAACCCACCGATCAGAGACACCTGGAGGACACAATGAGCTACCGGATCATCATCGACCGCACGGCGTGCTCGGGCTTTGGCTCTTGCGTAGATACCGCACCCGGCACGTTCACCATCGGCGCCGACGGCATCGCCACCGCGCCGCACGAAACCGACGACGTCGACTCGGCACTGGAGGCCGCCCGGCAATGCCCGATGGGCGCCATCACAGTGGTCGACGCGAACGGAAGTGAGATGCGATGAGACCCGCACATACGGACATCCTGATCGTGGGCGCCGGCCTCGCCGGCGCCCGCACCGCCGAGAGCCTCCGCGCTCTCGGCCACAGCGGACGGATCATGCTGGTGGGATCGGAGCCGCATCCGCCGTACGAGCGGCCGGCGCTGTCCAAGGAATTCCTGCTGGGAACGCTCGCGCCGTCCGATCTCGCTCTTCGGTCCAGCGGGTTCTGGGACGACCACGCCATCGAGTTGCGGGCGAACTCGACGGTCGAGTCAATCGACGCGGCCGGTCGACGAGCAGTCGTGGACGGCCGGGCCATCCGGTGGCGCACGCTGGTGCTGGCTACCGGACTCCGCGCGCGCCGCCTGCAGGTCACAGAGGGACTGACGGGCGTTCACCACCTACGCACGGTCGAAGACGCCGCCGGCCTCGGCACAGCACTCGCGAAGAACGGCACACGGCTCGTGATCGTCGGAGCAGGATTCATCGGCCTCGAGGTGGCCTCGTCGGCCAGGTTGCATGGTGCCGATGTAACGGTCGTCGACATCGCGCCGGTGCCGCTTGCCGGGACGCTGGGACCTGAGGTCGGCGCGCGCATGGCCACGCTCGCTCGATCCGCGGGCGTGCGGCTGCTGATGGGCCGGTCGATCAGCCGGCCCATCAGCGAAGCCGGCAGACTCGTGGCGCTTGAACTCGAGGATGGCGCCCGCATCGAGTGCGACGCGGTCCTGGTCGGCGTCGGTGCGTCTCCAAACAGCGAGGTCGCCGCCGGCCAGGTCACACTTGCAGCGGACGGCGGCTTGGTCGTAGACCACCAGGGGCGCACCACGGCACCGGACATCTACGCCTGCGGGGACGTCGCAAGCCCCCCGGCGGGCCGCCTCGAACACTGGAGCGCCGCCGCCGCCAGCGCACGTAGCGTCGCCCACGCGATCGCAGGGATCCCGCCACCCACAGCGGGTCCAGCCTATTTCTGGACCGACCAGTTCGGGAGCCGCCTCCAGGTCGTGGGGCACATCACCCCCCAACTCCGGGCCGAGGTGGACGAAAACAGCGAGGGGTTCGTCGCACGCTACCGGACCGCGGCGGGCGGTCTCCGCGCAGTCGCGCTTCTCGACCAACCTCACCTCGTCGGCTCGGCACGGGCTGAACTCCTCGCCGCAACCGGCGACCCCGGCGCAGAGGCGGCCGCCGCGTGACATGGGCGGGCCTCGGACAACCAATGGTCGCCGGAGTAGCCTTCACAAGCCAGGCGGATCTGCACGTACCCCTCTCCGTCGACCAAGCACTCGCGAAGGTCACACCGTCCACGAGCGTGCTGGCCGCGACCCCCGAAGCGGTGAACGTGGCCCGAAGGCATGGGCCTGCCGCTAGACGCCGGCGGGCGCACCGGGCTATGCCTCGGCGGGCGACGACGCTTGGCGATGGACCAGCACGATGCCTGTCGTTCAAGCAACGCGCCGAACAGGCGTGAGACGCTTGCTGGGCGGGAACTGATCCGGGATGCGGATCGTCCTAGTGGAACGATGAGCCGTTTGTTCTTTGCCCCGGCCGTACTCGCTCTTACGGCGGCGGCGGCGGCGGCGTGCGGGGGCGGGGCGAGCGCGCCCTCTGCGAACCATGCCGGTGGGCTCCACGGCACATCGTGGCGGCTAGTCTCGATTCGTGGCGAGCTCGCGCTTTCGGGCGGGTCGCTGCGATTCGATGAGGGCAGACTCTCGGGATCAACCGGATGCAACACCTTCGGCGGCACCTACAAACAATCCGGTGCCAGTCTCTCCATCAGCGTCGGCCAGATCACATTGATCGGATGCCCAGCCCCCCTCGGCAAACAGGAGAAAGCCGTCCTGGCGGCGCTCGGCAAGACGGCGGCCGAGCGCACCACCGATACGACACTGACGCTACTCGGCAGTGGTGGCGCCGGGTTGTTCATCTACCAGCGATAATCGCCGGCACCGGGGTCCGAGGCCCTTCCTGGCAGTTGGGTGCGGGGAGTTCTCAAGCGATTCCGAGCGCGGAACCCCGCTCGCGGGCTGCCCCTTCCCTACTGAAGAAGAGCGATAACGGAACCTTCCTGGCCGGTTTGGTCAACCCGGCCGACTGTCTCGGCTTGGAGGAACTCCGCGGGCTGTCGGAACCTGATTCGAGACGCCGTAGGGTTGAAGGCGTAGGCTTCGGCTCCGCCCGGCGGGCGCCGGAAATCCAGTAGGGAAGGAGACGGCATGAAGCGCATCCTGGAGCGGGTGGCGGTGCCGCTGATCGCAGCGATTATTGGAGCCGCGATCGTCGGAGGTGTCGCGCTCGCGTCGATCCCTGATGGAAACGGCACGATTCACGGCTGTTACAGCTCCACGGGGACGTTGCGGGTGATCGACGCTGCGACACAGTCGTGCGCGTCGGGTCAGACAGCGCTCAACTGGAACCAGCAAGGGCCGCGTGGCCCGAGCAACGTCTTCGCCGTCTATCACGACACAAAGACGACCGTCGAGGGTACAGGTACGACGCTTGACTCAGAGAAGGTTCCCGCCGGCTCGTACGTATTCATCGCCAAGCTGACCTTGTCCGATGGCTCGGAGACGGTCGATGGGTACTGCACCCTGACGGCCGGTGGCGACGTCGATACTCAGGTCGCTGTCGCGTCGAAGTCAACGACGGGTGGTACGTTCCTCCCGATGACGCTCACAGTGGTGCACACGGCGACCAGTCAGATAGCAGCCAGCCTGGTCTGCTATGGACCGGCGGAGGCGCAATATGCGAAGTTGGTGGCGATCAAGGTAGCGAACCTCTCGAACACTGCACAGTGATCCGCGAGTAGTTTCCCGCGCCGCGGTCACCCCGAGCGGCATTCTGGAGGCAGACGCCTGCGGGCTACGCCGTTGGCAACACCGTCAACGCGGGCGGAGGGGCTAGATCGTCCAGCGCGGCACATTCAGCAGGGCTTCGATCGGCGCCTCTTGTGTTAGCTCACGGTGTCGGCGTGCTGGGTTTCGAGCTCCTGGTTCAGCGTCGGGCCGTCGATGTGGGCGATGATCTGGTAGCTGCCTTTCGGCCCTGGCGGAGTGAACGTGACGACTGCGGTTCCGGTCGAGTCGGTGACCGCGTTTCCGACCGGCGTTTGGGCGCCGCCGCCCTTTGGGATCATTGAGAACTCGACCTTCTGGCCGGGAATCGGCGTGCCCGTGAAGGTGAGGGCCGTCGCAGCCCACGATTGGGCTGGCGCGGTGGCTGTGCGGGCGGCGAGGCTCAACGTGTCAGGCTGTACGGAGGTTCGGAATCCGCCCCGGCCGAAGCTTGAGAACCAGAGCTGGCCGGGAACGTCGAACCGCATGTTGTCGATGGTGGGCGCCAGGAATGGGACTCTCTCCCAGCTTGCTCCGGCGTCCGCCGATTCGAACAGGCCGGTGTCGCGAGTTCCGATCGTCATCACTGACGGGTTCACGGGATCGACCGCGACCGACATGATCTGCGCGTTGATCGCCTCCTGCGACGGCGCGAGTGGATAGCTTCCGCCCAGGCCGTCGCTGGTTGCCAACCGTTCGGGCACTTCCAGTCGTCTCCACGTGGTTCCGCCGTTCGAGCTGGCTTCCACCGTCCCCCGGCAGGGAGTGGTAGAGGTGACGCAGGCGAACGCGAGCAGGTGGGTCGCGTCAGCCGCGGCGAACGCTCCTACCGTGTCTGCCGGCAGCAGCCTGGTCGATGTCGGGCTGGTCACGCCGTTCACGCGGTAGAGGTTGCCCCAGGCGTTGACGAACATCACCGGATTGGCAGCGGTGCCGGCTCCGTAGATCGTCGACCCGGGGATCGACAGGTCGACCGGCCCGGTCAGATTGATGATCGGACCCGTCCAACTGAGGCCGTCGGTTGAGACGAAGATGCCGGTCGTTGCCGACACGAACGAACCAGGCGTCGTCTGCTTCGAGACGGCCAGGGCGACCTGTCCGGTTGGGATGTTGGCGAGCTGCGGGCCGTCGACGGCGGGCATCCCAGACGGCAAGGGCACGGCGGAGATTCCAAACCAAGGCGATGAGAACGGCGCGGCGGAGTTCGCAAACGCCGCCGTGTATCCGCGCGGACCGTAGGACTGTACGGCGTTGCCGTTGTAGTAGACATTCACGTTCGACAAGGCGTTGGAATGGGCGAACGGTGTGACTTCGACGCCTTGCCCGTCTGTGGTGCCGGTGGGCTGAGTCCAGCCGGACGTGCCGGCGAGTAGGCTGAACAGGCCGTCGTCTTGGACTGCGAGATAGAGGTCGGTGCCCAGCTCGGGAATCGAGGTGAGGGCAAGGCCATAGGGTTCGGTGGCTGAGATCCCACGATCGGTGTACGTCCAGCCCGACCCGGTTCCGCTGCACGACGGAGACCGCTCTACGCCGCCGTCGGAGGACACAGCCTCAAGACAGTAGGGAGAGGTGGGGGAGAACAGGAAGTGGCTCGTGTCGCCGTGGAGCCCGCCCGCGCCGCCATCCTGCAGGTGGTGCCACGGCGGATCTGGCAGCGACTCGTTGCGGGTCGCGCCAGGGGTGCAGTCAAAGCTTCCTGTTCGCTCCTGGCAGGGGTTGAAGAAATCGTTGTCGTCGCTGTCCCAGTAGAGGGAGAACAGGCCAGGCTTTGCGACCAGCCTGGCGCTGACGACCGGATCGCGGCCGTTGTTGTGGCTCGGCCCGATCAGATCCTGCCATCGCCACCCCAGCTTCGGAGCGTTATAGGCCTCGATCACCGCCGAAGCAGGGAAGTTGATACCGCCCAGGTGCAGACCCTGCCAGTTCGCGGTGAAGAACACATGCTCGGTCTGATTCGGCTCGGCGACGATCCGGCACGAGTTCTCGTTGGTCGGCCCGCTCAGGTCGGACTGGGCCGGCTTTCCGAGAGTCCAGGTGGGGTCGGTCGTGAAGGACACCACCCGGGTGAACGTTCCGGATCCGGGGGACAGCTCATAGATCCCATCGTCGCTGCAAGCAAAGACATTGCTTTTGCTGTCCACAGCGACCCCAGACACGCCGAAGGGATCGCTCGTGCTGACCGGCGCCCACTTCCAGTCTTTGCCGTCGTCAGAGGAGAACCCGGCAGCGCAGCCGCCTGCTGCGACGGCGGCGTGGCCGCTGAACACGATCTGCGTCGGAGAGGGAGTGCTGCCGGCGGGACAGGTCGGTTGGCCGCCGGCCGCCGGCTTCCAGGTTCCGCCGCCGTTGATGCTTCGGTAGATACCGACACTGGTCGGGAGGCGATCATCGGCGGTCGACGCGACCAACACCACGTTCTGAACGGCAGGGTCGAACGCGAGCGACCCGCCGGTGAACTTCCATTGGCCGTACAGGGCAAGACCCGGATACGCCTGCTTCCAGGTCGCCCCTCCGTCCTTGGATCCCCACACGCTCGCGTCGGAAAGCGCCAGCCAGTGCGACGGGTTGAACGGATCCTGCTCAACGTCCTGCACGCGACCGGCCGGAAGCCCTGTTCCGCCGCCCGAAATGCCGGCAGGTCCTTCGGGAATCGGCACGTTCGGCGCGGCCAGCACCTGCGTCCCACCCGCACCCCAACAGGCGAAAGCGGCTGCGACCACCACCACCGCTCGCCGCTTCACAGAATGCCGCGTGCTCTCCATTCACGCTCTCCCCATGGTCGGAGCCGATCAACGAGCATACGCTTATGGCTAAGCCCATTCAAACGCCGGGTCCGCCGTTTATCTCCCGCGCCTCGGGCCAGCCGAGATACCATGGCCTGCTCTGCGCCGAGGGCGGGTTTCAGCTGCAGTACCGATGGCTCCACGACATACTCGCCCGATGGCACGGTTCGTGCTCGTGCACGGAGGTTGACACGGCGGCGACCTCACTGACTGCGAGACCCGCAGCCCAGGAGCTGGCGGTCTCAGCGGGCCGGGGCGCATCATGCGCGCTCCCGGCCGGCTGACGTCATTTAGGGGGCTGTCGGCCGTGTCCATATTCCAGCGCCTCTGGGAGCTGAATGGCCAACCGATGGAGACGGCCGGCGAGGTCATTGCCAGCATTGGCTCATTCTGGAGCACTTGGACCGGTGGGCCAGCCGCTGAGCAAACGGTGGCTCCAAGCAGGCGCCGCTACGTTGCTTCACCAGGCCTTCGACCCTCGAGGACAGTCGGCCTGACCCTGGAAAGCCGCTCCAACCCCTTCTCCTAGGCATGAGAGCTCCCTCCTGAGCGTGGGAGGCCTGCCCCTGCCGTTCTCTTGTGAGGATGCCGGCTCAGTGTGCACTGATAACGCAGCGGAGGTCGAACACCTCCGTGGTCGCATCCTTCCAGGTGCGGCAACGACCCGGCAAGTCGAGCACCGCGTGCTTGGTCGAGGAGCGAAGCAGTCGCGTAACCAGCCCCGTGAACGGCGCCATCCGTTTCCACTGCGGCGACGCCCGTTTCGCCTGGAGCGAGCCTGGTTGCACCACCAGATAGTCGGCGCCGTAGCGCGTGTGGAGATCGTCGATCTTCGTGAACGAGTCGCCGAAGTACGCCTCGACCATCGCGAACATCCGCTGCCGCGCGATGTGGAGGTAGTCGGTGCTGAACACCTGGTAGAGCTTGCGCGAAATGACGACCGGCCGTTCAGACACCATGGTCACGCACCCAATGGTGGTCGGGTCGCCGGCGACGATCGCGTCCTTGGGCACCGTCCCGAGATAGTGCAGCGTGGCCGGGTCGAGGCCACAGCCTGCGGCAGTGCTGGTGTTACCGCCGGCGATTGACGTCACGCCGAGCAGCAGCGCGCCCGTCAGCACGGCAGACACCGCGACCCTCGCCGGTGTCCGACGGCCGCCCAGCACAAGCGCGCAGGCGACCGCGCCGAGAACGAGCGCGACGACGAGGTCGTTCGAGTCATCCGTCAAGAGGCGGTCGATTCTGCTGCGGCTGAGCTGCGGACCGAGTGGAATCACCCGAACCGCAACGTATGCACCAACACCGGTGAGCAGCAGGCCAAGCGGCAGCGCAAGCCAGCCGAGTCGCCTTCGGCTCGCGAACCGCTCAAATGTAGGCCGCCACCCGACGGCGATTGCAACGCACGCGAATGGCAGCAGCGGATAGGTGTAGCGATTCGGCAGGTACAGCCGGAACAGCACGGCGTAGGAAAGGGCGAACAACACTGCCGACGTGATGGGCATCCATAGCAGCTCGCGGCGCAACAGCAGGATAGTGCGCGGACGCAGCGCCAATAGCACCAGCGGCATCAGCAGCAGAATCGCCAACGCCGACGTTGTGTCAAGCCCTGAATAGGCCCCCCTCAACATCTTCACGATGGAGCCGCTGAAAAAGTGCATCTGGCCGTTTGGCCCGAAGTCCGGAAGCGCACGGGCGCGGGCCTCGGTGATCAGCGCCTCCTCATGACCGAGCAGCCGTGGCAGCAGCAGCGCGACCGCGGTAAGGCCGGTGCTGACAAGGGCGGCTGGCGTGCGGTCGCGTTCCAGCCGGGGCCGCCCACCGCGGAGCGTGAGGCAGGATGCAGCCGCGATGGCCAGTGCGCTGACCGCAGCCGGCGGGTACAGCAGGGCGCCCACGGGCGGCACGGCGGCCGCCGGCCACCAGCGGCGGCGCAGCAGGAGATAAACGGTCAGCAATACGACCGGCTGGGCGAAGGCCCGCGCGTGGCCGCCGCTGAACCTGAGAGTGTTGGCAGGAACGATGAAGAGTGCCGCCCCCAGCCAAGCGGCCGGCCACCAATCGGTGTGCTCACGGATGATGCGGAACACCAGCCAGGCCGAGAGCGGCGCCAGCACCAGCGCGAGCCACGGTCCGAACGTGACCGGGTCGACCAGGTAGCTGGCCGCACGGTAGAGCTCCTGTACCCCGAGCGGCACGTAGCCCGCTTTGATCAGCGCACGGGTGAGCGGATCGGTGAACAGATGCGGATCCTGGAACCGCCGCATCCAGAACGTGTGGATCTGCGCATCGGGCTGGAACGTGAAGGATTGGAACAGGATCGCCCACTCGGCGCGCAGTGTGACCGCCGCGGCCGCCAGCAGCAGGGCGGCGTCTTCCAGCCAACGGGCTCGCCGCAGCACGATTAGGCCGGCCGGGCGAGCACGAGCACGACGTCACCCAGCCAACCAACCGGTACGCGGGGATCGACCACCTCCGTCAGCCGCTGCGCGGCGCGGCCCAGGGTACCGTGACTCGATGCGACCCGGCTGGCGATGTACGAGGCGTGAAACGTGCGGGGGACGACCGCCAACTCGACCAGCTCGAAGCCGGCGCGGCGCAGGATCGCGTCCAGCGTCTCGGGCGTGAAGTAGTGCAGGTGCGGGCGGATGAACCACGGCCACGCCTCCCGGCGCATGCGCGCATGCAGACCGGCGACGTTCACGGTGGAGAGCGCGAGCATCCCGTCGTCGTGCATCGTGAGGCGGAGATGCTTCAGCGCGGCGAGCGGGTCGACGAGATGCTCGAGGACGTCCAGCATGACGACAACGTCGGCCTCGCCTGTCACTGTCTCCGCCGTGCCCTGTTGAAGGTCGACCCCAAAGAGGCGCCGCCCGGTCTCGACGGCCCAGCGGCTCGGATCTACGCCGCGCGCTGTCCAGCCGGCTCGCCCTGCCTCGCTCAGAAACACGCCTACGTTCGAGCCCACCTCGAGCAGCGACAGCCCCGGGAGCAAGTAACCGTCGATACGCCTGAGCACCCACCGGAACAACTCGCGGCGGCCCTGTTCCTCGTCCAGATAGTTGTCGTCGACCATCCGCTCATAGCCGGAGAGAATCCGCTCCGGCGACAGCGCTGACATCGACCCAACCATCCCGCAGTCGAGGCAGCGGACGATGTCGTCGTGGCGTGCCAGGTCGCCGCTCGTACACGAAAACTCGGTTATCGGAACCTCACCCTCGACGTTCGCAGGGTAGACGAGCACAGCGTTGGCCGACCCGCAGAGCACACACCCGTGCTCCACGCGCGGCCCGTCGCCACCGATCGCCGGCCCTCGCCTCCCGCCCCGAAACGTCACCGGAGAGCGCCTGCCGCGCCGCCCGCGCGAGGCGGTGCGGACCCCACAGTACGCCAGGCTCTGCCCGACGTACCTGAACGAGCGCATCACCGAGATCGACGACGACCCCGCCGTGTAGCGGGTGGGGATCGGCACCTCGACCACCCGCTGGCCTCCGGTGACTGCGTCGACCAGCAGCTGCGAGTCGAAGGCGAAGTCGTCGGTGTAGCGAAGGATCGGCAGCTCCAGCAGGCAGCGCCGAGTGTAGGCACGCAGGCCGCTGTGCAACTCCGTGAAGCGCGAACCGAGCATCAGGTTCTCGAGGATGGTGGTGGTGCGGTTCCCCACATACCGGTAGAACGGCATCCCACCCTCGCGCGGTTCCGACACTCCAGCGAAACGCGACCCGAAAGTCATGTCCGCCCGCCCGGCCAGCAGCGGCGCGATCAGCAGCGGCACGGCTGTCGGATCGTACTGGTAGTCAGGGTGCAGCATCACGACGACGTCGGCGCCGTGCTCGAGTGCGCGCCGGTAGCAGGTCTTCTGGTTGCCGCCGTAGCCCAGGTTATGGTCATGGACGTAGACCGTGATGTTGAGCTTCTCCGCGACCTTCGACCGTGTCATCGCCGCTGGCGTCGTCGACGAGGATCAGCTCATCGGCGACGCCGGCCGGGATGTCGGCGACGGTACGCTCCAGCGTGTCCTGTGCCCGGTACGCCGGCATCGTGATGACCACCTTGGTCATGGGCGGCGATCATACCGACGCCTGCGCATCGGCGATGGGATCCGACCACCAGCGGGTGAGCCCGCTACGTCCGAGCAGGACAACGCCCGCCACAGTCGTCGGCACATACCAGGACGCTTGCATGATGATCGAGAAGGCGACCGCTTCGGCCTTCCCAATGCCGAACAGCGCCATGCCGGACACGCAGAGCCATTGGAAGGTGCCGACGAAACCTGGCGAGGAGGGGATCGCAGCGCCCAGGTTGATCACCGTTGTAAGAAAGATCACCTCCAGCGGCGACAGATCGATGCCGAGCGCCGAGGCGACCAACTCGGCGGCCAACGCCCAGCAGCCCCACGCCGCAGCGGTGAGCACCGTAAGGACGACCGCGTCGCGACGATTGACGAGGTCGCCGGCCCCGTGGATGAACCCGTCCAGTTGCTCGTCGCAGCCAGCCGCCGGGCAGGCGCCGGTAGCGGGCAACCGCTTGCCGCCCACATGCAGGCGGGCGACGGCGAGCGCCGCGGCGAGCAGCGCGCCAAGCACGATGGCGGCGACAAATACGTGCCGCAGCCACGACGGGTGCGGCACGAACGGGAAGGTGACCGCGAAGGCGACGACCAGGAGCAGCACGTCGGAGGAGCGATCAACGACGACGGTGGAGAACGCCCGCGCCCGTGCGAACCGGCCGGCACGGCCCAACCAGTAGCCTCGCAGCACATCGCCGGGCCGGCCGGGTATGACGTTGTTGATGGCGACGCTGCGACACGATCAGCCGCAGGAAGGTGCGCCAGGGCAGTTCCGCCGAGTGTCGGGTGATCCAGCGCCAACGCAGCGCCTGGAGCGAGTAGATCGCGCCCATCAGGACAACTGCGAGCGCCACGTCGAGCCGGTCGGCATCCCGCAGCGAGCCCCACACCTGACCGGGCTGCAGACCGCGGACGGCCAGCCACAGGAAGACCACGCTGAGCGGGACCCCCACCACCAGTCCGACCAAGGCGTTGCGCCGGAACAGGCGCGCACCTTCGATCTGCATCTCGTCATCGCCCGACGATGGATGACCAGCGGAAGCCACTGGCGACGACTCTACTATTCCCCGTCGCGTAGGCTCTGCACGTGTCCAGGCCGATCATGCTGACGGGTGCACTGGGGTTTATCGGCTCTGCCCTGGCGCGCGCACTGGCCGACCACCATCGATTGTTGAACCTCGACGTCTGCACCTATGCCGGCGACCCATTGCGGCTGGCGGAGCTGCCTGCCGGCGCAATGCGGACGTTGGAGGTTGACGTTGCCGAGCCGGCCGACGTGGAAGCCGCGGTCGCCGCGCACCGGCCGCAAGCGATCGTGCATCTGGCGGCAGAGTCGCACGTCACCCGGAGCGAACGTGACCCGGACGTCTTCTACCGCACGAACGTCGAGGGGACGCGGGCGGTGCTGGACGCGGCGGCCGCGGCCGGCGTGGAGCGAGTGGTGCACGTCTCCACGGACGAGGTGTACGGGCCCTGCCCGGGCAAGCCGTTCGCGGAGGATGACAAGCAGCCGGGCGAAGGCCTGGCGACCAGCGCGTACGCCCGGAGCAAGGCGCTGGCCGACGACATCGCGCTCTCCTACGCGTCCCGGCTCGACGTGGTCGTGGCCCGGCCGACCAACTGCTTCGGCCCATGGCAGCACCCGGAGAAGGCGGTGGCGCGGTGGGCGGTCAGGGCGCTGGAGGGCCGCTCGCTGCCAGTCTGGGGCGATGGCCACCATGTGCGCGACTGGATGTGGGTGGACGACGCGTGCAGGGCGATCATGTTGGTGCTGGATCGCGGCGCACGTGGCGCGGCTTACAACATCGGGCCGCAGGCCGGTGCGCGCACCAACCTCGAGGTCGCCGGTGCGATCGCCCGGGCGGCAGGGCGGCCCGCCGAGGAGGTCGAGTTGAGCGGCTACGACCGGCCCGACCACGACTGGCGCTACGCAATCGACTGCACCCGGCTTCGCGGGCTGGGGTGGGCGCCGGAGGTGGGGTTCGATGAGGGCATCCAGCGAACGGTGACCTGGTATCGCGATCACCGCGATTGGTGGCAGGCGAAGGCCGAACGCGCGGAGGCGCTGTATGCCGACTAGCGCGATTCCCGGCGTCGTCTTCTCGGAGCGGCGGACGTTCCCGGATCAGCGCGGCACATTTCTCGAACTGCTTCGCACCGCTGACTCGGAGCTGGACTTCGTGCAGGTGAACCACTCGTTCTCGAGGGCTGGGGTGCTCCGCGGGCTGCACTACCACCACCACCAGCACGACCTCTGGTACATCGTCCGAGGCCAGGCGCGGGTTGGACTGGCCGACCTCCGGGGCGAGCAGGCGGTGGTGGAGACATATGACCTACACGAGCATTCGGCGACAACGCTGCTGATCCCACCGGGCGTCGCACACGGCTACCTGGCAGTGCGCGACCTCGACCTCATCTACCTGGTGACGCGCACCTACGACCCATCGGACGAGCACGGCATCGCCTGGAACGACCCGCTGCTCATGCTCGATTGGGGCACCGACACTGTTCTCCTCTCGCCGCGCGACCAGGCAAACCCGCCGCTGGAATGGCCGCTCAGCCTGGCATCCTCGTGACCGGCGCGGGTGGGCAGGTTGGCACCGCATTGCGGGGTCGGCTGCGGGGCGCGCGGTTCCTGTCGCACGCCGAGCTGGATGTCACGGACGGTGAAGCGGTGCGGGTGGCAGTTGACCGGGTTGGATGCGTGGTTCACCTGGCCGCGATGACGCACGTCGATCAGTGTCAGCGTGAGCCGGGGCTGGCGCGGGCCGTGAACGGCATGGGCACCGTGCACGTGTGCCGGGCCGCTGCCAAGGCAGGTGCGCGGGTGATCTATCTGTCGACGGACTACGTCTTTTCGGGCGACCGGGGAGGCGAGTGGCTCGAGGACGACCCCACCGGGCCGTTGAATGTCTACGGCGAGACGAAGTTGCTGGGCGAGTGCGAGGTGCTGGCGGTCGCACACGGGCTGGTGGTGCGCACGTCCTGGGTGTACGGCGCGGGACGGAACTTCCTGCGCACGATCCTCGCGGCGGCGCGGGAGGGGCGGGTGATGCGAGTGGTGGACGATCAGGTCGGACGACCGACGTCGGCGGAGACGGTGGCGGAGGCGGTTGCGTGGCTGGTGGAGCGACCGGTGCGCGGCGTGCTGCACGTCGCGGATGGGGGCGAGGCGGTGTCGTGGGCCGGGCTGGCGGCCTTCGCGCTGGCCGAGGCCGGCCTTGAGGCAGACCTCGAGCGGATCACGACGGCGGAGTTCGGGGCACTCGCGCCGCGCCCGGCGAACTCGACGCTGGCGATCGGGAAGGCGAAAGCGCTGGGTGTGCCGCTGGGCGAGTGGCGCCAGCGGGTCCGCGACTACGTACGGGCAGCGGCGTGAAGGGTGTGATCTTGGCGGGCGGCCTGGGGACGCGGTTGGCGCCGATGACGAGGGTTGTCAACAAGCACCTCCTCGACGTCTTCGACGAACCGATGGTCTTCTATCCGCTGCGGTCGCTGGCGGATGCGGGCATCAGGGACGTCGTGCTGGTGACGGGGCCGGAGGTGGACCAGTTCAAGGAGCTGCTGGGTGGAGGCGAGCGCTTCGGAGTGCGGCTGCGGTATGCCGTGCAGGAGGGGGAGGGCGGGATCGCGGACGCACTGGGACAGGCCGAAGAGCTGGTCGGCGGGGACGATGTCGTCGTGATCCTGGGCGACAACATCTTCCAGGACGACCTGCGCCCCTACATCGAATCGTTCCAGCGGGGCGACGGCGGGGCAACACTGCTTCTGCGGCGGGTGAGCCACGAGGACGCGCGGCGGTTTGGAGTCGCGACTGTGGAGAATGGGCGGATCGTTCGGGTGGTGGAGAAGCCCGGCGAGCCTGACAGTGACCTCGTGGTAACGGGGTGCTACGTGTACGACAGCCGGGTATTCGAGATCATCAACGGGCTGAAACCCTCAGCACGCGGCGAGCTCGAAATCACGGACGTCAACAACACCTACATCGACTGGGGCGAGTGCACGTACGACATCCTGCGCGGCTGGTGGACGGATGCCGGCACTCCCGCAACCAAGCTGAAGGCTGCCATCATGGTTGCGCTGGAAAAGGGCGTGACTTTCCACGCGTGACGGACGTCCGGCGTAGAGCATGACTGTTGTACGGCGCACCGCGCCGGCAGTCCATTGCGAGGTGATCGGAGCGAGTGTGCTTCTGCGTGAAGACGTGAAGACACCGTTCTTGAGCGTGCCGGTGACCAGCGTCCCCGCCTGGAAGAGACGATCGACGAGTTAGGCGTGGTCAGAACGTGGTCGGGACTGCAGGTGCGTTCTGCCGTGCCGAGCGCGCCGGCGGAACGGTGAACATGCATCCGAGCGCCGCGGTGCCATGGTGCGGCGGCGTCCACTGCAGCGCGGTACTCCCTGCACCCGACCACCCAGAAGCTGGGTGGATACCCGGAGAGGCTGCGTTACGTTCGCTCGGCGCCCCGGCAGCGAGACAGTAGGAAGCGCCGGATGGATGCTTCGTCGCAGACGTGACTGATTGGTGGGGGATTGACGAGGCGGGTAACTCTCAGCTTGTTCACAAGTTCGCTGCCGATAGTGGTGAGCGTGTCGGCAACACGCTCGCGCAAACATGATCGGTCTGGCCGCGGGCGCACCGCAGCCGAGCGACGGCGCGGGTATCGCTGGACTCCTCGGCTGCAGCCGGCCGTGTCAGCTGACCAGCCGAGCCACGGGCTGGCCGACGCGGTCACCTGGCTGATCGGCCTTGGCATGGGGATCACCGTCGCGCTTGGAATCCGCGCCGAGTCGTGGCAGGCCGTCCACGCCGCCGGTGGTCTGGCCACAGCAGCAGGCCGGCTGTCGGCGCTGGTCGGGACGTACCTGATGATGGTGATGATCGTTCTCATCGCGCGAGTACCGGCGATCGAACGCGCGGTCGGCCACGACAGGCTGGTCAAGCTGCACCGGACGTTCGCGCCGGCCGCGCTGGTGCTTCTCGTCGCTCACGGATTCCTGATCACCCTCGGCTATGGGCAGGCGGCGCATCGCGGCATGCTTCACGAGTTCTCCGTGATCGTGGGGACGCTGCCGGGCATGGTCGGCGCAACTGTCGGAATGGCCCTCCTGCTCGGTGCGGGGTTGACGTCGTACAGGATGGCCCGTCGCCGAATGAGGCACGAGACCTGGTGGACGGTGCACCTGCTCACCTATCTGGCGGTCGCGCTCAGCTTCTCCCATCAGGTCAGCACCGGCGCGTCGTTCATCCACCAACCAGTGGCGCGGGCGTGGTGGACGATGTTGTTCCTTGGCAGTGCTGGACTGGTCGCTGTCTACCGCGTCGGCCTGCCTGTCTGGAGATCGCTCTACCACAACTTGAAGGTGGTGGGCGTGTACGAGGAAGCTCCCGGTGTCGTTTCGGTGATTTTGAAGGGCCGCCGGGTCGAGCGTCTCGCGGTCAGCGGCGGCCAGTTCTTCCACTGGCGGTTCTTGCGCCGCGGCTACTGGTGGCAGGCGCACCCTTACTCGATATCGGCGATGCCACAGCCGCCGTATCTGCGGGTGACGGTCAAGGATCTGGGTGATCACTCCGGCAATCTGGCGGGGCTTCGCCGCGGCACGCGCGTGGCGATCGAGGGGCCCTATGGAGCGTTTACCCGGCATGCGACGAAGAACAGGAGGTTGCTGCTGGTCGGCGCTGGAGTGGGAGCGACACCGATCCGCTCGATGCTGGAGGACCTTCCCGCGACGGCCGATGTGGTTGTTCTTCTTCGGGCGAGCTCTGAACGAGATCTTGTGCTTGATCATGAGATCGAGATGCTCGTGGAAGCACGCGGTGGGAAGCTTCACCGCCTGGTCGGCGACCGCAGGGCCCAGCCGCTGACATCGACGCAGCTCCGGGGTCTTGTCGAGGACATCTCCGCTCGTGACGTCTTCATCTGTGGCCCGGAGGGCTTCACTAACTCGTTCATCCGCGCGGCTCGAAGGCTCGGCGTCCGAAAGCGGCGGATCCACCGCGAGGAGTTCGCGTTCTGATGCGACGAAAGGCGATCGCGGCAACCGGAGTGATGATGGGCGCTGCCGGTGTGCTGGTATTGCCGGCGCCCGGCAAGCCGCAACAGTTGAAGATCGCGGGCATCGACACCGGCGGGTCGGCAAGCTCGGCTAGCGCGTCGGGTACTTCCCAGCCCAATCCGTCGTCGACCTCCTCGAAGCACACGACCAAGCAGAGCCGCCACGCTGCGGCAAGCGCTTCGCCGGCATCCACACCTGCGGAGACCACCAGCCCACCGCCCGCCAGCACGTCATCGGCGAGCACATCCTCGACGAGCGTCTCGCCGCCAACTCCGCAGACCGTGCTCGGACAGATGGTGTCGACCCAGTTCAGCCAGTTCCGCGTCAAGCTCCAGGTGACCGGCGGCAAGGTCGCCTCCGTCGGATTCACGACATTCACCGCGTTTGACGGCAACTCGCTTCAGATCGACCAGTACGCCATCCCGATCCTGATCCGTGAAACGATCGCCGCCCAGAGTGCTCACATACAGGCCGTTACCGGCGCCACGTATACATCAGACGCGTACGTGCAGTCGCTGCAGGCGGCGATCGACCAGGCCCACCTCGGGTGAGGATCTCGGCAGCGGCGGCGAGAGGGCCGGTCGCCGGCTTCATTATCGAGCAGGGACGGTTGTCGGCAGAGGCAATCGCCCGGCGGCGTTGCAATCAGGAGCGACACCTTCGTCCGGATCCGACGAACCTCCAGCGCATCGTCTGATCTACGAGCATCGCCCTATGCCGCGGCAACCCCACTGACCGTCTTCTGAGCGTCGAAGGACGGGCGGACCGCTCGCCGTCGCGGCGGCTTCCAACCGTCGAGCATCCGGACAGTTCATGGGACGGGGTCGCCACCGGAAGGGACTCCTGGGGGCCCGGACGACGTCGGCCGTCTCGCAGGTGTGTGGGTGCAGACCTACGTTCTGACGGGGGGCTGCGACCCGGCCCGGAGCGGCATCTGGCAACCGCGAACCATCACTGCGAGCGAGCTGGGTCGGGGGGCCGGTCGCCTCGCCGGCGTCGCTTGTTGGTCTGCATCGACCGGGCGGCGCGCCTCACCAGATGACGCGGCGACTCGCCTGGCCGGGAGCGGACGATGCCGATCGATACGCCGCCGCTGAGCGCTGCGACGCCCGGATGCAATGGCTCGGCGGAGAACCGCCGGCCGATCCGCTTGGCCAGCTTGCGCGCCTGCTTGGCGGTCGCGTCGGGAAGCAGGATGATGAACTCGTCGCCGCCCATCCGGGCTGCCAGCTGGCGGCCACGAACGACTGCTTGGATCGCGCCGGCAAGGGCGCGGATCAGCTGGTCGCCCTGGTCATAGCCGATCGCGTCGTTGATCTCCTTCAACCCGTCGAGGTCAAACAGAATCAGGCTCACCGTGTCTCGCTCGGAGCAGATCCGCTCCAGCTCGACATCAAGCGCGCGCCGGTTGGCCAGGCCCGTCAGCTCGTCCGTCAGTGCCGCGCGGCGCAGTTCATCACGTTCCAGCCGGCTGTACAGGGCGGGTGCGACAAGGTCGGCATAGCAGCGCAACTGGTCACGCTGCTGGGCGGTGGTCCAGCTGCCGGGCTCGGCGTCTGCGACCAGCTCACCGAGCCTGACGCCGGCGAAGCTGACGGGCACGCGAACACCGATGCGGTCGCTTCGAAAGTCGACCATTGACAGGGTGCGCGGCTCGGTCAGGCCGGCTCGTGGCTGGTCATAGATGCGGCCTGCAAGCACTCGCGGATCAAGGCCTTGGAAGCTGAGCGAGACTCGGTCGACCAGCTCCTCACCGCCGGTACAGAAGGCAGCGATCAGGTCTTCGACACCGGCCTGTGCCAGCACGTCCTCCAGGATCACCGGAAGCGCTGCCAGGAACGCCGTTTCCGCCGACCGGTCGCGGACAGCATCAAGCGCAGGTATGCCCGCGTTGGAGCCACCGACGGTCATACAACGAGGGTACGCGCCGATCAGCAGATCGGCGAGTCACACCGGATCGGAGCCGCACCCCATGGGAGGGGTGGAATAGGAGGGTCGCGAGACGCGAGCCAGAACGAGAGCGAGGTTTGGCCCACGAACCGGGTTGCGCCCCGTTGCCGGTCTTCAAGACCGACGTCTTCCCTAACCGCGCTTGGGCTGACTGCCCTGGCAGCGGCTGGTAGGGCTATCGTGTCGGATCTCCATCCTCAAGTCGGGAGGCGCGTACCGTGAGCAACGAGGTCGTCGACCATGGCGCGGTCGAGTCGAGGTTCCACTTCACGCGGGAGATGATCGAGGGCTCGATCTACCGCAAGTACGAGAAGGCGATCCGCGGCGTGTGGAACGCGAAGGATCTCGACTACGTCCAGGATGCCGCCGACTGGGAGCGGATCGACCAGGCGCAGCGGCGAGGGCTGCTCGGCGTCACGGTGCGGTTCCTGGCGGGGGAGCAGGCGGTCACCGATGAGCTGGTGCCGATGCTGGCGGCCGCTCACGCGCTGCGCCGTTACGACTGGACGATGTTCCTGTCGACCTTTCTGATGGAGGAAGCGAAGCACTCTGAGTTCTTCATGCTATGGCACGACCGGGTCGTCGGGGTGCTCGAGCCGGGCGAGGTTGGCGCCCACTTCCTGGTGCGCTCAGCGACGGTCGATCCGACCGGCCGCTTCGAGGTGAAGGACCTCCTGCACGAGGGCCTGCCGCGGTACGGCGGTTTGCTGATGGAGGCGGTGCGGGGTGGCAACGAGACGGACATTGAGGCGGCGTTCGTGCGGTTCTCGGCGGCGTACAACGGGTTTGCCGAGGGCGTGCTGACGATGCCGTCGTACGAGATCGTGATCGACACCACGGTCAGGTGGGGCGCGTTCCCGACGCTGCGCGAGGGGTTCCGGCGGATTCTGGCCGACGAGGGCCGCCACATCACTTTCGGCACCGCCGCTTGCCGGATATTGATTGAGAAGGACCCCGGCTACGAGCGGCTGGTGCACGAGGTGTTCGACGAGTACCGCGGCAACCTGGTCGGACTGGTCGAGTACCAGAAGGCCGTGCCCGGTCTGGATTTGCAGAAGTATCAGACGATGAAGGTGCGTCACTATCGGAACCGCTGCCGGGAGATGAGGATCACCCCCGACGAGACGCTGATCGAGCAGATCCTCGACCCGGACATCGACTTCGTCGTCGGCGTGGAGGCCGGCTGACCGTGGCGGCGGCCAGGGCGTGGCGGTGCCTGGAGGCCGGGTGTGACGCGGTCATCACAGCCGAGGACGACGAGCAGCTCGTCGCCGCGGTGAACCGCCACGTCGCCGAGGCGCACGACAGCTTCGAGCTCGAGGACGTCATTCTCGATGCCGCCGAAGACATCCCGGAAGCGTAGAAGGGCCCGTCGGTGGCCTGCAGGGCGTCGAGGCAGACGTCGCGGCCTTGATGGTGTCTTCTCGAAACCAGGACACACGCGGCAACATCCGGTTCGCGGCAGCGGTGGGCGTTCTCGACGACAGGTGCTGACCAGCAAGACGGGACCTTCCGGCTCGTGTCGTCGTCGCCGTGCTGCCTCGTCGGCCCAGGGATCAGGGGGTGACCGGCGTGCTGAACGTCGCAAGCGTCGTGGCAGCCGCCGCAGGCCGGTGCGCCGCTGCCGGGGGCGTCGGTGCGGGGGCGTCGGCCAGAAGGCATGGATGTCCGCCGCCTACCCTGGAGCGCATACAGCGGGCAAGAACATTATCCGCTCGGCGCCGTCCCCGCACCGCCTTTCGCCGCAGCATGGCGGGCGTAGATCATTGGTGTTGCGTGTGACTCGACGTCAGCCTGGTTTGCGCGCGGGAGCCGTTGGCACGTAGAGTCATGTGGTCGGAGCGCCCATTGCCCCGAACGCTCGAGGCCCGCGGCCGCGAGTGTCCCCTTGGCAGGGTATGGTCGGGACGGAGTGTGGTTCGATGACCGGTGGAAACGGCTTGGCGATCAAGTTCACCAGCGGCGGCGCCTTTCATCGTGAGGTTGATCACCAAGTGAGGGAGCTGCTGGCCGACCCGGGACTTGTCCGCCGCGCCTATTTGGTGCTCTGGGCGAAAGCGTTGCTGGTAGCTGCATGGGTGGCTGCGTCTTACTGGGTGCTCGTGTTCGTCGCGAGTGGGCTGACCGAAGCGTTGGTCGCTTCGGTCAGCCTGGGACTGGCCGCAGCCGGGATCGGATTCACGATCATGCACGACGCTAACCACGACGCGTTTGCACCCTCCCGGTTCGTCAACCGCGTGATGGCGCTGTCGCTCGATCTGATCGGCGGCTCCTCGTACGTTTGGTCAGCCAAGCACCTCGCCCACCACACCTACCCGAACGTGACGGAGCACGACCCCGACATCGAGAGCCTGCCATTTGCGCGCCTTGATCCGGCGCAGCAACACCAGTGGTGGCATAGGTATCAGCACGTTTATATCTGGGCGCTGTACGCGATCATCACGCTGCGCTGGCAGTTTCTGTCCGACTTCGTCTTTCTCTGCCGTGGGCGAGCGGGTCGCAGCCCTGTCCGGCGCCCTAAGCGCAGCGCTCTAGTGACGCTGATCGCCGGCAAGGGCGTGTTCCTCCTCTGGGCCCTGGCGATCCCACTGCTGGCCCACCCACTGCTATCGGTGCTGCCCTTCTTCCTCGTCACATCGTTTGTGGCCTCGCTCGCCCTGGCCCTGGTATTCCAGCTGTCACACTGCGTGGGCGAGACTGTATTCGTCGACCCCGCCCATGACGTGACGACGCGGTCATGGCAGATCCACCAGATCGAGACGACGGTCGACTTCGCCCGGAACAACAGACTGCTGCACCTCTATGCCGGCGGCCTCAACTACCAGATCGAGCACCATCTCTACTCGCGGCTGCCACACACTCTCTACCCGCGCCTCGCGCCGATCGTGGAAGCAACCGCGCGAGCGCACGGCATCGCCTACACCTATCACCCGACACTCCGCGAGGCCCTCCGGTCTCACACACAGTGGCTAAGAATCATGGGCGCGAAAACCCCCCCGCAACATGCGCCCGCGTAGTTCTCGCTCCCATTGAACACCTGAGCGCGTGACACTGGGGTGGCGTGACCCTCCACGGTGGACGGACCGGATTCAGGGATCAGGTCCCCATCATGGGCGGGCCAGCGCATCGTCG
>CAVQZC010000005.1:0-90408 GCA_963718315.1 uncultured Actinomycetes bacterium
CTTGCGTTCATCTTTAGGCATGCCTAGACTTGGGTGATGGATGCTCTCGATTCCTTTTCCGCCGCTTCTCAGGACTATGTGAAGGCTGTGTATGTGTTGGAGTCGCGAAGCGGCGAAAGCGTGTCGACGAACGCGCTTGCCGAGCGGCTGGCGGTTTCTCCTGCGTCTGCGTCGGCGATGGTGCGGAAGCTTGCTGAGGCGGGTCTGGTCGAGCACACCCCCTACCACGGCGTGCGGTTGACCGAGCAGGGGCGACGTGTCGCGCTTGAGGTGGTGCGGCATCACCGGCTGCTGGAGACGTTCCTCGTCCAGGAGTTGGGCATGTCCTGGGATCGGGTGGATGCGGAGGCCGAGGTGCTGGAGCATGTGCTGTCCGAGGCGCTGGAGCAGCGGATCGACGAGAAGCTCGGCCATCCTGCCCGCGATCCGCACGGCGACCCGATCCCCTCCGCGGAGTTGGAGGTCGATGAGCAGCCGACTGAACGGCTGGAGGATCTGCCGGTCGGCGCCAGCGGCCGGTTCGTCCGCGTCTCCGATTCCGACTCGGCCATGCTCTCCTATCTCGCCGACCTTGGCATCGCGCCGGGCGATGTCTGTGAAGTGCTGGAACGGCAGCCGTTTGATGGGCCGCTGGCCGTCCGCTTCGGTGATCGCACGCACACGATCGGAGGCCGGCTGGCGGCTTCGATGCGCATCGAGGTTGGATGAGTCGACTCTCTCGCTCGTTGAGTGAGCGGTCGCCCGGTCGGGCGGCGAGGAGGCAGAGGAAGCTCCCGGCGCCAGCGAAGCCTGCGGCGGAGGGGGCGCCTCCCCTCGGGCGGCACGTGGTCGGAGTCGAGGATGCGCTGCCTGGAGAGGCTCGCGTCCTCCAGGCGGCGGAGCGGTCGCTCACCGGGGAGAGGCGCGGGCTGCGGGGCGCGGCGCCATTCCTGGGCCCGGCGTTCATCGCCGCGGTGGCGTACATCGACCCCGGCAACTTCGCCACCAACATGGCCGCCGGGTCGCAGTTCGGCTACATGCTGCTGTGGGTTGTGCTGGCGGCGAATCTGATGGCGATGCTGATCCAGTCGATGAGTGCGAAGCTCGGCATCGCCACCGGCCGCAGCCTGCCCGAGGTGTGCCGCGACCGGTTCCCGTCCCCGCTGGTGATCTTCCTGTGGTTACAGGCCGAACTGATCGCGATGGCCACCGACCTGGCGGAGTTCGTCGGCGCCGCGCTCGGCCTGAACCTGGTCTTCGGCATCCCGCTGTTCATCGCCGGACTGCTGACCGGCGTGATCTCGTTTGCGATCCTTGCCCTGCAAGCGTTCGGGTTCCGCCGCTTCGAGGCCGCGATCGCCGTCCTGGTCGGCGTCATCGTCGCCGCCTTCGGCGTCCAGGTGTTCCACGCCGGCCCATCCTGGAGCAGCGTCGCCAAAGGCACGCTCGTTCCCCACCTCGACGGGAGCGAGTCGCTGCTGCTGGCAGTCGGCATCCTCGGCGCGACCGTCATGCCACACGTCATCTACCTGCACTCCGCACTCACCCAGAAGCGAATCGTGGGCGCCACGCCATGGGCACGCCGCAAGATCTTCCACTTCGAACTGGTCGACGTGATGATCGCCATGGGCATCGCCGGCCTCATCAACATGGCGATGCTCACAACCGCCGCCGCCGTCTTTCACTCGCGCGGCCTCGACAGCGTCGGCACCGACCTCAACCAGGTCTTCCACCAGCTCGACCACTACCTCGGCGCACACAGCGGCCTCATCTTCGGAATAGCGCTACTCGCCTCCGGCATCTCCTCGTCCTGCGTCGGCACCATGGCTGGCCAGGTCGTGATGCAGGGATTCATCCACCGCCAGATCTCGATCTTCCTGCGCCGCGCAATCACCATGACCCCCGCGCTGATCCTACTCGCCGTCGGCTACGACCCATCCCGAGCGCTCGTCCTCAGCCAGGTCTTCCTCTCCTTCGGCATCCCGTTTGCACTGATCCCGCTGGTCGCGTTCTGCCGCAACCCCACGCTGATGGGCAACCTCGTCAACCGCCGCATCACGAGCTGGAGCGCATACGCCGTCACCACCATCATCATCAGCCTCAACTTCTTCCTGCTCTACGAGACCCTGCTTTAGGTTCTTACCGCGGCGACTGTGCGTGGTCAGGGCGGACGCCTGAACGAATGCCCAGGAATTTGGGCTGCATCGCTAAGCCTGATCGTGATGATCAGCACCGCGAACCTAGTGACGTCGTGCTGCTGATCCGTTTCCTGCTTTCAGGGAAGCCGATCAGCGGCGCCCAGCTGCTCACCGCCGCGATGCTGATCTGGGCGACGAACGTGCTGGCGTTCGCACTCTGGTACTGGGAGTCCGACCGAGGCGGACCGGCAGACGCGCCGCCACCACACACGTGGACTGCCCGACTTCGTCTTCCCAGCAATGGCCACTCCCGAGTTCGCCGTTGAGCCGCGCCGTCAACATCCTCAAATAGCTGCAGGTCGCAGTCGCCGACAGAGTGCGGTCCGGCCAGTAGCGGGTGATCACCGCTTGAACCGAGTCGCTGCCGACTACATTCAGCCGCCAGTACGGCCGGTTCCGTTACGGCGGGCTGTAACCCAGGCCCCTCCAACACTGTGTCTGCGGTTTCTGGTGCGAGCGAGCGCTCACCCTCGACCGGAGCCCCCCGTCCTTCCCGACGCATGAAAGGCCTTCCGAGTCGTCGAACGGGCACGGCCCACAGCGCCATGCCAGACCGCTCCGTATACTCGCGGCTGCATGGCCCGGGGGTTGTACCGCCTTGGCAGGCTGGTGGCCGCGCACCCCGTCCTGGTCCTTGCACTCTGGCTGGTGGGGGCGGTCGGCGTCACGCTGCTCGTCCACCAGGTGGGGGCGGAGACCAGCAACAACCTGAGCCTCCCCGGCACCGGTAGCCAGGCCGCCAGCGACCTGCTGCAGGCGCGAGTTCCCGCCACAGCAGAACGGCAGCAACCCGATCATCTTCTACGCCCGCCACGGGAAGGTCACCGACGCCGCCAACAAGACGGCGATCACCGACTCCTACAAGGCGATCAAGAAGATCCCCTACGTCCACAGCGCCGTCAGCCCGTTCAGCCAGCAGGGCGGCGCGCAGCTCTCGAAGGACAAGAAGACCGCCTTCATCTCGGTGCTGCTGAAGGTCGGCTCGAACGAGCTGACCGACGCCCAGGCGCAGCGCGTGCATGAACGCGGCGCAACCCGGGCGTGAAGGCGGGGATGGAGGTCGAGGGCGGCGGCTCGATCGGCTCCAAGCTCTCGCCCAACGACACCTCGACCAGCGACGTGATCGGGATCCTGGCCGCGATGCTGATCCTCACCTTCACGTTCGGCACCCTGATCGCGATGGGCATGCCGATCGGCACGGCGGTGCTCGGCCTGACGACGGCGCTGGGCGCTGATCGGCCTGCTCGGGCACCTGATCTCGGTGCCGGAGATCGCCCACACGGTGGCGACGATGATCGGCCTGGCCGTCGGCATCGACTACGCGCTGTTCCTGGTCACCCGGCACCGGACGCAGGTGCGGCGAGGGGATGGAGATGCACGAGTCGATCGCCCGCGCCGTCGCCACCGCCGGCACCGCCGTCGTGTTCGCCGGCTGCACCGTGGTGGTGGCGCTGCGTCTCGCTGGCGGTCGCCGGCATCCCGCTGGTGTCGGCGCTCGGCTACACGGCCGCGGTGGCGGTCGCCATCGCCGTGCTGGCCGCGGTGACGCTGCTGCCGGCGCTGATGGCGGTCGCCGGCCGGCGCATCAACTCGCTCGCCCTGCCCGCCTGGCTGCACCGCCCGCCCAACCCCGACCGGGCCGGCTTCTGGGGCGCGTGGGCCGGCTTCACCACCCGCCGGCCGTGGATCCCGGTCGCGATCTCGGCCCTGATCCTGGTGCCGCTGATCATCCCCGTGCTTCAGCCTCCGCCTCGGCCAGGAGGACATCGGCCAGACCCCCAAGTCGACCATGGAGCGGCGCGCCTTCGACCTGATGGCCGCCGGGCTTCGGGCCGGGCTTCAACGGGCCGCTGCTGATCGCCGTCGTCGATCCATCCGGTCGCCAAGGCCGACCCCAAGGTGACCGCGCAGGAGAACCAGCTGAAGGCGCTGCAGTCAGAGCTCAGGCCGAGCAGAAGCAGGGCCAGCAGATGGAGGCCGAGCTGAAGGCCGGGCAGGCCCAGCTCGAGCAGCAGCAGGCGTCGCTGGAGAAGCAGCAGGCCCAGCTCGAGCAGCAGAAGGTCTCGCTCGAGCAGCAGCAGGCGGCGCTCAACGCCAAGGCTGCCCAGCTGCAGTCCCAGCAGGCCTCGCTGGAGGCGCAGGCCGCGCAGCTGCAGGCCGAGCAGGCCCAGCTGGAGAAGGAGGCGGCGGCGCTCAAGGCCGACGCGGAGAAGCTGGCCAAGGAGCTGGCGGCGCTGCACTTCGAGCAGGTGCGGATCGAACACCTCCTGACCACGGTCACCGACCCGAACCGGATCCGCCGGCTGCAGCGGCGCCTGAAGCTGGTCGAAGCCGGCGAGGCGCGCGTCAAGACGCTGCTCGAGCAGGACAAGACGAAGGCCCTGGAGCTGGAGGCGCAGAAGAAGTCGCTGGAGGCCCAGGCCGCCTCGCTCCAGCAGCAGAAGGCGTCGCTCGAATCGCAGGCTGCCGAGCTCCAGGCCCAGGGAGCCCAGCTCCAGTCACAGGCCGACGCGCTCAAGGCGCAGGCCGCCTCGCTGCAGAAGCAGGCCGACCAGCTCAAGGCCCAGGCGGCCGCGCTCCAGGCCCAGAAGCAGCAGCTCCTCGACCTGCAGGCCAAGGCCGCCAAGCAGCAGAAGCAGGCCGAGCAGCTGCACGACCAGCTGGTGAAGACGCTGACCAAGGCCGGCGGCGACGACCGCGGCACCGACCCCCGGCTGGTCAAGCTGCAGGACGCGCTGACCGCCACCAAGGGCGACAAGCTGGTCTCACCGCCGCAGCTCAACAAATCAGGCAACGCGGCGGTCTACACCGTGATCGCCACCACCGCGCCCGCCGACCCCAAGACCGCCGACCTCGTCCGCCACCTGCGCTCCTCGGTGATCCCGCCGAACACCGGCAACGGCGTGGTCGCGTTCGTCGGCGGCTCGACCGCCAGCAACGTCGACCTGGCCTCCGAGATCGCCAGCCGGCTGCCGCTGGTGATCATCACCATCCTGCTGCTCAGCATGCTGGTGCTGCTGGTGGCCTTCCGCTCGCTCCTGATCCCGCTCCAGGCCGCGGTCACCAACCTGCTCACGGCGCTGGCGGCGTTCGGCATCCTGACCGCCGTCTTCCAGTGGGGGTGGGGGATCTCGCTGGTCGGCATCGACACCACCGCCGACTCGGTACCGATCGCAAGCTACGTCCCGCTGATGATGTTCGCGGTGCTGTTCGGCCTGAGCATGGACTACCAGGTGTTCCTGCAGTCGTCGGTCGAGCACCACCGCGGCGATGGGCCACGACGACCGCACCGCCGTGCACCACGGGCTCCAGCTCAGCGCGCGGGTGATCGCGGCCGCCGCCCTGATCATGATCGCCGTCTTCTCGAGCTTCATCCTGAACGGCGACCCGGTGGTCAAGCAGTTCGGCGTCGGCCTCTCCAGCGCGGTCGCGCTGGCCGCGCTGATGGTGCTGATGCTGGCGCCCGCCCTGCTGGCGATCCTCGGTCACTGGGCGTGGTGGCTGCCCACGTGGCTCGGGCAGGATCCTGCCGCGCGTCGATATCGAGGGCACGGGCCTTCCCGCGCTGGAGCCCGTCTCACCCGAGCCGGAGCCGGCGACCGAAACCAGTACGTAAGGCCCATCGCCAACGCGCCGACATCCAGTTATGGTCGTACGGCAATGGCAGAGCATCCCCGCCACCCCGACGACCTTGTCACCCTGGGCGACGCCGCCCTGGTGCAGCTCGCGCAGCGATGTCTCGCAGGCGATGCCGCCGCGCGCGAGACTGTCCGGCGCTGTGTCGCCGTCGTCGTCATCCGCCACCGCGATCTCGTCCGCAGTGTCATCGCCGCGAAGGTGCCGCGGCAGGCGGTGGACGAGGTCGAGTCGGACGTGCTGCTGCGGTTCGCGACCAAGGTCTACTCGGGCGACCCGATCGTCAATCCGGCCGGTTTGCTGGTGCGGATGGCGACGTTCGCGCGGGCCGACTACCTCGATCGTCAGACGGATGGGCTGGTGGCGCGCGAGCCGTGGGACGGCGCCGCCGACGATCCGGACATGGACGCTGCCGAGGTCGCCGCAGCCGTCCGCGAGCTGCTCTCGCCGCTCGACGACCGCCAGCGCGAGATCGTCTGGAAGCGCATCGTCGAGGGGCACCCGAGCGCCGACGTTGCGGTCATGCTGGGGACGACGCCCGGCAACATCGACGTGATCGTCCACCGTGCCCTGGCGCGGATGCGGAAAGCGGTGACATGAGCGATCGCGTGATCGAGCTGTTCGAGGAGTTCCTGCACCAGCGCGACGCCGGCGGCACCCCTGACCCGGCCGACTTCGTCGAGCGGGCCGGGGACGACGGCGAGGCGCTGGCCGGGATGATCGTCGCCTACCTGGCGACTCGCCCGCCCGACCCGGTCTCGGCCGACGACGTGATCGCATTCGCCGCCCGGCCGGAGCTGGAGGTGCCGAGACCCTGGTCGGAGCTGCTGCGCGACCTGCGCGCCCGCATCGGCCTCAAGCGCTCCCAGCTCGTCGAGCGGCTGGCGGCGGCGCTGGACGTCAAGGGCTCGGAGACCCAGGTCGGCGGCTACGTCCACGAGCTGGAGACGGGGCAGCGCTCGCCGCTGGACGTTCGACCGGCCGTCGTCACTGCGCTGGCCGGGATCCTCGAGGTTCCCCGGTCGCTGCTGGAGGCGTCGCGCCCGCTGCAGCCGGGATCGTCCCAGGCAGAAGGCCTGGCGTTTGCCCGCACCGCCGCCGCGCCGTCGCACGCGATGGCCATGCTGCCTCCCGAGCCCGACGGCGATCCCCGCGTCGACGACCTCTTCACCGGCGGCTCGGATGGATGAGCTCGACGCCGCTCGCGACGCGCTCGACCGCTACTCGGCGACCTACGGCGGCGACCCGCCGCCGGTCGAGGTGGTTGAGCTGGCCGAGAGCCTGCTCTGCCTCCGCGTCCGCACGGCCGACGACCTGTGTGCCGTCTCCGGCGCCCCCGCCGACACCCAGCTCTCGGGCCTGCTGCTGCCCGCCCGCCAGGAGGTCTGGGTCAGCGAGCACGAGCCATGGGCACGCCGCCGCTTCTCGGTCGCCCACGAGATCGGGCACTTCCTGCTGCACGCCGGCGAGGGGCAGGAGACGGTCTTCTGCCGGCCTGCCGACCTGCGGCCCGATCCCGACTCGCCGGAGCGGCTGCGCGAGCGGGAGGCCAACCGGTTCGCCGCCGAGCTGCTGATGCCCGAGCCGCTGGTGCGTGCGGAGGTCGAGCGCCTCGGCGACCCCGACCCGATCGCGCTCGCCCCGCGCTTCGCGGTGTCCGACGTCGCCATGGGCTGGCGGCTCGTCAACCTCCGCTACCTGGAGGCGCTGCCGGTCGACCTCGACCGCCAGTGGCAGGAGTGGCAGACGTAGCCGTGTAAGGCCGCAGCCTCCTCGGCGGACATCCCCTGTGGATGACCGATCCAAAGGAGGCCCGATGACCACGACGCTCGAGATTCCCTTCCAGCTGGGCGAGCCCCGGCAGGTGCACAGCATCACCCTCACCCCGCTCTTCCCGCTGCGGGATCCGGTCTGTGCGTACGTCTCGATGGACGAGGCGTTCGAGCACGGGCTCGAGATCGGCGAGGTCGACGAGGCCGGCGACGTCGGCATGCTGGAGGTGATGAACCCGCTCCACGTCAGCGTGCTGCTCTACGACGGCGAGGAGCTGAAGGGCGCCAAGCAGAACCGGATCCTCAACGTCTCGGTGCTGCTGGCGGCGGGGTCGCGGACGCGGATCCCCGTCTCCTGCGTGGAGCGCGGCCGCTGGTCGTGGCGCGATCGGCGGTTCTCCGGCGGCCGGGCACGTCGTCAGCCCCGAGCTGCGTCGGCACAAGGCCGCGTCGCTGCGCACCAACGCGCTCTCACCCCGCGCCGCGCAGCTGGCGGTCTGGCAGACCGTCGACCGCCAGCTTGCGCATCGGGGCGTCGACTCCGCCACCGCTGCCAACGCCGACGGGTTCGCGGCCAGGGCGACCATGATCGACGACATCGCCCAGAAGCTCGCGCCGGAGCCCGGCCAGTGCGGCGTGGTCGCCTCGCTCCCGGGACAGGCGTGGTGTCTCGACGCCGTCTCCCGGCCGGACGTGTTCGCACGGCTGTACCGGAAGCTGGTCGCCGGCTACGTCTACGACACGCTCGATGAGGCGGGCGAGCCGGCATCGGCCGACGATGCGATGGCGGCGCTCCAGCAGTGCGCGCTCTCCCGCCGGCCCAGCGTCGCCCTGGGCAGCGACCTCCGCTTCGAGGGCAAGGGCGTGATCGCCAGCGGGCTCGAGGTCGACGGCGAGCTGGTGCAGATCTCCGGCTACGGGGAGCCAGTGTGCCGGTGAGCCGCGGTACCCGCGCCGACACCCTCGGCGAGATCCTCGCGGCGCTGCACCAGGTCGGTGACAGCGAGGCCGGCATGGCGGTGTTCGCCTCGGCCGGCGGGGGCATCCGGCTGACGCGGGAGCCGGGCATCCTCTGGGGTGAGGTGATCCCGGTGAAGGCGCCTGCCCGCGCAGCCCGTGCCTGCGGCCGGCGGCTGGAGGCGCTGGGCTGGCGGCCGCCGGCCGACCATGACCCGCACTGGTTCCAGTACTTCCACCCGATCCGCAAGCGCGACTACGGCGATCTGAGCCGGCACCTGCTGGAGACGCTCCACCGCGGCCTCGGTGGGCGAGGGCCGATCGTCTCCAGCGTCGCCCTCGCAGAGGCGCCCGACGGCCCGACCTTCGTGTTCGACGAGGAGTCCGAGGGCGAGGTCGACCAGGAGCTGCTGGACGCGATCGCCCGGATCCTCAGCCACTTCGAGCCCGAGCAGCACGCCGGTCACCTGGAGTTCACGGTGCGCCGGAAGCGGCACGCGGTGCGGTTCGCCGTGACCGCGCGGGAGGGGTCGGTCACGTGTGCCGCGCTCCACCTCCCCGCGGTCACGGCGGAGATCCTGCAGTCCGCGCTCAACGTCTCCGACGACGCTCGACCGGGTGCCCTACACCTATGCCGTCCGCACCGTTGCCGGGCACGGCGACTCGCTGGTGCTGCTGAGCAAGTTCGCCGTGATGCCGGCGGCGCAGGCCCCGCACGTGCTGGGGATGCTGCTCTACACCACGATCGAGCCGCTGGTGGATGCGCACCGCCACTTGCATCGCGGCTGCGACGCCCCTCTCTGACCACACAGCCGGGCGTACAATCGGCGGCCATGGCATCGCTCCTGCTCGGTCCGCTGCTCCGATACGTCGGCCGCACGCAGGCCACGATCTGGGTCGAGACCGACGGCCCGTGCACGGTCACCGCAGCTCGGTGCCTCGGGGCGGACGTTCGAGGTCGAGGGCCACCACTATGCGCTGCTCGTGCTCGACGACCTGCCCGAGGGCGCCGTCGTCGAGTACGAGGTGGAGCTCGACGGCGAGCGCGTGTGGCCGTCGCCGAGCTTCGCCGACCGTCCGCCGAGCCAGATCCGCACCCGCCAGGGCGAGCATCAGGCGCGCCTGGCGTTCGGATCCTGTCGGGTGGGCGCACCCCAGCGCGAGCCGTACACGCTGTCGCCCGAGCAGGATCCCGAGGGGTTCGGGGTGGACGCGCTCTGGGCATACTCCCGCCGTCTGCAGTGCGGGCATCGAGCCGTGGCCGGACTGGCTGCTGCTGATCGGCGACCAGGTCTACGCCGACGAGGTCAGCCCACGAGACGGTGGAGTTCATTCGCGCCCGCCGCGACGTGTCGCAGCCGCCGGGCGAGGAGATCGCGGACTTCGAGGAGTACACGCAGCTCTACCGCGAGTCGTGGAGCGATCCCGACATCCGCTGGCTGCTCTCGACCGTGCCCAGCGTGATGGTGTTCGACGACCACGACGTGATCGACGACTGGAACATCTCGTGGGAGTGGATCGAGGACGCGCGCAGCGAACCGTGGTGGGACGCCCGGATCACCGGGGCGTTCATGTCGTACTGGATCTATCAGCATCTCGGGCAACCTGGCGCCGCCGGAGCTCCCCGAGGAGCCGCTGTTCGCTCGTGCCGCCGCCGGGGAGGACATCGGTGCGGCGCTTCGAGCGTCCGCCCACGAGGCCGACCGCGACTCGGCGGCCTCGCGGTGGGCCTGCTTTCGCGACTTCGGTCGGTCGCGGGTGCTGGTCGTCGACTCGCGCGCCGCGCGTGTGCTCGCCGATGGGCCCGGGACATGGTCGACGACGGTGAGTGGGAGTGGATCCGCGAGCACAGCGCCGGCGACTTCGACCACCTGGTGATCGTCAGCTCGCTGCCGGTGTTCCTGTCGCCCGGCGTGCACTATCTCGAGGCCTGGAGCGAGGCGGTCTGCGCCGGATGCCTGGGGCCGGGCTCGCCGGGCGTCGGGGAGAAGCTGCGGCGGGCGCTCGACCTCGAGCACTGGCCGGCCTTCCAGCGGTCGTTCGAACGGATGATGCAGCTGCTCCGGGACGCGGCGGCCGGCGCCGACGGCCACCCCCCGCCGGCCTCGTCACGCTGGTCGGCGGCGACGTCCACCACGCCTACGTCGCCGAGGTGTCGCTGGGCCGGTTCGTCCCGCAGCACAGCCGCGTCCACCAGCTCGTCTGCTCGCCCTTCCGGAACCCGCTCGGGCCTGCCGAGCGGCGGGTCGTGGAGCTCACGCAGGACGCGGCCCGCGGCGGCGCTGCTCGAGACCATGGCCCGGCTCGCCGGGGTGCAGCCGCCCCTCGGTGCGCTGGCGCTACCGGGCCGGGCCGACGTTCGACAACTCGATCGGCATCCTGGAGCTCGACGGCCGGCACGCCGAGGCGGCGATCTACCGCGCCGAGCCCGGCCCGCCCGATCGCTCGCTCCAGCCGCTGCACCGGCGCGTGCTGGTGGACGGCGCCCGCGCCGCCAGGGCGGACCGGCCGGAGCCTTCGTCGGGCTGAGGGGCGGCCGCGGGCGGGCTCGCGGCCTGCTCGACTGGAGCGCCGAGCCGCAGCATCGGGCCGCCGAAGGCAATGGCGCAGAGAGCGAACCATCCCCAGCCGAGCGCCAGGCCGGCCACCACGTCCGACACCCAGTGGAGGTCGAGCAGCACCCGGCTGCAGGCAACCGCGACGGCGATCCCGACGGCCCCGCCCGCGATCACGTTACGCACGCGCGCCGGCCGCCGTCGCCAGGCGAGCAGGCCGAGGGCGGCGTAGAAGGCGGCCGCTGTGGACGAATGGCCGCTCGGGAACGATGGGCCGAGCGCCGCGGCGGCCGGGTCGAGGGTGGGGCGTGCGCGGTCGACGGCCCCCTTGATCGCGTTCGTCACCAGCGAGTCGCCTGCGGCAACGACGACCAGGAAGGGCACCAGCCAGCGGCTGGGCACCCGCACCAGCTCGATCGTTCCGACGATCACGCCGATCACGATCACGCCCTGGGTCGAGGCGAGCAGAGAGATCCCGGAGAGCACCTGGTGACCCAGCGGCCGAGGTGTGGGTGTGTGCCCAGCGCGCTGCGGCAGCGTCGATGTCCGCCAGCGCTTCGCTCTTGCGGACGAGCAGCGCCAGCAGCGAGACGACGACGCCGGCGACGGCGAGCATCAGCAGGGCCAGCGTGAGGGCCAGTCCGGTCAGCGCCTCCGCGTCGAGGCGGCGGTGGACGAACCGGGTCACGGGGGTGTGCTCGGCGACCAGGGCGGCCAGCTGCCTTCTCGGCCCGGCGGTCGCTAACTTCGGCGCTCGAGATGCCGCGATGCCATCCACGCCGCCACGCCGGCTGCGACGGCGACGACGAGCAAGAGCGGCTACCGGGAGCATGCGGCACCTCCATGCCACGGGGTTACCCAGCGGACGTTCCGGGGAACCACCATGCCCGACAATGACTGTCGAGAACTCCATACCCGGGCAGCAGCAGCGACACGCGCAGCGCAGCCGACGCCCGCTCGACGCGGCGACGGACCGCGCATCCTTCGGGCCCGCCGGGCGATGCGCCCCGATGCCCGCCTCGCCGGTCATCCCGGTGCTGGCCTTCGTCGCCGTGGCGGCTGGTCGGCTTCGCCGTGCTCGCGGCCGCTGACCGTGCTGGTCGGCTGGCTGCTCCAGACCTACGCGCTGCCCGAGCATGGATTCGGCCATGCCGACGAGCACGTCAACGTGTGGCTCGCCCGTCACCGCACCGCAACCCGCAACGACCTCTCGTTCTGGCTGTCCGGCATCGGAGACGTATACGCGATCCCGGCACTGGTCGCAGTGACCGCGATCGTTGCCGCTGGTCATGCGCCGCTGGCGGGTGGCCGCGTTCATCGTCACCGCGATCGCAGTCGAGGCAGCCACCTACCGGGTCGCGACCTTCGCAATCCACCGCCAGCGGCCGCACGTGCCGCGGCTCGACGACCTGCCCGCCAACGCCAGCTACTTCTCGGGCCACACGGCGGCGTCCGTCGCGGTCTACTGCGGATTGGCGCTGTTGATCACCTCCCGGGTCCGTTCGGGCTGGGCGCGGGTCGCCTGCTGGACGATCGCCGTCATCATCCCGCTGCTGGTTGGGCTCTCGCGCATGTACCGCGGCATGCACCACCCGACGGATGTGGCCGCGGGCCGTCCTGGTTGGCGTCGGCGCGCTCGTTGTTGCCGTCGCCGCCGCTCGCGCCGCGGACGCCGCCACGACAAGGCGGACGACCGCCGCATGAACCGGGTCGGCGTCATCGCACACGCGGGCAAGACGCTCGACGGCGGCCTGCCCCAGCTTCGCCGCACGCTCGCCGCGCACGGCGTCAGCGACCCGCTCTGGGCCGAGGTGGACAAGAGCCGCAAGGCGCCGAAGCAGGTCAAGCGCCTGCTCTCGGAGGGTGTCGACCTGTTCTTCGTGTGGGGCGGGGATGGCATGGCGCAGCGCTGTGTGGACGTGCTGGCCGGAACCGACGCGGCGATGGCCGTCATCCCGGCCGGGACGGCCAACCTGCTCGCGACCAACCTGGGGCTGCCGAAAGACATCGAAGGGGCCGTGATGACCGGGCTGCACGGCACGCGCCGGCGCATCGACGCGGTCAGCATGAACGGCGAGCGGTTCGCGGTCATGGCCGGCGCCGGCTTCGACGCCGACATGATCCGTGGCGCCGACGGCGGGCTGAAGGACCACGTCGGCAGGGCCGCCTACCTGTGGACGGGGGCGAAGAGCTTCCGCACGCAAGCCCTTTACCGCGAAGATCACCGTGGACGAGAGTCCCTGGTTCACCGGGCCGGCCAGCTGCATCCTGGCCGGGAACGTGGGAGCCCTGTTCGCGGGCGTCCGCGTGTTCGCGGATGCCGAGCCCGACGACGGCATGATCGACCTCGCCGTGGTCACCGCCGACGGCATCACCCAGTGGCTGCGAACGGTGGGCCGGACGGTCACCGGCAGCCCCGACCAGTCGCCGTTCTTCCGGTCGATCCGCGGCCGCTCGATCTCCGTGCGGCTCGACCGGAAGGTGCGCTACGAGCTCGACGGCGGCGATCGCAGCAAGCTCAAGTCGTACGACTTCGAGGTCGAGCCGGGGGCCGTGGCGATCTGTGTCCCGGGTGCCAGCAACGGGAACGGAGCGTCATGACCAGCATCGATACACAGGTCCGGTCTGCCGGACGCCAGGCGACGCACAGCAGGACGTTCGAGGTGCTGACGCGGGTCGGGTTCGTCGCCCGCGGAGCGATCTACGCCATCATCGGCGTGCTGGCCATCCAGGTCGCGATCCATGCCGGCAACGAGCCGACCAGCCAGGCCGGCGCAATGCAGACGATCCAGAAGCAGCCGCTCGGGCACTGGCTGCTGATTGCCGTCGCGATCGGGCTCGGCGCGTACGCGGCCTGGCGGTTCGTGCAGGCCTACGCCGGCCACGGCCCCGAGGGCGGCGGCGACCAATCGACGTTCGGGCGGATTGCCGCCGCAGGCAGCGGCTGCGCGTACGCCGCGCTCTGCGTCCTGGCCGTGTCGATCCTGCTCGGATCGTCGAGCTCGACCTCGAGCAACCCGCACAGCCAGACCGCGGGCGTGTTTGCGTGGCCGGCAGGCCAGTGGCTGGTCGGGGCGGCCGGTGCCCTGTTCGTGGGCATCGCCCTGTACCAGGCCTACAAGGGCCTCTCCCGGAAGTTCCTCGAGGACGACAAGACCGAGGACATGGGCAAGACCACGAAGCAGTGGCTGACCGCGTTCGGCGTCCTCGGCCACCTGGCGCGGGCGGTGGCGTTCGGCTTGATCGGCATCTTTCTGGTCAAGGCCGCATGGACATACGACCCACCAAGGCGGTCGGGCTCGACGGCGCACTGGCGAAGCTGGCGCACCAGAGCTACGGCTCCTTCCTGCTCGGCCTGGTCGCGGCGGGGCTGATCGCCTTCGGCCTGTTCTCGATCGCCGAGGCGCGCTACCGCCGGATCTGACGGCGACACTTCAGACGATCATCAGCAACCAGCGCCTCTCGTATACTCGGTTGGTGGGGATGGACGGTGACCAGGTGATGGCCGCGAGATCGCGGTTGCGCTCGGCGATTGACCTCGTGACCGATGCGCTCGGGCACGAGTTCACGTTTACCGTGGCTGCACTCGCCGTGGTGGCCTGGCTGCTGATTGGCACGGTCTACGGGCTTGACGCGGGCCGGATTGCGCTGATCATGAATGTCGTCACGTTCATGATGGTGTTTGCGGTGCAGCACACGTCGAGCCGTGAGAGCCGGGCGCTTAACCTGAAGATGGACGAGTTGATTCGGGCCACGGAGGCTCGCAACGACCTGATCGGGGTTGAGGACGAGTCGCACGGTGAGCTGGACGAGCGTCGTCAGCAGCTTCTGGCGGAAGCCGGACATTCGGCCGAGTCGATTGCATCGGGCGCCTCTGCGCGTCCGCGGGTAGCACGCTCGGACAGTGACGGCGCGTGAAACCGCGCCGGCCGGGATGCACCCTTGAACTTCGCCGCTTCCAGTGGGATCCTAGGCGTAGCTCGGCGGCTGAGAACTCGCTCCCGGCCGTCGCCCAAGAAGCACGAGGGAGAGCACGATGGCGAAGGCTCGAGGACACGAGAGTCTGCGTGTTGGCAGGCGATCGCGCCTGCTCGCCGCGCTGCTGCTCCTCGGCCTGGTAGGCGGAACCTCCAACGTGGCGCCGGCGCAGGCGCGTGGCACGGTCACGATCGGGCCGTTCAGCGTCATCCCCGACACGCTGCTTCCGTTCTATCTGACGCCGTTCGGAAACCAGCTCGTGTTCACGACGGACTACAACCGGGTGATGATCACCGGTGGAGCGGCCGCGCACACGCTCCGTGACTCCAGGCCGCTCTCCTGCGGATCTCCAGGGCCGCACGACCTGACCCGGTTCAAGTCGTCGATCCTGTTTGGCGGCGGACAGACCGACGATGAGCTGTGGCGGACCAATGGCACTGCTGCCGGAACGGTGTTAGTCCGAAACATCGACCCGGCGCACACGAGCGGATCAACGGAATGCCCTCTTCATTCCCACCCGACCGGCTTTGCCACGTTGGGGAAGTGGTCATTGTTCGCAGCGACGGTCCATTCGACCACCGGTCGTGAGCTGTGGCGCACCGACGGAACGACGAATGGCACGGCTCCGGTTCGCGACATCGCCCCGGGCACGGTGTCGTCTGCGCCGACGCAGGTCACGCCCTGGGTCAGCTACGCCTACTTCTCCGCCTCCACGCCGTCAGCAGGCCGCGAGCTCTGGAAGACGAACGGCACTGCGGCTGGAACGCGGATGGTCAGAAACATCCGGCCCGGCAGAGCCAGTAGCGGGCCGATCGTCGATCACACTGGCCGGCGGACAGATGTTCTTCACCGCCACGGACGGTCCTCACGGCCGAGAGCTGTGGCGAACGAACGGCACCTACACCGGTACGGTGATGGTGAAGGACATCGCCCACGGCACCGCGTCTTCCTCACCGAACCATCTGGTCGCGGTCGGCGGCACGCTCTACTTCCTGGCCGACGATGGAACTCACGGCGAGCAGCTCTGGAAGAGCAACGGCACGGCTGCGGGCACGGTGATGGTGAAGTATCTCGGTGCAGGTTCGAAGAACGTGCGAAGCCTGGCCGCGGTCGGAAACCGCCTCTACTTCGCAGCGTCCACCCCGGGAGTGGGCAACGCCCTTTGGTCGAGCCTCGGCACGACCGCAACGACGAACGAGGTCGCACCGGTGGCGGTCGGAGCGGACACGATCGCCGACGTTGCCGGCGTAGCGATGTTCGCCGGCAACGACGGCACGCACGGGCTGGAGCCGTGGGTGTCAGACGGAACCGCCTCGGGGACGTACATGCTCGCCGATGTCTGGCCGGGGACGGAGAGTTCCCTGCCGAGGGACTTCACCTACGCCGGCGGTCGCGTCTACTTCCTCGACAACTACGACGCCTACCTCTGGACGGCCACAGTCACGGGTTCCTGACGGAGCGACCAGGTCAGGGTGAGCTGTAGCCGGCCGGCCCGCCGCGACTGCTGGCGACCCCCGGTGGTTGCGCCGACGCTTTCGTAGTCCGCGCACGCACCGCTCGTTGGTGTCCGTGCGCGCCTTGCGATGAGTTATCGGAGGTAGAGCTCGTCTCATCTGGGTAAGCGGTACTCGAGAAGGAGGTAACGACATGCCCGATCACACGATCGGAACCCGCGAGGAGTGGCAGGCGGCCCGTGATGAGCTCGCGAAGCTGGAGGGCGAGCAGGCGGAGCGAAACGAGGAGATCAAGCGTCAAGCGGCTCGCTCTCCCCTGGGTCCCTGTCGAGAAGGAGTACGAGTTCGACACCGAGCAGGGCAAGAAGACGCTTGCCGAGCTCTTCGACGGGCGCACCCAACTGCTCGCCTACAACGTCATGTTCGGCCCCGACTACAGCCTCGGCGCCTGCCCCGGCTGCACCAGCCTGGCCGACGGGCTCGACGGCTCGCTCGTTCACCTGAACCACCGCGACGTCACCCTCATCTGCTTCTCACGGGCACCGATCGAACGGCTGACCGCCTACAAGCAGCGGATGGGCTGGGAATTCCCGTATGTCTCCACCTACAACACCGACTTCGCCTTCGACTTCGGCCTTGCGCTGACCGAACAGCAGGCTGCGGGGATCCCCGAAGTCAAGGAGATGGTGGACAACCCGCCCGAGTGGCTCGAGCAGTGGTCACACCAGATCGGCGCCGACCTCAAGGACGGGTTGCGCGAGAACCCAAGCTGGATCGCCTTTGCCCGCGAGGAGGGGACCGTCTACCACACCTACACCGTGTCCGCACCCGACCCGTTCGTCGCGCCGTACTTCGCGTTTCTGGAAGAGCGAACGCCGAGGCCCGGACCGGTCGAGTCCGGCACCTGGCGAAAGGACGAGTACCCCGAACCGCAACCCGATGGCGGCCGCTGCGGCAGCCCGGCACCGTCCTGATGCGGCTCACGAACGCTCCCAGCGTGCGCGGGTCGACGTGGCCGTACTGCTGCTCGGCGCCGAAGGTCTTGCCGTTGCGCATGTTGCCGAACTCCCAGACGCAGGCGCCGTTCACCCGCGCGCGGGTGAAGAACGGGTAGAAGTTGCCCGGCCCGACCGGCGGCATCGCGCATCCGGCACCGCTGACGAGGTTGCATGAGCTCTCGCTGGCGCTGACGTCGGTCATGAACTGGGCGCCGCTGAACGGATGTCCGCGCGTCGCGGGGGTCGCCTGCTGGAACGTCGCGGGATAGCGGTTCGGGGTCACCGACGTCGGCCAGTCGGCGCGGTAGGACGTGCCGTCGAAGTCGAGGTCACCGACGGCGCCGAAGAACACGTCGCAGCCCGTCACCTGGTTCGGCGGCGCCTTGCCGCCGTGCGTGTCGCCGAACAGGTAGCAGGGAGAATCGTTCGGCTCCTGGCTGTCACGGCTGTCGCCCGGCGCATCGGCCTCGTAGGGGCCGTGGCACCGGTTGTAGTAGACGTCGTGGAACGAGCCGGACTGGAGCGTTCGCCGCCCCGTGATCCTCGTGCACGGCTCGAAGTGCCCGATCTCGAACTGGGTGTTGATGCCGTAGGGGCCAAAGCCCCAGGGGACGATGTTCTGCGGCCGCGCCGTGTTGTACTCCGGCTCGAAGTTGAACGGCGTCCCGCTGCAGTCGGTGATGCTCGTGGTCATGAAGCCGTTGCCGGCAGACGCGATCATCCTGCCGCTCGCGCCCGTGGTCACGTCGCGCTCGGTGATCTCGAGGGCGTGTCCGCCCGAGACCTTTGCGTCCCACATGTGGATCACGATCTTGTCGCCCTGGTTCATCAGGAACGTGTGCGAGTTGGGCGTGTACCGTGGCGTTGTTGGACTTCTGCGGGCTGGGCGGCCCGGTGGGGACGCCGTTGGTCTGGATGAAGGCGAAGTTCACGGGCTCGATGCAGTTGTCGTTGCAGGGGCCGGCGAACGTGCACGCGACGCTGTCGATCGTGAGCGCCGAGCACCAGTGCGTGTTGTCGCAGCTGATCGAGTCGAGGAACGGGGCGAACCCGGGCGGGTAGAACTGCAGCTCCATGAAGGCCGAGCCGCCGCCCGGGTAGCTGCCGTTGGGTGCGTTTGCGTCCGACCGCGGCGTGCACGGCAGCTGCGGGTCGGAGTTCGGGTCGCACAGCTCCATCGACATCCACGGCGCGATGGTCAGCTCGAAGTTGTGGGTGACGTCGCTGCCAGGGTTGCTGACGGTGGGCAGGGCGCTGGGGTCCTTGCCCAGCCGCTCCACCCAGGTGACGTTGCTGCCCGAGCCGGGACGGCTGGACAGGAACCGGATCGACGGCTCGTCGTGCCCGATGTAGTGCTCGTGATCCTCCAGCCGCACCGTCCGCGAGAGCGAGGGGTCGGCGCACAGCATCGTCGGCTTGACCGATCGCTGGATCGGGCTGAAGCCGTTGCAGTCGAGCTCTCCGACCTTGTTCGGCTGGACGTGTTCCGCCGATTTCTCGGCGCCGGCCTGCGCTGCTCCACCCACCAGCAGAATCGCCGCCGCCAGCGTGGCCCATGCCACGAGGCGCGTTCGCCCATCCCTGCGGAACATCGCCGCCCCCCTTGAGGTCGATTCCGAGCGTGCTCACACTACGCCCAAGTGGCATTCGTCGCAACTGGCCCCGCCGGCCTTGGCCTGGGCCTACGCCTGCGCGGCTGTCTTGCCGGCCGGCCCAGTCGCGTCGAGCTGCCGCCCGACCGTGACCGCGCCCGTCTCCTCGACCAGCTCCCGCGCCTCCGCCAGCGCAGCATCGGCCGCCGCCGGATCCGACGCCGCCAGCACCTCCGCCGCGTCCGCCTGCACCAACATCAGCTGGAACTTCATGCGCAGCCCTCGCAGGATGTCCGCCGCCGCCACCAGCTCCACCGCAGGGTTCTCGCTGTCGCCGAGCAGCGCCACGAACCGCAGGCGCTGCGCCTCGTGGAAGGGCGTGCGCTCCGTCGGCGTCAGCGACGAGATGCGATCGACGAACGACCGGACGGCCGCCGTGTCGCCGAGGCGGTACGAGCAGGTCGCCCAGACCCAGTAGGCGTACCTGACCGCCGGGTGGTCGAAGCCCATCGACCGCTCGCCCTCCTCCCACAGCCCGGCCGTCTCCCGCGCCTCGGCCCATCGCTCGGCGGCCATCAAGCGCATGCCCTCGGAGCCCGCCCAGATCGCCAGGGACTGCGAGTCGCCCACGTGTCGATCCCAACCGGCCCGTCGAATGGCGTCTGCGGCGCCGTCGGCATCCCCGCGGTAGGCGAGCACCGCTGAGACCGGATAGACCAGCGCGCCCATGCTGAACTGATCGTCGGCTCCCTCGATCGCCTCGGTCGCCAGCGCGATCGAATCGTCCCAACGCCCGCAGACGAACGCGTCCCCGGCCTGGTGCAACAGGAACGACCGCTCCCACTGCCGGTCGCCGATCTGCCGCGCCAGCGCCAGCCCGTCGGCGTCGTAGGCGGTCTCGTACTCGTCGCGCTCCGCTGCCGCAAACCCGAGGTTGAAGTAGGCCCGCAGCGTGTCGTACATCATCCCGTGGTCGAGTGCCACGCGCAGCGCCCCGGCCAGTAGCGTCTCGCCCTCCTGACGACGTCCCCTGCTCAGGAGGTACAGCGCCTTCGTGTTGAGCGCAGCCGAGATCGTGTCCCACTGCCCGAGCCGCTCGGCGATCACCAGCGCCCGCTCGAGGGGCTCAGGGGCTTCCGCCATCCGGTTCGAGAACCCGAGCATGCGGCCGAACTGGGCGGCCAGCGCCGCCAGGTCGCCGTCCTGCTCCTGTTCGCGCAAGACGGTGTACGCCGCCTCCATCTCCGCCACCGCCTCGACCACCCGGCCGTCGAGGAAGAGCGCCTCCGCCCGACGCGCGTTGATCCGCGCCGCGGCATGGACGTCGCCAAGCCGCTCGAACACGGCGCGGGCCTCGGTCAGCCGGCCGTCTGCGGTTGCGGGTTGACCATCGGTGAGCGCGAAGATGCCCGCCCGTTCCAGTAACGCAGCCCGCTCACGGTCGTCCTCGGTCAGGTCGATCGCGGCGCCGATCAGCCGTTCGGCCTCGCCGGGCGCAGCGAGCGACGCCGCGCGCTCCGCCGCCCGCACCAGCGTCCGCAGCGCCTGATCGCGGATCTCGGCGGCATCATCGTCGTCTGGCGCCAGCCGATAGGCGTCGACGTAGTGCGCCGCGACGACCTCAGTTAGCTCCTCGCCTCCGACCGACTCCAGGTGCCGGGCCGAGGCCAGGTGCCGCCGCTTCCGCTCGCGGCGGCCGATCGTCTCGTAGGCGATCGTCCGCACGATCGCCTGCACGAACGCGTACTGGCCGCGCTCAGGAGAGCGGGGATCGGTCTGCAGGGTGAGCACCTCCCGCCGGACGAGCGTTCCCAGGAGCGGCTCCAGCTCTGGCTCGCTCAGACCGGAGACCGCCGCCAGCCCGTTCGCGGTGAACGTCTTGCCGAGCACCGCTGCATCCTCGATCAGCCGTCGCTCCTGGTCGGGCAGGGCGTCGAGGCGCGCGGCCACGAGCGCGTGCAGCGTCTCGGGGATCTCCAGCGTTCCCAGGTCGCCGGTTGCGACCAGCCGGTCTCCCTCCCGCGCCAGGTAGCCGCGGTCGAGCAGCATGCGCACCATCTCCACCGCGTACAGCGGCACGCCCTCGGCGGCATCGACGACGCGTTCCACCAGATCCCCGGGCGCTCCCGGCACCAGCCCGCCGACCAGCTGGGCCATCTCCTCCTCCGTCAGCGGCTCCAGCGCAAGCGCCGTCATCCCGCGCGCGGCGAAGGAGAGGGCAGGACGGTCCTCGGCGACCTCCGGGCGGGACAGCGTGAGCACGAACAGCGGGTGGTGCCGCGACCACTCCATCAGGTAGTCGATGAACTCGAGCAGCGCGCTGTCTGCCCACTGCAGGTCCTCGAACACCAGCACCACCGGCGCGGTCGCCGTCATCCGCTCGATGAACAGCCGCCAGGCCGGGAACAGGCGGTTGCGGTCTCCGTCCGGCTGCGGTCCGAGCCCGAGCAGCTGCCGGAGGGGCGCCCGCACCGAGTCCCGGTCGTCCGGCTCGAGGAACTCCTCGAGCGTCTCGTCGAGCTTGCCGGCGGCCGTCTCGTCGTCCTCTTCCTCGACGATCCGGCAGCGCATGCGAACGATCTCCGCCAGCGCCCAGAACGCCACCCCGTCGCCGTAGGCCAGGCACCGACCGCGGTGCCAGAGGAAGTCGTCGACCAGCCCGTCGATGTACTTCTCGAACTCCCAGGTCAGCCGCGACTTGCCGATCCCGCCGATACCCGACACGGCCACCATGTGGGCGCGCTCGTCCTGGCCGGTCGCGTGCAGCAGCTGCTTGAGCAGCGACAGCTCGCGCGCCCGCCCGACGAACGGCGGCTCCAGGCCGGCCGAGCGGCCCTCGCCGCGGCGCGCGGCGACCACCCGCTGGGCCTGCCACAGGTCGACCGGTTCCGCCTTGCCCTTCAGCTCGAAGCTGCCGGCGTCCTCGTAGGCGATCGACGCCTCGGTCGCACGTCGCGTTGCCTCGTCGACCAACACCGTGCCCGGCTGGGCCGCCGTCTGGATACGGGCGGTGGTGTTGACGATGTCGCCGGCCACCATGCCCTGTCCGACCGCGCCCAGGGTGACCGCGCCGCTGCCCGTCGAGACACCGATCCGCAGCGTCAGCGTGACCCCGTTGGCCTCGCCAAGTTCGGCCACGGCAGCGACCAGCTCGAGCGCGGTGCGCACCGCCCGCTCCGCGTCGTCCTCCTGCGCCAGCGGCGCACCCCACACGGCCACCACCGCGTCGCCGATGAACTTCTCGAGCGTCCCGCCGTAGCGCTCCACGATCTCGCGCGTCGTCTCGAAGTAGCGGCCGAGCAGCTCGCGCACCTCCTCCGGGTCGCGCGTCTCGGCCAGCGGCGTGAACCCGACCAGGTCGGCGAACAGGATCGACAGCATCCGCCGCTCGGCGCCCTCGCGGTGCTCCGGCTGCGGTGAAAGGCCTTCGAAGGCCGCGCCGCACGCCCCGCAGAACCGGTCTCCGGGCTCGTTCGCCGCCCCGCACTCCGGGCACGCGACCACGAGCGCGGTGCCGCATTGGCGGCAGAAGCGCCGGTCCGCGCGATTCTCGGTGCCACACGCCTCGCAGCGCATCTCGGCAATGATGGCAGAGCATGAGCCGCAGCGCCGACGAGCCGATCATCGTTCACCTGGTCGACGGGACGTACGAGCTGTTCCGTCACTTCTACGGTGCGAAGCGCGGCCGGCCGCGGGATCCCCAGACGGCTGCGGTGCGCGGGGTGCTGGGGACGGTGGTGGGAATGCTCGAGAGCGGGGCGACGCACATCGGCGTCGCCACCGACCACGTGATCGAGTCGTTCCGCAACGACCTCTGGCCGGGGTACAAGACCGGCCTCGGCGTCGACCCGATGCTGAAGGCGCAGTTCCAGCCGCTCGAGGACGCGCTGGCGGCGATGGGCATCGCGGTCTGGGCGATGGTCGAGCTGGAGGCCGACGACGCCCTGGCCAGCGCCGCGCACCTGGCGGCGCGGGAGGAGCGGGTGCACCGGGTCTGCATCTGGACGCCCGACAAGGATCTTGCCCAGTGCGTGGTCGGCGACCGCGTCGTCCAGATCGCCCGGCGTACGAACGAGGTGCGCGGCGAAGAGGGTGTGATCGCGAAGTTCGGCGTGGAGCCGGCGCAGATCCCCGACTACCTGGCGCTGGTCGGCGACTCGGCCGACGGCTACCCCGGCATCAGCGGCATCGGGCCGGTCAGCGCCGCGTCGCTCTTACGCCGCCACGGCTCGATCGAGGCGTTCCCCGACGAGGTGCTGGGCCAGAACCGCGAGCTCGCGCTGCTGTTCAAGAACCTGGCAACGCTGCGCGCCGACGAGCGGCTGTTCGACGACGCTGACGCAATGCACTGGACCGGACCCGGGCCGGCATTCGCCGAGCTACCTGAGACGATCGGCGACGAGGGGCTCCGCCGGCGGGTCGCCGCTCTGGCGAGCTGACTGTCGTCCGCCCCCAGCACCGGTCCCACACGACGACGTAGCCGGCCCAGACGACCCCGCCCGATCGACGGAAGGCGCCGTTCCGCACCCAGTGCGCGTGAGCGCGACCCGGGTGCGATCAGGGCCCTCCGCGGTGAAGGTCACCTCCACCTCGGTCGCCTCCTCCTCGGGCGCGCCGGCGGCCAGGTGCGGGCCACGCGGTTGCGCGGATCCCAGGCGGTGATCGTGCCCCACGCGTGCGCCGAACCGTCCGGCCAGGGACTCCACGATCTGCTCGCCGACGGCGCCTCCGAAGACGATGCCGGTCGCTGCCGACTCGCCCACCGAATGGGCGCCAAGCGGCCACCACTCGCGGACGTCGGCGGTGTAGAGCTCGAACCCCCGGGCCGCAGATGCCGTCACCGCCATCGACCAGAGGATCGGCGATAAGCGAGGTCGCTGGCACCCCACCGCGTCTCCCGATCGCGGAGCAACCATCGAAACGCGATCTCGACGATGCGTGCCGCGGACGCTCCGGCGGCCCAGCACCCACAGGGCCTGGCCACGGGCGGTGAGCGCCTCGGATGCGCGCGCAGGGTCGGGTGTGCCGACCTCCTCGTCGTGCTCAGTCACCAGCACCGTGTGTCGTCGCTCCTGCATTAGCTCGTGCTGATATCGTTCGTGGCGACTGACGAAGACGTCCTGGACGCACTCGGCGACCGCACCCGGGTCGAGCTCACCCACACGGATGGGAGCGGCGCGGCGGCGATCCCGAGGCGTCCGGGCCGCGTACATCACCGGGTGGGACACGGTGCAGCGGACCAACGCCGCCCGCATCGCCGCTAGCCCCGCCGTCCGCGGCGAAGGGCATCCATCCGACGCCGATCCTGCTTGGTCGGGCGCCCGCCGGCGAGGTCGGCGCCAAAGGGAGCGGAGAGCTTGCGTTCGGCGGCGACCCGCTCGCGCTGGGCGATCGAGTCGGCGGTCTCCTGGTAGAGGGCGGCGGCGACCCGGGCCGAGCCGCGCTTCCCGGCCACCGCCTGGACGACCACGGTGACGGGCGCGTCGCCGATCCGCACCTCGACCACGTCGCCGGCGCCGACCTCCTTGGCCGGCTTCGGCCGTTCGCCGTTGAGGCGCACCCGGCCCCCGGCGACGGCCTCGTTCGCCAGGCCGCGCGTCTTGAAGAAGCGCGCGGCCCAGAGCCACCGGTCGATCCGGACGCGTTCCAAGCTACGTGGTCGCGGCCTTCTCGCGGGCTGCGACGATGTCGCTGAACGGCGTGTTCGGGCTGCCGCCGATGGCGAGCAGCTGCACACCCTGGTCGGGCATCGTGAACCGGCGGCTGACGCCGGGCGGCACGAAGGCGATCGACCCCGGCCGCATGACGTGCTCTTCGCCGGCGATCGTCAGCGTTGCCTGGCCCGACAGCACTACGTAGACCTCCTCCTGACCGTCCTTGGCGTGATCGTGGTCGGGGTAGTGCTCGTGCCCACGGGGGAACTGCTCGACGTTGACGCCGAAGGCGGTCACGCCCAGCGTGCGTCCGACCGGCTTGAACACGCCGCCATGCGCGCCCTCGATCTCGTCGACATGGATCACCATCGGCTCGCTCATCTCATCCTCCGTCGGTCGGTACCGGGTCCGGAGGGTAGTATCGCTGCCGGGAACACCCAGCCCGAATCGCGGAGGTCACTGGTGGTGGGTTTACGCGCTCGCCCGCCGGCGAGCCCGGATCTGAGGCTCGTCATGGCCAGTCAAACGGTGCCCGCCGGCTCCCCCCTCGAGGGCGAGGTGCTGGGCGCTCGGGGGACCGTCACAGTCATGCTGCGGAGGGTCGAGGTCTCGCCGGCGGGATCGTTCGGGCGCTCGCTTGGCGTCGCCCGACATCCGGGTGGACGGAGACGCGTCGGTGTTCGAGCTTCCGACGCCCAGGGACGCACCGCCGCGCCTCGGTCGGGCCGCAGTGCAGGCTTGGATACCTGGTCGCCGCGTCAGACGGAGGCTCGAAACGCCGGGCCCGCGAGGTGGCGGCACCGGTCGAGATCACCGGCGGCGAGCACGCGATCCACGACAGCATGCACTTCGATCGCATCGTGCCGTCCCAGCCCGGTCGCCACTTCCACCTGGAGCTGGCCGATCTCAGCCTTCAGGGCGGCGGGCACCTTGCCGGTCGCGTCCATGTCGAGCCCGAGCTCGGTCAGGGGAGCTTCTCGGTCGTCGCCCGCGGTGAGGAGGCCTGGCGCACCAACATCCGGTTCCGAACCCGCCGCCAACCGCCGCTCTGGGACAGCAAGTGCATCTGGGAGCAGGAACTGACAGTCGAGTTCACCCCCGACCGCCGCTGGTCACCGTTCCGATTCGACATCCCCGGCCACCTGCCGCCGGCGGTCGAGGGGCACGCCATCGCCTGGCGATACGAGATCTCGGCGGAGCGCCTCCCCCGCGGGCTGCTCAGCAACCGGGCCGTGGTCACCCCGCTCCGCTTCGACGTCGAGTTCTGAGGCGCTGATCAGGAGACGCCGCTGCGCACCGCCTGCACGGCGGCCTGGATGCGGTTTTCGAGGTGCAGCTTGGCCAGGATGCTGGCGATGTGGTTGGCGACCGTGTTCGTGCTCAGCGAGAGCTCCTGGGCGATCTCCTGGTTGGTGTTGCCGCTGGCGAGTCGCGTGAAGATCTCGAACTCGCGCTCGGTCAAGGCTGCCCGGATCGCCACCGCGGCGCTTCCGTTCGTCTCGACGGGGATGTCCAGCTCGCGGATGCGCTGGAGCAGCTTCCCGGCGATCTCGGACGAGAGGACAGATTCGCCCGCTGCGGTGGCCTCGACGGCGCCGACGATCGTGTCGGCCGGCGCGGTCTTGAGGATGTAGCCGGACGCGCCGGCGATGATCGCCTCGACGACCCGGTTGTGCTCGCCGCGGGTGAGCACCAGGACACGCGAGGCGGGGGCGAGCCGGGTCAGCCGCTCGATCGCATCGACGCCCGACAGCCCTGCGAATCGCAGATCCATCAGGACGACGTCCGGCCGCACGTCCAGAACGAGGTCGATCGCAGCCTCTCCGCTCTCTGCCTCACCGACCACCTCGATCCCCGCGGTGGACAGCGCATGCGCCAGGGCGGCCCGGATCAACTGCTCGTCGTCGACCAGCACGACGGTAATCGGCGACGGGCGCATCGCGCCAGGGCTGTGCTCGGCTCGATCCGCCATCCTCCGCTTCGCCTCCTCGCCCGCCAGTCTAGCCATGGTTCGTCTGAACCCCCCGGCTCGCCGAAAGATGGTTCGCACGGGCCATTTACCGGGCCTCCGGAGCGGCTTACGCTGAAGACCCCATGAGGAGTTAGTGCATATGAGCAGGTCACCGAACATTGTTCTGGTCCACGGCGCGTGGGCTGACGGTTCCTGCTGGAGCGAGGTCATCGAGCGCCTCCAGGCCGACGGCTACAACGTCACGGCTCCCCAGTTTCCCGAGACCTCCCTGGCGGCAGACGTCGCGCGACTGCGCCACGTGCTCAGCCTCCAGGACGGCCCGACCGTGGTCGCCGGCCACTCCTACGGCGGCCAGATCATGACCGCTCTCGGCACCGACGCGCCGAACGCGGTCGCCCTGGTCTACATCGCGGCGTTCGGGCTCGACGAAGGCGAATCGATCGGCGCGCTGCTGCAGCAGGGACCACCGACTCCGGCCCTCGCGCACCTCGACATCGACGTCGCGGGCCTGGCCTGGCTGCCGGAGGAGGACTTCGTCAACCACTTCGCCGCCGACATCGATCCTGTGAAGGCGAAGGTCATGTACGCCGTGCAGCAGCCCCTGTCTGCCACCACCCTCACCGATGTGATGGGTGCACCGGCCTGGAGATCGCTCCCCAGCTGGTACCTCGTCGCCACCGACGACCAGGCGATCCCGCCCGAGGCCGAGCGCCAGTTCGCCAAGCGGATGGACGCAACCACCGTCGAGGTGGCATCCGGCCACTGCGCGATGGTTTCCCACCCAGACGACGTCGTCGAGCTGATCGTCTCGGCCACCGGAGCTGCCCGCACGGCGCCTCCGGTCTTGACGGTCGTCTGACGGTGAGGTCACCCACCCGGGCGTTGAGGGGGCGCTCGGTGGGTGGTGACCCGATCACCGACCAGCGTGGCCATCAGGTCGACTGCCTCGGCGTCGCTCAGCCCCTGCCGGCGGACGAGGGAGCGCCACGTCTCGAAGGCGACGGCGTGGCCGATGCCGGCCCGCAGCCGGCGCCGGTGTGCGCCGCGCCCCCGCCGGCCCTGGAGCAGCACGTCGACGGCCGCCTCGAAGTACCCCTGCATCGACTCGATGGAGGGCCGCATGGCCGGCAGCGCCTCGGCGTCTCGCCGGACCAGCTCGGCCATCTGCTCGGTGCGGCCGTACCAGCCGTAGAGCTCGCCCAGGGCGAACCGGAAGCGTTCCGCGGGCGGACGGATCTCCGCCCAGCCGGTCAGATCGGGCGCTGGGTTGCGATCTCGCCAGTGCTGCGTGCAGGCCACGAACAACGAGGCCTGGTCGGGGAAGTGGCGGTAGACGGTGGCTCGTTGGACGCCCGCCCGCTCGGCGATCGCGCTGACCGTGGTGCGGGCCGGGCCGATCGTGCCGTGCAGCTCCACCGTCGCCTCGGTGATGCGCTCGCGGGTCGCCGCCTCCATCTCGGCACGCCGGCGCTTGCGGTAGGCGCGCGCTCGGTTCTCCGACATTTCAGTAGACATAGGTGTATGCTGGTTTCGATTTCACTGAACGCAAATGCTCAATGAAAGGATAGTCGATGACGACGCTGACAGAGACACTGCGCCGGTTCGATGCCTCCCAGGGGCCGAAGACGGTGGGCCCCACCGAAGGGCACTACGCCCAGCTCGGAGGCTGCGACGCCCGCTTCCTGGTCTGGGGAGAGGAGTCCGGCGGCGGCTTCTCGCTGGTCGAGCACCCGATCCCGCCGCGCTCGCTGTGCGCGCCGCTGCACCGCCATGACGGCGTCGACGAGTACAGCTTCGTGCTGGAGGGCCGGATGGGCGCGATCCTCGGCGACGACGTCATCTACGCCGAGACCGGCGACCTGGCCTTCAAGCCGCGCGACCAGTGGCACACGTTCTGGAACGCGGGCGATGAGCCCTGTCGGATCCTCGAGATCATCTCGCCGGCCGGGTTCGAGCACTTCTTCCGCGAGCTCGACGAAAGCGTGCGGGACGCCACCTTCGATCCCGAGCGGCTGTCCGAGAAATACGGCATCGAGTTCGACATGGAGAGCGTGCCCCGGCTCTGCGCCGAGCACGGGCTCACGCATCCGATGCTGGTCGACGCCTAACCGCCGAGCGTTGCCGGGAGGCTGGCCTCCCACGTGTAGTAGGTGAGGAAGCCGAGCGGGTCGCGGCGCATCTCGCCGGCGTAGGCCAGCACCGCGGCGACGTACAGGTCGGAGTGGTTGTAGGCGTAGAGGGCGCGGCGATCGTCCCCGGGGGCGCCGGATCGGTGCAGGTAGTTGGCCGCCCCGAGGATGGCGTCGCGTGGCGCGTGGATGTTGCCGCCGAGGCCGTAGGCGCGCCAGGTGGAGGGCAGGAACTGCATCGGGCCCTGGGCGCCGGCGGTGCTGTGGTTTGTGACGCGGCCGAGCGCGGACTCGACCAGGTTGACCGCGGCCAGCACCTGCCACTGGGTGCCGAACCGCCGCTCGGCCCGGCGGTAATCGCCGAGCAGCTCGCCGGCCGGGGCGGGGGGCACCAGATGCAGACGGGTACCGGTGGAGGTGGTGGGCGATCCGGCCAGCCGCCACAGGTCGCGGCGCGCCGGTCGATGTCTGCGCCCAGTGTTGGCCGGAGGCTGGAAGGCAGGGCAGCGAGGGTGCGTCTGGCCAGGCTGCTGTCCTCTGCGAGCCGGTGCACGATCTGGCGCTCCCTGGCCGCGGCGCTCAGAGCAGCGGCGGGAGGGGGCGTTCGCAGCGAGGGATCGGTTGTCTGCCAACGCCGGAGCGACGCTTGCAGGGCGGTATCGGCCGCCGCCAACCGGGTGGCGAGCGGTGCCGCGTTGCCCCCACCGGCGACCGATGCCGACGGCGGCGTCGATGAGCCGCCGCAGGCCGCGCCTGCCAGGCACGCCGCCGCGACCAGTACAAGGAGAACTCGACTCACTCGCCGGGCGGCGGGTGCACCGGCTCGGCGTCGGGCAGCGGGTCGTTCCCGATCGAGTAGTGATTGAGGTCGTCCTCGCTCATCCCGAACAGGTGCCCGAGCTCGTGGAGCAGGGTGTTGTGGATGGCCCGTGGGAGGTTCTGCCGGTTGCCCGCGGCTCGGCTGATCGGCATCCGGTAGAGCGTGATCACCGAGCCGGCGCCAAAGCGGGTGAACACGCCGAGCACCCGCGGCTGGTTGGGACGCTGATCCTCGATCGAGATGGCGACGTTGTGCTCGGCGATGGCCGACTGGATCCAGCCCGGCAGCGCATCGAGCTCGCGCTCCGCCAGGTCGGCGAACTCGTCCTCCGAGGCAACTCCGCTGTTCCACTCCGCCATCCAGGCAGGGTAGTCACTCGGGCAGCCTCTACACCTCGATCCGCGAGCCCATGATGACGGTGCGCTCGCGGGGCAGCCCAAAGTACTCGACGGCATCGGTGGCGATCTGGGCAGTGGCGACGAACAGATGCTTGCGCCAGCGACTCATGCCCGGCTCGGTACCCGCGTGGATCTGGATCGTGGACAGAAAGTAGGAGGCGTCGTTGACCTCGAGCGGGCACTCCAGGCCGGCCGCCACGGCCAGGCGCAGCACGGCGGGGACGTTGGGCTCGTCCGTGTAGCCGAACCGGCCGGTCACGTGGGTGATGCCGTCGTCGGAGTAGCCGAGGTCGTCGATCACGATCCGGTCGGCCGGCGCGACGTGCGGCACCTGCATCGTCTCGATCGACAGGATGACGACGTGCTCGTGCAGGATGTGGTTCTGCTCGACGTTGAAGCGCATCGCGAGGGGGGTTTGCTTCTTGCCCCGGTGCAGGAAGACCGCGGTCCCGGGGACGCGTGTCAGCGGGGGTTGGCCAGCGTGGACCTGGTCGATGAACGTGCGCAGCGAGCCCTCGTGGCGCTCTCGCCTCCTGGTGACCAGGGCGCGTCCTCGCTGCCACGTGGTGAGCACGGTGAACACCACCACCGCGATCAGCAGGGGCAGCCAGGCGCCGTGGGTGATCTTGGTCAGGTTGGCAGCGAAGAACAGCAGGTCGACGACCAGGAAGGCACCGGCCCCGGCCAGCACCATCCACAGCGGCTTGCGCCACTGGGAGCGGACGATGTAGAAGAACAGCAGCGTGGTGATCGTGATCGTGCCGGTGACCGCCATCCCGAAGGCGTAGGCCAGGGCGGTGGACGACCGGAAGGCGAAGACGAGGGTGAGCACCGAGATCATCAGCGCCCAGTTGACCCAGGGGACGTAGATCTGCCCGATCGTCTGCTCCGAGGTGTGAGAGATCCGCAGCCGCGGGAGGTAGCCGAGCTGGACGGCCTGGTGGGTGAGCGAGAAGGCGCCGGTGATCACCGCCTGCGAGGCGATCACCGTCGCCGCGGTGGCCAGCAGCACCATCGGCACCCGGCCCCAGTGGGGGACGAGCAGGAAGAACGGGCTGCTGATCGCGCCGTGTGGGTTCGCGAGCACCAGCGCGCCCTGGCCGGCGTAGCTGAGGACGCAGGCGGGGAACACCAGCAGCAGCCAGGCCCGGGTGATGGGCGACCGGCCGAAGTGGCCGAGGTCGGCGTACAGCGCCTCGGCGCCGGTGATCGCCAGTACGACGGCGGCCAGGGAGAAGAACGCCGTCGAGAAGTGGCCGATCAGGAACCCGAGCGCGTAGGTCGGGGAGATCGCCCTCAGCACCCCCGGATGGTCAACCACCCCGTGCAGGCCGGCCGCAGCGATCGCCAGGAACCAGACGACCATCACCGGCCCGAAGATGCGGCCCACAGCCGCCGAGCCGAACCGTTGGCTGACGAACAGCAGCAGGATGATGACCGCGGTGATCGGCACCACCCATTGGCTGAGCGACGGCTGCACGACCTTCACCCCCTCGACCGCTGACAGCACCGAGATGGCCGGCGTGATCATGCTGTCGCCGAAGAACAGCGACGCGCCGAAGAGCCCGAGCGCGGCGAGCGTCAGCCGTGTTCGGCGGCCGCCGCGCACCTTGCGGCCGCGGATGAGCGTGATCAGCGCCATGATCCCGCCCTCTCCGTCGTTGTCGGCGCGCATCACCAGGAGCACGTAGAGCAGGGTGACGATGATCGTCACCGACCAGATGATCAACGAGACGACGCCCAGAACGCTCTCGCGCGAGACTGCCACGGGGTGCGGGTCGCCAGGGTTGAACACCGTCTGGATGGTGTAGATCGGGCTGGTACCGATGTCGCCGAAGACAACGCCCAGCGCGCCCACGACCAGCGCCGCCTGGGCAGGGCTGCGCGTCCTTGCGGTAGGGGTGTCGGTGCGCGTGCTCACTGGAGGTCGAATCCGTCCGCGGCGGGCGCACCGTACACCCCCAACCTCCAGATCCGCGGCAAGGGTTGACAAGCGATATGGTGCTAGCAATACTAGCTCCACTAGTGACACCGAGGAGCCGTCATGCCTGTCGCCACCCCTGTCCGTCCGCCCCAACGTAACGAAGGCCAGGACACCGAAGCGCTGATCGAGGAGGCGCGCCGCCACGCCCGCCGGCGGCGTCGGCGTGGGGCGTTGGCGCTGGTCGCCGCCCTGGGGGTGGCCGGTTTCGTGTTCGACCGCGGTGGCTCGACAGGGACCGGTGAGACCGTCGGACCGCCGCCCCCGCCCGGCAAGCCCGCATTCGGGAGTGACGCGCCCGCCAGGAACGGCATCCTGACGATCATGGCGGGGAGCGCCAACAGCCAGGGAGAGGGGCCGGCCGGGTACTACGGCATCTCGGAGATCGGCCGGCGGGGCGGGGCTCACGTCTTCGTCCGCTGCCCCGGCCGGCTGCGCTGGTGCGGTGAGGTCGAGGGCATCGCCTGGGCACCTGACGGCAGGCATCTCGCGTTCTCGGTGACGTCCTACGGGATCGACAACCCATCCAACGGCCTCCACATCGTCGACACCATGACCGGGGCTGATCGCCGGATCCGGCCGTGCCGCCCGCCCGAGTGCAGCTGGGCGGGTCTTGCCTGGTCGTCCGGCGGCAGCAGGCTCGTCTACGACACCAACGGCATCCTGTACACGGTCTACGCCGACGGCACCGGCCGTCGCGCCCTCGACACCGGCACCAGGGGCAGCGACCACTCGCCGTCCTGGTCACCCGACGGCCGCTGGATCGTCTACGCGAACACGACGAACCACAGCATCGACCTCATCTCCCCCGACGGAACGACCGGTTCGCTCCTGGCCAGGGATGCCTCGTCCCCCGCGTGGTCTCCGGACGGCAGGGTGATTGCCTACCGCAACCGCTGCGGGATCGCGTTGATTACCCCGGCCGGCCATAACGTCACGCCCTCGCGGTCGCACGGGTGCCGCGCGATCGGTACGCCAGGTTCACCGGCGTGGTCTCCGGACGGCCGCAAGATCGCCATCGGCTCGTGGCACCGCACATTCGTCATGAACGCGGACGGCAGCCACCTTATCCGCCTGTCGACACCGCGCGGGATCACCGAGCACGAGGACCCGCGTCCTTCCTGGCAGCCGGTTCTACGCTCCTCGGTGCACCATGCCTGATTTCACGATCGACCGCAGTGACCCGGCGCCGCTCCACGAGCAGGTCGCCGCTGCGCTTCGCCGGGCGATCGCCGACGGCGAGGCGCGCCCGGGCGAACGGCTGCCGCCCGCGAAGGACCTGGCGGCGGTGCTCGGGGTGAATACCAACACCGTGCTCCGCGCGCTGCGAGAGCTCCGCGACCAGGGACTGCTCGAGTTCCGCCGCGGCCGCGGCATCACCGTGGCCGGCGCGCCCGACCGCGGCATCGTCGTCGCACAGGCGCAGGACCTGGTGCGGCTCGCACGCCGGCACGGCTACCGGATGAACGAGCTGATCGAGATCATCGAACAGTCGTCCTGAGATCTGGGTCGGCCCGGGGCCGGAGCGTGCCACCTACCATGCTCCTGTGACCCCGCACCAGCACAAGCTTCGCGACGACATCCGCAACATCGCGATCATCGCCCACGTCGACCACGGCAAGACGACGCTGGTCGACGCGCTGCTGCAGCAGTCGGGCACGTTCGCCGCCCACGCCGAGATCGTCGACCGGGTGATGGACGCCGGCCTCGAGCGCGAGCGCGGGATCACGATCATGGCCAAGAACGCCGCCTGTCGCTACCACGGAACCAAGATCAACATCATCGACACGCCCGGCCATGCCGACTTCGGCGGCGAGGTGGAGCGCGGGCTGACGATGGTCGACGGCGTCCTGCTGCTGGTCGACGCCAGCGAGGGCCCGCTGCCGCAGACCCGCTTCGTCCTGCGCAAGGCGCTGGCGGCGCGGCTGCCGGTGATCCTGGTGGTGAACAAGGTCGATCGCCCCGACGCGCGGGTGTCGGACGTCGTCGAGGAGGTCTACCAGCTGTTCTTCGACCTCGACGCCGACGAGTCGCAGATCGACTTCCCGATCGTCTACACGAACGCGCGAGAGGGATCGGCCTCGACCGACCCCGACGATCCAGGCACCGACCTGGCGCCGCTGTTCGACCTGATCCTCGACCGCGTGCCGCCGCCGCGCTACCACGAGGGCACCCCCTTCCAGGCCCGCGTTGCCAACCTCGACTCCTCGCCGTACCTGGGCCGGATGGCGCTCTGCCGCGTCCACGAGGGCGAGCTGCGCCGGGGCGGCACCGTCGCCTGGTGCAAGGCCGACGGCACAATCAGCCGGGTCAAGGTGACCGAGCTGCTGGTGGCGGAGGGGCTGGAGCGGGTCTCGGCCGACCTGGTCGGGCCTGGCGAGGTGATCGCCATCGCCGGCATCGACGAGATCATGATCGGCGAGACGATCGCCGACCCCGACGATCCCCGGCCGCTGCCGGTGATCACCGTGGACGAGCCCTCGCTGGCGATGACGCTGGGCACCAACACCTCACCGCTGGCCGGCCGCAGCGGCGCCAAGATGACCGCGCGGATGATCAAGGACCGGCTCGACCGGGAGCTGGTCGGCAACGTCTCGCTGCGCGTCTTTGACACCGAGCGGCCCGACGTCTGGGAGGTGCAGGGCCGCGGCGAGCTGCAGCTGGCCGTGCTCATCGAGCTGATGCGGCGGGAGGGTTTCGAGCTGACCATCGGCAAGCCCCAGGTCGTCACCCGCGAGGTCGACGGCAAGACCTGCGAGCCGGTCGAGCGGGTCACGATCGACGTCCCCGAGGACTACTCGGGAACCGTCATTCAGGCACTGGCCGCCCGCAAGGGACGGATGGAGCAGATGACCAACCACGGCTCCGGCTGGGTGCGGCTCGACTACCTGATCCCGGCCCGCGGCCTGCTCGGCTTCAGGACCGAGTTCCTGACCGAGACCCGCGGCACCGGCATCCTGAACCACGTGTTCGACCGCTACGAGCCGTGGCACGGCGAGATCCGCGGCCGCCAGAACGGCTCGCTGATCGCCGACCGCGAGGGCCAGGCCTCCAGCTACGCGATGACCAACCTGCAGGAGCGCGGCGTGCTCTTCGTCTCGCCCGGCGAGGACTGCTACGAGGGGATGCTGGTCGGCGAGAACGCCCGGGCCGCCGACCTGGACGTCAATATCACCAAGGCCAAGCAGATGACCAACGTCCGCTCCAACGCCGACGTGCTCGTCCGGCTGGCGCCGCCGCGGCTGCTCAGCCTCGACCAGGCGCTCGAGTACATCGAGGAGGACGAGTGCGTCGAAGTGACGCCGGACGTGATTCGCCTCCGCAAGACCCAGCTCTCGGCCTCCCGGCGCCAGAGCGCCCGCTCCAAGGGCAAGCGCGACGCCCACCCGGTGTAGCCCGCCGCGCGGTGCGATAGTAGGGCGATGAGCTATCACCCGGCATCTGCGGAGGTGCACGCCGAGTTCTCGATCCCCTCGGCCACGCCCGACCGGGCCGCCTCGGTGTCCGTGCTCGAGGACGTCCAGGCGCCCATGCGCGACGGCGTGCGGCTCGGTGCCGATGTCTACCTGCCCGACGGCTGCACGCCGGCGCCGGCGATCCTGATCCGCCAGCCGTACGGCAGGCGGACGGAGGACATGGGCTTTGACGTCGTCGGCCGGTTCTTTGCGGCCAAGGGATACGCCTGCGTCGTCCAGGACGTGCGCGGCAAGTTCTCCTCCGAGGGCGAGTTCGATCCCGGGGTGCACGAGGTGAAGGACGGCTACGACACCGCCGAGTGGGCCGCTGCGCAGGAGTGGAGCAACGGCCGGATCGGATGCTGGGGCGAGTCGTACTACGGCTGGACGAGCTACGCCACGGCGATCAGCGGGCACCCGGCGATCGCCTGCATCGCACCCGGCGACATCACCGTCGACCGGCGAGCGGGCTGGATGCGGCAAGGCGCGTTTCTCCTGAACACCACCGGCTACTGGGCGATCGCCATGGACGCCCAGAACTACGCCGATCTGGCCGCGCTCGACACCTACACGCTGCCGCTGATCGACCTGCCGGCCAGCTGCGGCGCGGACGGGGCGTTCTTCCGGACGCTGGTCGAGCACCTCGACGACCCTGAGTGGTGGGCCGAGCGGTCACTGGCCGGCCGCCTCGGCGACGTGCGCGTCCCCGTCCTTTCGTGGGGCGGTTGGTACGACAACTACATCGGGCCCCAGCTGGACGACCACGCGGAGCTGATGCGGATCCACCCCGCTCCGGAGACGGTGCACCTGCTGGTCGGGCCCTGGGATCACGAGGGCACCGCCGAGTACACCGACCGCGCCGTCTGCCTCGAGCTGCCGCCGACGGCCGAGCACCGCTGGGCCGCCTACGAGCGGTTCTTCGATCACTACCTGCTCGGCATTGACAACGGCTTCGGCGCGTCGGGAGCCGTCGAGGTGTTCATGCTGGGCGCCAACCGCTGGGAGACACTGCCGACCTGGCCTCCGCCGGGCGTGGAGCAGCGTGCGCTCTACCTGCGGTCCGGTGGCCGCCTCGCGCTCGAGGCTCCCACAGTCGAGGAACCACCGGACGCATACCGCTACGACCCGCTCGACCCGGTCGCAGCCACGGTCGGCCGCAACTGCTGGGGCCTGTGCACAGCGCTCGGCGACCGCCGGCTGCTTGACGACCGCACGGACATCCTCCGCTACACCAGCGATCCGCTCGACGAGAACGTGATGCTGCTCGGCCCGGTCGTGGCCGACCTCTACGCGGCGACCTCCGCCGTGGATACCGACTTCACGGTGACGCTCTGCGACGTGTTCGGAGACGGCACCGTCAACACGATCCAGGACGGCATCGTCCGCGCCCGGTACCGCGAGGGCTTCGACGCGCCCTCCGCGGTCACGCCCGGCGAGGTGGTGCCCTACACCGTTCGGCTCAACGCTGCCGCCTACGTGGTCGGACGCGGACACCGGCTGCGCGTCGAGGTCTCGTCAAGCGATTTCGACCGCTACGACCGGAATCTGAACACCGGCGCTCCGACCGGACAGACCGCGGATGCGGTGGTGGCGGAGCAGTCGGTCCACCATTCGCCCGGCCGCGCATCGCGGCTGGTCGTTTCCGTCCGATCCGAGAAGTCCTGCGAATCGTCCTGATCCGCGTATCCTGCGCCGGATGAGCGTCGCCAACGCAGAGATCGCTGCAGACCTCGCGCCCAGCGGCACCCTGCGCGCCGCCATCAACCTCGGCAATCCGGTGCTCGCGCAGGGCACCGCCGATGCGCCGCGTGGCGTCACCGTCGACATCGCCCGTGAGCTCGCATCCCGCCTCGGCCTGCCGCTGGAGCTGGTCTGCTTCGACGCGGCGCGCGCGTCGTTCGAGGCGATGGCCGGCGGTCAGGCCGACATCTGCTTCCTCGCCGTCGAGCCCGCGCGCGAGGCCGAGGTCGCGTTCACCGAGCCCTACGTCGTCATCGAGGGCGTGTTCGCCGTTCCCGAGGGCTCGGCCATCGTCAGCCTCGCCGACGTCGACCGGGAGGGCGTTCGCATCAGCGTCAACACCGGCGCCGCGTACGACCTGTTTCTGACCCGCACGCTCCAGCACGCGACCCTCGTGCGCAGCGAGAACGGCGTCGCCACCTTCCTCGACGAGGCCGCCGACGTCGCCGCCGGGATCCGCCAGCCGATGACCGAGCTGGTCGAGAGCTACCCCGGGCTGCGTCTGCTCGACGGCAGCTTCATGGAGATCCGCCAGGCCCTGGGCACCACCCGCGTCCGCTCCGCCGAGACGGTGCAGTTCCTCCGCGCATTCATCGAGGAGCTGAAGGCCGGCGGCTTCATCGCCGCCGCGCTCTCCGCCACAGACTCCTAGCCCTGCTCCTCGCCGAGGAACCGGCGGATGATGCTCCCGTAGAGCCGCGAGTAGGACTCGAGCTCGGCGACCGACACGCGCTCGTTGACGGTGTGGCAGTCCTCGATCTTGCCCGGGCCGAGCGCCATCACCGTGGGGATCCCCAGCCGGTTGCGGAACCACCAGCCGTCGGTTCCCGCCGCCATGCCGCAGATGTCCGGCTCTCGGCCGAACTCCTCCAGGTAGGCGTCGACGCACACGCCGACGATCGGATCCGTCACCGGTGTCACCGACGCCTCGATCGACGTCGTGATCTCGAGGGTCACGTCGTCCCTGATTCCGGCGACCGCCAGGCGGTTGCGCAGATCGGCCAGCACCGACTCGTCGGTCATGCCGGGCACCTTGCGGATGTCGACTGTGGCGCGGCAGACATCCGGGATCACGTTCGCGGTGCTGCCGCCCGAGATCATGGTGCCGACTGCGATCGTGGGACCGCCCAGCAGGGAATGCGGCGTATGCGTGAGCTCGATCCCCTCGAGCGCAGTCAGAACGCGCACCATCGACGTCACGGCGTTCACCCCGCCCCCGGTGCTGGCGTGGGTCGCCCGGCCGCGGGTCGTCACCTCGACGAAGCACATGCCGCGGTGGGCGATGCAGATGGCTCCGTCGCCGGGCTCGCCGATGACGACGCCGTCGCCTCCGGTGATCTCGTCCTGGATCAACGTCCCGGCGCCCAGCCTGCCGCCGCACTCCTCATCGGCCACCGCCGCCAGCACCAGTCGGCCGCGGAGGCCGTCGGCGTCGGCCACCCCATGCCGGGCGGCGACGATCATCCCGGCGACGGCGCCCTTCATGTCCAGGCTGCCGCGGCCGTAGAGCCAGCCGTCGCTGACCTCGGCCGACCACGGGTCGCGCGTCCACCCGTTGGCCGTCGGGTCGACGGGGACGACGTCGAGATGCCCGCACAGGATGAGCGTGCGTCCCGGCTGCGGGAAGGCGTGCGACGCCACGACGCTGACGAACCCGGGCGCCGGCTCGATGCGGGTCACCTCGAACGCGCCGGCGAGCTCAGCTTCGACCGCTGCGGCGGCCTGCCGGGTGTCTCCCGGCGGGTTCGCCGAGCGCGCCTGCACCAGCCGCTGGGCGATGGCGACGACCTCGCTCATCGTCCCACCACCATTCCCCGGCCCGGGCCGCGCGGGATGATCGGCCACACGTCCACGACCTCGTCCCCCGCCACCACGTGGTAGACGTCGTACAGGTTCACGGTCGTCGGGGCGTAGCCCGGGATCAGCTCGACCCGGTCGCCGCGGTCGAGCGGCGGGTCGTCGGGGAAGTCGAACGTGCCGTGCTCCTCGGCGAAGAACCTGCCGTCCATGTCGATCCCCGCGATCCGGGGCGAGGCGTAGTCGATGCCGACGCTCTTGCGACCGGCGTCGAGCACGATCGTCCGGCCATGCCGGCCGACGACCGTCGAGGCCACGAACAGCGCGAACTCGAACTGGTCGACCAGCGGCGCGTGGAACCGGTCCATGAACACGAACGAGCCGGCCTGAAGCTCGGTGACGATCGGGTTTCGCCCGGTGATGTCGTACGTCCCGGTGCCGCCGCCGGACACGTCCGTGACGAGGTGGCCGGCCTCCCGCAGCGCCGCCACGTGCTCGCCGGCCACGTCCATCGCCGCGCGGGCCATCGCCGTCCGCGCGGTGCGATCGGTCTCGGACATGCAGTGACCCTCGTAGGCCTGCACGCCGCGCAGCCTGATCGACGGCGCCTCCGCCACGGCCCGGGCGACCGCCAGCGACCCCTCGACGCAACGGGTGCCACCGCGCTCCATGCCGACGTCGACCTCGATCAGCACCTCGACCTCGACGCCCGCCCGCAGGGCCGCGGCCGACAGTTCGGCGGCCCCGCGCGGATCGTCGACCGCGATCGTGATCCGGCTGAGCCGGGCGGCCGCGACGACGGCGTCGAGCTTGGCCGGGCCGACCACCTCGTTGGCGATCAGCACGTCGGCGATCCCGCTCTCGGCCATCGCCAGCGCCTCCCAGGCGGTCGCCGTCGCCACGCCGACAGCGCCGTGCTCGATGTGCAGCGCGGCCAGACGGGGGCTCTTCTCGGCCTTGATGTGCGGGCGCAGCCGGGCAGGCTGACCGCGCAGCGCGCGCTCCATCGCCTGCAGGTTGCGCGTGGCGGCCTCGATGTCGAGGATCAGGGCGGGAGTCGGCAGATCGCGCCGGCGGCCGCCGATGGTGGCGCGGTACGTCTCGTACAGGCGTCCGGGGTCGGGATCGAGGATCGGCATGGTCACCGCGCCGGCCAGCCGATCCGCTCGCCGTCGAAGTTCAGGTAGTGCACCTTCAGCTGGGTGAAGGTGTTCAGGCTCTCGCGGCCCAGATCCTCGCCCAGGCCGCTGACCTTGAACCCCTCGTAGGGCACGTTCCAGGTCAGGTGGTGCGGGCAGTTCGTCCAGATGATGCCGGCGTCGATCCGCTCGGCGAACCGCATCGCCCGGCCGACGTCCCGCGTCCAGACGGTGGCAGCCAGACCGTAGGGGACGCCGTTGGCGAGCGCCACCGCCTCGTCCTCGTCGCCGAACTCCAGCACCGACAGCACCGGCCCGAAGATCTCCTCCTGGGCGATCGTCATGTCGCTGCGAACGCCTGTGAAGACGGTCGGCCGGACGAAGTAGCCGCCGCCGTTCGTGGCGCCGTCGACCGCTCCGCCGACCGCGACCGTGGCGCCGCTCTGGATGCCCTGGTCGATGTACGACGTCACCCGGTCTCGCTGCTCGGCCGAGATCAGCGGGCCGACGTCGGTCGCCGGGTCGGCCGGATCGCCGGTGCGCAGCTCGCGCGCGCGCCGTGCCAGCTCCTCGACGAAGTCAGCGGCGATCTCGCGGGCGACCAGCAGCCGCGACCCAGACGTGCAGATCTGGCCGGCGTTGAAGAAGCTCGTGAACAGCGTCCCGGCCAGCGCCTGCTCGATGTCGGCGTCGGCGCAGACGATGTTGGCGGTCTTGCCGCCCAGCTCCAGGTGGACGCTCTTGATGTGCTCGGCGCCGGCATGGAGGATCGCGCGGCCGGTGTCGGTCGACCCGGTGAAGGTGATCTTCGGCACCAGCGGGTGCGCCGCCAGCGCGGCCCCCGTCGTGGGGCCGTCACCGTGGACGATGTTCAGCACCCCGTCGGGAAGGCCCGCCTCCTGCGCCAGCAGCCCCAGCCGGGCCGTCGTCAGCGGCGCCTGCTCGGCCATCTTAAGCACCACCGAGTTGCCCACCGCCAGCGCCGGCGCCGTCTTCCAGCACGCCAGCACCAGCGGGAAGTTCCAGGGGGCGATCGCACCCACGACGCCGTAGGGCTGTCGCCGCGAGTAGGCGAAGAACCCGGGCTTCTGCGGGTAGACCGAGCCAACCGCATCCTCGGTCAGCCCGGAGAAGTACTCCAGCAGCGACGCGGCGTCCTCGACCTCGCCGTGGGTCTGCGAGATCGGCTTGCCCGTGTCGAGCGTCTCCAGCGCGGCGAACTCGTCGACCCGGCGCCGCAGGCCCTCTGCCATCCGCCGAAGGACGCGCCCGCGCGCGGCTCCCGGCAGCTGCGCCCAGCGCCCGTCGGCGTAGGCCGCCGCCGCGGAGGTCGCAGCTCGGTCGACCTCGCCCGCGCCGCCGAAGGCGACGTTTGCGATCACCTCACCGCTGGCCGGACCCAGGGAGTCGAAAGACTGCCCGTCCTCCGAGCCCACCGGCGCGCCGTCGATCCAGTGCAGCACCTCGTCCATCAGTAGACACCTCGCTCGTTCAGCCATCTGCGGGCCTCATCGCTCTCCGACAGCGCGTCGAGCTCGTCGCACCGCCACTTCGCCATCGGCCGGTACTCGACGCAGAACGCACCCTCGTAGCCGCTGACGGTGAGGGCGTCGAGCACCACCGGGAAGTCGATCTCGTTGTCGCGCCACGGGATCTGGATGGCGCCCGACTTGGCCGCGCGCACGTGCATGTGCGACGCGTGGGGGACGAGCGGCAGCACCCGATCCAGCTCGATCGACTGCAACTCGAAGTGCGACACGTCGAGCGTCAGACGTAGGCCCGGCACCTGATCGAACAGCCGGGCGGCCTGCTCGGGCAGCGCGGCGATCCCGCCCGCGTGGGCCTCGATCCTGACCTCGACCCCCAGCGCGCCGGCCCGCTCGACGCGCCAGCCCAGCTCCTCCACGCAGGAGGCCCACGCCCCGTCGGGGTCATCCGCCCAGGAGATGCCCGGGAGGATGGTCATCCCGCGGATGCCGAGCGCGGCGGCGACCTCGGCCGCCGCGGCGAAGCCGGCGCGGCGCTGCTCCCGGACGGCGGGATCGCGGGGGTTGGGTGCGATCTGGTCGAACGTCTCGCCGGTGGCGTAGAACAGGTCGGGCGCCGCCAGCCCCTGGGTCTGCAGCGCGAGCTGGATGCGCGCGGCGACCCCCGCCGGATCGGCGACCAGCGGCGCGTCGTCGTCCAGGAACAGGGCGACGTCGACCAGCTCGAATCCGAGCGCGCGGACGACGGCGATCCGGTCGGCCTGGCTGGGGATGGCCGGGAACGAGAACTCGCTGCACGAGACGCGCGCAGTCATGCCGCCTCCAGCTCCACCGGGCTGCCCGACCGCGCCGACCGAACGGCGGCGTCCATGATGACAACGGCGCGGACGCCGACGTCAATCGGCGCCCGGTCGACGGGATCGCGCCCGTTGCAGAGGTCGACCAGGAACTGCGCCGGGCCCTCGCACGAGTAGATGCCGTCACCGCTTTCGACGTCGAGCCACAGGTCGCGGCTGGTGCCCTCGAACGCGTCGCGCCCACCCGCGGCCTCCGCGTTGGCTCCGTCGACCAGGTTCGCGTCGGCCCGCTCGCGCTCGAAGTCGAGCGTCATCACGCCGTTCTCGCCGGCCAGCTGGAACCCGAACGGGTAGCGCGTGCCCCACGGCAGCCGGCCGTGGCCGGTGAAGGTGCCGAGCACGCCGTCTGCGAACCGCACCGTCACCGCCACGTCGATGTCGACGCCGCTGGGCAGCAGGTTCATCTGCGCGTAGACCAGCTCCGGCTCCGACCGCACCAGCAGCAGGGCGAGTCCGAGCTGATGGGAGACCTGGCCGTAGAGGTACCCGCCGCCGCTCTCCGGCCGGGCCCAGGTGTCGGGCGACGCCTCGAAGTCGTAGCCGTCGAGCGTGACCACGCCGTAGCCGCCCTCGCCGGAGAACATGTGGACGAGGGCCGAGGCCATGTGGCCGTTGATCGACCGCAGGTCGCCGACCGCGCCGGACGCCGCGACCTCGGCGGCCCACACCCCGATCGACGAGTAGTTCCAGCCGTAGGCGAGCGACACCACGCGGCCCTCCGACTCGGCGGTTCGCGCAACCGCCCGCGCGTCGTCCGGCCTCACCGTCATCGGCTTCTCGATCAGGACATGGGCGCCCGCCCGCAGCGCGGCCTCCGCGTGCTCGCGGTGCAGGGTGTGGGGCGAGGCGACGATGACGCCGTCGCAGTCGCGGGCGAGCAGGTCGCCGACCTCGCTGGTGGCCACCTCCATCGGAAACGAGTTGCGCAGCGCGCGCAGGGCGCGAGGGTCGCGCCTGACCACGCCGACGATCTCCACGTCAGGCAGATCGCGGAGGAACGGGAGGTAGAACGAGGCTGCCCAGAACCCCGCGCCGATGATGCCGATCCGAGCCGTTCAGGTCTCCTTGAAGGGAGGTTGCCGGGCGATGTTCGGGGCCCGCGGGCGGTCACATTACCACCTCGGAGGAGCGCTTGACCCCTCGGGGTATAATTGCTACCATCGCGCTCGGCGGCTCCCGGAGTGCCGCCATGTTCGCGCAGTTCTCCACCCCAGGAGGGACGATGACGGCCAGGGCAATCCCACGAGTAGGACGTGTTCTGCTCGGTCTGGTGGGGGTCGTCCTGCTCCTCGCCGCAGCGGCGTGTGGATCGTCGTCGTCGAGCTCCTCGGGCTCGGGCGGATCGCCCATCCACGGTGGGACGCTGCGGATCGCGCAGGTCCGCGATCCGGAGTCGATGGACCCGACTGCGACCTACGCGAACGAGTCGATCCTGGTGCTCAAGAACCTCTACGAGATGCTGTACGACAGCACGCCCAACGGCCAGGGCTTCGTGCCGACGCTGGCAACGAGCTACACCCTGTCGTCGGACAAGCTGGCATGGACGTTCCACCTGCGGCCGGGCGTCGAGTTCGCCAACGGCAAGCCGATGACATCGGCCGACGTCAAGTTCTCGTTCGAGCGCGCGGACGCGAAGCAGTCCGTCTGGGCGTTCATCGACGACGCGATCACGAGCATCACGACGCCGAACCCCGAGACCGTGGTCTTCCACACCAAGGTGCCGACCGCGGACATGCTCGCCATCGTGTCGCTGTACGGCAACTCGGTCATCCCGGACAACTACGGCGGCGAGACCGAGAAGCAGTTCTTCGCCCACCCGATCGGCACCGGGCCGTTCGTGTTCAAGTCGTGGACGCGGGGCCAGTCACTGACGGCGACGCGGAACACGCACTACTGGCAGAAGGGCAAGCCGTACCTGAACCAGGTCGTGTGGAGCGTCGTCCCCGACAACAACACCCGCTTCCTGCAGCTGCAGGGCGGCCAGATCGACGTCGACGAGTTCCCCGCCTTCTCGCAGCTCAGCCAGATCGCGAGCTCGCCGGGGATCAAGCTCGTCTCGGTGCCCTCGACCCGGATCGACATGATCCTGTTCAACCAGAAGGTGAAGCCCTTCCAGGACATCCACGTCCGCAAGGCGATCAACTTCGCGATCAACCGCAAGTCGCTCGTCCAGGCCGCCCTGTTCGGTCACGGATCGCCTGCCGGCACCTTCCTGGCGCCGAACATCCCACTGGCGACCCCCGTCGCCGCGCCCAACTTCGACCTGGCCGCGGCAAAGGCGCAGATGGCGCAGTCGACGGTGCCGAACGGCTTTTCGACCACGCTCAACATCTCGGCGGGCTCGGCGACGGACGAGGCGATCGGCGAGATCGTCCAGCAGGAGCTGGCGCCGCTGAAGATCAACGTCAGCATCCAGAAGCTCGATCCCAGCACCTGGTTCGGAAACATCGTCGCCTACAAGTACGACATGTCCACCGTCTACTTCAACACCGACATCGCCGACAGCAGCGAGCTGGTGCAGCAGGTTGCGGGGACGAACGGGATCTGGACGGGGTGGAACAATCCCGCCATGATCAAGCTGGCCAACGACGGCGGGCGCCCGTTCAACCCGGCAACGCGGAAGGCGATGTACGCGAAGTTCGTGAACGCCTTCGCGCTCAGCTACGCGACCGCCCCGCTGTTCCAGTCGCCCTGGGTCTATGCCGTCAGCTCCAAGGTGCAGAACTTCAACGTGCTGCTGACGGGCAACTACCATCTGAGCGATATCTGGCTGTCGAAGTGACGCCCCCGGGGCGGGCATGACCTGGTCTGACGATCGCTGATGTGGTCATATGTGGCGCGAAGGATTGCGTCAGGTGCGATCGCGCTCTTCGGCCTCACGCTGGTCGTGTTCTTCATCGTGCACCTGGTGCCGGGAGACCCGGCGGTCACGCTGCTGGGCCCCCGCGCCACCCCTGAGGCGATCGCGACGCTCCACCGCGAGTGGGGGCTGAACCAGCCCGTCTACGTCCAGTACGAGAAGTTCATGTCGCACCTGCTGCACGGCGACATGGGCGCCTCGCTGTTCTTCCACGCCCCGGTGACGTCGCTGATCTTTGGCCGGCTGCCGGCCACGCTGCTGCTGCTGGCCTACTCGACGCTGCTGGCGGTGCTGCTGGCCGTGCCGCTGGCGACCATCTCGGCCCTCCGCCAGGGCGGGATCATCGACCAGATCATCCGCGTCGTCTCGCTGATCGGGCTCGGCGCTCCGGCCGTCTGGATGGGCCTGGTGCTGATCCTGTTCCTGGCGGTGCGGCTGGGAGCGTTCCCGGTCGGCGGGTACACCGACAGCACCGGCCTCCACATCCAGGCGATGTTCCTGCCCAGCCTGACCGTCGCGCTGGGGATGTTCCCGACGCTGACCCGCAGCCTTCGGGCCAGCCTGATCGGCGTGCTGGCAGCCGACTACATCACCAGCGCCCGCGCCCGCGGCCTCTCGGGCTACGCCGTCGTCATCCGCCACGGCGTCCGCAACGCGATCGCGCCGACGGTCACGGTGCTCGGCCTGAACGTTGGGTACCTGGTCGGCAGCACGGTCGCGGTCGAGGTGATCTTCGCCATCCCCGGGATCGGCAACCTGATGGTGCAGGCGGTGCTCAGCCGCGACTTCCCGATCGTGCAGGGCGTGACGATCGTCTACGGCGTGCTGGTGCTGTCCATCAACCTGCTCACCGACCTCACCCATGCCGCCCTCGACCCGCGGGTGGTGCTCGAGTGAGCGCCGCCGGACAGACTCTCACCGCGCCGCCGCGGCGCTGGTCGTTCACCCGGATCGTGACCAGGTCGTGGACGCTGACGGCCGGGGTGATCCTGGTCGGGCTGGTGGTCGGGGTCGCCGTGTTCGCGCCGGTGATCGCGCCTCACGACCCGATCCATCAGAACCTGACGCACCTGCTGCAGAGCCCGGGGCCGGGCCACCGGCTGGGCACCGACCAGTTTGGCCGCGACGTCCTCAGCCGGATCATGGTGGGGACGCGAACCGACCTCGAGATCGCGCTGGGGGCAACGTTCCTCGCCGTCCTCATCGGAGGATCCCTGGGCCTGCTGGCGGGCTACGTCGGGGGGGTGCTGGACACGATCGTCATGCGCGTCGTCGACGTCGTCATGGCATTCCCGTTCTACGTCCTGATCATCACGCTGGTGTTCGTCCTGGGCTCGGGGCTGGCCAGCCTCTACGCCGCCCTGGTTGGAGTCGGCTGGGTGTCCTACGCGCGCATCGTTCGCGGCGAGACCCTGATCGCCCGCAACCAGGACTACGTCGTCGCCGCGCGCCAGACCGGGCTCTCGGGGCGGAGGGTGCTGTTCCGCCACATCCTGCCCAACGTGATCACCCAGCCGATCGTCTACGCCATGTCCGACGTGGTGAACGTCGTCCTCACCATCGTCACCCTTGGCTTCCTCGGCCTGGGCGTCCAGCCGCCGACCCCGGAGTGGGGGTCGATGATCGCCGACGGCAGCGCGTTTTTGACCACGCACTGGACGCTGGCGACGTTCCCGGCAATCGCCGTCATGATCACCGGCTTTGGCTTCTCGCTGCTCGGGGACGGCATCGCGGAGGTGATCGAGGGAGAGTGAGCGCCGCAGCCGCCACCGCAGATCGGCCCGAGCGCCAGGCGCTGCTCGAGGTCGACGGCCTGACCATCGAGGTGCGCAACCGGCAGAAGCACGCCTCCGTGGTACGGGACGTCTCGCTGTCGGTCGGCGTCGGCGAGACGCTGGGGATCGTCGGGGAGTCCGGCAGTGGCAAGAGCCTCACCCTGCGTTCGCTGCTCGGGGTGCTGCCGAAGGGCACCGCGGTCGCCGGCGGCTCCATCTCGTACCGGGGCAAGGTGCTCGTCGACGATGGACGGGTGACGGACGAGATGCAGTCGCTTCGCGGACGTGAGATCGGGATGGTCTTCCAGGATGCGACCAGCGCGCTCGACCCGGTGATCCGGGTGGGCGATCAGATCACCGAGACCCTGCGCCGCCACACCGGCCTCAGCCGGAAGGCGGCCGATGCGCGGGCGATCGAGCTGATGGAGCGGATGGGCATCCCCGACTCGCGGCGGCGCGTGCGCCAGTATCCCCACGAGTTCTCGGGCGGGATGCGGCAGCGGGTGATGATCGCCATGGCGATCGCGTGCAGCCCCTCGCTGCTGCTCTGCGACGAGCCGACCACGGCCCTCGACGTGACAACGCAGACCGAGATCCTGGAGCTGTTCGGCGAGCTTCGCCGGGAGCAGGGTCTGGCCATGATCTTCGTCTCGCACGATCTGGGCGTGATCGCCGAGGTCTGTGAGCGAGTCTGCGTCATGTACTGCGGACAGATCATCGAGACCGGTATGCGGGCGCAGGTGTTCGACGCGCCCCGGCATCCATACACGCTCGGTCTGATCGAGTCGGCGCCCGACATCGAGGCGGCCTCGCCGGCGCTGGTTGCGATCCCGGGCGAGGCTCCCGATCCGACCGTTCCCCCGGCCGGTTGCCGCTTCAACCCGCGCTGCCCGATGCCGGTCGAGGAGTGCCGCTCGGGGGGCTTCCCGCTGATCCCGCTGTCCGGCGGGCGGGCGACGGCGTGCATCAGGCACGACCGCACCACCGCTCTCAGGCACCGGATCGATTCGGAGGCGGGTCGTGGCTGAACCGATCCTCGAGGCCCGCTCGGTGACCGTGGACTTCGCCCATCGGGGGCGCAAGGCGGGCCACCTCCGGGCGGTCGACCACGTCAGCTTCAGCGTGTCTGCGGGTGAGCGACTCGGCATCGTGGGCGAGTCGGGGTCGGGCAAGTCGACGCTCTGCAAGAGCCTGGCGGGGGTCTACAAGCCATCCTCGGGCGAGGTGCTGTTCCAGGGCGAGACGCTCCCGGCGAAGCGGTCGCCCGAGCTGCGCCGGGCGATCCAGATCGTCTTCCAGGATCCGTACACGTCGCTCAACCCGCGGCTCCGTATCGGGAAGGTGCTGGCGGAGGCCGTCGAGGCCGGCGGCCGCCAGGGCGGTGACCCGGAGCAGCAGGTGCGGGAGCTGCTGGCCACCGTGGGGCTCCCGGCCGTTGCCGCCTCGGTACGCCCGTCGAAGCTCTCGGGCGGCCAGCGGCAGCGGGTCGCCATCGCCAGGGCGCTGGCGGTCGAGCCGACCGTTGTCCTCGCCGACGAGGTCACCTCCGCGCTCGACGTGTCGGTGCAGGCCGTGATCGTGAACCTGCTCGCGCGGCTGGCCGGCGAGCACGACCTGACGCTGGTCTTCGTCACCCACAACCTTCAGGTGGTGCGGGCGCTCTGCAACCGGATCTGCGTCATGCACGCCGGGCGGATCGTGGAGAGCGCGCCGACGGCGACCCTGTTCGCCGCGCCCAAGCACCCCTACACGCTGGCGCTGCTGGCAGCCGCACCGCGGTTGCACCCGCGGGAGGGGGCGGAGGACGCCGCCGCGAAGCCCGCGGCACCCCCGGTCGCCGCCGAGGGATGCGCCTACCGGCTGCGCTGCCCGCTGGCGCGGGCCAAGTGCGCCGAGGAGGTGCCGCCGCTGGTGCGTACCGACGGTCGAGACCTCGCTTCACGACGTGGCCTGCCACGCCGTCGCCGAGGGCTGGGAAGGTGCTGCCGAGCCGGCCAGTTCAACCAGGGGAGAGCCATGAATCTCGATCAGTTCCGGGCCGCGTTTCCGATCAACCAGGAGCGCGCCTACCTGTTCTCCGGCGCCATGACGCCGGCGTGTGACCGCACGCAGACGGCGCTCCAGGAGTGGGCGCGGCTGTGGGAGTCCCGCCCGCTGGTCGCCTACGACGCATGCTTCGGGCAGATCGCCGAGCTGCGGGCGGCGATCGCAGACCTGTTCGGGATCACGCACACCCGCGTTTCGCTTGCAGACAACACCTCTCGTGCGTCCAACACGGCGATCCGGCTGCTCACCTGCCCGGCCGGCTCGAACGTCGTCTTCGACGAGACCACCTACCCGTCCAGCCGCTACCCCTGGATAACCCTGACTGATGCGACGCCCCGGGTCGTCACTCGCGAGCCCGGCGAGAGCCACACCGACGCCGTCATCAGGGGTATCGACGACGACACGGTCGCCGTGTCGGTCTCACACGTCGCGCCGCTGACCGGCGTCCGCCATCAGCTGCGGCCGATCGCGGATGCCGCGCACCGGCACGGGGCGGCGCTGATCGTCGACGTCGCCCAGACGGCGGGCGTCGTGCCGATCGACCTCGACGCAGAGGGCGTGGACATGGCCGTGGGGACGACCATGAAGTGGCTGCTGGGCCCGCCGGGCGTCGGGTTCCTCTGCGTCCGCCGCGAGTACCTCGAAGGGACGCCCGCGCTCGACCTGGGCTACATGGCCGTCGAGGTCGAAGGCGAGTCCTGGCCGCAGGCGACGCTCCCGCCGCTGTGGCCCGACAGCCGCAAGTTCGAGCTGGGCATGCCCAGCCTGCCCGTGCTGACACCGGCGGTTGCCGGGATCAGGCTGCTGCTGGAGGTCGGGCTGGAGGCGATCGACAAGCATGTCGCCGGGCTCGTCACGCGCTGCATGGAGGGCCTCACCGACCTCGGTATCCCCGTCCGCACGCCTTCCGACCCGGCGCAGCGTGCCGGCGTCATCGCCTTCGACCTGCCGGAGGCGTATGAGCTGGCGGCGTACCTGGCCGATGTCGGTGTAGACGTCGGCGGCTACGACTTCGGGCTCGGGCGGATCGATCCGCACGGGTTCAACACGGTCGGCGACATCGATCGGTGTCTGGCGGGCATCCGGGAGTTCACCTCCCGCGGCTGAGGCACCGTCGAATGGCGATCCCTAGGCCTGGGGAAGGTAGGCAGCCTCGGCCAGCTCGACGATCGTCGGGCTCACCCCGGCCGTTGCGCCGCCGTCGAGGACAATCGCCTGACCACTGATTACCGGGCAGTCGTCCGCGACCAGGAAATGCATCGCCGCTGCCACCTCCTCAGGCTCGATGAGGTTCCTGACGCCTGCCATCGATCCCAAGACCGCCACCTCAGACGCTCCGTTTCCTTGCGCAGCCAACTGAGGCGTATTGACGCTGCTCGGGCATACGCAGTTCACTCTGATCCCTCGCGAACCGAGCTCCAACGCGGCAATCTTGGTCAGGCCGACGATCGCGAACTTCGACGCGCCGTATGCGCCACACGTCGGGTACCCCATCACCCCCAGGATCGATGCCGTGTTCACGATGGCGCTGCCGGGAGGCATGTACTCGGCGGCGTGCTTCATGCCGAACACGGCGCCCATCGTGTTGACGTGGAACGCGTCGTCGAACTCCGACGAGTCGGCGTCGCTGAGAAGAGCGGCCGTACCGATTCCGGCGTTGTTCAGGCATATGTCGATCTTCCCGCCGATGCCCGCAGCCGTCGCCATCAGTTCGCGGACGTCGGCCTCGACCGAAACGTCCGCCTTGACGTAGTGCCCGTGCAGGGCAGTGGCAGACTCGGTTGCGTCGGCGATATCGGCCAGTACGACCGTTGCACCCGCAGCCGAGAATCGCCGGGCTGCGGCCAGGCCGATACCCGATGCCCCGCCGGTGATCACTGCGACTTTGTCGGTTAACTCGAACACCTAGACCCTCCAATCCGCGATGGGCGTCACTGCCGACTTCGACTCGTTGGGTTCCGGCGCTTCACACCGGGAAGTCCACCGCCGGCTCAGCGGCCGGATCGAGCTCGCGAGCCGTGTCCTCGTCGACGGATATCCCGGCGAACGCAGTCGAGCCGCGCGCACGCATCACCAGGTACACGACAACGGAAAGGGCGGCCGACCCGAGGAAGATCCACGCGAAGACGTTGACGGGATACTTGGGGAACGGGTGGAGATAGGTATACATGCCGTAACACATGATGCCGCCGCCCACGAGACTGCACACGATCCCGGCGATGCCCTTGGGATTCAGCTTCCACAAGAATATGATGGCCGCGACGCAGGTGACTACGTACATGACGATGACGCCGTACCCGGAGAGGGCGGCGAGATCCCCGTAGGCATTCAGTGGAGTGAGCTTCCAGATGGCGATAACGACCATCGTCCCGACGTTGACCGACAGGAACGTGAGGATCCCTGCGACTGGAGTGTGGTGCTTGCGACTGACCCACAGAAGCCACTTGCCAGGGACGCCCTCTCGGGGCAAGGTGTACAACATCCGCGAGCCCGCGTTGAAGAGTGCGATGTTGTTCGCAACGACTGCCAGCACCAGGCCGCCACTGACGATGTACGAGTACCAGCCAATGCCATCGAGGTGCGCCAGGTCCCCTAGGGCGTTCGAGCTGCTGGCGAGGTCGAGGTTGGATCCGGAGAAGCCGAGGACGGTGACGTACTGCGTGAGCGCCAGGAACAGGCCAGCGACGATGACGCTGCCAATCACGGCGAGCGGAATGTTCTTTCGGCCGGCGACCGCCTCCTGGCCGAGCACAGTGGCGGACTCGAACCCTCCGAACGCAAAGACCACCAGCACGATGCCACTCATCAGGGTCTGAAATCCGATGCCTCCCGAGTGGAACTGCGAGTGGTCGATGAGGCCGTGTTTGAACAGCGTGATGATGAGCAGGAGAATGATGACACCGCCGGTGAGCAGCTCGATGCCGAGAAGTATCTCGACCGATATTCTGATGCCGGCGTACGCCACCCATGCCGCGAACACGGACGTGAGGATCGCGAAAGTGACGATGAGTCCGTTCGATTGCGACACGCCGAAGGCATGAAGGTTGAGGAAGTTCATGATGAAGATTCCGGCTCCCAACGCCACCACCGGCGCGGCCACGATCAGCCACAGCAGCGCGCCGTAGGCTGTAAAGAACCCCGCGGCCGAACCGCCCGCTTTGCCGGCGATTGGGTACAGGCCGCCCGTGGTCAGGAAGCGGCGGGCCAGCAACACGATTGCGTAGGCGACGCAGCAGAGCGCCGCAGTGCCGATCAGCCATGTGATCCATCCCAGCGGGCCCACGATGCCGAAGACCACCCCCACGATGATGCCCGCCCCGGCGCTTGGGCCTATGAGGCCGACCGATTGGGCCATGCTGCCGAGAAGGTGGACACTGCCGCCCTTCTCCGGAGTCAGCCGAGCCTCGTTCGACGGGGTTTCTGGACTGACCGAGCTTGACCCATGCATGTGATCACCTCTTCTGGGGCGCCGAGTCGCGCGGGGGCTCACCGTGGATGTGTCCGGCGTCGTGGGGCGCGAACGCTAACAGCGGACTACAGATGGGTCAACGCCCGTCGTCGCTCTATAGCCGATCGGCTAGTTGTCTTGGGGGAGCCCGAAGCCCTGTTGCGTCATGGATGAGGAGAGTTCGGCGAAGCTCCGGAGGCGCCATCGAGCCGCCTCTTAGCCAACCGGCTATCGGGGCCGGCGTCTCGTCCCTCAGGCGTCGAAGAAAAGAGGTCGGTCGTGACGGCGTACAGCGCGAGGTCCACCCTCCGGCGCAGGCCGAAGCGCCGCAGTAGCCGTGCGATGTCGAGCTTGACCGTGTGAACGCTGTAGTTGAGCGAGGCTGCAATCTCAGCATTGGTCCTGCCGCGTACCACCAGCTCGACCACGTCCCGTTCGCGGCTGGTGATTGGGAGACGGTGCCCAGGCCCCGTGCCGGAGTTAGGCCGGCCCAGGAGGGCCTGTTCAACCAGCTGGGGGTCGTAGAAGGAACCGCGGTCGACGCACATCCGGATCGCGTTCGGCAGTTCGCGGGTCGATGCGTCCTTGAGAACGTATCCGTCTGCGCCCATCTGGACCGCGGCGTGCAGCAGCCCTGCATCGCCGTAGCCGCTGAAGATCATGATCCGCAGCGTCTGATGCTCGTTCCGCACAGTGCGACAAACGTCGAGGCTGTCCTGGTCGCCAAACCTCAAGTCGAGCAGCAAGACGTCGGGCTGGGTGTCGGACACTAACCCGCTGACCGAGCTGAGATCCGCCGTCGCACCGCACAGGACGATGTCGTCAGTCCTTGCGGCCATCGCCGCCACGCCGTCCAGCACGACGCTGTGATCGTCCGCTGCGAAGATTCGGATCACTCGGTGCCCGTCCTGTCGACCAGGAGCGGCAGACGAGCCTCGACACGCACCCCACCGCCGGCATCTGACCGCACAGTCACCGTGCCGCCGACCTCGTGGGCCGCCGCGCGCATCCGGAACAGCCCGAGATGCGTTGGGCCGATTTCAGACCCCGGCCCCAGCATGCCCGATCCGAACCCGATTCCATCATCGCTGACCCGGAGGACCACGCCGTCGCGTAGGACGGCGATCGAGATGGCGACGAGGTTGCCACCCGAGTGGCGCTCGGCGTTCTCGATGGCTTCCTCGCCGATGATCATCAGCGGGTACGCGATCTCACCGGCCAGGACGGACGAAGCCGACGCACCGTGAACTTCCACCTTGCGCACAAGGCGCTGCCGAGACCCGACGGTCTTGAAGGCCTCGATCACCTCGCCCAAGGTCACTATATGGCTCTCCGCGCCCCCAGCTGAGAACTCGGCGACAGCCGCTCGGAAGTCCCGTAGACAGGTTGACGTCGTATCGGCGATCCCGTCGAGTACCGCCGCGAGTTCCGGATCGTCGGCCATATCCCGGCAGGCCTCCAGGCCGTAACCGATCTCGACCAGCGACCGGACGACCGTTTCATGTAGCGCGTATGCGAGGTCATCGCGGTCTCGCTGGCGTTCCGCGATCCGACGGCGGTGATCTTGCCGGACACGGCGCAGGCGAATACCCAGGACCTCCACAAGCTCCTCGAGGAGCTCGGTGTCGGTCGGGGTGAATGCGGTTGGCATACGGTTCGCCACGTAGAGCACCCCAGCCACCAAACCGTCGATCACGATCGGCGCGCACATCACGGATTCGAATCCCTCTTTAGCCGCCTCGCGGAGAGTCGGATTGAGTAGCCGCCTGTCGTGCGCGTAGTCCGCAACCCAAACCGCTCGGCCTTCGGCACACGCGATGCCGGCGAGTCCTTCACCGCTCACGACGCGCAGATCGCCGAACGCGTTCGTTCTCATGTTCACAGACGCGCGGAACTGAAACGCTTCACCGGTGTCATCGGAGATCGAGACGTAACACGCGGACGTCTCGAGTACCTCGCGTGTCACGAGCACTACTTCACGGAGAAACCGGCTGAGATCTCCAGAGTGGTCATCCGCCTCGGTCAGTCGTCGCGTGGCCGACGCCAGCTCGCGTTCCAGACGGGCGGCTCCGCGGAGTCCGCTGATCCGGTACGCGGTTCGCACCTCCGCAATACATTCTCGCGCACGGTCCTCAAACTCTTGAGGGGGCAGATCCGTTGGTCCACTGACCACGAGCCACGTCAGGTGCGGAGGGCCTTCTACCAGGAGCACCATCGCATCGACGAGGAGGAGCTCCGCGACCCGCAGGCACGACCTCAGACGCAGGTCGGAATATCGCCTGGCCGGTACGCCTTCCAGCCGAGGATCCGCCGTCAAGACCTCGTTGGGGATGACTTCGCCGCTGACCGAATCTCCGCTGCAACCCAGTAGGTGAACGCCCTGGGCGGACAACGAGCGAAGGAGCAACGCTGCGTCGCACCCAAGCGCGCGGCGGACCGATGCGAGCTCCTGCTCGACTTCGCCGCGTATCTCCCTGGAGCCACCGCCGTCGAAGTGCTCGAAACCTCTCCGCGGTCTCTGCTGTGTGATCGTGCCACCGGACGTGTTCGTCGTCACAGCCTCACGCTCCGTCGCGGAGGTTCTCGGGCAGAATCTGGCCGCCGTCAACCACGATCGTCTGGCCTGTGATGTAGGAAGCGTCCTCGGAGCAGAGGAAGAGATGGGCCGCCGCGATCTCGTCTGGCGTCGCGACCCGGCCCAGCGGGATCAGCTCGCCCTGCGCGGCCAGGTCGTCCTCCGACACGATGCTCAGGACGCCCTCGCTGCGGACGGTGCCGGGCTCGACGCCGTTGACCGTGATGCCGAGCGGCGCCAGCTCGACCGCAGCGTTGCGGATGAAGCCGTTCACGCCCGCCTTCGAGGCCGCGTAGTGCGTAAGCCCGGCCAGCGCGACCCGGGGGCCGGTGATCGACGAGGTGACGGTGATCCTCCCGCCGCCCTGGGTGCGCATGGGCGGGATGCAGGCGCGGACGGTCAGGAAGAGGCTCTTCAGGTTGGTGTCCAGCACCCGGTCCCACAGCTCCTCGCTCATGTCCTCGAGCGGGGATGAGGGATAGATCCCGGCGTTGTGGGTGAGGACGTCCACCAGCCCGTACTGCTCAAGGACGCCGGCGACCATCGACGCCACTGCCGCTGCGTCGCTGACGTCGACGTGGCTTGGCGTCGCCTCGCCGCCGGCGGCGGTCAGCGCCTCTGCGGTCGCCAGGGCGGCGTCGAGATCGCGGTCGGCAACAACGACGCGGGCGCCCTCGGCCGCGTAGCGGCCGGCGATGGCGGCTCCGATCCCGCGGGCGGCGCCGGTGACGATCGCGACCCGGCCCTCCAGCCGGGCGCTACCAGGTTGGGACGGCATCGATCGGCCAGATGTCGACGAGGGTGTCGCCGCGGACGCAGTGGTAGTGGGAGTACATGATCACCGTCTGATAGCAGTGCGGCGGCAGCAGCTCCACGGCCGTGCCGACACGAGGGGCGGCTTCGGACTCGGGCAGCTCGATCCGGCCCATGTCGTCGCCGACGATCACGTACCTGGAGTCTCGGGGAGCCCCGCTCAGCACCCGCGGCAGCGTGGGCATGAAGATGCCGTCGACCTCCTTGGCGCCGGCGTCGGTGATCGCGTAGCCAGGCTGGGCGTTCGAGATCACCGTGCCGCGCACGGTCAGCGCCGGGGCGAACGGATGCGGAAGGTCGCGGCGTAGCGGCACGTCGACGTAGTTGCCGTCGAGCACCACATACGACCCCGCCTGCAGCTCGGTCAGGAGGCCGCGCTCGTGGTCGAAGTCGTGGGTGCCGGTGCCGCCCCCACTGACGATCCGCGGTGGCAGGCCCACGGTGGTCAGGGCGTCGATGAACTGCGCCAACCGGTCGAGGACGACCATCCCCAGGCGCCGACGCTCGTCATAGTCCGGCGTCACCTGGTGAGTGCCGCAGTAGCCCTGCACGCCGGCGTACTCCAGGCCGTCGGATTCGGCGATCAGCCGGGCCAGCGAGACGGCCATCGCGGGGTCTGCGACACCGGTGCGGTGATCGCCGACCTCGACGTCGACCAGCACCTGCATGGGGTGGCCCGAGCGGCGCGCGGACTCGGCCAGCTGGAGGACGTTCTCGGCGTGGTCGGTGGCAACGACCACACCGCCCGCCGCAGCGTTGATCTCCGCCAGCCGCGCCAGCTTGCCCTTTGTGACAACGCTGGTGAAGAGGAAGATCTCGGTGATCCCGCCGGCCACCATCGCCTCGGCCTCGGCGATCGTCGAGCAGCCGATGCCGATCGCGCCGGCTGCCATCTGCATGCGGGCGATGCGCAACGACTTGTGGATCTTGACGACCGGCCGCAGCGCGTACTGGTGCGCGGCCGCATGCGCGGCCAGCGACCCGATGTTGGCCTCCACCCGGTCGAGGTCGAGAACCAGCGCCGGAGTCGACAGCTCCGACCGGGAGCCCGAGAGCCCGATCAGGGGCTCGTTCGGGCCGCGCCCGCCGGCGTCAGTCATTCGAGACTGGCTCGTCGGGCAGATAGCTCTTCCGCAGACGCGCGCGAGAGTTGCCGATGTGGGCCTCGATCGCCCCGCGCAGGTCGTCGCCGTCGCCGCGCGCGAACATCGCGACCAGCTTGCGGTGCTCCTTTGTCCGCAGCCGGGCATGCCGCTCGGCCGGAAACGCGGGATCCATGGCGACGGCCACGGCCAGGTGGCGGTCGGTGGTTCGCCACAGCCGGTCGAGCACACGGCGGATCACGTAGTCGGCGGCAGGTGAGAGAAGCGCCCAGTGGAAATCGCGGTGGACCTCGTAGAACTCCTTGCCGTACGGATCGAGCTGCTCCAGCTGGGTCAGGATCTGCCGCACCTCGCGGACGTCCTCGTCGCTTCTGACCCCGGCCGATCGCGACGCGAACTCGCCCTCCACCACTGACCGCAGGTCGAAGATCCCGTCGATGTCCTCGAGCCGGACATCGGTCGCGTAGGTTGCGCCGTGGGAGGTGGCGGAGACCAGATCCTCGGCCTCCAGCCGGCGCAGCGCCTCGCGCACGGGGATGTGGCTGACCGAGAAGCGCTTGGCCAGCTCCTTGGGCCAGATCCTCTCACCCGGCTTGATAGAGCCGTGCACAATCTCTCCGCGGAGTTGGTTTGTGACGGCGTCAACCGTGTTGGCGCGAAGATTGATCGGAGGTAACGAGTTCATCGGTGGCGCCTCCCACGAGGCGCAAAATGCCAGCCTGCCCCCACCGGTATAGTTTCTATCTTAGCGGAGTCAAGTGCCACGACCGCCGTTTTTTGACTGCTTGTTTGGCGTGACAAGGCTCCTCGTCACCCGGTAGGCTCGCACGATGCGAGTCCTGATTCTGGGTGCCGGTTTCGGCGGGCTGGAGCTGGCCACGACCCTGTCCGAGGCCGGCGGCGGCGAGGCGTTCGAGGTCACCGTCATCGACCGGGCAGACGCCTTCGTCTTCGGCTACTCCAAGCTCGACGTGTTGTTCGGGCGGACGACGCTGGACGCCGTGCGGCTGCCCTACGCGGCGATCGCCAAGCCGGGTGTTGAGATCCTGCAGGAGACGATCACGGCGATCGACCCGCAGGCGCGCCGTGTCACCACCGACGCCGGGACGCACGACGCCGACGCCCTGGTGGTCGCCCTGGGGGCGGACTACGACTATGACGCCACCCCCGGCCTGCTCGATGCCAACGAGTTCTACTCGGTCAACGGCGCCGCCCGCCTGGCCGACGTCCTGCCGACGTTCACCGAGGGCCGCGCGCTGATCGGCGTCTGCGGCGCTCCCTACAAGTGCCCGCCGGCGCCCAGCGAGTGCGCGCTGCTGCTCCACGACTACCTGGCCGACCGGGGTGTCCGCGACGCCTGCGAGATCACCATCGTCTCGCCCTTCGGGCGCCCGATCCCGCCGTCGCCCGACTCCTCGGCGGCGCTGCTCGAGGCGTTCGCCGAACACGGCATCACGTTCTCGGCCGGGCATGCCGTGGCCTCGGTGGACAACGAACGCGGCGTCGCGACCGCCACCGACGGCGAGGAGTTCCCGTTCGACCTGTTCCTCGGTGTTCCCCGCCACCGGGCGCCGGATGTGGTTCTGGAGTCGGGCATGGCCGAGGAGGGCTTCATCCCGGTCGCCTCGGCCACGCTGGAGTCGAAGTTCCCCGGCGTGTACGCGGTCGGCGACGTGGCCACGGTCGGCGTCCCCAAGGCCGGCGTCTTTGCCGAGGGCGCCGCGCGGATCGTGGCCCGGGCTCTGATCCACCGGGAGCGCCACGGCGACGCACCGGGCGCATACGACGGCAAGGGCTCCTGCTACATCGAGTTCGGCGGCGGCCGCGTGGGCAGGGTCGACATCGACTTCCTGTCCGGCCCCAACAAGACCGGCGTGCTGCAGCCGCCGTCGCAGGCTCTGGTCGCCGAGAAGATCGAGTTCGGCGCCAGCCGCCGGGCCCGCTGGGGCTTCGAGCCCGCAGGCGCCGCCGCTCACTGACGGTACGATCGCTCGATGGAGCGCAAGATCGTGACCGCGCTGTTCTGCGACGTGGCCGGCTCGACCAGTCTGGCCGAGCGCCTCGACCCCGAGGAGCTGCGCGAGGTCATGGGCGGGTGGTTTGCCACCGCGCGGGCCGAGATCGAGGCCCAGGGCGGCACCGTCGAGAAGTACATCGGCGACGCCGTGATGGCGGTCTTCGGCGTCCCGGTTGCCCACGAGGACGACCCGGCGCGCGCCCTTCGCGCCGCCCTCGGCCTGCGCGAGCGCCTGGCCGCCTTCAACGCCGAGCTCACCGGTACGCACGGCCTTGCGATCGAGATCCGCACCGGCATCAACACCGGCGAGGCGGTGACGACGACCGACCCGGCGCCGGGCGAGCCGATGGTGACCGGTGTCGCCCTCAACGCGGCCGCCCGCCTCGAGCAGCTCGCAGAGCCAGGCCAGATCCTGGTTGCCGAGCGCACCGTCCGGGCTGCACCGGCCTTTGCCTTCGACGACCTGGGCCAGGTCGAGCTGCGGGGCAAGGAGGACGGCGTCCGCGCCTTCGTCCTGCGCGGGGAGGTGGCGGACGCTCCGGTTCGCGGCCTGCCCGGCGTCCGCGCGCCGCTGGTCGGGCGCGACCGCGAGCTCGACCTGCTGCTGTCGCTTCAGGAGCGCACCGTGGCCGAGGGCCGGCCCCACCTGGCCACCATCTACGGCGATCCCGGCGTCGGCAAGAGCCGCCTGGTGCGCGAGCTGATCAGCCGCCTGCGCGATGCCCCCGAGCCGCCCGGGATCCACGTCGGCCGCTGCCTCTCCTACGGCGAGGGCATTGCCTACTGGCCGTTGGCCGAGATCCTCCACAGCCTGGCCGGCATCGCCGACGACGATCCGGCCGCAACCGCGCTCTCGCAGATCACCGCCCTCGTCGACGACGCGCTCCCCGGCGCCTCGCCCGAGCAGCGCGGCATGACCACGGCCGCGCTGGCGTTCACCATCGGCCTCGATTCCGGCGACCAGGAGTTCTCACGGCTGCAGCCCTCGGCGATCCGTGTCGAGCTTCAGCGTGCCTGGCGCACCATCCTCTCGGCGCTGGCCGCGCGCCGGCCGGTCGTCCTGGTGGTCGAGGACATCCACTGGGCCGATCCGGTGCTGCTCGACCTGCTGGAGGAGATCGCCGAGCGCGCCCAGGGGCGGCTGCTCGTGATCTGCCCGTCCCGCCCCGACCTGACCGACACCCGTCCCACCTGGGGAGGCGGCCGTCTCAGCTTCTCGGCCGTCTTCCTGGCGCCGCTCACCGCCGAGTCGGCCAACGCACTCGTCCAGCACCTGCTGGACGTCGACGGGCTTTCCGACGATGTCCGCGAGCGAATCCTCGAGCGTGCCGAGGGCAACCCCTTCTTTCTCGAGGAGATCCTCCGCCAGCTGATGGACCAGGGCAGGATCGTCCAGGACGGCGAGCGCTGGAAGGCCGCCGGCGAGCTGACCGACGTCGAGCTGCCGGACACGGTGCAGGCGGTGCTGGCGGCCCGCATCGACCTGCTCGAGCCGAGCCAGAAGAACGCACTGCAGCAGGCGTCAGTGGTAGGGCGAATCTTCTGGCGCGGCGCCGTCTCGATCCTGGTCGACCACGCCGACACGATCGACGACGACCTCCGCCGGCTGGAGGAGCGTGAGCTGGTGGGGCTGCGGCTGACCTCGTCGATGATCGGCGAGGAGGAGCTCGCCTTCAGCCACATCCTCACTCGCGACGTCGCCTACGAGACCCTGCCCCGCCGCGAACGGCCGCGCGCCCATGCGCGCGTCGCCGCCTGGATCGAGGAGCGTGCCGGCGACCGCCACGGCGAGTACGTCGGGCTGCTCGCCCACCACTACGGCGAGGCCTACCGCGGCGCCCGATCCGACCGCAGCTACGACCCGGAACAGCTCGACGCGCTGCGCCTCCACGCATTCGACCTGATGCTGCAATCGGCGCGGTCGTCCCTGCGCGGCTCGTCCAACCGCGGGTCACGGGCGCTCGCCCAGGCGGCACTCGACATCGCGATGACGCCGCTCGAGGAGGCGACCGCGCTGGGGACTCTGGGGTTCGCCTACGGCAGTGCCGGGCTCGGCGACGAGGCGTTCGCCTCGATGAAGCGGGCGGTCGACGTGGTTGCGCAGTCGGGGGAGGGTGGCGCCTGGATCGCGCTGCTGTGCGGCGTGGCGCTGGAGCAGGTGTGCAGGTGGAGCGGCACGATGACGCAGCTTCCCAGCGAGGAGGAGGCAGCCCGGCTGCTCGACCTCGGGCTCAGCCATCTCGACGAGGGGGAGAGCGAGGCGCGGGTGCGCCTGCTCACCGCACAGGCGTTCTGGGCGCACGGCTACCCGCGCACCACGACCTCGCCGTACCTCGACCCTCACGTCGCGGTCGAGACGGGTGAGGCGGCCGCCGCGATGGCCGAACGGATCGGCCGCCGCGACCTGGTCGTCGTCGCCCTCGACTCGGTCCAGCACAACCTGATGCGCCTACTCGATTACCCGGTGGCCTATGACGTCGCCATCCGCCGGCTCGAGATCGCCCGCACCGCCGGCGACATCGGCGAGCTGGGCGACAGCTACGCCGTCGCCTGCTGGGTGGGCGTCTATCTGGGCGAGTTCGCGGAGGCCTACCGGATCGGCCGCGAGGGCTACGACCTGCTGGTGCAGGACGCGCCGACGTATGCCGCCCACTCCCTCTCGTGGGCTGCCCTGGCCTCCTTCTACCTTGGCGAGTGGGACCGGGTGCTGGCCGAGCTCGACCTCGTGACAGCCGGGCTCGGGGAGCGGGGCCAGACGCCGACATCGGGCTTCGCGAGCCCGATCCCCGCCGCGGCGCTCATCCACGAGGTGCGCGGCGACCGCGGGGCTGCCGATGCGTTGCTCGCGCAAACCGCGGCGATCGAGAACCGCCGGGGAGTGCTGTCGCCCAACCTGTCTCCGCTGATCGTCACCATCCTGCTGCTCCGTGGCGAGGTCGCCGAGGCGCGGGCGCGGGTCGGCCGCACCGGCGTCAGCGGGGTGGAGGCCGGCGTCACCCCGCGGATGCTGGTCGCCGAAGGCGAGGTGCTGGTGGCGGAGCAGCGGTGGGACGACCTTCCGGCCTTCGCATCACACCTGCGCCAGAGCGCGGCGGCTACGGGCGCCCGCTCGGTTCCGCCCGCGGCCGACTGGCTGGACGGCGTGGCCGCCTTCCACGGCGGCGAGGTCGCCCTCGCAATCGACCACCAGCGGGCCGCTGCAGATGGCTACGACGCACTCGACATGCCGGTCCATGCGGCAGTCACCCGGCTCGATCTGGCCGACGCGCTGATCGCGGCCGGCCGGCTCGACGAGGCCCGCGCCGCACTCACCGAGGCGGAGCCACCGCTGGCGCGGGTCGGCCACAAGCCGGCGCTCGCGCGCCTGAGCGCTACGCTCGCCCAGACATGAACGTCCGCGTTGCCACGTACGACGACCTCGACGCCGTGGTCGAGACGCTGACGCTCGCGTTTCGCACCGACCCGGTGTGGGGGCCCTACTCGTTCCCCGACCCGGAGCACGCAGCTCGAGAAGTCCCGACGCTTCTGGCGCGCGCTGGCGACCATCGAGCTCCGCTTCGGTTGGACGCTGATGACGCCGAACTGCGAGGCGGTCGCGGTGTGGATCCCACCCGGGCTGCCGGAGATGACCCCGGAGGAGGGCGCGGCCTTCGAGGAGCTGACCGTGGAGCTGCTGGGAGCGGAGCAGTCGGCCATCGTGATGGACGCCTTCGCCGCCCTCGACGCCCACCATCCCCACGAGCCGCCGCACTACTACCTGAGCCTGCTCGCCACCCACGACGACCACCGCGGCAAGGGCATCGGCCAGGCCCTGCTCGCCGCCGGGCTGGAGCGGATCGACGCCGAGCATGGGCCGGCCTACCTGGAGTCGACCAACCCCGGCAACAACCACCGGTACGCACGTGCCGGCTTCGAGCCGCACGGCCGGATCGCGCTCCCCAACGGGCACGTGATCACGACCATGTGGCGCGACGCTGTCTAGGGCGCCGGTGGCTTGAAGTCGTACAGGTTGCCGTCGGTGGCGCCGGCGTAGACGTTGCCGTCCGAGATTGCAGGCGCCAGCCAGGCGGCGAAGCCGCTCAGCGGCGGGCCTTCGGTGACGTCCCAGACCTGCGCCCCGGTGGCGGCATTCAGCCCGAGGAGGTCGGTGCTGCCTTCCTCCGGGAGGAACAGGAGGCCGTTTGCCACCGTCAGCGACTGATTCGCGGATTGATAGAACTGTTGCCAGTCCACGGTCCCCGTGGCGGCGTCCAGCGCTGTGACCGTCCCGCACGTGCACCCGAAGTACACGCGGCCGTCGGAGACGGCGACGCCCGACGGGTTGTAGGCGGCCGCCCCGAAGTGCAGCTTGTAGGTCCACACCTTGCCGCCGTTCGACGCCCTGACGGCATGGACGAAGTTGCCGTCGGCCACGTAGAGGGTGCCGTTCACATAGGCGGGTGAATAGTCCACCGGTGCGCCGTCGTAGTTCTTCTGCCACTTGACGCTGCCGTCTGTGGCATTGAGCGCGTACAGGTTGTCGTCGGCGGAGCCGACGTAGACGACGTTCTTGACCACGGTCGGGCTGTCGAACACGTTCCCGCCCGTATTGGCGTTCCACAGGATCCTTCCGGTGGCCGCGTCCAGGGCGTGTACCTGGAAGTTGTTCGAGCCCACGTAGACCACGTCGCCGGCGACGGTCGGCGAGGACGTCACGTGTCCGGCAAGGGGCGTACTCCACAGCTTCACGCCGGTGGTCGCGTTGAGCGCGTAGAGCGAGTTGTCGATGGAGCCGAAGTAGACGATGTTGCCGACCACCGCGGGCGTGGTGGTGATGTTGTCTCCGGCGGCGAACGACCACTTGATGGCGCCCGTCTTGGCGTCGACGGCGTAGAGGTTGTGATCGGTCGATCCGAAGTAGACGACGCCGCCGACGACCGCGGGCTCCGCCACGTATCCGCCGGTCACGAAGTGCCAGGTGGGGGTCGTGGACGGGACGTTGGCGGCCGAGATGACGTTCTCGTACGGGTTGTCGCCGGTGTTGGTGTTGTCGAACCCGAAGTGCGCCCAGTCGGTCTCGACGGTGAAGGTCTTGTGGGCGCTGGTCGCGCCGGCGGTGGCGGTGACCGTGTGTGCGCCGGGGAGTGCCGACGCCGGCACGGTGAACGTGGTGGTGAACGCGCCGGCGATGTCTGTGGCGGTGGTCGCCACCGGGATGGCGTCGAAGTCGATCGTGACGCTGGTGCTGACCGGGAAGCCGGTGCCCTTGATCTTGACGGTCGCCGACGGATGGCTCGTCGACGGGCTCAGCTTGATTTTGGCGGTTGCCGCCTGGGCGCTGGTTACGGCCAGCGCTCCGACGGCCAGGACGATCGCCACCGGCACGATGAGTTTCGCCATCCCCCTCATTGTCTTCCCCCTGTAGCTTGCGAACGCGGCGATTGTACGCCACAAGACGAGACTATGTGGCTTTTGTTTCCAGGACCACCGTGCGCGCGAGCGCGCGGGCGTCCCGCACCGGCGCGGCCGATCGCTGCACCAGCGCCTGTGACTGCGCTCCTGCCCACAACACCGCCAGCTGGCGGGACGCCGTCTCGGGGTCAGACGCGCCGGCGTCGCGCAGCCGCGCCCGCATCCACTTGCGCAGCCGCTCCTTGTGCCGGCGGACGATGCGGTGCGCGGGGTGGGCGGGGTCTGCCAGCTCCGCGGCGGCGTTCGAGAACGGGCACCCACGGAACTCCGGCATCGCCACGGCGTGCTCCAGCCCGGCGAACAGGGCGTCGATCTGACCTGCGGGGTCGTCCGTGGCCGCTTCGGCAGGGCGCGTGAACATCTCGTAGACCGGGAGGTCGAGGCTCTCGTAGGCGGCGACGATCAGCCCGTCCTTGCTGCCGAAGCGCTGGTACAGCGTGCGCTTCGAGATGCCGGCCGCGCCGGCCAGCGCGTCGACGCCGGTGGAGGTGATCCCGTGCTCGTGGAACTGCTCCGCCGCCACGGCGGCGATCTCTGCGTCGGTGCGCGCCATCACCACATGGTACCGATCGGTTTCCATCTGCGCCGCCGCGTGGTAGGGTGGCTGAAAACCGATCGGTGTTTCCGAACCAGGAGGGGTCCGATGCGACAGGTGATGGTGCGCTACAGGGTCAAGCCCGAGCACGTGGAGGAGAACGAGCAGCTCGTTCGGGCGGTCTACGAGGAGCTCGCCCAGAAGCAGCCCGACGGCCTTCGCTACGGCACGTTCAAGCTGGACGACGGCGTCAGCTTCGTGCACCTCGCGGTGCATGGCGACCCCAACCCGCTTGGCCAGATCGAGGCGTTTGCGCGGTTCCAGGCCGACATTCGCAACCGCTGCGACGAGCCGCCCGTGGTCTCGGTGATGGAGGAGGTTGGGTCGTACCGCTTCGACGGGGTGCCCGCATGAGGCGCGGGCACGAAGGACGACCCCTGGAAGCTGAAGACGCCGCCACTCACCTCGGAGTACGAGATGTGGCTGGACGAGCGGGACGGCACGAAGGTGATCGTCTGCCAGGTGGGCAAGACGACGCTGCTCTACGACGCGCGGGCGATCGACGATCTGCAGGCGATGCTGGCCGCCCACGGCGACTGGATCGAGCTGGGCAGCGCCGACGAGCAGAAGCCTGCAAAGGACGGCACCGTCGAGGCCTGGGGGCGCTCGCCGTCCAATCCCGTCGGCGGCTGGTACGGGCTGAAGAAGGGCCTGCGCGGCCGCTTCGGGATGTACATGCCGCCGCTGCTGGAAGCGCTGGGCAAGGCCGAGGTCGAGCACAACCCGCGCAACAACAGGATGCGAGCCGTCTAGCCGATCTCCGCGACCGGTGGCCACGGCCGGGCCTGCTCGATCGCCGCCGCGATTTGGAATACGGTCGGATCGTCGTACGTGCGCCCGACCACCTGGACGCCGATTGGCAACCCGAGCGAATCTCGACCGGCGGGAACCGTCAGCACCGGGCAGCGGCCGGCGGGGTTGAACACTTCGGTCAGGCAGACGTTTCGCATGGCGTCGTAGGAGACGCCGTCGATCAGCACCGGTTGCTCGGTGTAGTCGACGCCGGCCTCGAGTGCGGGGATCGCCATCGCCGGGGTGAGCAGGGCGTCGTGGTCGGCCAGCACCGCGCCTATCCGGGTGGCCAGAACGCCCTCTGCCTCCAGCCCGGCCAGCGGGGAGGGTGCGCCCTCCAGTGAGGCGATCCAGTTGCGCGTGTAGCTCGCCGCTTCGTCCTCGCGGCCGGCGATCGTCTCACGAGCGTAGGCAGCGAAGAAGGCCGCGTAGTGGGCGTCGCTCGCCGTCTGCAGCAGTGAGCGCTCGATGACCAGCGGCACCTCCTCGACCGTCGCGCCGGCGGACCGTAGCGCAGCTGCGACATCGCCGAGCGCCGACCGGACGACCTCGGCGACCGGCCAGTCACCGAGGTCTGGCGACAGTGCGATCCGCATTCCGCGGACGTCAGCCACCGGCGTCCCCAGCCGGAGCGCAGGCTTCAGGGTCGCGATATCGCGGGGATCCGGGCCGGTCATGACGTCGGTCGCCAGCGCGGCGTCGGCCACCGTCCGCGCCAGCGGCCCGAGGTGACACCAGGTGTCGAGGCCGAAGGGGGGAAGCTGTGGGACCCGCCCGTAGCTGGGCTTGTGCCCGACCACGCCGCAGCATGACGCGGGAACCCGGATCGACCCGCCGATGTCCGAGCCGGTCGCAAGCGGCGTCATCCCGGCGGCCAGGGCGGCGGCAGACCCGCCACTCGACCCGCCGACGTCGAAGGCTGTGTTCCAGGGGTTGCGGGTGACGCCCCAGAGACGAGAGGCTGTCCAGAACGCAATCGAGAACTCCGGCGTCAGCGAGCGGGCGTGGATGATCGCCCCGGCGCCGACCAGACGCTCGACCATCGGCTCGGACTGCTCTGGCACGTGGTCGAGGATCAGCGACCCGTTGGTGGTGCGCTTCCCGGCCACGTCGGCCTCGTCCTTGACCGCGACCGGCAAACCCTCGAGCGCCCGGGGTGGATCGCCTCCCCCGGAGTACCGCTCCTCGGCGGCCCGCGCCTGTTCCCGGGCCTCATCGAAGTACGTGTCGCCGAACGCGTTGACCACCGGTTGCGCCGCCTCGTAGCGCATGATCACGGCGTCCATGTACTCAACCGGCGAGAGCCGGCGGGCATGGAATGCCGCCAGCACCTCCGTCGCGCTCCAGGCGTACAGCTCGCTCATGTCGACCACAGCTCCGCTCGCTGCACCTTGCCCGTCGACGTTCGCGGCAGCTCCTCGACGAAGCGCACGATCCGCGGGCACGCGTGGGGCGCCAGGTCGGCGCGCACCAGATCGCGGATGGCATCGGCGGTGTCCTTGGTCGGGGCACCGTGGTCAGCGAGCAGCACGAACGCTGCGATCCGGGCGCCGTACTCACCGGGCGGGGTCGTGGTCACGCCACATTCCATCACGTCGGGGTGACTGCGGATAACGGTTTCGATCTCCTCGGCGGCGATCCGTACTCCGGCAATCTTGAACACGTCGCCCCGGCGGCCTTCGAACCAGAGGAACCCGTCGCCGTCGATCCGGCCCAGGTCGTCGGTGTGCAGCCAGCCGCCGCGCAGCCGCTGCTGGGTCGCCTGCGGCTGGTTCCAATAGCCGAGCATCACGATTGGGTCATCCGCCTTGACGACGATCTCACCGTCGAGGATTGCGATCTCGCGTCCGGGCAAGGCCTTGCCGACTGCGCCGGGGGGCGTGCCGAACTGCGAGTTGCCGACCGCCAGATGCGTCCCTTCGGTGAGGCCGAAGTCGTCGTTCACAGGCGCGTCGAGCGCACGGGAGGCTTCGGCGGCTACGGTTGGGCCGAGCCGCTCGCCGCCAGTCATCACAGCGCGCAGGTGCAGTCGGGCCGTTGGGGGTGGCGGCTCGGCGCACACACGGCGCAGGAGGTGGGGGACGAGGAAGGCGCAGGTCACGTGGCGCTCCTCGAGCAGGTTGTACATCCCCGCGACCGAGAACCGCTCGCCCCACGCTACCACCGGGCGCCCGCACCGCAGCGCTGGCAGCACGACCTCGCAGAGGGCGCCCAACCAGGACCAATCCGACGGAGTCCAGAACACGTCGCCCGGCTGCGGCGCAGACTCGAACACACGCTGGAATCCGGGCAGGACCGCGTCCGCGATCCGGTGTGCCGTGACGACGCCCTTGGGCGGCCCGGTTGAGCCGGAGGTATAGAAGATGAACGCTGGGTCGTCGGCCTCCATCGGTTCGGCATCCCTCATCTCCCACGGGCCATCTGGCAGGTGGGTGTCGACGGTGACGTGCAGACCCGCGCCGCTGTCCTCCACGCGGGTGCGCACCGCCTGGCCGGAGAACACCGGCGATATGGGCACGCTGATCGCCCCCAGCCGGAGCACCGCGAGATGCCAGGCAAGCGCGTCCGCCGATTGGCCCAGCGTGATCGCCACCCGGTCGCCACGGCCGAAGCCAGACGTCGCGAGCTGGGCGGCGATCCGCGCTGAGCGGTCGCGCAGCTCCGCGAACGTGACCTGCACCGGCAGCTCGCCGGATAGGTGTTCGATCACGGCCACCGCATCCGGCCGTTGCAGCGCCTGGCGGTCGCAGACCACCTCGGCGATGTTCACCGCGTTGCCGGCTGGAGCGCAGCGCAGCCTACGAGTGCGGCCACCCCCGACAACGCGAGCCGGGTCAGGACCTTCAGAGGCATCGCCGGGTTTCCCAGCACCATGGGCACACTTAGCCCGTCGAACAGGGCGAGCACCTGGGCTGCAGCCGCGTCGACGTCGGCGATCTGGAAGGCGCCCGCCTCGATGCCGTCCGTCAGGATCGGCCGCAACAGCTGCTTCCACTCCTCGTAGACCGTGTGCCACTGGCGTGCGACGTCCTCGTCCCGCGCCGCCGCGCGCCAGTACTCCACCCAGGTTAGCCACGACTCTCGCGCTTCGGCGGTGTCAGCGTCGGACCGGAGGGTTGTCTCGACGAACCGCAGCAGCCGCTCGATGGGATCCTCGATCCCCGCGATCGCGTTCTCGACCCGGCGAAGGTCCTCGGCATTGGTGTGGTGGAGCGCAGCGAGGATCATGTCCTCGCGGTTGCCGAAGCTGTACTGCAGCGTGCTGATCGCCGACCCGGTCTCGGCGGCGACGTCGGCGAAGCGCGTCGCGTCGGCGCCGCGCCGGGCGATCACCCGGCCGGCGCCAAGCAGCACCTCCTCGCGGCCCCGCGCTGCCCGGCGGGGGGCCATCCCTCAGCCGCTCCGAAGCTGCTCGAAGAAGGACTTCCAGCCGTAGAGGTTGGGGTTAACGTTGTGCCAGGAGCCCGTGTACGCCATGTCGCCGCCGGTTGCCAGCAGCGGGATGTACGGCAGCTGCCGTGCCAGCAGGTGCTCCATCCGGTAGACGGTCTGCCGCCGCTGTGTCTGGTTCGCCGTCTGCCCTTGCTGGTTGAACAGCCGGTCATAGGTGGGATCGGAGAATCCGGTGTCGTTGTAGTTGCTCCACTGCGCTGTGGTCGGGATCTGCAGCGTGTACGAGGGGTCGATGTATGCCCCGTAGTACCAGATCCCGAGGTCGGAGTTCTGGTAGGTGCCGTTCGGGCCTTGGTAGTAGGCGTAGCTTGCGGACGTGTCGCCGGGGTCGACCTCGTGGATGGCCATTCCGATCTTCGCCAGGTCGGCGGCGATCACGCTCTCGGCCCGGCTGCCGTCGAACGGGAGGTCGCCGGGGACGGCGAAGGGGTAGGACATCGGGTGCGCCGGCTGGGCATAGCGCCCGGTGGTGGCAGGCACCATCCGGATCCCGTTCGAGCCTCGCCTGTATCCGAGTTGGTCGAGGATGGCATTCGCTCTCGATGGGTCGTACGGCGGAGGCTTGATCGAGGGATCCGCCCAGGCGCCGGAGTACGGAGCGACCCAGTTGCCCCACGTCCGCGCATCGCCATCGAACGGCACCGCGACCAGCGAGTTCCGGTCGACCGCCATGCTGATCGCCTGCTTGACCCGCGGGTCGAGCAGCTCGCGGTTGTGCTTCTTGCGCGGGTTTGAGTTGACCAGCATCGCGATCACCGTGGCATCGGGAGACGCCGCCAGATGGATGCTCGGCATCTTTCTGACCGCCACCAGCGCCTGGTTCGGAACCTGGTCAACCGCCGTTACCTGGCCCTGCTCGAGTGCTGCGGTCATCGACACAGGATTCGTATAGAAGGTGATCGAGGCGTCCTGCACCTGCGGCTTGGGGCCGTAGAAGTGAGGATTGGCACGGAGCACGGTCGTTCCCTGTTCCGCGTAGCGGGTGACCGTGTAGGGGCCGCCGGCAACCATCGGCAGATGCTGTTCGGGCTGGTATGCACGCAGGTCGCGGCCGTTGTTGCCGGTCTGCGCCTGCCAGACGTGCTGGGGGAGGATCCACACCGACGCCAGCTGCGCCAACGCGTTGCCGATCGGGTGGGCGTAGTGGATGACCAGGGTGTGCGGGTCGGGCGCCGAGACGCGATTGATCCCGGCGAGCGCCGCGGCCACCAGCGCCGTCGCGCCGGTCTTGAAGCGCAGTTCGGTCCTGATCGTCCAGACCGCGTCGGTGGCCGTCAGCGGCTTGCCGTCAGACCAGTCCCCGGGGCGCAGCTTGAAGGTCAGCGTGCGCCCACCGTCCGAGCTCGTCCAGCTGGAAGCCCAGTCGCCGACGATCCTGGTGCCGTCCTGGCCGGCATAGGAGACGAGGGAGGGATAGACGACGTCAGCCACGTAGAACGCCTGCGGCTCCGTCAGGACGAAGGGGTTCAGCGAGTCGATGCGGTTGATCGTGCCCAGCGCGAACACCTTCTGAGCCTGTGCCCCCGAGGAGCTGCCCCCGCAGCCGCCCGCGCACGCTGCGAGCAGAACCAGAAGCGGGGAAACGATCCGTATCTTCATACGGTATGACCGTACCAATTCCCGACGCCGGTTGCAACGGCCGAGGTCTCAGCCGTCGACGAGCAGGCCCTGCAGCGGGCCGAGCAGTCGCTCCGACCGTCGCGAGACGTGGTCGAGCCGCACCAGCCGGTGGGTGAGGGGGCGCCCGGCGCGGCGCCGCTCGAGCTGCTCCTCGGCGATCGGCCGCCAGCGCTCGTCGATCACGTCGGCCGGGTCGCCGCCGATATCGGCCGGGTCGCACTCCAGATGCTCGGCCCACAGCCGCAGCCGCGTGTCGCGCGCCAGGGCTGGGTCGTGGCAGACCACGTTCATCTCGGTGTCGTTGAACAGCGAGTGGTCGTTGAGGTTGGCCGAGCCGATCGTCAGCCAGCGGTCGTCGACGATCCCGATCTTGGCATGGACGTAGATCGGGTCGGCGACGGCCCCGGCCCGCGCGGCGAGGCAGCAGCCCAGCACGCGGCCGTGACCGTCGTCGGCGTCCACCAGCTCGCCCAGGGCACCACGGGTGTCGTCGGCGCCGCCGTAGGGCCGAGCCGGCAGCACGACCACCAGCCGGAACCGGTCGTCGGGCGGGTTGCGCAGCTTGTCGGCCAGCGTGGCAACGATCTCGGGCGACCACAGGTACTGGCTCTCGAGGTAGATCAGCCGCTCGGCCGAGCGAATCGCGCGCATGTACGACTCGAGGATTCCGAACGAGCCGCGCGGCACCGCGCCGTAGACCTTCTCGGGACAGGTGGTGACCACCTGCACCTCGAGGTCGCCGGCCGGCTCGACCGCCGCCGGCGCCTCCACCGGTCGGCCGGTCACCTCGCTCCAGCGCATCGCAAAGTGCGCCGCCACGTCGGCCACGGCGGAACCTTCGATGCGGACGGCTGCGTCGTGCCACCCGACGGCGGCCCGGGCTCGGTGGTGCGACGAGTCGCGGCGGTCGCCCGCCAGGGCTGTCAGGTCGATCCCGCCCACGTAGGCAACGCGGTCGTCGATGACGATCGTCTTCTCGTGGTGGCAGTGCATCGGCCGCTCATGGCTGTCGAGGGCGACCTGGGTCACGCCCGCCCGGCGCAGCTCGTCGCGCACGCTGCGCACGAGCCGGCGCCCCGGCGTGAAGAACGGAGCGGGCGCGCCTGCCCACAGCAGCACCCGCAGGTCGACCCGGCCGGCGGTCTCGGCCAGCAGGTCGCGGACGATGACCGGCCGCTCTCCCTCGACCATCACGAAGTCCGGCGACATGAACCAGCCCGTCATCCGCACGTGGGAGCGCGCCTCCCGGATGTCCTCCGCCATCCGCCGGAGCGCCGTCTCGCCGTCGATCAGCACCTCGAGCCGGGTTCCCGGCCGCGGCGGTGACGCGTCCTGCGCCCAGCCGCCGGCCGGCGCCTGCAGGGCGTCGCTGCCGACCCGCTGCAAGCGACGGGTGTGGTGGCGGCAGACGCCCTCGGCGACGCGGTCGCCAATGGCACGGTCGAGTGTTCGCATCAGACTGGTCATCGTCCCGGTGGGCTACCCGCGGTCAGTATCGGCGAAACTGCACAGCATGCCGCCGTGGGTCATGGCCCAGACCTGGGAGCACCTGCTCTTCGCGCACTGGGAAGTCGATCCGGAGCCGCTCGGACGGCTGATCCCCGCCGGGCTGGAGGTCGACCTCTGGGAGGGGCGGGCGTGGGTTGCGATCCTGCCGTTCCGGATGACCGACGTCCACCTCCGGCTGCTGCCGCCGCTGCCCGGGAGCGGCCGGTTCCTGGAGACCAACGTGCGCACGTACGTCCGTCATCGAGGGCGGCCGGGCATCTACTTCTTCAGCCTCGAGGCGACCAGCCGCCAGGCCGTCCAGGCCGCGCGTGCGCTCGTGCGGTTGCCCTACCGCCACGGAGATGGGCTGCTCGACACGCAGGGCGGGGCGTGCCGCTACGTGATCCGCAGGTCGGAGCGCGGCTACCCGCCGGCCCGGCTGGCCGCTCGGTACCACGGTCTGGAGCCCACCCGAACGGCGGCTGCGGGCACGCTCGAACACTTCCTCACCGAGCGCTACCGGCTGTTCGCCGAGGCGGCGCCGGGTGTCGTGCTTCGCACCGAGATCGAGCACCCGCCCTGGCGGATCGCCCCGGCGGCCGCGGAGGTGGACCACGACGGCCTGCTCCCGGCCGAGCTTGGGGCTGACCGCGCTCCTGACCTGCTGCACCTGGCCGAGACGCAGCACGTGCGGCTCTGGCCGCCGCGCTTGTAACTGGTCTACATCCCGCCGCAATCCGCACTAGCATAGGAACCGATCGTGGCCGGCATGTGGGCGATCCGGAGGGAGGCGGTGGCAGCTCTCAATGCCACGGACCGCCGTGTGCGCTACGTGCTCGGCCTGCTCGTGTTGCTGGGCCTGTACGACGGCGCGGCCCAGCTCAGCTACGCGGTCGGTTTCGCGGGGCCGGTGGCTGCAATCGTCTGGCTGCCGGTCGGGGTCGGCATCGCGTTCCTCTACCTGGGAGGGCTGCGCTACTGGCCGGCGGTCATGATCGGCGATCTGCTCGCCAACAACTACTCGACCCTTCCGCTCGGCTCCGGGATCGGCCAGTCCTGCGGCAACCTGCTGGAGGTCGTCGTCGCGGTCGTGGTGATCCGGCGGCTGACGCGGAACCGGCCGCCGCTGGAGAGCGTCCGCGGCCTCGGTGGTTTGCTCGCCGGCATCGGGGCCGGAACGGCGCTCAGCGCCACGATCGGGACGCTGTCGCTGCGCGCCGGCGACGTGGTCACGACGTCGGCCCTGCCGTCCGTCTGGCGCACCTGGCTGCTCGGCGACGCCGCGGGCGCGCTGCTGGTGGTGCCCCTGGTGCTGGCCTGGCGCCCGCCGGTGCATCTTCTCTCCGGCGCTCGGCGCCGCGCCGAGGCGGTCGCGCTGGCGGTCACCGTCGCCTTCTCGACCAACGTTGCCAGCATGAGCCACGACCAGCTGACCTACCTCGCGCTTCCCGCGCTGGCCTGGGCCGCGCTGCGGTTCGGCAACCGCGGAGCGACGTTGGCGCTCGCGGCAACGGCGTGGATCACGCTCTGGAACACCGTCAACGAGAACGGCGCGTTTGCGTTCACCTCGATCCCCCGCAGCACGCTCACGGTGCAGCTCTTCATCGTCGTCGCAGCCCTCGGCACGCTGTGCCTCTCGGTGGTAGTGACCGAGCGCGAGCGCTATGCCGCCGGGCTGCAGGCGTCTCGTGCACGGCTGGTGGAGTCGGCCGACCAGGCGCGGCTCCGGCTGGAGCGCTCGCTGCACGCCGGTCCGCAGCAGCGGCTGATCCTGCTCTCCTGGGAGCTGGAGCAGGCGACGACCACCCTCCACACCTCGCCCGCGGACGCCGAGACGGCGCTCGAGAACGCCCGCGTCCACCTGGCGCTGGCCATCTCCGAGCTCCGTGAGTTCGCCAACGGCATCCACCCGTCGGTGCTGACCCAGCTGGGCCTGGCGACCGCGCTGCGCAGTGCCGCGCCGCGCTCCGAGGTGCCCATCGAGCTGCTCGCCGTACCCGAGACGCGGCTCGACCGCACCGCGGAGGTGACCGCCTACCGGGTGTTCACCGAAGCCGTGACCAATGCCCAGCAGCATGCGGCAGCGTCATCCATCTCGGTGCGGGCGACGGCCCACGACGGCCTGCTCCAGATCGAGGTCTCAGACGACGGGATCGGCGGAGCCGAGGAGGGGCGCGGCTCCGGTCTGCGGTCGCTCCGCGACCGGGTCGAGACGGTGGGCGGCAGGCTGCGGATCGAGAGCCCCGCAGGCCGGGGAACGCGCGTGGTCGCGGACATCCCCGCAGCCGTCGCCGGCTCCTAGCGACTTAGACAGCATGGAGCCGTGCCCGCGTTGGCCCGAGGCCTCCCGATGCCCATCTTTCGGCGGGGCGTCGCGATCGCACGAGCTTGTCGAGTCAACGCACCCAGAAGTCGTTCGGCATCTCCTCGATGTCCGACGCGGCCGACTCAAGGTACTCCGCGACGAACAGGAGTCCGATTGCAGTCTGATCCCCGTTGTCGGCCATCTCGCGGATCGCGGCGGCCTGCCGCCGGGCGCGCTGCACGACGACGGCGCCGAACGCTTGTCTGTCTGCGTCGTACCCGTAGGCGTCAAGCAGGAGATGAAGGCGGCGGGATCGGCCGTCGAAGTCGTGGAAGCCCAACGGCTCGACCGCGCTCGGCGGGCCGAGCGGCACCCACCACAGGGCCGAGAGCGCCAGATCGAACTCTCGCGACGACGGCCCCGCGATGTCCCAGTCGCAGAAGCCGACCAGCCGGTCGCCGTCCATCACCGCGTTGTACGGCGCCGCGTCCTGATGGCCGACGATCAAGCCCGGTCGCACCGTGCCGCCGATGAACCACCTTTCGTCTGCCGGCGGCACGAAGCTCACCGTCGCGTCATGGAGCCGTCGCAGCCATCGGCCGACCTGGACCAGCGTCGAGTCGCGAGATGCCCAAGCCGGCCACGGCGTCCGGTCGCCGACCGTGTCGCCGGGCAGGTAGGTGAGCATCTCGCGGCCCTGCTCGTCAAAGCCCAACGCCCGCGGAGCATCATCGAAGCCGGCATCCTCCAGGTGCCGCAACAACGCATGCACCGTGGACGTCCAGGGCGCGGCCGGCTTGTGGACGACATCACCGATCAACACGGCGCCCGTGGTGAGACCGCCTGGCAGGCTCTCTTCAGTCATACCCTTGTGTACAGCATCCTGAAGCTAGCGGGGACTCATTCTGTTAGGCGCTCTTAGCGGTGCCGGCGGACGCCGCGCCGGCGGGCGACGTGCCGCGCGTCGACAACGTCGGCCCCGTGGGCTGCCGGGAGCTCGCGCCCCAGCGTCAACCGCAACCGGTCGGGCTCGATCTCGCGGATGGCAGTGGCCGGGATGGTGACCCGTCGCCGGCGAAACATGCCGCACAGCACCACCAGCTCGGCCGCGCCGTGGGAGCCGCCCGGTACGATCTCGGCCACCACGCCGACCCGCCCGCTTGGACTCCACACCTCAAACCCGTCGCAGCGCGCCAGCCAGTAGGCGGGATCGACTGGCTGCGGCGGGATCTGGCGGGTCAACGCCAGGAGTGTCGCTCGTGGAACCCGCATCTGCCCGCCACTACTCCCTGAACCGAATCGGTGGCATGGAGATTGCCCAGGCGGCCGCCGGCGGGCAAGGAAGCAGGCATCCGCTCGCCGGTCGTGCCGGCCACCTTGAGCCGCCTTGGCGCCGCCGGGACAGTGCGCACGCGAAGTGAGCGACTGGCTCCACAACCTCTGGGACGCCATGACCGCGGTGTCGGTTCCCTTGCTGATCCTGGGGATCGCGCTGCAGACGGCGCAGACGCTGTTCGTGGCGCTCGCCTGGCGGAACATTCTGCGGGCGTCGTACCCGAAGGGCGGCGTCAACTACCGCCAGACGCTGTCCTACTACGCGGGCGGGGTCGGCCTCAACTCGATCCTGCCGGCGTCGGCGGGGACGGTGGCCATGCTCGGCCTGTTCCGCGCCAGCATCGCCGGGTCGACGGTGGCCGGCCTGGTCGGAGCCACCATCGTCGAGAACCTCTTCTTCATGGTGATGGCGGTGCTCGTCTACGGCTGGCTCTTCCTGGGCGTCGCCGGCTCGTTCGACGTCAAGTTCGGCTGGTTCTCCGACCATGTCGGGCTGACGCTGGTCATCCTGGTGGCGGGCACGCTCCTGGTGGTGATCGTGGGACGGCTGCTCTGGAAGAAGTTCCAGAACCACCTGGGAGAACGCCAAGGAGGGCGGCGAGATCCTCCGCACGCCGCGCAAGTTCATGGTCCAGGTGGTGGGCGTCGAGCTGCTCTCCTACGGGGCGCGGATCGGCGTCAACGCCACGTTCATGTACGCCTACCACATCCCCGTCTCGCTGGGCAACGTGTTCCTGATCGTGGCTGCGTCGTCGATCTCCTCCACGGTCGCCGTCCTGCCGGGAGCGGTGGGTGCGCAGACGGCGCTGGCGTCGGTCGTGCTGAAGGGCGTCGCTCCGCAGGCGACGATCACGGCCTACACGGTCGGCCAGGGAGTGATCACGACGGCCTGGAACGCCGTCTTCGGCCTCGTCCTGCTGGCCCACTCGATCGGCTGGAAGGACACGCCGGGCCTTGATGCACCGCAAGAAGAAGGGTGAGAAGGACACCGGGCCTACCGGAGGGCTTCCGGCAGACGAGCCGGCCGGCGGGTAGGGGTGCACGCAGGTCTGGGTAGCGCCGGCACGTCCCCGGGCCGGGTGCCCGCGCCTATATCGTCTCTGCGACTGTGATCCGCGCGATCCTCGCCTGGTGGCTCTTCAACACCCTTGTCCTCGGGGTGGCCGTGGCGCTGATCGGGAAGGTCACGGTCTCCGGCGCGGGGGCGCTGATCCTCGCCGGCCTCGTGCTCGGCATCTTGAACGCCTTCCTGAAGCCGATCCTGAGGATCATCGGGGTGCCGTTGGCGTTCGTGACGTTCGGGCTCTCGCTGTTTCTGATCAACATCGTCATCATCTGGCTGACCGGCGTCCTTGTCTCGGGGCTTCACCTCGGCGGCTTCGTCGGAGTCATCGAGACGGCCGTCGTCGTCTGGATCGCGAGTCTTGCCGTCCATCTGATCGTGGGGATCACCGCATGAGCACATCTGGCACACCCTCCGCACCCGCACCCGCACCCACCCCCGAGCCCAGTCCCGACAAGCCGGATCACGCGGCAGGCATGTCGCGCGGCCGCACCTGGTCGGTACGCATCCTGGTCATCCTCGGCTCGCTGGTGCTGGTGCTGGCCGTACTCGCGCTGTGGATCTCGCGCGAGGCGCTGGATACGAACACCTACAGCCAGACCAGCTCGCAGATCCTGGAGCAGCCGGCCGTCCAACAGGCGCTGGCACGGACGATGGTCGACCAGCTCTACGCGAACGTCGACGTCGCGGCTCAGCTGGAAAGAGTGTTGCCGAAGCAGGCGCAGGGGCTGGCCCCGGTCGCTGCGGCGGCGCTGCAGGGCTATGCCGTTCAGGCCGCCCAGGTGCTGATCTCCTCGGAGCGGTTCCAGCAGGCGTGGATCAAGGCGAACCGGCTCATGCACAGCCATCTGGTGCTGGTCATCAACGGCGGCGGCAAACGGATCAGCACCTTCAACGGCGAGGTCGCGATCCAGATCGGGCCGATGTTCGGGGAGCTCGCGGGCCGCCTGGGCATCCAGCCGCCGGCCAGCATCGCCAACGGCAAGATCGTGATCATGACCTCCAACCAGCTGTCCACGGTGCAGAAGCTGGCGAGGTGGCTGAAGGCGGCAGCCTACGTGTTGCCGTTCCTCGCGATCATCCTCTTCGGCATCGCCATCTACCTCGCCACCGGCCGCCGCCGCGAGACGGTGCGCGCCTGCGGCATCGGGATCATCGTCGCCGGCATCGTTCTGATCGTGGGCCGGACGATGATCGGCAACTACGTCGTCGACAACCTGGTCAAGATCCCCGAGAACCGGCCGGCAGCCAGCGCTGCCTGGGGTGTGCTCACCGACGACCTGCGTGATGCCACCCGCACGGTGATCGCCGTCGGCCTGATCGCGATCATCTGGGCGTGGGTCTCGGGGGCGGGCAAGCGGGCGGTCGCCGCCAGGCGGGCCTTCGCGCCCTACGCCCGCAAGCACATCGACCGCGTCTACATCGCGTTCGCGCTGGTGATCCTGCTCCTGATCGCATGGGCGCCGACGAACGCCGCCCGGCGGCTGCTGCCCGTCGTCGTGCTTACCGTGCTCGCGATCATCGGCCTGGAGGCCGTGCGGAGGCAGACCGTCTCGGAGTTCCCCGACGCCGAGGACGGAACGTTGGCGGCAGGGATCCGTTCTCGCCTGCCCGGCTCGCGCCGCACCTAGCTCGGCTCGCGCCGCACCTAGCAAGCTCCAATGAACCCCCGTGGTGCGCGCCCGACCCAGGGTATCGTGCGGGCGACCTTGGCGGCTCGCGTGCCGCCGGGGAGGCTGGCAAGCGTTACCCAACGACGGGAGGGCCAAGTATGTCCACATTCACCGTGTGGAAGTTCGACACCGCCGACGGTGCGGAGAGCGTTCTGAGCACCCTCGAGCAGCTCCAGAAGGAGGAGCTGATCCAGATCCACGACGCCGCGATCGTCACGTATCCGGAGGGCGCCAGGAAGCCCAGGACGAAGCAGCTCAACAGCCTGGTCGGCTCGGGTGCGTTGGGTGGCGCGTTCTGGGGGTTGCTGTTCGGGCTGATCTTCTTCATCCCGCTGCTGGGACTGGCGATCGGCGCCGCCACCGGCGCGCTGGCCGGATCGCTGACCGACGTCGGGATCGACGACTCGTTCATCAAGAGCGTCCGCGAGGAGATCACGCCGGGAACGTCGGCGCTGTTCCTGATGACCTCCGACGCCGTTCAGGACAAGGTGCAGGAGGCGCTGGCTCCGATGGCCGGAGGCGCCAAGCTGATCCACACCAACCTGTCGAACGAGCAGGAGCAGCAGCTTCGCCAGGCGTTCTCCGACGAGGACGTCGCCACCCCGACCAGCTAGACGGGACGCCGCGGTCGGCTCCGGATCCGCGTCTGGCGACGCCGCCTGCTCCTGTAGGTGGCGTCGCCAGCCGCGCAGCAGTGAGTGCACGGCGGCGGCGCCGATGATCGGAAGCTCCGCGGCCGGCAGCGTGACCGGGTAGAGCACGAACGGCTCGGTCTGCATGCCTCCCATCCCGCCGTGGAAGGAGATCAGCTCCTCGAACGCGCAGCCCTCGTCGAGCTCCGGGTCGTAGAAGCTGCCGACCATGATGTCGGCGACGTGGGCGAACCCGTCGGTGCGCAGCAGGTGGCGGGCGGCGTTGGGCGGGAACGATGCCAGCGGGTCGTCGCCCTCGACGGTGCCGTCGGCCAGGTGGTGGACGCCGTTTCGCCCCAGGGCGACCGGACCGTGCTGCGACGAGCGCACCAGCAGCCAGCCGACGTGGGGGTGGGCGCGCAGCTCGGGCAACAGCCGCGGATGCCGCTCCTCCAGCTCCTCCATCGTCAGCCGCCGGTTCTCCTCCATCAGGTAGATCAGCCCCAGGTTGCCTGAGCCGAGAACGATCGCCTGGTTGGAGCTGATCCCGTCGCCGGCCTCGTCCGCATCGCTCTTCGTGCGTCCGGTTGCCTCGCCGAATGCGAGCCCTGCCATCGCCCCCTGCTCGTCGCCCTCGGCGACTCCTGTGACGTCGCCGCGCTCGAGCGACCGCTGCACCAGGTCGTCGAGCCCGTAGCCGTTGCGCTGCTTGAAGGTCGCCCCCTGGGTCTGCCCGTGGTCGGATAGGACGACGATCTCGTATGGCCGGGGAGCGAAGCGGCGCGCGTGATCGATGCGCCCGAACTGCTGGTCGAGCTTGCGCAGGGCCTCCAGCGTGTCCGACCGCTCCAGCCCGGAATGGTGAGCGACCTCGTCATAGCTCGAGAAGGTGGCGTAAACCGCCGGCCGTCCCTTCATCATGTCGGTCAGGACGCCGTACACGATCAGGTCGCGCACGACCACGCACATCACCCCCCGCAGGAGCGGGTAGATGCCGCCCCGGTGGCCGCGCGGGCGGACATCCCGGCGGATTGAGCGCCAGGCCGCCGTCAGCTCCAGGAAGACCTCGTAGAAGAAGAGCACCAGCACGCGGGTGACGTTGAAGCCGTTGGCAAAGAAGCCGCGGTAGCCGGGGTTGGCCGTCTTCTCCTCCGACATCCGGCTGACCGTCAGGATCACCTCGTCCGCCTCGCCCGAGAGCAGGTTTCCGCGGCTCGACCCACCGTCGACCAGCAGCCCGATCCCGGTCGAGTGACGGCGCTCGATCTCGGCGCAGTCGTCGGGCTTGGAGCAGGTCATCATCTTCCCGCTCTCCTTCTCGACCCACCGGAAAGCCGGGATGTCCTCATTGCTGCCGAGCAGGATGCCGGCCTGGCTGGCGCCGGTCTGCGACGAGAGGTCGGGCTCCCACTCGACCAGGTGGTGCGTCCCGGCCGCCATCCAGGACGCCATCCGCGGGGCGTTGCCGTCGCGGATTGCCCGGCGGAGGACGGGGAGTGCCAGACCGTCGATTTCCAGGAAGATGATCCCAGGTACATCGGTCTTGACGCGGCCTTCGCGGCGGGCAATCCGCTGGATCACCCGCAGCGTGTAGGTGTCGTCGTCGTTGGCCCCGAACATCACCGTCAACACGACGGAGATCGCCGCCGCGACAAGAGCGACCAGCAGGGCGACGCCGAACGAATCGACGTGGAACAGGTTCGCCGGGTCGAGGCGCGACGCCGCCAGCAGCATCCATGCGTCCAGCAGCAGCACCAGGATGAAGCCAAGCCCGACCGTGAACGGCAGCCTCAGGGCGGCGAGGATCGGCGGCAACAGCGCGTTGAGCAGGCCGACGATCGCCGCTACGCCGAGCCCGCCCAGAAAGCTCGACGCGGACGCTCCCGGGATCGCCCACGCTGCGACCGTGAGCGCGACCCCCGCGAAGATCCACGAGAGGATCAGCCGGAATGGGTCGATCTTGGGGCGCTGGGGCTGCCATGCCTGCAGCGCCCCGTCGTGGGTGTCGTTATGCGACGTCAGTCGAGCCTACGGTCAGTCCATACATGATCAGGAAGTTCGTGATCACGGCGATCAGGGCCGGGATGGGCGCTGAGAACATGAGGAAGAACCAGACGAACACGCCCAGCATCGCGACCACGACGCCGATGTAGTAACCGTAGATGTTCCGGGCGAACACCATCAACCCCGCCGCCAACTGGGCGATGCCGGCGATCAGCATGATCCAGCCCCACGTCTTGAGACTGCCGAACTGGATCTGGCCGCTGTAGTAGCTGCCGTGGTTGATGGCGGCAAAGCCGTTGATGATGTTGAGCCCGCCGGCGATCACCAGCACGATCGCCGAGAACAGCGCCCAGCCGCCAAGCGAGTCCACGTGCGACGGGCTTTCGGTACGAGTGGCCATATCACCCTCCTCAATGAAGACCGGCACGCCGGCAGCCGCCGGAGCGCGTGGTGATCGTGCTTCACGCTCCGATCCCACGCATTGATGCGGGCCTGCCTCCCCGCGTGAGGCACGCACCACCCGCCGCAAACCGTCGCTCAGCCGGGCACGCGGCCCAGCCAGAGGGTGCGCAGCGCGTCGGGCCCGAAGCTGCTCTTGGCGAGGTAGGGAAGCGAGCTTCCGGCCATCCCGGGTGCATCTTCGCGCGGCCCGCCCGAGATCAGGACGACCTGCACGCCGGGGTCCGCCGCCGTGATCTCGCCGGCAGCCGCGATCCCTCCCATCCCCGGCATCCGGACGTCCAGCAGCACGAGGTCGGGATGAACCTGCTCGTTGAGGGCAATCGCCTCCTCGCCGCTCGATGCGGTCGCCGCCAGCACGAACCCGGGACAGACGTCGACGACCTGCGCGGCGGCTCGCTGGAACGCGTCGCTGTCGTCGGCGACGAGCACCCGGACCACAGATCCGTTCGAACCTTTGTCGCCGCGAACTGGCCTCGCGGCGGCGTCGTGCACAGGCGTCCGCATTACGAGCTCCCGGTAGATTCAGCATGCCGAGGATGACAGTGGCCGAGCCGTGCCGCCACCGTGCCCGCACGTACTCAGCGGTGTGGCCGGCTCTCCTCGTGCTGCTCGGAGAGGAACAGCAGCGCGGCGTGGACGCGCCGGCTGCCGATCGACTCGTCGGGCAGGTCGAGCTTCGAGAAGATGGCGTTGATGTGCTTCTCGACGGCGCGCTTGGTGAGGAACAGCTCGCTCGCGATGCCGGTGTTGCTGTGGCCCTCCGCCACCAGCGACAACACCTCCAGCTCCCGGGGCGTCAGCTCGTTCAGCGGCGAGCGCTCTGCGCGCCGCCGCTCGGCCACCAGCACCTCGACCACCTTGGGGTCGGTGACCGACCCGCCGGCGGCGACCGTCGTGATCGCGCGGGCCAGCTCGCTCGGCGTGCCGATTCGCTCCTTGAGCAGGTACGCCCGGCCCGACGACCCGTGCTCGAACAGCCGTACCGGGTACTCCGGCTCCAGGAACTGGCTGAGGATGATCACGCCGATCTCGGGATTGGTGTCGCGCAACCGGGCCGCGAACTCGATCCCCTCATCCGACTGGCTGGGCGGCATCCGGATGTCTGTCAGGACAACGTCGACGCGCTCGGTGCTGATGACACGCTCGAGTTGCGCGGTTGTCTCGCACATGGCAACAAGATCGATGTCCTGCATGGTTGCCAGAACCTGGGCAATCCCCTGCTGAACGAGGTAGCTGTCCTCACCGACTGCAATGCGCACCATCCCTGCGCAATCCTAGTCGACGCCCCAAAAGCGCCATTGCACCGCCATTGCCCTGCGGATATGGTGCAGCCGGGACAAGAATGCTCCCTGGAGTCCGGGGGTGCTGGGAATAGACAGGCTGGCTACAGGCAGCGTTTGGACGGGACGCGGCGCCATTACGTTTGGCGACCGCGTACGCATGCATTGGGACGTGCCGGTTGTCGCCGTGGGCGCGCTGGCGGCGGCGCTGACGGGTGGTCTGGTCAGTGGGGCGCGTGTCCCTCACGCAACCGTCCAGGCTGCTCTGGTCGCGGGCACGGTCGCGGGGTTCACGTTTGCCGGAGTCTTCTGGCTGCGCCGGCGGCCTGCTAGCCGCTACGGCCTGTGTCTGCTGCTGCTGGCCGTCTGTTCAGCGTTCTCCTCGCTGCAGTACGCCGCCAGCGCCGAGCTGTACACCGTCGGCGTACTCGCCCGGGCGCCGTTCCTGGCGGTCGCGCTCTTCTGCCTGCTGGCCTTTCCGGTGGGCTGGATCCGAGGCCGATGGACGAGGCGCCTGATGTGGTTTGGCAGCGCCGGCCTCCTGATCGGGGTCGTGCCCGCGCTGCTCTTCACCAGCGGTGGCGCCTCGATGCAGGCGATGGGTGGGTGTGGGGCCCATTGCGAGAGCCTCCAGATCGCCTCTGCTCCCGGTCCGCTCGCGGCACTGCTGGAGGCGCTCGACCGGGTCGCCCCGCCGCTGGTCGCCCTGGCCGCGTGCGGCGTACTGGTGCAGCGGTTCGTCACCGGCACCCATGCCGAGCGGCGCAGCCTGCGCTGGATGGCGACGTTCGCCGCCGCCGCCGCGGGATTGTTCGGCGTCCGCTGGTTCGTGGTGGTCACGATCGGCGTACCCGTCGCCCAGGCCGAGCCCCTGCGGTGGGCGAACGGCATCGTCTGGGCCGTTCTGCCCTGGGTCATGATCGCGTCGCTCGTGCAGGCCCAGATCTTTGCCCGCTCCGCGCTCGACGAGCTGCTGGGGCGGCTGACCGCCCGGCCCGGAGCCCCGGCCTGGGAGCATGACGTCGGAGCGGCGCTCGACGATCCCGGCCTGCGCCTCGCCTTCTGGTCGCCCTCCGACCAGTCCTACCGCGGCGTTCGCGGTGAGCCGATCGAGAAGTCCGAGTCGGAGGCGGCGCCGGCCTGGTACGAGATCGAGCGCGACGGTCAGCCGGTCGCTGCGATCCTGCACGACCCGGCGCTCGATGCCGAGCCCGAACTGCTGCGCGCGGCCGCCGAGGCGACCTTGCTCTCGATCGACAACCGGCACCTCGAGGAGGACATCCAGGCCGCCCGGGCGAGCGCTCTCGCCACCGCCGAGGAGGAGCGGCGCCGGCTCGAGCGCGACCTTCACGACGGCGCCCAGCAGCACCTGATCGCGCTGCGGATCAAGCTCGGCCTGATCATGGAGCTGGGTGAGCCTCCGGCCGAGCTACTCGCCGAGCTGTGCGACGAGGTCGACGCCGCGCTCGACGAGCTGCGCCGGCTCGCCCAGGGCGTGTACCCGTCGCTGCTCCGCACCGACGGCCTTGCCAGCGCCCTCAGCGCCGTTGCCCGCCGCGCGCCGGTGCCGGCCGTGGTGCGCACCTCGGGCGTCGGCAGACATCCGCCCGAGATCGAGAGCGCCGTCTACTTCTGCTGCCTCGAGGCGCTGCAGAATGCGGCCAAGCATGCCGGCCCGGGGGCGGACGTCACGATCCGGGTGTCGGAGAGCGACACCGTGCTCCGCTTCGCGGTCGAAGACTCGGGTGCCGGCTTCGACACCCAGCTCGGCGGCGGTGGTGTCGGTCTCGCCAACATGGCGGCGCGGACAGCCGCGGTCGGCGGCACGCTCCACGTCGTGTCGGCGCCGGGCCACGGCACGTCGGTCAACGGCCGGATCGAGCTTCCGACCAAGCCGAGCTCCTAGATGCCAGGTTTGACAACATGCGGTGGTGCGCGCACTCCCCCACAGGGAGGCGGACATGAGTGCGTCGCGATACCCTTGCGAAGACCATCCGGTCAACAACTCTTCAGGAGGACACCATGATGCGTCGCAGACGGCCCCTGGCGCGGGCCGCGATGATAGGCGGAGCCGGGTACATGGCGGGCAAGAGCCGCGCGAATAACCAGGCGAACGAGGCAGATCAGGAAGCGCGGATCCAGCAGCTCGAGTCACAGCAGGCGACGGCTGCAGCACCACCGCCCCCGCCTCCGCCCGCGGCGCCACCGCCGCCTCCGGCAGCACCTGCCGCCGCGGCAGGCGGCGACGACCTGATTTCCAAGATCAACCAGCTCCAGCAGTTGCACGAGCAGGGCGTCCTCGACGACGCGCAGTTCGAGGCGGCCAAGCAGAAGCTGTTGGCATAGGCCCTGCTTCGCGGGCGAGAGAGGAGACGAACAATGATGGGACCGGTGCAGCTGCTGGTGATCGGGTTCGACGACCCCGAGTTCGACGGCTCGATCATGGCGGAGGTCGAGCGCCTTCGCGAGAACGACGTGGTGCGGCTGATCGATGTCGTGCTCGTCCGCAAGACCGCTGAGGGCGACCTGGAGAAGATCGAGATGCGTGACACCGAAGCAGCCGAGGAGTTCGGCGCAACGGTCGGTGCGCTGGTCGGCATCGGCGCGGGCGGCGAGGAGGGCGCGACCATCGGCGCCGTGCGCGGGGCCGAGGCCGCCGCCGAGGGGGAACTGCTGAGCGACGACGAGGTCTGGTACCTCGCTGACGCGATTCCCGAGGGGTCAGCGGCGGCCGTGGCCCTGCTCGAGCACCGCTGGGCGATCGGGCTGCGGGACACGATCGGCCGCGCGGGCGGGTTCCACCTGGCAGATGCATGGGTGCATCCCGCCGACCTGGTCGCGATCGGCATGGCCGCGGCCGAGGAGGCTGCGGCCGAGTAGCGGTACAGGTCGAGTAGCGCTACAGGTCGACCGTGCCGCCCGGCGGGATGATCACCACCCGGACCTCCGGGGCGAGCTCTGCTGCGCGCCGGGCGAACTCCTCGGGCGCTGCCGCGTCCTCCTCCGCCGTTCGCGCGCGCCGCATCGGCGTGTGCAGCGTTCCCCAGTGAATCGGGATCGCCACCTTCGGCGTCAGCATGCGCAGGGCGCGGGCGGCGTCGAGGGCGCTGAGGTGGCCGGGTGGGAGCTTCGGGCCCCAGCCGCTGACCGGCAGCAGGGCCACGTCGACACCTGCCTTGCCGATGTCGGCCATCCCCTCGAACAGCCCGGTGTCGCCCGCGAAGTACACCGACCGGGTGCCGGAGATCCGGTATCCGACGGCGGGGAAGCGGCGGCCGACCGGGAACCGGCGACCATCGTGATCGGCCGGCGTCACGTCGATGGTCAGGGCTCCGACTTCGACGCGGCTGCCGGGAGCGACCTGGATCACCTGCCTCTTGCCGAGCAGGCGGGCTGCGGCGGCCGGCGCCACCATCAGTGCGCGGGGGTCGATCGTCGCCAGCGACGGGCGGTCGAGGTGGTCCATGTGGGCATGCGAGATGAGGACCGCGTCCACATGGGTGATCGCGTCGCGGTCGACCTGTTGCTCACGGCGCAGGTGTGCGACCCGGCGGCGCAGCACCGGATCGGTGAGCAGCCGCGTCGCGTCCATCTCGATCAGGGCGGTGGCGTGACCCAGAAATGTCACCCGCACGCCGAGCCGGCCCTCGGTGTCAGATCCCGTCACGGCGTTCAGTTTTCCGTGCGCTCCGAGGGCTGTCGACGGTGCTCGCACCCCGCCGCGGGGGTGTCTTCACCAGCCTGTCGACGATGTCTTACAGCAGCCTCACAGGCTCGTATCCCACTTTCTCGCTGACGCCCACGGCAACTCGTTCCAGTACTGGACCTCGCCGGTGAACGACCCTGGCGACGCGCTGCCGAACATGATCACCGACGGGCAGAGGAACACGCCGGCTCCGTGGGTGCCGTTCACGCGCGCCGGCTGCGACGTCGGCGGCGTCGGCAGCGGCGAACATCGAGCTCGAGAACAACTCGACGGACGTCGCCAACGTGTACGGCGCTGGGTCGCCAGAGGCGACGGAGACTGCCCGCCACGCTGAGGACGACCGACTTCGTCGGAATCGCCGTCCACTGTGCGAAGGCCTCGAGCAGCGTCTGCTCGGACAACGCGCACGCGAAGCCCGACCTGCTGCCTGACGAGCCGCGTGGGTATCACGGCTTCGACGCGCTCTACGGCGCCAAGTACGTCGATCCCGGCGATCGCGCCGAACACCGACCGGCAACTGCGTGCCCGACACCGAGCTCCAGGCCGGAGTCTCCGGCGGCGCGAACGTCACCGACGCCGACGGCAACTGCGGCTTCCCCGGCTTCGACGGGATGGAGGCCAACCGACTCGCTCGGCTACGTGGAGCAGATGCAGGAGGCCGGCGTCCCGGTGACGTTCGCCTACATCTCCGACGTGCACGACCAGCACACGCCGAACACCGACGACCGACACGGTACCAGAGCTCGGCGACCGGGCCCGGGCGAGGCGGCGCACGAGGCGCAGCTGGCCGCCTACAACCAGGCGTTCGGGGACTTCTTCTCGAACCTGGCCGCGCACGGCATCAACAAGACCAACACGCGAGTTCGTGGTCACCGTGGACGAGGGCGACCACTTCGCCGGCGGCGTCGGCACGCCCGACGCAGACGGACGGACGCTCGACTACAACCACACGATGTGCACCGATCTCAAGTCCTGCCCGACCAACCAGATCGGCGAGATCGAGACCAACATCGACGCATGTGCTGCCGACGGGCCTGCCCGGCTTCGACATCCACTTCGACGACGCCCCGGCGTTCTACGTCGACGGCCAGCCCGACCGCGACCGATCCCGGCGTTCGCAAGCTGGAGCAGGACGTCGGCGACCTGACGTCGCTCGATCCGTACGTCCGCAACAGCAAGGGCAACGGTGCAGACGGTCAAGCTGACGCAGTCACTGGCGGATCCGGTCGAGCTGCGCGACGCTGCACATGGTCAACACGGATCCGAACCGGACACCGACGTTCGTGATGTTCGGCAACGACGACTTCTTCTTCGACGAGTCGGACTGCAACGGCGTCGCCGAGTGCGCAGTCGCCGGGGTTCGCCTGGAACCACGGGGACATCCAGCAGGAGATCGGCAACACGTGGGTCGGGTTCGTCGGGCCGGGAGTCGCCAACAACGGCGATCGACTCGACGACCTGGACAGACCACACCAACGTCCGCCCGACGCTGCCTGTGCGCTGGTCGGGCTGAAGGACGACTACGAGCAGGACGGGCACGTGCTCGTCCAGGCGCTGAAGCCCTCGGTGACGCCGCCGGCGCTCGCGTGACTTCGGCAAGGACACGACGATCGCCCAGCTCGCCTCACATCTGTAAGTTGCACCTTACGTAAGAGTGTGCTTACATATGAGCGTGGACGTCGCCCTGAAAGCCATCGCCAACCCGCACCGCCGCGAGATTCTGCGGCTGGTCGGGATCGGTGAGCTGTCGGCAGGCGAGATCGCAGAGCGGTTCGACGTCAGCCGCCCGGCGGTCTCGCAACACCTGTCTGTCTTGAAGGAGGCGGGGCTGGTGGACGAACGGCGAGACGGCACACGGCGCCTCTACCGCGCGAATCCCAACGGTCTGGTCGAGCTGCGCGACTACCTCGATCAGTTCTGGGGCGAGCGGCTGGATGCGCTGAAACGGGAAGCCGAACGTGAGGAGGAGAGACGTGGCAAGCACAGCTGAGACGCTCGCGGTGACCCGCGAGCTGACCATCGACGCCCGCCCGGACACGGTGTGGGAGTTCCTGGTCGACCCGCTCAAGGCGGCCCTCTGGATGGGAGGCTCGGTCGAGTTCGACACCCGCCCGGGTGGCCTCTACAAGGTCGACGTGCTGACCGGCAACACGGCCCGCGGCCAGTTCGTGGAGATCGATCCGCCGCGGCGGCTGGTGTGGTCATGGGGCTGGGAGCCGGAGGACGGAGCGCCCTTCGGGATGCCCCCGGGCAGCACCACGGTCGAGGTCGACCTGACCCCGGTCGGCGAGGGCACGCACATCAGGTTCGTGCACTCCGGGCTGCCGACGGAGGAGGCCGCAGCGCGGCACGGCGAGGGATGGGATCACTACCTCGGCCGGTTTGCGGTCGCCGCCGCCGGCGGAGACCCGGGCCGCGATCCATGGCTCGACACCACGCCGGAGCAGAGGAGGTAGCACGGTGCCGCACCCGGTAGTCCACTTCGAGGTAACCGGCCGCGACGTCGGCAAGCTCCACGCGTTCTACGGCGAGCTGTTCGGCTGGAAGACGCAGGCCGTGCCAGGGATGGAGTACGTCCTGGTGGAGAAGGAGGGCGACGGGATCGCCGGCGGCATTGGCCAGACACCGGAAGGCGCCGACGGGATCGTCACCTTCTACGTCCAGGCCGAGGATCCGCAGGCGGTGCTCGACCAGGCCGAGCGGCTGGGCGGAACCGTTGTGAAGGAGGTCGACGTGATGCCTCAGGTGACGCTGGCGATGTTCGCCGACCCGGAAGGCAACGTCATCGGGGTGGTCAAGGGGCCCTAGGCCTCGAACGCGGCGCAGCATCCTCGCGCCGGACACGCGGGGCAGTCTCACGCCGGGTCGCCCGCTCGCGCTCCCGTTCACGGGGCGGGGCGGGCGACTCGGTCGCCGGCTTGCCGCGGGCGAGCGACGCGGCCGCGGCCACCAGGCAGGCGATGATCGAGAACGTGAAGGCAGCGTGGAGACCGTCGCGGAACGGCGCCGAGATCAGGTTCGGGAAGAAGGTCGGCCCGGTCAGAGCCGCCTGATTGGCAGCCGAGAGGCCGTGCAAGGCGCTCGGCCCGACCAGGTGCTGGATCGGGTTGTAGCCGAGGAAGGCGGCGAAGAGGATCGAGACCGGGGGCAGGTGGGCGATCCTCGAGGCATCGGCGTGCGAGACCCCGTGCGCCTGCAGACCACTCAGCATCGCTTCGGGAAGGCTGCTCGACAGCCCGATGATCATCAAGGTGAAGAAGATCCCCACCGACATCACCTGCGCGGAGTTCTGGAAGGTCTGGTTCATCGCCCCTCCGGCGCCGCGGTCGGCGGGGGGCAGGCTGTTCATCACAGCCGCGCGGTT
>CAVQZC010000006.1:0-395217 GCA_963718315.1 uncultured Actinomycetes bacterium
CACCAGCCTGTCGACGATGTCTTACAGCAGCCCCACAGGCTCGTATCCCACTTTCTCGCTGACGCCCCTCACATCTGTAAGTTGCACCTTACGTAAGAGTGTGCTTACATATGAGCGTGGACGTCGCCCTGAAAGCCATCGCCAACCCGCACCGCCGCGAGATTCTGCGGCTGGTCGGGATCGGTGAGCTGTCGGCAGGCGAGATCGCAGAGCGGTTCGACGTCAGCCGCCCGGCGGTCTCGCAACACCTGTCTGTCTTGAAGGAGGCGGGGCTGGTGGACGAACGGCGAGACGGCACACGGCGCCTCTACCGCGCGAATCCCAACGGTCTGGTCGAGCTGCGCGACTACCTCGATCAGTTCTGGGGCGAGCGGCTGGATGCGCTGAAACGGGAAGCCGAACGTGAGGAGGAGAGACGTGGCAAGCACAGCTGAGACGCTCGCGGTGACCCGCGAGCTGACCATCGACGCCCGCCCGGACACGGTGTGGGAGTTCCTGGTCGACCCGCTCAAGGCGGCCCTCTGGATGGGAGGCTCGGTCGAGTTCGACACCCGCCCGGGTGGCCTCTACAAGGTCGACGTGCTGACCGGCAACACGGCCCGCGGCCAGTTCGTGGAGATCGATCCGCCGCGGCGGCTGGTGTGGTCATGGGGCTGGGAGCCGGAGGACGGAGCGCCCTTCGGGATGCCCCCGGGCAGCACCACGGTCGAGGTCGACCTGACCCCGGTCGGCGAGGGCACGCACATCAGGTTCGTGCACTCCGGGCTGCCGACGGAGGAGGCCGCAGCGCGGCACGGCGAGGGATGGGATCACTACCTCGGCCGGTTTGCGGTCGCCGCCGCCGGCGGAGACCCGGGCCGCGATCCATGGCTCGACACCACGCCGGAGCAGAGGAGGTAGCACGGTGCCGCACCCGGTAGTCCACTTCGAGGTAACCGGCCGCGACGTCGGCAAGCTCCACGCGTTCTACGACGAGCTGTTCGGCTGGAAGACGCAGGCCGTGCCAGGGATGGAGTACGTCCTGGTGGAGAAGGAGGGCGACGGGATCGCCGGCGGCATTGGCCAGACACCGGAAGGCGCCGACGGGATCGTCACCTTCTACGTCCAGGCCGAGGATCCGCAGGCGGTGCTCGACCAGGCCGAGCGGCTGGGCGGAACCGTTGTGAAGGAGGTCGACGTGATGCCTCAGGTGACGCTGGCGATGTTCGCCGACCCGGACGGCAACGTCATCGGGGTGGTCAAGGGGCCCTAGGCCTCGAACGCGGCGCAGCATCCTCGCGCCGGACACGCGGGGCAGTCTCACGCCGGGTCGCCCGCTCGCGCTCCCGTTCACGGGGCGGGGCGGGCGACTCGGTCGCCGGCTTGCCGCGGGCGAGCGACGCGGCCGCGGCCACCAGGCAGGCGATGATCGAGAACGTGAAGGCAGCGTGGAGACCGTCGCGGAACGGCGCCGAGATCAGGTTCGGGAAGAAGGTCGGCCCGGTCAGAGCCGCCTGATTGGCAGCCGAGAGGCCGTGCAAGGCGCTCGGCCCGACCAGGTGCTGGATCGGGTTGTAGCCGAGGAAGGCGGCGAAGAGGATCGAGACCGGGGGCAGGTGGGCGATCCTCGAGGCATCGGCGTGCGAGACCCCGTGCGCCTGCAGACCACTCAGCATCGCTTCGGGAAGGCTGCTCGACAGCCCGATGATCATCAAGGTGAAGAAGATCCCCACCGACATCACCTGCGCGGAGTTCTGGAAGGTCTGGTTCATCGCCCCTCCGGCGCCGCGGTCGGCGGGGGGCAGGCTGTTCATCACAGCCGCGCGGTTGGGTGAGGCGAACATGCCCATCGACAGGCCGATCATCGCCAGGATCGCGGCGAATGCCGCATACTCGAAGTCGGTCGGCAGCAACAACAGCAGCCCGAAGCTGAACGCCGAGCAGAGCATCCCGGCCGTGGCAAAAGGCCGTGCGCCGAACTTGTCGGAGAGGTACCCCGATGTCGGGCCGGCCACCAGCATGCCCAGCGTCAGCGGCAGCATGTAGATGCCGGCCCAGAGCGGGGTCTGCTCGAAGCTGTAGCCGTGCTCCGGCAGCCAGATCCCCTGCAGCCAGATGATCAGCATGAACATCAGGCCACCGCGGGCGACCGCCGACAGGAACGTCGAGAGGGTGCCGAAGGTGAACGCGCGGATGCGGAACAGCGGCAGCCGGAACATCGGCTCGGCGACGCGCTGCTCGATGATCACGAACGCGATCAGGCTGAGCGCGGCACAGGCCATCAGCACGATCACCCGCGGGCTCGTCCAGCCGGTGGCGTGGCCGCCGTAGGGGCGGATGCCGTAGGTGACCGAGACCATGATCAGGATCAGGCCGAGGGCGAACGTCACGTTGCCCCACCAGTCGATCGGGGCGGGCCGGCGGATGCCGCGCTCCTCGAGCTTCATGTACGCCCAGACGGTGCCGAACAGCCCCACCGGCACCGAGATCAGGAACACCAGGCGCCAGTCGATCGGCGCCAGCAGGCCGCCCAGGATCAGCCCGACGAACATGCCGCTGACGCCGACGATGTTGTTGATGCCGAGCGCCATCCCTCGCTGGTTGCGCGGGAAAGCGTCGGTGATGATGGCCGCGGCGTTGGCCAGCAGGCATGCGCCGCCAAGCCCCTGGACAAGCCGGAACACGATCAGGTACGTGGCTCCGGCCTGGCCGGTCATCCAGTCGATGGCCAGGAGCAGCGAGGCGACGGTGTAGATGACGAAGCCGAGGTTGTAGATCTTGACGCGGCCGTAGATGTCGCCCAGCCGGCCCAGGCTGACGATCAGGACGCTGGTCACGACCAGGTAGCCGAGGATCATCCACAACAGGTAGAAGCTGTTCGACGGGACCAGAGGATCCAGCTTGATGCCGCGGAAGATGTCCGGCATCGCGATCAGCGTGATCGACGCGTCGAGGGTCGCCAGCAGGACGGCCAGGGTCGTGTTCGAGAGCGCAAGCCACTTGTACCGATCCCCGTCCATGCCCACATCGTACAGACAGACTGTTAAGTTAAGCTGTAGATCATGACGGACACGCGTGAACTCGCAGGAGAACTCCGGGTCGTGCTCGGCCGGCTGGTGCGCCGGATGCGCGCCGAGCGCGACGAGGAAGCGCTGAGCCTTCGCAAGGTGACGGTGCTGGGCCGGCTCGACCGGGCCGGGCCTGCGGGGGTCAGCGACCTGGCCGCCGACGAACGGGTGCGCCCACAGTCGATGGCGGCGACCGTCGCGTCGCTGGTCGACGCCGGACTGGTCGACCGCCGGCCGGATCCCGCCGACGGACGCCGCGTCCTGATCGACCTTTTGCCCGCCGGCCGGGCCGCGCTCGAGGCCGACCGCCGCCGCCGCATCGACTGGCTTGCCAACACGATTGAGCGTGACCTGACCGTTCGCGAGCAGCGGGTGCTCGCCGAGGCGGCGGAGCTGCTGGCGCGCCTCACCGAGGGCGATGCCGGCCGCCGCCGTGGCGACGGCCGGCCCTGACCGACGGGCTAAATCCCGAATCCGGCCCGCATCGAGATGGTCGACGCGTCGTTCGCGTGACCGAGCAGCGGTAGGCCCAGCAGCTGCTCGGTCGTCTTCAACAGGCTGTAGTGGCTGAACAGCGTCGCCACGCGGCGCCCAGCGGGGATGTAGGGGCTGAGGGCCAGCAGGGCGACGTGGCAGCTGGGATCGGTCGTGTTGCCGAGGCAGTCCTCGCCGGCCCTCGGCGTCGAGCCGTTCAGATCCCAGCCCTCGTCCCAGGTGACGAAGACCACCACCTGGCCTGACTGGTACAGCTGGCTGTTCGTGATCAGCCCGATCCATGATCGCAGCCACGCATCGCCGGTGGCCACGCCGCAGTTATGCATATCGTCGCACAGGTTCGGCGTAATCATCGTGTAGCGCGCGAGCGTGCCGTTCGCCAGCGCGTCATACAATGCGCCCGACCCGGTGCTGCCGAGGTTGATGTCATGCTGCCTGCACGTCGGTAGGAGAGCTGTGTAGTACGTGGCGGGGTTGTGACGACGCGCGTAGATCGTCGTGCCGGTATATGCGCAGGGGTTGGCCATCGACTCCGCGTACCCACTCCACGAACCCGCCTGCGTGAAGACCGAAGGACCGGCCACCTTGCAGCCGATGCAGGCCGGGTTCTGACCGTTGGTGATCGCAATGTAGTTCGCCCAGGACAGGTGCGTCACGTTGTGGTCGTTGGTCGCCACTCCGCACGAGTTTGCAACCTGGTTGATGAACGGGGCATCCGACTGCCCGATCAGCTGCGGGTAGGAGTGGTTCTCCATCATGATCACGATGACGTGCTTGTACGTGGCCGGGTGGCCCGTCATGGTTCCGCACATCGGCGGCGATGACGCCGCACTGCTGGTCGCGGTTGCGGCAGGGCCGGAAAGCATCACGGCCGCTGCCAGGGCGATGAGTGTGCATGTGCGTCTCATGCACTGCAACTTCGCTCCCTGTCAATAGCCGGTGGGTGGCTATTCAGATCACATACAGTTAGAGGCCGTTATCGCATTCGTGTACGTATAGATCGAATGCGGTTAACGCCGGGTGAAGTGTCAGCCGCGAGGCCGCTCAGGCTGCGCGCTGCGCCGGGAAGGAGAGGCCCTTCGCCGGGGCCGGGCGGCCGATGTGGTAGCCCTGCGCCATGTCGCAGCCGAGGCGGCTGAGGATGTCCAGCGTCGACTGCTCCTCGACGCCCTCCGCGACCACCTGCAGGCCGAGCGCGTGCGCGAGCTCGACGGTGGCGCGGATCAGCGCGTGATCCTTTGTCCGCTCGTCCCGCGCCAGCTCGGTCAGGAACGTGCGGTCGAGCTTCAGCTCGCCGATCGTCAGCCGGCTCAGGTAGGGCAGCGACGTGAAGCCGGCGCCGAAGTCGTCGATCGAGACGACGCAGCCGAGCTCGCACAGCTGGTCGACGACCTGCTTGCAGCGATCGAAGTCGGAGATGATCGTGGTCTCGGTGATCTCCAGCACCAGCGCGGTGCCGGGCACGCCGTGATGTCGCAGGCGGTCGCTGACCAGGTCGGAGAAGCCGGTGTCCATGATGTTGGTGGCCGAGACGTTGACCGACACCGAGAGGGTGTCACCCGCGGCGCGCCAGCGGGCACACTGGGCGAGCGCCTCGTCGAGCACCAGCGTGGTCAGCTCGCGCATCAGGCCGGCCTCCTCGGCCAGCGGGATGAACTCCAGCGGCGGGATGAAGCCCAGCCGCGGGTGCGGCCAGCGAACCAGGGCCTCGACCGCGGAGACCCGGCCGTCGCGGAGATTCACCTGAGGCTGGTAGTGCACCTCGAGCTGGTGCGTCCGGATCGCGGCCCGCAGATCGTCGAGCAGCGTCAGCCGGTCGGTCGCATGGTCAAGACCCTGCTCGTACAGCTCGAACGGCGATCCCGACTGCTTGGCGCGGTACATCGCCTGGTCGGCGCACCGCATCAGCTCTTCGGCGTCGTCCGCGTGGTGGGGCGCGACGGCGATCCCGATGCTGGCTCCGACGCGGACGCTGACCATCTCCAGCTCGAACGGCTCGCTCAGCGCCTGCGAGATGCGGGCAGCGGTCGTCACCCCGCGCTCCGGGCCGCCGTCGACCAGGAGCACGGCGAACTCGTCGCCGCCGATGCGCAGGAGCAGGTCGGAGTCGCCCAGGCACGGAGTGATCCGGGCGCCGATCATGCCCAGGAGCTGGTCGCCGGCCGGGTGCCCGAACGAGTCGTTGACCTCCTTGAAGTGGTTGAGGTCGACGAACAGGAACGAGACGACCCGCGGCGCGGTCGCGGAGTCGGCGTGGTCGGCGAAGAGGCCGTCGAGCACCGCCGCCAGGCGCCGGCGGTTACCGAGTCCGGTCAGCTGGTCGGTGACGGCCTGGCGGTGGCGCTCCTCGGTCAGGCTGCGCAGGCTGCGCACCGACAGGGCGAGACGGACGCCGACCACCAGCAGGGTGGCGCCGGCGAGCGCGACGGCGGCCGTGCCGACCCCGCTCGCGCTTCCTGCCAGCACCACGAGCAGGGCGGCTGCGGCTCCCAGACCGGGCAGCACGAAGCCCGGCGCCGGCTGGTGCGCGAGCACGTTCAGCTTGCCGGGTCGAACCCACACCGCCAGCGACATCAGGAAGATGGCGGTGGGCCACGCGATGCCGTCGGCGACGACACCGACATGGGTCGATCCTGCCGAGGGCAGCAGGTTGTACGTGTCGCCGACCGCGGTCACGGCGCAGCCGAGGGCGAAGGGGAGCCAGGGGCCGCGCCGGCGGACGAGCACGGCGCTGCCGCCGACGACCATCATCGCCAGCAGCACGTCGCCGACCGGATAGACCAGGTTGGTGACGACCGAGGCGCTGCCGCCGCCGGCCACGCGGTGGATGTCGTGGAATGCGAAGGCTGCCAGCAGGGCGGAGGCGCCCAGTCCGGCGACCGCGCCGTCCAGCCAGGTGGCGGGCACCAGCCGGCTCGACTCCTTGCGCACCATCAGCACCAGCGCGAGGTAGGCGATCGGGTAGAAGGCCAGGTAGAAGACGTCGGCGACCGATGGCACCGGGGCCTCGGCGCCGTGCAACGTCTCGATGGTCAGCGCGATGTCGCCCAGCGTCCACATCAGGATCGCGCCGCCGAGCGCCAGCGGCAGGCCCCGCTGCACCCCGCGGCGCAGGGCGTAGCCGAAGGCGAGGCCGCAGAGGACGACCTCGAAGGCGCATACCGCCCACCCGTCAAGCCAGGTGGAGGACTGGTCCACGGGCCGGGCGATCAGCGAGATGAGATAGCCGGCCAGCAGCGCGCCGAGCAACGCGTACGCCGCCCAGACGGACGAGAGGCGCCGGGTGTGCGGCGCGTCGGGAGATGCGTGTCCCGTCGGGGGATGGAGCGTCGACACGCCCCGACTATCGGCAGCCCTTACGAAAACTTGACAACTTTTCGGACGCCTACGTAAAGGAGGGGCGACCGGCCAGCGCGTCGGGCCATCGCGGGTCGTCGCGGATCGGCGCCAGCTCGGCGTCTCCGGCGGCCTCCGCGGCGAGCTCCGGTCGCGCGGCGACCGCCGCCGCGAGGTGCTCGAGGGCGGCGTCGCGCTCTCCCATCTGTGCCTCGGTGCAGGCCAGGTTGAACCACAGCTCGGCCTTCTCCGGATAGTGGTCGAGCGCGTCGGTCAGCAGTTGCCTGGCCTCGGCGAACCGTCCATCGTCGAGCAGCGGGAAGACGTCGCGGTTCACCTCCCAGGAGCGGGGGGCGAAGGCGGCGCCGGGGGTGGCTCCGGCCGACAGCACGGTCGTCCCCGCCTCGAGCGCCACCGCGCCCCGCATCGCTCCCGGGTCGTCGATCAGGACGATCGTGCCCTCACCGGCCTCGAATCGCTCGCCGTTCACCGAGAACTCGGCGCGCCCGCTGAGCACCATGTACAGCTCCTCGTGCGACGTGGTGCTCTCCTCGTGCTGCGGAATCAGCTCGGCCCCCGGCTCGTCCGCGCTCCATGCGTTGACGCCGAAGGCCCGGACTCCGAGGGCCTGCCGGATCGGTGTCCAGCCGTCGGGACGGCGGAGACTCTCGAGATGCTCGACCTGCACCATCTGTGTGATTATCGCGTCCCGATGCGGAGACGAGGACATCTGGCCGTTCGTCGAGACGCGTCGGCTCGACCTGCTTCCGCTGCCCGGCGAGGCGGCCGGCGCGCTGATGGCAGGCGAGCGCGACCGTGCGCGCGAGCTGATCGGCGCCGAGCTGGCCGAGGACTGGCCGCTTGCCGATCTGGAGGACGTGCTCCCGCTCCAGCGGCTGGCCACGCCGTCGGCGGCGGCCTACGGAATCTGGCTGGTGGTCGACCGCCAGACGGCCACCGTGATCGGCGACGTCGGGTTCATGGGCCCGCCGGGCGACGACGGCGACGTCGAGATCGGCTACAGCGTGTCCGCCTCCCATCGCCGCCAGGGCGTCGCCGGCGAGGCGGTGGCAGGGCTGGTGGGCTGGGCGTTCGCCCAGCCGGACATCTCGGTCATCCACGCGCGCTGCGAGCCGGACAACGCGGGCTCGATCCGCGTGCTGGAGGGCAACGGCTTCACACCGGACGGCGTGGAGGGCGGCCGGCGGCGATTCGTGCGCCACCGGCCACCCTCAGCCTGAGACCTACCTACCCGTCTTCGCCCTCGAACGCCGGCTGCAGCTCCCTGGCCGGCGGGTGCTCGGGCGCCTGTCCCGCCGACGGCGACATCTGGTTGATCGCCTGCAGGTCGCGGTTGCGGAGGAACGCGGCCGACATGACGACGCCGAGGAGCAGCATGCCCGCTCCGGTGATGAAGCCGGCGTGGTAGCCGGACACCACCGCGTTTGCCATGTCCGCCGGGGACGGCACGTGGCCGATCGCGTTCAGGTGGGCCGTCGTGCGGTTGGTCGCGACGGTGGACAGGATCGCCAGGCCCAGCGCCCCGCCGATCTGCTGCGACGTGTTGAACAGGCCGGAGGCAAGCCCGGCGTCCTCAGCGCCCACGTTGGTGGTTGCGATCAGGGTCATCGGGACGAACGTGAACCCGAGGCCGAGCCCCATCACGACCAGGCCGGGCAGCACGTCGGCGACGTAGCTGCCGCCGACCGGCGCCCGTGACATCAGCACCAGGCCGAGCGCGCCCGACCGTCATGCCCGTGATCGCGACGGCGCGGACGCCGAACCGGGCGATCACCTGCTGGGCGACGGCCGATGCCCCGATGATCGCCGCTGTCAGGGGCAGGAAGCCGAGACCGGCCTGCACCGGTGAGAGGTGCAGGATGCCCTGGACGTAGAGCGTCTCGAAGAAGAACACGGCGAACATCCCGCCGGACACCGCGAACAGCACGGCGTTCCCGACGCTGAGCGTGCGGATGCGGAAGATGCTCAACCGCACCAGCGGCGCCTTGCTCCGCTGTTCGATGAAGACGAACGCGCCGATCAGTGCTGCCGCGACCGCCAGCAGGCCGATCGTCTTGGCGGACGTCCACCCGTAGTCCTGGGCCTTGACGATGCCGAAGACAAGGATGACCAGGCCGCCGGTGATCGAGATCGCCCCGCCCAGGTCGAAGGTGCGGTGCCGCAGGGTGCCACGCGAGTCCTGCACCACCCGCCACGCGGCGGCCAGCGTGAGGATGCCGATCGGCACGTTGACGAAGAAGATCCAGCGCCACGTCGCGTACTCGGTCAGGATGCCCCCGGCGATCAGGCCGAATGCCCCGCCGCCGACGGCGATCGCCGCCCACACGCTCATCGCGCGGGCCCGGTCACGGCCCTCGGCGAAGGTCGTGGTGACGATCGACAACGCGGCCGGCGAGACCATGGCGCCGCCCAGGCCCTGCAGGGCGCGGGAGAGGATCAGGAACTCCGAGCTCGTGGCCAGGCCGTTGAGCATCGATGCGCCGGTGAACAGAATGACTCCGCCCATGAACAGCCGGCGCCGCCCGAACAGGTCGGCCGCGCGGCCGCCCAGCAGCAGGAAGCCGCCGAACAGCAGCGTGTAGGAGTTGATCACCCACTGCAGCGAGCTGTCGGTGAAGTGGAGGTCCTTCTGGATGGTGGGCAGGGCGACGTTCACCACCGTCGCGTCGAGCACCACCATGAACTGGGCCAGGCAGACGATCGCCAGCACCAGCCAGGGGTTGTGGGTGTGTTCGTGCTGTTGCTTGATCGCGGTCTGCATGGTTGGGTGTCCCCCTGAGTCCGGTATAATCGGAACAATGGTTCCGGATCACTATACGGAACGCACGTTCCGTTTGTCAAATGACTGATGTCGTTCCCAGCACTGACCAGCAGGCCGAGCGGCGAATGCGCGCCGATGCTCAGCGCAATCGCGCCCGGATCCTCGAGGTGGCGCACGAGACGTTCTCGCAAGAAGGACTGAGCGTCCCGGTCGATCTCATCGCCGAGCGCGCGAATGTCGGGGTGGGGACGCTCTACCGCCACTTCCCGACCAAGGAGGCGCTGGCCAGCGCGATCCTGGGCAGCCGCCTCGAGCAGCTGATCGGTGAGGCCGAGGAGCTGGAGCGCTCGCCGGATCCGGGCGATGCCTTCTTCGGGTTCCTGCGGCTGATGGCGGAACGCAGCTCGGCCGACATGGCGCTGGCGGATGCGTTCGCCGAGGCCGGCTACGACGTCAAGTCGACCAACGTTCAGTTCAAGGAGCGGCTGCTCGAGACGCTCGGCCGGATGCTGCGCCGTGCCCAGACGGCCGAGGCGGTGCGCGCCGATCTGAACGCGGACGACGTGCTCGCCCTGATGGCCGCCTCGTGCATGGCAACCGGCCGCTTCGGCCTCTCCGGGGCCGACCGCGACCGGGTGCTAAGCGTGGTCTTCGACGGCCTGCGACCGCGTTAGGACGCCACTGCCGCCTCGACCGGCGGCTGGAGCCCGGTTGCGACTCCGAGCAGGTTCCAGGCGTTGATCGCGATGATGACGCCGATCAGGTTGCCCAGCTCCTCGGCGTCGAACTGCGCAGCGGCGTCTGCGTAGACCGTCGTCCGGCACGCCGGCGTCCGGCAGCCGGGTCATCGCCTCTGCCAGCGCCAGCGCGGCCCGCTCGCGGTCATCGAAGAGCGGTGTCTCGCGCCAGTTGTTCAGCACCAGCAGCCGGCGCACATCCTCGCCGGCGGTCAGCGCATCGCCGGAGTGGTAGTCCATGCAGTAGGTGCAGCCGTTGATCTGGGATGCCCGGATCCGGACCAGCTCGCGGATCGTTGGATCGAACGTCGCGCTCTCGTCAAGTGCGTTGATCGCGCGGTAGACCGCAGGTGCGGTCTGGGTGAGTGTGATGCGTTCCTGTGTCATGCCTCCAGCGTAGACTCCAGGTGATCCACTCGACAAGACCATTTCGATGTCATCTGACTGGACCACTTCAGGCCCCGCGCTCCACCTGACACTGTCGCCGGGCGGCGGCCGCCGGCAGGCGCTCGAGGACGAGCTGCGAAGGGCCGTACGGGATGGACGGCTGGTGGCCGGCACTCGGCTCCCCGCATCGCGCACGCTCGCGGCCGACCTGGGTCTGTCGAGGGGCACGGTCGTCGAGGCGTTCGCCCAGCTGGTCGCCGAGGGGTACCTGGAGGCACGCCACGGGTCAGGTACCTGGGTGCGCGAGCTGCCCGCCACCGGAGGCGGCGATCCGTCCCCGGAACCGGCGCCTTCGGCACGTCCGGCGCGCTTTTCGCTTCACCCCGGAGTGCCCGACCTGACGGCGTTCCCCGAGCGCCGGTGGGTGGCTGCCGTGAGAAGCGGGCTGCGGAGGACGCCGGCTGCGGCGCTCGGGTACGGCGATCCCCGGGGCAGCACAGAGCTGCGGCAGGAGCTGGCGTGGTATCTGGCCCGTGCGCGCGGCGTCGTCTGCGACCCCGACCTGGTGGTGGTCTGCTCCGGCTTCCGCCACGGCCTCTCGCTGGTGGCGCGGGCGCTTCGCGACAGGGGCATCCGGCGGGTGGCGATGGAGGAGCCGTGTGTCGTCCCGCACCGGGCCGGCGTCCGTGCGTCGGGGCTGGCGGTCGTGTCGCTTCCGGTGGACGCCCGGGGCGCGCGAACCGACCTCCTGGAGGGCCTGCACGTGTCCGCGGCCGTGCTTACCCCGGCCCGCCAGTTCCCGCTGGGGATGACGCTTCACCCCGAGCGCCGGGCCGATGTGGCGGCGTGGGCGGCGGACGGTGAGCGCCTGGTGGTCGAGGACGACTACGACGGCGAGCTCCGCTACGACCGCCAGCCGGTTGGCGCGCTCCAGGCGCTGCTCCCCGACCATGTCGTCTACGGCGGCACGGCAAGCAAGACGCTCGCCCCGGGGCTCCGCCTCGCCTGGCTGGTCGTCCCGCGGGATCTGCTCGAACCGGTGCTTCGGCTGCGCCGCCTCGAGGACGTCCACGTGCCGGCGCCGGAGCAGGCGGCGTTCCGTGAGCTGCTCGCCAGCGGCGCGTACGAGCAGCATGTGCGGCGGATCCGGGCCCGCTACCGCGCCCGCCGCGACCGGCTGGTGGAGATGCTGGCCGAGCGGGCGCCCTGGGCGCGGCCTGCCGGCATCTCGGCGGGGCTGAGCATGCTGATCGAGCTCCCGGAGGGCGCGACCGGCGAGCGGGAGGTGGTCGACCGGGCCCGCCGCCGCTCGATCGAGCTATTCCCCCTGAGCTTCTTCTACGCCGATCCCACAGGCTCGCGGCCGGGGCTCGTGATCGGATACGGCGCTCTCCCCGAGCACGATCTCGAAGCCGGCTTCGAGGCGCTGTGCGACCTGCTGGCCGGCGTCACGGCATGAAGGCGTACAGCGTCCGCTGGTTGGTGACGTTGTCGTTGGCCCCGAACACGATCATGCCGTCGCCGATGGCGGGAGTCGACCCCAGGTAGTTGCCGTCGATGGTTGCCTGGGCGAACGAGATCGGCCGGGCGACTACGTGATCGGTGTCACATCGGATTGGGCATCGGGTACGGTGCCCCCCCGTCCCACCGAAGGAGTAGGCCAATGACCGCCGCAGACCGCCGCGCCCGCTTTCGCGCCCTGCACGCCAGCGAGGGCATCTTCGTCATGCCGAACCCGTGGGACATCGGGTCGGCAAAGATCCTCGAGGCGCTTGGCTTCGAGGCGCTGGCGACCACCAGCGCGGGGTTTGCGCTGACCCTCGGCCGGCGTGACCAGCAGGTGAGCCGGGATGAGCTGGTGGCGCACGTGCAGGCGATCGCAGCGGTCGTCGAGGTGCCGCTCTCGGTCGACAGCGAGCGGCTGTTCGCGCCCGATCCGGCCGGGGTGGCCGAGACGGTGATGATGCTGGCGGCCGCAGGCGCGGCCGGCTGTTCGATCGAGGACTACGACCCGGCCACCGACTCCATCGACGACGTCGGTACGGCGACCGAGCGGGTCGCCGCCGCGGCCGAGGCCGCCCATCAGGGCGACGACCCGATGGTGCTCACCGCCCGCTGCGAGAACCACCTGCACGGGATCGACGACCTGGACGACACGATCGCCAGACTGGTCGCCTACAGCGATGCGGGGGCAGACGTGCTCTACGCGCCGGGGCTCACCGATGCAGGGCAGATCCGCTCGGTGGTCGATGCCGTTGGCAAGCCGGTCAACGTGTTGGGGCTGGTCGGCGCGCCGAGCGTGCCCGAGCTCGGGAAGCTGGGCGTCCGCAGGGTGTCCACCGGGTCGCTGCTTGCCAACTCCGCCTACGGCGCGATGGTCGCCGGCGCACGTGAGCTGCTGGCCACCGGCACCGCCGAGTACGCCCGGGTGGGACTGCCGCCGGAGGTGCGCGGGTCGCTCGGATAGCTTGGGCGCGGATCTGGAGCCAACGATCTAGTCTGCGGGCCGTCCCCTACCGGAAGGTTTCAGACGTGTCCGCATACACCATCGTCAATCTGCACGAGATCGAAGGGTCGTCCAACGCGGAGTCCGACGTGATGGCCCGCTTCGGGCGTAGCCACCTCGACTCCGAGCACCTCGGGGTCAGCTACTTCCGCTACGCCCCGGGCTACCGGTCGCCTCTGGGTCACCGGCACCGCGAGCAGGAGGAGGCCTACGTCGTGGTCGGTGGCTCCGGGCGCGTCAAGCTGGACGACGAGATCCTCGACCTGAAGCGCTGGGACGTCGTGCGGGTCGCGCCGGCGACCGTCCGGGCATTCGAGGCCGGGCCTGACGGCATCGAGCTCATCGCGGTCGGCTCCGACCGTCCCGAGGGCGGCGACGGCGAGCGGATCGAGGACTTCTGGCCGGCTGCTGCCTAGCGGGCGGAGTTGGTGGTGAGTGTGCAGTGACGGCAGCGGACGGTCGATGGCGGACCTACCTTGGAGCGGTCAACCGCCCGCTGCCGTCGCCCACACCCGCGGGGCCTGCCTCTCCCCGGTGAGAGCAGCATCACGGGTGGCCTGCGGGGGAGCGTCACCCTTTCGAGGGATATGTCCGAAATCGGTCGCTTGGGAGATGGAGCGTCTCACCCGCGGAGCGCTCAAGTGATCTGTGCAAACGCCGAAACAGGATGCACGATGAGCACTCCCAGCCCGCTCAGCGCCGTCGAACGACTGGCCCGCGCCGTCAAGATGGCCGCGCAGGGATGGTGCGTCCGCTGCGAGGACGCGCCGGTCGATCGAGACGCCGCGCTCTGCGTTCGCTGCGCGAGCGGCGACAGCTGACCGCTGCTACTGACCGACCGCGCGTGGCTGCTGCTGGAGGGCGTCGATCTGCTCGATGATCGCGTCCCAGCGGCGGCGGCCGAACACGAACGCGCGTGACCGTCCCTGCTCGGCGAGGGAGTGCATCTCGGGCAGGTGCATCGAGCCCGGATCGGCCAGGCCGACCGCGAACGACAGGCTATCGGCCGCCTTCTTGGTCTGACCCTGGCTCATCAGCCGGCGTACCTCTTCGAGCGTCTCAGAAACCGAGTCCATTGCTGTGCCTCCTGGATAGCCAACGGGTGCGGCTCCATCGTCGGCGAGCCTGCCCCCGGCGGGCAATGGGGGGTTTGCCTCAACGCTGCGGCCGCCCGGCGGAGCCGTGCAATATGGGTCGTTTGCCTCAACCGGTGGGGGCGGAGTCAGGCGGCGCGCTCGAGCACGACCACCGGGATCTCGCGGTCTGTCTTCGTCTGGTAGTTGTCGTAGTCGGGCCAGACCGCGGTCATCGTGCTCCACAGCTCCGGCTTCTCCTCGGGAGTCGCCGTGCGGGCGTGCGCGGCGAACCGGTCGCCCTTGACCTGCACGGTGACGTTCGGGTCGTCCACGAGGTTCAAGTACCAGGCTGGCGGCGCGTCCGCTCCGCCCTTCGAGGCGACGACCAGATAGTCGTCGCCGTGGGGTTGGAAGATCAGCGCGTTGACCCGCTCTTTGCCCGTCTTGCGTCCCTTGGTGGTCAGGATCAGGATCGGGGCGCCCCTACCCCAGTCGTACCCCTCGGCGCCGTCCGTCTCGATGTATCGCTTCACGTGCTCATCACCGAACAACATTGCGTACCTCCGACATTTTTCGAAACGCGCGGAATGCTAGCCAGCCGAGGTGGTCGTCTACCCTCTGGCCGGAGCAGCGATGGTCACCGTCGATGATGTCCGTTCGGTCGCCGCGAACCTGCCTCGCTCGTACGAGGTGGTCGTCCGCGGCCGGATCAAGTTCCGGGTCGGCCAGATCGTCTACCTCGCCTTCTCGAAGGACGAGACCGAGATGGGGTTCGGCTTCCCCAAGGAGGAGCGCGAGTACCTGGTCGCGTCGGAGCCGGACAAGTTCTTCATGCCCAGCGAGCACGACCTGCGCTTCCAGTGGGTCGAGGCGTGGACGGCCCGGCTCGACGTCGCAGAGATGGAGGACCTGGTCGTCTACGCGTGGTCGATGTGCGTCCCCCGCTACGTCTGGGAGCCGTACGTGCGCCAGGGCTGAGCCGGCCCGCCGCCGCTACCGTGTGGCGGATGCTGCCCCCGCTGCTCCGCGACAGGCCGTTCCGGCGCTACTGGGTCGGCCAGACCGTCTCCCTGGTCGGCGACCAGGTCACGCTGCTGGCCCTGCCGCTGACGGCCGTGCTGGTGCTCCACGTGGGCCCGGCGCAGATGGGCTACCTGACGGCCGTCGCGCTGCTCCCGAACCTGCTGTTCGCCCTGCACGCCGGAGCGTGGGTCGACCGTCGCCGGTCACGTCGCCGGGTGATGATCGCGGCCGACGTCGGCCGCGCAGTCCTGACGGCGACGATCCCGATCGCCTACTGGCTGGGGGAGCTGACGATGGGCCAGCTCTACGTGGTCGCCTTCCTGGCCGGTTGCCTGAGCCTGCTCTTCATGGTCAGCAACCCGACCATGATGGTCTCGCTGGCCGACCGGGAGCACTACCTGCAGGCCAACTCGCTGACCAACGGCAGCCGGGCGTTCTCGTACGTCATCGGGCCGAGCATCGGCGGTCTGCTCGTCCAGGCGCTGGCGGCGCCGGTCGCGCTGCTGGTCGACGCCGTCTCGTTTCTCTGGTCGGGCGGGCTGCTGGCGTCGATCTCGCCCACCGAGCCCGAGCCGGCGCCTGAGGGCGAGAGCTCACTGTGGGCAGGTATGCGGCTGATCCGCTCGAGCCGGCTGCTGCGGGGCAACCTGGCGGCGGCGGCCACCGTCAACCTCTTCAACTACGGATTCTCGGCGCTGCTCGTGCTCTACGCCGTGCGCCACCTGGGGATCAGCCCGGGGACGCTCGGTCTCGTCATCGGTACCGGCGCTGTGGGCGGTCTGCTGGGGTCGACTCTGACGTCGCGCATGGCGCATCGCATCGGCGTCGGGCCTGCCAACGTGATCGGCTGGTTCGTCTTCACCGTGCCGCTGACGCTGGTGCCGTTGGCCACCGCGTCGATGCCCCACGGTCTGGTGCTGGTGCTGGTCGGGGCGGCGGAGTTCCTGGGCGGCCTCGGCGTGATGATGATCGACATCAGCGCCGGAGCGCTGTTCCAGGCCATCGTGCCCGACCAGCTGCGCTCGCGGTTCACCGGCGCGTTCATGGTGGTCAACTACGGCGTCCGCTCGTTCGGGGCGCTCCTCGGCGGCGCGCTGGGTGCTGCGCTGGGGGTGCGCGAAGCGCTATGGATCTGCACCCTGGGCGGGATTGCCGCCGCGTTCATCATCCTGCCGTCGGGGATGCTCGGCGTCCGCGAGCTGCCGGAGCCGATCCCGCAGGGCACGTAGGGAAACACACGACGCTTGGAGGATCACAATGCAGCAACGGACTCTCGGCACCGAAGGACTCAGCGTTTCGGAGATCGGCTACGGCGCGATGGGGATCAACCTGGCCTATGGCCCCAGCGACCCGGACGAGGGTGCGGCGGCGATCCGCCGTGCCTATGAGCTCGGCGTCACGCATTTCGACACGGCCGAGCTGTACGGCTGGGGCGAGAACGAGAAGGTCGTCGGACGGGTGCTGCGGGACGTGCGCGACGAGGTCGTGATCGCGACCAAGTTCGGCTTCACGCGCGAGTTCGGCCGCGACAGCCGGCCGGAGCACATCCGCGAGGTGGTCGACAACAGCTTGCGGAACCTCGGGATCGAGACCATCGACGTCCTCTACCAGCATCGCGTCGATCCCGATGTGCCCATCGAGGACGTTGCGGGCACGGTGGGGGACCTGATCGACGAGGGAAAGGTCCGCTACCTGGGGCTGTCCGAGGCCGGGCCCGAGACGATCCACCGCGCGCACGCGGTGCACCCGGTCTCCGTGCTCCAGACGGAGTACTCGCTCTTCGAGCGCGACGTCGAGCAGCTGTTTCCCACACTGGAGGAGCTGGGGATCGGTTTCGTCGCCTACTCGCCGCTCGGGCGCGGCTTCCTCACGGGCACGGCGAAGCCTGCGGGCGAGTACGACCCGACCGACATGCGCAACACCGACCCGCGCTGGCAGCCCGGCAACTTCGAGCAGAACGTGGAGGCGACGCAGCGGCTGGCCGATCTTGCCCGGTCGAAGGGCGCAACGGTCGCCCAGCTCGCGCTCGCCTGGCTCCTCCACCAGCGCGAGTACGTCGTGCCGATTCCCGGCACGCGCAGCCCGCGGCGCGTCGAGGAGAACGTCGCGGCTGCTGACCTGACGCTGTCGGCCGCCGACCTCGACCTGATCAAGGAGATCCTGCCCACGGGCGGGTTCGGCGCCCGCTACGCCGAGGGGCGGCTGCCCACCTGGGTCTGAGCGGCGGTCTGCAGACGGCAGCTAGGTCGGCTGCGCGGAGGGGCGGATCAGCATCTCGCTGACGTCCACGTGCGGGGGCTGGTCGACCGCCCACATCACGGCGCCGGCGATGTCCTCCGCCTCCAGCCGGCCCGAGCCCGGGTTGTCGAAGAAGGGAGTATCGACGCCGCCCGGCTCGATCAGCGTCACCCGGATCGTGCTGTTGTTGTGAAACTCGTGCAGCTCGGCGCGGAGGTTCTGGCCGATCGACGTGGCGGCCCACTTGGTCGCCGAGTAGAGCGACCCGGGCACCGTCCGCCGCCCCGCCACCGAGGACGTGACGACGTAGTGGCCGGTGCCGCGCTCGAGTACGTGAGGCAGCGTCGCCCGGATGGTCAACGCCACGCCGAGCACGTTGGTGAGCACCATCGAGCGCCAGTGCTCGACCGACTCCTCCAGGAACCCGCGCGCCGCGCCGAACCCGGCGTTGGCAAAGACGACATCGATCCGGCCGAAGTGGTCGAGTCCTGCGGCGACCGCAGACTGCACCTGCTCCCAGTCGGTGACGTCGCAGGACACGGCCAGCGCCTTCTCGTCGCCGCCCAGCTCGGCCGCCAGCTCGCTCAGCTCCTGCGCCCGCCGCGCCGCCAGGATCACTCTGTCGCCCGCGGCGGCCGCCTGCCGGGCCGTCTCGGCGCCGATCCCGCTCGACGCACCCGTGATCAGGAACACCCGGTCAGCCATGGCGGGCATCCTAGCCCTCATGCTCGCCTCAGCCACGTCTCTCCCCGGGTTCGTGCCGAGATCCGCACGAGAACCTAATTGGCAATCGAACACATGCCAAATGACCGACGCCCGCACGAGCAATGATTCCCCCCATGGCGAAGCTCCCCAAGGCGAGGTGGTGGACGGTTCGGACGGTGCGCAGCCGCAAGCCGGCGACGTACCGTTGCCCGTTCTGCGGATACCGGCTGCATGCGATGAGCGACCACATGCTGATCAGCCCGGAGGGAGACGGCGAGCAGCGCCGGCATGCACACACGGAGTGCGTCCAGGCGGCGCGCAGCAACGGGCGATTGCCGCTGCGCGACGAGTGGGAAGCGACACAGCCCCGGCCGCCGTCGCTATGGCGACGGATTACGCGCCGCCCCGGCTAGTCCCGGATTTGCCTGCAAATCGCGGCGGTGCTAGCGTCGAGCCCTCGCGCCAAGTAGCAACTGGTGCAAAGCGCGCGCCGGAACGGAGGTCCGTCCGTAGTGGTCCGGAAGCGATCGGTGGGAACGTGGAGCGTTCGGCGAGGGTGGCGGAGGGCAGCGGCAACCGTCGTCCTGGTGGCGGCGCTTGCGCCCGTCGCGAGCGCGGGAGCGGCACTCGTCCCCGGCGGCGTCGCGCCTGCCGCCACGCCGACCGGATGCAGCTTTGCCAACCCCGGCACGGGGACCTACGCGAGCACGCTGTGCTGGTTCGACCTGTCGTCCTACAGCGCTGTCCTGGCCTCCAGGCCGGCTGGCCAGGCGATGACGGTGTCGCTGCCCGGCGGGTACACCATCACGTTCAACCTGCACGTTTCGGGCGCCCCCGTCAGGACGACCAGCTTCCCGACCTATCCGGGTGCATTCCTGGGCAACCGCGGCTTCTACACCGGCGTGGGCGGGAGCCCTGCCCTCTATCAGACGATGCAGGGCACGACGACGACCGCCACCCTCGACAACATCGCGGTCACGGGACCCGGGGGAGCTCCGGAAACCGGGTATGCGTTCGTCGGCGCCGATGCCGAGTCGACCGACGCGACCGAGTCGATCACCTGGACGGCGAACACCCCGCTCAACCTGATCTCCAACGTCGGTAACGCGTGCGATTCGGGGAATCGCCTGACCGGTCTCGGCACCAAGATGGTCACGTGCTCCGCGATCGTCTCCAACACCAAGACCGGCACCCCGATCCTGTCCGCCCAGGCGCCGACGTCGATCGCCCAGACGATGGTTGGAGCCGGCCTGGAGGGTGTCGCGTTCGGCGTGCTGGTCTCCGAGGTGCAGTTGACCAAGAAGGTCGTCGGCCGGATCGATCCGGCCGACGCGTTCGGAATCGACATCCGCTCCTCGTCGGGCGCCGTCCTCTCGTCGGCGAACACCGGCACCGGCACGAGTGCCACCACCGGGATGGAGACGGTGCTGACGAGCGACGTGGGGTCGACGCTTCACCTACTCGGAGCAGGCCACGTCCGGCCTGGCTTCGAACTACACGACCTCGTGGGCATGCGCGAGGAACGGGGCGAGCGATCCAACGCTACCTGCCGGCGAAATCGGCTCCTCGGCCAGCGTACTGGTCGGCATCGGCGACTTCGTCGACTGCACGATCACCAACACGGCCAAGAGGGTCGGGCTGTCGTTGGTGAAGGATGCCGGCACGCCGAATGACGTCAACAACAACGGCCTGACCGACGCCGGCGACACCATCGCCTACACGTTTGCAGTGACCAACACGGGCGCCCTGCCGCTCAGCGGGATCGCCGTCTCCGACCCCAAGATCGGGGCGGTGACGTGTCCGAGCTCCACCCTCGACAGCGGCGAGTCGGAGATCTGCACCGCGGACAGCCTCTACACCATCACCAATGCCGACGTCACCGCCGGCGCCGTCAGCAACACGGCCACCGCGAGCGGCGTGCCGCCGGGGACGACCACCCCGACGACGTCGCCCCCGTCGTCGACCTCGACGCCGACCGAGGCGCCCGCGCCGCAGGTCTCCCTGATCAAGAGCGGTGCGGCGTCGAACGGCAACACCCCTCCGCTGAAGGTCGGCGAGACCATCGCGTACTCCTACCTCGTCACCAACACGGGTAACGTCAGGCTGACGTCCGTCGCGGTGGACGATCCGACGCTCGGTTCGGTCACCTGTCCCGCGATCCCGGCGCCGGGGCTCGCGATCGGCGATTCGGTCACCTGCACCGCCGACGCCGTCCACACCGTGACCGCCGCCGATGTCGCACGCGGGTTCGTCACGGACACCGCCACCGCCACCGGTACAGGCGACACGCGGCGGCACCAGCCCGCCCTCCGACCCGTCGACCGAGATCATCGAGGCCGAGGCCCCCGCGCCGGAGGTGGCGATCAGCAAGTCCGCCGACGTGACGCCGGCCGCCGACCAGGACGCGGTGCAGCTCGGCGACTCCATCGCGTACTCCTACCTCGTCACCAACATCGGCAACGTCAACCTGACCTCGGTGTCTGTCGACGACCCGACCATCGGCCCCGTCACCTGCCCGGCGATTGCGCCGCCTGGCCTGGCGATCGGCGACTCGGTGACGTGCTACCGCCGACTACGCCCACACCGTCACCCAGGCTGACGTCGATGCCGGAGAGGTGACCGACACGGCGACGGCCACCGGCATCGGCGAGGCGGGCGGCACCAGCCCGCCGTCGGATCCGTCCACGGTCACCGTTCCCACGGTCGATGCGGCGCCGGCGGTATCGATCGACAAGACCGCGACGGTGGATCCGCCTGCCGACCAGGGCGGAGTGCTGGTAGGCGACACGATCTCGTACTCCTACGTCGTCAAGAACATCGGGAACGTGACCCTCTCCGCCGTGAGCGTCACCGACCCCACGGTCGGCGCGGTCGACCTGCCCGACTCCGCGCTGCTCCCGGTCTCGCGGTCGGCGACTCGATCACGTGCACCGCCGACACACCGCACACGGTCACGCAGGCAGATGTCGACGCCGGCGAGGTGACCGATACCGCGACCGCGACCGGTACCGGCATCCGTGGCGGCGACTCGCCGCCGTCCGACCCTTCGACGGTCACCATCCCCGCGGCAACGACCGTGTCGGTGTCGCTGCACAAGGGCGGCCTGGTCGATCCGGCCACTGACCAGGACGGAGCCCGGCGTGGCGACACGATCAGCTACACGTACCTGGTCACCAATACGGGCAACGTCACGCTGGCGTCGGTGGCGGTCGACGACCCGACGATCGGCCCGTCACCTGCCCGACGCCCGCACCACCGGGGTTGGCTCCGCTGAACACGATCGACTGCACGCGCCGACAACGTGCACACCGTCACGGCTGGCGACGTCGCCGCCGGGTCGGTGACCGACACCGCCACTGCGACCGGCACCGACACGCACGGCACGACCTCGCCCCCATCTGATCCCGTCGACCGAAGTGATCCCCACCGAGCCGCCGACTGCCGCAGGTGGCGATCGCCAAGGACGGCAGACGTTACGCCGGCCGAGGATCAGTTCGCGGCGAACCTGGGCGACACCATCGCCTACTCGTACCTGGTCACGAACATCGGCAACGTGGAGCTGACGTCGGTCGCGGTCAACGACCCCACACTCGGCTCGGTCACCTGCCCCGCGATCCCGCCGCCGGGGCTCGACATCGGCGATTCCGTCACCTGCACGGCCGACGCCACGCACACCGTCACGCAGGCAGATATCGACGCCGGCCAGGTTGTGAACACGGCGACGGCAACGGGTGTGGGGGCGGCCGGCGGGACGAGTCCCGAGTCGCTGCCCTCGACGGCGACCGTTCCGACGGTGGCCGGGGCGCCGCGGGTGACGGTGGCGAAGCACGGAGCGGTGACGCCCACCTCCCGCCAGGACGCGGCCCAGGTGGGCGACACGATCGCCTACACGTACACGGTCACCAACACCGGGAACATCACGCTGGCATCGGTGGCGGTGAACGACCCGAAGCTGGGGTCGGTCACCTGTCCTAAGCCCGCCGCCCCTGGACTGGCATTGGGAGCGTCGGTGACCTGCAGCGCCGACAAGACGTACACGGTGACCGCCGCCGACGTCACCCGCGGGTTCGTGCTGGACACCGCGACGTCCACCGGCGTCGACGTGCAGGGACACCGCTCGCCGGTCTCGGATCCGTCGACCGTCAGGATTCCAACCGCGCCGCACCTGCCGCTCCCGACGACGAAGCCCGGCGGCAGGCCAACAGGTAACAGCGGCGGCACCGGGAGTAGCGGAAGCACGTCCCCGATCGGCCTGGGTCTGATTCCCTCCGATCTCGGCCGCTGGTTGGCCGACGCGGGGACCGTTCGTGGATTGTCCGTGGGCTGGCTGATGGCGGGTCTCGGCCTCCTCGCACTCGCGCTTCGTATCGGCTGGCTCCGCCGCCACGCCACCGGAGACCGGCCGTGAAGCGATTGGTGGTCGCCGGTGTCGCGGCGGCTGGTGTTCTCACCATGGCGACAGCCGCGCGGGTGAGCGAGCCGGCCCACCAGGTCCGGCCGGCAGCGGCCCACCACCCTCGACACATGGCGCCCACGCGGCGCCCCGCGGCTCGGCCCCATCGACCAGATGCGCTGGTGATTCCGGCCCTGGGAGTGCGCGCTCCGCTGGTCGCGACGGGCGCTGTCGGCACCCGGGGCTCCGCAGCCCTGACGATCCCCCGCAACATCCATACGGTTGCCTGGTGGGACGGCGACTTCACCAACGCCGGCGCGCGCACGCACGAGCGGGCGGTCATGCCGGGACAGCCGGGTGTGGCGCTGATCGCCGGACACGTCGACTCGGCGGCCGCCGGGCCCGGCGCGCTCTACGACCTCGGCCACCTGAACGCCGGCGACGTTGTCCGCGTCACCCTCCGTGGCCGGACGACCACGTGGAAGGTGGCGCGCGGGCCGCGGCTGACGCCCAAGACGGCCCTTCCGAAGGCACTCTTCCGAAGCAGTGGATCGCCGCGCCTCGCCCTCGTCACCTGTGGCGGCGGCTTCGACTCGGCTACCGGTCACTACCTGGACAACGTCATCGTCTGGGCCGTCCCGGCCCACCCCGCCTAGTCCTCGCGGGTGACCTCGTCGAGCAGCCGGTCGAAGTCGGGGCCGTCGAACTCGGCGACGGCGCGCTCGTACTTCTCGAGGCCCCAGCCCCAGAAGTCGAAGTCGATGTTCGATACGCCGTCCTGGATCGACGCCCAGAGCGTCCAGCCGTACTTCGACATCAGGCCCCACAGCCGGGCCCGGGCGACCTTGTTCCGCAGGTGCCCGTCGTAGTAGTGAGCGACCAGCTCGTCGAGCTGATCCAGCGAGAGGTTGGACTCGCTCCAGATGTTGCCCAACTCGAAACAGGCGTCGTTGTTGCCCGAGTACTCGTAGTCGATCAGCCTGAACGAGTCGCCGACATCGATGAAGTTCTCGGCCAGCAGGTCGTTGTTGCACGGCACGGTGCCCTCGTCGCGCACGGCCATCGCCTGCTCGATGCGGCGCACCTGCGGCTCGAACCCGAGGTAGCGGTCGGGCAGGCGGAAGCCCCGCTCCTGCACGAGCGTCAGGTAGCGGCGCTGGATCTGGAACATGTTGAAGTCGTCGCGGAAGCGGCGGCCGCCGTGCAGGCGCCGGCAGGCGTCGGCGACCCACGCCAGCCTGTCTCCGCGCTGCAGCGCCTCGGCCGACTGGGTCTGGCCCTCGATGAACTCGAGCACCAGTAGCGACCGCTCCGGCACGTAGTCGATGACCGCCGCGCCGACCCCCGCGTCGGCCGCGGCCACCGTGTTCAGGTACTCGTTCTCGCGGTCGATCGCCAGCATCCCTGAGTCCTTGGCCGACACCCGCACCACGTAGGCCTTGCCGCCGACGACCACCTTGTAGTTGGTGTTCGTGAGGCCGCCGGCCAGCTCCTCGACCGTTCGCGGACCGTGCAACGCGGGGACGAGGTCGAGCAGTTCTGCGAGTTCGGGGGTCTCAGCCATAGCGGAGGGAGGCCCACTATAAAGTGGTCCAGACCAGTTGTCGACGGGCGGGCCGATGGCAGAGGATCGAGCGCAGGTGGTGGTGATCGGAGGCGGGGTGACCGGCTGCAGCGTGGCCTACCACCTGGCCGCCGCGGGCTGGCGTGACGTCCTGTTGGTCGAGAAGGCCGAGCTGACCAGCGGCTCGACCTGCCACGCCGCCGGCCTGGTCACGCAGTTCAACCCCTCGCCGACGATGATGGGCTTTCGCCGCTACAGCGTCGAGCTCTACAACCAGCTCGGCGTCTTCGACACCGTCGGCAGCCTGCGGATCGCCTCCAGCCCCGAGAGCCTGGTCGAGCTCCGCCGAGGCGCCAGCCGGGCACGCGGCATCGGCCTCGACGTCCAGGTCATCTCGCCGGACGAGGCGGTCGAGCTGATGCCGGCGGCCACTCGCGACTCGCTCTACGGCGCGGTCTGGGTCGGGAGCGACGGCCAGGTCGATCCCCACCGGGCCACCTACGCCCTGGCCAACGCAGCCCGCGACCTCGGGGTCCGCATCGCGACCAACACCCGCGTCACCGGGATCGAGCTGGACGGCGGCCGCCGGGTGCGCGCTGTCCGCACAGACAACGGTCGGATCGAGGCGGAGCACGTCGTCAACGCCTGCGGGATGTGGGGGCCGCAGGTCGCGGCCATGGTCGGGGCGTTCGCGCCGTCGGTGCCGGTCGACCACCAGCACATAGCGCTGGCCGCGGTGGACGGTCACGAGCTGCCGCGCGACATGCCCTGCTTCCGCGACACCGACAACCTGGTCTACGGCAGGTCCGAGGCCGGGGGCGTGATGTTCGGCGGGTACGAGCCCAACCCGGTGTCACGATGGGTGGACGGCGTGCCCTGGGATCACGCCGAGACCACGATGCCGCCCGATCACGAGCGGTTCTCGCAGCTGATGGACGGCGCCGTGCGCCGGTTCCCGTTCCTGCACGACGCGGGCGTGGTCACGCTCGTCTGCCACCCCGACGCGATGACGCCCGACGGCAACCCGTTGCTCGGCCCAATGCCGGGCGTGCCCGGGTTCTGGATGGCGGCTGGGCTGTCGCTGAACGGCTTCGGCGGCGCCGGGGGCATCGGCCGTACGATCGCCGAGTGGATGACCACCGGCGAGACGGAGCTCGACGTGCACGGCTACCGCGCCTGGCGTTTCGGCGCCGGACAACGCGACCCGGAGGCCGTCGATGCGGCCGGGCGGGAGGTCTACAAGTACTACTACCGGCTTCGCTACCCGCTGGACACCGACGAGTGGGGGAGGCCGCGCCGGCTGAGCGCGCTGCACGGACGGATGCAGGAGGCGGGTGCCGTGTTCGGCGTCAAGCATGGCTGGGAGCGGCCGGACTACTTCCAGCCCGGGAAGCCGTGGCGACGCGCAGGCGCCGACCAGCGGCAGTTCGGCTGGACGGAGCCGCCCTACCTGGGGCTGCTAGCCGAGGAGCACCGGGCGTTCCGCGAGCGCGTCGGCATGATCGACATGAGCTCGTTCGGCAAGATCGAGGTGTCGGGGCTGGGCGCGCTGCCGCTCCTGGAGCGGGTCTGCGACAACCGAATCGACCGCCCCGTCGGGTCGGTGATCTACACCCAGTTTCTGAACACACGCGGCGGGATCGTCGCCGACCTGACCGTCACCCGCCTGGCCGAGGACCGGTTTCGGGTGGTCACCGGCGCCGGGTCGATCGATTCCGATCTCGGCTGGCTGCGACTGCATACCGATCCGGCTGACGGCGACGTTGTGCTTCGCGACGAGACGGCCGACTGGACGGTGATCGGGATCTGGGGACCGCGCTCGCGCGACGTGCTCGGCGCGGTCACGGACGACGACGTCTCGGACGCCGGGATCCCGATCAGAACCGCACGCACCGTCGGGGTCGCCGGCGCCGGTGTGCTGGCGCAGCGGATCACCTATGTTGGCGAGCTTGGCTACGAGCTGTACGTCGAGCCGGAGTGGGCGGTCCAGGTCTGGGACGCGCTGTGGGCCGCCGGGCGCTCCCACGGTGTTGCCGCAGGTGGCTACAGGGTGCTGGAGTCGCTGCGGATGGAGAAGGGGTACCGCTACATGGGCACCGACCTGGGCGCCGGCGACACCCCGTACGAGGCCGGGCTGGGTTTCTGCGTGGCCCTCGGGAAGGGCGACTTCATCGGCAGCGATGCGCTCCGCGAGGCCGGGCAGCAGCCACAGCGCGTGCTGCGTACCCTGCTGGTCGGCGGCGATCGCTATCAGCCGCTGTATGGAGGCGAGGCGGTCGTGGTCGACGGCCGCGCGGTGACGCGGGTGCGCAGCTGCGCCTACGGCTTCACGGCCGGCCGCACGATCGCCTATGCGTACCTGCCCCACGACCTGCCGGCGGATACCGCCATCCAGGTCGAGGTGCTCGGCGACCCCGTAGCCGCCGAGCTGGCAGCCGACGTGCTCTACGACCCGGACGGTTCCCGCCAACAGGGATAGAGTGACGTCATGGCGTCGGTGGTTTCCATGCTTCGTGCTGTCGATCGGGCGTTGTGCCTGGTCGGCGCCAACTGCTGCGTCGGGAAGGCTCAGGGAGCGTGGGTCAGGCCAGATCGACCCGGCCGATCAGCGTCCCAAGCGCCGGATCCTCCTCGCTAGCGATCCGCGTTCCGTAGGGCGCGCTGATCGCCTCCAGCCGGTCGAAGATACGACGCGCGGTGTCGGGCGAGGCGATCCTTGGGATGCCCGTTTGCGTCAGCGGTTCGCCGTATCCCAGATCAACCGGGTAGAGCCTCATGCCCGCCACTCCGGCGCTCCCTGCCTCCAGCCGGGCGACCACCGTCAGGAACGGCTCCTCGTGGCTGAACCAGGGGTGGTTCAGGAGGAGTGCCAGATCGACGTCTGTCGCGCGCTCGGGGTGCTCGAACCGCTGACCGAGCTTCTCGCGGTTCTGCTGGTAGAGCTCGCCCGGTACAGGCGTCTGGATGTCGCTCCAGACGAAGTCGCCGAGCCCGGTCAGGATCGGCCGTCCGCGGTGGACGACGATCGGCCCCAGGTGGTGGATGCCGGTGACGGCGACCAGGTCGGCGCCGGCATCGATCGCCGCCCGGCCGAAGTCGGCAACGAAGGCGGCGGGCAGCTCCGGCTTGGCGGTGTCGTGGTCGGTCAGCGACTCGTGGGCATGCAGCGTGACGACGGTGAAGTCGGCCAGCTGTGCGCCCTGGCGGACCTGGCGCAAGATTGCCGCCTGGTGGGCATCGTCGACCTCGTACCGGTAGAAGGCCTGGTCGCCCTCGGCGGCCTCGAAGTCCTTCAGGAGGTCGGTCAGCCCGTGCTCCGCCAGTGCGTGGCGGAGGCCCGCGATCGCCTCGTGCACCGGCCCGGGTACGCACACGCGCTTCTTCACGGGCAGCGGGTTGACGCCCGGCCGCCCCGGCGACGCATCGTGCTGGTCGAGCGCGTCGGTGAAGTCGCGGTAGGTGCTGACGCAGGAGACGAGCGCGACGCGTCCGAGCGGCGTCTCCCGGAACCGCGCGCGCCGAGCCAGTCCCAGCGTCTCGCCGCAGCCTGCGTGAGCCAGCCCGGCCGCGTCCATCAGCCGGGTCGTCTGGCGCATGCCCTCGACGCCCCAGTCCAGCGTGTGGTTGTTCGCACGGGACATCAGGCCGAAGCCCATCGCGGCCAGGTCAGCCGCGGCGGCCGGATCGCAGACCAGCGGCCAGTCTCCCTGCCAGGAGTGGGGCGCTCCCGGATCGGTGCCCGGGTCGATCAGCGTGGTCTCCATGTTGCCGTGCACGAGCGTGCTCGCGGCGAACAGGTCGAGCAGGGCGGCAAACCCCGGCTCGGTCTCCGCGTACTGCGAGATCGGCCGGGAGATGATGCAGTCGCCGACGGCGCACAGCGAGAAGCCGTCGCGCACCCGCATGGGAAGCTCTGCCGCAACCGGGCGGCGGGGATCGAACTGCTCGTCGCGTGGCCCGGGGTCAGCGTTCACGGGTGCGGCGACGATACCACCGCCTGCTTCTCGGATAGGCTGCGGAGGCATTGGCTGGTGCTCCCGGATCCCCGCTCCCGCCTCGTGCGTCTGTCGTTGTCGTCGGCGGCGGGGCAGTCGGCACCAGCATCGCGTTCCACCTGGCCGAGGCCGGCGTCACCGACGTCGTCCTGGTCGAGCGCAACGAGCTCGGCTCCGGCTCGACGTCTCGCGCGGCGGGCGGGGTGCGGGCCCAGTTCTCCGACCCCGTGAACATCCAGATCGGGGCTCGCAGCCTGAAGGCGTTCGCCGACTTCGGCCGCCGCCCGGGGTGGGAGATCGACTTCAAGCAGGTCGGCTACCTGTTCCTGCTGACGACGCCCGAGCAGGTCGCCGCCTTCGAGCGAAACCAGGAGCTGCAGCACGAATACGGCGTCCCCAGCCGGATGCTGACGCCGCAGGAGGCAAAGCAGATGTCGCCGATGATCGAGATCGGCGACGTGCTGGCCGCGGCCTTCTCGCCCGACGACGGCCACGCGACGCCGGAGGCGGTGGTGGCCGGCTACGCGGCGGCCGCCCGAGAGCTGGGCGCCCACCTCCAGATCGGCTGCGAGGTGTGCGAGATCGAGCTGCGCGGCGGCCAGGTCTCCGCCGTCGTGACGTCCGCCGGCAGGATCGAGACCGACACCGTTGTCTGTGCCGCCGGCGCGTGGTCGGCGCGGCTCGGCGAGATGGCCGGCGTCGACCTGCCGGTGACGCCGCTCCGCCGCCAGGTGCTCTACACCGAGCCGATGGCCGGGCTGCCGCCGCACCTGCCGATGACCATCGACTTCGCCACCAGCTTCTACTTCCACCGCGAGGGGCCCGGCCTGCTGATGGGGATGAGTGACCCCGACGAGACGCCCGGGTTCAAGCTCGACACGGACGACGGCTGGATCCCGCGGCTGATGCAGATCGCGGAGCGGCGCGCCCCCGTGATCGCCGAAACCGGGATCGCCGGCGGCTGGGCCGGCCTCTACGAGATGTCCCCCGACCACAACGCGATCATCGGCGAGGCACGCGCGCCGTCGCGCTTCCTGTACGCCACCGGCTTCTCCGGGCACGGGTTCCTGCAGGCGCCGGCGATCGGCGAGGTGATCCGCGATCTGGTGCTCGGCCGCCCTCCGGTGGTCGACGTGTCGCCGCTGTCGGTCGATCGGTTCGCCCAGCACCAGATGCGGCCCGAGGCCAACGTGGTGTGACCCTCGGTGGCCGGCACCGTTGCCGGTTCCGGGGTCGCGTGATACGTTCGGCCACCCGGACGCGGACCTGTTTCGGACTCCGCCAACTAACGCGGTTCGCGAGCGTCCGACATAGCGACCCCCAACTCCCAAGCGAGGACATCGATGAACGACATCGAGTACCACCTGTACGAGGAGGCCAAGGCGGGCAGGATGACGCGGCAGCAGCTGCTTGTCCGAGGAAGCCTGCTCGGGATCTCCGTCACCGCCATGTCGTCGATCCTCGCAGCCTGCGGATCGTCATCCTCCTCCGGCTCATCCGGCGCCGCGAGCGGCGGCGGATCCGGGACCATCACCCGCGGCGGCACCTTCAACCTCGGCGTCACCCAGCCGGCGCAGGACGTCGACCCGGTGACCATGTACAACGAGGGCGCCATCGCCACGGCGAACATCGCCGGCGAGTACCTGTGCTTCCCGAACCCGGACTACACGCTCGACCCGCGCCTGGCCACGAGCTGGCAGCCGTCTGCCGGCGGCAAGACGTGGACGTTCGCGATCCGCCAGGGCGTGAAGTTCCAGGACGGCTCTCCGATGACGGCCAACGACGTGGCCGCCTCGTTCGAGCGCGTGACTGACCCGAAGTCGGGGTCGGCGGCCCTGTCGGCGTTCGCCGGTGTGCTCTCGCACGGCAACACCGAGGTGCAGGGCACCAACGTTGTGTTCCACCTCGACCGCGCCTATGCCGCGTTCCCCTACCTCGTATCCGCGTTCAACTACAACATGATCATCCTGCCGGCGAACTACAAGATCGGCACGTTCACGCAGGGTGGGATCGGGACCGGCCCCTACATCCTGAAGACGTACACCACCAACCAGCAGGCGACATACACCAAGAACCCGAACTACTGGGCGGCGGGGATGCCCTACATGGACTCGGTGGTGCTCAAGTACTACTCGGACACCCCGCCCCAGGTGCCGGCCCTCCAGGCCGGGGCGATCGATGCGATGGTGGAGACGCCGTACACCGATGCCAAGGCGCTGTTCGGTAGCCCGGGGATCGTGGTGCTCGAGAATCCCTCGAGCCAGTACCGCACGCTGCAGATGCGAGTCGACCAGGATCCGTTCAGCAGCCTGGCGCTGCGCCAGGCCGTGGCCTACGGGCTCGACCGGCCGTCGATCGTCCAGACGCTGTTCGGCGGCAAGGCCGAGGTCGGCAACGACCATGGGTTCGCCCCGATCTACCCTGACTCGCCGTCGACGTCCGAGGTGCCCCAGCGCGTCCAGGACATCGCCAAGGCCAAGTCGCTCGTCCAGCAGGCCGGCACCAACGCCGTCACGCTGACCACGGAGCAGTACCTCGAGATCCCCCAGTACGCCACGCTGATCAAGGATCAGCTCGCGCCGGCCGGGCTCAACGTCACGCTGAACATCCAGCCGCAGGGCACGTTCTACGGGACCGGCTCGAACCAGCCCTGGCTGCAGGTGCCGTTCGGGATCACGGACTGGGCCGCGCGCGGCACTCCCGGCCAGCTGATCGATCCCGCCTACCTGTGCAGCTCTGTGCCGAACACGAAGCTGACCAACTCGGGCGCCTGGAACTCCGCGCACTGGTGCAACCAGCAGTTCACCACCCTGATGCACCAGTACGAGGCCGAGGTCGACGACCAGAAGCGGAAGCAGCTTGCCGTCCAGGCGGCCACGATCCAGAACGACCAGGTGCCAGACGTGATCGCCTACTGGATCGACGAGCTACGGGCCACCACGGACAAGGTGCACGGATTCCCCAAGGGCCCGATCACGCAGGTCGACGTGCGCGCGGTCTGGAAGAGCGCGTAGAGCAGATGAAGCCGAATCGTGCCGGCCTCGTTTACTCGGGGCCGGCACGGGCATAGGATCGCGCTGATGGCACGGACCCTCGCGCTGCGCATCGGGCAGGCCCTGATCACCCTGTGGATCGTCTCGATCCTCGTCTTCGCCGCGGCCCAGGTGATCCCCGGTGACGTCGGGCGGACGATTCTCGGTCCGTACGCGACCAACGGCCAGGTCGCTCAGCTCGACCACAAGCTGGGCACCGACCGGCCGTACGTGCAGCAGTACTGGACGTGGATCACCGACTTCGCGCGCGGCGACTGGGGCGAGTCGGCGGTACAGAACCAGCCGGTGCGGCCGCTCGTGCTGACGGCGTTCAAGAACTCGCTCTACCTGGGGCTGTTCGCGCTGGTGCTGATCATCCCGATCTCGATCGGGTTTGGAGTGCTGGCAGCGCTTCACTATGGCAAGGCGACGGATCGGATCATCTCCGTCACCGGCCTGTCGCTGATTGCGCTGCCGGAGTTCGTGATGGGGGTGACGGTGGCGCTGATCTTCGGCGTCAAGCTGCGGTGGCTCCCGGTCGACTCCTCGGTGCCCAGCCTTGCCGATCCGATCGACTGGTTCCGGCAGTTCCTGCTGCCTGCAATCCCGCTGATGTTCGTGCTGTTCGGGTACATCTCGCGGATGGCCCGGGCGGGCACGGTCGAGGCGCTGCAGTCGAACTACGTGCGGACGGCAACGCTCAAGGGGCTGCCGACGAGGACGGTGATCCGCCGGCACGTGCTGCGCAACTCGCTGCTGCCGACGATCACGGTGATCGGCGTCCAGATCGGCTACCTGGTCGGCGGCCTGGTGGTGATCGAGACGATCTTTCGCTACCCCGGCATCGGCCAGCTGACGCTGCAGGCGGCGCTCGGGCATGACCTGCCGACGCTGCAGGCGGCGGTGCTCCTGATCGCGATCGTGTACATGATCTCCAACCTGGTCGCGGACATCCTCTACACGGTGCTCAACCCGCGGGTACAGCTCGCCTGATGACGACCGAACCGCCTCCCATCGCACTGGATCCAGCACCGGCAGGGGCCGACCCTCTCTTCGATCCCCGGCATGCCCGCCGCCTGCGACGGCGCGAGTTCCTGCGGGCGCTGGTGCGCTCGAAGACGTTCCTGGTCGGAGCGATCTTCGTCGGCTTCTGGGTGCTGGACGCGATCTTCTGGCGCGCGATCGTTCCGCACAATCCCGACACCACAGGGATCAACACCTTCGCCGGACCGAGCTCCGCGCACTGGTTCGGCACCGACAACCTGGGCCGTGACGTGTTCTCGCGGACGCTGGCCGGCGCCTCCTCGGTGCTGGTGATCGCGCCGATCGCGACGGCGCTCGGGGTCGCCGGCGGAATCGTCGTCGGCCTCACCGCCGGCTACTACCGCGGCAAGGTGGATGCGGTGATCGGCCGCATCGTGGATGCGTTCCTGTCGCTGCCGCTGATCATCATCGCGGTGCTGGTGATGGCGTCGCTGGGCCGTGAGACGCGAAACGTGATCCTGGTCATCGCGATCATCTTCACGCCGCTGGTCGGGCGCACCGTGCGCTCCGCCGTGCTGGTCGAACGCGAGCGCGAGTACGTCTCGGCCGCTCGGCTGCGAGGCGAGCGCGGGAGCTACATCATGTACGCCGAGATCCTGCCCAACATCACCGGGCCGGTTCTGGTCGAGACGACCATCCGGCTGGGGTATGCCATCTTCACGGCCGCCACGCTGGCGTTCCTCGGGCTGGGCCTGCAGCCGCCCTCGCCCGACTGGGGGCTGACCATCGCACAGGGCTACGAGTACATCTCGATCGCGTGGTGGATCATCGTCTTCCCGGCGCTCGCCCTGGCAACGCTGATCGTTGGCGTGAACCTGCTCGCCGACGGGCTGCGGGTGGTGGTGGAGGAGTGACCACCACCGCCACCGTGCCCACCGTCGAGATCGACGGCCTGACCGTCAGCTACCGCCGTCGCGGGCGGGCGCTGCGGGTGCTGACCGATCTCTCGCTGGAGATCCGACCGGGCGAGGCCTACGGGCTGGTCGGCGAGTCGGGCTGCGGCAAGACGACCGTTGCGATGGCGCTGATGCGCTACCTGCCGGCCAACGCGGTCGTGGAGGGCGGCGCGATTCGCTTTGCGGGGCAGGATCTGATGACCGTGGGCGACTCGACGCTGCGGTCGTGGCGCGGCAACCGGATGGCGATGGTCTACCAGGATCCCGGCAGCGCCCTGAACCCGTCGCTTCGGGTCGGCGAGCAGATCGCCGAGGTCTACCGGTTTCACCGTGGCATGGACCGCAAGGCGGCAACCGATGCCGCGTCGCACATGCTGGAGACCGTGCAGATCTCGGATCCGGGGCGCGTGCTGCGGCGCTATCCGCACGAGCTCTCCGGCGGTCAGCAGCAGCGGATCATGTTTGCGATGGCACTGGCGACCGATCCCGAGCTGCTGGTGCTGGACGAGCCGACGACGGGCTTGGATGCGACCGTCGAGGCCGAGGTGCTCGACCTTGTCGAGGCGCTGCGCGACCAGTTCGACACGGCGATCCTGTTCGTCAGCCACAACCTGGGGATCGTGGCCCGGGTGTGCGAGCGGGTGGGTGTGCTGTACGCCGGGCGGCTGATCGAGCAGGGACGCGCCCGGGAGCTGTTCGACGATCCGCGGCATCCCTACACCCAGGCGCTGCTGCGCTGCGCGCCGCGGCTGGGGATGAGCAAGGACCGTGACCGGCTCGACCCGATCCCCGGGTCGCTGCCGCCGCTGGGCGTGCAGGTGGACGGCTGCATCTATGCCGACCGCTGCCCGATCGCGCGCGACCGGTGCCGTGCGGAGGCCCCGCCGCTGGCCGAGTTTGCCGGCACCCATCTCGCCCGCTGCTTCTTCCCGGGCGAGGTGCCGGACATCCCACGTGCGGAGGCGCCGCCTGCAGTCGCGATGCACCCTCAGACGCACGAGGCGCTGCTGCAGGTCGAGCACCTGGTCAAGTCATACAAGTTCTCGGGCACCGAGGTGGTGGCCGTCGCCGACGTCGACCTCGAGCTGGAGTCGGGCGAGGTGCTGGGGCTGGTCGGCGAATCCGGATCGGGCAAGACCTCCCTGGCGAAGTCGGTGGTGGGGCTGATCCGGGCCGATGGCGGCGTCATGAAGTTCCACGGCGCCGACATCGACCGGCCGGCGCAGAAGCGCTCGCGCGAGGTGCGGCGCGGCCTCCAGATGGTGTTCCAGAACCCCGACAATGCGCTCAACCCGCGCCACTCGGTACGGAACATCCTGCGCCGCTCGATCCGGCTGCTGGGGGGCGACTCCGGTCACGATCAGCAGGAACAGGAGCTGCTCGACCTGGCACGCTCGGTGCGGTTGGAGCCGCGGCATCTGGACGTGCGCCCCGCATCGCTGTCGGGTGGCCTCAAGCAGCGGGTGGCGATCGCGCGCTCCTTCTCCGGGCATCCGGCGCTGGTGCTGTGCGACGAGCCGACCTCGGCACTCGACGTCTCGGTGCAGGCGGCGATCCTCAACCTGCTGGTCGATCTGCAGCGCCGAGAGGACGTCTCCTACATCTTCATCTCGCATGACCTGGCGGTGGTGCGGTACGTGGCCGACCGGATCGCGGTGATGTACCTGGGTCAGGTCGTCGAGGTCGGCCCGGCAGACGCTGTCTTTGCGCCGCCGCACCACCCCTACACCGAGGCGCTGCTGTCGGCGATCCCGTCGCTCGACCTCAGCGAGCGGCCGCGGATCAAGCTCACCGGTTCGCTGCCCAGCGCGGCCGAGCCGCCGTCCGGGTGCCGGTTCCACACCCGCTGCCCGCGGTTCATGGGCGACGTGTGCGCGACACAGGAGCCGCCCTGGCAGCAGGCCGAGGGTGGCAACCGTTATCGCTGTCACATCCCGCCGGCGGAGCTGGCGGACGCGCAGGCGCAGGCTCCTCCGGAGCGGTCTGCGTGAGGGCGGTCGTCTTCACGGGAGCCGGCGGCCCGGAGGTCGTGCAGGTCGAGGAGCGGCCCGATCCCGTGCCCGGGACCGGCGAGGTGCTGGTCTCCACGACGCACGCCGGGCTGAACCCGGCCGATCTCTCGCAGCGCGCCGGCAACTACCCGGCACCGCCGGGCTCTCCCAGGGACGTGCCGGGGCTGGAGGTGGCCGGGCGGGTCGTGGAGTGCGGCCCCGGCGTGAACCGGTGGGCGGTCGGTGACCGCGTGTTCGGGATCATCGGCGGCGGCGGCCTTGCCAGCCGGGTGGTGGTGCACGAGCTGCACCTGGCGCCGGTGCCCGACCGGCTCGACGACCGCGACGCGGCCGCGGTGCCGGAGGCGTTCATCACCGCGCACGATGCCGTCGTCACGCAGGCCGGCCTGCAGTCCGGCGAGTTGCTGCTGGTGAACGGCGCGAGCGGCGGTGTCGGCAGCGCGGCGGTGCAGATCGGGCTGGCGATGGGCGCCCGTGTGCTGGCCGGCGTGCGATCGGTGGAGAGCGAGGCGGCTGGGCGGTTGGGCGAGCTCGGAGCCGACCCGGTGGAGGCGACGACCACCGTCGAGCGCGCCCGGGACGGTGGCGGCGCGGACGTGATCCTGGAGCTGATCGGCGGCCCGAATATGGCGATGAACCTGGACGCCGCGGGGCGCAAGGCGCGGCTTATGATCGTGGGGGTGGGGTCGGGCCCCGAGGCCGAGGTGTCCTTGCGTCTGATGATGACCAAGCGCATGCGCATGACGGGCACCATGCTCCGTGCTCGTCCGTTGCACGAGAAGGCAACGGCGGTCGCCGCGTTCGAGCACTCCATCGTGCCTCTGCTGGCAACGGGAGCAGTGCGGCCCTACGTGGATCGGGTGTTTCCGGCCGATGAAGCGGTCGCCGCCTTCGACCACCTGGCGGCGCCCGGCAAGTTCGGCAAGATCCTGCTCGAGTTCTAGACCCGGGGCAGCTCGAGCACCACCGACGTCTCGATCTGCCGCTCGGGGATCGACCAGTAGGTCGTCAGGAGTTCCCGGGTCCGGTCGGGCGAGGCCTGGACGAACCCGTGCCGCTGGTAGAAACGGATTGCCCAGGTCGCGTCCGCCCATGTCCCCACCAGGACCGGGCGCGTCGCTCCCGATTGCAGATGGGCCAGGAGCGCTCCGCCGATGCCTTCGCCCTGGCGATCGGTGCGCACGTAGGCGTGGCGGATCAGATCGACGTCGGCCACGGGCTGGATCCCCATTACGCCGTCGAGCCTGCCCTCGCGGTCGTGCCCCCAGAAGACCACGCCGGCCACCAGCTCGCGGTCGAGCTCGTCGCCACTCATGTAGGGGTCGTGCCAGCGGTCGGCCGGGATCACTCCACGGTACGCCTCGGCGGCGTCGTTGACGATCTCGAGGATCGCGTCGCGCTCGTCGTCACGGCAGCGGCGGATGGTCACGCGCCGAGTCTACGTCCGGCCGCGCCAGAACAGCGACTATCCGACGCGGTAGGCCTCGAGGGCGTCGAGGTCGGGCGTCACGCCCAGACCCGGCCCCTCGGGCGGCGCGACCGTGCCGTCGGCGGCGATCTCCACCACGACAGGCAGGAGCCAGTCGCGCCGCTCCGCCGACCAGGCCGGCGGGTCGAACGGCACCTCCACGAATGGGCAGGTCGAGAGCGCCGCCGCCGCGTGCAGGTTGGCCACCAGGCCGTACCCGTTCGACCACGTGTGCGGCGACCACATCCTCCCGCACAGATCGGCCAGCGCCGCGAGCCGGCGGCAGCCGCCGATCCCGCCGACGAACAGCACGTCTGACTGCAGCACATCGATGCCGCCACGGAGCACCAGGTCGCGCGCTTCGGCGGCGTTTCGCACCAGCTCGCCGCCGGCGAGCCTGACGCTGGTCAGCGAGCCCAGTCGCCGGTAGCCGTCGAGGTCGTCGGTGCGCAGCGGCTCCTCGAGCCAGTACACGCCGAGACCTTCCAGCGCCCGCGCGCACTGCGCAGCCGTCGCCACGTCCCACCGTGGGCTGACGTCCCCCGGCATCCGCCAGCCCTGGTTCGCGTCGACCATGATCTCGACTCCCGGCCCGACCGCGTCGCGCACCCGCTCGACGACCTCCACGTCTCGCCGCCAGTCGTCGAGGTGGAACCGCAGCTTCAGCGCCCGCACCCCACCGGCCACCAGCGTTGTCGCGCGCTCCGCCCGCTCCCTGGCATCCAGCAGCTCCCCGGTCGACGCGTAGGCGAGCTTGCGCGGTGATGATCCGCCCAGCAGGCGCCAGACCGGCTGCCCGAGCGCCTTGCCGACCGCGTCCCAGACGGCGACCTCCACCGCCCAGGGCCGGCCCCCGTGCAGGTCGACCGTCTCGCAGATCTCGCGCACGCGCTCCGTCGCCAGGGCGTCCGTCCCGGCCAGCAGCCGGCCCAGCGCCTCGGCGTCGGGGAGGCCGTCGCCTCCGCTGGCAAAACCGCTAACTCCGTCCTCGGTCGTGACCTCGACCAGCGTCGCCTCCTGGTGGTCACGGGGAACCGGATCCCACGCTGCCCGGAACGGCGGGTCGAACGGCACCCGGTAGGTGCGCACCACGACGCCGGTGATCCGCATCGTCACGCGCCGTCGTAGAACGCGTTGGTCGCGTCGTCGCGCAACGCTGCGATCCGCAGCGCCTGCTCCGCCGGCCCACCGGCCAGTGCGTCGTCGATGGCCCGCCGGGTGGCGTCGCGGTTGGCAACGCGGACGGTCGTCGCGTCGGTCGCGTCCGGGTCGACCCAGACGGCGACCAGGATCACGATCTCACCCGCCTGCTCGGCCGGGAGCGTGCCGTCGGCCACCGCGTCGGCCACCGCCTGGCCGATTCCCAGCTGCGCCGCGCCCCAGGTCATCCGCTCCACCGCCTCGGTGGTGGCCGGCGTCTTGTTCGTCATCACCGTGATCGGCCTCACCGCGTTGCCCGCGCCCAGGCAGACAACGACCGGCGTGTGGCCCGGCGCCGGCAGGGCCAGCGGGGCCACCACCGTCGCCGCAGTCGGCGATCCCCGGCGGGCCAGCACCAGGTTGATGTGGCTGCCGTTCGGCACGTCGCCCGACCATGCCTCGCCGATGCGGCCGTCGATCCAGTCGAGGTCGAGCGCCATCGCTATGCCGCCGGGGCCAGGTCGAGGACGGCCCGCAGCGCCGAGCCCGAGCGCAGCAGGTCGAAGGCTGCGCCGATGTCGTCGAGCGGCAGCCGGTGGGAGATCAGGCGGTCGAGCGGGAGCCGGCCGCGGCGATGCTGGTCGAGAATGACCAGGAAGTCGCGCTCCGGCCGGGACGAGCCGTAGAGGGCGCCGATCACCCGGCGCTCCATCCGCGGGATAGAGAGGGCGGGAAGCTCCACGACGGCATCTTCGCGCGGGATGCCGATGAAGACCGCCGTACCCCGGCGCCGCGTGGAGAGGAACGCCGTTCGCATCGCGTCCGGCCGTCCCGTGGCCTCGATGGCGACGTCGACCCCGCCGCCCGAGACCTCCCACACCCGCTCCGCGGTCTCCTCAGGGCTGGCGGTGGCCAGCACCGCATCGGTGGCCCCGAACTCGAGCGCCGCCTCCAGCTTCTGCTCGCTGACGTCGACCGCGACGATCGGCGACGCATCGACGGCGACCAGCCCCATCACCGCCGACAGGCCGACGCCTCCGCAGCCGACGACCGCCGCCCGCTGGCCTGGCCGCACCTGGGCGCTGTGCCAGACGGCGCCGATGCCCGTCGTCACCGCGCAGCCCACAAGGCCGGCGACGTCGAGCGGCGCGTCCGTGGGGATCCGCACGCAGGATGCCTCCGGTACCACCGTCCGCTCGGCGAACGAGGACAGAAACGAGTAGTGGTAGATCGGCTCGCCGTCCCGGCTGAGCCGGGTTGTTCCGTCCATCAGCCCGCCCTGGGCCATCAGCGGCCAGGCCGTTCCGCAGAGATGGGGCAGCTCGTCCAGGCACTCCGAGCAGTGCCCGCATGCGGGCGCCCACGAGAGCGCGACGTGCTCGCCCACGGCGACCCGGGTTACGCCCGCGCCGACCGTCTCGACCACTCCGGCTCCCTCATGCCCCAGCACCACCGGCGAGCGCGCCGGCGCGGTGCCGTCGATCGCGTTCAGGTCGCTGTGGCAGACGCCGCTGGCATGCAGCCGCACCAGCACCTCGCCGACCCGCGGAGGCTCCAGATCGAGCTCCATCACCTCGAACTCGGCGCCCTCGCTCTGAAGCACGGCTGCCCGGACTTTCACGGCGCGAGTTTAGATGACTGGCCCCGAGCGGCAATACTGCAGTGACGACTTACCCGCGAAGGAGATCCGGTGCCCAATCCTGTCCGCACACCTGTCACCCGCCTGGGACTGCAGATCAACAGCTTCACCTGGCCCGACATCCCCGACTCGGAGATGTTCTCGCGAACTGCGGAGATCGCACGCACCGCCGAGCGATCAGGATTCGACTCGGTCTGGGTGATGGATCACTTCTACCAGATCAGGGTCAACGGCCACAGGACGGAGCCGATGCTCGAGGCCTACACCCTGCTTGCCGGCATCGCCGCCCGTACCGAGCACGTCTCGCTGGGCGGCATGGTCACGGGCGTCACCTACCGCAACCCAGCGCTGCTGGCCAAGACGGTGACCACGCTCGACATCGTCTCGCAGGGCCGCGCCATCCTCGGCATCGGCGCCGCCTGGAACGACGACGAGCACGTGGGCTACGGCTTTGAGTTCCCGCCGCTGAAGGAGCGTTTCGAGCGGCTGGAGGACGCGCTTCAGATCTGCGGCGAGATGTTCCGCAGCCCGGAGTCGACCGTCGAGGGCCGCCACTACCACACCAACGGCGCCCTCAACCTGCCCCAGCCGATCCGCCCCGGCGGCCCCCCGATCCTGATCGGCGGCAGCGGCGAGAAGAAGACCATTCCCCTGGTGGCCCGCTACGCCGACGCCTGCAACTTCTTCGGCGACGTGCCCACCATCGAGCACAAGCTCCAGGTGCTCGACGACCGCTGTGCCGATGTCGGCCGCGACTCCGCCGACATCACCAAGACCCGGCTGGGCGCGGTGGTGATCGGCGACACGCACGAGCAGGCGGTCGCGAAGGCCGAGGAGATCGCCCGCCGGCGCGGGCTCGACCCTGCCTACGCACGGTCGTACATCGTGGGCGACGCCGACGGCGTGGCCGAGCAGGTTGCGGCGTTCCTCGACGCAGGCCTCGACGGGATGGTCATCAGCTGTCCCGACGCGCACGAGCTGGAGCCGGTGGAGCGAGTGGGTGAGGCGCTCTCCGGGCTGCTGAGCGAGCGCGGGCTGTCGATGCCGGACGACGCCGGGGTTGTGCGTTGACCCCACGGCCGCCGCTGCCGCCGTTCTCCGAGGAGACGGCGCGCGAGAAGGTGTAGTCGTTGATCTCGCGTCCCGGATCTACCCCGACCGCCCATCGGACTACCGGCCCGGTTAGGCAGTCTCCGCCCGCTGCACCGTCATCCAGATCAGCGCCGCCGGCACCAGGAACGGCACCAGCAGCAGGTGCATCCAGTCCCACAAGGTGTTGCCCTGGAAGCCGGTCCAGTCCCAATCGAGCAGGTATCCGCCAAGCGCGCACACGGCCAGCACGCCGACGCCGATGATTCCGGCCATCCGCAGGCGCCGGTCTTCCCTGTGGTCACTGGCCAGGATCAGCGGCAGCACGGCCAGCGTCGCCGGGAGCACAAGCAGCTCCAGCCAGTCCCAAAGGGTCTTGCCCTGGAACCCGGTCCAGTCCCAGTCCAGCACGTAGCCGCCGAACAGCACCACAAGAGCGGCGGCCGCGACGACGATCCCGGCGACCCGCCACTCCACCTCCAGGCGCCGGTGGGTGCGATACCAGAACGGCAGCACAGCGATCACGACCGGGAGCACCAGCAGCTCGAGCCATTCCCAGAGCGTGTTGTTGTCTTCGAAGCCGGTCCACGTCCAGCCCAGCCCGTACCCACCGCCCACCGCCACCGCGAAAGCCGCCGCCAGGCATCCGACCACGACCAGCCGCATGCCGTTGGGAGCCGTTTCTCTCACGGCCGCAGGTTAATTCCTACGAGGTGGCGCGCGCCGAGTAGCGCCTGCCGTGGCGGCTGATCTCCAGCGGCATTCCGAAGCACTCGCCGAGCCTGGCGTCGGTGAGCACGTCGGCGACGGGGCCGGCGGCCAGCAGTCGGCCCTCACGCAACAGCGCGGCGTGGGTCGTCGATGCCGGCAACTCCTCGAGGTGGTGGGTGGCCAGCACCAGTGTCGGCAACCCGGGGTCGTCCAGCGCCCGGACGAGCGACTCGCGGGACGGCAGGTCGAGGCCGGCACACGGCTCGTCAAGCAGGAGCAGCTCCGGATCGGCCACCAGCGCCCGCGCAAGCATCACCCGGGCCCGCTCCCCCTGGCTGCAGCTGCCGATCTGCCGATCGGCCAGGCCCCCACAGCCGACGCGCTCCAGCGCCGCTGCAGCCCGCTCAGCCTCCTCCGCGGTGAACTCGGTCAGCCACGACTCGAGCGCTCCGCGGGCGCCGGCCAGCACCACCTCTCGCACGGTCATGGCTCCTCGCACCGAGTCGGCCAGCCGGTGGCTGGTGTGGCCGATCCGCCGCCTGAGCACGCGCACATCGCACGCACCCATCCGCTCGCCGAGCACCGTCACCGACCCCCGCACCGGCTGGCGGCGCGCACCGGCCAGCAGCAGCAGGCTGGTCTTGCCGCTGCCGTTGGGGCCGAGCAGGGCCCACCGCTCACCGTGGCCGATGGCCAGGTCGACGGGGCCGACCAGGACGGCACCGGTGCGGGCGCGCAGCTCGGCGGCTTCGAGGCGGACGTCGTCCATCCCGCTACGGCCCTGCCGCCGGGGACGTGTCCAGGCGCACCACGGGCCGCGGGCCGGTTGCCTGGACGACCACGGCCGCGATCACGATGGCGCCGCCCACGAGCGACGCCGTGCCGGGGTTCTCCGACAGAAACAGCCAGACCCACAACGGTCCCAGGACGACCTCGAGCAGCGTGATCATGGCCACCTCCGAGGCCGGGATCAGCCGCGCACCGACCGTGAACAACAGCAGCCCAAAGCCCATCTGGAACGCGCCCAGCGTGATCAGCAGCAGCAGGTCGCGCGGTCCCACCTGAGACGGATTTGCGAACGGCGTTGCCACGACCAGCAGCATGAACTGGGCAAGGCAGGTGGCGGGCGCCATCGAGATGTCGCGCCGCGCGCGGGTGATCACGATTGCCACGGCGAACGAGAACATCATCACCAGCGCCAGCAGGTCGCCCGGCAGCTCGCCCCCCGACGGCGACCCGATCATCAGCCCGACGCCGCCGATCGCGACCAGCATGGCGACCCACGTGCGGGGTGCGATCGGCTCCCCGAGGAACGCCCGGGCGAGCAGCGACGCCGCCACCGGCGCCGCCGCCTGGATGAACAGGACATTTGCGACGGTGGTGTGGTTGAGGGCGACGATGAAGGCGCCGGAGGAGACCGCCATGCAGACGGCGACTGCGACGCCGTCACGGCCGATCGCCAGGAATGCGCGTACCAACCGTCCCCGCTCGGCGAAGGCGAGGTAGCCGAACAGCGTCAGGGTGGCGAACAGTGCCCGCCCGGCGACCTGGGTCGCCGTGTCCATCGTCAGCTCGCGCTGGAGGAGGCCGGCCGTCGACCACGCCACCGCCGCCATGGCGACGTATAGCTGGCCTCGCCGATGCTCCGTCAAGGCCCCGTGCGTCGCCACGCCCCGAAGTCAATCAGAAGAGGGCGGTGACCAGTCCCAGCGACACGACGCCGATGACGATGCCGATCATCGCCCCGACCGCCACGTCGCTCGGGTAGTGCACGCCGACGTACACCCGGCTCAGCGCCATCAGCGACGCCAGGCCGAACCAGATGGGCCCGAGGTGAGGCGCAAACGCGGTCAGCAACACGGCAGCCGCCATCGCCGACGCCGCGTGCCCGGACGGAAACGAGGTCGTCTTCTGGACGCCGATCAGCCGCTCCACCCGCGCCATCGCCGGACGCTCCCGGCGGGCCACCTGCTTGATCGACTCGCAGACCAACATGGTCGCGACCAGGGTCAGCGTGACCCGCTGGGGGTGGTCGAGCATCGCCCCGAGCGCGATCCACAGCAGCCCCAGGTTGCCGCTGCGCGTGAACAACACGAGCAGCCGCGAGAGCCATGGCCGGCGCAGGTCGCGGGCGTAGCGGAGGCCGGCGGTGTCGAGGCGCTCGATGCGAGTGATCGTCACACCCGCATCATCGGCGATCCGCGCTCCGGCTCAAGGGACAACCCTCGCCGGACCGCAAGACGACCCCGGGAGGCGGCCACCACCCGGGGTCGTCTGGACGCTCCAGCTGGACTGGTGACAGCCCTAGCCCCGCGACGCGGCGGGGGCGTATGTCCGGCGGGGGGACCGGGCAGAGGCGGGAGCGGGTGTTCGTGCCTGCCGCAGCTCGGCTTCTCCGGCGGCGGTGTAGGCGATCTTCATGACCAGGCCGACAAACGCAATCGCCGCCGCCATCAGGGTTCCGTCGAGCAGGACAACAAGTGTGAGTCGGGACATTGAGTGCCTCCTGGATTGCTTTCGAGGTACGCATCCAGAATGCCCAGCCGCCCTCAGCGACCGGTCGGTATCGCCTGAGAGTTCTCTGTGAGTCGGTTAATGCCGGAGCTTGATCGGCACGCTTGCAGCAGCCGGTGCCGGGTGCCGTCCGGCGAGCGGGTGGTGGAGCAGCCAGACCGACGCCAGCCCCTGCCAGGGGCCGTACCCCTCGAGCAGCCGCTGCGTGTCCTCGACGGTGGCGGGAGCACCCTGAAGGCGCGTCGCGATTCGGATCAGGCCGAGATCGCCGGCCAGCCCGTAGTCGAGACGCCCGAATCCGTGGAGCAGGACCGACGCGGCAGTCCAAGGGCCGAGGCCGCGGAACGATCGCACGCGAGCGGCGATGCGGGTGCTCGGATCCCCCTCCAGCGCCCCCCAGTCGACCGCCGAGGCCTGCGCCAGCGCGACGGCCCGCGCGGGGCTCAGCCCTGCCCGCTCGAGCATCGCCGGGGACAGGGTGCGCAGCTCGGTGCGTCCGGGCGGCAACCGCAGCTCGCCGCGACCAGCCGCGGGCAGCGCCCGGTAGAGGATCCGCCGCTCGATGCGCTGGGCGTCCGACCACCGCACCAGCTGCCCGGTGACGCCGCGCACGAGCGCGTGTTGGGGCGTGGCCAGGCGGACCGGGCGCATGCCTGCCAGCCGGTGCCGGAGGGGACGCAGCAGCTCGTCGTGCTCGGCAAGCGACAGAAACGGCCGGTGGTCGAGGTCGATCCAGAGCAGCTCTCGCAGCCGAGCGGATGCCACGTCGGGATCGGCGCCGCGCACACGGCATCGCACGATGCCGTCGGGAAGCTGCCACACGCGCGCGGATGCCGCGCCGGCCGCCGTCGGGAAGGCCAGCTCCAGCACGCCTCCGCGAAACCGCCTGGTCAGGTCGGGCGGCCCGCTGCTCGCCGAGAGCAGGAACGGGGCGGCTGCCCGCATGTCCACCTGCCGCTCGCTGGGTTCGCCGGTCACCCGTTCAGCCTAGACTGGCGACGTGACGCGCGACTCGATCCATGCCAGCCTCGTCGAGCTCTGCGGCCGGCACTCCCCGAGCGGGATGGAGCACGAGGTCGACGCCTACCTGCTCGAGCGGCTTGCAGCGATGGGCGGCGAGCCGACCGTCGACGGCGCGGGCAACATCGTCCTGCGGGTTGCGGGGCGCGGCGATGGGCCTCCGGTCGCGCTGCTCGCGCACAAGGACGAGATCGGCGGCCTGGTGAAGCGGGTCGAGGAGAACGGCCGCCTGGTCGCGGTGACGCTGGGCGACGCCCATCCCTGGATCTGGGGCGAGGGCGTGGTCGAGGTGCTGGGCCGGCGAGACACCGTGACCGGGGTGCTGTCGTTCGGCGCTCGCCACGTGTCCGAGGAGTCGCCGCAGCGCAAGCAGCTCGACAAGGAGCCGGTGCGCTGGCGCAACGCGTGGATCGAGACCAAGCTGGACGCGGCGACGCTGGAGGCGGCGGGCGTGACCGCCGGCTCGCGGGTCGTGCCGGCGCGCAGCCGCAAGACGCCGGTGCGGCTCGGCTCCGACGGCGAGTACATCGCCGCCCACGCGCTCGACAACAAGGGCTCGGTCGCAGCTCTGCTCGAGCTGGCAGCGCTGTTGAACGCGCCGCGCTGCGACGTCGACCTGGTGTTCACGTCGCGCGAGGAGATCGGCTGCCAGGGCGCCCAGTGGTACGCGCGCCGCACCGATGCCGAGGCGCTGGTGGCGGTCGAGGTCGTGCCGGTCGCCAAGGAGTACGCCATCGATCCAGGCCCCGAGCCGGTGCTGGTTCGGGCCGACGCGTCGGGACCACTCGACGACGGGCTGGCCGGCGAGCTCGAGGACGCCGCGACGGCGGCCGGGCTCCATATGCGCCACTGCGCTCTCACCCGCTACGGCTCCGACGCATCGACGGTGCTGGACACCGGCCGCGTCGCCCGCAGCGCATGTCTCGCGTTTGCCACCGAGAATACGCACGGTTTCGAGATCGCCCACCTGGACGGCATTGCGTCCTGCGTGACGGTGCTCGAGCGCTGGCTGGCGTAACACCTCACACAAAAGCTCCTGCAAAAGGTGTACCTTCGGCGGTACTCCGACCCGAAAGGAACGTGTATGGCGATCCTCATGCTGATCGAGTTCGAAGGCGGAACCCGTGAGCAGTACGACAAGGTGGACGAGTTGCTCGGCGGAGTCACCGTCGACCATGCGCCTGACGGTTTGATCAGCCATTCGGCTGCGATCACCGAAGACGGTCTCGTCGTCGCGGACGTGTGGGAGTCGCCGGAGGCGCTCCAGACCTTCTTCGACGAACAGCTCGGCGCGGCCTTGAAGGAGGCCGAGGTGACCACCACCGAGCCGCGGATCCTGCCGGTGCACAACCACATCCACGGCAGCGGAATCCATCCCGGCGTGGTGATGATCGCCGAGATCGACGGCATGACGACGGACGACTACGACCGGATGACCGGCGAGATCGACGCGCACGGCGGCGACGGTTCAGGCCATCCGGCCGTCTCCCACATCGCGGCGACCGACGGCGACACGCTGGTCGTCGTGGACGTCTGGGAGTCCGAAGAGGCATTCGGCCAGTTCGCGGAGTCCGAGCTCGCCCCGCGCGCCGGCGATTCGATGGATCAGATGAAGCCACGCTTCGGCGAGGTGCACAACCACGTGCCGGTGAAGGCCCCGGCCAGGAGCTAACGGTTCCACGGCCGCCGAGGGAGCACCGGACCGCTCCCTCGGCGGCTGGCGGATCGATCAGTGACCGCTGCGCCCGAGGGTAGAATGCGGCCCTCGGCGGAGTAGCTCAGCTGGTTAGAGCAGCGGAATCATAATCCGCGTGTCGGGGGTTCGAGTCCCTCCTCCGCTATAGGGTGGAGACAAGCTACGTGGTCAACCGTGCGACTGGTCCGGCTTGGAGTTGGTGCCGGGGGGTCCGCGGGAAGCCGCGCAAAGTCCGGGAGTCAGGACGCCACGACGTCCATGCGCGTGATCATCTCGCCATTGAGGGTGTAGACGTGGTGAACAACGCGCTGATCGAGCAACTTGTCTTCGAGGTCTCTGACCACTTGGTCGACCTCGACATCCACCCTCCCGTCGGGCAGCACGGTCGTTGATCGCGGCGTGACCGTCGGGGATATCTCGGCCCATTGTCGGTGCCAGTAGCTTCGGACTTCGTCCTTCCCTTGGACGAAGCCGCCCTCGAAAGCCTTTGGCCACTCGACCCGGGCGTCCATGAATGCGAGTACGGAATCGGCGTCCCGGGCGTTGAACGCGCTGTACATCTGATCGAAGCGCTCGTCATGGTCCATGCACCCGATAGTACTGACTCAGCCTCACCGGGCCCCAAACGCCGCGAGTGAGCCCACGGGCTCGCCGGCGCTCGCTCGGCTACCCCACCAGCAGGTCGGCCGTGCTGGCGGCCTGATCACTCGACCGGCTCACTGGCAGACCCGCTGCCCGACTGGAGCCGCCAGGCGCCGATGACTGCGTCCTCGATGGCATCGGGGGTGCCGTTCTCGAGGTCGGCCACGATCATCATGTGCTTGGCAAAGCGCCGTGGGATCGAGAACGTCTCGGGGAACGACCGGTACAGGAAGTCCCTCGACTCGAACGATGCGCGGATGACGACGTGAGAGTCGTCGAGCTGCCGAGCGACCAGGCGGCCGTGGTATCGCCAGTCGAGCATCCCGTCACGGGTCCGTTCGGTGACTCCGTCGAGTTGGCCGGTGAGGCGACTCAGGTCGGCGAGTTCCATCGCCGGATCATTCTCGCACCCGCCCCGGGAGCCTGGTTCGTGGCCGACCCAGCTTCCGGTCGGCGGCCTGGCTCCCCTCTGCCGCTTAAAAGTACACCACACCTGGGGGCTTGTTTCAACCGGGAACCCTGGGGCAGAATGGCCGGTTCGGCGTTTGAACGAACGACTCCGGAGGGCGCTAGATGGTGATGGACACAGACGTGATCGTGGTGGGTGCCGGTCCGACCGGGCTGATGCTGGCGGGCGAGCTGTGCCGCGCTGGAGTGCGGCCGCTGGTGCTGGAACGGCACCCGGCGTTCCGAGACATCCCGAAAGCCGGCGGCCTGAACGGGCGGATCGTCGAGCTGGCTCGCTACCGGGGGTTGCTGGAGCGGTTCGAGGCGGCCGGCACCGCTCCCATCCCGGCCCCTCAACTGCCATTCGGCGGCATACATGTGGACTTCACGGGCCTGGCCGACCCTCCGATGGAGCTGCTGATGCTCCCCCAGCCGCAGCTCGAGCGCCTGCTGGCCGAGATCGCCGGCGAGCTCGGCGCCGAGATCCGCCGCGGACAGGAGCTGGTCGGGCTGAGCCAGAACGAGGGCAGCGTGACCGCGGAGGTGCGCGGCCCCGAGGGGACGCATGAGGTCACCGCCCGCTACCTCGTCGGCTGCGACGGCGCCTCCAGCCGGGTGCGCGAGATTCGCCGATATCTCGTTCCCGGGCACCACCTTCCCGGAGATCCAGCGGATGGCTCAGACCACCATTCCCGAGTCGGTCACCGTGCTCGAGAACCGCGACCTCGAGGTTGTGGGGGTGGGCAGGATCCCGTTCGGGTTCACCCCAACCGAGCGTGGTGTGTTCGCCACGGGGTCGGTCGACCGTTCGCTCCTGGGCGTGTACACCAGCGAGCAGGAGTCGGTCGAGTACGACGACGACGAGCCGATGACGGTGACCGAGGTGCGGGACAGCATCCGCCGCGTGCTCGGCGTGGATCTGCCGCTGGGAGAGCCGATCCGGCTGACCCGCTTCAGCTATCACGCCCGGCACGCCGAGCGATACCGCGACGGGCGGGTGCTGCTGGCAGGCGACGCCGCTCACCTGTTCCCGGCCGGAGGCGTGGCCCTCAACGCCGGGATGGTCGACAGCGTCAACCTTGGCTGGAAGCTGGCGGCCGCGATCCAGGGCTGGGCGCCGCCCGGCCTGCTGGACACCTACAGCGACGAACGCCGCCTCGCCGCCGAGCGCACCCTGCTCCACGCCCGGGCCCAGTGGGCGATGCGGCGCGGACACGACGCAGCCGCCGACGCGCTCCGCGAGCTCTTCCTGGAGCTCGTCACCGACGAGCCGGCCCTGCGCCGCATCGGCGCTCTGATCGCCGGCACCGACGTCCGTTACCCGGGCCCAAACCCCAACGACCATTCGCTGACCGGTACCTTCGCCGCCGACCTCACCCTGCAGACTGCTGAGGGTGCGACCAGCGTCGGAGAGCTCATGCACACCGCGCGGCCGGTCCTGCTCGATCTCGCCGACCGCTCGGACCTCCGCGAGGCGGCGCAGGGCTGGCAGGATCGCGTCGACGTGCACACCGCCACGACCGATGATCGGCCGGCCGATGCCCTGCTGATCCGCCCTGACGGTCACATCGCCTGGGCCGCGGCCATCGAGGAACCCGTTGACGCCGCCGGGGCAACGCTGCGGGAAGCCCTCTCGTACTGGTTCGGCGAGCCCTGCTGAACGAACCTCTGCTCGACGCGATGCTCGCGCCTGGCAATGGTCGAGCTCAGAGCGGACTCATTTCAGCCCGAGGTGTTGAGGTCGACCGCGGCACGGACTAGCGCCCGGAACGCGCCGGCGTCGATCTCCTCGCCCTCGTGGATGTCGATGGCGCGCCTGGCGTTTCCCTCCAGGCTGGAGTTGAAGAGCTTGGCCGGGTCGGGGAGCGACGCGCCCTTGAAGAAGGTCAGCTTCACCGCCGTCTTGTAGGACTCGCCGGTGCAGATGATGCCGCCGTGCGACCAGACCGGCGTACCCGGGTTGGTCGCCTTGGCCCACTTCCACTCCTCGACGACCTCGGGGTCCTCCTGCTTGATCAGGGAGCGCATCCTGGCCAGGGTCTCGCCGCGCCAGTCGCCCAGGTCGGCGATTCGCCCGTCGATCAACTGCGATGGCGACTCTGCCATGTCGTCCTCCTTCTGGTCCTCTAGGCGGCGGCGCCGATCTTGGCGCGGATCTCATCCAGCACCGCCTGCTCCTTGGGGCTGATCTCCTGTCCGTGCTCCTTGTGGGCGGCGGCCACCTTGGTGGCCAGCGTGATGATGAACTCCCGGTAGTCGGCGACCTCCTGCGGGGTCGCCTTCTGCTCCAGCAGGGCGACGGCGTCGGCGACGTGCTGCAGCCCCTTGTCGTGCAGCTCCTGCGGCCCGTGGAACTCGTGCCGGTCGAACTGCGGCTTGTGGGACACGATCTCGTCGAGCAGCTCGCTCTCGCCGTGCTGCTGACGCGCGTCGGTATAGGCGTGGCTGAGCGCGAAGGTCTCGCGGAACGTGCCTCCATGCTCGGCCGTGAGGACGACCATGCCCGCCGTCATCGGCCCTTCCGAGATCGTCTTCCACTCCTGGTCGTCGAAGTCACTCTTGGCTGTCATGTCGCCTCTCCTGTCGCGGTCCGGCCGGAATACAGCGGACACGTTAGATGATCGATTGATCGTCTAGCGCAGAACGCGGGTGCGGACCCATCCCGCGGAGATGCCTGCCGCGACGACCGCCATCCACCAACTGCCACCGAGCGCCCAGCCTCCCAGGACGTCCGTCAGCCAGTGGGCTCCCAGGTAGATGCGCGACGCTCCGACGATCAGGACCAGGACGCCGGCAGTCGCCCACGGCCACGCCGGACGCAGCCGACCGCCGGCTATCAGGAATGCCAGCATCCCGTAGAACGCCATCGACTGGGTGGCGTGGCCGGAGGGGAACGACCAGTTGGTGTAGGTGCCGACTGCGTCTGCGGCGGGCGGCCGGGGCCGCTCGACTGCGGCCTTCGTCACGCCGTAGAGCACCGTCGCCCCGAGCAGCGATGCGGCCAGGAGCACCCCCGGACGCCAGTCGCTGTCCCGCCACCACCAGACGCCGGCGGCGACTGCAGTGAGCGGGTAGAGCACCCACCCCGACCCCAGGTGGGTGAGCAGCTGCAGCGCCGACGTCAGGCCGGATGTGCGCTCGTCGACGATCCACTCAAGCAGAGAGCGGTCGACGACCAGATCGCGATCGACGACCACCAGGCCGGTCAGGAGCAGGAACACGCCGAGCAGCGCCGCCGAGACGGTCAGGGCCTGCCGGCTGCTCACGGCAGCTCCAGAGCCGCCGCGACGACGGCTGTCAGCTGCTCGACGTCCTGGCTGCCGTCGACCTCGATCGTCTGCAGCCCTGTGCTCGTCGGCCTGCCGCCGCACCTCGTCGGTGAACAGCGCGTCGCGCTCCAGCAGGTTTGCCAGCGCCCTTTCCGGATCGCTCGTTCTACCGGCGATCGCCCACGTCGACCCGCGGGCGTCGAAGGCCGCCCGCCGAAACTCGGGGGTCGGAAGCAGCCAGACCGCCGCCCGGTGGTTGGCCAGCAACGGCGCCACCTGACGGGGCAGCAGGGTGAACCCTTCGGCGATCACCCCCCGGCCCGCGGGGAGCGCCAGCAGATCCTCGAGCACCAGTGGGAAGCCCTCACCCTGGAACCCGTGGAAGGTCTGGAGCATGACCTCGGGTGCCCTCGTCACCCAGCGCTCGTCCATGTCCATCGTCGCGAACGCGTGCACCAGCGGCGCGCTTGTGGGATCTGACCGCTGGATGTGGCGCGAGAACTGCTCCGTCTCGTACCGCGCGAGGTTGTGGCGGGCCGCCAGCCGCCGGGCCACGGTCGACTTCCCGGCGCCGCTCCCACCGCCGATCCATCGCACGTGCGCGAGCCGGGTTGTGACTGCGGTTTCGTTCATGCGCCCCCGGGGACCCTACCGGGATGTGCTAGCTTCGCGGTGGTCGTCCCCGACCGTCCGAGGAGGTCGCGATGCCGTTCCTTTCAGTGTGGAAGTGGGAGTCACCCGGTGGGGCCACCGGCGCCGGCACGCGGATCGACACGCTGGCAAAGGAGGGCGCCGCCCGGCTGGTCGACGCGGCGACCGTGGAGTGGGCGGATTCCCAGTCATCGCCGAAGACCACCCAGCTGATGGGGCGCTTCGCCAAGGGCACGATGGGCAAGGCGTTCTGGTCCGACCTCTTCGGCCACGTCCTGGCCGACGGGGGGCAGTCGGTCCCGCCGTCGCTTGCGACCTTTGGGCTCGACGTGCCGTCGCTGGGGCAGATTCGCGGGGAGGTGACCCAGGGCACCTCGCTGCTGTTCCTGATAGCCGATCAGGGAGACCGCGATCGCATGGTCGAGGCGTTCGGCGGCGCCTCGCGGGAGGTGCGTTTGATCTACTGCGACCTGCCGAGCGACCAGGAGACCGAGCTGCGCCAGGCGTTCACCGACCCGCCGGCCTGATCCCGGTCAGTGGAAGAGCAGCACGAACACCTTCATCAGCACGATCCCGATCCCGATCAGGATGTTGACCGCGATGATGACGAGGCCGGCAGCGCCGTTCGCGCTCTCGATCCGGGCGTAGCGCGCCCCCTGCACGCCGAGCGTCACGAGCCCGGCGCCGATCGCCAGCCACACGGCGGCTGACTCGCGGACGAGCCCCAGCGCGCCCGCGACCAGGAGCAGGCAGGGGATGACTCCGGACAGCGGGATCGAGAGCTCGCGGCGGGCGACGCGGCTCAGTCGCTGGCGGTTGATCCGGATGCCGTCGCGGATGCTGTCGCCGAGCGCGTGCGCGTAGACGTGGGCGAGCCAGATCGCCAGCGTGCTCGAGGTCACCAGCAGCGCCAGCCGCCAGGGGTTTCGCTCGTCGGTACCGACGGCGATCGCCGCCAGGACGATGGTCGTGCCGTACACCGTCCCGGCGATCCGCTCGGGGTGGGAGATCGTGTGGCTCTCGGACGTGGGCGGCGCGGTTCCCCTCACGCCGGGAGGTTCGCATTCCGGGCGGGCCCGCACAAGCGGGCAGGCACACCGGCGGGTGGTTACGCCTTGCCGGCGGTGGAGTGCAAGGCGATGGTGAACCTCGCGCCCTGACAGGCGTTGGCGACGGTGCCGGGCATCATCACCTTCAGCACCGTGTTGACCGTCTTGTGCGCCTTGATCACGATCGTCTTCGACGCGGAGCGGTTGACCTGCAGGTTGGCCGGGCCGCCGACGCACCCCGGCTTGCCGGTCGCAAGCGCGACGGCGGCGGTCAGCGGCTTGACGCGGATCGAGTAGGTGTAGGGGTTGGTGATGTGCACCGTCATCGACTTCATCTTGCCGGGGTAGAGACCGGTGACGGCGACGCCCTTCAACCCGAACCCGTGGATCGCCGCCGTCAGCTGGAGCCCGTGCGCCGGGTGCCCGCGGTGCAGCGCGTGGGGCGCCAGCAGCAGACAGGCGGCCATGGCCGCCGCGGCGGGGATTGCCAGAGGGGTGCGGAGGATCCGGATCATGGGTTGAAGGTGAACGTGGTCGACGTGGTGGCCGTGTTGCCTGCCTTATCGGTCACGAGCGCGCGGATCGTGTACTGGGATCCGGCCGAGAAGTTCGAGCCCGCAAAGCCGAGCGTCCAGGTCGGTGACGCGAAGCTGGTGGACATCAGGATCTCGGTCGCGCTGCCGAAGCCCGGCGTCGCAGGGTTCCAGTAGGTGTTGGGCGCCCCCGCCTGCCTGACGCTGGCCTGCACCTGACTGACCCCAGATGACGCGTCGCCGGCCGATCCGCAGATGTCGTCCACCGCCGGCGTCGAGCAGCCGGCCGTCCAGCCGCTGGAGTACGACGCCAGCGGGAACGTGATCGAGACGGTCGGGGCGGTGCTGTCGATGATGACGCTGAGGCCCGAGGAGGCTGCGCTGTTCGCCGCGATGTCCTGCGCTGTGATCGTGAACGTCTTGGTACCAGAGAGGCTGGCGTTCGCGGTCAGCGTGGCGCTCTTGAACGCGTAGGTGACGCCGTTCACCGTGCAGGCGCTGACGCATGCGGGGAGCGGGACGGCCGTCTGGCCGGTCGTGATGGTGCTGACGCTGGCAGTCACCGTGTTCAGGCCGCTGAGGGCGTCGGCGGCGTTGGCGTAGATGTTGTACGTACCACCCTGGCGGAGGTAGCCGCCGGTGCCGGTCAGGGTGTTGGCGATGGCGCCGGTCACCCCGGTCGGGACCGTGTCGTCGACCCGGACGCTGAACCCGGAGGTGGCTGCGGTGTTGCTCGCCGCGTCGGTTGGGCTGACGGTGTAGGCGACGGTGCCTTCGGCGAGCGTCGAGCCCGCCGTCTTGCTCGCGCTCTTGTAGGCGTAGGTGACGCCGCCCACGGTGCAGGCGGTCGTGCACGCGGGCAGCGCGAGGGCCGTCTGGCCGCTGGTGATCGAGCTGACGTTGGCGGTGACGCTGGTGACGCCGCTGGCCGTGTCGGTGGCGTTCGCGTAGACGACGTAGGTGCCGCTCTTCTTCACCCAGCCGACCGCCCCGGTGGTGGTGTTGGCGATCACCGACTGCGTGGCGACTGGCGCCGTGTCGTCGATCGTCACTGAGAAGCCGCTCTGGGTGGCGGTGTTGTTGGCCTTGTCGATACTCGACACGGTGTAGGAGATCGGCCCCTCGGGAAGGGGCGTCGCGGCGGTCTTGCTGGCGCTCTTGTAGCCGTAGGTGACGCCGTTTATGGTGCAGCTGCTGGTGCATGCCGCGAGGGCCAGCGCCGTCTGGCCGCTGGTCAGGGAGCTGACGTCGGCGGTCAGGCTGGAGACGCCGCTGCCGGCGTCTGTGGCATTCGCGTAGACCCGGTAGCTCGCGCCCTGAGCAAGCCATCCTGCGGCGTTGGTGGTGGTCGAGGCGACCACCGATGCGGTGACGGCGGCATGGGTGTTGTCCACGGTGACCGAGTAGCCCTGGCTGGTCAGGTTGCCGGCCTTGTCGGTGGCCGTGACCGAGAACGCGACGGCGCCCTCGGCCAGCGGGGACGAGGCGGTCAGGGCGTCGCTCTTGTAGCCGTAGGTGACGCCGCCCACGGCGCAGCTGCTCGTGCAGGCAGGCAGGCTGACCGCGGTCTGGCCGCTGGTCACGCCGCTGACGTTGGCAGTCACGGTGGAGATGCCGCTGAGCGCATCGGACGCGTTCGCGTAGATGCGGTAGGAGCCGCCCTGCTTGACCCAGGCTGCTGTGGCCGGTGAGCTGGTGGCGACCGCTCCCGCGGAGATGCTGGGGGCGGTGTCGTCGACCGAGACCGAGTAGCCGCTGTGGCTCGCCTGCAGGCCTGCGTTGTCCAGGGCGCTGACGGAGTAGGTGAGCGTTCCGGAGCCTTCCGGCAGCGAGACGCCCGCCGTTTGCGTCGCACTCTTGTAGCTGTAGGTGACGCCGCCGATGGTGCAGCCCGAGGAGCAGTGCGCGAGGTTCAGGGCGGTGCCGCCGCTGGTGATCGAGCTGACGTTGGCGGTCAGGCTCGACATGCCGCTGGCGTCGGTGACGTTGGCGTAGACGGCGTAGGCGCCGCCCTGCGCGACCCATCCGGCGGCGCTGGTCGCCGTCGGCGCGACGGTCGAGGCGCTGATCACCGGCGCCGCCGTCTGGACGGTTGCGGAGTAGGGCAGCGGGCCGGAGTTGTTGCCCGCGTTGTCGAGCGCGTCAACGGTGAAGCTCTTGCTCCCCGCGGTCAGCGAGTTGTCGGCCGTGATGGGCGTGCTGACGTAGCCGTAGGTCACCGCGCCGATCGTGCACGCCGTCAGGCAGGGGGTGATCGCCACGGCCGTCGACCCCGTGGAGAGCGACGACAGGTTCGCCACCACCGCGGCGACGCCGCTGGGCGGGTTGCCCGGGTCGGTGACGTTGGCGTAGACCGAGAACTGGGCGCCCGGGCTGACGAAGCCGCCGGCTCCGGTAACACCCGTCGGGACCACGACCGCTGTGGTCACCACCGGCACGCGGAAGTCAGGCGCGGCCACCGCAGCGCCCGAGCCCGACGCCGGCGTCGACCAGTCGCCAGGGCCAGGCTCGTCCCTGCGACTGCCGCGCAGGTGACGCCCGCGAGCAGTGCCGCGGCCCGCCTGCGCATGGCCTAGGAGGTGCTGGCGGCGGTCGCGGTCAGGTACACCGTGAACGTCGCACCCTGGCACGAGTCGTTCGCGGCGTTGCTCATCGAGATCGCGCCGGTCAGGTCGACGTTCAGGTTGCCGCTCGCGTTCACGGTCCAGCCGGAGCCGCCGTTGGTCTGGGTCGTGAAGGACAGCGAAGACAGGTCGCACCCGCTGTGCCCCGCGTCGACCGAGAACCCGTTCGTGCCCTGGGTGGTGTCGAGGGCGATCGAGCTGACCTGGACGTTGTAGGCGTTCGGGTTCGCGACCACCGTGGCAACGTCGGCCGAGCCGTTCGGCACCAGCAGCGTGCTTGCCGTCCCGTTCGACAGCGTGACGCCGGAAGCCGTTCCGGCCGTCGCGGTGCCCGTGCCCGAGCCGTTGCTGGTCCAGGCAGCGAAGGCGACAGCGCTTACGACAAGCGCTGCCACGAGTCCGACGATCATCACCCGCACACCGAAGAAACGCGACATTGGAGCACGACTCCTGAGAGAAAGGACAGGCTCTCGCGGTGGGGGAACCACGAGATGGAGCGTTTCCTCACAATGCCTGCAAATCTGGGAGGCGGGCGTCCCCCGGAATGACCAACCCGCATCCCCCTTGTGAGGTCGGCAATGATGCGCCAAACAGCCTGCCGAAGGAGCCTTCATGAGCATCACCCTCGTCGATCCCGGGCCGCCCAATCCGGAGTTCGAACGGCCCGCCGACCACGACCGCCTGGTCGCGGCGGTGGAGGCGCTGACCCGGCGCGGGGTCAAGGCGCAGATCGCGGAGAGCGCCGCCGATGCACGGCAGTTGGTGTTGGACGCCATCCCCGAAGGCGCCGAGGTGCACACCGCCCTCTCCGAGACCGTGCGCGAGCTCGGCCTGTCGGCTGAGATCGACGAGTCAGGCCGCTACGACTCGATCCGCTCCAGGCTGAACCAGCTCGACCGTGAGACCCAGGACCGGCAGCGGCGGAAGCTCGGTGCTGCGCCCGACTACATCGTGGGCAGCGTGCACGCGGTCACCGATCAGGGCGACATCATCGTCGGCTCCGGGTCGGGCAGCCAGCTCGGCGCCTATGCCTATGCCGCCGCGCATGTGATCCTGGTGGTCGGTCACCACAAGCTCGTTGCCAATCTGGACGAGGGGCTGCGACGGGTACGCGAGTACAGCCTGCCGCGGGAGTACGCGCGGATGCAATCGGCCGGGTTCGCAGGCAGCCTGCTGGCGAAGACGCTGATCATCCACCACGAGACGCGAGGCCGCATCACGCTGATCTTCGTCCCCGAGACGCTCGGGTTCTGAGACCGGTTCCGAGGGCTACTCGGGAACCGGGATGGCCATGACGGCCTGGTCGCCGTAGCTCTCCAGGTCGCCGGCCAGCCAGGACTCGCCCGGGCGCTGTTTGTGGAAGCGGACGATGCAGGAGTCGCCCACCGTGAGGATGACGAGGAACGGAACGTCCGGGTATGCGCGCGCCAGCTCTGCCGCCAGGCGTCCTGCATAGCGTCCGGCCTGTGCGATCAGCACCGGGTTTCCGGGCTCGAGGCCGAGCTCGTCGTCGACGTGGCAGTGATTGACGAAGGCCTCCAGCGCGGTGGCGTCGCGATGGGTCTCGGCAGTGACCTCGGAGAGCGCGTCCTCGAACGCCGTCAGGATGACACAGTCGCCAAACGCCTGGAAGCCCTCGTCGAGGATCTCGCCCAGTCGTTCGTCGAGCTGCGGCTCGCCTTCACCGTCCACCGAGGGCGGCCCGAGTGCCGCCATGGCGGAGTTCAGCCGGATCACGCCACCGGCTACATCGAGGCCGACGTGTCCGACTGCCAGAGGCCGAACTCGTTGCCGTGCGGGTCGGTGCAGACCGAGAACCAGCCCATCTCCGGCACCGGCGCCCGGTCGGAGGCCGTGCCGCCCAGCTCCTTGACCCGCGCCACACCGGCATCGATGTCGTCGACGCTGAAGTAGGCGCGGGTGCCCTTCTTGCCCGGCTGCATGTTGGTGATTGCCCCGCCAGAGCTGCCGATCTGCGTCATGTGGTACTCGGACGGCCCGGGATAGGACTCAAACTGCCAGCCGAACAGGCCGCCCCAGAACGCGCGCGCCTGCTCCGTGTCGTCGGCCGGAATCTCGAAGTGGACGATCTCGCCTGCCATCGCTCCTCCTATGCGTCGATCCTTGAGAGCACTCTCCGCCCAGGTCGGCGGGGGTGCAATATAGCGGTCGGTCTGGGCGTGCCACTTGGCGCGTGTCACGGCGCCATTCGGGTTTCGTGCGCATCTCGCAACAGACCGTGTGCCGTGCTTGACACCGGCCGGTCGCGGGCGTATCTGGTTGCGGGATGGGGTCACGCAGGCAATGGGGAGCTGCCCTCCTGGCGGCGGGTGGGCTGCTGGTGGCGGCCGCCTGGATGCTGTCGCGCGATGACGGCGTGGCGACGGCTGCAAAGTCTGCGCCGATCGTGAGTGTGGCCGCGGTCGGCGATATCGCGTGCGATCCGCTCGACCCGTCGTTCAACGGGGGAGCCGGGACGCCAACCGACTGCGGTGCGCAGGCGACCGCGAGCCTCGTCTCCGCCGGCTTCTACAGCGCTGTGCTGCCACTGGGCGACCTGCAGTACGACTGCGGCAGCCTGGCGAACTTCGATGCCAGCTACGGGCCGGCCTGGGGCAGCTTCAACACGCGTGCGGATCCGGTTCCGGGCAACCACGAGTACAAGCCCAACAGCGTCTTCGGCGAGTCAGGCTGCTCGGCCGAGGCTGCGGGCTACTACGACTACTTCGCAAGCGCCGGCGATTCGGCCGTCGCCGGCGTGAACGGCAACGGCTACTACAGCTACACCCTCGGCACGTGGCACGTGATCGCGATCAACTCGAACTGCGATCACGTGGGCGGCTGCACCGCGACCTCTCCGGAGTTCACCTGGCTGAAGAGCGACCTGGCGGCGGACAAGCGCAAGTGCACCCTCGCCTACTGGCACTACGCACCGTGGGCGTCGAACGGGCCCACCGACGGCGTCGCGATGATGCGCCCGTTCTGGACGCTGCTCGCCAACCACCACGTCGACCTCGTCCTCGTCGGCCACTTCCACGACTACGAGCGGTTCGCCGACATGAACGCCGCCGGCGCGGCCGTGTCGGACGGGACCGGCACCCGCGAGATCGTCGTCGGCACCGGCGGCGAGAAGCACGCGGCCATGAACACGACGCCGCTGGCGACGTCCCAGGCGCGTGACACCGGCATCTTCGGGATCCTCGACCTGACGCTCGCACAGGGGGCGTATTCCTGGTCGTTCGTGCCGGCGCCGCCGGCGACGTTCACCGACTCCGGCGGCGACACCTGCCACTGACCCGCCGCGGCGGCGCCGGTCAGGAGTTCTGCAGCACGTGGGTCAGACGCGCAGCGGTCGCGTGGTCCACGGCCATCACGAAGAAGATCAGGTTCTGACGCGTCGAGTAGCGAGCCGCGCCGGTCTTGTGCTGCCGGGCGACGATGACCTTCCCAGGCCGCGCCGCGAGACGGGCCTTGAGCGCTTTCGCATCGGCGGGCGATTTGCACACCCACGTCTGCACCGTGTCTGCGGCGGTGTGGCCGTACACGCCGAGCAGCATGGCCGTGCAGTGCTTGCGAACGGCGGCCGGCCAACTCGCTGCCAGCCGGGCCTGGCCGTTCGTGATCACAAAGCCGGCGCGTGTCATCAGCCGTCGCGCATCCTGATAGGAGCGCTGCTGATGATGTGAGGTTCGTCCGACGCCGGTTGCGTAGCCCACGGCCACGACCAGCACCACGATCAGCGAGGCTGCGATCAGAATCCAGCGTCCCCTGCTCATGAACAGATGGTACGTGTGGTGACGGTCGGTCCACCGCCGCTGGTAGCAGCGCGACGGGTGGAAGGCGAGCTCCAGTCGGTACCGCTCCACCACGGCGGGCGTAGCCGGCCCTACTGTGGCCCAGGTCGCCGGTACGGCGTCGGCAGCGCCACCACGGCGATCTGGGAGTTCTTTGCGGCGCGAACGCGCTCCGGACGGCCAGGCGCTGGGGTGGTAGCATCGCAACGCTCCGGCAGCTGTGCCATTCGATACGAGGAGGGTCGAGCCATGATCGAGCGCTCACCAGAGGTCGAGCAGTCGATGCGCGACGCGTTTGCGCTGATGCAGCGGGGGGACATCGAAGGGCTGGTCGCGCGGACATCGTCGCAGCCGGGTGTGATGATGATCGGGTCCGATCCAACCGAGTGGTACGCGGGGCGCGAGGCGATCGAGGGCATGGCGCGTGAGGCCGCCGCCGGAGGCGGGGGCGACATGCCGTCGTCGGCACTCGACGAGATCGAGGGCTATCGCGACGGCGACCTCGGGTTCGCGAACATCCGGGGGACGTGGACGATCGGCGGCAGTTCAGTGCCATTCCGCCTCACCACCGTTGTCCATCTGGAGGACGGCGTGTGGAAGGCCGTCCAGAGCCACGCCTCGATCGGCGTCCCCAACTCCGAGATGATGAACCCGATGTTTCACGCGGCAGGGGCGGCCACCTCGTAGCGGGCGGTCACCTACGCCGGGTCGCGCACCAGCTCCATGGTGGAGCAGTGGACGCCGCCACCGCCCTTCTGGATCTCGTCGTAGGCGACCGTCACCACCTCGATGCCACGGCGCTCGAGCAGCTCCCGGCTGCGCGGGTACCCGTCGGCCATCAGCACCTTGCCCGGCTCGATCACGAGCGAGTTGATCGCCCACTCCTCGTCGGCCGGGCAGGCGATGGCCTCGATGCCGAGCTCGGCCAGCCGGCCGAGGAACCAGTAGGGGAGGCCGTTGACGTCCACCAGGGCGGCGTCCGGCGAGACCATGCCGAGGTGGCCGTCGAGGTGGATCGACCAACCCACCATCGGCACCACGATCAGCTCGATGCCCAGCCGGTCGAGCGTCTCGGAGAGCTGGCGGGCGCCCTCCTCGTTGCAGCGGATCGACGTGCCGTACGCAGCGACGCCGGGCCGCAGCTTGACGAAGCTGCCGCCCTCCATCAGCCCCGTGCCGGTGATCGTCTGCAGGATCGGCATCCCGGCGGCGGCCACCGCACGCGTGACCAGCGGCTCCTCGCCCCGTCGCATGGCGGGGGCCAGCCGGCCGATGATCGCACCGCCGGGGACGGTGACCAGCGGGTCGCGGGTGTAGATCGGCCGGGTCAGGTGCGGCGGGCCCTGTTCGCGCACCAGCACCACGTCGACCCCATTCCGGCCCAGCGCATCGACCAGGCCGCGGTGCTGGGCCGCGACGAGCGCCAGGTCGGGCGGGGTGCGCGACTCCCAGTACCACATGCCGTCCGGATCGACCAGCGCACCGGCCGCCTCGTTCCACGCGTCCGCACGGACCGCCGACCATTCAGCCGCCGGCACCCGCATCAGCACGACGCGGAGCTTGCCGACCTCGTCGTGCGCACCCCAGCTGCGGCCCCACACGCGCTCCAGCTCGCCGGGATCCTCGAAGGCGGGCTCGGGCACCGCCGGGCACAGGCTCAGGTGGTAGCCGTACGGTTGGCGCTCGACGGCGCCGGTTGCCTGGTCGGTGGCAGACACGGCTCGCCTACGCCGGCGACTTGACCGAGGCGACGTACCCGCGCACGTCCGCCGCGGGCTCGGTGTACGCCTCGCCCAGCGCGTCCTCGATCCGGCCCATGTAGTCGGTGGCCCAGGTGGGGAAGTCGTAGTCGATCGAGTGGAGGAACTCGAGCGTCGCCGCCAGGCGGATATCTGCGATCGACGGATGGTCTCCGCCGATGAACGGCTTCCCCGCCAGGAAGAAGTCGTTGTAGACGCTGAGCGGGTGCTCGATGGCGGCCTCGGCGGCCTTCGCGGCAGCGGCCTTGGCCTCGTCGTCGGCGTCGGATGTGCCCACCTCGCCCGCGTACTGGGGGAACGACAGCGTCGGATAGGTGGCGCGCGCCACCAGCGGGTAGAGCGTCCCGATCAGGTAGAACATCGCGTTGTCGATCATGGCGCGCTTTGCAGGATCAGACGGGTAGAACTGCTCGAGCCCGTGGGTGTTGCAGAGGTACGACATGATCGCGCAGCTCTCCCACATGGCGGCCCGCGGCAGCCCCTTCTCCTCGATTGTCGGGGTCAGGCTGGCCGGGTTCATCTGCATGAACTCGGGCGAGGTGGTCTTACCCCATGCGTCGATCTCCTCGAAGTCGATGCCGGCGGCGCGCAGGAAGATGCGCACGGTCAGGTTGTTGACGCTCGGCTTGAGGACGTGAACCGTGATCTCGGCCATGTTCCCCTCCTTTAGGGGCGACGCTCAGTAGGGATTCTTGGGCGACCGGTCGTCGGACAGTGAGCCCCGTGATCTGCTCATCAGCACCTCGATCGCGTCCGCAAGGTGCTCCTCGGTGATGTTGTAGTCGCCTCGCTCAACGCGGATCTTGTGCGCCTCGAGCAGCACGTCGGAATGAGCGTACCCGAACGGCGGCTCGAAGCGATAGGACGCCAGCTCGATCAGCAGACCGAGTGGATCAGTGAAATAGATGGAGTCCATGAACCCGCGGTCCATCACCCCGCTGTTACGGATCCCGCGCTCCTCGAGCCTCGTTGTCACCTGCGCGAACGTGGCGTGCGACAGCGAGAACGCCAGGTGGTGGACGCAGCCGGGATCGGTCGGTGTGCGCTCCGGGTCGGCGGTCCGCTCCTCGTTCGTGAACACGGTGATCAGGCGGCCGTCGCCGGGGTCGAAGTAGAGGTGGCTCTCGGAGGGGTTGTCCAGGTTCGGCTGCTCGAATACGAACGGCATCCCCAGCACGCCCTCCCAGAAGTCGATCGAGGTCTGGCGTCCGGCGCCGGTGAGCGTGATGTGGTGGACGCCCTGGGTCTGCAGTTTCCTCATGGTGTGCCTCCGGTTGGGTGCTCGACCAGTCGCGACTTGTACTCACTCCGCTGCAGGCTGCCCCAGGCCACCAGCGTGATCCCTGTCTGGACGACCAGCACGTCGCGCAGCCGGTTGCCGATCGCCGTCGCCAGCGCTGAATCACCGTTGACTCCCTGCGCAAGCTCCACGGCGACCGGGAGCGGGGGGTCCTGCTTCACGCCGGGCACACGCGGCTTGACCAGGATGTGGCCGCTCGTCTGCGGCGCGAAGCCGGTGACCACCTCGCGGATCGCCGAGGGGAACACGTTCACCCCGCGGACGATCAGCATGTCGTCCGTACGGCCGACGCAGCGCACCCTCGGCCCGGTGCGCCCACACGGGCAGGGCGACATCCGCACCTCGACGTGGTCACGCGTCCGGAAGCGCAGGAGTGGCGCCGCCTGGTGCCGCAGATGGGTCAGCACCAGCTCGCCGGACGCCCCGTCGTCCATGGGCACGGACGCCTCGGTGTAGGGATCGATCAGCTCAGGGTGGATGAAGCCGCGGGCCCCCAGGTGCATGCCGGTCTGGTGCTCGCATTCGCCCCACAACGACGGCCCGATGTCGCCGATCCCCATGGCCTCCGTCACCCGCGCGCCCCAGCCTCGCTCGAGCGCCGCGCGGAACTCCGGCTCGCCGCCGCCGGGCTCTCCGGCGACCAGCACCCGGCTGACGCTGGAGGCCGCCAGGTCGATCTCGCGGTCGCCGGCCCACTCGATCAGGTAGGCGGCGTACGACGGAGTCAGCAGCGCCACCCGCGGCCGCAGCAGCCGGATAGCGAGCAGCAGCCGCTCGCTGTTGCCGGTGCCGACGGGGATGTGGGTGATGCCGGCGAGCTCGATCGCTCCCAGCGCCGCGCCGGCGACGAATGGCCCGGCGTTGTAGGTCGAGACAACACGTTCGCCGGCGATGCCGGAAGCGGCGTAGCTGCGCGCCGAGCCGGTCACCCAGTTTTCGAGGTCAGGCTGGGTGAGCGGGATGTAGCTGGGGATGCCGGTGGTGCCGCTGGTCGAGTAGATCCGGACGATCCTGTCGGGCTCGACGCAGAGGTGCGCGCCGATCGGGTTCTCGTCGGTCGCCGTCGCCTTCAGCTCCGGCTTATCGGTGAGCGGGAGCTGTGCGATCCCGTCCAGCCCGCCGGCATCGGCTGCGTCGGCCACCCCCGCCGCGGTCAGCTTGTCGCGGTAGAAGGCGCTGTTGTTCAGCAGGTAGGCGAGCTGTGCGCGGTAGCAGGCGTCGTCCAGCGCGAGCTGCTCACCCCACGGCCGTGCTTCGACCTCCGGGTGGAGCATCAGGCGGGAGCCTCGCCGGGCTCGTATCGAACGGCCTGGTCGGCCGCTCCGGCCATCGCAAAGCCGGCGGGCAGCTCCTGCTCTTCCGCGAGGTGGGCAAGCAGGCTGGCGGTGCGGGCGAGCAGCGGGACAGCCTTCACGGTCTGGGGCGGGAAGCCGAGGTCGAGCATGACGGCGGCGATCGGCATCGAGACGTTCATGACCAGCGGCCGGCCCCAGACCTCTCGCACGGCCGGCGTGAATGCCCGCGCGAGCGACACGTGCGCGCCGCTCACGCCCTGGGCGTCGGCGAGCTCCAGGATCCGCTCTGCGCGGGGGTCGACCGGCCGGTGCACGGGATGGCCGAAGCCGGGCGCTCGCGCTCCCCGGGCGTGGATGGCGGTGGCAAGGTGGTGGGCGACCACGGCCTCCTCGCCACCCGCGGCGACCTGACTGTGCGCCTCGGCGAGCAGCCGGGCGCACTCCTCTGCGGTGCCGAGGATCACGGGCCCGCAGCCGAGGATGCCGGCGGCCACAGCTCCCTGCAGCGACCCCGGATCGGCGGCCAGCGTCATCCGCGCCGCGACGTTGGTTGGCATCATCCCGTGCTCGGCGATGGCGACCAGCAGCAGGTCGAGGAAGAATCGCTGCTGCTCGGTCGGCTCCTCGCCGGTCAACAGCAGGTGGAAGTACTCGGTGAAGCCGAGCCTGCCCATCAGGTCGCCGGTCAGGTCACGACCGCGCACCTCGACCCGGTCGGGATAGGCCTGGGCGATATGCGTGACGGGGTCTCCGGGGCGCCGAGGGGCACGCGCCCAAGGCTACCCGCTAGGACAGCAGCTCGGAGGCGTGGTCGCGGAAGACCTCCGCGTAGTCGACCGGGCCGTTGGACGTGTCGTGCAGCGCACGCACCAGGTGGTGGATACGCGGGGTCATCACGAGCAGGTACGCCGCGGGCTCGGCCTCGCCGTCGTTCCAGAACGAGTGGGGGGTGCCCCGCGGGGCGAAGACGGCGGTGCCGGCGGGCGCGTGCACCGTCCGCTCGCCGAGCTGGAAGCCGAGCGCGCCCTCGAGTACGTACCAGGCCTCGTCGTCGGCGTGGTGGACGTGCAGGCCGGCGATCGGCCGATCGGGACCGGTTGTCCCGCCGGGGTCGCGCCACGAGACGATCACGAACTGCCCGTCGGGCAGCCCCATCGGGCCGGAGGCGAGCGCGCGGGCCTCCTCGGGCGACATCGATCGATCATACCCATGGTCGACGTCCGTCACCCAGAGGGGATGGTGGTGCACGGCCCACTCCCGGTCGACGTCGCCGGTCGGTGATCCCACGCATGGCGTGGCGGGTGGCCGGGTTCAGGACAGCCATGTACAGATGGCCGCTGACCAGGGCGATGATCGCCCACTGCGGCAACGTTGTGGAGGCCGCCGAGCGGGTCGATCCGCGTGACCAGGTGATGCACCTGCCCGGCCCACAGGTAGAGGCCGGTCACGGTCGAGACGGCGAGTAGCAGCGGCATCAGCGTCCCGTTCAGCTTCTGGCCGGCGTTGAACCGGCCGGCCGGCGGCACCGGGCCGCCGACCAGCGAGCGGGGCGCCGCCTCGAGCCAGGCGACGTCGCTGTCGTCGAACCTCCGGAGCTGCCGCCACAGCCGGCCCAGCTCGGGGCGGTTGCCGAAGGCGACAACCAGGAGCACCGCTGCCACGAGAGCAAACAGGCTGCCAATGTGGATGACGAACACCTGGTGGTGCCAGATGTTGATGCCAAGGGCGAGCCCGCTCAGGATCATCGGGATCACCGTGGCGGCGATCACCCAGTGCAGCGCCCGCTCGGAGCGGCTGAACCGCTGAAGCCGGGCGGGGAGAGCGCTCGCCTGCATCGGGGGACGCTATGGGTGCAACGCTGAGAACTGCCTGAGAGCCGAAGCTTCTAGTCGGTCCGGTGAGCGCTGCTGGCGGGAGCGGGCAGCTCCGCGGTCGGTTCGGCTGGCGTGGTGCCGGCCAACGCCAGCGGGAGCAGCAGCCTGAACGTCGAGCCATTGCCGACCTCGGTGTCGAGCTCGACGCGGCCGCCGTGCGCCTCGACGATCGAGGAGACGATCGACAGCCCCAGCCCGGAGCCGCCGCTGGCCCGCGTCCGCGACGGGTCGGCACGAACGAAGCGCTCGAAGACGCGGCCTGCGATCTCAGGGTCGATTCCGGGGCCGTGGTCGGTGACCTCGACAACGCCGAGTCGAGTCGCGCGTGCTCAGCCGCACCTCGAGCGGTGTCCCCGGCGGGGTGTGCGCACGGCAGTTGACGAGCAGGTTGCCGATGGCCTGGTGCAGCCTCATGTCGTCGCCTGTGACAACGAGCGGCACGTCGCTGTCCTGGAACTCCAGCGGCCACTCGGGATGCAGGCGATGGGCGTCGGTGACCAGGTCGCCGACGACCTTGTGCAGATCGACCGGCTCGCGCTCGAGCGGGCGACCCTGGTCGAGGCGGGCCAGCAGCAGGAGGTCGTCCACCAGGACGCCCATCCGCTCGGCCTCTTGCTCGATCCGGCGCATGGCGAGGGCCAGGTCGTCGGGCCGCTGGTCGGCTCCGTGCCGGAACAGCTCGGCATAGCCGCGGACCGACGTCAGCGGCGTGCGCAGCTCGTGCCCCGCGTCTGCCACGAAGCGGCGCAGGCGGTTCTCCGATGCCTCACGCTCACGGAACGCCTGCTCGATCTGGGCGAGCATAGCGTTGAGCGCTTCGCTCAGCCGGCCGACCTCCGTGCCGGGGTTGCCCCCGGGGATGCGCTGCGAAAGGTCGCCGGCGGCGATGGCGCCGGCCGTCTGCTCGATCTGCCGCAGGGGGCGCATGCTCACCCGGACGAGTGCCCAGGCCAGGCAGCCGACCGCGCCGACCACGACCAGGCTGACGAGCAGCAGGACGGTGCCCAGGCGGTCGAGGGTGCTGTTGACGCTCGAGAGCGGGACCGCGATCACGACCTTGCTTCCGGCCGGAAGGACCTGCCCTTGACCGGGTCCGGGGGTCACGAACTGCGGGGTCGAGAGCTGCTGCACCCAGATGCGGTACCCGTCGTGGCTTGACCAGCCGGTGGGCGCGTCGTCGACGAAGCTGGGAAGTTTGTGTCCCCCGCCCACGCCATCGGCCGCCACCGCATGGTCATCGCCGGTGACCAGAGCGATGTAGGAGTTGGCCGGGAGCGCGCTATACACCGCGTTCTCTGACGGCCCATCCTGGTCCTGTGCCAGGTAGTGCCAGACAGGTCCGCTCGACTTGCTCACCTGCGAGTCCAGCCGGTCGACGAGGTACGAGTTCAGGAAGTAGCGGGTCGCAAGCCCGGTCGCGATCAGGCCGACCGCCACCAGCACGACGCTGATCGCCGTCAGCCGGAAGCGAAGCGAGTGGATGTTCATTCGCGAGGCAGGCGGATCGCGTAGCCGAATCCGCGCACGGTCTGGATCAGGGGCGGTCTCGGCCCCGCTGTCGATCTTCTTGCGCAGGTAGCTGATGTAGGTCTCGACCACGCTCGAGTCGCCGCCGAAGTCGTAGCGCCAGACGTGGTCGAGGATCTGGGCCTTGCTGAGCACGCGCCCCGCGTTGACCAGCAGGTAGCGGAGCAGGTTGTACTCGGTTGGGGTGAGGTCGATCGGCTGGCCGCCGCGGCGCACCTCGTGCGCGTCCTCGTCCATCTCCAGGTCGGCGTAGCGCAGCGACGCGCCATCCTGCTCGCCAACGGTGCGGCGCAGGATCGCGCGCACGCGCGCGACCAACTCTTCAAGAGAGAACGGCTTGCCGACGTAGTCGTCGGCTCCCAGGGTGAGGCCGTGGACGCGATCCTCCGGCCGATCGCGGGCGGTCAGGAACAGCACCGGCGTGCGCGATCCGTCCTCGGCCATCCGCCGGTACACCTCGAAGCCGTCGAGATCCGGCAGCATCACGTCGAGCACGACGATGTCGGGGCGGAACGAATGGGCGCTCTTGACCGCCTCGCGGCCGTCGGCTGCGCACTCCACCTCGAACCCTTCGTAGCGCAGCACCGTCGAGACAAGCTGGCGGATGCTCTCCTCGTCGTCGACGACCAACACCCGTCGCCGTTCGTCCTCGCTTGCTCTCTGTGCGGTTGCGTTCATGCGTCTCCCGGGTCGCCGTTCTTCGTGGAGTCTAGGAACCCTGGCTGGGAGAAACCTGTGAACGCCCTGGGCGTTACTCTTGGAGTTCGGTTGGAGCCTTACTCCTGGGCCATGTCGGGCGGCGACTCGCCTTCCCAGTAGTCGACGGCGTCGGTCAGCCGGTGGAACTCGCGGAATCCACCCCCATCGGGACGCCGCTCGGCCGTTCCGATCTTGCCCGAGTCGGGGTATACGGTGATGTCCGGCGTGCCGGAGGTGGACACGGTCAGGAACCGCAGGGGCAGATCGCCGGTGTTGACGATCTGGTGGGCGCCTGACTCGCCGGTCTGGAAGCCGACCGTGTCGCCGCGCCCGATCCGGTGCCAGCCGTGCGGCGTCCGCATCTTCCCCTCGCCCTCCAGCACGACCAGGATCTCCTCGTCGCCCAGGTGGTAGTGGTACGGGTAGGCCGTCTCGCCCGGGTCGACCAGCCAGACGCTCATGCCCAGCCGCTCGGATCCGAGCCGGCGCGCGAGGTAGACGCGGCGCGCGCCGAAGCCGGGGTGCGGTGACCGCCCGGCGACCTCGTCGAACTCATCGTCGTAGACGTTTGCCATCAGACCCGCACTCCGACCAGCTCGTCGACCGCCTGGTTGAACACCTCGGTGTGGCGAGTGACGTCCTCGGCGGTGGTCGCCGGGCACATCAGCGCCATGTTGTGGAAGGGCGTCAGCAGGATGCCGCGGTTGAGCGCGTAGAGGTGCATGAACACGTCGAGGTCGTGGTCGGTGCCGGCCTCGGCCTCGCCGCCGTTGCGGGGCAGCGGCTGGAACCGGTACTCGGCCCGGCAGCCCAGCCGGGTGACGTGCCACGGCAGATCCGTGCGGTCGATCGCGTCCTGGACGCCCTGGTTGAAGTCGACGGCGTGCCCGATCATCCGCTCGAACGCCTCGTCGGTGAGCACGTGCTCGAGCGTTCCGCGCATCGCGGCCAGCGACAGCGCGTTGCCGGCCAGCGTTCCGCCGATCCCGCCGACGTCCACCGGCTTCGGCAGCTTGGCGTCCATCTGCGACGCGATCTCGGCCGTGAACCCGTAGGCGGCGGCGGGGACGCCGCCGGCCAGCAGCTTGCCGCAGGTGAGGAAGTCGGGATCGAGGTCGTGCGCGCGGGTGAAGCCGCCGGGCCCCGTGCAGATGGTGTGGGTCTCGTCGATGACCAGGAACGTCCCGTACTTGCGCGTCAGCTCGCGGACGCCGTCGTGGTAGCCGGGGTCGGGCAGGACGATGCCGATGTTGGTCAGCGCGGGCTCGAACAGGCAGCAGGCGACATCACCGTTGGCCAGCTCGCGCTCGAGGCCCTCGAGGTCGTTGAACTCGACGACGCGGCTGGTCAGGGTGGGGTCGACCGGGGGGCCGATGTTGTTGGTGCGGGTGACGACCTTGCCGTTCTCGAGGATGGCGAAGGTCTCGTCGACCGAGCCGTGGTAGCACCAGTTGTGGACCATCACCTTCGGCCGCTTTGTCAGGTGCCGGGCGAGGCGGATCGTGAAGCGGTTGGCATCGGTGGCCGAGAGGGCGAACTGCCAGAACGGCAAACCGAACCGCCGGGTCATCTCCTCGCCGACCCAGATCGAGTCCTCGCCGGGGAGCATGACCGTGATCCCGCGGGCGATCTGGCGGTTCACCGCCTCGACGGTCGCCGGCGGCGAGTGGCCGGTCATGGCGCCGGTGTCGCCGAGGCAGAGATCGACGTACTCGTTGCCGTCGACGTCGGTGAAGCGGGCGCCCTCGGCGTGGTCGACGAACACCGGGAACCGTCCCACCCACTCCGTCATCCAGTGCATCGGCACCCCGTCCAGCATCGAGTGCCGGGCTCGCTCGTGAAGCTCCCGCGAGTTCGGGTGTAGCTCCTCGAAGGTGGCTTCCTCACGGCGGATCAGTCCGGTGAGGTGGTCGCGGTCGACGGTTGCCGGCATCCCTTGCTCCTTGTCGCTCGACATCGAAGGTTCTGTGGCCCCGGCAGCTACTCTAAGCAACAGCGAGAACCGCCGTCTGGGCAGCCGGCGGGACTCGTCACGGTGGCCGGGGCCACCCCGTCGCTGTGATACCGTTTTTTGGCTGCTCACCGAGAGGAGTGTTTTTCCGTGGCTACAGGTGTCCGGGTGCTGGTGACCCTCGCCTGCGGCGATTGCAAACGCCGCAACTACCAGACAAACAAGTCCAAGAGGAACTCGCCGGACCGGATCGAGTTCAAGAAGTACTGCCGCTGGTGCGGGCATCACACGCTGCACCGGGAGACGCGCTGACCTCGTAATGGCCCGGCGCAACCGACAGCCGACTCAGCGCCAGCGCCAGAACGCCGGACCGTTCGTCGGCGGCAAGGCGAAGAGCCAGTCCGGCGGCGACCCTGTCGAGCGGCACGGCGGCCGGCTGCGCCGCCTCACCGGTTTCGTCGGCGAGGTGCGCGGCGAGCTGGCCAAGACGGACTTTCCCAACCGGCAGCAGACCGCACAGTCCACGATGGTGGTGCTTGCCGCATGCCTGCTCGTGGGCTTCTACCTCTATGGCCTCGATCAGGTGTTCTCCAGGTTCGTAGAGCACCTACTCAACTGGCAGAGCTGATCCCCCGGAAGACGAGGACGCATGTTTCGCTGGTACGTGATCAATACCTATTCGGGCCATGAGAACAAGGTCAAGGCCAACCTGGAGCACCGCATCAAGTCGATGAACCAGGAGCTGACCGTGCGCCGCGTGGTCGTCCCCACCGAGTCGGTCGTCGAGACCAAGGACGGCCAGAAGGTGCAGACGGAGCGGCGGCTGTGGCCCGGCTACGTGCTGGTCAACATGGACCTCACCGACGAGGCCTGGACGCTGGTCAAGAACACGCCCGGTGTGACCGGGTTCGTGGGCGCCCAGAACAAGCCGGTGCCGCTCAGCCAGCCCGAGGTCGACCGTATGCTGCACACCGCCCAGGCTGCCCCGGCGCCGAAGCAGAAGGCCGAGTTCTCGCTGGGCGAGAGCGTCAAGGTGATCTCCGGCCCGCTGTCGGACTTCGACGGCGAGATAGCCGAGATCAACGAGGACCAGGGCAAGCTGAAGGTGCTCGTGTCGATCTTCGAGCGCCAGGTGCCGGTCGAGCTCGAGTTCGACAAGGTCAAGAAGATCTAAGCCACAGACCAACTTCATACCCAACCGTCGTGGGAGCCGCGAGGCGCTTGCACCACAGGAGGTAGCCGATGGCCAAGAAGGTCATCAAGATCATCAAGCTTCAGATCCCGGCCGGGCAGGCAAACCCGGCCCCGCCGGTGGGCCCTGCCCTCGGCCAGCACGGGGTCAACATCATGGACTTCTGCAAGGCGTTCAACGCCCAGACGCAGGGGCCCAACTCCGGCCAGATCACGCCGGTCGAGATCAGCGTCTACGAGGATCGCTCGTTCACGTTCATCACCAAGACGCCGCCCGCGGCCGTGCTGATCAAGGAGGCGCTGAACCTGAAGTCCGGCTCGGGCGAGCCCAACCGCACGAAGGTGGGGTCGCTGAGCCAGGCCCAGCTACGCTCGATCGCCGAGCGCAAGCTTCCCGACCTCAACGCCAACGACGTCGAGGCCGCAATGAACATCGTCGCCGGCACCGCCCGGTCGATGGGCGTGGAGGTTCGCTGATGGCCGGCAAGCGCTATACCGCGGCGCGGTCGAGCGTCGACCGCGAGAAGGCCTACCCGCCGCGCGACGCGGTGCGGCTGCTGAAGAGCCTCGATACCGCCAAGTTCGACGAGACGGTCGAGGTCCACTTCCGGCTGGGCGTCAACGTGCGCCACGCCGACCAGCAGCTGCGCGGCACGCTGTTCCTGCCCCACGGGCTTGGCAAGACGGTCACCGTCGCCGTGTTCGCCCAGGGGGAGAAGGCCAAGGAGGCCGAGGACGCGGGCGCCGACTTCGTCGGCGGCGAGGATCTGGCCACCCGCATCAACGAGGGCTGGACCGACTTCGACGTCGCGATCGCGACGCCCGACATGATGGGCACCGTCGGCAAGCTGGGCCGGATCCTCGGCCCGCAGGGCAAGATGCCGAGCCCGAAGGCGGGCACGATCACCTTCGACATCGAGAAGGCCGTCGGCGATGTCAAATCGGGCAAGATCGAGTACCGCACCGACCGCACCGGCATCGTCCATGTCGCGATCGGCAAGAAGTCGTTCGAGGAGACGGCTCTGGTCGAGAACTACCAGGCCGTGCTGGAGGAGATCCTGCGCGCCAAGCCGGCCGCGGCGAAGGGGCGCTACCTGCGCTCGATCACCATCGCCTCGACGATGGGCCCCGGCCTCAAGCTCGACACGACCCGGACGCGTGATCTGCTCGAGGAGGCGGCGCCCGCCGTCGCCTGAACGGCTAGCATCACGCGCAACAAACCCGCGCGTCCGCGCCAGAGACCGTCGGGGCCCCACGGGGCTCAAACCACCACCCGACGTAGGACGGAACCGCCGGCCGGGTCCCTACCCGTCCGCGTCCGCCCAGCTACCTGTAGCGCGTGGCGGATGCGAGGGAGGGAAGGAGGTGACCCGGTGAACAGAGACGAGAAACAGGCCGTGATCGATCGCCTGACCGACCGCATTCGCGAGTCGGACGTGATGATCGTGGCCGACTATCGCGGGCTCTCGGTCGGGCAGACCGCCGAGGTCCGCAACCGGCTGCGCGAGTCGGGGGCGAGCTTCCATGTGGCGAAGAACACGCTTGCCCGGCGCGCCGCCGAGGCGGCCGACAAGCCGCACCTGCTGGAGTTCCTGCAGGGCCCGTCCGCGATCGCGTTCGTGGACGGAGACGCCGCGGCGGCCGCCAAGGCGCTGTCCGAGGTGGCCCGATCGACGCGTATCCTGGCCGTCCGCGGCGCCGTCATGGACGGCGACGTGCTGACGGCCGACCAGGTTCGCCAGCTCGGCGACCTGCCGCCTCGCGAGGTGCTGCTGAGCCAGATCGTCGGCGCCGTGGCGGGCCCGATGCAGGGCACCGTGGGCGTGCTGACCGCCCCGCTCCGCGACATCGTCGCGGTGCTCGACGCCTATATCGCACAACGACAGGCTGCCGAAGCGGCCGCCTAGTTCGTCAAATCCAACATCCGTGGAGGTACCCGACAGATGCCTGTCGCGAATATCGTTGAAGAACTGAACAAGCTCTCCGTCCTCGAGCTGGTCGAGCTCAAGAAGACGCTCGAGGAGGAGTGGGGCGTGACCGCCGCGGCGGCCGCTCCGGTGATGGTCGCGGCCCCCGGTGGGGGCGGCGGTGCTGACGGTGGCGGCGAGGAGGAGCAGACGAGCTTCGACGTCGTCCTCACCGCGTCCGGCGACAAGAAGATCCAGGTCATCAAGGTGATCCGTGAGCTGACCGGCCTCGGCCTGAAGGAGGCCAAGGCGGTTGCCGACGAGGCGCCTGCCCCCGTCAAGGAGGGCGTCGCCAAGGAGGAGGCCGAGCAGATGAAGGCCAAGCTCGAGGAGGCCGGTGGCTCGGTCGAGCTCAAGTAACTCGGGCACGCGGGAAGGGCTCCGGGCATCGGCCCGGGGCTCTTCCAGGCCCGCGGTTGTCGACGTGCCTGACGGCGCCGGCGGATACACTATGTCTGTGGAAAAAGCCTCCTGCATCCTCCCCTACACGGCGCTCCGGGCCAAGGCCGACAGCGCCTCCGAGCAGAACACCCAGGCGTTGTTCGCCGACCCCATCGACGTGATGGATCGCGGCAACGGCTGGGCGCACGTCGTGCTTGCCGACGGCTACGAGGGATTTCTCACCGCCGAGGCGCTGGGCGATCCGCTGCCCAAGGACCGGGCCCACGTCGTGGTCGTCCCCCAGGCGGCTGACCGCTACATGGGTACATGGCTGCCGGTGCCGGGCCTGCGCACCGAGCCGCTGGCCGCCGCCCGCCGCAAGGCGTCTGGCGAGGCGGTCGCCGAGGCTGCGCTGATGTTCGTGGGCGCGCCGTACGAGTGGGGCGGAGTGACGGTCGAGGGCCTCGACTGCTCCGGCCTCGTCCAGGCCATCCACCGCCGCTTCGGCCTGCTGCTGCCCCGCAATGCGGACCAGCAGGAGAAGGAGGGCGCCGAGGTTCCCTACGCCCAGGCTCGCCCGGGCGACCTGCTCTGCTACGGCGACCACATCGCCGTCTACGTCGGCGACGACGAGATCTGCCACGCCACCGAGACCCACGGCAAGGTCGTGCGTGAGCAGCATCCGGACGACCTGCGGAAGCGCCTCCGCACGGTACGCCGGATCTACGACGGCGAAGAGTGATCGCAACCTGTGCGATCGACCTGCGCAGTGGGCGCACGGTCGGGCGCAACGCCGATGCGGTGGTGCCTGCGGCGAGCACCGTCAAGCCGCTGATCTCGATCGCGCTCTGGCGGGCCATCGAGGCAGGGACCGTCGATCCACGCCTGCGGATCCCAGCCGGGGAGCTGCCCGTGCCCGGTGGCGGCGGGCTGGCGGAGAGCCTGGACGCCGGCACCGAGCTGTGCCCGGCTGACCTCGACCTGCTGATGCTCGCGGTTTCGGACAACGCGGCCACCAACGCCCTGCTCGACATGCTCGGCTTCGATGCCGTGAACGCCGAGGCCACTCGACTGGGTCTGGCCGGCACCCGCATCCGCAGGCTGATGGGGGACGAGGCGGCGATTGCAGCCGGGCGCGAGAACACGACGACCGCCGGCGACCTGGCGCGGATCGTCGAGACCCTGGCGACCGAGCGGCACCGGCGGACGCTGGCCGCCATGGGCGAGTCGCACCACCGCGACATCATCCCCAGCCTGCTGCCAGGCGACGGCCTCGTGATCGGTTGCAAGCAGGGCGACCTGCCCGGCCGGGTGCGGCACGACATGGCACTGATCGACGACGGCGAGCGGCCCGTGGCGCTCGCTGTCTGCTCCGCCCCGCCGGCCGCGGCGATGGGTCTGGCCCAGCTTGCGGCCGCTCTCTACCGCGAGGCGCGAGCAGAACCAGCATTGGCATCTGGTTGAGCCGCGTTCTAACATCGGCGGCTCGCCAGCGTCATAGCAGGCGGCAAGACATTCAACCCCTAACTCCGGAGGACGGGGAATGTTCGATTCCAAGAGGCGTCTCTTCGCGCTCGCGCTGGTAGGCAGCGCGGTCGCGTTGGCCTCGGGCTGCGGAAGCAGCGGTAGCAGCGGGTCAAGCAGCGGCGGAGGCGGTAATTCCTCCGGCGGCAGCGGGTCCCACATGGGTGGCACGATGAAGCTGCAGGCCACCGGTAACCCTGACTCGCTCGATCCCGCGATCGCCTATGAGGTCGAGTCCTGGCAGAACCTGATCATGACCAACGATGGCCTGACCGGGTTCAAGCGCGTCGGCGGTCCCGACGGCGCGACGTTGGTTCCCGACCTGGCGACGGCAATCCCCCAGGCCACGGATGGCGGCAAGACGTACGTGTTCCACATCCAGCCCAACGTCAAGTTCTCAAACGGTGAGCCTGTTGTCCCCAGTGACTTCAAGCACGCCTGGGAGCGCGACTTCCTGGTTGGTTCGCCGGGTACCTGGACGCTGGGCAGCATCGTCGGCGCCAGCAAGTGCACCGCCAAGTCGTGCAACCTGTCGTCCGGCGTGGTTGCCGACGACTCGGCAATGACGCTGACCGTCCACCTGACGGCTCCGGATCCGGAGTTCCTCGACAAGGTGGCGCTGCCGTTCTCCGACGCGGTGCCGAAGACCGCGCCGAACAAGGACATCGGCACGACCCCGCTCCCGGCGACCGGTCCGTACATGTTCAAGAGCTACGTCCCCGGTCAGTCCATCACCCTGGTGCGGAACCCGATGTTCCACCAGTGGTCGAAGGACGCGCAGCCGCAGGGCTACCCGAACGAGATCGTGTGGCAGCTCGGCCTGCAGGCCGACGCCGAGGTCACGAACGTCGAGAACGGCAACGCCGACTGGATGTTCGAGCAGCCGCCTCCGGGCCGGCTGAACGAGATCGCGACGCAGTACAAGTCGCAGGTGCACATCAACCCGCTGACGGCGACGTACTGGTTCTTCATGAACGTCAACACGCCGCCGTTCAACAACCTGAAGGTGCGTCAGGCCCTCAACTACGCGATCGACCGCAACGCCACCGTCAAGCTGTACGGTGGGCCGGCGCTCGCGCAGCCGACGTGCCAGGTGCTGCCGCCCAACTTCCCGGGCTACGAGCAGTACTGCCCGTACACGGCCAACCCGGCCGCGGGCGGCAAGGGTCCGTGGACCGCTCCCGACATGGCCAAGGCCAAGTCGCTGATCGCGGCGTCGGGCACCAAGGGCCAGAACGTGACGGTGTGGTCTGAGACGACCACGCTGTCGAAGTCAGAGGGCGAGTACGTGGTGTCGCTGCTGAACCAGCTGGGCTACCACGCCTCGCTGAAGTCGCTCGACCGCGGCGTCTACTTCGATACCGTCGACAACTCGTCGAACAAGGCCCAGATCGGCTGGTGGGACTGGTACCAGGACTACCCGGCCGCGTCTGACTTCATCAACACGCTGCTGTCCTGCGGGGCGTACATCCCCAACGACGATCACAGCAACAACGCTGCTGAGTTCTGCAACAAGAGCGTTGACTCGACGATCAAGACGGCGCTGTCGCAGGGTGCGACCAGCACCGCCGCAGCCAACCAGAGCTGGGCCAAGGCCGATCAGATGATCACCGACCAGGCTCCCTGGCTGCCCATGTTCAACCCGAAGAACATCGACTTCGTGTCGAAGCGGGTTGGCAACTACCAGTTCAGCCCGCAGTGGCTGTTCCTGCTCGATCAGGCCTGGGTGCAGTAACCAGGACTGACTAGCTCCGACCGAATGGGGGCCGGGCCTCTGGCCCGGCCCCCATAGGGTGGTAAGGTGGAAACCTTCCCGCGTGGCTGAAGTCGCAACCGCACCCGAAGCCGGCCAGCTGGCAACTGCCGACTCGCCGCAGATCGCCGGCAAGAGCCCGTGGGGTCTCGCCTGGAGGCGGTTGCGGCGCGACCGGGCGGCGATCGCGGCGCTGATCGTGTTCGGCCTGATCGTGGTCACGAGCTTCGCCGCACCGCTCTACGCCAACCACATCGCGCACACCGACCCGTTCCAGTCGAACGTCGACGGCACCATCACGCAGAACGGCAAGAAGGTTTCGGTGCTGCAGACCAACGCGTTGGGGATCGGCGTCACGCCAATCGGCCCGACCTGGCACTCGCAGTATTTCCTCGGCGCCGACAGCCAGGGCCGTGACGTCATGGCCCGCCTGCTCTACGGCGGCCGGGCCTCACTCCTGATCGGCATCGGGTCGGCGCTCATCGCCTGTCTGCTGGCCGCGATCGTCGGGCTGGTGGCGGGCTTCTTCGGGGGGTTCATCGACTCCATCCTGTCGCGGCTGATGGACGTGATCTGGGCGTTCCCCGTCTACCTGCTCGCGATCTGCATCTCGACGGTGCTGCTCGTCAAAGGCCTCCAGGTCGGCCCCATCGGCGTGAACCCGAATAGCCTCTGGCTGCCGACGATCATCATCGGCGTGGTCTACGTCCCGTACGTGGCGCGGCCGATCCGCGGGCAGGTGCTCTCCGTCCGCGAGAAGGAGTACGTCGAGGCGGCCATCGCACAGGGTGCCTCGAACCTCCGGCTGATCTTCTCGGACGTGTTGCCCAACGTGGTGACGGTCGTCATCGTCCTCCTGCCGCTGATGATCGCCAACACGATCCTGACGGAGGCGGCGCTCTCGTTCCTGTCCATCGGCGTCCGCCCGCCCAATGCGAGCTGGGGCACGATCATCGGCGACGGCCAGGAGCTGCTGTACGTGCGCCCATGGGTGTCGATCGCCCCCGGCATCATGATCCTGCTCACGGTGCTGTCGCTGAACGTGCTTGGTGACGGTGTGCGGGATGCTCTCGACCCGCGGGCCAAGCTCCGCGTAGAGGCAGACAACTGAGAGACCAGACCCCCATCCCACGCGGGCCTGGCCGCCGCAGCGGGTCGCGTGCGGCGCGGACTGTGGGGGTGGCTGTGCCTGCGAACCGGCGCCTCGCTGTGAGCTGCGTCCTTGCGAGGCTTGCTTTCGCGGTCTGCTTGGATAGCAGACCGCTCCAGACCGGCGTCAAGCGTCCCGCTGGACGCCTTCGCCACCCAGGACCCAACGCGGGATGGGGGTCTGGCCTCTAATGCTGGCCTTTATCGTCCGCCGCACGCTGTGGATGCTGATGGTCATGTTCGCCATCAGCCTCCTGGTGTTCCTGATCTTCTTCCACACGCCGGGGATCGACCCCGCGCGCCAGATGGCCGGCCGAAACCCGACGCCGCAGACGATCGCCGCCATCAAGCAGGAGTTCGGGCTCAACAAGCCCCTGCCCGAGCAGTACGTGCTGATGATGAACCACCTGTTCGTCTCTCGCGATCTGGTCTCCTATACCAATCGCGGGCTGAAGGTCTTGCCGCAGATCGAAGCGGCGGCGCCGGTCACCTTCTCACTGGTTCTGGGCGCCGCGGTGCTGTGGATCTTCGGCAGCATCATCATCGGGGTCTCCGCGGCGGTGCTCCGCGGCACGATCTGGGACCCCCTGCTGATGGTGGTCGCGCTGATCGGAATTTCGGCCCCGGTGTTCTGGGTGGGCGAGGTCGCAAACATGCTGACCCAGAGCAAGTTCCACAGCAGCCCGTTGTTCTCGTGGGTGCCGCCGCTCGGCTACACATCGTTTTCGTCCGACCCGGCGATGTGGGCGAAGCACCTGATCATCCCCTGGATCACGCTGGCGATCCTGTACATCGGCTTCTACGGCCGGGTGCTGCGCTCGAGCCTGATCGAAAGCCAGAGCGAGGACTACATCCGCACCGCGCGTGCGAAGGGACTGTCGGAGCGGCGGGTGCTGTTCCGGCACTCGCTGCGCACCTCGATGATCACGTTCATCAGCCTCTTCGGCCTCGACTTCGGCGCGCTGGTCGGTGGCGGGGCCCTGCTCACCGAGGTCGTGTTCGGCCTTCCCGGGGTCGGCTACCTCACGTATAACTCGCTCTCCAACCTCGACCTCCCCGTGATCATGGGAACCGTCGTCTACGGCGCCTTCTTCATCGTGCTGGCCAACGCCCTGGTGGATGTTGGCTACGCGTTCCTCGATCCTCGCATCCGGCCGACCTGATCCAGACACCGACCCCATGACCGACTCCGACCAGCCGCCTCTTCTCGAGGTCAAGAACCTGCGCGTCACGTTCCGCACCGAGGATGGTCTGGTGAGGGCGGTGGACGGGATCTCGTTCACCCTGCGCAAGGGCGAGGTGCTGGGGATCGTGGGCGAGTCCGGCTCCGGCAAGAGCGTCTCGATGATGTCCGTGATGCGGCTGATCATCGATCCCAACGCGGTGTTCGAGGGCGAGGTGATCTACAAGGGCCGCGACCTGATGAAGCTGTCCCAGGACGAGATGCGCGATATCCGCGGCAAGGAGATCGCGATGATCTTCCAGGACCCGATGACCTCGCTGAATCCCGTGTACCGGGTCGGCTGGCAGATCGCCGAGCAGATCCGCAATCACGAGGACGTATCCAAGCGCGAGGCCGGCAGCCGAGCGATCGAGCTGCTGCGGGCCGTCGGCATCCCCAAGCCCGAGCTGAGGGTGAACGACTACCCCCACCAGTTCTCCGGCGGCATGCGCCAGCGCGTGATGATCGCGATGGGCCTGTCCTGCAACCCCGACCTGCTGATCGCCGACGAGCCGACGACCGCCCTCGACGTCACCATCCAGGCGCAGATCCTGGAGCTGATCCGGCGGCTGAAGAGCGAGTTCGACTCGGCGATCGTGATGATCACCCACGACCTGGGCGTGGTGGCGGACATCGCCGACCGGGTCGTCGTCATGTACTCCGGCCGGGTCGTCGAGCAGTCCGAGAAGCGCGAGATCTTCTACAACCCGCAGCACCCGTACACGTGGGGCCTGCTGGGGTCGATCGCGCGCCTCGACCGGCCCAAGCCGCCGCGCCTGACCGCCATCCCCGGCACGCCGCCCTCGCTGATCGACCTGCCGACGGGCTGCAACTTCGCACCCCGCTGCCGGTTCCGGTTCGACCAGTGCGGCATCGAGGATCCGCCGCTCGTTGACAAGGTGGGCGACGGCCACCTGGACGCCTGCCTGCTGCCGGTCGACGGCCGCGCCTCCCAGCGCGAGGCGGTCATCAATCCCGGTATGGCGGAGTCGGCGTGAGCGACCTGGTCGTCGAGGACGGCACCCGCACGCAGCCGGTCGCGGTGGGCTCTCCCCTGCTGGTGGCCCGCGAGCGTGAAGAAGTACTTCCCGATCAAGCAGGGGATCATCTTCCAGCGCGAGGTGGCCCGCGTCCACGCCGTGGACGGCGTCAGCTTCGAGGTTCTGGAGGGCGAGACGCTCGGCCTGGTCGGCGAGTCGGGGTGCGGCAAGTCGACGCTGGGCCGGTGCCTGCTGCGGCTGTACGAGATCACCGACGGCACCATCGAGTTCGCGGGCACGGACATCACCCGGCTCTCCCGCCGCCAGCTGCGCCCGCTGCGTCGCCAGATGCAGATGGTCTTCCAGGACCCCTACGCGTCGCTCAACCCGCGCAAGCGCGTCGGCCAGATCATCGGCGACCCGCTGAAGATCCACAAGATGGGCAACCGCGGGTCGATCAAGTCGCAGGTGCAGGAGCTGCTCAGCCTGGTCGGACTCAACCCCGAGCACTACAACCGCTATCCGCACGAGTTCTCCGGCGGCCAGCGGCAGCGCATCGGCGTGGCCCGCGCGCTTGCGCTGCATCCGCGGCTGATCATCGCCGACGAGCCGGTCTCCGCCCTCGACGTGTCGATCCAGGCGCAGGTGGTCAACCTGCTGGACGACCTCCAGGACGAGCTCCAGCTGACCTACCTCTTCATCGCCCACGACCTGTCCGTCGTGCGCCACGTGTCCGACCGGATCGCCGTCATGTACCTGGGCAAGATCGTCGAGGTGTCGCCGGCCGAGGATCTGTACTCGAGGCCGGTGCATCCCTACACCGAGGCGCTGCTCTCGGCCGTACCGATCCCCGACCCGGACGCCTCCTCCCAGCGGGAGCGGATCGTGCTCGAGGGCGACGTCCCCAGCCCGGTTGCCCCGCCGTCCGGCTGCCGCTTCCATCCGCGCTGCCGGTACGCGACCGAGATCTGCTCCGCCGAGGAGCCGCCCCTGGTCGCCTACGGCACGGGCCACATCGCCGCCTGCCACCACCCGCTGAACGTCGAGGAGACGCCGGCAGCGGTGTTCTCGTAGATCGTTGGTTCCAAATAGGCGTGGTGGCTGGGCGAGTGCGAACCCCAGGTGACGGTTCGCGCCGCAGCGAGGCCGGCTGATCGCGGGCGAAGCCCGCACTCAGTCGGAACTCGCGACCAGGCGCGCGCGGATTTGGAAGCACCGATCTCTCTGCTCGGGGGCTCGCTTTTCACTTGACCGGAGCACCTCCTTCGGTATAGTGGGCGGAGGCACACCGGTGCGGAAGATCATCCCGCAGCCGGTGTTAGCCAGACCTGTTTGCGTGGAACCAGGAGCCCTGATAGGCTTCCCCGTTGCGCCGTTGGTCCGGATCTACGCATCATTTCTCTCCTCATAGCCCCGCGGGAGGCGTTAGCTTTGCCTGAAACCACCTCGCCCCGAGTCCGCAGGTCATTCTCCAAGCTGGAGAAGGTCCTGGACGTACCCAACCTGATCGACATCCAGAAGGCGTCGTTCAGGTGGTTCATGGGTGACCCCTCTGATTCCGACTCTCTCAAGACGTCGGGCCTACGCGAGACGATCGACGACATCTCGCCCATTCGCGACTACTCCGAGCGGCTTGAAGTCGCTCTCGGCGAGTACACGATCGGCGACCCCGTCGTGTCCGAGCGCGAGTGCCGCGAGAAGGACCTCTCGTTCGAGGTCCCCGTCAACGTCAAGGTCGCGTTTACCAATCTGGATACGGGTGAGATCCGCGAGCAGACGGTCTTCCTCGGCAACTTCCCCTGGATGACCGAACAGGGCACGTTCATCATCAACGGCACCGAGCGCGTCGTCGTGACGCAGCTGGTGCGGTCGCCCGGCGCCTACATCATGGAGCCGAAGGACTCGACCAAGCAGGTGTTCACGGCCAACCTGATGCCGTCCCGTGGATCGTGGCTCGAGCTCGAGATCGACAAGAAGGGCCTCGTCAACGTCCGCATCGATCGCAAGCGCAAGCTGCCGATCACCACGCTGCTGCGCGCGCTGCCGCCGGTTGACGAGAACACCGGCTTCACGATCGACAAGACCGACGAGGGCATGCTCGCGCTGTTCGACAACAACCCGTTCATCCGGATGACGCTGGAGAAGGACCCGGCCCAGTCCGAGGAGGCGGCGCTGATCGAGGTGTTCAAGAAGCAGCGCCCCGGCGAGCCGCCGACGGTGGACAACTCGCGCAACCTGGTGCGGGCCCTGTTCTTCGATCCCAAGCGCTACGACCTGACCAAGGTCGGCCGCTACAAGCTGAACATGCGCCTGGGCGTCGACGTGTCGCCCGAGTGCCGCGTGCTGACGACCGGCGACATCGTCGAGCTCGTCCGCCGGCTGGTGGCGCTCCCGGTCAAGCTGGGCGTGCCCGAGGAGAGCAAGGACTACGCCGCCGACGCGATCGTCATCCAGCGCGACGCCATCGAGCACGACCTGGACGAGTACGAGCACTTCGGTAACCGGCGCCTGCGCACGGTCGGCGAGCTGATCCAGGAGGCCTTCCGCATCGGCCTCTACCGGATGGAGCGCGTCGTCCGCGAGCGGCTGACCACCGAGGACGAGGACGCGATCACCCCCCAGACGATCGTCAACATCCGCCCGGTGGCTGCCGCGCTGAAGGAGTTCTTCGGCTCCTCGCAGCTGTCCCAGTTCATGGATCAGACCAACTGCCTCGCCGGGCTGACGCACCGGCGGCGCCTGTCGGCGCTGGGCGCCGGCGGCCTGACCCGCGAGCGGGCACCGATCGAGGTGCGCGACGTGCACCCCACCCACTATGGGCGCATGTGCCCGATCGAGACCCCGGAAGGCCCGAACATCGGCCTGATCGGCTCGCTCGGCAGCTACGCCAAGGTGTCGGAGCACGGCTTCGTGCAGACGCCCTACCGCAAGATCGAGAAGGGCAAGGTCACCGAGTCGATCGAGTACCTCGACGCGCTCCAGGAGGAGAAGTACACGATCGCCCAGGCGAATGCCGACATCGAGAAGAACGGCAAGCTGGTCTCGCCGGTGCTGTGCCGCACCCGGGACGGCGTGCCGGTCCAGGTCGACGCCGGAGAGGTTGACTACATGGACGTCGACCCGGCCCAGATCGTGTCGGTGGCGACGGCCCTGATCCCGTTCCTCGAGCACAACGACGCCAACCGCGCGCTGATGGGTTCGAACATGCAGCGGCAGGCCGTGCCCCTGCTCGTGACCGAGGCGCCCCTGGTGGGCACCGGCCTCGAGTACCGGGCCGCGGTGGACACGGGAGACGTCGTCCTCACCCGTCGCGCCGGCAAGGTCGAGTACGTCGACGCCGAGCGGATCATCATCGCTACCCGCGACGGCCACGACACCTACGACCTGGTCAAGTACCGGCGCTCGAATCAGGGCACGCTGATCCACCAGAAGCCGATCGTCAAGGTCGGCGACAAGGTGTCGGCGAAGCAAGTGCTGGCCGACGGTTCCTCGACTGACAACGGCGAGCTGGCCCTCGGCAAGAACCTGCTGGTCGCCTTCATGTCCTGGGAGGGTTACAACTTCGAGGACGCGATCATCCTGTCCGAGCGGCTGGTCAAGGACGACACGCTCTCCTCGGTGCACATCCACGAGTACGAGGTGGATGCGCGGTCGACCAAGCTGGGTGACGAGGAGATCACGCGCGACATCCCCAACCGCTCCGAGGAGTCGCTCCGCAACCTCGACGAGAACGGCATCGTCCGCATCGGCGCCGAGGTCGGGTCGGGTGACCTGCTGGTCGGCAAGGTGACGCCGAAGGGCGAGACCGAGCTGACCGCCGAGGAGAAGCTGATCCGGGCCATCTTCAAGGAGAAGGCGCGCGAGGTGCGCGACACATCCCTGAAGGTGCCGCACGGTGAGGGCGGCAAGGTGATCGACGTCAAGACCTTCTCGCGAGGCAACGGCGACGACCTGCCGCCGGGCGTCAACGAGCTGGTGCGCGTCTACGTCGCCACCAAGCGCAAGATCGCCGAGGGCGACAAGCTGGCCGGACGGCACGGCAACAAGGGCGTGATCTCCAAGATCGTGCCCGAGGAGGACATGCCGCTGCTCGAGGACGGCCGTCCCGTCGACATCATCCTGAACCCACTGGGCGTCCCGTCGCGGATGAACATCGGCCAGATCCTGGAGACGCATCTGGGCTGGGCGGCTGCGCATGGCGGCCAGGACGGCGAGCCGGAGTGGATGGCCACGGCCGTCTTCGACGGCGCCACGCCGGAGGATGTCGACCAGGCCCTGATCGAGTGGCAGGAGGCGAACTCCGACCAGCCGGTGCGGTTCAAGATCGACAAGAAGGCCCCCGCTGGGTCGCGGTGTTCGGGCAAGGTGCGGCTGTTCAACGGCCGTACCGGCGACCCCTACGACCAGGAGGTCACGGTCGGCTACATGTACATCCTGAAGCTGCTGCACCTGGTCGACGACAAGATCCATGCCCGTTCGACCGGCCCGTACTCGCTGGTCACCCAGCAGCCGCTGGGCGGCAAGGCGCAGTTCGGCGGCCAGCGCTTCGGCGAGATGGAGGTGTGGGCGCTGGAGGCGTACGGCGCGGCCTACACCCTGCAGGAGATGCTGACCATCAAGTCCGACGACACGGTCGGCCGGGTGAAGGCCTACGAGGCCATCGTCAAGGGCGAGAACATCCCCGAGCCGTCTATCCCGGAGAGCTTCAAGGTGCTGCTCAAGGAGATGCAGTCGCTCGCGCTGGACGTCAAGGTCGTTGCCGAGGACGGCGGCGATGTGGCGGTGCGCGAGGAGGACGACGAGCTTCTGCGGGCAGCCGAGGAGCTGGGTATCGACCTGCGACCGGTGGCCGGACGGGCAGCCGCCCGCGACCCCGAGGCGCAGGAGCTCGAGGAAGGTGTCGACCGGATCGACGACGCCGGCGAGCTGACCGTCGCCAACGACGAGGTGCTGGCCGAGGAGCTGAACGAGGACGATCTCGACTCGGAGGACGAAGAGGACGACGAGGAAGAGGCCGGCCTGGGCGAACTGGAGGAGGTGGAGGTCGAAGAGTGACGACCTCCGCCATCCCCTGCCAAATGACGATCGGTGGCGGCCGACGGGCCGCCGCCAAGTGAGGAGCCATCACGTTGATTGACATCAACGATTTCGACGCAATCCGTATCGGCCTTGCCTCTCCGAAGCAGATCCGGGAGTGGTCCTCGGGTGAGGTTACGAAGCCGGAGACCATCAACTACCGCACCCTGAAGCCAGAGAAGGACGGCCTCTTCTGCGAGCGCATTTTCGGTCCCACGAAGGACTGGGAGTGCTACTGCGGCAAGTACAAGCGCGTCCGCTACAAGGGCATCATCTGCGAGCGCTGCGGCGTGGAGGTCACGCGCCAGAAGGTGCGCCGCGAGCGCATGGGCCATATCGACCTGGCCGCTCCCGTCAGCCACATCTGGTTCTTCAAGGGCGTTCCCTCGCGGATCGGCTACCTGCTCGACATCGCTCCCAAGGAGCTCGAGAAGGTGCTGTACTTCGCTGCCTCGATCGTGACTGCGGTCGACAAGGAGTCGCGCGACAAGGACGTGCCGGAGCTCGAGGAGAAGGTCGAGCAGGAGAAGCAGCGCCTGCTGGTCGACAAGGACGAGCAGCTCGCCGCCCTCGAGACCCGCATGCAGCGCCGCCGCCAGTTCTTCATCGACGGTTCCACCAAGGACACCGACGAGGACGACGACTACTGGGCCCGCACGCTCAACAACTGGGCCGAGGAGGCCGGGCTGCCGGTGCTCGACGATGCCCGTCCGCTGGCCGGTGGCCTGCTGGGCGAGGTCGCCAAGCGCGTCGCCGGTGAGGATCCCAAGAAGGTGCGCGAGCTGGTGCGCGAGTCGGCCGTCCGCGACGACCGCAAGCTCGGCCCCAAGGAGCTCGACAACGTGGGCGCCTGGGCCGCCACCGCGCGTGAGCTGATGCTGCCTGAGCTGGAGGCCATCGAGACCTCCAAGGGGCCCGAGAAGACCAAGGCCAAGAACGCCGTCAAGGTGCGCCTGGCCTGGCTCGCCGGTGAGGATCCGAACCTCAAGGACTCCGACCAGGAGTGGATCGCCAAGCTGGTCGAGGCCGGCCCCGGCGCCGCCCCTGCGCTCGAGAAGACCCGCCAGCTGGGCGCAGGCCTGCTGCGCGAGGTCGTGGAGCAGGGCGAGAGCACCGATCCCAAGGAACTGCGGGAGACGGCCAACGACCTCTGCCTGCGCACCGACGGCAAGATGTCCAAGGAGGACGTCAAGGCCATCGAGCAGTGGGCGCTCAAGGTCCGCGACACCTACAACGACATCCAGGCCCGCCGCAAGGACGTGGAGGACCACTCGCGCGACGGCATCGACCGGCTCGACCGCACCTGGATCAAGTTCAAGGAGCTCGAGGTCCAGGAGATCATCTCCGACGAGGCGCTGTTCCGTGAGCTGAAGGACCGCTTCGGCAGCCCCTGGGGCTTCGGGGAGTACTTCTCGGGCGGCATGGGCGCGGAGTCGATCCGCGAGCTGCTGCGCTCCCGCGACCTCGATGCCGAGGCCGCGTCGCTGCGCGAGACGATCAAGACCTCGAAGGGCCAGAAGCAGGCCCGCGCGATCAAGCGGCTGAAGGTCGTGTCGGCGTTCACCAAGTCCGAGAACAAGCCGGAGTGGATGATCCTGGAGACGATCCCGGTGATCCCGCCGGAGCTGCGGCCGATGGTGCAACTCGACGGCGGCCGGTTCGCCACGTCCGACCTGAACGACCTCTACCGGCGCGTGATCAACCGCAACAACCGCCTGAAGAGGCTGCTCGATCTGGGCGCGCCCGAGATCATCGTCAACAACGAGAAGCGCATGCTCCAGGAGGCCGTCGACGCACTGTTCGACAACGGTCGCCGCGGACGCGCGGTCACCGGCCCGGGCAACCGGCCGCTGAAGTCGCTGTCCGACATGCTCAAGGGCAAGCAGGGCCGGTTCCGCCAGAACCTGCTCGGCAAGCGCGTCGACTACTCGGGCCGCTCGGTGATCGTGGCCGGCCCTTCGCTCCATCTCCACCAGTGCGGCCTGCCCAAGCTGATGGCGCTTGAGCTGTTCAAGCCGTTCATCATGAGCCGGCTGGTCGAGCGCAAGCTGGTCCAGAACATCAAGGCGGCCAAGAAGATGGTCGACTCGATGGTGCCCGAGGTCTGGGACGTGCTGGAGGAGGTCATCGCCGAGCATCCGGTGCTGCTGAACCGGGCGCCGACGCTGCATCGCCTCGGCATCCAGGCCTTCGAGCCGGTGCTGGTCGAGGGCAAGGCGATCCAGGTGCACCCGCTGGTGTGCCACGCCTTCAACGCCGACTTCGACGGCGACCAGATGGCAGTCCACCTGCCGCTGTCGGCAGAGGCCCAGGCGGAGGCCCGCATCCTGATGCTGTCCTCCAACAACATCCTCTCGCCGGCGCACGGCAAGCCGCTGGCCACGCCGACGCAGGACATGGTGCTCGGCACCTACTACCTGACCTACTGCACCGAGGACCTGACCGGGGTCACCTGGGAGCAGCTGAAGGAGCGCAAGGCTCCCTACTTCGGCGCCATGGACGAGGTCGAGATCGCCTACGACCAGAAGCAGGTCAGCCTGCAGGCCGTGATCGGCCTCCGCGAGCGCGGTGACTGGATCGTCACCACGGTCGGCCGCGCGATCTTCAACGACGAGGTGTCGCGCGCGCTGGGCAAGGCGGTCGGCAGCAACTTCGACATCCGCGCCTACGACTATCAGAACCGGACGTTCACGAAGCGCGAGATGACCGAGTTCGTGTCCGAACTGGTCGATCGCTACGGCGCCACCGCCATCTCGGAGGTGCTGGACACGATCAAGGAGCTCGGCTTCACCTACGCGACCCGGGCCGGCGTCACTGTGTCGAAGAACGACATCGTCACGCCTCCGGACAAGGAGAAGATCCTGGCCGGGTTCGAGGACAAGGTCGCCGAGACCCAGCGCAACTACAACAAGGGCCTGATCACCGAGGACGAGCGCCACGAGCAGGTGGTGTCGTTCTGGAACAAGGCCACCGACGACGTCGGCGAGGCGATGCTCGGCAACCTGTACGAGCTGAACCCGGTGTTCATGATGGCGAACTCGGGCGCCCGTGGCTCGTTCAAGCAGATCCGCCAGCTGGCCGGTATGCGCGGCCTGATGGCGAATCCGAAGGGCGAGATCATCGAGCGGCCGATCAAGTCCAACTTCATGGAAGGCCTGTCCGTGCTCGAGTACTTCATCTCGACGCACGGCGCCCGCAAGGGTCTGGCCGACACCGCCCTGCGAACCGCCGACTCGGGGTACCTGACCCGCCGTCTGGTGGACGTCAGCCAGGACGTGATCATCCGTGAGGACGACTGCGGCACCGGCGGCTCGATCGACATGCTGGTGCGGCTGCCCGACGGGTCGCCAAACCGCTCGAGCTTGATCGGGCGCGTGCTGGCGGCGGAGGTCAAGATGGAGGGCCTCAAGCTGAAGAAGGGCACCGAGATCAACGGCGCCCGCCTCCGCGATCTGGCGGCGGCAGCCGAGGACAACTCGGTCACCGTCCCCGTTCGCACGGTGCTGCACTGCCGGGCGCCGCTCGGCGTGTGCCGCCACTGCTACGGCTGGTCGATGGCGACCGGCGAGATGTCGGAGATCGGCGATGCCGTGGGAACGGTCGCGGCCCAGTCGATCGGTGAGCCGGGCACCCAGCTGACCATGCGCACGTTCCACACCGGTGGTGTGGCCGGCGCCGACATCACGCACGGCCTGCCTCGCGTCGTCGAGCTGTTCGAGGCTCGCAAGCCCAAGGCTGCCGCCACCCTGGCGGAGCTGGCCGGCCGGATCGAGATCGACGAGTCGGATCGCGGCTACACCGTGCGGGTCGTCGGCCAGTCTGCCGACGGCGAGGAGGAGCAGAAGGAGTACGCCTTCCCGCGCCGCACTCGCCTACGGGTGGCAGCTGGCGAGCAGATCGAGTCCGGCACCCCGCTGAACGAGGGCCCGCTGGCTCCGACCGAGCTGCTCGACCTGCGCGGCGAGACCGAGACCGCCCGCTACCTCGTGGACGAGGTGCAGGAGGTCTACAAGAGCCAGGGCGTGGAGATCCACGACAAGCACATCGAGCTGATCGTGCGCCAGATGCTGAAGAAGGTACGCCTCGAGTCGTCCGGCGACAGCGATGACATGCTGCCCGGCGAGCTGGTGGACAAGCCGAAGCTGGCGCGCGAGATGATCAAGCTGAAGGCTGCCAAGTCGGAGCTGCCGGTGTCGACGCCGATCATCCTCGGCATCACCAAGGCCTCGCTGGCGACCGAGAGCTTCCTGTCGGCGGCCTCCTTCCAGGAGACCACCAAGGTGCTCACCGATGCGGCCATCGAGGGCAAGAGCGACTCGCTGGTCGGGCTCAAGGAGAACGTGATCATCGGTAAGCTGATCCCGGCCTCCACCGGCCTGCGCCGCTACCGCAACGTGACGATCCACGCCACCGACGAGCCGCCGGTGCTGATGACGGCCGACGGTGTGCCCGCGGTCTACGGCGGCGATGTCGCCCTGGCCGAGGGCGACGAGATCGACCTCACTCCCAAGCCCGGCGCGGAGGAGCCCTTCCTGCCGCCGGTGCCCGAGGAGGACTAGCACCGAAGCACGTCGTGTTCGCGGCCCCGCCCTGGGACAACCCAGGGCGGGGCCGCAGCGTTTCTCGGGCCTGCGGCGCCGCTAGGATCCGCGGTCGTGAACGGCGACGGTGACGACGACGACGACCCCCGACCGCTCGTTGCCTGCATGCCGCAGGTTGCCCTTCGGCCGGTAGAGGTTGGGGACTTCGACGCGATCTTCGAGCAGATGCGCGACCCGGAGTCGGTACGGATGGCGGCGTTCACGGCTCGGGACCCGAACGACCGAAGCGCCTTCGACGCCCACATGGCGAGGATCATGTCGTCCTCCGAGAACAGGCTTCGGGCGATCGTCAGCGATTCTCGGGTCGTCGGCACCGTCGGCAGCTACGTCTCGGAGGGAGCGACCGAGGTGACCTACTGGGTGGATCGCTCCTGCTGGGGGCAAGGGATCGCAACGCGGGCCCTCATGCTGCACCTGGAGGAGATCTCGGTGCGGCCGGTCCGCGCCCGTGCCGCGAGCGACAACGCCGCGTCGCTCCGAGTCCTCGAGAAGGTGGGCTTCCGCCCGATCGGCACCGAAGTGGCCTTTGCCACCGCACGGGCCGCCGAGATCGACGAGACCATCCTCGAGCTGTCTTGAGCACCGAGACCGCCGCTGTCCGAAACAGGCGCGCCGTATGATCGTCAGCGTGATTGCGTCCGGCCGCATCTCCGCGAAGCGGGTCTGGAAACGGCTCGGGATCGCCCCAGACGAGTGCATTGCCTTCGGCGTGGTGCCGATCGCGTGTGCCACCCTGGGGCCGACGGTGATCCGGTGGACATGGCCCTCAGTGGTGTTCGCGCTGCTGCTGATCTGCGCCTGCACTGCCGGTGTCGTGGCCCGGCGGCGTGGCTACTCGCTTCCGCGAACCGCGTGGTTTGCGTTCGTCGGGATCCTCGCGCTCTTCGGGTGGGGCGTCTTCCTCGACTGGGTGGGCGCGATCCTTGCGGGCGCCTAGGCGAGATGATTGATCCCGCGGCGGCGCGGGTTCTGGCCACTCGCCGTCTGAGAGCGGCTTCGCCGCTGTCAGGCGACTCGCTGCGGCTGCGAACCGCCGCCTGAGTTCGTCCACGGGGAGCGCCCGTGCCACCAGCACGAACACTCCCTGCGGCCTGCTCAGGCGACGGTTCTCAGTCGCCCAGCCCACATACCGCCGAGGAATCAATCATCAGGCCATCCGGGCGAAGAGCAGCAGCCCGAGCGCCGTGTAGTCGTCGGTCGGCTCGACGCTGGGCCACGAGATGACGTTGTCGAGATAGCGGTCGCCATGCCCGTCGTACGGCTTGAACGGGTTGCCGGGCACGACCGGGCAATGCAGCGCCTTCGCGGGGATGCCCAGGCCGCTGAAATCGCCTTTCGGCTCCGGCCCGTCGACCGTCGCGCCCAGCATCAGCGGCGCCTTCCCGTCGAGCGATCCTGAGAGGTTGGCGACCTGGCTCTGCATACAGTCGGGGAAGGTGCTGCCGGCGCCGACGATGAACGACGAGCCCCAGGCGTTGTCGCCCAGCACCCAGTCCAGCTGCTGCTGACCGAAGTCCGCGTAGGCGGCGGAGCCAGTTAGCTGCTGGTAGAGGCTGGCGGTGACGGCGTAGCCGAGGGCGTGGGGCGTCGAGTCGCCGCCGCCGTAGCCCATCCCGAACCGGAAGGGATCGGTGTCGGCGCGCGACTGGCCGGCGGCGAGCTGGGCCGCCATGCCGGACTCCAGCCGGCCGCGCGTGACCTCCAGGCGCACGGGGCGCGGCGCTGCCGCGATCGCCCCGGCCAGCTCGAAGTCGCCCAGCGCGCTGACGTCGTAGAGGTTCAGCGAATCGGTGCCGTTGAGGCCGCTGCTCAGGTACTTCGCCGCCCAGTGGCCGGCCTGGCGGAGGTAGGTCGCGGGGTTGCTGACCGGGAGCCCCGCCGGCGCGTCGCCCAGCTCGAGCGCCTTTGCCAGCTCGGCCGCCCCCAGCTCCATGTCGGACCGCCATTCGGTCTCGGGGTAGTAGCCGTGCGGCGAAGCGGTCAGCAGCTGGCCGACCGGCGGGTTGGTGCGTGCGAGTGCGAGCACATGCTCCCCGGCCAGCAGGCAGCGGTCGGCATAGGCGGAATCGGAGACGTGCCAGACCTGGTAGCAGAGCCCGAAGTCGGCGGCCAGCCTGCCGGCCAGGTTCGGGCTGACCGGGGCGCCCGGCGGTCCGGCTCGGAACACCGGGCGGTACTTGAGGTAGTACTCGGGGTCGCCGGGCGACACGTCGAGGGCGTCGTCTGCCTGGGGCAGCCGCCAGACGTCGTGGTCGGAGACGATGCCCTTGCCGCCGTTCCCGATCCCGACCTGGTAGTACAGCGTCTGGGTCTGGTCGTCCCACATCTTCTGCAGCCAGTCGGTGCCGTAGCGCGACTCGTCCTCGGCGACGCCGTTGTCACGGGCGGCCATCAGCAGCACCGCGTCGGTGTAGCTCGCCGTCTCGACGAACTTGAGGTAGTCGCCGGCGTCGAACCAGCCGCCCTCGGCGTCGACCGGCGGTCCCCCGACCGGCGTCAGTCCGCCCTGCAGCCGGCCGAACCGGTAGTCCGGCGGCAGGTAGGCGGTCGCGCTGGCGTCCGTCAGGTGCGATGGCTGCCGGTCGAGCACGCTGGGGTCGACCCCAGCGCCGTCGCGCTGGGCCAGGTAGAACCGGAGGGCGTTTCTGGCCAGCGGCGCGTACAGCGTGTGGCCGGTGGCGACCCGGAACAGCGGCGAGGCTGCGTAGACCGAGCTGCCCACCAGCACCCGGTAGGTTCCCGCCCCGGTCAGCCCCGCCAGGGAGATGTCGTACTCGTAGGGAAAGTTCGCGTTCCAGGCGGGGAGCGCGGTACCCAGCCTGCCCGTCAGCACCGTGTCGCCCTGGATGTCGGCGACGCGCCAGGGCATTCCGCCGGCCGCCACCGGCGACATCACGACCGCTCGCTTGGGCGCGGCGACAGTGAAGCCGACCTGGTTCACCCGCACCAGCATCCCCACCGTCGAGGCCGCCTGGGCAGCGCCGCCAAACGGCGTTAGCGCGAGCAGCAGGCAGATGGGCAGGAACCGTCGAAACACGTGTCTACGATACGCCAGGTTCCTGTTCCGAACAGACCCTTCGGGCGTGCTCTCAGGCGGCCTTGCGTGTGCTAGAGTTCGCGGTCGCGGCCCATTCGGGCTGCGTTTTTCTTGCCTTCAAACGAGAGAGTTTCCCCCCTCTATGCCGACCATTAATCAGCTGGTGCGAAAGCCACGCCGTCAGGTCTCGTCGAACACGAAGACCCCGGCGCTGCGCGGCGCTCCCCAGAAGCGTGGGGTGTGTACCCGTGTGTACACCGTCACGCCCAAGAAGCCGAACTCGGCGCTGCGCAAGGTCGCCCGCGTCCGGCTGACCAACGGCATGGAGGTCACGGCATACATCCCGGGCGTCGGGCACAACCTGCAGGAGCATTCCGTTGTGCTGATCCGCGGCGGCCGCGTCAAGGACCTGCCGGGTGTCCGCTACAAGATCGTGCGGGCAGCGCTCGACACGTCAGGCGTCAACGACCGCAAGCAGGGCCGCTCGAAGTACGGCGCCAAGAGGTCGGGTGCCTGATGCCGCGGCGAGCTGAGATCACCCCGCGCACGCTGCTGCGCGACCCCGTCTACGACTCCGCACTGGTCACCCAGGTGGTGAACCGCGTGATGGTCGACGGCAAGAAGTCGGCCGCCGAGCGGATCGTCTACCAGGCCCTGGAGTCGGTCGGCCAGAAGACCGGCCAGAGCCCGGTCGAGGTGCTGGAGCGCGCGATCAAGACCGTGACTCCGGTGCTCGAGGTGCGCTCGCGGCGCGTCGGCGGCGCCAACTACCAGGTTCCCATCGAGGTTCCGCAGCGCCGTGCCCGCACGCTCGCCGTGCGCTGGCTCGTCACCTTCTCCCGCCAGCGGCGCGAGAAGGAGATGTTCGAGAAGCTGGCCGGCGAGATCCTGGACGCGACCAACCAGCAGGGCGGCGCGTACAAGCGCAAGGACGACATCTACCGGATGGCGCAGGCCAACAAGGCCTTCGCGCACTACCGCTGGTAATCGCCATGGCTGAGACGATGACCCAGCAAGGCACGCGTGTGCCCCGCATGGATGAGCTCGACCGGGTGCGGAACATCGGCATCATGGCGCACATCGACGCGGGCAAGACCACCACCACCGAGCGGATCCTCTACTACACCGGCCGCACCCACAAGATGGGCGAGGTCCACGAGGGCGCCGCCACGATGGACTGGATGGTGCAGGAGCAGGAGCGCGGCATCACGATCACGAGCGCCGCCACTACCTGCTTCTGGCGCGATCACCGCATCAACATTATCGACACGCCCGGGCACGTTGACTTCACCGTCGAGGTGGAGCGCTCGCTGCGCGTGCTCGACGGCGCGGTTGCCCTGTTCGACTCCGTCGCCGGCGTGCAGCCGCAGTCCGAGACGGTCTGGCGGCAGGCCGACAAGTACCGCGTCCCGCGGATCGCGTTCATCAACAAGATGGACCGCACGGGTGCGGACTTCTTCGCCGCCGTCGAGACGATGGTCGACCGCCTGGGCGCTCGCCCGGTGCCGATTCAGATTCCGATCGGCGCCGAGGACGCCCTCGAGGGCCACGTCGACCTGGTCGAGATGAAGGCCATCCGCTACGTCGACCCGCTGGGCGCCAGCTGGGAGGAGTCGGAGGTGCCCGAGGAGCTGCGCGCGCAGGCCGAGGAGTACCGCCACAACCTGGTCGAGGCTGTCGCCGACCACGACGACGACATCATGGCCGCCTTCATCGAGGACCAGCCGGTCGAGACCGAGCAGCTCAAGGCCGCCATCCGCGCCGCCACGCTCGACATCTCGATCACGCCGGTCGTGCTCGGCTCGGCGTTCAAGAACAAGGGCGTCCAGCCGCTGCTGGACGCGGTGCTCGACTACCTCCCGTCGCCGGTCGACGTGCCGCCGCTGATCGGCATCGATCCGCGCAACGGCGAGGAGGTCGAGCGGAGGGCGTCGCTGGACGACCCGTTCTCGGCGCTGGCGTTCAAGGTCATGAGCGATCCGTTCGTCGGCAAGCTGACCTATTTCCGGGTCTATTCCGGCAAGCTGCGCTCGGGCTCCTACGTCTACAACAGCACCACCGGCCGCAAGGAGCGCGTCGGCCGCGTGATGGAGATGCACGCCAACCACCGCGAGGACGTCGAGGAGATCGCCGCCGGCGCCATCGCCGCCGCGGTCGGCCTCAAGGCGACCACCACCGGCGACACGCTGTGCGCCGAGGACGCCCCTGTCGTGCTCGAGGCGATCGAATTTCCCGACCCCGTCATCGACGTCGCGGTGGAGCCGAAGACCAAGGCCGACCAGGACAAGCTCGCGGCCGCGCTGCAGCGCCTGGCCGAGGAGGATCCGACGTTCCGCGTGCGCACCAACGAGGAGACCGGCCAGACCATCATCGCCGGCATGGGCGAGCTCCACCTGGAGATCATCGTCGACCGCCTGATGCGCGAGTTCAAGGTCGATGCCAACATCGGCAAGCCGCAGGTGGCCTACCGCGAAACCATTCGCCAGGCGGTGCAGGGCGTGCGCGGCCGGTTCGTCCGCCAGTCCGGCGGCCGCGGCCAGTTCGGCGACGTCCTGATCAACATGGAGCCCAACGAGCAGGGCGCCGGCTACGAGTTCGTGAACAAGATCGTCGGCGGCTCGATCCCGCGGGAGTACATCTCGTCGGTCGATGCCGGCATCACGGAGGCGATGGAGGCGGGCGTCCTGTCCGGCTTCCCGGTCGTCGACATCAAGGTCACGCTCGTCGACGGCAGCTACCACGACGTCGACTCCTCGGAGATGGCGTTCAAGGTCGCCGGCTCGATGGCCTTCAAGGAGGCCGAGCGGCGCGCCAAGCCGGTGCTGCTCGAGCCCGTGATGGCCGTCGAGGTCGTCACGCCCGAGGAGTACATGGGCGACGTGATCGGCAACATCAACTCACGGCGCGGCCAGATCGAGGGCATGGAGCCGCGCGGCAACGCGCAGGTCATCCGGGCCCGGGTGCCGCTGGCCGAGATGTTCGGCTACGCCACCGACGTTCGCACCATGAGCCAGGGTCGCGCCACCTACACCATGCAGTTCCTGCACTACGCAGACGTTCCCAACTCAATCGCAGAAAAGCTCACCGAGAGCCAGAGCTAGGCCACAAAAGGAGATAGGAGAACATGGCCAAGGCAAAGTTCGAGCGGAATAAGCCGCACCTCAACATCGGCACCATCGGTCACATCGACCATGGCAAGACGACGCTGACCGCGGCGATCACGAAGGTGCTGGCAGAGGCCGGCACCGGCACCGCTGTCACCAACTTCGATCAGATCGACAAGGCGCCGGAGGAGAAGACGCGCGGCATCACGATCAACTCGGCGCACGTCGAGTACGAGACCGCGAACCGCCATTACGCGCACGTCGACTGCCCGGGCCATGCCGACTACGTCAAGAACATGATCACGGGTGCCGCCCAGATGGACGGCGCGATCCTGGTCGTGTCGGCCGCAGACGGCCCGATGCCGCAGACGCGCGAGCACATCCTGCTCGCCCGCCAGGTCGGCGTCCCCTACATCGTGGTGGCCTTGAACAAGGCCGACACCGTTGATGACGAGGAGCTCCTCGACCTGGTCGAGATGGAGGTCCGCGAGCTGCTCGACAAGTACGAGTTCCCCGGCGACGACACGCCCGTGATCCGGGTTTCAGCGCTGAAGGCCCTCGAGGGCGACAGCGAGTGGGTGCCGAAGATCCTCGAGCTGATGCAGGCCGTGGACGACTACATCCCGGAGCCGCAGCGCGACGTGGACAAGCCGTTCCTGATGCCGGTCGAGGACGTCTTCACGATCACCGGCCGCGGCACCGTTGCCACCGGCCGAATCGAGCAGGGCGTTGTCCACACCGGCGACGAGGTCGAGATGGTGGGCATCCACAAGGAGGTCGCGAAGACGGTCGTGACCGGCGTCGAGATGTTCCGCAAGCTGCTCGACGAGGGTCAGGCCGGCGACAACGTTGGCTGCCTGCTCCGCGGCGTCAAGCGCGAGGAGATCGAGCGCGGCCAGGTGCTCGCGAAGCCCGGCTCCATCACTCCGCACACGCAGTTCGAGGCACAGGTCTACGTGCTCTCCAAGGAGGAGGGCGGCCGTCACACGCCGTTCTTCAAGGGCTACCGGCCGCAGTTCTACTTCCGCACGACCGACGTCACCGGCGTGGTCGAGCTGAAGGAGAACGTGGAGATGGTCATGCCGGGCGACAACGCCGAGATGACCGTCGAGCTGATCCAGCCGATCGCCATGGACGAGGGCCTGCGCTTCGCTATCCGCGAGGGCGGCCGCACCGTGGGTGCGGGCGCCGTCACCAAGGTCATCAAGTAGGCGATCGGAGCACGGTGGCTCAGCAGAAGATCCGAATCCGGCTGAAGGGATACGACCACACGCAGGTCGACCTGTCGGCGCGTTCGATCGTGGAGACGGCACAGCGGACCGGGGCAACGGTCTCCGGTCCGGTGCCGCTTCCCACGGAGAAGAACGTCTATTGCGTTATCCGCGGCCCCTTCAAGGACAAGGACTCGCGTGAGCACTTCGAGATCCGCACGCACAAGCGGCTGATCGACATCCATCAACCCACGCCCAAGACGGTCGACTCGCTGATGCGGCTCGACCTGCCGGCCGGCGTCGACATCGAGATCAAACTGTGAGCAAGGGCATCATCGGCAGGAAGCTGGGCATGACCCAGCTCTTCGACCAGGAGTCGGGCATCGTCACCGCGGTGACGGTGATCGAGGCCGGACCCTGCCCGGTGGTGGCCGTGCGCACGCAGGACGCGGACGGCTACACCGCCGTCCAGCTGGCCTTCGGCAAGGTCAAGGAGCGGAAGCTCTCAAAGCCGGAGGTCGGGCATCTGAAGCACGCCGGCGCCGAGCCGCACCGCCATCTGGTCGAGATCCGCGACGCCGAGGGCTTCGCGGTCGGTGACATGGTCACGGTGGAGCAGTTCGAGGCCGGCGAGAAGGTCAAGGTCAGCGGCCGCTCCAAGGGCAAGGGCTTCGCCGGCACGATCAAGCGCCACAACTTCCACCGCGGCCCGGTCAGCCACGGCTCGCACAACGTCCGCGCACCGGGATCGATCGGCGCGTCGGCGACGCCGGCCCGCGTCCGCAAGGGCATCAAGATGGCCGGTCACATGGGCGACGAGCGCGTCACCCAGCGCGGCCTCAAGGTGGCCGAGGTCGACACCGAGCGCAACCTGCTGCTGATCGCGGGCGCCGTGCCCGGGTCGATCGGCGGCCTGGTCGAGATCAGGACGGATAGCTGATGGCTGCGCTGACTGCACCAACCCTCGGCGCTACCGCCAAGGCCAAGCTGTCGGACGAGGTGTTCGGCCTGGATCGGAACGATCCGCTCGTCCACCAGGTCGTGACGGCCGAGCTGGCCGCGCGCCGGCAGGGCACCGCCGAGACCAAGACCCGCGGCCTGGTGGCCGGCGGCCGCGCCAAGCCGTGGCGCCAGAAGGGCACCGGCCGCGCCCGTCAGGGCACGACCCGTGCGCCCCAGTGGACCGGCGGCGGCGTGGTCTTTGGCCCGCACCTGCGCAGCTACACCGGCAAGGTCAACCGCAAGGCCCACGTCAAGGCCCTACGGATCGCCCTCTCCGCGCACGCGGCGGCGGGCACGGTGGCCGCACTGGACGGCAAGAAGCTGACCGAGCCGAGCACCAAGGCAGCCGCCGAGATGGTCAGCGGCTGGCGCCAGGAGCGCCCGCTGGTGGTCGTCGTCACGTCGGATGAGACGGCTGTGGAGCGCTCCTTCCGCAACCTCGACCGGACGCACGTCGTCAACGTCTCCCAGCTCGAGGTCGCAGACCTCGTGTGGGCGCGGTCGCTGCTGGTTTCGAAGGCCGCGCTGGCGGTGCTCGAGGGAGGTGAGGCGTCGTGAACGGCGATCCCCGCTCCATCCTCATCTCGCCGGTCGTGTCCGAGAAGAGCTACGGCCTGATCGCCGAGCGCGGCAAGTACACGTTCAAGGTGCACCCCAAGGCGCACAAGACGCAGATCCGCCAGGCGGTCGAAGAGGTCTTCAAGGTGACGGTGATCGGTGTGAACATCTCCAAGATGCCGGCCAAGCCGAAGCGGCGCGGCATGATCCAGGGCACCCGCCCGGGCTGGAAGAAGGCCGTCGTCACGGTCGCTCCCGGCCAGACAATCGAAGCCTTCGGACCGGGAGTCTGAGTGCCCAACCCCGCAACATCTGTTGGCGTCTGGCGGCTGCAAAGCGTCGCCATGCGTCGTCCGTGGATCGGGCCGTGCAGAGCACTGTCCCGATCCAGCGTCCTAGCCTGGCTCGCTTTTCGCTCGCCAGCCATCCAACGACGTCACGGGGTTGACCACTGATGGCAGTTCGAGAAGTTCAAGCCAACGTCGGCCGGCCGCCGCTTCATGTCGGTGTCCGACTTCGCCGAGATCAGCAAGACCGAGCCCGAGAAGTCGCTGCTTGCCCCCATCAGCAAGAAGGGCGGGCGCAACAACAACGGCCGAATCACGACCCGGCACCAGGGCGGCGGCCACAAGCGCCGCTACCGGCTGATCGACTTCAAGCGCCGCAAGGATGGCGTGACGGCGGTCGTGCACTCGATCGAGTACGACCCCAACCGGTCTGCCCGGATCGCGCTGCTGCACTACGCCGACGGAGAGAAGCGCTACATCCTCGCCCCGGTACGGCTTGAGGTCGGCCATGTGGTCGAGTCCGGCGCCGACGTCGACATCAAGCCCGGCAACGCACTGCCGCTGGCGTCGATGCCGACCGGCACCACGGTGCACAGCATCGAGCTCAAGCCCGGCCAGGGCGGCAAGATGGTGCGTTCCGCCGGCGGTTCCGCACAGCTGGTCGCCAAGGAGGGCGGGATGGCGCTGCTGCGGCTCCCCTCCGGCGAGATGCGCCGCGTCCCCGACGTCTGCCGCGCCACCGTTGGCCAGCTCGGCAACGTGACGCACGAGATCGAGTCGGGCGGCAAGGCCGGCCGGTCGCGGTGGAAGGGCAAGCGGCCCACCGTCCGCGGCACCGTGATGAACCCGGTCGACCACCCGCACGGCGGCGGCGAGGGCAAGAACAAGGGTTCGCATCCCGTCACGCCGTGGGGCAAGCCCACCCTGGGCTTCCGCACCCGCAACAAGAAGAAGGCCTCGACCAAGGACATCGTCCGGTCGCGCAAGAGAGGGAAGGGCAGCCGATGAGCCGGTCCAGCAAGAAGGGGCCCTTCGTGGACCCCAAGCTGATGAAGCGAGTCGAGGAGATGAACGAGACGCGCCAGAAGCGCATGCTCAAGACCTGGTCGCGCACCTCCACGATCTTCCCCGAGTTCGTCGGGCACACCATCGCGGTGCACGACGGGCGCAAGCATGTCCCGGTGTTCGTGTCGGAGTCGATGGTCGGCCACAAGCTGGGCGAGTTCGCTCCCACGCGCACGTACCGCGGGCATGGAAACGATCGCACGAGCAAGCTGAAGGGACGCTGAGGTGGCGGTAGCCGTCAAGGATCGGGAGACCGTTCGGGCACAGGCCCGGTACGTGCGCTCCTCGGCGCGCAAGGCGCGGCTGGTGCTCGAGCACATCCGTGGCAAGTCCGCCTCGGAGGCGACCAGCATCCTGGCGTTCCAGACGCGTGCTGTTGCCAAGGACGTCGGCCTGGTGCTGAAGTCCGCGATCGCCAACGCCGAGACCAACAGCGGGTACGACCCCGACGAGCTGGTCGTGGTGGCGGCGTACGCAGACGAGGGCCCGACGCTGAAGCGCTGGCGCGCCCGCGCCCGTGGCCGCGTGAACCGGATCCGCAAGCGCTCGTGCCACATCACGATTCTTGTCGGCCCGGCGCTGCCGGGCGAGATCAAGCCCAGGAAGGTGCGCCCGGTTGCCGAGGCGGCACCTGCCGCGCCGACGCGCCGCAAGCGCGGCTCGAAGGCCGCCGAGGTGCCCGGCACCGAGCCGATCGCCGAGGAGGCCGTCGTCGAGGATGCAGCGGCGGAGGAGACGACGCCTGAGGCCGCCGAACGAGGCCACCGAGCCTGAGGCCGCGCCCGAGACCGAGGCAGAGGCGGACGCCGAGCCTGAGCCGGAAGCCGAGCCGGAGCCGGAGCCGGAGGCCGCGGCGGATCCCGAGCCGGAGCCCGAGCCCGAAGCAGCGCCTGAGCCCGAAGCCGAAGCTGAGCCCGCGCCGGAGGCAGAAGCCGACGACGCCAAGCCGAGCACCGATGACGAGGAGGCCGATTCCTAATGGGCCACAAAGTCCATCCAGGCGGCCTCCGTGTGGGGATCATCCACACCTGGAAGTCGAACTGGTTCACCACCACCAAGGAGTTCGCGGGCTACCTGTCCGAGGACACCAAGATTCGCGACCACATCTACGGCAAGCTGTCGCACGCCGGCCTGTCCGACATCCACATCCGCAAGGACAACCAGCGGGTGACGGTTGACATCTACACGGCCCGCCCGGGCATCGTGATCGGCAAGTCTGGCTCCGAGGTGGATGCGCTCCGCAAGGAGCTGCACGACATGACCGGCAAGAGCGTGCAGGTCAACATCACCGAGATCAAGCGGCCGGAGCTCGACGCCAAGCTGGTGGCGCAGTCGATCGCCGAGCAGCTTCAGAACCGCGTCTCGTTCCGGCGAGCCATGAAGCGCTCGCTCAGCTCGTCGATGCGATCGGGCGCCCAGGGCGTCAAGATCCGCTGCGGCGGGCGCCTGGGCGGCGCCGAGATGTCCCGCTCCGAGTCCTACAGCGAGGGCCGCGTCCCGCTGCACACGCTGCGCGCGGACATCGATTACGGGTTCGCCGAGGCGAAGACGACGTTCGGCCGGATCGGCGTCAAGGTCTGGATCAACAAGGGCGAGATCATGCCCGAGGGCTTTGAGCGCGACGGCGGCGCGACCCGCCTGGGCGAGGTCGACACGCGCCGCAGGCGCGGTGGCCGTCCGGGAGATGCCGAGCAGCTCGGTCCCGCTCGCCCGCAGCGCCGCGGACGCGGAGGCGGCGGAGGCGGCGGTGGTGGTGGCGGTGGCGGCGGTGGTGGACGTCGGCCACGCGGCGGCGGTCGGTGGCGGTGGCGGCGGCGAGGGTGCCGGCGGCGGCGCGACGCCCGGTGCGGGTGGTCGTCAGCGGCGTCCGCGCCCGCAGGCGGACACGCCCAAGCCCGATGCGCCAAGCCGACGCGCCCAAGTCAGAGACACCCAATCCCGACGCACCCAAGCCCGAGGCGGCGGCTCCCGAGGCAACTGCGCCCGAGACCGCGGCTCCCGAGGCTGCGCCGGAGGCAACCACCGAGGGTGGTGAGTCGTAGTGCTGCTGCCGAAGCGAACGAAGTACCGCAAGGTGCATCGGGGCAGGCGCGCCGGCATGTCGAAGGGCGGCAACCGCGTCCAGTTCGGCGAGTACGGGCTGAAGTCGCTCGACGCTGGTTGGGTCACCAACCGCCAGATCGAGGCTGCCCGAATCGCGATGACCCGCAAGATCAAGCGCGGCGGCAAGGTCTGGATCACGATCTTCCCCGACAAGTCGGTGACGGCGAAGCCCGCCGAGACCCGCATGGGCTCGGGCAAGGGCTCCCCGGAGCACTGGGTGGCCGTGGTCAAGCCTGGCCGCGTGATGTTCGAGCTGGCCGGCGTGCCGGAGCCGCTGGCGCGCGAGGCGCTGCGCCTGGCCGCGATGAAGCTGCCGGTGAAGTCCAAGTTCGTGACCCGGGAAGGTGATCTCTTTGAAGGTCAGTGACCTCCGAGAGCTGACCGACGACGAGCTCGACCGCAGGCTCGACGAGTCGCGCCAGGAGCTGTTCAACCTCCGCTTCCAGCACGCCACGGGCGCGCTGGAGAACTCGGCCGCCCTGGCCGGGGCCAAGCGCGATATCGCGCGCATCCTGACCATCTCCCATGAGCGGGCCGACGCCCGGAAGGCGCAGAGCTGATGACGAAGACCGACACTCCCCAGGAAGCGACGCGGGGCCGGCGCAAGGAGCGCCGCGGGATCGTCGTCTCGGACGCGATGGACAAGACCGTCGTTGTCCGCGTCGACATCCTCAAGTCCCACCCGAAGTACCAGAAGAAGATGCGCCGCTCGATCCGGCTGCATGCTCACGACGAGCAGAACCAGGCCAAGATCGGTGACACCGTCCGCCTCGTCGAGACGCGCCCGCTGTCGGCGACCAAGCGCTGGCGGCTGGCCGAGATCGTCGAGGTGGCCAAGTGATCCAGGTCGAGACCCGGCTCAGGGTGGCCGACAACACCGGCGCCCGCGAGCTGCTGTGCATCCGCATCATGGGTGGCAGCCGACGTCGCTATGCGGGAGTCGGGGATATCATCGTGGGCACCGTCAAGCAGGCCACGCCCAACGGCAGCGTCAAGAAGGGCGAGGTCGTGAAGGCCGTGGTGGTGCGTACCAAGAAGCAGCACTCGCGCGAGGACGGTACGTACATTGCGTTCGACGAGAACGCCGCAGTGATCATCGACAACCAGCGCAACCCGCGCGGTACGCGCATCTTCGGGCCGGTCGCCCGCGAGCTGCGTGAGCGCAACTTCATGAAGATCGTTTCTCTTGCCCCAGAGGTCCTCTAGCACCATGGCGAACACAAAGCTCAAGACGAATCCAAAGCTCAAGATCAAGAAGGGCGACTCCGTCGAGGTGATCGCCGGCAAGGACACCGGCAAGCGCGGCACGGTGACTCGCGTGCTGCCCTCCGAGGGCCGCGTGATCGTCGAGCGCGTGAACATGATCAAGCGCCACACCAAGCCGCGCCCCGCCCCCCGCAAGTCCGGCTCCAGCCAGATCATCCCGGGCGGCGTGATCGAGCGCGAGGCGCCGCTCCCGGTCAGCAACGTGCAGGTCGTGTGCCCGGCGCACGGCGGCCCCTCGCGGATCGGCTTTCGGATCAACAAGGACGGGAACAAGGTGCGGTTCTGCCGCTCCTGCGACAAGGACATCGACAAGTGAGCACGACCGAGATCCCCGAACCCCGCCTCAAGGTCCGCTACGACGACGAGATCCGCGCCGCGCTGCAGGAGCAGCTCGGGCTGAACACGCCGATGGCGGTTCCGCGCCTCGAGAAGATCACGCTGAACATGGGCGTCGGCGAGGCGAAGACCAATGCCAAGGCGCTGGACGACGCCGTCGAGCAGCTGGCCACGATCTCCGGGCAGCATCCGGTGATCACCAGGGCGCGCAACTCGATCGCCGGCTTCAAGATCCGCGAGGGCATGCCCATCGGCTGCAAGGTGACGCTGCGGGGTGACCGGATGTACGAGTTCCTCGACCGGCTGATGACCATTGCGCTGCCCCGCATCCGCGACTTCCGCGGGATCAACCAGCGTGCGTTCGACGGCCGTGGGAACTTCTCGATGGGCGTCCGCGAGCAGATCATCTTCCCCGAGATCAACTACGACGACATCCAGGAGGTGCGTGGTCTGGACATCACGATCACGACCTCTGCGAAGAACGACGACGAGGCACGGGAGCTCCTGCGGGCGCTCGGCATGCCGTTTGCGAACTGAGGGTAGGCACCGATGGCGAAAGAGTCACAGAGGGTCAGGCAGGCGCGGCCCGCGAAGTACGAGACGAGGGCCTACCACCGGTGCTCCCGGTGCGGTCGGGCGCGTGCGTACTACCGCAAGTTCGGCGTGTGCCGGATCTGCCTCCGTGAGCTGGCCCACCAGGGAGCGATCCCCGGGATGACAAAGAGCAGCTGGTAGGGACGAGAGATGCTGACTGATCCAATTGCAGACATGCTGACCAGAATCCGCAACGCCAACCTGGCGCTGCACGAGGCGGTCGAGATGCCCAACTCCGGGATGCGCCGGGAGATCGCGCGCATCCTCGAGGAGGAGGGCTACATCGAGGGCTTTGCGGTGAACCGCGGCGAGTCGTTCGACACGCTGAAGGTGACGCTGAAGTACGGCCCCAACCGCGAGCGCGTGATCTCCGGCGTGAAGCGGATCTCAAAGCCCGGACGCCGCATCTATGCGAAGAAGGACCGCCCGCACAAGGTGCTGGGCGGGATGGGCGTTGCAATCCTTTCGACGTCGAGCGGCGTAGTCACCGGTCGCCAGGCCCAGGAGAAGGGCGTGGGCGGCGAGGTGCTGTGCTACGTGTGGTGAGCTGATGAGCCGAATCGGACGAAAGCCCATCCCCATCCCCAGCGGCGTCGAGGTGCAGATCGCACCCGGCGGCGTGACGGTGAAGGGGCCCAAGGGGACGCTCTCGGAGCGGATCAACCCCGATATCACCGTTGCCCAGGAGGACGACCGGGTGGTGGTCTCGCGGCCCACCGACCGCAACGACCATCGCGCCCTTCACGGCCTCACCCGATCGCTGGTCGCCAACATGGTGACCGGCGTAACCGACGGGTTCGAGAAGCGGCTCGAGATCCAGGGCGTCGGCTACCGTGCTGCGCTCAAAGGCTCAGACCTCGAGCTGCAGCTCGGCTACAGCCACCCGGTGAACGTGAAGGCTCCCGACGGGATCGCGTTCGAGGTGCCGCAGCCGACGCAGGTGATCGTCAGGGGCATCTCCAAGCAGCAGGTCGGCGAGGTGGCCGCCCAGATCCGCAAGTGGCGGCCGCCGGAGCCGTACAAGGGCAAGGGCATCCGCTACGCCAACGAGTACGTCGTCCGGAAGGTTGGTAAGCGGGCATGAGCGTCAAGACCAAGGAACAGGGCAGGCAGCGCCGGCACCGGCGCGTCCGCGCCAAGGTATCGGGCTCGGCCGCGCGGCCGCGCCTGGCGGTGTACCGGAGCAACGCCCGGATCTATGCGCAGGTGATCGACGATCGGACGGGGCGCACGCTCGCTTCCGCCTCCAGCCTCGAGAAGGAGCTGGCGGAGGTCAAGCGGTCGGATGCTGCCGCGGCCGTCGGCAAGCTGGTCGCCGAGCGCGCGAAGGCGTCCGGCATCACCACGGTCGTGTTCGACCGTGGCGGTTACCTGTTCCATGGCCGGGTCAAGGCCCTGGCCGATGCCGCACGTGAAACAGGATTGGAGTTCTAGTGGCGAGACCGGAACGAGATGCACGCGACCTTCAGGAGCGCGTGGTGAAGATCAACCGGGTGGCGAAGGTCGTCAAGGGCGGCCGGCGCTTCTCGTTCACGGCGCTGGTCGTGGTCGGCGACGAGGTCGACCGCGTCGGTGTGGGCTACGGCAAGGCCAACGAGGTGCCGTCGGCGATCTCCAAGGCCGTCGAGGACGCCAAGAAGAACCTGTTCCAGATCCCCAAGTACAAGACCACGATCACGCACCAGGTGACCGGCCGCTACGGCGCCGGCCGGGTGATGCTGAAGCCGGCCTCCGAGGGCACCGGTGTGATCGCGGGTGCCGGGGTTCGCGCCGTGCTGGAGCTGGGCGGGGTGCGCGACATCCTGGCCAAGTCGCTGGGCACGGCCAACCCGATCAACCTGCTGATGGCCACGGTCGACGGCCTGCAGAGCCTGAAGCGCCCTGAGGAGGTGGCCAAGCTTCGCGGCAAGACGGTGCGCGAGGTGATCAAGCCCCACTCCGAGGTCGTCGCCGAGGCAGAGGCGGCACTGGCCGCGGCGGAGGCCGCAAGCTGATGTCGAAGGTACGCGTCACGCAGGTGCGCAGCACGATCCGCACCAACCCGCGGAACCGCGGCACCATGCGCGCGCTCGGGCTGCGCAAGATCCGCCAGTCGGTTGTGCACGAGGACTCGCCTGCGCTGCGTGGCATGCTGCGGAAGGTCGCCTCGCTGGTGACGGTGGAAGAGGAGAACTAGATGGCCGACGAGCAGCCACTCGCATTGCACACACTGAAGCCCGCCGAGGGCAGCACGCGCGACCGCAAGCGGATCGGGCGCGGCAAGGGCTCGGGCACGGGCAAGACCTCGGGCCGCGGCCAGAAGGGTCAGAAGTCGAGATCGGGCAGCCACACCATGCGCGCCGGCTTCGAGGGCGGTCAGATGCCGCTGTACATGCGGCTGGGCAAGCTGCGCGGCCCCAACCACAAGAAGTCGATGCCGATGGGGCCGTTCCGCACGCACACGACGCCGGTCAACATCGGCTCGCTGGAGAAGTTCGATGCGGGCGTCGAGGTGACCCCAGAGCTGCTCAAGACCGCGGGCGTCGTTCGCTCGCTCAAGCACCCGATCAAGGTGCTCGGCACCGGTGAGCTGACCAAGAAGCTGACCGTCCACGCACACGGGTTCTCGGCTCGTGCCAAGGAGCTGATCGAGCAGGCCGGCGGCACCGTCGTCGTGCTCGGCGGCGCCGATGAGTCCGTACCCGCCAAGGCGCCGAAGGCGCCCAAGGCGAAGGCCGCCCCGGCTTCTGAGCCGGTTGCCGAAGAGCCGGCCGCCGAGGAGGCTGCCGCCGAGGAGCCGGTTGCAGAAGAGGCTGCCGAGGAGCCCGAGGCCAGCGAGCCGGAGGCTGCCGAGGAACCCGCTGCGGACGAGCCCGCAGCAGAGGCCGACGAAACCGAGGAGTAAGGGCTGCTTCAGAACTTCATCAACGCCTGGCGGGTTCCCGACCTTCGCAAGAAGCTGCTGTTCACTGCGGCGATGCTCGCCATCTACCGGCTCGGCTCATGGCTGCCGTCGCCCGGCGTCAACAGCAAGGCGCTGTCCAGCCTGCTCTCCAATCCGTCCGGGATCATCGGCCTGCTCGGCCTGTTCTCGGGCGGCGGCCTGACCCGCCTCAGCGTCTTCGCGCTGGGCATCATGCCCTACATCACCGCATCGATCATCCTGCAGGTGATGACGCCCGTCTTCCCGAACCTGCAGGCGCTGCAGAAGGAAGGCGAGCTGGGGCAACGCAAGATCACGCAGTACACCCGCTACCTGACCGTCGGCCTCGCCGCGGCCCAGGCTCTGGGATATGCGTACCTGTTCTCGCATGGGTCCTCGGCGATCGGCGGATCCGGCGGATCGGGCGGCCTGGTCGCCTTCTCGCCGCGCAACATCATTCTGGTCGTGATGACGCTGACCGCCGGCGCCACGCTGCTGATGTGGATCGGCGAGCTGATCACCCAGCGCGGGATCGGCAACGGCATGAGCCTGCTGATCTTTGCCTCCATCCTGACCAGCGCACCCGCCGCCATCAGCGCGTGGTGGAACGGCTCGTCGTTCGAGAAGCTGTCGCTGCCGATCGTGGTGCTGGGGGTCATGTACATGGTCGTCTACGTGCAGGAGGGCATCCGCAAGATCCCGATCCAGTACGCCAAGCGGATGGTGGGCCGGCGGATGACCACCGGCGGCTCGACCTACCTGCCCCTGCGCGTGAACATGGCGGGCGTGATCCCGGTCATCTTCGCGGCTGCTGTGATGGCCATCCCGCCGACCATCGGCCAGCTCGTGCCGACCGCGTTCACGCACTCGATCGCACGCACCCTGAACTATGGGACGTGGTGGTTCATCATCGGCGAGAGCGTGCTGATCTTCCTGTTCACGTTCTTCTACGTGGCCGTCATCTTCAACTCGATCGAACAGGCGGACAACCTCAAGAAGTACGGTGGGTTCATCCCCGGCGTGAGACCGGGGCGCCCGACGGCGCAGTATCTGGAACGCGTGCTGGTTCGCCTGACAGTTGCAGGCGCCCTGTTCCTGGCCCTGGTCGCCGCCCTGCCGACCCTGTTCATCAAGTACGCAGGATTCAGCCAGGCCACCGCACGCGGGCTGGGCGGCACCTCGGTGCTGATCATCGTGGGTGTGGCGATCGACACCATGCGCCAGATCGAGTCGCAGCTGTCCATGCGCTCGTACCAGGGCTTCCTCAAATAGGAGCTGCTGACGCGGGTGGCCAACCTGATCTTCATGGGCCCTCCCGGGGCCGGCAAGGGCACCCAGGCGGCGCGAGCCGCCGCCGAGCGCGGGCTCGCGCACATCGCCACCGGCGACATGCTGCGGGCGGCGGTGCGTGATGGCACCGAGCTCGGCCTGAAGGCGAAGGAGATCATGGCGCGCGGCGACCTGGTACCCGACGAGGTGATCATCGGCATGTTCCGCGACCGCCTCGCCGAGCCAGACACCGAGGCCGGGTTCGTGCTCGACGGCTTCCCGCGCACGCTCGCGCAGGCCGAGGCGCTCGACGACACGCTGACCGGGATCGAGAGGTCGATCGATTGCGTGCCTGTGTTCGACATCGACCTCGAGTCGCTGGTCGGAAGGCTGTCCGGGCGGCGCGTCTGCCGCGCGGCCGAGCACGTCTACCACCTGCAGTTCAACCCGCCCAGGCAGGAGGGCATCTGTGACATCGACGGGTCCGAGCTGTACCAGCGCGAGGACGACCGGCCGGAGGTGATCCGCAACCGCTACCAGAAGCAGTGGGTGGAGGCGGCCACGCCGGTGCTCGACTACTACGAGAGGCGCAAGCTTGTGGTGTTCATCGACGCGTCGGCTCCCCGCGACGTGGTCGCCCGCGAGATCGACGACATCCTCGACAGGTTCGACTCGCCGTGATCGTCCGCAAGACAGAGTCCGAAGTCGACACCATGGCCCGGGCGGGGCGGGTGGTCGCCTCGACGCTCGACCTGCTCGAGTCCGAGGCCAGGCCGGGCGTGACCACGGGCGACCTCGACAGGATCGCCGAAGAGCACATCCGCAGCTTCGGCGGCGTGCCCACGTTCAAGGGCTACCGCGGCTTCCCGGGTTCGATCTGTGCGTCGCCCAACTCGATGGTCGTGCACGGCATTCCCGGCAGCTACGAGCTGAAGAGCGGCGACCTGCTGTCGGTGGACGTCGGCGTCACGCTCGACGGCTACGTCGCGGACTCCGCCATCACGGTTCCGATCGGCGAGGTGTCGGCGACCGGGCACGAGCTGATCGACGTCTGCGGCAAGTCGCTCGAGGCGGCGATCGTGCAGTGCCGGTCGGGTAACCGGCTGGGCGACGTGTCGCACGCGGTGCAGGAGGTCGTCGAGGCGCACGGCTTCGGCGTCGTCCGCAGCCTGGTCGGCCACGGCGTCGGCCGCGACATGCACGAGGACCCGCAGATTCCCAACTACGGCCCTGCCGGACGCGGTCCGAAACTGGCGCCGGGCATGGTGTTCGCCATCGAGCCGATGATCACCGAGGGCGACTGGAACGTTCGCGGCGGCGACGACGGATGGGCTATCTATACGACCGACGGCGGCCTGGCTGCGCACTGTGAACATACGGTTGCAATCACGTCGAACGGCCCGCGCGTCCTGACAAGACGTACATCTGCGCAAGGGGAACCGGAGCGGTGATAGAGTTCCCGTTTGCCCGGTCAGAGGTTCGCCGCTGCTTGCGGCGACGCCACTCGGCCGCGGCGTCCCTCTAAGGAGTCTCCCAGTGAAGGTTCGACCGAGCGTGAAACCCATGTGCGAGAAGTGCCGGATCATCCGCCGGCACGGAAACGTGCTGGTCATCTGCACCAATCCGCGACACAAGCAGCGGCAGGGGTAACCACATGGCTCGTATTGCAGGAGTGAACATTCCGCGCGAGAAGCGCGTCGAGATCGGCCTCACGTACATCTACGGGATCGGCCGGTCGACCAGCAACGAGGTGCTTGCCGAGCTCGGCATCAGCCCCGACACCAAGGTCCGAGACCTCACCGAAGAGGAAGTCGCGCGCCTGCGGAACCACATCGACTCGACGCTGACCGTCGAGGGCGATCTGCGCCGCGAGCGCTCCCAGAACGTCAAGCGGCTGATGGAGATCGGGTGCTATCGCGGCCTGCGGCACCGCCGCGGCCTCCCGGTCAACGGCCAGCGAACCCGCACCAACGCGCGTACGAGAAAAGGTCCCAAGAAGACCGTCGGTAAGCAGCGCAAGAAGTGATCGAGAAAGGACTGAATGCCTCCCGCACCCCGTAGAGGCGGCACCCGTGGCCGCGTCCGCCGCAAGGCCCGCAAGAACGTTGCGATCGGCCAGGCGCACATCAAGACCTCGTTCAACAACACGCTGGTCGCCCTCACCGATAAGGACGGCAATGTGATCGCGTGGAAGAGCGCGGGTGCTGTGGGGTTCAAGGGCTCGCGCAAGTCGACGCCGTTCGCCGCGCAGGTGACCGCCGACGCCGCCGCTCGCGAGGGCATGGAGCACGGCCTGCAGAAGGTCGAGGTGTTCGTCAAGGGCCCCGGATCCGGCCGTGAGACGGCGATCCGCTCGCTGCAGGCTGCCGGTCTCGAGATCCTCGGCGTCAAGGACGTCACGCCGCAGGCGCACAACGGCGTCCGGCCGCGGAAGCGGAGGCGCGTCTAATGGCCAGGATGCTGATGCCGAAGTGCAAGCAGTGCCGCCGCGAGAACATGAAGCTGTTCCTCAAGGGCGAGCGCTGCCTGACCGAGAAGTGCGCGATCGAGCGCCGCGCCTACCCACCGGGTGAGCACGGCCGCGGTCGCACCAAGCAGTCCGAGTACCTGCTGCAGCTGCGCGAGAAGCAGAAGGCGCGCCGGTACTACGGCATCCTCGAGAAGCAGTTCCGCAGCTATTACGAGAAGGCGAGCCGCCGCAGCGGCATCACCGGCGAGAACCTGCTGAGGATGCTCGAGCTGCGGCTGGACAACGTGGTCTACCGGCTCGGCTTTGCGGCCTCGCGCTCGCAGGCCCGCCAGCTGGTGCGTCACGGGCACTTCGTGGTCAACGGCAAGCGGGTCAACATCCCGTCCTACCAGGTCGGCGAAGACGACGTGATCAGCCTCCGCGAGAACGCTGCGGCAAAGCCCGTCGTCACCGATGCGACCGACCTCACGGCCTCCGTTTCACCGTGGCTGCAGGCCGACCACGACAATCTGACCGGCAAGGTGCTCCGCCTTCCCGACCGGGTCGATATCGACACCCCGGTTCAGGAACAGCTGATCGTCGAGCTCTACTCCAAGTAATCCGTAAGGGGCGAATCCACACCCATGCTTGAAATCATTCCCAAGATCACATCCGAGGACGCCGGCGACCAGTCCGGTTCGTTCGTCGTCGAGCCGCTCGACCGCGGCTTTGGTTACACGTTCGGCAACAGCCTGCGCCGGGTGATGATCTCCTCGCTCGAAGGCGCCGCCGTCACCTCCGTCAAGATCGAGGGCGTCGCGCACGAGTTCACGTCGGTTCCCGGTGTCCGCGAGGACGTCACCGACATCATCCTCAACCTGAAGGGCCTGATCTGCCGATTGCACGGCGAGTCGGGCGAGGTCGAGGTGCACGTCCAGAAGGAGGGCCCCGGGGTCGTCAAGGCGTCCGACATCGAGGCGCCCGCCGATCTCGAGATCCTCAACCCGAACCTCGAGATCTGCAACCTGGCCGACAACGCCCGCCTCGAGATGACGCTGACCATCGCCCGCGGCCGCGGCTACGTCCCCGCCGAGGGCAACAAGGGCCCCGAGACGACCATCGGCGTGATCCCGGTCGACTCGTTCTTCTCGCCGGTGCGGCGCGTTGCCTACCACGTCGACGCCGCGCGCGTCGGCCAGCGCACCGACTTCGACAAGCTGAAGCTGGACGTGACGACCGACGGCTCGATGACGCCGAAGGATGCCGTCAAGGACGCTGCCGAGATCCTCATCCGCTACCTCTCGATCTTCACCGACATCGACGCCTCCGAGCTGGCCCTGCGGCCGGAAGGCGGCGTCGCCGAGGCGGTCGCGCCGAGCGCTCACGGCATGGAGAACATCCTGATCGAGGAGCTCGAGCTGGGCGTCCGCAGCTACAACTGCCTGAAGCGCGTCGGCATCGAGACGATCGGCGACCTGGTCGGCAAGACGGAGGCCGAGTTGGCTGCGATCCCCAACTTCGGCAAGAAGTCGATCGAAGAGGTCAAGGAGACCCTGGCGGCCCACCAGCTTTCGCTGCGGGGCTCCGAGTGAGGCATCGCCGCACCGGCCGCAAGTTCGGGCGCGACGCAGCGCATCGCAAGGCCATGTTCTCGAACATGGCCGGTTCGCTGTTCGAGCATGGGCGGATCCAGACGACGGAGGCCAAGGCCAAAGAGCTGCGGCCGATCGCCGAGAAGCTGATCACGCTCGCCCGCAAGGACCCGGTCGATGTGGCGGCGCAGCGGCAGGCTGTCGCCTACCTGCGCAGCAAGGACTCGGTGCACAGGCTGTTCCACGAGGTTGCGCCCCGGTTCGCCGACCGCCCGGGAGGCTACACGCGGATCATCAAGCTCGGCCCCCGGCCGGGCGATTCCGCGCCGATGGCCTACATCGAGCTCGTCGATCACGTCCCTTCCTAGATCGTTGGAGGCTTCGGTGCGGATCGGGCAGCCGGCCGGCTGGAGCGACCGCAGCGTGATCACGTATGTGGGGCCGGACGACGGCGACGGATCGCCGTCGCTGGTGGTCACCCGCGACGAGCTCGACCCGAGCGTCGATGTCGGCCGCTACGCCCAGATGCAGGACGGCGCCGTGCGGGCGGGATTCGACGGGGTCGAGCTGCTCGAGGACAAGGAGACGACGGTCGCCGGTCACCCTGCGGTCGTCCTCACCTACCGCTGGACGCACGACGAGCGGACGATGCGCCAGCGGCTGTGGTGCATCGTCGACGGCGGCGTTGGCTACGTGATCGTCGCCTCGGCGGCTGACACGGCGTGGGACGACCTCCGCTCCACGTTCGCCGCGGCGCTGCAGGACTTCAGCCCCGCATAGGCCGGGTGCAGCGTGCCGACCTTTCGCGCCAGCGTTGCCTACGACGGCACGGACTTCCACGGCTGGGCGCGGCAACCTGAGGGGCGAACGGTCGCGAGCGTTCTGGAGCAGGTCGTGGGGGCTCCGCTGACCGTCGCGGGGCGCACCGACCGGGGCGTCCACGCGTCGGCCAACGTGGTGTCGTTCGAGCTGCCGGCGGAGCCGCCGGTGGGCAGGCTCAACGCCGGGCTGCCGCCCGACGTGTCGGTGCTGGACGTTGCCCAGGCGGCGGACGGCTTCGACGCCCGCGCCGATGCTCTCGGGCGCAGCTACACCTACACCGTCCTGGCCCGCCGCGCCCCCGACCCGATGCGCCGGCTCTACGAGCTGCACCACCCGGGCCGGTTGGATGCGGACGCGCTGGACGCGTGCGCCGCGTCGATCGCCGGCGTGCACGATTTCACCGCGTTCACGCCCAGCGAGACGCAGCACGTGTTCTTCAACCGCACCGTCGAAACGGCCCGGTGGGTGCGGGACGGCGACCGACTGGTCTTCGAGCTGACCGCCGACGCGCTGCTCCGGCATATGGTGCGGATCCTGGTCGGCACGATGCTGCAGCGACCCGACCCCGAGCGGTTCCGCCGCCTGCTGGAGGGCCGGCCGCGCTCGGAGGCAGGGCGGACGGCGCCGCCGCACGGCCTGTGCCTGGTAGGGGTCAGCTACCCCGCCGCCTAGACTCGGAACTGATGCGGATACTGCTCACCAACGACGACGGCATCACCAGCCGCGGGCTGTTCGCGGCCAAGCAGGCGCTGGACGCCATTGGCGAGGTGTCGGTGATCGCGCCGGACTCGAACCGGTCGGGTGTCGCGCGGAGCATCACCATCCACCGCCCCCTGAACGTGTCGGAGGTCGAGCTGCGCGACGGCTCACTTGGCTTCGCGACCGACGGGACGCCGGTCGACTGCGTCCGGTTCGCCGGTCTGGGGCTGGTGGGTGACCGGCCCGACCTGATCGTCTCCGGCATCAACTACGGCTTCAACCTGGGTGACGACGTCACCTACTCCGGCACGGTGGCAGCCGCCTTCGAGGGCCTGCTGCTCGGCATCCCCGGCGTCGCGATCTCGCAGGGCAGCCCCAGCGCGCGGGCGGACTTCAAGCGCCACGAGACGTATGACTTCGGGCCCGCCGCGCGGTTCCTGGCGTCGCTGGTCGAGCAGGTGGCGGAGCACGGCCTACCGGACGGGACGGTGGTGAACGTCAACGTCCCCGCCAACCCCGAGGGCGTCGAGGTCTCCCGGCTGGGCAAGCGGATCTACCGCGACCGCCTCGAGCTCGAGGCCGACGAGGAGGGGCGCCGGCGCTATCGCATCTACGGCGACGACCCGTCCTACCACGACGAGCCGGGCACCGACTTTCAGGCCATCGCGGCCGGCCGGATCGCAGTCACCCCGATCCACCTCGACCTGACCAGCGACCGGGCGATCCCGACGCTGCAGGGCTGGTCGCTGTTCGCCTGACGCTCAGGCCCAGGGGTTGCCCTTGAACAGCAGCGGGAACAGTGCGCCGAAGGACGGCGCGTAGAGGACGTGGCCGTCCTGGGCGACGGTGGCGATGTGGAGGCCGATGTCCATCCCATCGGTGTAGCCCGCGTTCGAGACCGGGTTGGGGATGCCGACGAGGTTCCACTGCATCCCGGTCGCCGGGCATCGGAAGTGCTTCGATGCGCTGTCGTAGGTGAGGGCGCAGGTCGTGTGTGAGTTGGGTGCCTGGAAGGTGTCCGGGATCGCGTAGAACGCTCGCGGCGCATGAATCAGGAACAGCCCGCTGCCACCCGCTATCGGAAGCGACGAGGACGCGAAGTGGGTCACGGAGCCGACCGGATAGGCCGTCGTCCGGCCGAGCACATCGAACCGCCCGGCCCGCTCGGTTCCGGTGCGAAGCGGCGGGAAGCGGAGCGACGCCAGCGTTGCGGCGACCTCCTGCTTCGCCGCCGGAGCCGCATGCGGTCCTAGCCAGACGGCAACGGCAAACGAGGAGCCGTCGCCGTGCACCTGCCGGTAGAGGGGGGTCGGCTCGGCCCCACCTGCGTAGGGCTGGATCGGAGCCAGCGACGCGACCGTGACCGGGAATCGGCTGTCGCGCAGAGGCGGTGGGCCGGCCAGACGCTCGCCGAACCAGATCATCAGCGCGGCGCCCGTCGCCGGGAAGTTCCGAAGTCGGCGGAAGTCGGGGACCGTCCGGCTCGCCGTCTGGTTGCCGTTGATGCCCATGTCGAAGTTCGCGAACCACTCGCCGTCGGCCGTGAACATGCCGTTGGCCGTGAAATGCCCGGACTGCAGGTGTGCAGGGCGGATCACCGTCCAGCCGAACTCACGGTCCCGGTAGACCGGAGGCCGCGCCGTCGGTGTGAGCGTGGCGGCCGGCGTTCCCCACGACGACAGGGTGCAGCCGCCTGTCAGCAGCCCCAGACCGATCGCCGCCAGGACGGCACCGCTATGCAGGAGGCGCTTCACGTCCGTTGGACGCCACATCCTCCGGCGTAGTTCCTACCGGTCGGCTTCGCTCAGCAGGTCTTCGATGTCGAGGCGCTCGGTGAACATGTTCACGCGGTCGTTCGCGGTGAGGGCGGGGGGCCACTCCTCGCGCGGCCGGTCCCAGTAGAGCTCCAGGCCGTTGCCGTCGGGGTCGTGCAGGTACAGCGCCTCACTGACGCCGTGGTCGCTGGCGCCGCTGAGCGGGATGCCCGCCTCGGCGAGCCGCAGCAGAGCGGTGGCCAGCGCCTTGCGGGTCGGGTAGCGGATCGCCGCGTGGAACAGCCCGGTGTGCCCGGGCGGGGGCGGCGTGCCGCCGCGCGAATCCCAGGTGTTCAGGCCGATGTGGTGGTGATAGCCGCCGGCCGACACGAACGCCGCCTGGTCGCCGTAGCGCTGCATCAGCTCGAAGCCGAGCACGCCGCAGTAGAAGTCGAGCGACCGGTCGATGTCCGCAACCTTGAGGTGCACGTGGCCGATGTCGACGCCGGGATCGATGACGTAACCGTCCCGCTGCACGGGGGTCTCCTCGGGAGCGCTCATGTCTGGAGCCTAGCGATCGATACGCATCAGCCGCTTGACGATAGATCGGATACCGATATATACTCTCGCCATGGCAAGCACACGACCCGCACTCCGGGAGCCGACGTACTTCATCCTCGCCTCGCTGATCGACGGCCCGCTGCACGGGTACGGGATCATCAAGCAGGCGGAGCTGCTGTCGGACGGCCGTGTTCGGCTGGCTGCGGGCACGCTGTACGGCGCCCTGGAGCGGTTGATGGCCGATGGGCTCGTGGAGGAGCGGGGACGTGAGGTGGTCGAAGGCCGCGAGCGCCGCTACTACGCCCTCACCGACGCAGGGCACGCCGTGCTGGCGGAGGAGGCTCAGCGGCTTGCCGCCTCCTCGCAGGCGGTGCTGCTGCGGCTCGACGCGGTCAGGGGGATGGCATGAACTCGGATCTGGAGCGGCGCTACCGGTCGCTGCTGCGCATCTTCCCGGCCGCCTACCGCGCCGACCACGAGGACGAGATCGTGTCGACGCTCGCCGGGGTGTCCCGGGAAGACCAGCGCTGGCCGTCCGGACGCGAGGCGCGGGCACTGCTGGCGGCGGGGATCCGGCTGCGTGCGCTGGCGGCCGGCGGCGGCAGTCCGAACGGTCTCGCGCTCGACGGCCTTCACCTGGGCGCCGTCCTGCTGGTCGCCGGGAACGCCGTCGGAGCCGTCTTCGCTGCCTACGCCGGCAACTCGGACCGGTGGCACGTCGCGCTGGGGCTCGCCTGGGTGTTCGCGTTTGCCACGCTGGTCCGCGGCGGACGGATACTGCCGGTCGCCGCCGCAGCGACCGCCGCCGCGCTCGCTGTTTGGCTCAGCTACGACGCGCTGGTCGCCCAGCCGGCTCAGTGGTTTGCCTGGGCGCAGGTCGCCGCCGGCGCGTTGCTGCCGGCGGCGCTGATCGCCGTCCTCGCGCGCCGCGGGCCGCTGCCCGGCCGCTCCCCGCTCTTGCTGCTGGTGCCGGCCGTGCCCTACGCGCTGGCGATGGGCATCGTGGTCAGCCCGTTCTTCCTGACCAGCACGCTGTTTGCCATGCTCGTCGTCGTCAGCGGGATTGCGCTGCTGGCTCTCCCGCTCGACCCCCGGCCGGCGATCGCCGTCGCCGTCTTCCTGGTGCCGACCATCAGCCTGCTCATCGCCGGCGCGGCGCAGAACGTCGCACTCTGGGTCGAGCCGAGCTGGACGTGGCCCTCGGTCTGGGCACTGATCTGCGTCACCCTTGCGACCAGCGGCGTGCGCGCCAGCCGCCGCGTCGCCCGCGTCTGACGCTCTGCACGCGTCCCGACCGGGCGGCAACGAGGCCACGCGCAGCGCAGACCGGACGGTGGCCAGTTGTCTGTCGCGACGTGGCCAGTTGGCCACCGACCGGCGGCCGACCGGGCCGCCGGAGTACGATGTCGCACGGCCTGGTCGGCCGTCTTGCGGTGGAGGAGCGGTGATCGAACAAGCCAGGCACCGCCTGACGCGGCACCTGCGCCGGCGGAGCGCGGCGCTCCGGGTGGCGGCGGTGCCGGTCGTGCAGATGGGGATCGCGGGCTCACTGTCGTGGTGGATCGCGCATGACCTGTTCGGGCACACGTCGACGTACTTCGCCCCGGTGGCCTCGACGATCGTCCTCTCGGTGCGGCCCGGCCCGCGCACGCGACGCGCCTTCGAGATGGTGCTGGGGATCGCCATCGGCATCGGCGTGGGAGACCTGATCGTCCGTGAGATCGGCACCGGCGCGCTGCAGATCGGGCTCATCATCGTGCTCGCGGTCTCTGCCGCGATCCTGCTGGGAGCGGGCGTGATGATCGCGAGCCAGGCCGCGAGCACCGCCGTGCTGGTGGCGGCGATTCCGGCGCCCGGTGCGGCCCCGACCCGGTTTGTTGACGCCCTCATCGGTGGGTTCGTCGGCCTTGCAGTCCTGGCCGTGGTGCCGCGCAACCCGGTCAGCCCGGTGCGCCGTGCGGTCGACGCGTTCCTGGACGAGACAGCCACTGTCTTCGAGGCAGCTGCCGCCGCGCTCGAAGCGGGGGACGGCGAGCAGGCGACCGAGATCCTCCACCGCGCCGGAGAGCTGGGCACGCTGGGCGACCGGTTCGAGCTGCTCCTCAGGCAGGGCCGCGAGACGGCTCGCCTGGCGCCGATTCGCTGGACGCTGTTGCCCGCCCTCGACCGCTACACCCAGGCGGCGCCGCATATCGACTCCCTGGCACGCGGCGCCCGGGTGCTGAGCCGCGCCGCCCGCGCCGCCTGTGAGACTGCCGCCGACGTCCCCGCCGCGCTTCCGGGAGCGATCCGCGAGCTCGCGCAGGCCATCCGGGAGCTCGGCCCACTGCTGGCCGGCTCGGACGACGACTCGGACCTGGTCGAGCATGCGCTGGATGCCGCGGCGACCGCGACTGGCACGCTGGACGACGAGCCTGCCCTCGCGGTCGGCGTGGTTGTGAGCACGATCCGCTCCGCCGCCGTCGACCTGCTGCGCGCGCTCGGTGTCGAGCGCCAGGAGGCCGATGCGCACGTCCGCGCCGGCGACACCTGACCTAGAAGTACGGCTGCTGGCTGATTGCGACCTCGAGCCCGAACAGCATCAGCCCGGTCGCGACCACCGCCAGCGCCACCTGGAACGGCCGCCTCGTTCCCTCCTTACGGAGCAACAGCGGATATGACGCGAAGACGATCGCCTGCGAGATGTAGAGGGCCACCAAGGAGGGCGTGATCATGTCGTCGTAGACCTTGTCCGGGTTGACAAGGCTGATCACGTCACCGGCCACGAAGATCACGGCCACGATCTGGGCGACCCGCTTCACGGGCACGTGGAACATCGCGTTACCGACTCGCGTGATGGCGATGAACTCGGCCACGACGATCCCCAGCACGCTGGCCACCGCGACGATCGCCACGGCGTCGGCGAGCGTCGATCCGCTGTACAGCTCCGCGACCGTCCTCCCCGGGAACCCGAGTGTCGCCAGTTGCGACGAGGCCAGGGCGCTGAGCGAGAACGCTGCGGCCGCGATCAGGACTGCAACCCCTGCGACCGAGCCGATCAGCGTCCGCCTGGCGGTGATCGCGCCGCCCACCACGCTCCCCGCCAGGAACAGCGGCAGGCTGGAGCAGGTGAAGAGCAATGCGGTGTTGGCCACTCCCCGGGCCAGCGTGCCGGAGTGGCCGTGCGGAGCGAACGAGCTGACGTGCACCCCGGCCCCTCGCCACACGACCCAGGTCAGGATCAGCAGCAGGCCCACCTGAGCCACGGCCGAGATCGCCAGCAGCACGAACATCAGCCGCTCGGCGAGCAGCAGCCCGGCGACCATCAGCAGGGGCAGCAGAACCAGCAGCTGGCCACGGTGCTGCGTCAGCGCGGGGAAGCTCGGCGCGAGTAGGTCGTAGACGACCTGGGTGACTGTGTAGACCAGGTAGAGGACGTAGCTGACCAGCCACACCCCTCCCTGCACCATCGCCACCCGGTGGCCGGCGGCGATCTCGGTGAACGCGAACAGGCCGCCGTCGGTGGCGCTGCGGCGCAGGTAGAAGCACCAGACGGCGACCGGTGCACCGAAGAGCAGCGCGCCCAGCAGAATGACGAGGCCGATCGAGCGCAGCGCGCCGGCGCCGACGGCGTCGGGCCCGACCACCGTCACCAGTGCCAGCGGCCCGCCGATCGCCGAGACCGCAAAGCCGGCAAACAGGGCACGCGGGAGCGTGCCCTGTCCGACTATCTCCTGAGACACGCCGGCGCCGCTGTTACGACCAGCCGCCGCCGCTGCTGCTGCTCGAGCTGGAGCTGGAGGCTGAGCTGGTGCCGCCGGTACCGACCTTCACCGACACGTCCATGCCGAGCTGGCGGTGACCCGGAACGGAGCAGTAGAAGGCGTACATCCCGTTCTTCAGCGTGACCGTCAGGTTCTGGCTCTGGCCGGCGGGGAACGTGGGCGTTGCCTGTTTCGACACGCCAGGGCCGTTGATCGTCAGGTTGTGGTTTGACGGGCCCTTGTTGGTGACGTGGAAGGTGTAGGTGCCCGCCTTCAGCTTGTCACCGCCGGCGACGATGATCTTGAAGTTCTCGAGCGTGACGCCAACCATCGTGCCGCCGCCCGAGGGCGTGCTGGACGTGGGAGGCGTCGTCGTGGGGGTGGACGATCCACCACCGCCGCCCGCAGCACTGCTGCCTGAGCTCGAGCTGCTCCCACAGCCTGCGAGAAGGGCGGCTCCGGCGACCAGCAGAGTGACCGCGGAGAGTTTTCCATGAGCTGGGATTGTGATGTCCATGCCCTAGATTACGGCGTCAGGGAGGGATTGGTTTGCGGCCTGCGCTGGGTGCAAACCTATCACCGCAGGGTCGGTACGATCCAGACGATGGGACTTAGCCGAAGCACATGGCTGTTCGACCTCGACGGCACGCTGATCGACAGCGAGGAGCTGATCCTGGACTCGTTCCGCTTCGCCACCCGGACGGTGCTCGGCGCCCAGGTCGATGACGACGAGTTGAGGCGGGGCATCGGGCAGCCCCTGATCGCCCAGATGCGCACGATCGAGCCGGCCCGCGCCGACGAGCTGTTCGACGTCTATGTCGCCCACAACCGTGAGCGCACCGCTGACCTGCTGAGAAGCTATCCGGGCGTGCCCGAGATGCTCGAGCGCCTGCGCGGCGCCGGGCGCCGCCTCGGCGTCGTCACCTCCAAGATGCGGCCGAGCCAGGAGCTGGCCTTCCGCACGCTGGGTATCGACGACACCTTCGAGGTGATCGTCACCGTCGAGGACACGACGCTGCACAAGCCGCACCCACAGCCGATCCTGCATGCCCTCGAGCTGCTGGGGGAGGATCCCGGCGCAGCGGTCTACGTGGGCGACTCCCCGTTCGACATCCGCGCCGCCCGCGCCGCCGGCGTGCTCAGCGCCGCGGCGACCTGGGGCATCTTCAGCCGCGAGGAGCTGGAGGCAGAGGAGCCGGACGTGTTCTACGCATCTCCACACGAGGTGGCCGCATGAAGGCCGAGCAACGCGCGGCCGAGCTGCGGGCAAGCATCGACGACGCCAACCGTCGCTACCACGTGCTCGACGACCCGACGATCTCGGACGCCGAGTACGACGCGCTGTTCCGCGAGCTGCAGCAGATCGAGGCCGACCACCCCGAGCTGGTCAGCCCCGACTCGCCGACCCAGCGGGTGGGCGCGCTGGCCTCGTCCGGCTTTGCCACCGTCGCCCATCTGCAGCCCATGCTCTCGCTGGGCAACGCTCGCAACGACGACGAGTTCCGCTCGTGGGTGCAACGGCTCGAGGCGCGCCTCGACGGCGAGCCCTACGAGCTGGTGACGGAGCCGAAGATCGACGGCCTGGCCATCTCGCTGCTCTACCAGGACGGGCAGTTCGTCCGCGGCGCGACGCGCGGCGACGGCGTCCAGGGCGAGGACGTCACGGCGAACCTGCGAACGATCCGCTCGATTCCGCTGCGGATCGACGCTCCCGGCACGATCGAGGTGCGCGGCGAGATCTACCTGCCGCTGGCGGGCTTCGAGCAGGTGAACCGGGAACGTGCCGAGCAGGGGCTGCCCACCTTCATGAACCCCCGCAACTCGGCTGCCGGTTCGCTGCGCCAGCAGGATCCAGCCGTCACCGCGGGACGGCCGCTCTCGATCTGGGTCTACGCACTCGGCGTGGTCGACGGCATCGAGCTGTCCACCCACTGGGAGGCGCTGCAGTGGATGCGCGACCACGGCTTCAGGGTGAACCCGGGCGTCCGGCTCCACGACAACCCGGACACCGCCCTGGAGGAGTGCCACGCCTGGGAGCAGCGGCGGGCGGAGCTCTCCTACGACATCGACGGGGCAGTGGTCAAGGTATCCAGCTTCGAGCAGCAGCGGGCGCTGGGCTCCGTCGGCCGCGACCCGCGGTGGGCCATCGCCTACAAGTTCCCGCCCACCACCGAGCTGACCAAGCTGCTGCACATCGGCATCAACGTCGGGCGCACCGGCGCGCTCAACCCCTACGCCGTGCTGGAGCCGGTCCGGGTGGGGGGTGTCACCGTGTCGCTGGCCACCCTGCACAACGAACAGGACATCAACCGCAAGGACATCCGCGAGGGCGACACCGTGATCGTGCAGCGGGCGGGAGACGTGATCCCCCAGGTCGTCGGCCCGCACATCGAGCCCGGCGCCAAGCGGCAGCCGCCCTGGCAGATGCCCGCGCGCTGCCCGGTCTGCGACACGCCGGTCGTGCGCCCCGAGGGCGAGGCGATGCACCGCTGCCCGAACCCGTCCTGCCCGGCCAAGGGCTACGAGTGGCTCAAGCACTTCGTCTCGCGCGGCGCGATGGACATCGACGGCGTCGGCGAGCGGCTCGTCCGGCGGCTCCTGGACGCCGGGCTGATCGCCCAGCCGCAGGACATCTACCGGCTGACGGTGGACGACCTGCTGCCGCTGGAGGGGTTCCAGGAGCGGTCGGCGACCAACGTCATCGAGTCGATCGAGACGTCGAAGCAGCGGCCGTTCGCGCGCGTCTTGTTCGGGCTCGGCATACCCCACGTCGGGTTCATCACCGCCGAGCTGCTGGCCGACGCGTTCGGCTCGGTCGACGCGCTGGGCAGCGCGACCGCCGAGGAGATCGCAGGTGTGGAGGGGGTCGGGCCGGTGATCGCCGACGCCGTCTCGGGCTGGTTCGTCGACGAGGAGCACCAGGAGGTCGTCGCAGCGCTGAAGGCGGCCGGTGTGCAGATGGAGGGCCCGCGCCGTGAGCGCCCGGCGGGCGGCGCTCTGGACGGGATGACGTTCGTCGTCACCGGCTCCATCGAGGGCTACACGCGCGACAGCATCAAGGAGCACCTGGAGTCGCTGGGCGCCAAGGTCAACGACTCGGTCTCGAAGAAGACCGACTACGTCCTGGCCGGCGAGGGCGGCGGCTCGAAGCGGTCGAAGGCGGAGGCCCTCGACGTGCCGGTTATCAGCGTCGATCAGCTGGAGGAGCTGGCTTCGTCTCGCCAGGCAACGGGAGCCTAGGCGCTCTAGGCTGGAGGCGACGAACCGGCCAGCAGCTGGACGATCCGGTCCTGCGTGGCCTGCGCTGCGGTCACGTTGATCAGCGGGCCGTGGTTCATCAGCAGCGAGAACACGAGCAGGTGGCCGTTGCGGCTGGTGACGTACCCGGACAGGTTCGAGGCGTCGTCCAGCGTGCCGGTCTTGGCGTGGGCGTTGCCGTGCGCGGGCCCGGTCAGCATGCGCTTCGACAGCGTGCCGCTGACGCCCGCGACCGGCAGCGAGTTGCGGAACCACCAGGAGTAGGCCGGGCGGTCGTGGACACGTAGCAGCAGCTCCATGATCTGGCCGGCGGAGAGCCGGTCGCGCACCGAGAGGCCCGACCCGTCGAGCAGCTCGGCGCCGGTCAGGCCGACACCGATGGACGTCAGGTAGGTGCGCGTGTAGACCCGCCCGAGGAAGGTGGTGCCGGGCCTGCCCGCAGCCTTGGCGATGTCCCGGTTCAGCACCTCGGCGAAGTAGTTGTCGGACGGCACGTCCATCTCCAGCGTCAACCGGTACATGGGCGGCGACTGCTCGGACGCGATCGGCCGGGCAGACGACGGGCGCGTCGCGGCGCCCGCGCCGCCCGCGACCTTGACCCCGTTACCGACCAGCGCCGCGCGGAACACCTGAGCGGCTCGCACGGGCGGGTTGTGGTAGCTGTAGATCGAGCCGTAGCTGGTCAGGTCCTCGTTGATGGAGAGCGCCGACAGCGGGGCGCAGTCCTGCCAGTAGCTGGCCTTCCAGTAGGGGCCGGTGCGGACGTTCGACAGGTACGACTCGTCGCCCAGCACGGCCCCGGTCACCGCGTGGATGCCGGCTGACCGCACCGCCACGGCAAGCACCCCGTCGCGGGAAGCAGCGCCCTTGAAGGCCTGGGCCGCGTAGGCGGCGGTCGAGAATGATGGATCGCCGCCCCCGACCAGGTAGAGGTTGCCGTGCAGGACGCCGCCGCTGAGGGTGCCGCTCGCGAAGACGTGGGTCGCCAGCGTGTGACTGGGGCCCATGCGGCCGAGCGCGGCGGCCGTTGTGGTCAGCTTCATGTTCGACGCCGGTTTCAGTTCGGCCGGCGCGTTTCGCGTGTAGACCAATCGTCTGGCGGTGACGTCGTACACGGCGTAGCCGTTGGTCGACCCGGCGAACGACGAATGCCCGACGATCGAGGCCACCTGCTCCGCCAGCGTCGCCGCCTGCGCAGCCGGAGCCAACCCCAGCGTCAGCAGCACAGCAATCAGGCAGATGCGGGGGATCATCCGATCCAGAATACGCAAGCGGGCGGAAGGCACAAGGCCTGTCGCCCGCTCGATTTCGTAACGAATCTTCGTCCGCGCCGGATTAGCGCGAGGAGAGGGTGATCTCCTGCCGCACCGCGAGGAACAGCGACTTGTCGATCTTGCCGTGGTAGATCGGCACGTGCTGCTCGTGGCACAACCGGATGACCTCTTCGCGCTTGAGGTCGTACTCCTTCGACAACTCCTCCGGCGTCAGATGATTCGCCATGCGTCCGTCTCCCTGTCGTGTTTGGGGCCAACAAAAAACCCACCGGGCACATGCGCACCGGTGGGTTTCAAGCTGCCTCTCGGGTTGTGCGGAGTGCGGACATCTCAGGCCCGCGCAACTCGCAAGTCCATGTGCGCATCGTAGCCCTGGGTCCGGATGCCGTCAACGACTCGACGGGTCCCCGGGGCGGGTTACGCTGCCTGGTTTCCGCGGAGGTAGTCCCGCTGCCTGCGCCGGTACGAATCTGCCTCCAGACGCTGGGACATGGTGAGCCATGCGCGCTCGGTCAGGTCGGCGTCGACCGGCCGCGCGTGCTGCCGGCTTTCCTGGCTGAGGCGGGCGTTTACCGCGCCCACGGAGCGGCGCCAGTTGCCGCCGTGGTAGACGATCGCCACGTCGACCGACCAGGGGTAGCAGTCCTCCAGTCGCCGGAACACGATGTCCTGCGGCCAGGTCGGGGTTTCGAGGTCGCCCTCGAGGTCGCCGTAGGCCACCCAGCCACAGAGGTCGCCGTCGACGTCCATGCCGACACCTCCGACCATGAGCCGGGCGCCGCCGGGGTAGAAATCGCTGTGTCGGGGCCGTTCCAACCTGCGCACGTCAGCACGCTGGAGCGTCAGGACGGCCAGGTCGGTAGAAGGAGCGGGAGCCATTGTCCTCCAATCCATTGGGGGTCGATGGTTGTATCGGCGCTCGCAGGGGATGCCCGCACACCCGACCCGGGGGTTGTGCGTCACCCGTCTGGTGGGTAGGCCAGGGATTACGGTGGCTGCGCTAGACCGGATTGGGGATGTCGACGAACAGGTGCTCGACGTCGAACCGCTCGGCGACCCGCTCCCCCAGGGCCTGGACGCCGAACACCTCGGTGCGGTAGTGGCCGGCGCCGATCACGCTGATCCCCGCCTCCCGGGCCTCGCTCATCACCTGCTCCTTGAGCTCGCCGGTGACGAAGCAGTCGGCGCCGGCGTCTGCAGCAGGGACAACGTCGCCCGCCGCGCTGCCGCTGACCACGGCCACGCGGGACAACGCGGGCCGGGCCGTCGTCGAACACGAGCGGCTCGGGGTTGATCTGCTGCCGGACACGGCCGACCAGCTCTTCGAGCGAGATCGGCGGGTCGATCGAGCCGATCCAGCCGAGCGGCCGCCCTCCGTGCTCGGCGAACGGTTCCGGGTGGGCGATGCCGAGCAGGCCGCAGATCAGCGCGTTGTTGCCGACTTCCGGGTGGGCGTCCAGCGGCAGGTGGTAGGCGACCAGCGAGAGGTCGTTGTCGAACAGCGTCTTCAGGCGGGCCTTCTCGCGCGCGTCGATCGGCGGCCGGGGGCCGCTGCCCACGAACATGCCGTGATGGACGAGCACCATCTGCGCGCCGGCGTCGGCCGCTCGCTCGAACAGCTCGAGCGATGCAGTCACGCCGCTGACGACCAGCCGCACCTCCTCGGCTCCCGGCACCTGCAGCCCGAGCGGCAGCATGTCCCGGAACCCGCCCGTGTCGAGCAGCTCGTTGCAGTAGGAGACGATCTCATCTCGCCCGGCCACGGCGGTGAGTGTACCGGCGGGTGGGGGGGTTTCCCACCCCACCCATTGACGCTGTCCGCGAACGCTGGGAGTGTGCGCGCATGTCCCAACACGTATCGCTCGAACAGAGAATCGCAGCCCACGTGCCCGACCCGCCGACGCGGCGGGTCACTCGGGCTGCCTTCGAGGCGGCGCCCCGTGGCGGGCTGCGCGCGCGTATGCAGCGCAACCTCGACGACGCGGTGCAGATCTTCGAGCTCGACCGGCTCCTGTACGACATCGAGGTCGACGCTCAGCGCGAGTGGCTGCGGCGGCTGATGGCCTTCGACGCCTACTGCGCGCGTCGCGACGGCTGCACCCCCGGCTGACCGGCCGGAATAGCCACCTGTGCGATAATCCGCGCGCCGCGGGGCGTGGCGCAGCCTGGTAGCGCGCACCGTTCGGGTCGGTGAGGTCCCGAGTTCGAATCTCGGCGCCCCGATGAGCGGTCGGGTGGCGGTGAGGGCGGTTTGCCTGACCGCCACCCGGCGAAGCCTGGGTTGGTTCTACGCCGGGACGAGAGCACGCTGGCCATCTTCTCGGCCAGCGGATTTGCGAGCTCGTTCGCGTACGTCGCCGACAGGTGGTGGCGGTCGCGGTAGGTGATGATCGTGCCGACCACCCCCGGGCATGCGTTGTTGGCGCACAACCACTGAAGCGTCGGGATATAGGTGACGCCGTCGGAGCGCACCTCCTGGCGTACCTCCCTGTAGATCGATCGCTGGCGGGAGGTGATCGGGAACGTGCACGACCCGAGCGTGGCGCCGCTCGCCAGCAGGCAGTCGACCGCGTCCACGGGCCTGCCCGGTGCGTCCTCGATCAGGGCCATCTTCGTTGCCTCCGGCCTCAGGTCGTTGAGTTCTGTGCTGACGCCCTCGGTCCCCCAGCTCGACCAGTACTGCGACATCACCAGCAGTGCGGGATGCAGCTTTCCGACCTCGCCGACGGCCCAGTGGTACCACCTCTGGCACGGGCCGCGGATGTGGAGAACAACCGGCGAGCAGCCGTCCTTGACCAGCGGGATCAGCTTGTAGTGCTTCTCCTGCGCGAACCTGACGAAGCCTGCCATCCACATCTGTGCGTGCGAATCGCCGAACACCACCATCGTCTGCGACGCGGACGTGTCCCCCCAGGTGCAGAGCGGCGACGTGGTGCCTCCGACCGACATGCACCCCTTCATGTCGTAGATGTCCGACTCGAGGTTGTCGACCGACGGGTCGAGGGCGTTGGGGATCGGCGCCGCCAGCATGGACGGCGTGATGCTCTTGTGGACGGCGAGCTGCACCTGGGTTCCCGTAGCCAGCGTGTGCTTCGTCGCCCGGCTGGCATCGAGCTTGGCCTTCGCCGTCGCGTGCGTGGTCACCGACCCTGCGATCAGGATGGTGGCGGCGAGCACCGCGCCAACGCTCGCCGGCCACAGCGTCAGCGCCATCCGCGGTGCTCGGAGCGCCCGCGCGTGGCGGAGCGGGTCCTCGTAGATCTTGAACGTCACGTAGCTGAGGCCGTAGGCGAAGGCGATCAGCAGCAGGTTCACGCCGAACGACAGCGAGTGCCCGACCGCCTCGGCCGCGATCACCAGGATCGGCCAGTGCCACAGGTACAGGGCGTAGGAGATGTTGCCGGTGAGCTGGAACTCGGGCCGCCGCAGCACGCTGACAGCGCCCCGGGCCGGCCCCGGCCGGATGCCGCCGGCGATCACGAGGGCGGCCGACAGCACCGGCAGCAGCGCGGCATCGCCGGGGAAGGGCGTCGAGCTGGTGTAGAGCAGCGTCGCCAGCAGGATCCCGGCCAGGCCTGCCCAGGTCATCAGGGCGCGCTGCCAGACGCCGATCTTGCGGATCCACGGCACGGCCAGCGCGATCATCACCCCGACGCCCAGCTCCCATCCACGGGCAAGGGTCGAGAAGTAGGCGCTGGTCGGGTTGCTCGAGGTGTCGTGGATCGAGTAGGCCAGCGAGAGCGCGGCGATCCCGCCGGCAACCAGGAACAGCCGCCGCAGCATCCGCCGGTCGATGCCGGTGGTGCGGGCGCCGAGCAGCGCCATCGCCACCGCCAGGATCAGCGGCCAGGCGAGGTAGAACTGCTCCTCCACCGCGAGCGTCCAGAAGTGCTGCAGCGGCGAGGGCGGCTCGCCCTGCGCGAAGTAGTCCGTGCCGACCTGCGCGAAGTGGATGTTGGCCATGAAGAAGGCCGACCAGACCGCGTCGTGAAGCACCTGGATCGCCCGCACGGAGTTCAGCCAGTGCCAGCTGGCGATGCAGGTGACGATCAGCGTCAGCGCGGCCGCCGGCAGGATCCGCTTGGCGCGGGTGCCGTAGAACTTGCTGAGGGGGACGTGGCCCTCGTGGATGCTGCGGGTGACCAGCCAGCGGGTGATCAGGAAGCCGGAGATGACGAAGAACACGTCGACGCCGACGTACCCGCCGGCCATCAGCGGGGCGTGGGCGTGGCAGAGCACGACGATCATGACGGCCACCGCCCGCAGACCCTGGATGTCCGGCCGGAAGCTGTCGCCGCGGTGCGTGCTGCGCGGCGGCGTCTGGCGCGGCGTTCGCCGCGGCGCCTCCGCAACGGGACGCTGACGCCGTCGCCGGGGGCCGGGACGGGGCGCTCTGGGGTGCTGTGGGGTCCGGACAGTCGTGATGGCGACTCCCGCGAATGCCAGCGCGGCCCGACTCCGTGTGGAGTCGTACAAGGCTTCAGGGGCGGCCTCAAGATACCTGCTTATGCGGCGGAATTGCGGCGGAGCGTAGGAACGCCTGTTCGCCCCGGCGTGGTTCGGCAGCGGCTGCGCGGGGGTCTCCAGCGGTGGCTGGTTGAGGTGCGATCCGCCGGCGGCCGGGCAATGTGGCGACTCTGCGTAGACCGGTTACGCGGGGCGCACGGAAGACCAATTGGCACTCGAACGCGCGCCAAGTGGCGGGACCCGTCGAACCGTCTTCTCCGTTGCAGGTGGCCGCGCGACTCTAGGAGCGGGTGTCGGTTGTCGAGCGCGGCTGCAGCGTCTCGACGAGCACGTTGACCGCCTCGACCGCGGGGTCGGCGGGCAGGGAGGCGGGCTCCTGCGGCAGCTCGGGCTCGCGCTCGACGTCGCGCATTCCGGGCAGGAACAGCGCCGCCAGCGTGACCACGGCCCCGGCGACGCCCGCGCCGACCAGGGTCGTACGTGTGCCGACCGCCGCGGCGACCGGCGCGGTCAGGGCAAACGAGAGTGGCAGGAAGCCGATCGAGATCAGCCAGTCGAGGCTCGACACCCGGCCCAGCATGTTGGCCGGCACGTGGCGCTGCTTCAGCGTCGCCCAGACGATGGTGCCCGCCGTCTCCAGCGCGTTGAACGCCAGGCAGGCGACCATCACCTGCCAGGCGGCGGTGGCCAGGCCGTAGCCGGCGACGGCCAGGGTGGCGAGCGTCCAGGTCGCATAGATGAAGGTGATGTGCCGGCGCGGCTGCTCCCGCTGCCCCATCACGATTGCCGAGCCGACCGCGCCGACGCCGCCGGCGGCGAACACCAGGCCGAGCGTTCGGGCTGAGTCGTGGAGGTCGTTCTTGACCAGGTAGGGCAGCAGCACCTCGGTCGGGCCGAGGAACAGCAGGTAGGCGACCGCGGCAGACACCAGCGTGCCCCAGATCCAGACGCGCCCGCGGATGAACCGCAGCCCGCTGCGGATGTCGTCGATCAGGCGCGCGTCCCCGTCGCCCCGATGCGGGGTGGGGGCGATCGCCAGCACCGTCACCGCCGACACCAGGAACGAGGCCGCGTCCACCCCGAAGGCCGCACCGGCGCCGAGCAGCCCGATCAGCGCGCCGCCGACGGCCGGCCCGGCGAGGCGGAGGGCGATCGGCCGCACGAACTGGTCGAGCGAGTTGGCTGCCGGCAGGTCGGCGCTCGGCAGCAGGTCGGGGATGACCGCCTCGAAGGCGGGCGTGAAGAACGCCGTGCCGACGCCGTAGACCATACTCAGGCCGGCGATCTCCCACAGCGTCCCGGATCCCGCCAGGGTGAGCGCGGCCATGGCTCCGATCGCGATTGCCCGCAGCAGGTCGGACAGCAGCATGATGGTGCGGCGGTCGAGCCGGTCCGAGATCACGCCGCCCGGCAGCAGGAACACGATCGTGGGGATCGTCATCGCGATGCCGACCAGCGACAGCGCGCTGGGAGCGTTCTCGATGCTGTAGACGTGCCAGGCGAGGGCGACCAGGAAGATTCCGTCCCCCAGCAGCGACACCGTCATTCCCGCCCATAGGATCCGGAAGTCCCGGTGCCGCAGGGGCGCGAGCAGGTTCAGGCCGCCGAATCCTCCGGGGCGGTCGAGGGAGTCGTAACTATGCTGCATGGGGCTCTGACGACTGGCGCCAGTCCCCGAACTCACGCAGGTAGATCGAGACGGCCGGCGACTCCATGGCGCGGGCGAAGAGGAAGCCCTGGCCGAGCTCGCAGCCGAGCTCCTGCAGCGAGGCGGCCTGGTCGGAGCGCTCGATGCCCTCGGCGACAACCTCGAGGTTGAGGGTCTCGCCGAGTGCGACGATCGCCGCGGCCAGCGCCGAGTCGGCCTGACCCGAGGTCAGGAACGAGCGGTCCATCTTGAGGATGTCGACCGGGAACCGGCTCAGGTAGCTGAGCGACGAGTAGCCGGTGCCGAAGTCGTCCATCGCCAGCCGGACGCCGAGATCCTTGAGCGCCCGCAGCCGCTCGACCGCGAGGTCGGTGTCGGCCATCATCACGGACTCGGTGATCTCCAGCACCAGGGCGCCCGGCGACAGGCCGGTGACGGCCAGCGCGTGCCGGACGTCGTCGACGATCGACTCCGCCTGCAGCTGCTTGACCGACAGGTTGACGCTGATTCGCACGGGCAGGTCGGGGAACTCGGCGTGGAGCGACGCCGCCTGGCGGCAGGCCTCGCCCAGCACCCAGCGGCCTATCGGGATGATCAGGCCGGTGTCCTCGGCGACCGGGATGAACTGGGTCGGCGGGATCGAGCCCTTGGTCGGATGGTTCCAGCGCAGCAGCGCCTCGAAGCCGTACACCTCGCTGCCGGTGAGCCGGATGACCGGCTGGTAGTGCACCTGGAGCTGGCCGGTCTCGAGCGCCCGCTGGAGGTCGGCGCGCATCTCCAGGCGCTCGACCGCCTCGCGGTGCATGGCGGGCTCGAAGATCCGGTAGCGGCCCTTCTGCTCGCGCTTGGCCATGTACATGGCGACGTCGGCGTTGCGCAGCAGGTCGTCGCCGTCGAGGCCCTCCGAGCCGCCCGCCGACAGGCACAGTCCGATGCTGGCGCCGATGGTGATCTGCTTGCCGCCGGTCTCAATCGGCACCTGCAGCGCGGCCAGGATCCGCTCGGCGACGTCGATCGCAGCCTGCGTACCGGCGACCTCCTCGATCAGCACGGCAAACTCGTCGCCGCCGAACCGAGCAGCGGTGTCGGTCGGGCGGACGGTGGTCATCAGGCGCTTCGAGACCTCCTGCAGCACGGCGTCGCCGGCTGCGTGCCCGAGGCTGTCGTTGATCGTCTTGAAGTCGTCGAGGTCGATGAAGACGACGCCGATGGTGCCCTGCTCGCGGCCGGCGCGGGCCAGCGCGTGCTGGACGCGGTCGGCGAAGAGCGCGCGGTTGGCGAGGTTGGTGACCGGGTCGTGGAACGCCTGGTGGGCGAGCTGATCCTCGAACGCCTTGCGCTCGCTGACGTCGCGGCAGTTGAGAACGATGCCCTGGACGTCGGGATCGTCGAGCAGGCTGGTGTGGCGGATCTCGAACTGGCGCCACTCGCCGGCGCTCGAGCGCAGCATGCACTCGACCACGCCGGTGCCCGCTGTGCCTCCCTCGACCTGCTCGATCACCTGCGACACCCGTGGGTGGTCGCTCGGCTTGACGAGGTCGGCGAACCGGGTCTGCATGACGTCGTCGGCGCCCAGCCCGAGCACACGCTCGATCGACGGGCTCTGGTAGGTGATGACGCCGCTGGCGTCGACGACGGTGATCAGGTCGCTGGAGTGCGCGACCAGCGAGCGGAAGCGGGCCTCGCTGCGGCGGCGGTGAAGGTTCGCAGACATCTCTGCGCCGTCGATGGCCAGCGACACCTGGGCGCCCAGCGCCTGGATGGCCCCGACGGTCGCCGTATCAGGCTGGGTCGCAAGTGCGGCGACCAGGCAGGCGCGACCGCCCTCGCGCGACGTCAGCGGGACGACGAGCACGCCCGTTGTCGGGCAGTCGGCGCCGAACAGCACGGTGCGCGACGCGTCGAGCGCCGTCCAACCGGCTGCCGCCTCCGTGGCGAACGCCTGTGCAATCGATGCGGCGGCGTTGCGCGAGATGGCGATTGGCTGGCCCTCGCTGCCCACCCGTTCGGGAGTGCCGTCCTCGCGCAGGCGCACCAGCGTCGCGCGCGCAGAGGCGCCGGCGAGCTCGCGGACGGCGTCGCCGACCGCTCCCTCGATCTGTTCCAGGTCGAGCGCGCCCACCAGCGACAGGCCGGCGCTGCGCAGCGCGTGCTCGCGGCGGGTGACCGTCTCTTCCTGGCGGACGAGGCCGGCCATACGCGCGACGACCAGCAGGAACATCACCATCGAGGCGCAGATGACGACCACCGAGTCGGTGTTGCTGCTGTCCTGGAAGAGGCGGATCGTCGGCGCCACCATGCAGGCCAGGGCCAGCAGGACGAGCCGCGTGCTGGTCAGCTTGACTCGGGCGTCCGTGGCCGGCTCCTCGAGGGTGCGCATCGACGGGTGCAGCGCCGCTCCGCCCCACAGCAGGTAGTAGTAGATCCAGCCGATGTCGAGGATCACCTGGTGGTTGTAGGTGCCCTTCAGCAGCATGTAGTTGTAGACCGAGTCGGTGACCAGCAGGCAGGTGATGCTGGATGCGATCAGGTAGAACGCCGGCGCCTTCTTGCCCAGGTCGACCGCCAGGCGGATGGCGGCGGCAAGCAGCAGGATGTCGCCGACCGGATAGGCAATCGACACCAGCTGCGCCGTGATCGTCAACCCGGTCGCGTGGACATTGGGAGCGATGATGAAGACCCACGACAGCAGCGCCACTCCGACCGTGAGGATGGTCGAGTCGATCACGCCGGTGCGGTCGCCGCCGGGGTTGCGGCGGCGCACGAGCAGGAGCAGGCCGGTCATCAGCGCCGGATACACCAGCAGGTAGAGCGCGTCGCCGAACGACGGGAACGGAGGCACCGCAGCCTCGTGCGCGGTGAACGTCTTGGTCAGCACCGGGTAGCTGTAGGTGTAGAGATCGCCGAGGAAGAACAGGAACTGCCCGGCCATCAGGAACAGCCAGGCGTTGCGGGCCTGCGGGCGGTGCAGCCAGATGCCGAACCCGATCGCGGCGGTGCACGAGAAGCCGAGCAGGTTGAACAGCGGCCCGCTCTGGAGCAGCGGCGAGGACGGGGCGGCGTACAGGTACGTCAGCACAGTGGCCACGCCCAGGTACCAGGCCCAGATGTTCGACCGCGAGGGTCGGCGGATCAGGCTCGTCACCCTGTTCATGCCGCCTGCTCCTGGTCGAGATCGTGCTGCTGGTCGGCCGGCTGCAGCTCGAACCGGTCGGCGAGCCGGCGCAGCGTGTCGTTCAGCTCCTCGATCTCGTCGTCGCCGTTGGCGGCGGTGACCTGGACGCGGAAGCCGACCTCGGACTTGGGCACCAGCGGGTAGGCCGCCAGCGTCACGTAGATCCCATTCTCGAACAGGAAGTTGCCGACGGCGCTGATGTCCTCGTGGTTGGCCAGCGGGATCTCGATGATCGGGAACCCGGAGTGGTTGAGCGTGCGCACGTTGAGCCGGCGCAGGCACGAGAGGACGTGGTCGGTCTTCTGCCACAGCGAGCGGCGGATGCGATCGCCGCGGGCGTCGTTGACGTCGAAGCCGGCCAGCGTGGTCGCCAGCGACGCGGTCGGCGACGGCCCGGAGTACAGGTACGGCGCCGCGGCCGTCTTCAGCATCTCCTTGAGCGGCGTCGGGCAGGCGATGAACGCCGTCAGCGACGAGTACGACTTCGAGAACCCTCCGACCAGGATGATGCCGTCGTAGTCCATGCCGAGGTGGCGGACGATGCTGTTGCCACGGCAGCCGAGCGGCGACAGCTCGTCGGGCCGCCGCTCGCCGATCACGCCGAACCCGTGGGCGTCGTCGACGTAGAGCAGGGCCTCGTACTCCTGGGCCACCCGGGCGAACTCGAGCAGCGGCGGAGCGTTGCCGGTCATGCTGTTGACGCCGTCGATGCAGATCAGGCGGGCATGCGACGTGTCGTCCTTGAGCTGGCGGGCGAGGTCATCGGGATCCTCGAACCGGAACCGGCGCAGGGTCGCGCCGCGGGCGGCGGCGAACTGACAGCCGTCGTAGATCGTCTTGTGGGCGCGGCCGTCCATGAAGATCGTGCCGCCGGCCGCCAGCACCGGGATCACCGACATGTGAATGTGCGTGATGGTGGGCAGGATCAGCGAGTCCTCGCTGCCCAGCAGATCGGTGAGCCGCTCCTCGATCATCGGGTACAGGCGCGGGTTGCCCAGCAGCCGTGACCAGCTCGGGTGTGTGCCCCAGGCGCTCAGGTACTCCGGCACCGCCTCGATGATCTCCGGGTCGAGATCGAATCCCAGGTAGTTGCACGATGCGAAGTCGGCCAGCCAGCGGTCGCCGATCCGGATCCGACGGCCGCTGATCTCCTCGATCACGGCATCGGTCATCGGGCTCGACTGCTTCAGGCGGTCGAGGTCAGCGCAGGCTGCCAGCCAACGATCGATCCATCGGTTGGAGGGTGCCTGCTCCGAGGGGTGGGGTCCACCATGGGAGCTCATCACTCCTCATATCGGCCTCTGACAGAAAGGCTTGAGCGCAGCCGACCGCCGGCAAACGGGCGCTGAAGCCGGATTGGGGTACTTTCTTACTACTTGCCGGTGGTCAAGCGTCCACGTCCGTCAGGTACCGGGGCTCGCTGATCACCCTGTGCACCATCGGCGCGAAGAACTCCACGGGCAGTGAGTCGTACGCCGGGTCGAAGCAGTTCTGGTCGTAGAGCTCGCAGAATTCGGCGCAGGCGTCGTAGTTCGGGTTGTCCTTGAAGCGGTCGCGGATGTTGCGGTCGCCGCCCACCAGGTGTGCCCGGTAGTAGAGCTGGAACACCCCGTGGTGCTGCACGATCCAGCAGATGTCGGGCGAGCAGTAGGGGCGCAGGATGGCCGCAACCATCTGGCCGTGCGTGTAGGGAGCGAGCTCGTCTCCGAGGTCATGGAGAAGCGCCGCCACGACGTACTCCTCGCTGCGGCCGTCCTTGTAGGCGCGGGTGGCGGACTGGAGCGAGTGCTCGTAGCGGGTCACCTGGTAGCCGGCGAACGACGCCTTGAGCCCCTCCAGCGCACCCAGCAGGCGATCCGGAAGCTCCCGTTCGAACTCCTCCTCGTAGCGCGCGAGCAGCTCGTAGTCCTCGCGAGTCCCATCGGCCATCCTGGTGAACGCAACGGTCTCCATACTCACCTCAGTTCCAGCTCGGGTTTTCGGGCATCCGGGCGAGCAGGCGGTAGGCGCTGCCCATCCGTTCCAGCACGCTCGCCCACAGCTGACGCGGCTCGTCGGTGAAGACGTCCGCCGGCAGCGCGGGCTCGGTGAACCAGGCCTCCTCGTCGATCTCCCCCTCCAGCTGCCCTTCGGCCCAGCCGGCATAGCCGGCGAAGACGCGGGCCCGGAGGACGCGCGATCCCAGCTCGGAGGGGTCGTCGCCGGCCTCGATCGAGCCGACCGACCCGATCACGGGCTCCTCGGCGTCGTCGGCGTCGCCGAACTCCGCCAGCGCGATCACCGTCTCCGGCTGCACGGGCCCGCCCAGGTAGATCGGCTCGTCCTCCTCCAGCACGGTGTCCAGGTCGGGCACCGCGTCTCGCGCTTCGGTCTCGCTGGGACGGTTGAGGACGATGCCCAGGGCGCCCTCCTCGGTGTGCTCCAGCAGCAGCACGACGGTGCGGCGGAAGTTGGGATCGACCAGTGTTGGAGCGGCAATCAACAGCTGGCCCTTGAGAGAACTGGTCACGCGAAAAAGTGTACTGATCAGGAACTGGCCGACGATCTGTGAGGCGTCGGGCTTGTGGGACAGCAGCTTCTGGGCGTACATCCAGGCGCCGAACCGTGCCCACGCCCGCTCGTCGAGAGGCTCGACGTGCAGAAGGCGCAGCGTCTCCGGCACGCTGCGCTCGAGCACCTTCTGGTAGTCGCTGGCGGCGACCTTGCGCATCACCGCGAGGGCCGCCGCAGGGTGCTGCTGGGCGTAGACCGTGCCGGCCCGGAGCGCAGAGACGAAGGCGCCGACCGTCTGGCGGTACGAGGCGTCCGACTGCATCTTGGAGCGGTTGACCGCGACCACCAGCTCGTCGTAGGACGGCACCCCGTACTGATCGATCGGCATCACCACGGGGTGGGCGCCGGCCGCCGCCAGCTGCGCCCCCTCGATGTTGCGGTAGACGCCGGTCACGGCGTCGACGCGGTGGGAGAGCAGGGCGGGCACCAGGTTGAAGCCGACGTTGACGATCGTGACGTCGGCGGGCGACAGGCCGCTGTGGTGGAGCACGGCGTCGAGATAGGCCGACGTGCTGGCGCTCCCGTCGACTCCGATCGAGTGCCCCTTGAGGTCGGCGGGCGTGGTGATCCCCTGACCGCCGCGGGCGATGATCGAGTTCAGCGCCGTGGGCACTACCGAGGCGACCGCTTCGACCGGCAGGCCGGACTGCTGCGCGAAGAACAGCTCTGGCTCGTACGAGATGGCGATGTCCGCCCTGCCGGCGGCGATCAGCTTCAGCGGGTCGGACACGTTGGCCGGCGGCACCGGAGTCACGTCCAGGCCGGCCCGTGCGAAGTCGCCGTGGGAGATGGCCGTGTAGATACCGACGTGGTCGGGGTTCGGGTACCAGTCGAGCGCCAGCCGGACGCTGGTCGGCTGCGCGTTGGCACCGGAGCCGGTGGCCGACGAGCTGCCACAGCCGGCGGCGGCCATGGCGGCAACGAGGATGAGGCTGAGCCACGATGCGCATTTGCATCCCTTCGCTGGAATGACCCAGATCAGGTTCGGCGGGTCGGCGCACGCGTCGCGCCCTCTCAGCCCCGGCGATCGGCGGGGCTCCCCGGCAAACGGTTCGAGCGAAATCCTATCGGGCTTCGTGCGCCCAGGGTACGAAGACGCGCTCCAGCAGCACGACGATCCCGGTCAGGGCGAGGGCCAGCAGCGTCAGCGCCAGCGCGCCGGCGGCCACCAGAGCCGTGTCCAGCTGGGCGCCGCGGATCGAGTCGGCCAGCCCGCCCGAGCCGCCGGCGTACTCCGCGAACAGGGCGCCGATGGCGGCGTAGGGGGCGGCGATCCGGCAGCCCGAGAAGATCGCCGGCAGCGCCCAGGGCGCCTCGACGCGCCAGAAGATCGTGCGCCGTCCGGCGTACAGCGTGCGCATCATCCTGCCGTACTCGGGGTCGACGGAGCGGAAGCCGTCCAGCGCATTCACCGCGATCGGGAAGAAGCAGACCAGCGCGATCAGCACGATCTTGGGCAGCAGGCCGAACCCGAGGTAGATCACCACCACCGGCGCGACCGCGACCACCGGGATGCTCTGGGAGGCCACCAGCAGCGGCGAGACTGCGCGGCGAAGCGTCTCCGAGAAGTGCATGGCGGTGGCGAACACGAGCCCCAGCTCGATCGCCGCGATGTACCCGACGATCATCTCCTTGCCGGTCACCCACGACTCGGACACGAGCGTCGAGCGGTCGTTCCAGAACGTCCGCAGAACGTCCGCGGGCGACGGCAGCAGGTAGCCGGGGATGCCACGCAGGCTGACGTATGCCTGCCAGGCGACGACCAGCAGGATCAGGACTGCGACCCAGCCGGCCTTCTTCACGACCGCAGCGCTCCCAGGACGTCGTCGCGGGTCACGTCGTCGGAGGGGGCGTCCATCACGACCCGGGCGGGGCGCTGCGACAGGGCGACCACGCGGGGGCAGATCTTCAGCGCCTCGTCGACGTCGTGGGTGACCAGGACGACCGTCCGAGGCTCTGCCTCCAGCGCCTCCACCAGCCAGTCCTGCAGCTCGAGCCGGGTGATGGCGTCGAGTGCCCCGAAGGGCTCGTCCAGCAGCAGCACCGGCTTGCCGGCCAGCAGCGTGCGCAGGAACGCCACCCGCTGCCGCATGCCGCCCGAGAGGTGGGCGGGGGACGTGGACTCGAACTCGCCCAGGCCGAACTGCTCGAACAGCGGCGCGGCCTGGCGGCGGGCGTCGTTGCGCCTGACACCGGCGTTCTCGAGCGCCAGCCCGGCGTTGTCCAGGGCGGACCGCCAGGGCAGCAGCAGATCGCGCTGCGGCATCAGCGCGCAGCGGGCGAGACGCTCGGCCGGGCTGCGTCCGCCGCCCACGGTGATGACGCCGGCCCCAGGCTCGAGCAAACCGGCGATCAGCGACAGCAGGGTGGACTTGCCGCAGCCGCTGGGCCCGATCACCGCCAGCCGCTGCCCCTGGCCGATCGCGACATCGATGTCCTCCAGAACGGCCAGGTCGCCCCGGGCGTACGAGACTGCTGCCACCTCGACCGGCTCGGGCACCGCGCTCTGGAGGTCGACGACCATGAGATTCAACCCGCGACGACGGGGTTTTCGAGCGTGCCCAGGCCGGAGATCTCGATGCGTACCGTGTCGCCCGGCCGCAGGAACCGCGGCGGGTCGCGGAATGCCCCGACCCCGGCCGGGGTGCCGGTCGCGATCAGGTCGCCGGGCTCGAGCGTGAACGCCGCCGAGAGGTAGGAGATCAGCTCGGGCACCCGGTGGATCATCAGGCCGGTACCGGCGTCCTGCATCAGCTCTCCCGACAGGAAGCAGCGCACCTGCAGCGCGTGGGGATCGGGGATCTCGTCCGCGGTGACCACCGACGGCCCCAGTGGGGCAAACGTGTCGAGGCCCTTGGCACGCGTCCACTGCCCATCCGAGCGCTGGAGATCGCGAGCGGACACGTCGTTCATGATCGTGTAGCCGCCGACCACCGACAGGGCCTCGCCCGCAGGGACGTCCTTGCAGCGGCGCCCGATGACCACCGCCAGCTCGGCCTCCCAGTCGGGCTCCTCGGTCAGCGGCGACAGCACGATCGGCTCTGTGTGGGCGACCAGCGCCGTTGCGAACTTGGAGAACACCAGCGGCCTGGCGGGCGCCTCGACGTTCTGCTCCTCGGCATGCTCGCGGTAGTTGCGCCCGATGCACGCGATCTTGCCGGGGTCGGGCACCGCCGGCAGCAGCGTCACGTCGGCGAACGCGCGCTCCGCCACCACTGCAGCCCCCGCCGGGTCGCCGGCGAGCACCGCGCGGATGCCGCCCTCGAGCTCGAGGACGGCGTCACCCTCCCAGACGTCCGCAGCGGGGCCGGCCATCGCCAAGGTGGTACGAGATCAGTCGCACGGCGGCATTCTCGCAGCCGTGAGCGCCCGCAGGCCTAGTTGCGCTGGCTGCTCAGGTAGAGCAGGAGCAGCTGGTAGACCGCAACCAGCGCCGCCACCACGTACGTCAGCGCAGCGGCGGTCAGCACCTTGCGGGCCACCGGCACCTCGTCGGGCGTGAGGATGCCCTGCGCGGTCAGCATGCCAAGCGCCTTGTGGCTCGCGCCGAACTCCACCGGCAGCGTCACCACCTGGAAGACCACCACGGCCGCGAACAGCACGACTGCGAGCTTGATCAGGCCCAGCGAGCCGAAGATGGCGCCCGCGAAGAGCACCAGGTACCAGCCCTGCGACGCGATGTTGACGGCAGGGACGATGGCGCCGCGCAGCCGGAAGAACACCTCGCCGCGCGAATCCTGGAACGCGTGCCCGGTCTCGTGCGCGGCAACCGCCACCGCGGCGATGGAGGTCTGGTTGCCGACCGGCTGGGACAGTCGCATGACCTTGGCCCGCGGGTCGTAGTGGTCGGACAGCTGGCCCGAGATCGCCTCGATCCCAACGTTGCTCAGGCCGCCGCTGTCGAGCAGCCGCCGGCTGACCTGCGCTCCGGTCAGCCCGGAGTGCGGAGGGGATCTCGCGAAGCCTCGGAGAACGTGCGCTTCAGCCACGACTGCGCCACCAGCCCCAGCAGCAGCGGGGGGACGGCAAACAGCAGGTACCAGAGCATCGAGTTCGCAAACATGCGGATGGCTTCTCTCTGTGCAGGCGCGTTGGCCTACAACGGGACCGTTTAAGGGTACCGGGACCGGTCGGCCGGCTCAAAGCAGCCGCTAATCTTCCGGGTCCATGGCCGATACCGCCGAGATCGAGACGCTGCTGCAGGACGCACTGCCTGGCGCCCAGGTCTCGGTTTCCGACATGCACGGCGGGGATCACCTGTTCGCGCATGTGACGGCACCGCAGTTCGACGGGCTGTCGCTGATCGCCCAGCACAAGCTGGTGTACGCACCGGTCCAGCACCTGATCGACGACGGCACGATTCATGCACTGAAGATCAAGACGGAGGTCGCGACGTGATCATCACCGACGAGCAGATCCGCGAGGAGATCCTTGCAGCGATCGCCGAGAACCGCGTGATGCTCTTCATGAAGGGCACACCCGAGATGCCGCGGTGCGGGTTCTCCGCCCAGACGGTGAACTGCCTGCACGGCGCCGGCGCGGACTTCGCGGCGATGGACATTCTGCCCGACCCGCGCATCCGCCAGCAGCTCTCGGCTCACTCCAACTGGCCGACGATCCCGCAGCTGTTCGTCGACGGCGAGCTGGTGGGCGGCTGCGACATCGTCACCGAGCTGTACGAGAGCGGCCAGCTCGCGGAACTGGTTCAGCCGAAGGCCGCGTAGCAATCACCGTGAGCGCGCGCGGCACCGCAGCTGTGGTGGGCGCGGGCGTGCTCGGCCTGTCCGCTGCGCGGGCGCTGCGTGAGGACGGCTTCGCCGTCACCGTCTACGAGCAGCACGACGTCGGCACCCACCTCGGCGGGTCGCACGGGCGCTCGCGGATCTACCGCACCAGCTACCGGCGCGACGACTACGTGCGGCTGGCGCGGCGCGCGATCGAGGAGTGGCGGCGCCTCGACCCTGGCCTGCTGCTGGAGAACGGCCTGGTCGAGTACGGCGAGGGCCTCGACCTACACGCAGCCGCGCTGGAGCGCTGCGGCGAGCCGTTCGAATGGCTGACCGCGGGCCAGGCCCAGCGCCTGTTTCCCGAGGCGCGCTTCCCGTCGGACGTGCTGTACACCCGCGAGGCGGGGGCGGTCCTGGCCGACCGCGCGCTGCAGGCGCTGGCCGAGGGGCTCGACATCCACGCCGGGCAGAAGGTCGACGATCCGTGGTCGCTGACGGGCGACTTCGACGTCGTCTGCGTGTGCGCCGGCGCCTGGACGGCGAGCCTGGTCGACCTGCCGCTGTCGCCCAGGATCGAGCAGGTGGCGTATCTGCGCGGCATTCCCGACAACCGCCCTTCACTGGTCGACCACCGTACGTGGGACGGCACGTTCTGGTACGGGCTGGTCTCTCCGGGCGTTGGCTACAAGCTCGCCCAGGACGGCAGCCGGCCGGGATCGTTCGATCCCGAGCGCTCCGACCGCCCGGTGCGCGAGGATCTGCTGGCCGTGTTGTCTGAGCACGCGCGGCAGGTGTTTCCCGGCATCGATCCGACGCCGGCCCACTCGGAGGCCTGCATGTACACAATGACCCCGGACGAGGACTTCATTCTTGACGTCGTGAACGGTGTCGTTGTCTGTGGCGGCGACTCCGGCCACGCCTTCAAGTTCGCCCCGCTGCTGGGGCGCCTGTGCGCCGACCTGGCCCAGGGCGTCCCCCTGCCGCCCGAGGCGAACCGGTTCCGGGCGTCGCGATTCGGGGAGCGGGTGGCGTGAGCCCCGGGATCATGGCCGGCGGCGGGATGCCCGAGGGCAGCGGCTGGCGCTACTGGCTGCGGACACTGTGGCGGATGATCTTCCCCCGGCCCAACCGCCACATTTGAGAGACGCCACCGAGATCGCGGCCGCCGTCCGCTCGGGCGAGGCCTCCGCCGTCGAGGTGACCCGCGACCACCTGGATGCGCTGGCCGAGCGCGACCGCGGGGTCGACTCCGTCTGGCTGGTGACCGAGGAGCGGGCCCTGCGCGAGGCTTCAGCCGTCGACTCGCGGATCGCCGCCGGTGAGGATCCCGGCGTGCTCGCCGGTGTCCCGGTGGGCTGGAAGGATCTGATCGACACCGCCGGCGAGCGGACGACGTACGGGAGCGCGATCTGGCGCGACAACGTGCCGTCGACCGATGCCGACGTGGTCGCCCGCACCGTTGCCGCGGGCGGCATCACCGTGGCGAAGCTCGCCACGCACGAGCTCGCCTGGGGCACCACCACCGACAACCCGCACTTCGGCACCTGTCACAACCCCCACGACCACTCCCGCGTCCCCGGCGGGTCGAGCGGCGGGTCGGCGGCGGCGCTGGCGGTGGGCATCGTCGCCCTGGCGCCCGGCACCGATACCGGCGGCTCGATCCGCTGTCCCGCCTCCTGCTGCGGGATCGTCGGGATCAAGCCCACGTTCGGCCGCGTCAGCCTGGCCGGGGTACACCCGCTCTGCCAGACGCTCGACCACTGCGGCCCGATGGCGCGGTCGGTGCGCGACTGCGCGCTCATGCTCGAGCTGCTGGCAGGCGCCGCGCCCGGCGACCCGCGGACGCCTCCGGTGCCGGTGGAGCGCTACCGAGACGCCCTTGGCCGAGGCGTCGCGGGGATGACGATCGGGGTCGCCGAGCGCTTCTTCTTCGAGTACACCGAGCCTGGTGTGGTGGCGCCGGTACGGGCCGCCCTGGAGGCGCTACAGGAGGCCGGGGCGCTGTTGGTCGAGGTTGACATTGGCTGGGCCGAATCCGGCATCACCGAGGACATCTACCTGGCAGAGGAGGCGGCCACCCTCGCGCCATACTGGCCCCAGCGTCGAGCTGACTTGGGCGCCGATGTCGTCTCGGCGATGGAGGTTGCCGAGCGCAGCAACGTGATCGAGTCCGCACGGCAGCAGCTCGTCCGGCTCGGCTACCGGGCGCGGCTCGAGCAGCGGATCCGTGACGCCGGCATCGATCTGATCGCCACGCCCACCCAGGCATTCACGCCGCCCACCATCGGCACCCAGCGCGTCGCCTTCGGCGGAAACGACTCGGTCGACGTGACCACGCGCGATGTGCGGGCTGACCGAGGTCTTCAACGTCACCGGCTGGCCGGCGATCAGCGTCCCCTGCGGGATCGACCCGCTGGGGATGCCGGTCGGGATTCAGCTGGCGGCGCTGCCCTGGCGCGAGTCCGACTGCCTCGCGGCCGGGGCCGTGCTCGCCACCTGACCGCAGGGCCCGCCCCGGCGGACGTCGAGCGTTCGGTGCGCGGGGTCGACGGTGATCGTGGCCAGCGTCTGCCAGCGCTTCGCCCAGCACGGCGCCCTCGGGCGGGTGGGCGCAGATCGCTCCCGGCCCGCCGCGGTGGCTGGTCAGCACCTCACGCAGAGCGGCCCCGTCGATCGCCCCCGCCTCCAGCCGGGCCAGGCGGCGGCCGGCCAGGTCGTGACGCAGCACCGAGTCGGGCCCCTGCCGCACCATCGTGTCGCCGTCCGCCGCCGGATGCGTCAGGAAGTGGTTGGTATGCACCAGCCTGCCCTCGGCGTTCGGCGTGACGAAGCTGGGGCCGCCGGGCCACAGCTCGACCGAGCACACCACTCCGCCGTCGGCGTCGTCGGCCACGATGGTGACCGAGCTGGAGGCCGACACGGACGCAGCGGCGAGAATCTGCAGCGCCTCGACGGCGCCGGTGGCGCGGTCGAGCACGTGGCGCGCCAGCGCATGCACCGGCGTCCCGATCGGCGGCCCGTCATCGCGGTGCCCGAGGATGTTCAGCAGCACGGCGACGCCGGCGTCCGAGACCCCGATCTTGCCGACGATCCCGGCCTCGGTGAGCGTCTGCACCCGGCGTCCGTCGGGGTGGTCGATCGTCCACACGATCACGGCCGGCGCCAGCTCCCGGTGCCAGTCCCACGTCTGCGCGCCCAGCGGGCCGCCGTCGCGGGTGACGTCGCCCAGACAGGCGACGGTCGTGCACTCGTGGCCGGCCAGCACCTCGGTGCGGGCGTTGAGGGCGCCCAGCATCGACAGGTCGGCTCCGCTTCCGGCGGCCATGCCCTCGATCTCGGCGCCGAGGTCGGGATCGAGCGCTGCGATCCGCTGCAGCGCCTGCTCGCCGAGGGCGGAGACGTCCGCCGGCGAGAGCCCATACCCTGCGAACAGCTGCTCGTACGTGGCCAGCGCGGCGTGGATGCGCTCGCCCTGCGCGCGGCCCAGGCCGATACCCCGATCGCCCGGGCGTCGACTCGGTGGAATGGTGTCGGGGCAGCTCGCTCATCCGCCTCATCGTATCCTTGCGCGATGCCCGCGCTGATCGGAGTCGACATCGGCGGCACATTCACTGACGTCGCGCTGGTGAACGACGGCAGGCTGACCGCCGTCAAGCTGCCCACCTCGGGCGACCGCACGAGCGGGATGGTCGACGCGGTCGGCGCGGCTCTGGAGACGGCCGGACTGTCCCCGCGGGACGTCGGCCACCTCGGCCACGGCACCACGGTTGCCACCAACGCGCTGCTCGAGCGGCGAGGCGCCCGCACGGGGTTCGTCACCACTGCCGGCTTCGGCGATCTGCTGGCGCTCGGCCGCCAGACGCGGCCGTCTCTCTACCGGCCGTGGCTGGGGCGGCCCGACCCGTTGCCTGTCGTCACCGCGGAGGTCAGCGAGCGAATGGCGCCGCACGGAGTGCTGCAGCCACTCGACCCCGAGTCGGTACGCCGCGCCGCGCGCCGCCTTGCCCGGGCGCGAGTGGAGGCGGTGGCGGTCTGCCTGCTGCACAGCTACGCCGATCCGTCGCACGAGCGCGAGGTGGCCCGGATCCTGCGAGCGGAGCTCCCGGGAACGTTTGTGGTCGCCTCCCACGAGCTGGCGTCTGAATACCGCGAGTACGAGCGTGCGTCGACGACGGCGATCGACGCCTACCTGGGACCGGTCGCCTCGCGGTACGTCGACGCGCTCGGCGGCGCCCTCAGCGAGCGCGCGCTTCCCGAGCCGTTGCTGATGCAGTCCAGCGGCGGCCTCTGCACGCTGGCCGAGGCGTCGGCGCACCCGGCGAGGCTGGTGCTTTCGGGGCCTGCCGGCGGTGTCGCCGCGGTGGTCGCCGGAGGTACGCGCGACGCCGTGGCCATGGACATGGGCGGCACCAGCTGCGACGTCTCGCTGATCCGACAGGGACGGGCGTCGCGCAGCTCGGAGCGCGAGGTCGCCGGCCTGCCGGTGCGGCTGCCGATGCTGGACATCCACACGGTCGGGGCCGGAGGCGGGAGCGTTGCCTGGATCGACAGCGGCGGCGCCCTGCGCGTCGGCCCCCGCAGCGCCGGGGCCGATCCCGGGCCGGCGTGTTACGGGCGGGGAGGAGTGGAGCCGACTGTGACCGACGCGAACCTCGTGCTGGGCCGGCTCGACGACTCGGTGCCGCTGGCGGGGGCCGTGAAGCTCGACGCGGCGGCCGCGCGGAGAGCGGTGGAGCGGGTCTCGACCGGGTTCCGATCGGTGCGGGCGGCAGCGGAGGGAATCGTCGCGGTGGCCAACCAGGAGATGGTGCGCGCCATTCGCGTGATCACCGTCGAGCGCGGGCACGACCCTCGCGAGCTGGAGCTGGTGGCCTTCGGCGGCGCAGGTCCCCTGCACGCCTGTGAGGTCGCCGACGCGCTCGGGGTGCAGCGGGTGGTCGTCCCGGCGGCCAGCGGCGTGCTGTCGGCGCTGGGCATCGCGGCCGGCGATCGCAGACGCGACGCGGTCGCCGGGGTGTTGCGGCCGCTGCAGGCGATGCGAGCAGGCGATCTGCGGGCGCTGGTGCCGCCGCTGCCGCGGATGACGGGCGGCAGGCGGCTTGCGGAGTGCGACCTGCGCTACGCCGGTCAGGGGTTCGAGCTGACGCTGGCGCTCGAGCCGGTTCGCAATCTGGCGGCCCGGTTCCACGAGGTCCACCAGGAGCGCTACGGCTTCCACGACGCGGCCTGGCCGATCGAGGTCGTCAACCTCCGGTCCCACGTGATCGCGCCGGGCGCGGCGCTACGGGTCGCCGCACAGCCGCGGGTCGCCGCGGCGACCGGCCCGGCGACCGTGCACCTGGACGGCGCGACGCTGTGGGTGGCACCCGGCTGGACGGAAGGCGGCGGCGCGACGGGGCCTGGGAGGTGACGCGGTGAGCGATCCGGCAACCCTCCAGGTGCTGCAGTCGAGCCTCCGCGGCGTCGCCGACGAGATGCTGGCGGGGCTCATTCGCAGCGCCCGATCGGCCAATATCAAGGAGCGCCGCGACTGCTCGACGGCCGTATTCGACCCGGGCGGCCGGATGATCGCCCAGGCCGAGAGCATCCCCGTCCATCTGGGGGCGATGCCCGACGCGGTCGCGGCCTGCCTCACGCTGCGATCCGGCGCCCGGCGACGTGCTGATCCTCAACGACCCCTTCACCGGCGGAACGCACCTGCCGGACATCACCCTGGTCACGCTGGTCGAGGGCCTGGGGATCCTGGTCTCGCGGGCGCATCATGCCGACGTCGGGGGCATGCGGCCGGGCAGCCTGCCTGCCGGAGCGACCGAGCTGCTCCAGGAGGGTCTGGTGATTCCGCCGATGCGGCTGACCGACGAGGTGATGACGGTGATCGCAGCCAACACCCGGCGGCCGGACGAGCGAATCGCCGACCTCCGTGCGCAGACCGCGTGCCACACGCTCGGCCAGCGGCGACTGGAGGAGATCGCGGGACGGATGGGCCGCAGGCGCCTGATTGCCGGGATGGACGAGCTGCACGCCTACGGGGTGCGGCGGATGCGCGCGGCGATCCGGGAGCTGCCCGACGGTAGGCACCGGGCGCGCGACGTGATGGAGGGCGACGGCGTCATCGACGACGACATCCGCATCGCGGTCGAGGTCACGGTGGCCGGAGAGCGCCTGGTGGTCGACTTCGCAGGCACGGCTCCGCAGCAGCCGGGGAACGTCAACTGCCCGCTGGCCGTGACCCGGGCGGCGGTCGCATACGCCGTGCGGGTGGTCTGCGACCCTGACCTGCCGGCGTCGGGCGGCGCGCTGGAGCCGGTCGAGATCCGGGCGGAGCCGGGCTGCCTCGTCAACGCGCAGGCGCCGGCGGCCGTGGTGGCCGGAAACGTCGAGACGTCCAGCCGCATCGTTGACGTCGTGCTGGCGGCGCTGACGCGGCGCGATCCAGTCGCCCAGGGCCAGGGGACGATGAACAACGTCAGCTTCGGCAACGACCGCTTCGTCTACTTCGAGACGGTCGCCGGGGGCCAGGGTGCGAGCGCGCGCGGCGACGGCCCGGACGCGGTCCACGTGGCGATGTCGAACACGCTGAACACGCCGATCGAGGTGCTGGAGCAGGAGTATCCGCTGCGGGTTGAGCGCTACGGCCTGCGCCGCGGGACCGGCGGTGAGGGGCGTCATCGCGGGGGCGCCGGAGTCGTCCGTGCCTACCGGGTGCTGGAGGACTGCAGCGCCTCGCTGATGGCCGAGCGGCGGAGGCACGCGCCCGCCGGGGCGGCCGGCGGTGCGCCCGGTGCCGTGGGCGAGAACCGGCTGAACGGCAAGCGGATCGGCTCCAAGGTCAGCCTCGAGCTGACGGCTGGGGACGTGGTCGAGGTGCGGACGCCGGGCGGCGGCGGGTGGGGCAGGCCGGGAACGTGAAGATGTGGGTTCCGGACGGGACGCCGGATCACGGCGTGATATATCCGCTCTGTGTTGCCGCCGTGGATCGCCGTTCCAGTAGGGATCATCACCCTGGCCGCTGCGGCTCTTGCCGAGGCTTTCGGGCTGAGTCTCGGAGACGCGAAGGGCTCCCAGGGAACGGCGAATGGCGGCGTAGCGATCGTGGCCGGGCTGATTGCCGGACTGCTGGTGGTCTGGTGGGCAACCGGACTGGTGCTGGAGGAGCCATTCGTCCTGCAGCGCCGCGACCGGGCGTGGCTCGCCGTCGTGGGGGCGGCGTTGGCCCTGGTAGCTGCGATCGCCGGCATCAGGGCGGCGAGCGACTACCTTGGCGTTGCCATCGTGTTGCCGCTGGGCGCGGGGTGGGGCATCCTGCTCGGGCGCACCAGCGAGCGAACGATGGGATGAGTTAGCGCCGCCCAAGCGCCGTACAATCGGCTGATGACCACCGTCGCGCCACCCGTCCGCCAGACGAAGCCGCGAGTGACCGGCCCCGGGGAGGGCACCGGAAAGCCGTGGAAGGTGATCGTCCGCAACGACAACCACAACACGTTCGACGGGGTCGCGTTCGCCCTGGCGCGGACGATCCCGGGCGTCACCTTCGACGTCGGCATGACGATGGCCAACCGCATCCACTCCACCGGGAGCGCGATCGTCTACCGCGGTGAGAAGGAGCCGGCCGAGCTGTACTGGGAGCAGTTGCGGGACTTCGGCCTGACCATGGCGCCACTGAGCAATTAGAGATGATTGACCGGCATCTCCCGCGCGCCTGGCCGCTGCGAGAGGTGGGTGGTCCGAGAGGGCCGGGGTGGCTGTGCCTGTGAACCGGCACCTCGCGGTGCCCGGATGCCGCGCCAATACGATCCGGTATTGGCGCGGCATCCGTTCAGCGCGATGCACGGGTTCTCGCCACCCAGGACATCACGTGAGACACCGGTCAATCATCTGATGCTGGCCTTCGACCCCTGGAGGGTGCCGTCCGACCCCGAGTGGGCCGTGGCGATCGTGCTGTTCGGCGTCTGGTACGGGCTGGCCGCCCGGCACTTCCGGATCCCCTGGCTGCGGATCGCCGCCTTCTACGCCGGGCTGGCGATGATCGCAGCGGCCCTGCTGTCGCCGATCGAGTGGGTTGCGCTGCACTCGATGCTCTCGTTCCACCTGCTCCAGAACGTGATGCTGGCCGACTGGGCGCCGCCGCTGCTGGTGCTCGGGATCACGCCTGCGATGGCGGACGTCGCCGAGCGGGTGCCGGGTGTCCGTATGCTGACGACGCCGGCCGTGGCGCTGACCGTATGGCTCGCCGTCTGGTACGGCGTCCACATCCCCGCCTACTACGGCTACGCCCTCCACCACTACTGGGCGCTCGGCGTCGAGCACCTGCTGTTCCTGGCCGCCGGGATCGCCTTCTGGTGGCCGGTGCTGGTTCCGGGGAGGACGCGTCCCGGCACGCGGCTGATCTACCTGGCCGTTGCGTTCTTCGTCGCTGCGCCGATCGCGCTCGTGATCGCGCTCTCACACCGGTCGCTGTACTCGTTCTACGACACCACGCCGCATCTCTTCGGGCTGTCCCCACTTCGCGACCAGCAGCTGGGCGGGATCCTGATGGCGGTCGAGCAGAGCATCCTGCTGTTTGTCGCGGCCAGCTGGTCGTTCTTCTGCCTGATGAACGAGGAGGATGACGAGGACGCCCCGCAGGAGGTAGCGTTTCACCCGTGAACCACCGCGTCACCGCAGCCTGCGTCCAGTTCTGCGCCGGTCCCGACAAGACCGAGAACATCGCGCGGATGGCGCCGCTGGTGGCCGAGGCGGCCTCCAGGGGCGCCAAGCTGGTGCTGCTGCCCGAGAAGTGGAACGCCGTCGCAGACGGCCCCGAGCTGCTTCGCTACGCCGAGCGGCTGGACGAGGGCGAGACGATCGACGCGCTCTCGGAGTGGGCGGCCGAGCACCGCATCCACCTGATCTGCGGCAGCATCGCGATCGATCACGGCGAGCGGGCCGGCAACGTCTCGATCGCCTTCGACCGCGACGGCGATGTCGTCGCCGCCTACACCAAGATCCACCTCTTCGACGTCGAGGTGGGAGGCCTCACCTACCGGGAGTCAGACGGAACCGCTCCCGGATCCGAGCCGGTCGTGGTCGTTCTCGACGGCCTGCCGGTGGGCCTGACCGTCTGCTACGACCTTCGCTTCCCGGAGCTGTACCGCGCGCTCGAGGAGAAGGGCGCCCTGGTGATGTGCGTTCCCGCGAACTTCACGCTGCTGACGGGCCTGGCGCACTGGGAGCCGCTGCTGCGGGCCCGCGCGATCGAGAACCAGGCGTTCGTCCTGGCGGCCGGGCAGCACGGGAACCCCGGCGGCGGGAACAAGCCCTCCTACGGGCACAGCATGATCATCGACCCCTGGGGAACGGTCATCTCCCAGGCCTCGGAGGGTGACGGCGTGATCGTCGCCGACCTCGATCTCGACCTCCAGGCCGGCATTCGCGCCAGGCTGCCGGCACTCCAGCACCGGCGGCTCCAGAGCGTGCCCGAGATGCAGGGCGGCGGGCCGGTGGACTCCGGATCTGTGCCTGTTTGAGACTGTGAGCAGGAGCGTTGTAAAGCGTGACGAATGTGGGCAGCAAGATGTCCACAACGCTGTCTCACATCGCTCCACCGATCGCTGACGACGTAGTCGCCGCGCCCCGCGCGGGCTGGCTCGCGGTCCAGGTGCGCTATGCGGGCGGCAGCTCATGGGTCACCGTTGCCCGGATGCGCGACCGCGTGTCCGCGGTGCGGCGCGCAGCATCTGCGTACCGGTCCCAGGAGTCGCCCTCCGGCGCGCTGCCGTACCAGGTGCGGGTCATCAACGACGATTCGCTCGCCCGCGAAGCGTCCTAGTTCGTAGCTGCCGGCGCGTTCGGATCGGCAACGAAACCTCGTGCGATCAGCCACCGGCGGAGTGCCTGGAAGTACGGTCCCGGCTGCTCGACGAAGGTCATGTGCGCGGCCTTCTCGATCACCGCCAGCTCCGAGCCTGCGACCTCGTGGTGGATCTCCTCCGCGCGCTCCAGCGTGCAGGTGCGGTCGTGCCGTCCGGTGATCACCAGCATCGGCTTGCTCACCCAGCGCAGGTGGTCGACCCACTCGAACTCGCCGTAGCCGTTGGAGGCGAAATGGGCCAGCACCTCGGGCGCGTAGACCGTGTCGTCGCGCTCCATGAACGTGCGGTAGGTATCGCCCATCTCCCAGAAGTGGAACGGCATCTGCGCGGCCACGACCTCCCGCGTCTCGGCGACCGTCGTCAGCCCCGCCTCGGCTGCCCACGACTGGCGGATCTGGTCGCGCATGGAGGCCGGCTCGAAGGTCTCGATGCCACGCTCGACGTCCGCCATCAGCGATTCGCTGGACGCCGCCCCCGACGAGATGATGTAGCCGTCGGCCGAGCCGCGCTCCAGCGCGTGACAGAGGGCGACGATCGCGCCGAAGGAGTGGCCGTAAAGGACGTAGCGGTCGAGTTCCAGCGCCCGGGCCAGCCGGTCGACGTCCTGTGCGAACCCGCTGATCGAGAGCGTCGCCGGGTCGACGCGCTCGGACAGCCCCTGGCCGCGCATGTCGACGTAGATCAGCCGGACGCCCGCACCCGCCAGCCCATCGTGCCAGGGGTGCAGCTCGTGGTGGTCGAGGCCGGGACCGCCGTGCAGCAGGATCAACGGCAGGCCAGATCCGACCTCGACGACGTTCAGCGCGGTGCCGTCGTCGAGGCGAACCTCAGCCATTCATCTTCCGGTAGCCGAGAGCGTGTTCGGCCTGCATCATCTTGTGGATCTGGGTGGTGCCCTCGTAGATGATGGGGGCGCGCGAGTTGCGGAAGTACCGCTCCACCGGGTACTCGGCGCTGTAGCCGTAGGCGCCGTGCACCTGGATCGCCAGGTTGGCGGCGTTGAAGGCGGACTCGGTGGCGTGCCACTTGGCCAGCGACGTCTCGCGCGTGTTGCGCTCGCCCTTGTTCTTCTTCCAGGCGGCCTGCATGACCAGCAGCCGGCTGGTCTCGTAGCCGAGCACCATGTCGGCGATCATGTCCTGCACGAACTGGTACTTGCCGATCGGCTCCCCGAACGTGTGGCGCTCGTTGGCGTATGTGGTCGAGGCCTCGAGGCAGGCGCGGATCACGCCCACCGCGCCCGCTGCGACGGTGAACCGGCCCTGGTCGAGCGAGTGCATGGCGATCTTGAAGCCTCCGCCCTCTTCACCGAGCAGGTTCTCGGCGGGGATCTGCACGTTGCTGAAGAACAGCTCGCCGGTGCTCCCGGCCCAGATGCCCAGCTTGTTGGGGATCCGCCGCGCCTCGACGCCGTCCCACACCCGCTCGACGATGAACGCCGAGATGCCCCGGTGGCCGCCCTTGGGGTCGGTCTTCGCGAAGACCAGCTCGTAGTCGGCCTCGGTGGCGTAGGAGATCCAGTTCTTCTGCCCGTTCAGCAGGTAGGTGCCGTCCGGCTGCTTGATCGCCGTGGTCAGCATCGCCGCGACGTCCGAGCCGGCGGCCGGCTCGGTCAGCCCGAAGCAGCCCAGCTTCTCGCCCTGCGCCATCGGCACCAGGTACTTCTGCTTCTGCTCCTCGGTGCCGTACTGGAGCAGCGACAGCGAGTTGAGGCCGACGTGCACCGAGATCAGCGTCCGGAAAGCCGACTCGCCGCGCTCGATCTCCTCGCAGATCAGCGCCTCGCAGACGAAGTCGAGACCTGAGCCGCCGTATTCGGTGGGAATCGGAGCACCCAGCAGGCCCAGCTCGGCCATCCCCTCGATGATCCCCATGTCGAGGTAGTGGTTGATGTCGTTCTCCTGGGCGACGGGCAGCACCCGCCGGTCGACGAACTCGCGCACCGTCTCAGCGATCGAGCGCTGCTCGTCGGTCAAATCGAAGTCCACTCGAGTCTCCTTCTGGGTCCGCGGCGCGGACCGGGAGCGCCGCTGACCCATCCTAAACGAGCGCCGGTAAGACCTGAGCCGATGGCTGACTGTGGAGATCGCTGATTCCAACTAGGCGCCTGCCTGGTCGCGAGTTCCGACTGACTATCCGGGCTTCGCCCGGCGAGTCAGCCGGCCTCGCTGCGGCGCGAACCGTCGCCTGGGTGTGTCCGCAGGGAACGCACGTGCTACAGCACGCACGCTCCCTGCGGCCAGCCCCAGGCTGGGCTTCGCACTCGCCCAGCCACCACGCCTATTTGGATCAACGATCTAGCGGGCGTCGCCCTTGGCGACGTACATCGATGCATCGGCGGCCTGGAACAGGACGGCGGCATCGGTGCCGTCGGCCGGGCAGACCGCGACGCCGAAGCTGGCGACGAGCCCTTCCAGGCGCCGGTCGGCGCTGGCGGCGATCTGCTGCTGGATGCGGTCGACGACCGCCTTGGCCTCGTTGCGGGTCACCTCGGGCAGCAGCAGCGCGAACTCGTCGCCGCCGATCCGGAACACGCCGTCGACCTCGCGCCGGCCGTCGGCGAGCACGCTGGCAAACGCCTGCAGCGCCTCGTCGCCGGACAGGTGGCCGCGCGTGTCGTTGAGCGACTTGAAGCCGTTCAGGTCACCGACGATCAGGGCGTAGGAGCGGCCGTAGCGGTGATAGCGGGCGGCCTCGGCTGCGAGCGCGGTGTTGAAGGCACGCCGGTTGAACAGCCGGGTCAGCGGGTCGTGGTCGGCGAGGAACCGCATCTCCTCGAACTGAGCCGCCGAGTCGAGGGCGGTCGTCGCCTGGTTGGCGAACATGCGCAGCGCCTGGAGCGTCGTCGCGCTGGGCAGCAGCCGGTCGCCGGGGTCGTCCGCCCAGATCACGCCGGTCAGCTCCCCGCTGCGGGTGTAGAGGGGTACGAACAGCCAGTGGTCGCTCCATGCCCGCGGGCCGGCGCCGTTCATCACCGACTGGTAGTGGAGGTGCTCCTCGTGGAGCCGTGCGCGCGCCTCCGCGGAGGGCACCAGGAAGCATCCCTCGAGCTCCCACCGGGGCTCCATCATGGTCTGCAGCTCCGCCAGGCTCATCACCGAGCTGACCGACGGCTGGTCGAGCTGCCAGCCGTGCGACGCCCGCGCCCTGAGGCCGCCGGTGGCGGGGTCGTCGAGGTCGATTGACGTGTTCTGGAAGCCAAGTGCCGCGGCGATGCCGTCGCAGACGGACTGCAGGATCGCCTCGATCGAGAACGTCTCGGTGAGCTGGGACGAGACCTGAAGCAGCTGCTCGAGCTGGGCACGGTGGCGCGCCAGGTCGGCCGCTTCCTGGGCGCTCTGCAGCGCCAGCGCCGCGTGTGCTCCCAGCGCGACCAGAACGTCGAGATCGTCGTCGGTCGGCATCCGGCCGGAGGCGGGCTCATCGACGGCGAGCACTCCCAGCAGGTGACCGTCGGAATGGCGGAGGGGCACGAACAGAGCGTCCTCGGGGTGCCACGCGTCGGGCGCGCCGCTCTCGTCGATGGCCGGCCGGTATGCGTTCGGCGCGAACGAGTCCCAGTCAAAGGAGCCGTGCGGGATGAAGTACGCCCCCCGGCGATAGAACCGCTGGTTGAGGAGCGGCGCCCACACGTCCCACCCGCGCGTGTCGCCGATCAGCGTCTCCCTGGCGGCGTCGCCTCCGTGCACCGTCGATACCTTGAAGTCGTCCCACGCCGGCCGGTAGAGGTTGACCACGACCGTGCCGAAGCCGAGCGACTCCGCGATCGTGCGCGCGATTGCGCCGAGCAGTCGTTCGAGGTCCTCGTCACTGCGGACGAGCTTGGTGACCTCGAGCAGACCTCTCAGGCGAACGAGTGCGGGTAGGCTGTCGGCGTCCAAATGGGAGCTCGCGGGGGGAGGCTGTCCCGCGTCTACCCATGCTGGCACGGATTGCCCGCCATTGCCAGCGGCCCGACGAATTATCAAGCCGCGAAATGCAGCCCGGCCCCTGACCGCTTGGCCGCGTACATGGCGTCGTCAGCGGCGCGGAAGAGCGAGTCGGGGTCGCCGCCGTCACGGGGAAACACCGCCACGCCGAAGCTGGCGCCCAGCTGATCGTCCGGGTCGGCCTCGCCGCGCAGATCGGCCGCGATCCGGTCGACCACCGCCCGCACCTCCGCCTCGTCGGTCTCGGGGAGGATCATCGCAAACTCGTCGCCGCCGATCCGAAACGGCATGTCGGGCTGACGGAGCTGGGCGTGGAGCAGGTCGCCGAGCCGCACGAGCGCCTCGTCACCGGCGTGGTGCCCGTTGCGGTCGTTGAGCCCCTTGAAGCCGTCCAGGTCGCACAGCACCAGCGCAAACGGCCGGTGGTAGCGGCCGGAGCGGGCCGTCTCGGTGCCCAGCCGCTGCGAGAAGGCGAGCCGGTTGGGCAGGCGCGTCAGCGGGTCGTGCTCGGCCAGATAGCGCATCTCCTCGAAGTGGCGGGCGGAGGTCAGTGCGGCCGTTGCCTGGTTCGCGAACACCCGCAGGGCCTGCAGCAGCGGGCGGCTGGGCAGCAGCCGGTCGGCCGGGTCGTCGGCCCAGATCACGCCCAGCAGTTCTCCCTCGGTGCTCCACATCGGCACCACCAGCCAGTGGTGGTCCCAGCCGCGCGGGCCGCGGCCGTTGGACGCCGACCGGTAGGTGTGGTGGCTGGCGGGCACGCGGGCAAGCGCCTGCGGTGTGGTCAGCAGGTAGCAGCCGGCGATATCGAACTCTGGCTCCAGCAGGCGCATCGTGGCCTCGATCGAGAACGGCACCGACATCGCCGGGTCGTCCATCAGCCATCCGACCGCGTGGCGAGGGACGAGCAGGTTGGTGTCTGGGTCGGGCAGGTCGATGCTGACCCGCTGGAACCCCAGCGCGGCGATGCCATCGCAGATCGACTGCAGGACCGCGTCGGTGGCGAGCGTCTCGGTCAGCCGCGACGACACCGTCAGCAGGTGGGCGAGCGCCTGCCGGTGCGCGTCGGCCAGGGCCGACTCCCGCGCTGACTGGAGCGCCAGGGCGGCGTGCTCGGCGACCGCCCACAGCACCTGCAGGTGCTCGTCGCCGGGTCGCATGCCGGTCACCGGCTCGTCGACCGAGATGATGCCGAGCAGGTGGCCCTCGGTGTGCACCAACGGCACGAACAGTGCGTCGTCGGGGTGCCAGGCGTTGGGGTCGGTGCTGATCTCGAGGTCGGGCGTGAAGGCGGAGCCGTCGTCCGCCCACGAGAACTCTCCCGCGGGGAGCATGTAGACGCCGTGACGGCGGAAGCGCTCGTCGAGGAGCGACTCCCACTCGTCCCACGAGCCGGTGGTTCCGAGCAGGGCGTTCAGGGCGTCTTCGCTGCCGTGCACGACAGTGACCTCGAAGTCGTCGTAGGCCGGCCGGTAGCTGTTCACGACGACCGTGCGGAAGCCGAGCGACTCGCTGATCGTGCGCGCCATGTCGGCGAGGAGCTGAGACACCTGCTCCTCCGTTTGCACGACTCGGGTCACCTCGAGAAGGGTGCGCAGCCGAGCGAGAGTATCGAGATCGTCTGGGGCCATGCGTGGGAGCCGCTGCCGCCGCTCCGCCGCCCATCGTCTACTTTGGGCGAAATGTGTCGGAGCCTGATTCGAAGCCTACTTGTCCTGATGGTCGTGTCCAGTCTTGGCGCAGGATGTTCTGGTGCCGACCCCAGCGCACTGCGGGCTCCGGCCGTCGCCCAGGCGCTCGCCGTTGCCCCGGATTTCGCGGGCACGATCTGGGAAACCACGGGCGGGAAGGCGTACCGATCCTCGAACGGCGGGCACACCTGGCAGTACGTCCGCCATAGCACCGACGACGAAGGTGTTGCGTTCGGGACCAAGTACGCCTACCTGATCGGAGACGATCGCAGCCAGATCGGCGACTTCGGCGGGCTGCAGACCGCGCCGTACCGGCCGACGCCGGCCCCCTTCACCTCCGTCAGCTCGCCGTACCAGAAGACCGACCGGTTCTACGCGCTCGACCGCAAGGGCAGGCTGTGGGTCTCGGTGCTCGCCGGCCACGGGTGGACGCGCGTGCGCGCTCGCGGCCTTCCGCGTACGGGCGTCACGGTCGCTGCCGTCCGCGACCTGGTGACCAGGCCGGACATCGTCTACGTGGCGGCCGGCGCAGACGGCCTCTGGCGGTCGCTCGACGACGGCGCGACGTTCCACAAGGTGCCCGGTGTCTCCGACGTCGTGACGGCCGGGCTGACCACCGACGACCAGGACCGCGTCCTGGTGGCCGGGCCGGGAGGGATCTGGGTGTCCAACGACCGGGGCAAGAGCTTCACCAAGGTCAGCTCGCGGCCGGTGACCGCCGTGGCGCTCGACCCGCGGAATGCCCGGCTTGCCTACGCCGGCTCCGGCCACGAGCTGCTGCGGTCGGTCGACGGCGGCAGCACCTGGCCTTCGTAATTTCCTCGGACAGCGGGGAGGAGCGGGCACGGCGGCCGCGAAGTCGGTCTGCATGCAGTCCCCGGACTTTCCTGCCAGGCTCGACATCGACTACCCCGACCGGCAGCTGAACCGGGTCTCGACGTTCTTCCGGATCTTCGTGGCCATACCCATCCTGATCGTGCTGGGCTCGGTTGACGGCGGGTCGCACACAGTCACCACGCACGCGGGCAGTCAGACGTCGACCACCACGTTCGCAGCGGGCGGCGGCATCCTGGTGCTCCCGATCGTCATGATGCTCCTGTTCCGCCGCAAGTACCCGGGCTGGTGGTTCAACTGGAACCTCGAGCTGACACGGTTCTCGACCCGGGTCAGCGCGTACCTGGCGCTGCTGGACGACGCCTACCCGTCGACCGACGAGGAGCAGTCGGTGCACCTTGCGATTGACACTCCCGACGGCGCCGTGCTGTCGCGCTGGCTGCCGCTGGTCAAGTGGCTGCTGGCGATCCCGCACTACATCGTGCTGGTCTTCCTGGGCATTGCGGCGTTCTTCGTGGTCGTCTTCGCCTGGTTCGCGATCCTCTTCACCGGTCGCTATCCGCGAGGGGCGTTCGGGTTCGTCGTCGGCGTCTTTCGCTGGGGCCTGCGGGTCGCCTGCTACGCCTTCCTTCTGACCACCGACCGCTACCCGCCGTTCTCGCTCGACTAGGGGCGAACGGCTTCTGCGAGCCAACCGGGGACCCGCACCGGCCGCATGCTGGCCCGGTCGACGCACGCGTGTCGCGTGAAACCCTCAGCCATCCGCTCGGCGCCGCGGGTGACCTCGTAGCTGAACGTGAACTGCGCGCGGCCGATCTGCGAGCAGGTGCACTCGACGCCGAACTCATCGTCGAAGCGGAGCGGCCGCAGGTAGCGGATGCCGGCCTCCGCGACCACCATGTCGATGCCGCCGTCGTGCACCTCGGCATAGCTGTGGCCGATCGCCCGCAGGTACTCGATCCGGCCCACCTCGAAGTAGCTCAGGTAGGCGGCGTTGTTCGCGACGCCCATCGCGTCCGTCTCGCCGAAGCGGACGCGAAGCGAAACGGTATGTGTGCGAGCTTCCGGCACGCCGCCACCCTACCCAACCGGGGCTATGGGCCGACCAATCTAGCTGGTACCGTGTAGCCAGAAGCTCTCGAACGGAGGACACATGGAGCCGGATCAGAACGGTCTGCTGGAGCGCATGTCACGCATCGCCGGCGACGCCGCCGGGAAGGTTCAGCAGGAAGTGGCCCAGCCGGTGGTCGACGCGGCCAAGGTGAAGACTCGCGCCGGTGTCCGCCGGGCGCAGCAGGCGGCGCTCAACCAGTTCCCGCTCGCTACGCAGGACGACGTCGCACGCCTCCAGTCGTCGATCGACCGCCTCGAGGCCGCACTGGCGGACGTCCAGGCCCAGCTCGAGGCCAAGCCGGCGCCGCGGCGCCGCTCAGGCGGGGACGCGAAGCCGAAGGACTGACGGCAGCACGTCGAAGGTCACCGGGGTGACGCCCGGCTGCTCGCCGTCGACCTCGATCGGTAGCGGTGTGGCCGGCGTGACCGTGACTTCGCGCGCGCGGCGGATCGTTGCCTTCGGATGGGTGACGTGGGTGCCGCGGTAGAGCTTGTGCAGGTTGAGGGCGAGGTCGACCTTCGAGACGTCGCCCCAGACGAGTACGTCGAGCAGGCCGTCTGCGGGGTCGGCGTCGGGCAGGATCTTCATCCCGCCCGCGAAGTACTTGCAGTTGGCCACGATCACGTTGTTGGAGACGAGTTCGAGGCGCTCGTCGTCGATCTGCACCCGCATGGCGCTGTTGTGGTAGCCGACGAACGTGGCAACCGCGGCCCACGCGAAGGCGACGGTCGCGCCCAGCGGCTTGCCGGACTCGTTCACCCGCTCGGCTGCGATCCCGGTCATCCCGGCGCTGGCAACGTTGGCGAAGTAGCGTGTGCGGGGGGTGCCGTCGTTGCCCGTGAAGCGGACGCGGCCGAGGTCGAGGGTGCGAGGCCGCCCGGTGGCGGCCACCTGGACGGCTCCAGGCGTCTTCTTGGGAATCCCGAAGGTGCGGATGAAGTCGCACCCCGATCCGCGGCAGATCACCGCCAGCTCCGGGCCGGCTCCGTCGAGGTCGGCGAGCCCGTTGACGACCTCCGAGATGGTGCCGTCCCCGCCGACGGCGATCACCAGCTCGGAACCCGACGCCGCGGCTTCTCGCGCCAGCTCGGTGGCGTGCCCCGGCCGTTCGGTGACCAGCACGTCGGGCTCGAGCCCGGCCTCGTTCACCTGGCGGGCGATCTCGGGCCACTCCCGCCCGGTGCGGCCGTTGGCGGACGCCGGGTTGACGATCATCGCCGCCCGCACCGGCGCGGTCACTCCTTCTCGTCGACGGCGGCCCGCAGCGCCAGGTCGATCATGCGGCTGACCGCCGCGGCCAGGTCGGCGTCGGAGATGCGGACGAAGTCCTCACCCCAGACGAGGTCGGAGACGGTCAGGAGGCACGCGGTCTGAACGCCGCGGATCGCTCCCAGGGTGAACAGCACGGCTGCTTCCATCTCGACCGCAAGCACTCCGCGTTCCGCCCACCGATGGTGGCGCGTGGGGTCGGGGTCGTAGAACGTGTCGGAGGTGGCGACCGGGCCGACGTGCGGGCGGATACCCAGCTCCTTGGCGGCGTGGATCGCGCCGTGGGTGAGCCCGAAGTGCGCGGTGGGTGCGTGCGGCTCGCCGCCCGTGAACGTGCGCGCGGTGCCGTCCGCCGGCACTGCCGAGATCCCGATCACGGTGTCCCCCAGCTCGAGGCTGGGCTGCAGCCCGCCACAGGTGCCGATCCGCAGCAGGCGCTTGCAGCCGAGCTGGACCAGCTCCTCGACCACGATCGCGGTGCTCGGTCCTCCCATACCCGTTGACTGCACAGACACCGGCTTGCCGTTGTAGGTGCCCGTGAAGCCGAGCATGCCCCGCTCGCCGTTGACCTGGCGCGCGTCCTGCAGGTGCTCGTCGGCGACGCGCTTTGCGCGCAGCGGGTCGCCGGGCAGCAGCACGGCGTCTGCGTAATCCCCGACCTCGGCGCGAAGGTGGACTGGCATGGGCCGGGAGCTTACCGGTCCGTCTGAGGCCGGCGGGCGGCGAGCATGATGCAGCGTGCGGGCAGGCGAACGGCGCCGTCCTCCCGCAGCGCGTCCATCTCGGCGACGACCTCGGCGCGCACCTCGGCGACGCCTCTGTCCGGCAGTCGGGCGAGACCCTTCTGTGCCGTGGGGCTGATCGCCGTCTGCACGCGCCAGAACTCCTCGCCGGAGCCGTAGATCCACGCTGTCTCGACCGTGTCCAGCTCGAGGTCGGCGAAGCCGCTGCCAGCCACCAGCGACTCCAGGCGCTGCGGGTCGTCGAGCGCGAACATGCTGGGCTCGGAGGGATCGGCCGGCTCGATCAGGCCGCGATCGAGCAGGCGGTCGGTGATCACACCTGCCCACCTGTTCTGCTCCGGGGTGCTCCACACCGACAACGCCAGCCTGCCTCCTGGGCGAAGCACCCTGCGGGTCTCGCGGAGCGCCCGGCCGGGGTCGCTCATCAGCATGTAGCCCCAGCGGCAAACGGCTGCGTCGACGCCGCCGTCCGGCAGGTCGAGCGACGCCGCGTCCATCGCCTGGCACTCGATGTTGTCCACACCGTCGCCCTCGATCCTGCGGCGGGCGGCCTCGACCATCCCCGGGGAGCGGTCGGTGAGGATCACGCGCCCGCCGGGGAGCAGCGCGGGCGCCGCCATCAGAGCGGTGTCGCCGAGGCCGCCGGCGAGCTCGAGGAGCACCATTCCCGGCGCGGGCGCAATCCGCTGCAGCATCCACCTCGAGACCGGGAGGCCGGCCCGCCGGATGTAGCTGCTCTCGCGCTCCCACGCGGCCGACGCGGTCTGCCATCCCTCGTAGCTGCGCTGATCGTAGGTACTACTCTGGCCCTCGTGCACGAGCGTACGGTGGTCGTAGAGGGGCTTCGTGTCAAGTTGGCGAGCACGGGCTCCGGGCCTCCGCTGGTGCTGCTGCACGGGCTGATGGGGTCGCAGGCCTACTGGCGGCCCCTCGCCCGCCGGCTGGCCGCCGGCCACACGGTGGTGCTGGTCGACTTGCCCGGGCACGGTGGGTCCGACCCGCTGCGCCCGTTCGACCTGGCGCTCTGCGCCCACCTGATTGCCGAGGCCTGTGAGGCGGTGGGCGTCACCCGCCCGATCGTGGCCGGCCACTCGCTCGGCTCCGCGGTCGCCGTCCACTGGGCGGCGCAGCGCCCGGTCGCCGCGCTGATGCCGGTCTCGCCGATCGGCGGTGCGCCACTGGAGGTGCAGGTTCCTCGCTGGGAGATCCCGGTCGGCCGCGCACTGCTCGCGTGCCTGCCGCTGTGGGAGTGGGTCGCCTCGCGCCCGGGAATCGTGCGGTCGCTCGTGTTCGAGTCGTTCGTGGCCATGTCGCGGCTGGACGACCTCGACCCCTACATGGCGAGGCAGATGCTGCGCGGCGCAGTGGGCGCCGCCGGCGTCGTCGAAGAGGTGATCGCGCCGCTCGACGGGCTCGACCTGCGGTCGCTCGCGCGGCGGGTGGCTGCACCGGCTCTGGTGTGCTGGGGCGAGAAGGACCGGCTCGGCGCCTCGAACGGGCCTCCCCTGGCTGAGGCGCTGGGCGCGCGGACGGTCGCGATTCCCGACGTCGGGCACATGCCGATGCTGGAGGCGCAGTACGCGCTCACGGCAGCCTTCCGGCATTATTTCCAGGCTATCCTTGCCCGCGTGAGGCGCTCCGACCCCTGGCACTGTGAGGCGTGCGGCGGGCGGGCGGACCTGGCCGGCCGGTCGCTCGAGGTCGGGCTGGTCCGGCTCGAGGCTCACGGCGAGTCCGGCTTCGAACTCGGGAGCCACGGGCTGGAAGCGGAGCTCCGCCCGCTGCTTGCGCCGTGTGACTGCGGCGGCAAGCTGGCACCCGGGCCGGGCACCACCGATCCGGTCGCCGCGACGTTCGACCTCGGCGCCTGGCGGCCGGTTGCCGCCGCCGGCTGGGACCGGCTGGAGGCAACCAGGGACGACCGCCTCGTGCGCCTGCGTGAGGTCTGGCGCCCGCGCGCCCTGGTTCTGCTCGGCCGCCAGGACGAGCTCGACCGAGAGCAGGTGCTCGGGCTCCGGCTCGAGGACAAGCTGGCGGCGCTGGCTGCCGAGGTCGAGCGGGCGACGAAGGCCGGTGACGAGGATGCCGCCGAGACGGCGCACGCTCGCTACATCGAGCTGGGGACAACCTACGCGCGGCGGTTCGTGGCCCATGAACGAACCGACGTCTGACCAGGCCGCCGGGGCCGCGCAGCCTGCGGTCGACGGGGTCGCCGCGCAGGTCGAGGAGTTCATCGCCGCCCACCGCGTGCTCGAGCCGGGCGAGGAGGTGGTGGCGCTGGTGTCGGGCGGCGCCGACTCGCTCTGCCTGTGGGGCGTGCTGCAAGGAGCTCGGCTACCCGGTCGAGGCGCTGCACGTCGAGCACGGGCTGCGGGGGCACGAGGGGCTGGCCGACGCCGCGCACTGCGCAGGGCTGGGCGCGATCGTCGTCCCGGTCGACCTCGAGGACGGGCCGAACCTCGAGGCACGCGCCCGCGCCGCCCGCTACGCCGCCGCCCGCGAGCACGCGGCCGGCCGCACGATCGCGACCGGGCACACGCTGTCCGACCAGGCCGAGACCGTGGTCTACCGGCTGGTCTCCTCGTCGGGGGTGCGCGCCGTCCGTGCCATGCGCCCTCGCGCGGGCGAGGTCGCCCGGCCGCTGCTGGGCCTGACCTCGTCCGAGACCCGGTCGTGGTGTGCCGGCCGCGGGGTGGTTCCGCGCCGCGACTCCACCAACGACGACCGGGCGCGGCGCCGCAACCTGATCCGCCACGAGGTGATGCCCGCGCTGAGGCGCGTCCACCCCGGCGCGGAGGTCAACCTGGCCCGCAGCGCCGAGCTGCTCGGCGAGCTTGACGAGCTGCTGGCCGAGCTGGCCGGCGACCACGTCGCCGAGCGGTTCGACCTCGACTCGCTGGACGGAGCTGCCCCGGGCGCTGCGCGTGCTGGTGCTGCGCGAGGCCGCCGAGCGTGCTGCCGGGCGGCCGCTGCGCATGCCGCGGCAGCTGACGGACAAGCTGGTCGCACTGACCGAGCGCCGCGGCGGCGTCGAGCGGCTCTCGCTCGGAGCCGACCTCGAGGCGGTGCGCGATCGCAGCTCTCTCAGCTTTGAGCAGCCGGCGCGGTATCCTGCCCGCGATGAGCGCTGAGCTGGCCGACGGGGTCTCGGATCCGCTGATCGACGAGGTGCTGGTCGGCGCCGAGGCGCTGGCCGCCCGGATCGACCGAGCTCGGCGAGCAGCTCTCCGCTGACTACGCCGGCCGCGACCTACTGCTGGTGGGAGTGCTCAAGGGCGCGGTGTTCTTCATGGCCGACCTCGTCCGCCGCATCACCGTGCCGTGTGAGATCGACTTCATGGCGGTCTCCAGCTACGGCAGCTCGACCGACTCCTCCGGCGTCGTCCGCATCCTCAAGGACCTGGACGCGAACATCGAGGGCCGGCACGTGGTGATCGTCGAGGACATCGTCGATTCCGGGCTGACCCTGTCCTACCTCGTCCGCAACCTGCAGGCCCGAGGGCCGGCCTCGCTCGAGGTGTGTGCCCTGCTGACCAAGCCGGAGCGGCGGGAGGCGAACATCGAGTGCCGCTACGTGGGCTTCGAGATCCCCAACCGGTTCGCCATCGGGTACGGGCTCGACTACGGCGAGCGCTATCGCAGCCTCCCGTTCGTCGCCGCGCTGAACGAGGCGCTGCTGCCCGACGGGCTTGCCTGACGACGTCTGCTTCAGGCCGGTCCCCGACGGGCCGATAGGGGGAATGATCCGGACGCCGAAAATGCGCGTACTCTTGGTGTATTGGCTGGTAATTGGGCCGTAATTTGTGCGTGGTATCGTTCGACGGAGACTGATCCAGAACCGCGGACAGGGGCTGTGAGACGCCTCGCAGAGCCGCTAGGCAGGTAGGGCAGGTCATAGCCTCGTGAGCAGATTAAAGAGTTTCGGTTTTCCGATCGCGGTCGTCATCGTGCTGGTGTACTTCGCGCTGCGCCTGTTCACGTTCAACTCGGGCAGCAGCACGACCCCGACCTGGAACCAGTTCGCGGAGGACGCAGCCGCCGGCAAGGTCACGTACCTGAAGTCGGACGTGAACGCCAGCTCGGTGACGTTCTCGGAGTATCCCGACAAGAGCCACAAGTACACGATCGGCGTTCCCACCCCGCACCAGATGGACCGCGTGATCGCGACCATCCCGGCGACGGCGAACACCGAGATCGACGGCACCACCACCGGCAGCTCGCCGTGGTGGAGCGTGCTCGAGTACATCCTCCCGTTCGTCCTCATCTTCGGGTTCTGGATCTTCCTCATGAACCAGGTGCAGGGCGGCGGCAGCAAGGTGATGAGCTTCGGCAAGAGCCGCGCCAAGCGGCTGTCGGTCGACTCGCCCAAGATCACGTTCAAGGACGTGGCCGGCGTCGACGAGGCCGTCGAGGAGCTCCAGGAGATCAAGGAGTTCCTGGAGAACCCCAAGAAGTTCCAGGCGCTGGGCGCGCGCATCCCCAAGGGTGTGCTGCTGTTCGGGCCTCCGGGTACCGGCAAGACGCTGCTGGCGCGGGCCGTCGCCGGCGAGGCGGGCGTGCCGTTCTTCTCGATCTCCGGCTCTGACTTCGTCGAGATGTTCGTCGGCGTCGGCGCCAGCCGCGTGCGCGACCTGTTCGAGCAGGCCAAGCAGAACTCGCCGTGCATCATCTTCATGGACGAGATCGACGCCGTCGGCCGCCACCGCGGCGCCGGCATGGGCGGCGGTCACGACGAGCGCGAGCAGACGCTGAACCAGCTGCTGGTCGAGATGGACGGCTTCGAGATGAAGGACAACATCATCCTGATCGCCGCCACCAACCGGCCGGACATCCTCGACCCCGCCCTGCTCCGCCCGGGCCGCTTCGACCGCCAGGTCGTGGTCGACAGGCCCGACCGCGTCGGCCGCAAGCGGATTCTCGAGGTGCACAGCCGCGGGCAAGCCGATCGCTCGGCGGTCGACCTCGAGGCGCTGGCCGGACAGACGCCCGGATTCACCGGCGCCGACCTGTCGAACCTGGTGAACGAGGCCGCACTGCTGGCAGCCCGCAAGGGCAAGCGCAAGATCGAGACGCTGGAGCTCGAAGAGGGCATCATGCGGGTCATCGCCGGTCCCGAGAAGAAGACCCGGCTGCTGTCGCCGAAGGAGCGCGAGATCACCGCGGTGCACGAGATGGGGCACGCGCTGGTCGGGCATTACCTCGAGCACAACGACCCGGTGCACAAGATCTCGATCGTCGGCCGCGGCATGGCGCTCGGCTACGTGATCACGCTGCCGTCCGAGGACAAGTTCATGCGCTCGCGGCTGGAGCTGATGGACACTCTGGCGAAGAACCTGGGCGGCCGCACCGCCGAGGAGCTGGTGTTCGGCGAGGTCACAACGGGCGCCGAGGACGACCTCAACAAGACGACCGACACCGCCAAGCGGATGGTCATGCGCTGGGGCATGTCGGAGAAGCTCGGCCCGCGCACGTTCGGCCGCGACTCCGGCCAGCCGTTCCTGGGCCGCGACTTCGGCCACGAGCAGGACTACTCCGAGGAGATCGCGCGTGAGATCGACGACGAGATCCGCCGCATCGTCGAGGACGCGCACGAGCGCGCACGCAAGGTGCTGTCGGAGCACATCGACGAGATGCAGCGCCTGTCAAGATCCTGATCGAGTACGAGACGATCGACCGCGAGCAGTTCCAGCGCGCTGCTGGCCGGCGAGCCCGCCGAGGACGTCTTCAAGGATCAGGAGAAGCGGACGCCGGGACCGACCGAGGAGGCTCCGCGCAAGGAGCCGTCGCGGCCGCGCGATCGGCCTGCCGCTCCCGGGCACCCTGGCTCAGGGCCAGCCGCCCGAGTCGCCGCAGCCAAGCTGATCCTCTCGGGATTCCCGCGGCGTGATGCCGCCGTGATCCGATAGCGGCGCAATCGTGATGGCAGAAGGGCCAATCGTGACACGCCGGTGATGGCCGGCGATCGATGCTTCAAGCATGCGATCGCTGCTCGAACCCGTCACCACCCGCAAGGCCGCCTCCCCGGTGGTCCGCCGCGGCCGCAGGACGCCGGTATCGATCGATGGCGCGGCCGCGCTGGGTCTGTCGGGGTACCCGTGGATCGGCGCCATGGTGTTCGTCTCGCTGGGCGTCGCCGCCCGGTACGGACTCGGCCTGGCGCCTCTGGCGGTGTTGATCGCGGGTCTGTTGTTCGCCGCCGCGGCCGCTAGCCACGCCGAAGGGGTCTCGATGTACCCGGGAGGCGGCGGTGCTTCCAGCATCGTCCGCGCGGCGTTCCCCGGCCCGGCCGCCTTCGCCGCCGGGTGGGTGACCTGCCTGGCGCTCGCGTCCGCGGCCGCGCTCAGCGCACTGTTTGCCGCGACCTATCTGGGTGGGTTCTGGCCGGAGCTCGCCCGCACGCCCTGGGACATCGTGGCCGCCCTCGGCATCCTGGCAGCGGTGACCGCCGCCGGCTGCTCGGGCGTCGGCTCCCCACTCAACCTGCGCGTCTTCGCCGGCGGCGTCGAGATCGCCCTCCAGGCGCTCCTGGTGCTGCTGGGCGCATCCATGATCTTCAGGCCGGAGGTGTTGTCGCGCGACGTCCGGCTGGTCAACGCTCCCTCGGCCGGCCATCTGCTCCTGGCGACCTGCCTGGCGGCCACGGCATTCGCCGGGCTGGAGACGGTGACCGACCTCGCCACCGCCGCGCGCAACCCCGACCGCGATCTGCGGCGAGCCCTCCCGGCGACGGTAGGGGCGGCCGTGGCGCTGGCGGTGGCCCTCGCCATCGTCGCGGCGATGGCAATGCCGTCCGGGGTGCCGCTCACCGCGCCGGCTCTGGGCATCGCCGCCAACCTGCCACTGCACGTGCTGCAGACCGGTGTTCGTACCCTGCTCGGGCTGATGGTCTGCGGGGTGCTGGTCGTGGCCGCGTACGGCTCCATCCGCCAGGCGGGCAGGGTGGCGGCTTCGCTGGCCGCCCACCGCGAGCTCCCCGAGCTGCTGGGCCGCCGGCACCCGCGCAGGCTGACGCCGGTCGCGGCCGTCAGCGGCGCCGGTCTGGTCGCGGCCACGCTGGTGCTTGCCAGCCGCGGCGCCAACCATGGAATCATCATCGTGGCCGGGCTGTTCGCCTTCTCGATGCTGGCGGTGTTCGCCTCCGTCCACGCCTCGGTCGTCGCCCTCCGGCATCGCGAGCCGGGACGCCACCGGCCGTTTCGCGCGAACACGGACGTGGCCATCGCGGGCGCCGTCTGCTCGGTCGTTCTGTGGGCCGCGCTCGGCTTCCTCGAGCCGCTGGTGGCCGTTATCGCGCTGGCATGGCTGCTGGCGGGCCTCGGCGTCCGGTCGGCGTCGCGCGCAACCCGCGCCGCGGTCGAGATCGCAGACCGCAGCGGCGCTGACGGCGCCGCTCCTGCGCTCGAGCTCGAGTACCACACGATGCTGATCCCGGTGACGACCGACTGCGACGGCATGCCGCGCGACACGGTCGAGACGGCCGCGACCCTGGCGTCGGCCCGCGGGGCGTCTGTCGTGGTGCTGATCCTGACCGAGGTGCCGCTGGGCGAGCCGTTCGACGTCGAGATCGACGACCTCCGCGAGCGGGTCGAGCGGATCGCGGCCCAGGCCCGGTCGATCGCCGACAGCTACGGCATCCGCATCCTCGTCACCCATCTACGGACCCGCGACGCGGCCGAGTCGATCCTCGCCGAGGCCACCCGTCGCAACTCGGAGGTGATCCTGTTGCACCAGAGCTGCTTGCACAACGCCCCGGCCCGGCTGGCCACCCGTGACCAGCTTGTCCGGCGGATCGTCGCCGACGCCCGGCGACGGGTGATGATCGTCCAGCCGAGGGCGGTGGGGGCATGAGCGGCCGCCGCGTCCTCATCGTCGCCGTCGATCCCCGCATGCGGCCGGAGCTTCTGGAGGAGGCCGTCCGCGACGTCGTCCGCACGGACGACGGCACGCTGGGCAGCCTCAAGGTGCTGATCCCCGTGGTGCTGCCCCCGACGCTGCCCATCTCCGCCTGCCCGCCGCGGATCGCGGCGCGGCTCGAGCGCCTCCATGCCGCAGCCTCGGAGGCGATGGAGCAAGTCGACGTCACCGGTCGGGTCGAGATCGAAGCGTGCCGTGGCATCCCAGCCCTGTTGCGCCTCATTCCCCGCCCGGACACGCTGGTGCTGGTCGGTCGCGCGGGGTGGTCGGTTCGCCGGGCTGCGCGAGGCGTGGCCGACGACATCGTGATGTTCCCGGAGGCAGCCGGCCGGGACGCCCAGCGACACCACCGCGTCCCCCGGCTTCGCCCGGCGGAGTAGATCGCAGGAGCCATGGCAGGAACGGTCGTCGATACAGGTACCAGGCCGGGACCGGCAACAGTCCCGCCCGTACCGGTCCCCGCTGCAGAGCACACGGACGAGCACAGCGGCCGGCCATGCGGCGACCCGCTGGGGTGCGGCCGCGTTGTCTCTGGGCGCGCTCGGCGTCGTCTACGGCGACATCGGCACCAGCCCGCTGTACACGGTGCAGCTGATCTTCGGCGGCACCAGCACGCTGTCTCCCAACGCCAACCACGTCTACGGCGCGATCTCACTGATCTTCTGGTCGCTGATGACGGTCGTCACCCTGAAGTACGTGCTGCTGATCCTGCGCGCCGACAACCACGGCGAGGGCGGCATCATGGCGCTGGTCGCCATCATCGAGCGGCTGGTGACCACCCGCCGGAAGGCGACGCTGGTCTTGGTCGGGATCCTGGGAGCGTCGCTGTTCTACGGCGACGGCATGCTGACACCCGCCATCTCGGTCGTCTCGGCGGTGTCGGGCCTCAACGTGGCATCGCCGGCCCTGGCCGCGCAGGTGGTTCCGCTGTCGCTGGCGGTGCTGATCGGGCTGTTCGCCCTGCAGCGGTTCGGGACGACGACGGTCGGCGTGCTGTTCGGGCCGGTGATGGCGGTCTGGTTCCTGACCATCGGCGCCCTCGGGCTGATCGAGGTGGCCTCGTACCCGTCGATCATCAAGGCCCTCTCGCCGTCGTACGGCGCGGCGTTCCTGGCCGGCGATCCACGGGCCGGCTTCATCGCCCTGGGCTCGGTCTTCCTGGCGGTCACCGGCGCCGAGGCCATCTATGCCGACATGGGGCACTTCGGGCGACAGGCGATCACCCGCGCCTGGCTGGTGCTGTGCCTGCCCACGCTGGTCCTGAACTACCTGGGGCAGGGCGCGCTTGTCCTGCATCGCCCCTCGACCGTCAGCAACCCCTTCTACTACCTGGTGCCGGCCTGGTTCCAGCTGCCGATGGTGCTGCTGGCGACGATCGCGACGGTGATCGCGTCGCAGGCGGTGATCTCGGGGGCGTTCTCGGTCACCCAGCAGATCGTGCAGCTCGGGTTCCTGCCGCGGGTGTCGATCAAGCACACCTCGCAGAAGATCATGGGCCAGATCTACATCCCCGTCGTCAACTGGGCGCTGATGGCGGCGGTCGTGTTGCTGGTGCTCTTCTTCCGCTCGCCGGATGGGCTGGCCAACGCGTACGGGATCGCTCTCAGCGCGATCTTTGCGACCAACACGCTGCTCGCCTTCGTCGTATTCCGCAAGCTGTGGCACAAGCCGCTGTGGATGGTGATCCCGGGCGCCCTGTTCTTCATCACGATCGAGCTGACGTTCTTCGCAGCCAACCTGCCGAAGGTGATGAGCGGCGGCTGGATCCCGCTGGTGGTCGGTGCGGTCTTCTTCGCCATCTTCACCACCTGGCGCAGCGGAACGAAGATCCTCAACGCGACGTTGCGTGATGGCCGGATCAGCGTCCGCCGCTACCTGAACCAGCTGATCGACCGCCGGCCGCCCCGCGTCAGGGGCACCGCTGTCTACCTGACCCAGTCGCTGGACGTCACTCCGGGGACGCTGATCGACAACGCCGAGCGCAACAACGTGCTCCACGAGCGGGTCGTCCTGCTCACCTTCGAGACGGTCGGCGTCCCGCACGTCGACAACTCCCGCCGCGTCGAGATCGAGCCGATGCGGCTCGGGTTCGTCGGCGTCAAGGCGCGCTACGGGTACCAGGACGAGCCGGACGCGGTCGAGGCGCTGCGGCTGGCCCAGGCCAGGGGCCTGGACGCCGACGTCGACCACGCCCTCTACTACCTCGGCCACGTCTCGCTCCTGCCCACCGGGCACACGCGGTTCTCGGCCTGGCGGAAGCGGCTCTACATCCTGCTCGCGCGGAACGCGACGCCGCCGGCCCGCTCGTACGGCATCCCACCGGAGCGGGTGATCGAGATCGGCTCCTACGTCCAGCTCTAGATCGTTGATTCCAACGGGGTATCGGCGTGGCGCCACCGGCCGGCGCGCCCCGGATGGATCCCTCCGCTCGGGCTCCGTGGACGCCGGCGCGCCGTCCTCCTATGAGGTGTGCGCCGGCGGGGGCGGCGCGGCGGATGCCGGCACCAGGTATCCGTACAGCCAGATGTCGGTGGTCGCGATCCCGTTGTCCTCCAGTCCCACTTCCGCTCCTGTCGGGAAGACGAGCTGTGATCCGAAGTCGACCTGTGTGCTCTGATCGAGGCCCTGGGAGGCGGAGAAGTAGGTGAAGTTCTGCGTGTAGGAATGGTTCGGGGTATCCACGGAGATGCCGATGCTCCCCTTCCCGGTACTGCTGCCAAACAGCGCGCTCAGCGTCCCCGTCTTGACCACCAGCGCCTTCCCGCCGGGCACCACGTATACGTTCTCTGCCTCGTTGATGCCGGGGTTGCCGTAGACGACCACGGCGTTCTTAGGATCCGACTCGGCTGCCAGCAGCTGGTTAGCCGCCGTCACCGTCACCGTCCGCGTCCCGGCCACGTTTGAGATCGCCGTCAACGGCGAGTTCGCCGCCATCACAGCTCCCGTCGGCGCTGCTACTGCCGCCGCAACGGCGCCGACGCCGATCCACTTCAGCCTGGTGCTCATGACACTCCCCTCTTGGCGCCGCATCCGGGGCGCCGGTCGCTGCCACAACCGTACAACCGCCGCCCGGAACACCCGGGTGAAGGAACAGCGGCATCAGGGAGGCTCACCGGTTATCACCCGTTCGCGGGTGGGGTGATGTACACCTGGCGCCGATCTACCCGGTATGCCCCTGCGCCGGGTCGCGCTCGCCTTCGCTCTGATGTCTGCTCTCGCCACCGTGGTGGCGCCGCAGGCGCTCGCCGCCGGGCCGATCCTGTCGGGGCTCGGCACGCCGGTCAAGGTGACCACGCTCAAGCCCGGGCTGGTGCAGTACCGCTACCGGCTGGTGGTCAATGACGACGGGGTCAGGCGCGTCCAGACCCTGTACAAGATCGCCTGGTCGTATCCCAGCACGCGGATTGCACTGCACTCGGCCGTCCTCGGTTCGGTGTCGAACGGATGGATCCGGGAGAACCCGATCTCGTCGTGGGCTTCGTGGAGCCGCCCGGCCGGGCTGGTTGCGGCAATCAACGGCGACATGTTCGCCGACCAGTACTGGCAGGCAAAGCCGGATGGCCTGCTGGTGCACAACCGCACTGTCACCGACTTCGGCTGGGGCGGCCCCGCCGTCGGGTATCTGGCCAACGGCTCGATGGTGATGGGACGCCCGTCGGCGGTGCCGGCGCTGATCAAGGTCGGATCGCACAGCCTGACGGTGGGCGCCTGGAACGGCAAGCCGCTCCACAACGACCAGATCGGCGTCTACAGCGGCGTGTCATCGGTGACGGTGCCGCCCGGATTCGTCGGCTTCACGCTCGACTCCACCGCGCTGCTCAACCTGCTGCACGGCTCCCAGGGCGGATACAGGTTCCCGGCCGGCTCGAACGTGACCGAGATCGTGACCGGCTTCCGCTTCTCGGTGCCCGGCGGGATCCACACCGACGCGAGCATGCCGTTCGGTCAGGTTGCCCAGTGTCCCGAGACCGCGTGCCCCAGCGGCACCGTGGTTCCGATGCCGGCCCACGGCGTGGTCGTGCTGGCCAAGAAGGGTTCGATCGCAGCGATCTCCCTGGGCGCCAAGCTCTCGGCCAGCGCGCCGATCGCCGTCGCGGTCGACGACAACGGCTGGGCGCGGGTGACCGACACGATGGGCGGCAAGCCGCAGCTGGTGCACAACGGGATGCCGCAGACGCTGCTCCTGTCCTACGTCGATCCGTGGCAGTGGCAGTACCCGCACTGGCGCCCGGCGATCGTGCAGAAGGGCACCACGGCCAAGGGGCAGGGCTGGATGGTGCTGGTCGGCGGCGCAAACGCCGTGGGCATCAGAGGCTCGACCTTCGCCCGGATGCTGGTGCAGATGGGGGCCACCAACGCCATGGGCTTCGACAACAACTCGTCCGCAGAGCTGTTCCGGCCTGGCGTGAACCCGATCACCGCCTACGGCTTCGAACGCCAGATCCCGGCCGCCACGTACCTGACGTTCAACTGAGCCGGGGCTGCCCGGTGCGCTGGCGCGTGCTGCGCGACCGAGTCGACATGCGGTCACAGGAAACGCTCAGCCGCCGCTAAGCGGGTTCCCGGACCCGTGGGGGATAACTCGGATGTGCCCCGCTGGGGCGCCTCCGCCCCTGCCCCTTCCGAGGTGAACTCTTCCCGATGAAGAAGCGCTATGTGCTGCTCGTGGTGGCCGTCGTCTGTATCGCCGTCCCCGCCGTTGGCCTGTATGCCAGCACCCGCTCGTCAGCGTCCACCGTTCCCTCGAGCGACGTCGCGATCGCCGGCAAGCGCGAGGTGACCGTGTCGCAGCTCAACCAGCTGATCGCGATGCGCGTGCACGCCGCGAAGGTCTCCGGGCAGCAGGTGCCCAAGGCCGGGAGCAAGGCCTACCGGACCGAGGTGGTCAACCCGGCCGTCCAGGAGCTGGTGCAGGAGGCGCAGGTGCAGAACATCGCCGACCAGCTCGGCGTGAAGGTCTCGGACAAGGACGTGAAGGTGGCGCTCAGCCAGGCCATCAGCTCGGCCTTCGGCGGGAGCAATGCGAAGTTCCAGGCCTATCTGAAGCGCTACGCCCTCACGAGCTCCGAGGTGCAGCAGACGCTGATCCGGCCCCAGCTGCTGGCCCAGCGCGTCGGCGCCAAGCTGAAGAAGCCGACGCCGACGACGGCCCAGATCGCCGCCTACTACAAGGCGCACCGCAGCAGCTTCTCCACGCCCAGCCAGCGGCAGGTCAGCTTCATCCTCACCGGGTCGGCTGCGGATGCGTCGAAGGCGCACGCGGCAATCGCCGCCGGCGCCGACTGGACGAAGACCGCGAAGAGCTACGCGATCAGCCCCGGCCCCCCGTCCACCGGCGGCTCGCTGACCGCTACCAAGGGCCAGGTCGAGCAGAACTTCAACCGGGTCGTCTTCGGCTCGCTTCGAGACCGGCAAGCTGGCCGCCCCGGTCAAGGTGTCGGCCGCCTACGAGCAGAGCTCGCTGGCCGGCAAGTGCCACCCCGACTGCTACTTCCTGATCCGGCCGACGAGCGCGATCCAGGCGGGTCACACCCAGTCGCTCGCCGAAGCGTCCGCGCAGATCGCCCAGACGCTGGCGTCGCAGCCGAACCAGCAGCTCGTGAAGCTGGTTGCGCAGCAGCGCAAGGCCACCCGCTACAGCAAGGCCTACGCCGCCGCCGCCGTGACGCAGCCGGCCTCGTCCGCTACCGCCGGGTAACCGTCCCGGGGCTCCGTCCTGGGAGTCACCAGGGCGGCTCCCCGGTACACTCGGCCCGGTGATCGCCCAACGTCAGCCGGTCGGCCTGGGGCGGGCCCTGTTCGCCGCGCTGCTGGTATTCCTGCTGTCCCAGCTGGTGCTGATCCCGTTCGGAGAAGTCCAGCAGTTCCACCCCCAGGTCTCGCTGGCGGTGGCCGTCGTCGTCGCCCTCTTCACGTTCTGCGGCAACGGGCTGGTGGTGCGCACCTGCTTCGAGGTGGCGTTCGCCAACAGGCGCCGCCAGTGGCCGGTGTTCGGGCTCGCGTGTCCCGCCTTCGGGCGGACGGCGGTGGCGCTGATCGCATTCCCCTTCATCGGGATTGTCGCGCTGATCGCGGGCAGCATCATCACGACCGTCCTCGGTCTCGAACACGGCACGACGAACATCTCGACCGTGGACACCTCGGACGGGTTCGCCCTGCTGGTCGCGGTGGTCGCCGTCGGCGTGGCGCCCTGGGCGGAGGAGGTGGCGTTTCGCGGGTTCCTGTTCGGCGGGCTGATGCGGCGCATGAACCCCATCCTGGCGGCGCTGCTGGCCGGGGGCAGCTGGGCGGCCATCCACGACGTCGCTGCCGTGCTGTTTCCGTTCACGTTCCTGGGCATGGCGCTCTGCTGGCTGCGCTGGTACACGGGGTCGATCCTCCCCGGCGTTGGCATCCATGCCGCCTACAACGCCGCCATCACGGCGACCGCCGGCCCGCACCTGGCTCCTCTGTGGGCCGGCATCGCGCTGTCCCTGTCGCTGGGTGCGGTGGTTGCCACCGCCTACTGGGCGCGCCCCGGATGAGCGGTCTTCGCGAGCGGTTTTCGGAGCCCGCCGTGATGGGGGTGGTCAACGTGACTCCCGACTCGTTCTCGGACGGTGGGCTCTATCTCGACCCCGGCGCTGCGATCGCCCACGGCGTGCAGCTCGCCGAGGAGGGTGCGGACATCCTCGACGTCGGAGGCGAGTCGACCCGGCCGGGCTCCGACCCGGTCGCGGCGGAGCTCGAGCTTGGCCGTGTTCTGCCGGTGATCGAAGGACTGGTCGAGGCGGGGGCGGGGCCGGTCTCGATCGACACCATGAAGGCCGACGTCGCCCGCCGCGCGCTGGCGGCCGGGGCCTCGTTCGTGAACGACGTCACCGCCCTCCGCCACGATCCCGACATCGCGGGCGTGATCGCCGATGCCGGGGTGCCCGTCTGCCTGATGCACATGCTGGGCACGCCGAAGACGATGCAGCAGGACCCCCGCTACCAGGACGTCGTCGCCGAGGTCAGCGAGTTCCTGCTGGAGCGGGCGGGGGCAGCCGAGGCGGCAGGCATCCGCCGCGACCTGATCTGCCTCGACCCCGGGATCGGGTTCGGCAAGACGCTCGAGCACAACCTCCAGCTGCTGGCCCACCTCGACCGCCTGGCCGGGCTCGGCTATCCGCTGCTGATCGCGGTCTCGCGCAAGCGGTTCCTGGGCGCGATCACCGGCCGCGACGAGACCCATCGCCTGGCGGCCACCATCGCAGCCAACGTTGCGGCGCTGGAGCGGGGGGCGTGGATGTTCCGGGTGCACGACGTGCGCCCCAACCGCGAGGCGCTCGACGTCTGCGCACGGATCCGTGCGGCATGTTGATCGAGGTCCGCGGCCTGGAGGTGTTCGCCCACCACGGGGTGTTCGAGCACGAGCGCCGCGACGGCCAGAACTTCCTGGTCGACCTCACCCTGGAGCCGCTCAGCGACCAGGCGGGAGCGACCGACCGCCTCGAGGATGCCGTCGACTACGGCGCGGTCTGCGACCGGGTGGTCGAGCTGGTCAAGGGCGGGCCGTACGACCTGATCGAGCGCCTGGCCACGGTGGTGGCAGACGACCTGATCGAGCGGTTCCCGCTGGCGTTCGTCCGCGTCGCGGTGCACAAGCCCCAGGCGCCGGTGCGCCACCCCTTCCACGACCTCTCGGTCACGATCGAGCGGCACATCTGACCCTTCCCGCAGGCGGCATCCGGCCGTATAACGGAAGGGATGGGTCTAGGCGCTGGTCTCTGCATTCCGTTGGGCTGCGGCTTGTTCGCAGGTCGGCTGGCTGCGTCCCACGCGGCGTGCGGTGCTCAACGTGGCCTACGGCCACGCCTGCGCTCCGCTCACCGCTCGATCCTTCCCAGCCGGCCTTCGAACCGCGCCTCGCGAGCAACGTCATGCTGAGCCCAGCACCGATCAAGGTCGTGGTTGCGGATTCGCAGCCGCTGTACCGCCGCGGCGTCGTCTCGATGCTCGAGGCGGACGGCATCACGGTGGTCGCTGACGTCGACTGTGTCGACGCGGCGCTGGCTGCCGTGCGGGAGCTGGCGCCGGACGTGGTGCTGGTCGACCTGCGGCTTGACGGCGGCTGCGGGATCGAGGCCACGGCCGGGATCGTGGCCACCACGCCGGACACCGAGGTGATCGTCCTGGCCGACGTCCGCGACCCCGAGGAGATGCTGCGTGCAATCAGGGCGGGCGCCGCAGGCTTCCTGACCAAGGACCAGCCGCCCGAGCGCCTGGGGGCGGCCGTTCGCGGGGTGCTGGACGGCGAGATCGCGATCTCCCGCCGGATGGCCCGCTACCTGGCGCAGGACGTCCGCGAGGGCGACCGGCGAGCACAGCTGGCCGCGAGGCTGCCGCATCGAGAGCGGCTCACCCCGCGGCAGCTGGAGGTGCTTCGGTTGATCGCGGCCGGCCGGTCGACCAGCCAGATCGCGGGCGATCTCTACCTGTCGCCCGAGACCGTGCGCTGGCACGTCAAGGCGATTCTGCGCAAGTTGCGGGCGGGTAGCCGGGCCGAGGCCGCCGCCGCACTTGGCGAGGCGCTCGTTTAGCGACCGAGCCGGGCCAGGTCGGCGGCGCTGCGCATCACCCAGAGCGTCACGATCAGGCCGTAGGTGATGGTCGAGCAGGCGATGCCCACCTCGATCATGCGGCCGACGGGGCCGGCCATGATCATTGCCACGAGGATCAGCGCCGGGCGCAGCACGAGGCATGCGAGCACGGCCGTGATCCCGAGATGGACGACGGTGCGGCGCAGTTCCTTGGGCCGCAGGTTGGGATAGCGTGTGTCGGCCCACCCAGCCAACGCTGCCGGGCAGAGAACCAGTACCACGGTGAGTTCCACGAGGGTCGTCATGTCCACATCCTTGGTCTTCGGGAGCGTTGGGGACGGAACGCGAAACCGACCCCAATCTCATCATCGGTCATGTTTGGGTGATACGTGATGGATTTGTTAGGAAGTCCACCCTTACGAGGGAGCGCCGCATACATCGGTCTAGGGAGTAACCAGGGAAATTCCCTGGAAATCCTGCGCTCGGCGCTGTCCGACCTGCGCTCGCTGGGCCAGCTGCATCAGGTCTCGCCGGTCTACGAAAGCGACCCCGTCGGCCTCACCGACCAGCCGGCGTTCACGAACGCTGTTGCCTCGCTCGAGACGTCCCTGGAGCCGGTCGCGCTGCTCGACGGCCTGCTCGAGATCGAGGCCCGCCACGGTCGCGTGCGCACCATCCGCTGGGGGCCGCGGACGCTCGACCTCGACCTGGTCGCCTACGAGCACGTTGAGCTGGTTACGCCCCGGCTGGTGCTGCCGCACCCGCGCGCCTGCGAGCGCGAGTTCGTGCTGCGGCCGCTGGTCGACATCGCCCCCGGGCTGGAGCTGGGCGGCCAGACCGCTTCCGAGTGGCTGGCGGCGCTGCCCTCGCAGGGTGTCCGGGCGCTCCCCGAAACGCTTCTGTAGGGTCAGGCCGTGCTTGCGCTCTACGACAACCCCATCTCATCCAACGCCCTGAAGGTGCGGTTCTTGATGGCGGAGCTGGGCCTCGACTACGAGCGCCGCGAGGTGCCGATGGCCCAGCCGCGGCCCCAGTGGTACCTCGACGTCAACCCGGTCGGCGGCATCCCGACGCTGGTCGACGGGCCGGTGACGTTGGCCGAGTCGAATGCGATCCTGCGCTACCTGGCCGACCGCCAGGGTGCGGCGACCCTGTATCCGGTGGGGTACACCGAGCGCTCGCGGGTCGAGCAGTTCCTCGACCGCTACGCCACCAAGTTCCGGGCCGCCTTCTTCTCGGTCGAGGTGCCGGCCATGGGCTTCACGCCGCAGGCCGGGTTCGGCGGGACGGCGCCCGATCCCGATACCGCCCGGGCCAGGGAGGCTGAGATCGCGCCGCTGCTGCGGACGTTCGATGCGCTGGTGTCTCCCAGCGGCTACGCGCTGGGGCGGTTCACGATCGCCGACTGCGCTGCTGCTCCCGTCCTGTTCCGCACGACCAAGACCGGCATGGACCTGTCCCCGTACCCGAACCTGCTCCACTGGCGGGAAACCGTCTGCGCCCGGCCGGCGTTCGCCGCCGCCGACCCCGTGCAGTGAAGCTCTCACGGGGATGACCTGCGGCGACGCAGGGCGTAGACTTCGAGACATGTCCCACATCGAAGACCTCGAGGAATACGACGCAGAGCTCGAGCTCCGCCTGAAGCGCGAGTATGCGACCGTGTTCGGCCTGTTCCGGTACTGCGTGCTGACGGCGGAGGCCACCTATCTCTGCAACAAGCTGCAGGTGGAGCACGCCCACCAGTCGTCCTACCCGCTCGTCCACCTCACGCTGGAGGACGTCTGGGTCTGGGACAAGAACCGCCCCAGCCGGATCATCCCCCGCACCGAGGTGCACACCACCCAGGACGTCACCATCGAGGAGCTGAAGTCGGACGGTGAGATCGACACCACGCTCCCGATCGGGTTCGAGCTGACCGACGAGTAGTGCTGCTCGCGATCGACGTCGGTAACACGCAGACCGTCGTCGGTCTCTACGACGGCGAGCGCCTGGCCGACCACTGGCGAACAGCCAGCGTGCGCTCCCAGACCGCCGACGAGCTGGCGGTCGAGCTGGCAGGCCTGCTGGCCGTGCGCGGGCGCAACTTTGCCGACATCGATGCGACGGTGGCGTCGTCAGGCGTCCCCCAACTTGCGGTGGAGCTCGCGGGGATGGCCAGGTCGTACTTCGGCCACGAGGCGCTGATCCTGGCTCCCGGAGTCAAGACCGGGCTCCCGCTGATGGTCGACAACCCGCACGAGGTGGGGCCCGACCGCGTGGCCAACTGCGTCGCGGCGCTCTCGCTGCGGCCGGCGCCGCTGATCGTTGTCGATTTTGGCACGGCGATCAACTTCGACGCGGTCTCGGCCGCCGGGGAGTTCGTGGGCGGCGCGATCGCTCCCGGGGTGGAGGTGTCGATGCAGGCGCTCGGAGAGCGCGCCGCCCGGCTGTTCGGCATCGAGCTGGCGGCGCCGCGCGCGGCGATCGGGCGGAACACCGTCGAGAACATGCAGTCCGGGGCGATCTTCGGCTGCGCCGGGCTGGTGGATGGGCTGGTGGGCAGGATCGGCAGTGAGCTGGGTGGCGACGTCCGCGCGGTCGCCACGGGCGGCCTGGCCGGCGTGATCGCACCTCACTGCGCAACCATCGATACGGTCGAGCCGTGGCTCACGCTCGAAGGGCTACGCCTGATCTGGGAGCGGAACCAGCCCGGCTGAGCCTTAGGTCAGGCTACGAGGCCCTGGCCGACGAAGCCGCCGCTTTTGATCCCCGGCGGCACCGCGAAGAGGGCGCTGGTGCGGTGGATGACGTAGTGCGCCATCCGGTCGCCGACCGCGAGCCTGCTCTGGATGCTGATGAACTGGTGGCGTGGATCGCGCTGGTAGCACATGAAGAACAACCCGCCGGTGGGCGAGCTGATGGTCGCGTCGAACCCGTCGGTGTAGGTGTAGCCGCGGCGGAGGATCCGCTCCGCCTGGCTGTTCGCCTTGCGCGGGTTGGCGATGATGATGTGGGCGTCGATCGGCTCCATCCGCGGGATCACGGGTGAGAACTCAGACGGCTGGCCGATCGGGGCTCCGGTGCCCTTCTCGCGGCCGATCGCGTGCTGCTGCTCGGGCAGCGGCTCGGGCAGGAAGTCGTCGACCAGCATCTCGATCTTGCGGGTCACCAGGTAGCTGCCGTTGGTCATCCAGTCGACGCCGTCGCCCGGGTTCACCCACACGTTGCTCTTCATCTTGGCCGTGTCGGAGGGCTTGAGGTTGTTCGTCCCATCCTTGAACCCGAACAGGTTGCGCGGTGTCTCGCGCCGCTCGCCGGGCAGCGGGTTCAGGATGTGGCCGTCCTGCATCCAGCGGACTGCGGCCTGCGGGGTCGCGGCGGCGACCATCGCATGCACGGCACGCATTGCCACCTCGTGGCTGGTCGAGCAGCACTGGATGCCGATGTCGCCGTTGCTGGCGCCGGGGTCCATCCGGTCGCCCTTGAAGCGGGGGATCTCGACGAGCGCCGCGGGGCGCCTCGCGGTCAGCCCGAACCGGTGGTCGAAGAGCGTCGAGCCAAAGCCGATGGTGATGGTCAGCTTGGCCGGGTCGAACGCGGCCATGCCATCGCTGCCCTTGCCCGCCGTCAGCTGCTCGGCCGCCGCCGTCCATCGCTTCAGCAGCGCGACCAGCGCGGGCCGTCCCGCGGCGTGGACGTCGAAGCTGGCGAACTGCAGGTACTTCTGCTGCGGCGTGACGATGCCGGCCTGGTGGTCGCCGTGGAACGGCTCGACGGCAGGCGGCGTCGGCTCGCCGGTCTGCTGCGTCTGCTTGGTGGTCGCCGAATCGGTCTGCTGCGAGCAGCCGGCCGCCCCGAGGGCGAGCCCACCGGCGGCGGCACCGGTCAGGCGCAGGAGCTGCTTGCGCGACAGTGGTTTCACCGCACAAGATGGTACAGCGCCTGACCGGCAACGTCCCGTGAAGGGCCTCCCGCCTACATCGATCGGGTGTAGGTGCGAAACGCCATCGTCGCCAGCGCCATGCAGCCGACCGTGAGCAGGGCGAGCATCCCGACCCGGGGCACGACCAGGGCCCAGTCGATCTGCGAGGCGGTCGCGGTGCGTGCCGAGACCGACGCCCAGTCGACGGGGTTGTACCGACTGACGTCCTGCATCCAGTGGGGCAGCAGGGCGCGTTCCATGAAGATCGTGGACAGGAACGCCAGCGGCAGGGAGATGAACGTCACCATCCCGATCAGCGACTCACGCTGGCGGACGATCAGCGAGAAGCCGTTGGACAGCGCGGAGATCGAGCACGACAGCAGCACGGCAACCAGCACCATGATTGCGATCCCCGCCGCGCCGCCGTGGAACCGGGCGCCGATCAGCAGGGCGAGCCCGACGATGACCGCCGACTGCACGATCGTGATGACCGACGTCTGCACCAGCAGCCCGGCGTTGAGGGCGCCGCGCCAGACCGGCGATACGAGCAGGTCGTCCATCACGCCCCGCTCCATGTCGTCGATGAACGACATGCCGCTCCAGCCCGCCGACATCAGCGCGGTCAGCACGACGACTCCGGGCGCCAGGTAGCTGACGTAGGAGGTGCCGGTGAAGCCGGGGATGTCGGTCACCCGGTGGAACAGCTGCGAGAAGAGCAGCAGCCAGATGACGGGCTGGACGAGGGTGATGAAGACATAGGCCGGCTGGCGCCAGATGGCGCGCAGGTGGCGGAGCGCCAGCCGGCGGGTGTGGCGGAGTGGCTCCACGTCAGACTCCTTCGGTCAGCGGTTGGTACTCGCGTCCGGCGTGCTGCAGGTACACGTCGTCGAGTGACGGCCGGGCGACGGTGACGGTCGCGATCGGGATCCCGGCGGCCCCCAGCGCGGCCAGCACGGCGGGCGCGGCGGCCGCCCCGTTGTCGGCGCGTGCCCGGATCGCCCGGTCGGCGGTCTGCAGCTCGGTGACGCCGGCGACGTCGCGCAGCGCGTCGCGAACTGCGGTCGCGCCCACATCGGCGGCCAGGTGCACGCGGATCGAGTCACCGGCCAGCTCGCGCTTGAGCTCGTCGGGCGTACCGTCGGCGACCAGGCGGCCGTGGTCGATGATCGCGAGGCGGTCGGCGAACTCGTCCGCCTCCTCGAGGTAGTGCGTCGTCAGCAGGATCGTCAGCGACCGCTCGGTGGCCAGCGTGCGGATCTGCTGCCACACGTCTCGCCGGGCCTCGGGATCCAGTCCCGTGGTCGGCTCGTCCAGGAACAGCACCTGCGGTTCGTGCATCAGTCCCATGGCGACGTCCAGCCGCCGCTGCATCCCGCCCGAGTACGTACGGACGATGCGGTCGGCGGCGTCGGCGATGCCGAACCGCTCGAGCATCTCGTCGACCCGTGTGCGCAGGGTCGCGCCGCGGATCCCGTACAGCGTGCCCTGCAGCTGCAGGTTCTCGCGGCCGGTGGCCTGTGGATCGCTGCCGTGCCGCTGGCCGACGACGCCGATCGACCGGCGCACCTCGGCTGGGTGGCGGAGGGCGTCGATCCCCGCCACCCTCACGCTGCCGGCGGTCGGCACGGCGAGGGTGGTCAGGATGTGCACGGTCGTCGACTTCCCAGCCCCGTTCGGGCCCAGCAGCGCGAACAGGCTGCCAGGCTCGATCGCCAGGCTGATGCCGTCGAGGGCGACGACCTCGCCGTAGTGCTTGACGAGGTCGTCCGCCTCGATGGCGTAGCCGCCGGCTACCGCGTCCACGCGATCACCAGCAGGGTGGCGGCGGAGGCCAGGAAGACCCCGCCGCTGGCCACCACGCCGGTCAGGCGGGCGGCCGGGCCGTCTTCCACGGCAACGGCGGTCGACGACACCGCGGCCAGGTAGACGAGCCAGATCGATGAGATGAAGAGAAGTGTGTTCATGCCGGCCACCATATCATGCAATATTGCAAGTTGCAATATTGGTAGAATCGGGACAACGATGCCCGCCCGACCGCTTCAGACTGACCTCACCGCGATCACCACCCTTGGGCTGGTGGCCGAGCGACCGCGGCATCCCTACGAGATGCAGCGATTGATCCGCAACCGCGGGAAGAGCTTCGTCAAGGGGCTGCCGCGCAGCCTGTACCACGCGATCGACCGGTTGGCCAAGGAGGGGCTGGTCGAGATCGCGGAGACGAACCGGGACGGGCGGCGCCCGGAGCGGACCCTGTACACCGCGACCGACGCCGGCCGCGAGGCGTTGCAGGAGTGGCTGACGAACCTGCTCGCCACACCGGAGGACGACCCTGCGACCTACTATGCGGCGCTCTCCCTGATCGCCTACCTCGACCCGGCCCAGGCGCTGGCGGCGCTGCGCCAGCGGCTCGGTCAGCTCGAGCTGAAGCTGAGCGGGGAGACCGCCAGCATGCAGGCGATGCTGCCGATGCTGCCGCGGCTGTTCATGCTGGAGGAGGAGTACCGGCTGGCGGCCGTGGCCGCCGAGCTCGAGTTCACCGCCAGGCTGGTCGACGACCTCGCCGGCGGACGGCTGACCTGGAACCTGGCAGACATGCAGCGGCTGGCAGCCGACACCAGTGAGGACGAGCTGGAACTCGTGCGCCGGGCGCTGCTCGACGCCGGCTCCGGAGATCGTTGATGCCAAATAGGCGTGGTGGCTGGGCGAGTGCGAACCCCAGGCGACGGTTCGCGCCGCAGCGAGGCCGGCTGACTCGCCGGGCGAAGCCCGGATAGTCAGCCGGAACTCGCGACCAGGCACGCGCGGATTTGGGATCACCGATCGGACTAGTCGTCAAGCACCTCAGGGCCGATCCGCTCGCGGATCAGCGGCAGCACGTCGTCCGGCTGCGGGTAGCGCCCGATCATCTTCTTGTAGAAGATCAGCTCGTCGTCAAGGTGGACATCGAAGACGCCGCCGGTTCCCGGCACCAGCTCGACCACCTTCAGCAGCGGGCCCCAACCGCCGATGATCTTCGCCGCCAGACCGGCCGCGTTGGGCGTCGCCCCTCAGGGCACGCAGTATTCGATGCGGACGGTGTAGGTCGGGCGCATGACCATCGCCTGCAGAGTAGCCGCAGGGCTCAGGCGGGGAGAGCCGGGAGGATGTCGTCGTGCGGCCAGTGTTCTACGAGGATGCGCGACACCAGCGGGTCGTCGCTGCGGCAGACGTAGGGGACGTGTATCGGCTCTCGCACCTCGGTGCCCACGCGCGTTCCGACCAGCTGCTCGCCCCACGGCGGCAACGCGTTTGCGATCTGACCCTCGAGCCGGAGGTCGGCGTACTCGGGCTCGTGCCAGATCGGCCAGGCGTGCCGCAGGTCTTCAGCGGCGACCGCCAGCCACACGCCGAACGTCACCGTATGGCCTCCCACGAGCGCGACCGGGAGCAGGGTGCGCACGAAGCAGCCAACGCCCCTGACCGAGAGCAACGGCTCGTGCTCCCAGACCCTGCCCTCGAGCTCCTGCTCCGACATCCCAAGGACGACGTCGGGCCGCTGAAAGCGTACGTGGCGGTTGTGGGCGTTGAGCGGCCGGCCACACGTCGGACACTGCTGGTCGCCCACCGTCCGGCCTATCCCCCGCCGTAGATCGAGATCGGAAGGTCGAGCAGGCGGTCGGTCTCGGCGTCTGGCAGCGCGTCCAGCTCGCGCTCCAGCTCGCTCAGCAGCGGCTCGGCCTCCGGGCACCAGCGCAGGAGCACGGTCTCGGCCTGCGACACCTCTGTGGAGGCCATCATCGAGGCCCGCAGCTCCCTTGCCGCCGACGGCCCCGCGCAGGTACCAGCCGTAGAACTTGCGCAGGAACCCAACCGAGCGGTCTGCCCATCTCGCGCTCGACCTCGCGCATGAAGCGCACCAGCTCGGCGATCACCTCGGCGCGGTTCGGCTCCCACGACTCACCGCCGGCGATCTCCCGCAGCGCCCAGGGCTTGCCCTGCGCTCCCCGGCCGACCATCACCGCCGCCGCGCCCGTCTGTTCGAGCACGCGGCTCGCGCTCTCGCGGTCGACGATGTCACCGGATGCGATCACGGGCACCGACACCAGCTCGACCAGCTCGGCGGTCAGTGCGTGGTCGGCTCGTGCCGGTGTACATCTGCTCGGCCGAGCGTGGGTGCAGCGTCAGCGACGCGACGCCGGCTGCCTCGAGCTGTGGCCCCAGCTCGAGCGCGTCGCGCGACCCGTTGCGCAGGCCGCGCCGCATCTTCACGGAGACCGGCACGTCGACGGCCTCGACGATCGCCGAGACCAGCTCCGTCGATGCGGCGCAGTCGGACAGAGCGCTCGCGCCCGCGCCGGTCTTGGTCACCTTGCGCACCGGGCAGCCGAAGTTGATGTCGACGATGTCGGCGCCGGCGGCCACCACCATCTGCGCCGCCTCCGCCATCCGCTCCGGCTCGGAGCCGAAGATCTGCACTGCCAGGGGGTGCTCGTCGCGCGCGATCCGCAGGTAGCCGAGCGTGCGCTCGTTACCGTGTGAGAGCCCGCACGACGACACCATCTCGCTGCAGACCAGCCCGGCGCCGTAGCGGCGCCCCTGGCGGCGGAAGGCCTGTACCGAGACCCCGGCCATCGGGGCCAGCACGATCCGCGATGGGATCTCGACGTCGCCGATGTACCAGGTGGAGGCGAGTTCGGTCATGCCGCGACGGATACTGAACGCTCAAGTCTGGCCCGCCGGCGCCGATACCGGATGGCCGGAAACTTGACCCCATCCCGGGGGCTCCTTTATAATCCCGCGTTCCCCGGTGTCGGCCGCCAGGAAATGTCCTGCAAATCCTGGGTTCGGCGGGCACCGTTTCGTCTCGTCTCCAGGCTCCGGCACAGGGCCACACTCCAAGCGAGAAGGATCCATTCGTGGACAAGGATGTCATCCTCACCCAGGACCGGCTACGACAAGCTCAAGACGACCATCGAGGAGCTCGAGACCATCAAGCGTCGCGAGGTGGCCGAGCGCATCACGCGAGGCCCGCGAGTTCGGCGACATCTCCGAGAACTCGGAGTACGACGACGCCAAGAACGAGCAGGCCCTGCTCGAGATCGCGCATCGCGCGGCTCAAGGAGCAGCTGCGCGGCGCTCGCGTGATCGACACCTCGCGACATCCCCAAGGACGTCGTCTCGATCGGCTCGAAGGTCAAGGTCAAGTATCTGGACGACGGCGACACCGACGAGTACGAGATCGTCGGTTCGGCCGAGGCCGACCCCTCCAACAAGCGGCTCTCCAACGAGTCGCCGGTCGGGCGCGCCGTGCTCGGCCACAAGAAGGGCGACGTCGTCGAGGTGGCCGCGCCGGCGGGCTCGATGCAAGCCTGCAGATCATGACCATCAAGGCTGCGTAGCCTGTCTGACGCGACGTAGACTGCGCGTCGCCATGAGCGAGCGCGGGAGACACCGAGCAGCAGATTCGCGACGACCGGCTGGCCAAGGTCGAGGCCATCCGCTCGGGCGGCGTGGACCCGTACCCGGCCAGCTTCGAGTCGCGGACGTTCGCGGCCGACGTGCGGAGCCGCTTCGGGCCCTCGAACCGGGCACCGACACGGGCGAGCGGGTGCGCTGGCCGGCCGCGTGATGGGCCGCCGCGGTCATGGCAAGGCGCAGTTCCTCGACCTGGTCGACGCATCGGGCCAGATCCAGCTGCACGCGACGGTCGACGCGCACGCCCGAGCGCTACGGGCAGTTCGGCGAGCTCGACCTCGGTGACGTGATCGGCGTCGAGGGCGAGGTCTTCCAGAGCCGTCGCGGCGAGCTGACGGTGCGGGTCGCCTTCTGGGAGCTGCTGGCCAAGTGCCTGCGGCCGCTGCCCGACAAGTGGCACGGCCTGACCGACACCGAGCTCCGCTACCGCCACCGCTACGTCGACCTGATCACCAGTGAGGAGTCGCGCGCCGACGCGATCGCGCGCGTCACGCGCGATCACCGCCATCCGCGCCACGCTCGACGAGGAGGGCTTCGTCGAGGTCGAGACGCCGGTCCTGCAGCCGCTCTACGGCGGCGGCGCGGCCAAGCCGTTCACCACCCACCAGCAACGAGATCGATCGCGACCTCTACCTGCGGATCGCCGACCGAGCTCTACCTGAAGCGGCTGATCGTCGGTGGGATCGAGCGCGTGTTCGAGCTGGGCAAGGACTTCCGCAACGAGTCGGTCAGCTTCAAGCACAGCCCCGAGTTCACGATGGTCGAGTGGTACCAGGCCTACGCCGACTACCGCGACGGGATGGCGCTGGTCGAAAAGGTGGTCGCAGCTGCCGGCGCGGCCGTGGAGCACTGAGCTCGACCTGTCACCGCCGTGGCCGCGGCGGACGCTGCGCCAGGCGATCATCGACGAGGCGGGCATCGACCCGCTGGCCGACCGCGACCGCGACCGGCTGGTGGCGTTCATGCGGGAGCAGGGGATGGACACCTCCGGCGACCACACCTGGGCGCAGGCGGTCGACCACCTGCTCGCACACTTCGTCGAGGCCCGCACCACCTCGCCGCGTGTTCATCGTCGACTACCCGGTGGAGCTGTCGCCGTTCTCCAAGCGCAAGGCCGACGACCCGACGCTGGTCGAGCGGTTCGAGCCCCTCTGCAGCGGGATGGAGCTGGGGAACGGCTACAGCGAGCTGAACGATCCCGTCGAGCAGCGCATGCGCTTCGAGGAGCAGATGCGGGCGGCGGCAGCGGGCGACGAGGAGACGCAGCCGATGGACGAGGACTTCCTGCTGGCGCTCGAGTACGGCATGCCGCCCACGGCGGGAGTCGGCATCGGCATCGACCGCCTGATGATGGTGCTGCTGAACAAGCCGACGATCCGCGAAGTGATCCTGTTCCCGCTGCTCCGCGAGCGGTGAGGCTCAGGGTTTGCAGGCGAGGATGACCTCGGTGTCGCCGGGCCAGTCCCAGAACACTCCGTCGCGAGATCGCGACGCCAGCAGCTCCCGTACCTCGGCCGCGAAGTCTTCCGCGCGATCGCCGAACAGGTGCGGCGCCGCGTACGACATCGAGAGGTAACCGGACAGGACGCTCTCGGTATCGCGGAGGAGATCCGGTACGCCGGGGGCGAAGAGTGCCTGCGGCGCACCGAACCGGGACTGGCGAAGGACGTCCTCGAACCTGTGGGTTCGCACCGGCGCGGTGCCCTGGCCGGCGCGGCGGGTCGGTCCCAGGTACTGCTCGACCAGGGCCTGGATCTCCTCGTGCGGGATCGGCGGCGGCCCGGGGCGCGGCGGCCCGGCGGTACGGGCCGTCCCTCGACGGTATGGGCGATCAGGGCCAGGCCGCCGCCCGGCTCCAGCGCGTCGTACACCGCCTCGGCGACCTGTACCTCGTCCGTCCAGTGGAATGACAGGCCGAAGGTGACGGCCCGGTACGGCCCTGGCGCCGCCTCGGGGATGTCCTCGGCCATCGCCTCGACCCGGCGAACGTTCCCGACAAGGGGCCGCGCTCTAGACGGCGGTGACCTTGACCGCCTCGTCCTCGCCGGGCAGGCCGTAGAGGCCGTGGGCGGGGTCGTAGCCGACCGTGTCCAGGTCGCCTGTCTCGTCGCTCGGGGTGAGCGCGAGCGCGGCCGCCTCGGACTCGCCGTGAGCCTCCACCTCCTCCACCTCGCCGGTCGGGACGTAGGCGTACCCGAGAGGCGCGTCGGACGACTCGAGAGCGCGGAAATGCTCGACTCGGAAGCGCACGCAGACATCCTGACTCATCCGGCCGCGGATTACCACCGCATAACCCCTCAAGGTGGGAGTCCGAAGCGCCGAATACTCGGCCACGATCCACCGACAGGCGGCACGAGGGGCCAGAAAGCCGGGTGCTATAGTTGTTTCGGTCTACTCCCCGACACCGGACTGTCACCCCGCCGTGAGGCAGGGCAGGTTGACAGGCCGGCCCGAGGCATTCATCCGGATAGGTTTTCCGAGCGAGGAAGGAAGGGGCACGAGGATGTTTGAACGGTTCACAGAGCGTGCCCGACAGGTCGTTGTCCTGGCCCAGGACGAGGCTCGCACGCTCAAGCACAACTACATCGGCACCGAGCACATCCTGCTGGGTCTGCTTCGCGAGGAGGAGGGCCTTGCCGCCCGCGTGCTCGACTCGCTCGACATCACGGTGGAAGAGGTGCGCGCGCAGGTCGCGCGGATCGTCGGCCAGGGCGATGAGGTGACGACCGGTCAGATCCCGTTCACGCCGCGCGCCAAGAAGGTGCTGGAGCTGGCGCTGCGCGAGGCGCTGTCGCTGGGTCACAACTACATCGGCACCGAGCACATCCTGCTCGGGCTGGTGCGCGAGAACGAGGGCGTCGCCGCCCGCATCCTGCTCGACTTCGACGCCGACGCCGAGAAGATCCGCAACGAGATCATCCGCATGCTGTCCGGCCCCGGCCGCCGCGCTCAGGGCGCGTGCGCCGTCCGGCGAGAAGGGGCAGAAGAGCTCCAAGCTGCTCGACCAGTTCGGTCGCAACCTGACCAAGCTGGCGACCGAGGGCAAGCTCGACCCGGTCGTCGGCCGCCAGAACGAGATCGAGCGCGTCATGCAGATCCTGTCGCGCCGCACCAAGAACAACCCGGTGCTGATCGGCGAGCCCGGCGTCGGCAAGACGGCCGTCGTCGAAGGGCTGGCACAGCGCATCTCGTCCAACCAGGTGCCCGAGCTGCTGAAGGGCAAGCAGATCTACACGCTCGACCTGGCCGCCCTGGTCGCCGGATCGAAGTACCGCGGCGAGTTCGAGGAGCGGCTGAAGAAGGTCATGAAGGAGATCGCCCAGCGCGGCGACATCGTGCTGTTCATCGACGAGCTCCACAACCTGGTCGGCGCCGGGCGCCGCCGAGGGCGCGATCGACGCGGCCTCGATCCTGAAGCCGGCGCTGGCCCGCGGCGAGCTGCAGACGATCGGCGCGACCACGCTCGACGAGTACCGCAAGTACCTCGAGCGCGACTCCGCCCTGGAGCGGCGCTTCCAGCAGATCAAGGTCGAGGAGCCCTCGATCGACGACACCGTGCAGATCCTGCGCGGGCTGCGCGACCGCTACGAGGCGCACCATCGCGTGCGCGATCACCGACGAGGCGCTGCAGGCCGCGGCCGAGCTGTCCGACCGCTACATCCAGGAGCGGCAGCTTCCCGACAAGGCGATCGACCTGATCGACGAGGCGGCCTCGCGGATGCGCATCAAGCTGATGACCGCGCCGCCCGTGCACAAGGAGCTCGACGAGCGAGATCGAGACCGTGCGCAAGGAGAAGGAGGCCGCGATCGAGTCGCAGGAGTTCGAGAAGGCCGCGAACCTGCGCGACAGCGAGCGCAAGCTCTCCCTGCAGAAGCGCGAGATGGAGGACAACTGGAAGTCGTCCGGCGACGCCGACCAGGCCGAGATCGGCGAGGAAGAGATCGCCGACATCGTCTCGATGTGGACGGGCATCCCGGTCTTCAAGCTGACCGAGGCCGAGTCGCAGAAGCTGATCCGGATGGAGGAGGAGCTGCACAAGCGCGTGATCGGGCAGCACGTCGCGATCGAGGCCGTCAGTCCAAGGCGATCCGCCGCGCCCGCGCGGGCATCAAGGATCCCAAGCGGCCGACCGGCTCGTTCATCTTCCTCGGCCCCTCGGGCGTCGGCAAGACGGAGCTGGCACGCACGCTGGCCGAGTTCCTGTTCGGCGACGAGGACGCGATGATCCAGGTCGACATGTCGGAGTACATGGAGAAGCACGCCGTGTCCCGGCTGGTCGGCTCGCCTCCCGGGCTACGTCGGCTACGACGAGGGTGGCCAGCTGACCGAGGCCGTCCGCCGCAAGCCGTACTCGGTGGTGCTGCTGGACGAGATCGAGAAGGCGCACCCGGACGTGTTCAACATCCTCCTGCAGATGCTGGAGGAGGGACGCCTGACCGACGCCCAGGGCCGCCACGTCGACTTCAAGAACACCATCGTGATCATGACCTCGAACATCGGGGCCGCCTCGATCGCCAAGAACACCACGCTCGGCTTCAGCGTCGAGGAGGACGAGACCGGCGTGTCGCTACGACGACATGAAGAACCGCATCATGGGCGAGCTGAAGAAGGTCTTCCGGCCCGAGCTGCTGAACCGCATCGACGAGGTGATCGTCTTCCACAAGCTGTCCAAGGAGGAGATCAAGTGATCGTCGACCAGCTGATGAAGCGCCTGCGCGAGCAGATGAAGGTGCACGAGGTGTCGATCGAGCTGACCGACGCGGCCAAGGAGATGATGGTCGAGAAGGGTTACGACCCGACCATGGGCGCCCGGCCGCTGCGCCGCGCGATCCAGCGCTTCATCGAGGATCCGCTGGCCGACTTCGTGCTCGGCCGCAGCCTGCAGCCCGGGATCGACCGTGCTGGTCGACCACCGCGAGGGCGACGAGGAGGTCAACCTGCAGGTGATCGAGCCGGTCGACGTGCCGGACGCCCCGCCGGAGGACCTCGTGCCCGCCGAGGGCCCGGCCGAGCCGGAGGACGCCCCCGAGGGCGACGCCGGCGACGAGCCGACCGACGACTAGTACCCACGCTCTACCCCGAAGCCGGGACCCCGGTGGCGCCACACGGAGCCGCCGGGGTCGCCCGGTTCCCCCGGTAGCATTGGCGGTCTGATGGTCGCCAGACGTCACCGCACCGCTTCTATTTCCGAGATCGGCCCCGTTCGTGAGGACTACGGGCCTGACTGGCATTCGGTCCGCCATCACCTGGGCATCACCGGGTTCGGCATCAACGTGCAGGATGCGGATGCCGGGCAGACGGCCATCGAGGGTCACTCCGAGCAGGCGACCGGCGACGAGGAGCTGTACGTCGTGGTCGCGGGTGCGATCGAGCTCGTCGTCGACCAGGAGAGCGTCGAGCTGCACGAGGGCTGGGCGGCGGTCGTCGAGCCGGCGGCCTACCGCTCTGCCACCGCGCTGCAAGACGGCACCCGGGTGGTGTTCGTGGGCGGCCGGCCGGGAGCGGCCTACCAGGCTCCGGACTGGGATCGCTCGGGCGGCGTCGATCCCGACCACAGCGGCGATGCGCCCCGCGAAGGGGCGCCCCGGGCCTATGTGGCGGCGGACGTACGCACGATGGGGTCGGCGTGGTCGGATGGCCCCCCGGGCTGGCGATCGGTGCGGCGCGAGATGGGGATCACCTCGTTCGGCACCAGCGCGGTGACCGCGACCGCGGGCGAGACCGCGATCGACGAGCATGACGAGACCGACTCGGGCCACGAGGAGCTGTACCTGGTCGCGGCTGGATCCGCCGACTTCCTGGTCGACGGGGATCACTTCACACTGGCCGGCGGCGACATGGTGGTCGTGCCGCCCGAGGTGAGCCGCTCGGCGGTTGCCACCGCTGACGACACGCTGATCTACTCGTTCGGGGCTGCCCCGGGCAAGCCCTATGAGATGGGGTGGGGCGGCGCGTGAGCGCCGACGTCGCCGCCCAGATCCGCGCCCACCTCGACCAGCTCTCGCCAAACGATCGCCGGATTGCCCGGCAGCTCCTCGACAACTACTCCCAGGCGCCGTTCGAGACGGCCGAGTCGCTGGCGGCGCAGTGCCGGCGTCAGCAAGGCGGCGGTCGTCCGGTTCGCGGTGCGGGTCGGGTTCGGCGGCTTCGGCGAGCTGCACGAGGCACTGCGCGCCGAGGCGGTCGACCGGCTGTCCGGCGTGCGGTCGATGGCGCCGGCCGCCGCTGAGGGTGTGCTGCCGCGCTGGATCGAGCGCGCACAGTCCGACCTGTCAGCGCTGGCGGCAGGCGTGGACACGGCGGCCTTCGCCTCGGCGGTCGCCCTGCTCCGGCGGGGAAACGGCAAGATCGGGATCTTCGGCCACCGCAAGTCGGCGGCGCTGGCCGAGTACGCGTACTACCTGCTGAACCCGCTGCTCTCGAACGTGTGGCCGATCGCCGCCGGCGAGCCTGCGATCGCCGACCAGCTGATCGACCTGGAGCCGCGCGACCGCCTGCTCGCGTTCACGTTTCGCCGGTACGCCAAGGTCACCGCCGAGGTGGTGCGCTCCTTCCACGAGGTCGGAGCCCCGGTCGTCCTGATCACCGACGACCCGCTGGCGCCGGCCTCCGGCCTGGCGACGCACGTGCTCGTCTGCCCGCCCGCCGAGCGCGGGCGAGTTCGACTCCTCCGCGTCGGGGCTCGTGCTGCTGGAGGCGCTGGCCGCCGAGATCGCGGTGCGCGCAGGGCCGCTCTACCGGGCGCCGGCTCGATGCCGCCGAGCAGCTCTGGAAGCAGTTCGGGACGTACTGACGTGTTCATCTGGCGCGGTCTGAAGCTGGTCGTCTTCCTGATCGGGCTGGGCACCATCTGGCTGCTCCTTGCGCCCGGGGTCGCCGGTTTCCTTGGTTGGGCGCTGCCCTATCCGACACGGCTTCCGAGCACCGTCCATTTTCGGGGGCGCGACTACATCTCGCCCACCGGTTGCCTCGCGCGCCAACAGACCCCGCTGCGGGGCGGCGCCGCCGAGCGAATCGGCTCGGTGCCCATGCTGTTCGGGTCGTCCCTCCCGATCCTGGAGCGACGAACGCGGGCCGCGCCGGCCAACGTTCCCGAGGTCGGGATCATCGTGCTGCGGAGCCCCGGCTGCTACGTCACCTACGGGCTGAGCGGCGGCCCCTAGTCCGGTCTGTCGGTCGGCTGCTAGTGAATCAAATGTTTCGACTACTTGACACGATACGATCCATCTGATTCACTTCCAAGATGGATCGGCGATCCCTGCCCGAGCACGACTCCTGCGCGCTGGCCGCCGTGGTCGCGCGCGACGGCCGTGCGTCGCGCTGGCCGCTGCGACACGCGCTCGGGGCGCTGGAGCGGATGGCGCATCGCGCCGGTGCGGTCGACGGTGAGGGCGACGGCTGCGGCGTCCAGGTCGACATCCCGCGCCGCCTGTGGGCCGACCGGCTGCGGTCGGAGGTGCCCTACTCGTCGCACTTCGCCGTCGCACACCTGGCAGGGGGTGACCCCGAGCGGGCGCTGATCGCTGCCGGCCTCGAGCCGATCGCGCTGATCGAGCAGGACGTCGACGGCTCGGCGCTGGGCGAGCAGGGGCGGGACGGAACGCCGGAGCTGTAGCAGGCGGCGCTGCTCGTCGGCGAGAACGAGGATCTGCTCTGCCGCCTGGATGCGGATCGAGGCGGCCGGCGTGCACGTCGCCTCGCTGTCGCGGTCGAGCGCGGTGTACAAGGCGCTGTCCGGCGACCGACCGCCTGCCGCCGTTTGCCGGCGACCTCAGCCATCCGCTGTTCGCGACCCGGGCTGGCGGTGGCCCACAGCCGGTACTCCACCAACACGCTGCCGGCCTTCGAGCGGGTGCAGCCGTTCGGGCGGATCGCACACAACGGCGAGATCAACACCATCCGCCGGCTGCGGCTGGAGCTGCCGTCTCTGGGCGCCGAGCCGATCCCGGGCGCCAGCGACACCCAGGACCTCGACCTGCTGGTGGCGGTGCTGCTGCGACCGCGGCATCCCGCTGGAGGAGGTGCTGGCGATGCTGCTGCCGCCGGTTGCGGCCGGAGTCGGCGCTCGACCGCTACCACCGCGCCGTGCGCCGGCCCGCTCGCGCAGGGGCCCGGCCGCGCTGATCGTCCGCGAGCGGCGATCGCCTGGTGGGCATGGTCGACCGGCTGGGGCTGCGGCCGCTGTGGCGGCTGTCGACGCCCGGCGAGCTGTGGCTGTCCTCCGAGCCGGGCGTCCTGCACGTCAGCGAGCTCGACGACGACCCTTCCGCGCTCGGGGCGGGCGAGCGCACCTGATCGATCTGCGCCGGCCGGCGGGCTTTTCCCAACCCTCCCTCTCCAGCCCGCTGGCCGGCGCGGCTCGCCGTTCCCGCTACCGGCGGGCGCGGCCCTCCCGGTGCCGCCCCGCCGCTGCCCACCCGGCCGCTCACGGCTGGACGCGGGACGACGTCAAGCTGGCCGAGGCGATGGCCGAGACCGGGCGAGGAGCCGATCGGGTCGCTCGGCTACGACGGTCCGCTGGCGGCGCTCGCGCCGGGAGCCAGCGTGTCCGACCACTTCAAGGAAGAGGTCGCGGTCGTCACCAACCCGGCGATCGACCGCGACCGCGAGCGCGAGCTGTTCTCGCTGGAGGTGGTCGCGGGACGACGACCCAACCCCGGCCGGCCCGCGCGCATGTGGCGCCTGCGCTCGCCGCTGCTGCGACTCCAGGTACGGCCTGCCCTGGCACCGGCTGGCGCATCGCCGACGGGGTCGAGCACCGGGTGGCGCGAGGCCGTTCGCCAGCGGCGCCGAGCTGGTGCTGCTGGACGACCGCATGCTGGGCTCGGACGGGATCGATCCGCACCTGGCGCTGGCCCGGTGCATGCGCCGGCTGCGCGAGCGAGCGCCTCGACCGGCACGCGTCGCTGGCGACTGGCCTCCGGCGCGATCCGCAACCTCCACGACATCGCGCTTCGCGCTCGGCATCGGGGCGGTGGCCGTCGAGCCCCACGCGATGTGCGCGCGTCGCCGGCGCCGCGCGCTATCGACCAGCTCTGCGAGGCACTGGAGGCAGGACTGGAGAAGGTGCTCTCGACGATGGGCACGCACGAGCTGGCGGGCTGCGGGCCGGCGTTCGTCTCGGTCGGGCTGCACGCCGGGCATCGCCGCCGAGTTCCCGTGCCCGGCGCTGCTGCCGGGGTCGGACGAGACGCCGGCCCGGGTGCAGGTGCGAGAGCGGCCGGCCCAGGTGTTCCGGATGGCGCCCAAGCTGTGGAAGGCCGCCGGCGGGGTGGCCGACGGGCGAGACGACCTACGCGGAGTTCGCCACCCTCGCCGCCGAGCTCGAGGCGGAGCAGCCGGTCGCGCTTCGCCACCTGCTCGAGCCCCGGGCCGGCGACCGTACCCGGCGCCGACCGAGGCCGTCGACCTGACGGTCGGCGACCATGCCCTGCCGTTCGTGATCAGCGCGATGTCCTTTGGCTCGCAGGGCGAGAGCGCGTTCCGCACGTACCTGGCCGCGGCGGCCCGGCTCGACATCATGGCGATGAACGGCGAGGGCGGCGAGCTGCCCGAGCTGATCGGCTGGAGCCCCCGCAACCGCGCCCAGCAGGTGGCCATCGGGCCGGTTCGGCGTGAACGCGCGCATGCTCGGCTCCTGCCGGATGATCGAGATCAAGATCGGCCAGGGCGCGAAGCCGGGTGAGGGAGGCCACCTGCCGGGGACGAAGGTCACCGCGCGCGTGGCCGCGGCCCGCTCGGCCAGCCCCGGCGTCGACCTGATCTCGCCGGCCAACAACCACGACCTCTACTCGATCGAGGATCTGGCCCAGATCGTCGAGGAGCTGCGGGCGGCGAACCCGCTGGCCATGATCGGCGTCAAGATGCCGGTCACCTCCGGGTCGGCACGATCGCCGTGGGCATCGCCAAGGCCGGCGCCGACGTGATCACGCTCCGCGGCTACGACGGCGGCACCGGAGCCGCCCGCCGCCATGCGCTGCAGCACGCCGGGCTGCCCTCCGACCTGGGCGTCGATGCTGGCGCATCGCGGCGTTGTGCGAGAGCCGGGCTGCGCGGATGCGGTCGAGCTGTGGGCCGACGGCGGCATGCGCACCGCCGCCGACGTGCTGCAGGGTGATGCTGCTGGGCGCAAACCGGGTCGGGTTCGGGACGATGTCGATGGTGGCCCTGGGCTGCACGATCTGCCGCGGCTGCCAGCTCGACTACCTGCCACGTCGGTATCGCGACCCAGATCGAGGATGCCGGGAGGCCGCCGAGCGCGGCGTCCGGCGCTTCCTGCCGGTCGACCCGTCGACGCCGGTGTCACGCTGCTCACCCGCTTCCTGGCCGAGACGGCTGCCGAGCTGCGCCGCGGCGTTGCCGCGCTGGGCGCGAGGCGGGCGCAGGAGCTGGTCGGCCGCAGCGACCTGCTGGTGCAGGCACGAGGACGTCGACCGGCTCGACCTGGGCCCGATGCTCGAGCCGGCGCGGCGCCAGCCGGCGCGGATTCCGGGTGCCCGGCGGCCCGATCTGACCCACGTGCTCGTCACCCGGGTGCGGGCGGCGCGGACGCAGGTGGTGCGCCTGCCGGCGGTCGCCAGCGGCGCGGACCGCGCCTTGCTGACGGCGCTCAGCCCGTATGCGATCGAGCCCGAGTTCGGCGGGCGCGAGGCAGCGCTGGAGATCGCTGCCGGCTCGGTGCCGGGAGCCGGGCTGGCGGCGTTTGCCGCCGCCGGGCTCACCGCCCGCGTGCGCGGCGGCGGCTCAGGACGGCACCGGCAAGGGAGCGTGCGGCGCTCGGGTGGTCGTGCTGAAGGCGCCGGACGCTCACGGGGTGCTGCGCGGCGGCAGCGTCGGCAAGGGCTTTGGGTACGGCGCCCAGGCGGGACTCCTGATCGCCCAGGGCGAGGCCGACGCCCGGGCCGGGATCCGCCTGTCGGGCGCCGACATGGTGTCGGCGGCGAGCCGTCGTGGCCGGTCGGCCAGCGGCCGACCGCGGCCGGGGCACAGATCAAGGGCTTCGCGTTCGAGTACATGACCGCGGGCACCGCCGTCGTGCTGGGAGACGTGGGGCCGTGGGCGTTCGCCGGCATGACCGGCGGCGTGGTCTTCGTGCGCCACGAGCCGGCACGGGGCCTTGACGAGGATGCGATCCGGGCGCGGTTTGCCTCCTCGGCGAAGGTCGAGCTGCAGGCCGTCGACGAGCCCCTGGCCGGCCGGCTGGACGGGCTCCTCGCCGCCTACCAGGACGAGTTGCTGCTCGCCGGCCAGCACCGGGAGGCGTCGCGGGTCGCGCGGCCTGCGCCGGCGCGCGCGCTGGCACTTTCGCGCCGTCGTTCCGGTCGGCCTGCAGGCGGACCAGAGCGTGTCGACGGAGTAGCAGCGTGGTCCCTGTACCCTTGGGCGATGGTCGGCTGGCCGTTCAGGGTGGCGCTGGGCGCGGTGCTGGCGGTGATCGCGATGTTCGTGCTGGTCAGCGTCGGCGGGGTGGCGCAGCGACCCGCGACCGCGGCTCCGCCCGGGCCTCCCGTGCCGGCGGTCCTGGTGCCGCCGTCGCCGTGTCCGAAGGGCGGCACCTTCGAGCCGGCGCAGGTGGGCCGCGACAGCCTGGCGGCGGGAGTCGTTGCGCGTGCATTCGCTGCGGACTGGTTCGGGCACCGGCCGGCTGCTGCGATGGCGCTTGCCGACCCGGTGTTCGTCAACGACGCTCGCCAGCATGCCGAGGGGCCGCGGCTGCCGATCGCCCACTACCTGGTCGAGCGCGTGCAGCCGCTCGTCGTCGGCCCCAACGGCGAGATTCCGCTCTACCGCTGCCGCCATGCAGTCGATCAAGCTGCTCTGGCAGTGGACGTGGTCAGGGCGGGGACGACGCTGGGCGCCACGATCTGGGTGGTCAAGCGGCCGCAGGGATTCAGGGTCTGGGCCGTTCGCTGACCGCCCAAGCTGCGAGAATGCCGGTTCCGATGTCCTCCCGGACGGCAACTCTCTTCGCCTGCACCTCGTGCGGCCACCAGACCCCCAAGTGGATGGGGAAGTGCACGGCATGCGGCGAGTGGAACTCGCTGGTCGAGGAGATCGTTGAGAAGCGCCCGCGGCTGGTCGGCGTTCCCGGCGCGGCTGCATCGGTGGTCGCGCTGCGCGACGTCGAGTCCGACGGCCGCGCGGCGGCTCTCGACCGGCTCCGGCGAGCTCGACCGGGTGCTGGGCGGAGGGCTGGTCGCCGGGTCGGTGGTGCTGGTCGGAGGCGAGCCCGGGGTCGGCAAGAGCTCCCTGCTGCTGCAGGCGCTGGGAGCGATCGCAGCCGCGGGCGGCAAGGCACTGCTGGTCAGCGGCGAGGAGTCGCCGGCGCAGGTGCGCCTGCGCGCCGAGCGGCTGGGCGTCGTCGACGGCATCTCGATCCTGGCCGAGACGGAGCTCGAGACCGTCTGCGAGGTGATCCGCCGGGAGAAGCCCGACGTGTGCGTGGTCGACTCCGTGCAGACGCTGTTCTCGTCGGAGCTGTCGTCTCGTCGCCCGGTAGCGTCGCCCAGGTGCGAGAGGCGGCCGACCGGCTGGCCCGGCTCGCCAAGCGCGAGGGCGTGACGTGGTGCTGGTCGGGCACGTGACCAAGGAGGGCACGGTCGCCGGGCCCCGCGTGCTCGAGCACCTGGTCGACGCGGTGCTGCAGTTCGAGGGCGACCTCTACCGCTTCCTGCGCGTGCTGCGGGCGGTCAAGAACCGCTTCGGCTCGACCAACGAGATCGGCATCTTCGAGATGACCGATGCCGGCCTGCGCGCGGTGGCCGACCCGTCTGCCGCCTTCTCCGGCGGCGCGGTGGCCAGCCCCGGCTCGGTGCTGCTGCCCGCGATCGAGGGCACCCGCCCGATCCTGCTCGAGATCCAGGCGCTGGTGGCGCCGACCGACCTGGCGATGCCCCGCCGCTCGGCGACCGGGTTCGACCGCAACGCGGCTGTCGATGCTCGTGGCGGTGCTGGGCCGCCACGCCGGCGTGGCGCTGGGGTCGAGCGACGTCTTCGTGAACGTGGCCGGCGGCGTCCGCATCGACGAGCCGGCCGCCGACCTGGCCGTCGCGGTCGCCGTGGTCTCGGCGCATCGCGGAGTGACCCTGCGCTCCGGGTTCGGCTGCTTCGGCGAGATCGGCCTGACCGGCCGCCTGCGGGCGGTGGGGCAGACCGAGCGGCGGCAGGCGGAGGCCGCCAAGCTGGGCATCCCCGAGGCGGTGGCTGCCGGCTGGGACGGAGGCCGTGCGGGGAATGAAGCTTCGGCAGGCCGAAACGGTGCAGCTGCGCTGCAGGCGGTGTTCGCATGAGCGAGATGGTGTCCCGACTCGCGGCAACGATCCCAGGCTGCTGGAGGCGCTGCGTCGCGTGGCGCCGGGCACGACGATGCGCCAGGGCATCAACGACATCCTGCGCGGCAGCGAGGGTGCCCTGATCGTGATCGGAGAGCCGGCCGAGCTGTCGTTCCTGTTCTCCGGCGGCATCCGGCTCGACCAGGCCTTCTCGCCCTACCTGCTGTACGAGCTGTCCAAGATGGACGGCGCGATCATCCTCAACTCGAACGCCACCCGGATCGTCTACGCCAACGTCCAGCTGATGCCCGATCCGACGATCCCGTCCGCCGAGACCGGCACGCGGCACCGCACCGCCGAGCGCGTCGCCAAGCAGACCGGCGCGCTGGTCGTCTCGATCAGCCAGCAGCGCGACGTGGTCACGGTCTACATCGGCGACATCCGCTACCAGCTCGAGGAGATCTCCGACGTGCTGGCCAAGACCAATCAGGCGCTGACCACGCTCGAGACGTACCGGACGCGGTTGGAGCAGGTCTCGACGCGGCTGACGGCGCTCGAGTTCCAGAGCGCCGCGATGCTCGACGACGTGCTGATCGCGCTGCAGCGGGCGGAGATGACGACCCGCATGGTCGACGAGATCGAGCGCAACGTGATCGAGCTCGGCGTCGAGGGCCGGCTGATCAAGATCCAGCTCGACGAGATGACCGAGTGGGTGCCGGCCGACAAGATCGCCCTGATCCGCGACTACGAGGTGATCGAGGTGACCGGCGGCCCCGGCGCCGCGTTGCACGCCTGGGCGGCTCGACGGACCAGGCGCTGCTCGAGTTCGACGAGCTGGCGCGGTGCTCGGCTACCCGGCACCGTGAATCCGATGGACTCACGCGGTAGCGCCGCGCGGATACCGGGTGCTGTCGAAGGTGCCGCGCCTGCCCGAGGACGTGGTCGACCACGTGGTCGGCCACTTCGACGGCCTGGAGGCGTTCGTCCGGGCATCGGTCGACGGAGCTGGAGCAGGTCGAGGGCGTCGGCGCGGTGCGCGCCCGGGAGATCCGAGAGGGGCTGCGTCGCCTGCAGGAGCAGAACCTCGTCGACCGGTACCTCAATCTGTAGGGAGTAGCGGGCTGCGCGCCGGCCGCGGCGTGCCGCGCGACGCGCACACGGTTGCCGCAGCGCGTGCTGAGCACCAGACGCGGCGGCGGGCGCTGGCGATCAGGAACGCGGGGGCATCCGGGGGCCTCGCACAGGCGCGGATCCGGTCGCCGTCTGGGCCGGTCAGCAGATCGATCGCCGAGCGGGCGATGATCGCCAGTACGTGGCGGTCGGGTCGCCGCTGTGCGCGGCGCTCCACGACCGGCGTTTGCCGGCGCCTGGCCAGTCGAGCTGAACGGCCTCGGGGACGGCGGCGCTGGCTGCGTTCACGGCGTCGAGTGCGGCGGCCGTCGGCGCGCTCCCGGATGCTGCCGCAGCCAGGAGTTCACGCACGCCTTGGCGCAGCTCCAGGACCGGCTCGGCCACCTCGTTGCCGGAGGAAACGCGCACCCGCTGGCGCCACAGCCAGCTGCGACGTGGTCGGGCCGGAGCAGGTCCTCCGCCTGACCACGCTCGAAGGTGAGCGTGTTCGCCAACTCGAGGCGAGATCGGATCCACTCGACCATACTAACGCGCAGAGCAGACACCAGGCATTATCATCTGGAACAGCTAATGGCCCCATGGTGCTTTCCCATTCGCAACCCCCTTCGGCTCGACACCAGTTGACCTGAATGGACTTGTTGCAGATCGCCCAGCGTGACCCGCTTCATTCGCTCCCAGGTACCGTCTCTGGTACAATCTCCTGTTCTGGAGGGGCAACATTTGCCGACATCCGGCCGAGGAGGTCTGACGTCACGTGTATGAGGTTGGGGACAAGGTCGTGTACCCGCATCATGGTGCGGGCACGATCGTACGAAGGAACACGTGACGCGCGTGAGTATCTCACGATCCAGATCATCCACAACGATATGACCGTGATGATCCCGACCGACAGCGCCGACCGTGCCGGTCTGCGCAAGGTGATCGGGGAGGAGAAGTCGAGGAGGTGTGAGCGTGCTCGGCGGTGACGGCACCAAGATGCCGAAGAACTGGAACCGCCGGTTCAAGCACAACCGGGACAAGATGAAGACCGGCGACATCTTCGAGCTGGCCGAGGTCGTCCGCAACCTGGCGCAGCGCGACCAGGAGAAGGGACTTTCGACCGGCGAGAAGCAGATGTTCTCGAAGGCAAAGCGCATTCTCGCCTCGGAGCTGATGTACGCCAAGGGGATGGAGGAGGAGGAGGCGCGCGAGTTCCTCGAGGAGGTGCTCGAGGAGATCGGCGCAGCCCGCAAGGCGCGGGCCTAGAACACTTCCGACATCCCATGCTCGACACCGGAGGCCGCACGGCCCAACCGGTGAGCGGGCGATATACACCCCGAGGGGGGAAGCAAAGCGATGATCTGGTTGCAACGGATCGTTCTGTCTCTCCTCTGCGCGCTGGGTGCCATTTAGGCGGGTCGTACTTTTGATCTTCCGGATCACTTTAGTTCGTCTTCTTACGCTTACACCGTCTTTGGCATCATCATCTTCCTCGCCTTCGCCGTCGGATGGATGGTCGGCGGGATGGTGGGGAAGGGACTGGCGCGCGGGTTCAAGAGAGTCGAACGAGCGGCGCAGGCCCGCAGTGCGGGCGAGCTGACCGTTGGCGCGATCGGCCTGCTGGTCGGCCTGATGGTGCGGCCCTCGCTGTATCTGCCCGTGCACGACCTGCCCTACATCGGCAACTGGGTGATGCTGCCGATCGTGCTGATGCTGGCTACCTGTTCGCGATCACGGCGGCGCTCAAGTACCGCGGCATCCTGCGGTTGGTCGGCATTCATCGACCGGGCGAGCGATGGTGACCTCGAGAACGGCTCTCGACGTTCGACACTGGTCGACACCAGCGCGATCATCGACGGGCGGATCGCTGACATCGTCCGCACCGGCTTCCTGCGCGGCGGGCTGGTGGTGCCCGAGTTCGTGCTCAAGGAGCTCCAGCAGGTGGCCGACTCGGCAGATCCGCTCAAGCGGGCCCGCGGCCGCCGCGGCCTGCAGGTGGTGCAGGATCTGCGCAGCGACATGCCGGTGGAGACGCCCGACGTCGACTTCCCGGCGGTGCCCGACGTCGACGCGAAGCTGCTGAAGCTGGCCAAGGAGCGCGGCTTCCCGATCCTGACGACGGACTTCAACCTGAACCGGCTGGCGCGGATCCAGGACGTCCAGGTGCTGAACGTCAACGACCTCGCCAACGCGCTCAAGCCGGCCGTGCTGCCGGGTGAGCAGATCGACGCTGAAGCTGATCCGCGAGGGCAAGGAGTCCGAGCAGGCCGTTGGCTACCTGGACGACGGGACGATGGTCGTGGTCGAGGGCGGCCGCAGCCGGATCGGGCAGACGCTGGACGTGCAGGTCACGTCGGTGCTGCAGTCGCCGTCCGGCAAGATGATCTTCACGCGCGTGGCCGACGAGTCCGAGAGCTGAGGATGCAGACCTGGGCGATCGTCGTCGCCGCCGGGTCGGGGACGCGCCTGGGCCTCGACCGTCCAAAGGCGTTCGTCAGCTCGACGGGCGCCCGCTGCTGGCCCACTCGGTCGACCTGTTCGACGACCACCCGGCCGTCGACCGGATGGTGCTGGTGGTGCCCGCGGACTGGCAGGAGCCGACCACGCTGCTGGCCGACGACCTGGCGGCAGGCAAGGTGGCCGCAGCCGTCGCCGGCGGCGAGACGCGTGCCCACTCGGTGGCCGCCGGCCTGGCCGAGCTGCCGCCGGTGGCCGAGCTGGTGCTCGTGCACGACGCCGCCCGGCCGTTCGCCGACGCCCAGCCCTGATCGACCGCGTGCTGGCCGGCATCGGGGATGCCGACGGCTGCATCCCGGTCGTGCCCGGTGACCGACACGGTGAAGGCGCGTCGAGTCGGGGCAGGTGGTGGAGACGCTCGACCGCAGCCGTCTGGTCGCCGTTCAGACACCGCAGGTGTTCGTCACCGCGGCGCTCCGCCAGCGCCTACGACCGGGCGGCCGGGCGACCTGGCTGGAGCCACTGACTGCTCGTCGCTGGTCGAGGCGGCCGGCGTTCCGGGTGGTGACGTGCCGGGCGATCCGCGCAACCTGAAGATCACCGACCAGAGCGACCTCGGAGCGCGCGGAGGCGATGTGCTGACCGACTACCACATGCACCTGGCCGACGACGATGTGCCGTACGAGGACGACAACTTCACGATCGCCCACATGCAGCGCTACGTCGACACGGCTGCCCACCGCGGGGATGGCCGAGATCGGGTTCACCGACCACGTCTACCGGTTCACCGTCGCGCGCGACTGGCTGGACGAGCCGCTGTGGCAGAACGACGGGGTCAACGACCTCGGCCGCTATCACGCCGCCGTCCGGCGGCCCAGGACGCCGGGCTACCGGTCAAGGTCGGCCTCGAGGTCGACTATCTGCGCCGGCCAGGAGGCCGCACATCGCCGGCGTGGTCAACGGCTTCGACTGGGACTACGTGCTGGGCTCGGTGCACTGGATCGACGGCTACGCGGTCGACTGGGACGCCAAGTCGATCTGGGATCAGATGACCGTCGACGAGGTCTGGCGCCGATACGCCGACGAGCTCTGCGCCGCGGCGGCGACCGGCCTCTACGACTCGATGGCGCACCCGGACATGGTCAAGGGGTTCGGGTGGCGGCCGGATCCGCAGCCGCTCGCGCTGTACGAGCAGATCGCAGACGCGTTCCAGGCAGCCGGAGTCTGTGCCGAGGTCTCGACGGCCGGCCTGCAGACGCCGCTGGCGGAGGTCTACCCGGCGCCGGCGCTGCTGCAGATGCTGTGTCAGCGGGGCGTGCCGGTGACGCTCGCATCCGACGCGCACGACCCGGGCGAGGTGGGCCGTGACTTCGACGCGGTCGGTCGCCGCGCTCCACGACGCCGGCTACCGGACGATCACCGTCTTCGATCGCCACGACCGGCGCCAGGTGCATCTCAATGACTGACGAGCTTCGGGTCGGCACCGGGTTCGACGCTCACGCGTTCGCGGACGGGCGGCCGCTGGTGCTGGCGGGCGTCACCGTCCCGCACCCGCGCGGCCTGGCCGGCCACTCCGACGCCGACCTCATCTCGCCACGCGGTGACCGACGCTCTGCTGGGCGCCGCCGGGGGCGCGGACATCGGCGAGCTCTACCCGTCCGGCGACCCCGCACTGGCAGGCGCCTCGAGCATCGACCTGCTGGCCCGAGCCTGGGCCGGCCTGCGTGACCGCGGCTGGAGCGATCGTCAACGTCGACGCGGTGGTGATCATGCAGGAGCCGCGCCTGGCGCCGCACCGCGACGCAGATGCGAACCAGCCTGGCCGGCGCGCTGGGGGTCGAGGTCGAGCGCGTGACCGTCCGCGCATCGACGACCGACCACCTCGGCTTCACCGGCCGCGGCGAGGGGGCGGCCTGCCAGGCGGTGGCGCTGCTCCGAGCGCCATGAGCGGCGTCGTCTCGTTCGACCTCGACGGCACCCTGTGGGAGTTCGCTCCGATGATGGACGGTGCGCTCGAGCTCTCGATCGAGTCGCTGGCGAGCCGGGCGCCGGAGATCGCGGCGCGGCTGACGGTCGACGACCTGCATGCGCACCGGGCTGCCGTGGTCGAGACGCAGCAGGGGACGCTGGGCGAGCTGCGGGTGGCGTCCTTCATCCGCGCCCTTGCCGAGCACGGCGTGGACGACCCGACGCTGGCGGAGTGGTGGGCGGGAGAGCTGATGCGCGCCCGGGTGCTGGCCGTCGAAATCCACGGCGACGTGCTGCCCGCCGTGGAGCGGCTACGTGGAGATGGCAGGACGGTGGGTGTGATCACGAACGGCAACTTCCCGTTCGCCGAGCTCGACCTCGCGCCGCTGTTCGCGTTCGTCGTCCACGCCGAGGACGTCGGCGGAGCAAAGCCCGGCCCCGAGCCGTTTGCGCGGGCGCTGGAGCTGGGAGGCGGCGATCCGTCGAGCTGGGTGCACGTCGGCGATGACCTCGAGATCGACGTCGCCGGCGCCCAGGCCTTCGGAATGCGCGGCGTCTGGGTCAACCGGCACGGCCTGACTGCCACCGGCGAAATCGTCCCGGACGCCGAGATCGCGAGCTTCGACGAGTTGCCGGCGGCCGTCGACCGGCTGTTGGGCTGACCCCCTTTGGGTGATCGTGAATTCGTCACCGTCGAACGATGCTTCGAGAGGCCATGCGCTCCGCTCTGCCTGCTCGAACGACCGCCTTTCTCCACGTGCGCCTTCTCGGCGCCGTCGTCGTCGCTGCGGTCCTGTTTGCATCCAGCGCCCGGGCTGACACCGGCCCATCGTTCGCCAACGTCTGCAACCAGCCGTCGCGGGTTGGCTACGCGGGCTGCTTCGCGATCAAGAGCACCGTGGTGTGGCCGCAGACGACGGTGTCGCCGGACTCGACTCCGGCCGGTTACGGGCCTGCCGATCTGCAGTCGGCGTACTCGCTGCCCAGCAATGCCGGCCTCGGTACGACGGTCGCCATCGTCGACGCGTACGACGATCCGAACGCCGCGTCTGACCTGAACACCTACCGGTCGCAGTACGGCCTGCCTGCTTGCACCTCGGGCAACGGCTGCTTCTCGAAGGTCAATCAGAGCGGTGGCACCAGCTACCCGGCGGCGAACGGCGGGTGGGCGAGTGAGATCTCGCTCGACCTCGACATGGTGTCCGCCACCTGCCCGAACTGCCACATCCTGCTCGTCGAGGCGAACGACAACTCGATGGTCAACCTCGGCACCGCTGTGGACGAGGCTGTCGCGCTGGGCGCGAAGTACGTCTCCAACAGCTATGGCGGTTCGGAATGGTCGGGGGAGGCGAGCTTCGACTCGTACTACGACCACCCGGGCGTCGCCATCACGGTCAGCGCCGGCGACAGCGGGTACGGCGCGGCGTACCCGGCTGCCTCACCGTACGTGACCGCCGTCGGCGGCACCACGCTGACCGCCGACTCGAGCTTGCGTGGCTTTACCGAGACGGCCTGGTTGGGCACCGGCAGCGGCTGCTCGGCGTACGAGCCCAAGCCGGCCTGGCAGACCGACAGCGGGTGCGCGAATCGCACGATTGCCGACGTGTCCGCCGTTGCCGACCCGAATACCGGCGTCGCCGTATACGACTCCTACCCGAGCGGCGGGTGGACGGTCTACGGCGGCACCAGCGCGTCCTCCCCGATCATCGCCTCCGCCTACGCGCTGGCCGGCACCCCGGCTGTGGGGTCGAATCCGGCCTCCTATCCGTATGCCGACTCGCTCGACCTGAACGACCCGGCCGGCGGCAGCAACGGCTCCTGCTCTCCCAGCTACCTGTGCAACGCCGGCCCCGGCTTCGACGGGCCGACCGGTCTGGGAACGCCGGCCGGCGTCTCGGCGTTCACGCAGTCGTCGGCTCCGCCCCCGGCCGCTCCGACGGGGCTCGCTGCAACCCCGGTCTCGGCCAACGAGATCGATCTGTCGTGGGATGCGGCTGCCGTCGACCACTACGTCCTTCAGCGCTCGACCAACGGCACGACGTGGACGACCGTCGCTTCGATCGCCGCGCCGACCACCACGTACGACGACACCTCGCTGCAGCCGTCCACCTCCTACATCTACCAGCTGGAGGCGGTCGTGTCCGGCGTGCCCTCGGCTCCCTCGGCCCAGGCAAGCGCCACCACGCCCGCGCCGCCGCCGACGAACCAGCTCCAGGTGACGCGTGCCGGAAGCGGTGCCGGAAGCGTCGGCTCCTCGCCGGCCGGGATCACCTGCGGCGCCACCTGCTCCGCGGGCTTCACGCCCGGCGCACAGGTGGTGCTGACCGCGGCGGCTCATGGCAGCTCGACCTTCACAGGGTGGTCGGGCGGCGGGTGCAGCGGCGTTGGCACCTGCTCCGTGACGATGAGCCAGGCGCAAGCCGTCACGGCGACGTTCGTTCCCAGCGCCGGGCCGACGTCCGTCAGCGGCTCGATCGCGAGCGATACGACCTGGACGGCCCTTCACAGCCCGTATCTCCTGACCGGCGGGATCACCGTGCAGGGCGGCGCCACGCTGACCATCAACCCCGGCGTGACCGTGATCGCCCAGGGCCACTACACCTTGCAGGTCAACGGGCGCTTGCTGGCGGCTGGATTGCAGACCCAGCCGATCTCGTTCACGTGTGCGGCGCATACCGCCGGGTGCTGGACCGGCATCGCGCTCGGCGCCTCGGAGACCAACTCGGTGCTCGACCACGTCGAGATCGCGTATGCGACGACGGGCCTCTCCACCGCGTCGGGGCCGACCTGGACGCTCTCCAACAGCTACGTCCATGACAGCACGACCGGCGCCTCGGTGAGCGGTTCGGCGCTCTGCTGCGCCGGCACCCTGACAGGCAACCTGATTACGCACAACACCACCGGGGCCAGCGTCTACTACGCCCTCACCGAGTTCGACGACAACACGATCACCGCGAACGGTACGGGCGTGTCCCTGCTCGGACAGGGAGACGAGATCCACGACAACAACATCCAGTCGAACACCACCTGGAACGCCTCCGCCTGCGCCTACCCCGGCAACACCACGGTCGACGCCGGCTCGAACTGGTGGGGCACGACCAACGCGGTGCAGATCGCGGCGTCCATCTGCGACCAGGCCGACACCCCTGGCCAGCCGCTGATCACGACCGCGCCGACCGACTCGTCCGCGGTCGCGGCAGCGCCGCAGGTGCTCACGATCACGCCTGCGGGTCCGGGGACCGGAGACGTCACCAGCGACCTCGACGGCATCGACTGCGGGACGCAGTGCTGGGCGCTCTACGGAACGGGCCAGGCAGTGACCCTGACGGCGACGGCCAACGCCGGATCCAGCTTCACCGGGTGGAGCGGAGGCGGATGCTCGGGCACCAGCACCTGCCAGGTGACGCTGAATGCGGCCACCACCGTCCACGCGACGTTCGTCCCCGTCTACACGCTGACGCTCTCGCGCGCAGGCTCGGGGTCGGGGTCGATCACCAGCAGCCCCGCCGGAATCAACTGCGGCGTGACCTGCCATGCGCAGTTCTCCACCGGTACCCCGGTGACGCTGACAGCCACCCCGGACGCCGGGTCACGGTTCACCGGCTGGTCCGGAAGCGGGTGCAGCGGGGCTGCGCAGTGCCAGGTGACGATGACCGGCGCCGCGAACGTGACGGCGACCTTCGTCCGGGTCTTCCAGCTCTCGCTGGGCTTCGGCGGCGCGGGCACCGGCACCGTCCACAGCCAGCCCGGTGGCATCGCCTGCACGACCGATTGCAGCGCCACGTTCAACGTCAACGAGGCTGTCACGCTGACCGCCGCGCCGAGCGCCGGAGTCCGTTTTGCCGGTTGGAGCGGTGCCTGCACCGGCACGGGGACCTGCCACGTCACGATGAGCACCGACCGGCTGGTCACCGCCACCTTCGTGCCGATCTTCCACCTGTCGGTGACGAAGACCGGCGTGGGTATCGGCACGGTCAAGAGCCAGCCCGCGGCGATCGACTGTGGCACGTCGTGCGCGGCGAACATCGACGTCGGAACCGTCGTCACGCTCACGGCGACCTCCGACGCCTACTCCGTCTTCGTTGGGTGGTCGGGCGCCGGCTGCTCCGGCACCGGCACCTGCCAGGTGACCATGAACACGGCATATGCGGTGACGGCCAACTTCGCAGCCCTGTCGCGTCCCGACGGGTTGATCGCCTACGGCAACGGCAGCTTCGCCGGCACCGGGGTCTTCAACACCAGCGGCGCCGGCCAGACCAGGACCGCGAGCACGGCGCGCGGGCATGTGGCGACATTCCGCTGGAAGATCGTGAACGACGCCATCCAGGCCGACACGCTGCGGCTGACGGGCACAGGGCCGTCCGCCGGCTTTGCGATCACCTATCTGATCGGGACGACGAACGTGTCGAAGCCGGTCATCGCCGGGACGCTCGCGAGGAACCTCGGCTCGCATGCCAGCGTCATCGTCACGGTCAGGATCACCGTCGCCCAGTCCGCGAAGCTGAAGGCGGTGAAGGCGGCGTTGCTGACTGCCGCGTCATCCCTGAGCGGCCGCAAGGACGCGGTGCTGACCAGGGTGACCGCGACCAGCTAACCGCTGTTCCGCCGCCTGGATCAGGCGGGCAGGCGGGCCCGGCCGTCCTCCACCACGACCAGGCCGTCGCGCATGAGGGCGATCAGCGCGTCGCCGTCGAGGCCGTCGGCGTCGAGCGCGCCCGCATCCGCGATGGTGCGCAGCAGACTGCTCCGCCGCTGCCGGAACGAGCCCTCGAACGGCCCCTGCTTGCGTTGCGGCGCGAACGTCATTCCGGCCGATGGACAGCCGGCCGCCAGCGGGCACTCCCCGCAGCGCGGCCGGCGCGCCAGGCAGACGGTGCTGCCCAGGTCGAACAGCGCCTGGTTCCAGTCGAACGCGCGGCCGGGCGGCGGCGGGTGGTCGGGATCGCCGAACGCCCGGCCGAGCACCCGCCGTGCGTTGACGTCCGGGGCCGAGACCTGCGCGCCAAAGGCAAAGCAGGCGAGCGCCCGGGCGGTGTAGGGCCCGATCCCGGGCAGAGCCTCCAGCTCGGGTATCTGACGCGGGAACCCGCCCCGCCGCGCCACCGCCTGGGCCGTGCGGTGGAGGTTGATCGCGCGGCGGTTGTACCCGAGCCCCGACCAGGCACGGATCACGTCTGCCGCCGGCGCAGCCGCCAGCGACTCGACGGTGGGCCAGCGCTCCAGCCACTCCAGGTACCGGGGCAGCACGCGCGAGACCTGGGTCTGCTGCAGCATCACCTCGCTGACCAGGATCGCGTAGGGGTCGCGCGTGTGTCGCCATGGCAGGTCGCGGCCGTTCTGGCTGTACCAGGCCAACACCGCCTCTTCGCTGATCGCCGGCATGGGGGCACGCTACCGCCCCGGCTATTTCAGGTGACGGGCGGCGGCGTTCCCTGGGCGGTGGCGGCGAGCGCAGGATTCCATTCGCACACCGTGCAGGCGTGCTGGAATGCCGAGCGGGCGAAGCCGACGGCGGCCGCGTGTGGGTCGGGGCTGTCGCAGACGTCGTCCCAATCCAGGATGTATTCGCCCAGCGAGGGCTCCCAGCGTGCTGCCTCGGGCGTCAGGGTGGCGAGCTCGAACCCGTCCGGCGCCGGGTGGGCGTAGGCGTAGAACGCCGCGCGGGGGTAGGCAGGGCTGCCGGGCCACCAGCCGATCTCAACCTGTTGTGCATCCCCCGCATTTCGCTGGATGAAGTCTTTGGACGCGGGTACGACGGAACGGCCTGAGAACAGGGCTACGGCCAGGTCGAACGAGCCCCACCACGCGTTGACCGGCGTCGAGCGGCCGCGATACGGCGCACGAAACGCAGCCAGCGCGAGCGCCGCCTGGGTCGCGGCCGCAAAGTACGCGGCGACCTTCGCCGTGTCGTACTCGAAGTGCTGGTCGTCCTCGTCGAGGGGGACGCTCCACGGCACCTCCTGCGGGGTCGGATCGATCCCTACGTCGCCCCCCAGGCTGCGCACCGCTTCGAGCACCCCGCGCGTGACCACGCCCACCGGCCGATTGGGAGACAGCGCCACGGAACGCACGTCGCCGTCGCTGTGTTCGACCACCGCCTGGTTGGTGTGAAGGTCGAGTGCGACCACGAGCGCGCCAGAGCCGTTGGGCGCCGGGAGGGGGAGGGTCTCCCAGCCCCGGGCGGTCAGGCGCAGCGCTGCGTGTTGCAGCTGCGGCTCGGGGGCAGCGAGCGTCGCCGCCAGCTTCCCCAGCACCTGGGTATGGGCATGCAACGTGTCACACGTCGCGCTCCACTCCTGGTACGGAAGCTTCGCCCACTCGGACGCCATCCCCGGAGGCTACCAAGCCCCGTACGCCGCCTCTGTATCGGCACTACGCCGCTGGCTCGGCAAGCAGCGCGAGCAGCGAGTCGGCGTGCCGCTCCAGGAAGGCGGGGCCGATACCTGAGATCGCGCCCAGCTCGGCGGCGCTCTGCGGCCGCGTCTCGATCACGCAGGCGAGCACGGCGTTGGTGCAGACCGTGTAGGCCGGCTTGCCTTCGGCCCGCTCCATCCGCCAGGCCTTCAGCCGTTCGGCGAGCTCACCCGACAGCTCCACCTGCTTGCCCGGCGCGTTCTGTCTGGCAGGCAGGGTCGCGCGCAGCTCGGGCCATTCGACGGGGTCGCAGACCGAGCAGCAGCGACCCGACGGTGCCGCCGGACGAGGGTCGCCGAAGTGGTCGAGGATCTGCCGCCGCAGGCAGCGGTCGGCGGTCGCGAACCGCTCCACCGCGCGGTAGGCGTCCCAGGCCCGCCGCTGGGCGGTGCGCAGGATGCGCGCGGCCTGGCCGGTGTCCAGCTCAGGCGCGACGGTGACCGCCAGCCGGCCGCCGCCGGCCGGTTCCAGCTCGATCGCGCCGCAGCGCTCGAGGATCGCCAGCTCCAGCCGCTCGCGGTCGTCGCCCCCGGAATCGACCAGCACCGGCTGCTCGGACCCGCTGCGCCGCAGCAGCGCCCGGTGCCTGGCCGCGATCGCCGCCGGATCGATGGCGCGAGCGGTGTTGAAGGTGATCAGCCGTCCCAGGTCGGCGCGCAGCGACAGCAGCACCGCCCTGGCCGGCAGGCCGTCGCGGCCGGCGCGCCCCGCCTCCTGGTAGTAGGCCTCCACGCTGGTCGGGATCGACCAGTGCCAGACGCTGCGCACGTCGGCCTTGTCGATGCCCATGCCAAACGCGTTCGTGGCCGCGATCACATCCGCCTCGCCTGCCATGAACGCCTGCTGGGCGCGGGTGCGCCGATCGGCGTCGAGCCCCGCGTGGTAGGGCAGCGCGGCGATCCCCTCCGAGGTCAGCAGCTCGGCCACCGCCTCGGTCTCGCGGCGGGTGCCGCAGTAGACGATGGCAGGGCGGTTCGCGGAGTCGGCCAGCCCGCCGACCAGCAGCCGCCGCTTGCGCTCGACCGCGCCCTTGCCGGCCAGCGGCACCACGTCGAAGCTGATGTTCGGCCGGTCGAACCCGCCCCGGTAGGCGGTCGGGTCGGACAAGCCGAGCCGCTGCACGATCTCGCGCTCGACCTGGGGCGTCGCGGTGGCGGTCAGCGCCATCACCGGCGGTCGGCCGGTCTGGGCGATCGCGCGGTTCAGGCGCAGGTAGTCGGGGCGGAAGTCGTGGCCCCACTCCGAGATGCAATGCGCCTCGTCGACCACGAACAGCCCCACCTGGCGCCGTGCCACGGCCGCCGCAAAGGCGCGCGAGGCGAATCGCTCGGGCGCCGCAAACACGATTCGGGCGGTGCCATCGGCGACCGCCTGAAGCGCCGCCGCCACCTCGGTCTCGGTCTGGCGGCCGCTCACCATGAAGGCTGGGTGGCCGTCACGGCGCAGCCGCTGCTGCTGGTCGGCGATCAGCGCGATCAGCGGTGAGACGACGATCGTCAGCGTGTCGCGGGCCAGCCCTGCCAGCTGGTAGCACAGGCTCTTGCCGGCCCCGGTGGGCATCACCACCAGCGCGTCCCGGCCGGCCAGGGCCGCCTCGACGATCTCCCGCTGACCCTCGCGGAAGCCGTCGTAGCCGAGCCACGCGAGCAGCCGCTCGGCGGTCGGCTCACCCGAGAAGAAGCGCAGCGACGGGTGCGTGCCGGTCTCGAGCGATTTCGACAGCCGCTGAGCCGTGGGCAGCAGCCGGCGCTGCTCGTCGGAGTCCAGCTCGCGCCACACGCCGCGCAGCTGCGCCAGCCGGCCCTCAGCCTCGGCGCGGGCGTCGGCGTCGCGCGGGTCGGCCTCGACCCGGTCGATCAGCTCGGTCAGCTCGGTCAGGGGTTCGGCGTACGGCATGGGCCAAGGACCATAGCCACGGGCTCCGACGATACGCATGCAGGAGTTGACACCGGCAGGTGTCGGCGGTACTCTATTTATCTAGATGACTAGAGAAATGATCTGGCGGTGATCGAGTTCCATCTGGACAGCCGTTCCGGCGTTCCCACCTACCTCCAGGTGGTGCAGCAGGTGCGGCAGGCGATTCGGCTGGGAATCCTCCGGCCGGGAGATCAGCTGCCGACGGTGAAAGAGGTCGTCGCCAGCCTGACGATCAACCCGAACACCGTGCTGCATGCCTACCGGCAGCTCGACCTCGAGGGGCTGGTCGAGGGCCGCCGGGGCGTGGGCACGTTCGTGGCGTCGGCCTCCGCGCCGCCACCTCCGGGGGACCTGAAGGGCCTGCAGTCCTCGCTCGACCGCTGGCTGGCGCGGGCGCGGGCGGCAGGGCTCGATGACGAGAGCATTCAGGCGCTGTTCGCGGCAGCGGCCCGGTCTGAGGCGGAATCGAGGGTGGCATGAGCGACGACCTGGCGGTTCGGGCCGAAGGGCTCGGGAAGCGGTACGGGAGCACCTGGGCGCTGCGCGATTGCACGCTCCAGATCCCGGCCGGTTCGGTGACGGCGCTGGTCGGCCCCAACGGCGCCGGCAAGACGACGCTGCTCCATCTGGTGATCGGCCTGGCCAGGGAGACAACCGGGTCGGTCGAGGTGTTCGGCCTGTCGCCCCGCGACGACGCACACGTCGTGCTTCCGCGGCTTGGCTTCGTCGCCCAGGATCACCCGCTCTACCGCAGCCTGACGGTGGCGGACACGATGACACTTGGGCGCAAGCTCAACCCACGCTGGGACGAGCAGATCGCGCGCGAGCGCGTCGAGCGACTCGGCCTGAGGCGTAACCAGAAGGTCGGCAAGCTTTCGGGCGGTCAGCAGGCTCAGGTCGCGTTGACGCTCGCGCTTGCCAAGCGGCCGGAGCTGCTGGTGCTCGACGAGCCGGTGGCGTCGCTGGATCCGCTCGCTCGTCGAGAGTTCCTGAACGGCGTCCTGGAGGCGGTCGCCGAGGGCGGGATGACGGTGATCCTCTCCTCGCACATCGTGTCCGAGCTGGAGCGGGTGTGTGACCATCTGGTCACGCTGGCCGGAAGCCGCACGCAGCTGGCGGGGCCGATCGAGGAGATCGTGGCCAGCCATCGCGTCCTGATCGGGCCGCGCAGCGACGCCGCCAGCGTCGCCCGCATCCACGATGTCATCCGTGAGAGCCACACGGAGCGCCAGACGACGCTGCTCGTGCGAGCGAATGGGCACGTCTACGACTCGTGCTGGGAACAGCACGAGGTCGACCTGGAAGAGATCGTGCTTGCCTACCTGGGCTACACGCCCGGCGCCGGCGCCGCCGCGTCGCTGCTCCCTCATCTGCGGCGGTGGCTCGATGATCTGGGTCGCCTGGCGCCTGCAACGCACCGAGACGCTGATCGCGGCCGGCATCCTCGCCCTCCTGGCAGCACTGCTGATCCCGACCGGGATCTCGATGGAGAACGCCTATCACGCCGATCACCTCGGCTCGTGTCTCGCGGCCGCCAAGGGCACGAACTGCTCGATGCACATGAGTGAGTTCGAGTCGGAGTTCCAGACCGTCAGGCTCCTGGCCAACTGGTTCACGCTGATTCCCGGCCTGATCGGGGTGCTGCTGGCCGCGCCGTTCATCCTCGACCTCGAGCACGGCACCTACCGGCTGGCCTGGACGCAGAGCATCACCCGCGGCCGCTGGTTGCTCGGCAAGCTCTCTCTGCCGATCCTGGCTGCGCTGGTGTCGAGCGGCGCGCTGATCCTGCTCTTCACCTGGTGGCGTGCGCCGCTGGCCAACATCGACGGCCGCCTTGACATCGGCACCTACGACACCGAAGGCATCGTCGTCATCGGGTACACCCTGTTCGCGCTCGGCCTGGCTGTCGCGTTGGGCGCGGTCTGGCGCCGCTCCGCCGTGTCGCTCACGGTGGCCTTCGTCGGCTACTTCGCGATGCGCGTCTTCGTCGACTACTGGCTCCGCAACCGGCTCGTATCGCCCCTCCACGCGACCTGGAAAGGGGTCGGGGATCCCGCACTTCCTCTACCACGCGACGATCATCAGCGAGAGTGCCGTGATCAATGGCCACCACATCAATGGTGGGGGCGGCGGCGTGATCGGCGGTCACTCCCAGATGGCCGCGCCCGGCCTCGGCGTCGCCTCGGTCTTCCACGCCGTCTACCAACCGGCAAGCGACTTCTGGCCGCTGCAGCTCAGGGAGCTCGGCCTGTTCACCGGGATCGCCGCGGTCATGATTCTCTTCGCCGCGTGGTGGACGCAGCGGCAGGGTGCCTGACGGCTACGCGGCCACGCGCGGCGCGACGGGAAACCCGGGCGTTGCCAGCATCCGGCCGTCGGGAGTGACCACGACGGCTTCGTAGTCCGTGTCGTGCAACATCGCCAGCCCCAGTTCGCCGCGCACGACCAGTGCCGTGGCGTACGCGTCCGCCAGACCAAGGTCAGGCCCAGTAACGGTCGCCTGGGTGAGACGGTCGACCGGCCGGCGGTCGCGCGGGTCGAGGATCTCGCCGGGCCGCTCGTAGCCTCCGGAGGTGGCGATCGCGGCGTTGACGCCGGCAACACAGACCAGCTGCTCAAGCTCTGAGGGGTGCCGAACTCCGATTCGCCACGGCGCATCGCCGAAGCAGGCAATGTCGCCCCCGGCGTTGACCATCGCGCCCGCCAGGCCGACGTCCTGCAGTGGGCCGAGGGCGCGTTGCGCCGCCCAACCCTTCACCAGGCCGGTTGGGTCGATGCCCCCGGGCATCGCCCAGGGGTCGAACGCTCCGTCGGTTAACCGGACTGCCTGGGCGCATCGTTGCAGCACCTCGGACAGGGCATCCGGCATCTCCTGACTTCGCAGGTCGCCGCGTCGGTGGCGGGACAGCGGACTGTCCGGCTTGAAGGTCGAGAAGGTCGTGTCGGCCTCGTGCAACACCTCGCAGGCGGCTTCGATGGCGCCGCGCGCCACGGCCGTCGAACGTCTGCCCGGATCGGCGGTGATGCTGACGACGGTGCCCATCACGTGCTCGAGGTGGGTGATCACTTCAGCGCTGCCTTGTCGACGGCGGCCTGCAGCGATTGGTCGTAGGCGCCGCTGGTGTACGTCGCGCCGCTGACGCCCTGGATCTGCGCGGACTGCGCCGCGATGGTCTCCTGGATCAGGATCGGCGCGGCTTGTTGGTCGATGCCGATCGAGCGGCCGTCGTTGGCGACGAAGGTGGCGAAGCCGACGTGCGTGATCTTGCCGTTGGAGACCGTCAGCTTGACCTGCAGCTGGCCGTACTGGTAGGTCTCCAGCGCGCCCACAACGGTGCTGGTGCTCGTGGCGGCGGTCTGCTGTGTCGCCGCGGTCGAGCCACTCATGGTGGAGGTCGTGCCCGATGCCGCGTTGGTCTGCGTCGCACCGCTCCCCGACGTCTGCTTCGTCGCCCCGGAGTTACCGGCGACGGCGACCTGCTGCGGCTTGCCCGGCTGCGGTATCACCATGACGGCAGCGGCTCCCACCAGCGCGCCCCCTGCGATCATCGACGCGCGCTTCATCAGAACGCGAACTCCTCGTGGTGGATCTGCCGGCGGCCCACTCCAAGTGCCTGGGCGATCGAGATCACCCGCTCCGTGAACCCCTGCGGGCCACAGACGTAGAGGTCCCGCTGGTGCAGATCCGGAATCAGGGTGTGGATGGCATCCACGGTCAACGGCACCTGGTATCGGTCGCCGACCAGCCGGTGCAACCGGCCACCGCGCTCCTGGACGAGCTGCTCGACCTCGTGATCCAGCACCAGCTCCTCGGCCGAGCTCGCGCGGAGGATCACATCAACGTCTGCGTGTGCCGGCAGGTCTTCGAGCATCGCCCGGATCGGCGTGACGCCGACACCAGCAGCGACCAGGGCGAACTTATGACTCCCGGTCGCGTGGCGGGTGAACGCGCCGTAGGGGCCCTCGATGGCGACCCTCGTCCCGGGTGTGATCCGAGCCAGCGAGCGCGAGTGGTCGCCCAGGTCCTTGACGGTGACCCGGAGATAGGGCGGGCGCGGCAGCGCGGAGAGCGAGTAGGGATGGGCCTGCCACCACAGGCCGCGGCGGAGGAACCGCCACTGCAGGAACTGACCACCGTTGATCGGCAGGCGGTCGAGGTGGTGTCCCTTGAGGATGACCGACACCGTGTCCGGCCCCTCCTCGAATACCGCGACCACACGCAGGCGGTGGAAGGCGCTCCGCCAGACCGGCACCAGCACCCGGAACCAGACGATCGCCGCGCCGACGACCACGTAGAGGCTGATCCACCAGGCTCGGGCCAGGGGATTGGCCACGAACGATGCGCCGGTCTCGATCTGGTGGAAGAAGGCGAGAACGATTGCCGCGTAGGTGAAGACGTGAACGATCCACCACGCCTCGTGGCTGATCCGCCGCCGCGCGATCCGATAGGACGTGACACCGGCGGCCATCAGCAGGAGGAAGCCGCCGGTGGCCATCAGCATGCCCGGCAGGGTGGTGAGGATCACCCACAGCTCGTGCAGCGACCCGCGCGACGCTCCCTGTGCGTAGCCCACCGTGATCAGCACCCCATGGACGACGATCAGGATCAGTGCGATGGGGGCAAGCCGCCGGTGCAGCCGCACCAACTTGTCATGTCCGACAACGCGTTCGATTGCCGGAAGGCGCGAGATCAGAAGGACAACGACCAGCATCAGATAGGTGCCGACCAGCGCGGACAGGCGGCCGCCGGCGGTGGCCAGGCCGCCCGGCTTGTGGAGCGCGTTCAAGGATTCGGACTGCACGCCCAGCGCGAGGGTGGCGCCGAGACCCAGCCCGATCAGCCACGTCGCAATGTCGGCCCGCCTGCGCCGGGGCGAGTGACGCTCGCCGGTTCGGATCATGGGATCCCATCGGTACCCTCGCTCGCGCCGCGGGTCGGGCGTGGTTGCGGTAACGGACATACCCGGATCGTGGTATCCGAACCTGGGAGGAAGCTGGGAGCGGGGATGGAGTTTGGCAGGATGTGGGGATGACCGAGCCATCCTCTCCCGGCCCGCTCGACCCCGTCGGCTTCGTGCAGCCGGAGACCGACCTCGAACGTCGGATCTGCGCCGATCCGGCCTGGGTGGCAGGATCGCTCTGGGGTGCTCCGCGCTCCGGCCACCCCGAAGGGACGGTTGCTCTGCACGTCCGCGACGTGCTCGCGAACGTCGACCGCATCGCTCCGCCGCGTGACCCCGACCGGGAACGGCTGCGGTTGATCGCGATCGTGCACGATTCGTTCAAGGGCGATGTCGACCGCTCGCGCCCCAAGACGGGGGAGAACCAGCACGGACGCCGTGCCCGCGGGTTCGCCGAGCGCTACACCGACGACAGCGCGGTGCTCGACGTGATCGAGCTGCACGACGACGCCTACCTCGCGTGGCGCGACGGGGACCGAAGCGGCGACTGGCAGACCGCGGTCGGCCAGGCGAGGGAGCTGCTCGACCGCCTCGGCCCGAACCTGCCGCTGTACATGCGGTTCTACCAGGCAGACAACGAGGTCGAGGGCAAGGACACGGAGCACCGTGTCTGGTTCGCGGCGCTCGCCCGCGATCGCGGCGGCTGACACCTCCGGCGTCACCGCGGGCGACAATGACCCTCTGGCCACCCCGGTCGCCCATCCACCGTCCCGCCTCGATCCGCGTCTGACAGCCGCCGGCCGCGCGGTCGCGGCGCCGCTCGCGCTACTCGTCCTCGGCGTGCTGCTGACGCACGGCTACTACCAGCGACGGGTGCTGGTCGGCAACGACGTCCGCGAGCTGTGGCTTCCGACCTGGACGTTCCTGGGCCACAGCCTGTCCAGCGGGCACGTACCGCTGTGGGATCCGCACGTGCTGTCCGGGCGCCCGTTCGCCGCCGATCCGCAGTCGGGCTGGCTGTACCTGATGCCGATGGCGCTGTTCACCGCGTTGCCGGCGCACACGGCGATCCGGCTGATGATCGTGCTGCCGCCGATCCTGGCCGCGCTCGCGCTGTATGCGTTCTGCCGGATCGAGGCGATGCCCCGGATCGCGGGGTTCTGCGGCGGCGCCGCATTGCTGGGGCTGACAACGCCGGACACCATGCTGGTCCGCCCGCCGTTCGAGGGCACGCTGCTCTACGCGATGACGACCCTCGCCTGCGCCGCCTGGCTGCTGCGCGCCCGCACCCCGCTGAGCCGGGTCTGCGCCCTGGTCGCCTTCGGCCTGTCCTACTCGCAGGCGATCTCGGCCCACCTGTCGCTCGGCCTGCTGGAGGTGACGCTGCTGACGGGCGGGTACCTGCTGGTGAAGGTGATTCCCGTGCTGCGCGGGCGAGGCGGCCGCGAGATCCTGCGCGCCGCCGGCCTTGCGGCGGGTGTTGTGCTCGCCACAGCATTGATCAGCGCCGGCGTCCTGCTGCCGCGGCTGGCGCTGATCCCGCGGACGAACCTGGCCCACGGCTACGACGATGTCTGGCGCATGGGCCTCGAGCTGGCCGGCCTGCCGGCGGCGGGCACGGTGCCCGTCCAGCAGGCCGCCCGGGTGGGGGCCTGGCCGCTGTGGCTGTTCGTCGACTCCGGGGCGCAGCTCCCGCTGCTCGCGGGCGCCCTGGTGGTGATCGGGCTGCTCTCGCGCCGCCGTGGCCTGGCCGCCATGCTGGCCCTGCTCGGGCTGCTCAGCTACCTGCTGACGCTGAGCAGCGTCGCCGGCGCCGTCCCGGCATCGTGGGAGCGGTTTCGCCTGGTCGACTTCTACCGGCACGGTCCCGGGTGGTTCTCGTATCTGGCCTTCGCGGTGCTTGCGCTGATGACGGCCCTGGGCGCCGAGCGGCTGGTCGAGTGGCTGGACGAGCGCCAGGGGCGGGTGCCGGGGGCGGCGCTCGTATCGGGCGCCGTGGCAGCGCTGATCGCGGTGCAGCTGGTCGTCGGACTGCCCGGCCGCGACGCCCCGCGGGGGGTGCCCACGGCGCTGCTGAGCCCTCAGGGGGCCACGTCCACGCCGCGCGGCGATCCCGGCAGCCCGTCGTTCCAGCGGCAGTTCCGCGACACCGGCCGGATCGCCGTCTACTACCACGCCGGCACCCGGTTCTCGGCGCTGAGCGGCGCCTTCCCGGCGCCCGCGAGCACGACCTTCGACCTGGCGGATGTCACCGGCAGCGACTCGGTGTCAGGGTACGACGCGGTCCAGCTCGCCCGCTACTGGCGGACTCTGCGTCTCTACGACCACGCGCTGCTGCCCTACGACCGCACCGCCCTCACGCACCTGACGCCGGCGTTTGCCGACCTGCTCAACGTCGGCTGGTGGGTGGCTCCGCCGGGCGTGGCCGCCCCGCCCGGGGCCGTGCTGAAAGCAAACCACCCGGCCGGTCGCCTGTGGCAGCTCCAGCCGCCGGGCCTGGCGTCCCTGTATCCCGCCTGGCGGGGCGCCGTCAGCGACGCGGCCGCGCAGCGCCGGGTGGTGCACGGCCTCGACCCTCGTACCACCGTGGTCGTGCCGGGCCTGGCGAGCGGCGGGGTGACGTGGCCCGCGTCGCCCGGTGCGGGTCTCGGAGTCGGACCAGGGTACGGTCACTGCCACCACCAACGCCCCGACGCCGGGGCTGCTGATGGTGCGCAACACCTACGACCCAGGCTGGCAGGCGACTGTCGACGGCCATTCGGCCAGGGTCTACGCGGCCAATGGGTTCCTGCTCGGAGTGAAGGTGCCGGCGGGCCGCCACCGCGTGGTTCTCACCTACGGCGACGCGCCCGTGTTCTGGGGCCTGTGGATCAGCATCGCGGCGATCGGCGCCCTGCTGATAGGCGGATTTCTGGTCGATCGCGGCGGGCATCGCATATGGGGCAGACGCCCCACACATTGACGGTTGGCAAACCTCCCCGGTCGCGGTTCGGTAAAGTTCCTTCCCTGATGTGTCGCTGCTCCGCGTCGTCGAGCCATGACCCAACCCCTGCTGCACGCGTCGCCACGGCGGTGCCCGCCTGATGGCGACCGCGGGCGAGACCCGGCCGGCGGCAGAGTCCGTGGCGCATGATGACCGGGTCGATGTCCGCCTCGAGCGCGTGACGAAGGCGTTCGGAGACACGGTCGCCGTCGACGACATCTCCCTCACCATTCCGGGCGGAACGTTCTTCAGCCTGCTCGGCCCGTCCGGCTGCGGCAAGACGACGACGCTGACGATGATCGGCGGGTTCGAGGATCCGACCGCCGGCGGCATCTACCTGGGTGGCGTCGAGGTCACCGGCCAGCCGCCCTACAAGCGCGACGTCAACACGGTGTTCCAGAGCTACGCGCTCTTCCCGCATCTCGACGTGTTCGAGAACGTCGCCTTCGGCCTGCGCCGCAAGAAGGTGCCCAAGGACGAGATCCGCAGCCGGGTGATCGAGATCCTCACCCTGGTCGACCTGCCCGGGTACGAGAAGCGCAAGCCCGGCCAGCTCTCCGGCGGCCAGCAGCAGCGCGTCGCGCTGGCGCGCGCTCTGGTGAACAAGCCCAAGTTGCTGCTGCTCGACGAGCCCCTGGGCGCCCTCGACCTCAAGCTCCGCAAGCAGATGCAGCTGGAGCTGAAGCGGATCCAGACCGAGGTCGGCATCACCTTCCTGTACGTCACGCACGACCAGGAAGAGGCCATGGTCATGTCCGACCAGCTGGCCGTCATGTCCGGAGGCCAGATCGAGCAGATCGGGCCGCCGCAGGAGGTCTACGACCGGCCCTCGACCCGGTTCGTCGCCGGATTCCTGGGCGCCTCGAACATGATCGCCGGTGAGGTCGTGGGCCAGGAGGCAAATGGCTCTGCGGTGCGCCTCGAGCACGGCGACACGGTCACCCTGCCGGCCGACAAGATGGCCGGCCGCGCGCGCCTGGTGCTGATCGGCGTGCGTCCCGAGAAGATCACCGTGGCGCCGCTCGACCAGCAGGTTCCCGACGGCTGGGCCGCCATCGAGGGCACGATCAAGGTCACAGCATATATCGGCGTCAGCCACCAATATTCGGTCGAAGGTCCGGGCGGCCGTACGTTCACCGTCTACTCGCAGAACGTGAGCGGTGAGGGAACTCAGCCGGGCAACGGCGACCGCGTGAAAGCTCATGTGGGATCTGCGGCACACGTTCGTGATCGACTCGGACGGGGCTCCTGTCGCGGACACGGAAGGAGAGGAACTGTGAGCGAGCAATCTGACCGCGAGACCGCGAGAGAGCTGGCCGGGCTCGAGGTTGACCCGGCGCTCTTCCGAGGGCTGACCGGGCGGCGGACGTCACGCCGCGGCTTCATGCAGGCCGGCGCGGGCGCTGCCGGTGCGCTGGGGTTGAGCTCGATCCTGGCCGCGTGCGGCGTGGCGGGCACGAAGGCGAACTCGAAGAAGGCGGCAAGCTTCGACTGGGAAGCGTGGTGGAAGAAGCAGAAGCCCACCAAGCAGCTGATCTTCGCCAACTGGCCGTACTACATCGACACGTCGAACAACGGCAAGGATCATCCGTCGCTCGACATGTTCACCAAGGCGACAGGGATCAACGTCTCGTACAAAGAGGTGATCCAGAACAACGCGCCGTTCTACGCGCAGGTCGCCCCGGTGCTGCAGGCCGGGCAGGCCACCGGCTACGACATCATCGTCATCACCAACGGCTGGCAGCTCACGCAGCTCCTCGAGAACGCCTGGATCATCCCGGTGTGGATGGAGAAGGTGCCGAACTTCCAGAAGTACGCCAGCGCGAGCGTCAAGGACCCGACCTACAACCCGCAGAGCAAGTACGGGTTGGTGTGGCAGTCGGGCTTCACCGGCATCGGGTACAACCCGAAGCTGACCGGGCGCGAGATCACGTCGATCAACGACCTCTGGGACCCCAAGTTCAAGGGTCACATCGGGATGATGTCGGACAACACCGAGCTCGGCTCGGTCGCCCTGCTGAAGCTGGGGATCAATCCCCCGACCTCGAACCAGTCCGACTGGAACAAGGCGAGGGACATCCTCAACCAGCAGAAGCCGCTGGTGCGCCAGTACTACGACCAGAGCTACATCGATGCGCTGCAGAACGGCGACATCTGGATCACCCAGGCATGGTCGGGCGACGTCTACCAGGCGAATCTGAAGGGCTACAAGGATCTCAAGTTCGTGATCCCCGAGCAGGGCGTCATGTACTGGCACGACAACATGCTGATCCCGCTGCATGCGACGAACCCGCTGAGCGCGCTGTCGTGGATGAACTTCTACTACACGCCCAAGATCGCCGGCATCGTCGCCGACTGGGTCAACTACATCACTCCGGTGCCGGGAGCGCAGCAGTACGTGGCCGATGTGATCAAGGACTCCGGCCGTCGCCAACAGCCCGCTGGTGTTCCCGACGCAGGCGGACTACGCCAAGGCGCACGACTACTACACGTTCAAGAACTACAACGACTTCTCGAACTGGAACAACACCTTCAACCCGATCATCCAGTCGTAGCCTGTGGCCGAGTCCGCCGCCGCCGAGCCCCCCAGGTCACACGTCAGCCGCGGCACGCGGTTCCGGCGGGGGATTGTCCCATACATGCTGAACCTGCCCAACTGGGCGTATCTGGGGTTCTTCTTTGTTATCCCGCTGATCTCGGTGCTGGCGCTGTCGGTGTCGCGGGGCAACCCGGAGATCGGGTACTCGTACACGTGGCCGCTGCACTGGGGGGAGTTCTCGGACGCTATCCGGACGTACCACGTCCAGCTGGTGCGGTCGTTCTGGTACGGCATCGCCTCCACCGTGTTCACGCTCGCAATCGCCTACCCGGTGGCGTACTGGATCGCGTTCTACGGCGGACGTAACAAGTCCACATATCTGTTCCTGGTGCTGCTGCCGTTCTTCGTCTCGTACATCATCAGAACGCTGGCGTGGCAGTTCATCCTGTCCGACCAGGGAATCGTGCTCGGGCACCTCAAGGACTGGGGGCTGCTGTCGCAGAACTTCCACATCCTGTCCACGTCCTGGGCGGTGATCTGGGGGCTCACCTATAACAGCATCCCGTTCTATGTGCTGCCGCTGTACGTTGCCATCGAGCGCATCGACCGGCGGGTGGTGCGCGCGGCGAACGATCTCTACGCGAACACCACCTGGACGTTCCTGAAGGTCATCCTGCCGCTGTCGGTGACGGGCATCTTCGCCGGCTTCCTGCTGACGTTCGTGACCAACGTCGGCGACTACGTCAACCAGCAGGTGCTGGGCGGAACGGGCACGTACATGATCGGCAGCGTGATCCAGGACAGCTTCTTCACCAACCAGGATTACCCGATGGCCTCGGCGCTGTCGTCGATCCTGATGCTGCTCCTGCTCGTCTGCATCTGGCTCTACGCGCGCACGTTCGGCTCCGAAGCGATCCAGGACTACGCATGAGCAGCGCCGTCGCCGTCGAGCAGGCTGTCGACCGTCCGGCGCCGCCGACGCCGAAGCGGCGGATCCGCTGGTCGAGGTTCTTCCTGCCCGCCTTCTTCTGGGCCGTGATCATCTGGACGGTCATCCCGATCGTCTTCATGATCATCTTCAGCTTCAACGAGGCGCCCAACGGGAGGCTGGCGTTCAACTGGTTCGGCGCGACCAGCACCTGGTACACGAACGTGTTCGCTGTCAGCGGGCTCACGGTGGCGCTCGAGCATTCGCTGGAGATCGCGCTCCTCAGCAGCCTGATCTCCGTCATTCTCGGCACGCCGATGGCTCTCGCCCTGGCCCGCTACCGGTTCTACGGCAAGTCGGCCACCGACATCGTGATCTTCACCGACATCGCTGCTCCCTCGGTGGTCGTCGGCGCGTCCCTGCTGGGCTTCTTCCTGACCCTGAACCTGCCCCGCGGCCTGACCACGATCCTGCTCGCGCATATCGCGTTCAGCGTCGTGTTCGTCGTCGTCGTGGTGCGGGCCAGAGTGTCGGGGCTCGACCGATCGCTCGACCGGGCCGCGGCAGACCTCGGAGCCACGCCGTGGGTCGCGTTCTGGAAGGTGATCTTCCCGCTCATCCTGCCCGGCGTCGTGGCCGGCGGCCTGCTGGCCTTCTCGATGTCGATCGACGACCTGATCATCACGTCGTTCGTGGCCGGGCAGTCGGTCACGTTCCCGCTCTGGGTCTACGGGGCGGTCAAGACCGGCATCCCGCCGCAGGTGTTCGTGATGGGGACGCTGATCTTCGTCGGCGGCCTGATCATCGCGATCACGAACTCGTTCGTGTCGCGCCGCAACCCCGCCTAGAAGAGTCGGGTAGGGTCGCTCGGTGGCGACGTTCGTCTTCGTGCACGGCGCCTGGCACGGCGCATGGTGCTGGCAGCCCCTGATCCGCGAGCTCGACGAGCGTGGGCACCCGAGCATCGCCGTCAACCTGCCGTGCGACGACGTCAGAGCCGGCCTGGACGCCTACGCCCGCGTCGTCGTGGAGGCGATGGGCGACACGCCGGCGGATCAGGCGGTGCTGGTCGGGCATTCGCTGGGCGGGCTGACGATCCCGGTCGTTGCCAGCCGGCGGCCGGTCGCCCGGACGGTCTTCCTGTGCGGGCTCGTGCCGCGCCCCGGGCGACCGTTCTCGGATGACTACGGCGACCCGGATCTCTTCGTGCCGGGACCGTCTGAGCGCACGACCCGCGACGAGCTCGACCGCTCGTACTGGCCCGAATCGGAGGCGGCGATCGCGGCGCTGTACGCAGACTGCGATCCGGCAGACGCGCTGGAGGCCGTCTCCCGCCTGCGGCCGCAGGCGCGCCGTCCCACCAACGATCCGATCCCGATCGATGGGTGGCCCGACGCCCCCTCGTCCTCGATCGTGTGTGACGAGGACATGATGCTCAGCCCCGCCTGGGTGCGGCGGGTTACCCGCGAACGCCTGGGGATCGAGCCGATCGAGATGGCGGGCAGCCACTCGCCCATGCTTTCGCGCCCAGGCGAGCTGGCAGACGTTCTCGCCAGACTCGCCGCTTCCCCAGACTGAAAGGACATCGACATGTGGGCTCGCGTTGCGCGGTTCGAAGGTGATCCGGCGGAAATTGACAGGCGGATCGAAAGTGTTCGCCCGCTCCTGGAGCCGGGCGGTCGTCCGGACGAGCTCGCGGACGCGAAGTTCCTGCTGCTGGTCGACCGGCAATCGGGCGCCGCGATCGGACTCGCGCTGTTCGACAGCGAGGAGGCGATGCGCAGGGGCGACGAGGTGATGAACAGAGGACCGGGTCACGCCGGCAGCCGCTCGGCGGTCGAGTTCTTCGAGGTGCCGCTGCACACCCTCTGAGGGTGGCCTCCAATCATCTAGCATCGGGGGGCTGGCCCCAACCCGCAGGACTCACCGGAGGACGAGATGAGCGCACAGGACACCGCCGTGCAGGAGTGCCGTCACTTCATCGGAGGTGAGTGGACCGGCTCCGCCGACGGCCGCACGTTCGAGGATCGCGACCCGTACACGGGCGAGGTGGTCGCCCACGTCGCCGCCGGCGGCACGGAGGACGCCCGGAAGGCGGTCGGTGCTGCCGCAGCCGCCTTCGGCGCATGGTCGCAGACCGGCCCCGGGCAGCGGCAGGCGATCTTCCTCAAGGCCGCCGACCTGCTCGAGGCCCGGGCCGACGACGTCGTCGGCTGGCTGGCGCGCGAGACCGGCTGCAGCTTCGGGTTCGGGATGTTCCAGATGGACTTCGTGGCGGGGCTGTTCCGGCAGGCCGCCGGCGCCGCGTACGCCGCGACCGGCACGGTCATCCCCTCCGACCTCCCCGGCGCGTTCGCGATGGGCGTTCGCCGCCCGGTCGGCGTGGTGGGGGCGATCGCGCCCTGGAACGCCGCGCTGATCCTGTCGGCGCGCTCGATCGCGACGCCGCTGGTGTTCGGCAACACGGTGGTGCTCAAGCCCTCGGAGGAGTCGCCCTACTCCGGCGGCCTGCTGTGGGGCGAGATCTTCGCCGAGGCCGGGCTGCCGGCGGGCGTCCTGAACATCGTCACCCACGAGCGCTCGGGCGCCGCGGACATCGCCGCCGAGCTGGTCGAGAACCCGGCGGTGCGCCGGATCAACTTCACCGGGTCGACGGCCACCGGCCGCAAGCTGGCCGAGGCGGCCGGGCGCAACCTGAAGCGCGTCGTGCTCGAGCTGGGCGGCCAGAACCCGCTGATCGTGCTCGACGATGCAGACCTCGACTACGCCGTGTCGGCCACCGCCTTCGGGGCCTACCTGCATCAGGGCCAGATCTGCATGTCGGCGCGCCGCATCATCGTGCAGCGGCAGGTGGCAGAGCCGTTCATCAGCCGGCTGTCGCAGAAGGTGGCCGGGCTGAAGGTGGGCGATCCCAACGAGCACGACACGATCATCGGCCCGCTGATCAACGCCCAGGCGCTGGACACGGTCAAGCCGCCGCGTCGACGAGGCCGTCGCCGCCGGAGCGAAGGTGCTGGCGGGTGGCGCCGCCGAAGGGCCGTGCTACCAGGCGACGCTGCTGACCGACGTTCCCGCCGACAGCGAGCTGGCACGCGAGGAGACGTTCGGCCCGGTGGCGACGATCGAGGTGGTGGACAGTGCGAGCGAGGCCGTGGCGATCGCGAACGACACCTCCTACGGTCTGGCGGCCGGCATTCTGACCAGCGATCCGGAGCGCGGCCTAGCTCTCGCCGAGCAGCTCCAGTCGGGAATCGTCCACGTCAACGACCAGCCGGTGCACGACGAGCCGCAGATGCCGTTCGGCGGTGTCAAGGACAGTGGCTGGGGCCGGTTCGGCGGGACCTTCGCGATGGACGAGTTCACCGAGCTGCGCTGGATCACGGTGCAGAGCGGGACGCGGCCGTTCCCGTTCTAGTGGAGGATGCATGGCTGAGATCGTGACGCTGAGAGAAGCGGTCTCCGAGCTGGTCTCGGATGGCGACGTCGTCGCGCTGGAGGGCTTCACCCACCTGATCCCACATGCGGCCGGCCACGAGCTGATCCGCCAGGGACGCCGCGACCTGACCCTCGTGCGGCTGACCCCGGACGTCGTCTACGACCAGCTGATCGGGATGGGCTGCGCCGGGCGGCTGGTGTTCTCGTGGGGAGGCAATCCGGGCGTCGGGTCGCTGCACCGGCTGCGCGACGCCGTCGAGCACGAGTGGCCGCGGCCGCTGGAGCTGGAGGAGCACTCGCACGCCGGGATGGCGGCCGCCTACGCCGCCGGCGCCGCCAACCTGCCGTTCGGCGTCCTGCGCGGATACACCGGCACCGACCTGCCGGCCCACACGACCGGTGTCGACGGTCGACTGCCCGTTCACCGGCGAGCGGCTGGCGGCGGTGCGTGCCATCCGGCCCGACGTCAGCATCGTCCACGCCCAGCAGGCCGACCGCCGCGGCAACGTCCAGCTGTGGGGCATCAGCGGCGTCCAGAAGGAGGCCGTGCTGGCGGCGAGCCGGTCGATCGTCACCGTCGAGGAGATCGTCGACGAGCTGACCCCGCGGCCGATGTCGGTGACGCTGCCCTCGTGGGCCGTGACGGCCGTCGCCGCCGCGCCATGGGGCGCCCACCCGTCCTACGCGCACTCCTACTACGACCGCGACAACGCCTTCTACGTCCGCTGGGATGCGATCAGCCGCGACCGCGACAGCTTCCAGGAGTGGATGCGCCGCCACGTGCTGGAGACAGCCGACGTGGACGAGTACCGCAGCCGCCTGCTCGAGACCGAGGCGTCGACCGCGTGAGCACGCCGGCCTACGACGCGTCCGAGATGATGGCGGTTGCCGCCGCCCGGCGGCTCGCCGACGGCGCCGTGTGCTTCGTCGGCATCGGTCTGCCCAGCAAGGCCGCCAACCTGGCCCGGGCCACGCACGCTCCCAACTGCGTCTTGATCTACGAGAGCGGCACCATCGGCGCCAAGCCGCGGCACCTGCCACTCTCGATCGGCGACGGGGAGCTGGCCGAGACGGCCGACACCGTGGTCTCGGTGCCGGAGATCTTCAGCTACTGGCTGCAGGGCGGCCGGATCGACGTCGGCTTCCTGGGGGCTGCGCAGGTCGACAGGTACGGCAATCTCAACAGCACGGTGATCGGCCCCTACGAGCATCCCAGGGTGCGCCTTCCCGGCGGCGGCGGTGCGCCGGAGATCGCGGCATCGTGCAAGGAGACCCTGGTGATGCTGAGCCATTCGCCGCGGACGTTCGTCGAGAAGCTCGACTTCCGCACCACCGTCGGCTACGGAGACGGCCCGGGCACTCGCGAGCAGCTGGGGATGGCCGGACGCGGCGTCACGGCCGTGATCACCGACCTGGGCATCCTCGAGCCGGATCCCGAGACGTGCGAGCTGACGCTGACCCGGGTTCATCCCGGCGTCGAGCCGGAGCGGGTGCAGGAGGCGACCGGGTGGCAGCTTCGGATCGCCGCTGACGTGGAGGTCGGCGACGCCCCCACCGAGGCCGAGCTGGAGGCGTTGCGCGCGCTGAAGACCGCCGACGAGATCGGGGTGACGGGATGAGGGATGCGATCCGGCGCGCGCCCGACGGCACCGACGGCATCGATCCGCCGTATGACTCCCCGGCCTACCGGTCGACCGCCCTGCGGGCGCCGAAGCAGCCGCTGGTGATCCTGCCCGAACGGTTCGCAGACGTTGCCGGTCCCGTCTACGGAAACGGCGCGATCGCCGAGACCGACTCCGATCTCACCCGCCAGCACGACGGTGAGCCGCTGGGCGAGCGGATCGTCGTCACCGGCCGAGTCGTGGGGTCGGACGGCAGGCCGGTGCCCAACACCCTGATCGAGATCTGGCAGGCAAACGCCGCCGGCCGCTACCGGCATGCCGACGACCAGCATCCGGCCCCGCTCGATCCCAACTTCACCGGCGCCGGCCGGTGCCTCACCGACGCCGAGGGCACCTACCGGTTCGTGTCGATCAAGCCCGGCGCCTATCCCTGGCGAAACCACGACAACGCCTGGCGCCCGGCCCACATCCACCTCTCGATCTTCGGCCGGCTGCTCAGCGAGCGGCTGGTCACGCAGATGTACTTCCCGGGGGATCCGCTGTTCGACGCCGACCCGATCTTCCAGTCGGTGGGCGACCCGGCGGCCCGGCAGCGGATGATCTCGAGCTTCGACTGGGAGACCACCACGCCGGAGTGGGCGCTGGGGTATCGGTTCGACATCGTGCTCGGCGGACGGCATGCGACCCCGGAGGACCCGGATTGAGCGCCGGGCCGACCCCGTCGCAGACGGTGGGGCCGTTCTTCTCCCTCGGCCTGACGCAGCGGGCGGACAACGATCTGGGCGGAGACGCCGCCGGAGCGGTATGGATCCGCGGCCGCGTGCTCGACGGGCAGGGCGATCCGGTGCCCGACGCGATGGTGGAGGCCTGGGCCGCGGGCCGGTGGGGCCGCTCCGGTACCACACAGGACGGCGGCTACAGCCTGCGCGTGCCGGAGCCGGCGGCCCTGGACGGACAGGCGCCACACGTGCCGCTGCTCGTGTTCGCCCGCGGGCTGCTGAAGCCCGTGCTGACGCGGGTCTACTTCCCCGAGCATGCCCAGGCGAACGCGGCCGATCCGGTGCTGGCCGCTCTCGAGGATGCCCAGCAGGCCGGGTTGACGGCGATCCCAGACGGCGACGCCCTGCGCTTCGACATCCGCCTTCAAGGCCCGGATCAGACGGCGTTCTTCGCCCGGTGAGCGGCTTCTCAGGGATCTTCGTGCCGGACGAGCTGGGCGACGTGGTGTCCGACCGCGCCTGGCTGCTGGCGATGATCGAGGCTGAGCGTGCACTGGCGGCCGCGGGGGCGGCTGCCGGCGTGGTTCCCGCCGACGCGGCCGGCGCCATCGCAGCGCGCTGCACCCCGGAGCTGCTGGCCGAGGGGGACGTGATCGCCGATGCCAGGGTGGTCGCGAATCCGGCGGAGCCGCTGATCCGGAGGTTGCGCAAGGCCGTGGGCGGCGAGGCGGCCGACTACGTCCACTTCGGCGCCACCAGCCAGGACATCGTCGACACGGGCGCGATGCTGGTGGCCGCCCGGGCGCTGCGGCTGGTGCTCGGGTACGTCGACGACCTTGCCGTGCACTGTGCGCGGCTTGCGCTCGAGCACCGCTCGACGCCGATGGCGGCTCGCACCTTGCTCCAGCAAGCGGTACCGACGACCTTCGGTCTGGTCTGCGCGGGCTGGCTGCAGGCGGTCGAGGCATCGCGTGAGCGGCTGGCCGACGAGGCGGCGGGGCTGCCCGCCCAGCTTGGCGGGGCGGCCGGCACGCTGGCCGCGCTCGGCGAGCACGGCCTCGACGTGCGACGGCGCTTTGCCGCCGAGCTCGGGCTGGCCGAGCCGACCGTGACCTGGCACAGCGACCGCACTCCGGTGCGCGCGGTCGCGGCGGCGGCGGCTCTCTGCGCCGGCGCCGCCGGCAAGATCGGAGGAGACATCGTCCTGCTCTCGCAGACCGAGATCGGTGAGGTGGCCGAGGGCGGCGGCGGTAGCTCTTCGACGATGCCCCAGAAGCAGAACCCCGCGGGCTCGGTGCGGGCGGTGGCCGCCGCCCGGCGGGCCACTGCGCATGCCGCGACGGTGCTGCAGGGATTCGAGCACGAGCTCCAGCGCGCCGCGGGCGCCTGGCAGGCGGAGTGGGAGCCGTTCGCAGGCGTGATCGCCTACACGGGTGGCGCGGCGGCGTGCGCGGCAGAGGCGCTGGCCGGGCTGTCGGTCGACGCCGAGCGAATGCGCGAGAACCTCGACCTCTCGGGCGGTGGGATCGTGGCCGAGCGGATCGTCCTGATGTCGGCGGCCCGGGTCGGCCGCGCCCAGGCCAGCGCCGAGATGAAGAACGCGCTGGCGGCCGGCGCGGACGGGTTCGCCGACGAGCTGGACGCCCAGGCGCTCGGCCTGAGCGAGACGGAGTTGGCCGACGCGCTCGACCCTGCAACGTACGTGGGGGCCGCGGAGGATCAGGTCGACCTGGCGCTGGCCGAGTACGAACGGCGGGTGGCCGGGTGATCCCGCACCACCGGATCGACGGCGAGGATGGTCCGCTGGTGGTGCTGGCGAGCTCGCTGGGCACCACCCTGGCGATGTGGGACGACCTCGCCGCCGACCTGGCCGCCGACCATCGCGTGCTCCGCTACGACCACCGTGGTCACGGGGAATCGGTCGTGCCGCCGGGGCCGTACTCGATGGGCCAGCTGTCCCGCGACGTGCTCGACCTGCTCGATGCGGTCGGCGAGCCGTCCGCCTCGTTCTGCGGACTTTCGCTGGGCGGCTGCGTCGGCCAGTGGCTGGGTGCAAACGCGCCGGAGCGGATCGACCGGCTGGTGCTGGCGTGCACGTCGCCCACCTTCGGGCCTCCGCAGGGCTGGCGCGAGCGGGCGGCGGCGGTGCGCGCCTCCGGCACCGAGGCGGTCGCAGATGCCGTGCTCGCCCGGTGGTTCACCCCGGAGTTCTTCGACCAGCGTCCGGATGTGATCGCCGGCCTGCGCCGGGAGTTCGTTTCGATCCCCGACGAGGGCTACGCGGGCTGCTGCGACGCACTGGCTGACTGGGACTTCGACTCCGAGCTGCCGCGGATCGCAGCGCCGACGCTGATCGTCGCGGGCGACCGCGATCCGGCGGCGCCGCCGGAGCGTGGCACGGGCGATGGCCGAGGCCGTGCCAGACTCCCGGCTGGTGGTGCTCGAGCACGCCGCTCACCTGGCGCCCATCGAGCACCCGGAAGCGTTCACCCGTGAGCTGCGCGCACACCTAGATCAAAGCGGAGGACGATGAGCGACGAGTTGTACGACCGGGGGATGGAGGTGCGCCGGGAGGTGCACGGCGACGCCCACGTCGACGCTGCCACCGAGCACGCAACCGACTTCACCCGCGACTTCCAGGAGTTCATCACGCGCTATGCGTGGGGCGGGATCTGGACGCGACCGGGGCTTGACCGCGGTACGCGCAGCCTGCTGGTGATCACGGCACTGGTGGCCACCGGCCGCGAGGGTGAGCTGCCGATGCACCTGCGCGCCGCCCGCCGCAATGGCGTCTCGTGGGACGAGATCAAGGAGACCCTCCTGCAGGCGGCCGTGTACTGCGGCGTGCCGTCCGCGAACGGGGCGTTCGCGATCGCCCAGCAGGTGCTGGCCGACGAGGAGCAGGCATGAGCCGTGCCGTGATCCTGTCCGCGGTGCGAACGCCGATCGGCCGTTACGGTGGGTCGCTGGCGGGCGTCCGCCCCGACGACCTGGCAGCAGTCGCGGTTCGCGCCGCGGTGGAGCGGGCGGGCGTCGATCCCGCCCAGGTCGAAGACGTCTACCTGGGCTGCGCAAACCAGGCCGGCGAGGACAACCGCGACGTCGCCCGGATGGCGGTGCTGCTGGCGGGGTTTCCGCAGTCGGTCGCGGGCGTGACCCTGAACCGGTTGTGCGCCTCGGGGCTGTCCGCCGTGGTCTCGGCCTGCCACGCCGTTGCCGCAGGAGACGGCGACCTGTTCGTCGCCGGTGGTGTGGAGTCGATGACCCGCGCCCCGCTGTCGATGCCGAAGCCGGCGAAGGCGTTCGAACGCGGGCACCGGACGGTGTACGACACGACCCTCGGGTGGCGGTATCCCAACCCGGCGCTGGAGGCGATGTTCCCGCTGGAGAGCATGGGCGAGACAGGCGAGAACGTGGCCGAGCGCTACGGCGTCAGCCGTGAGGACCAGGACGCCTTCGCGCTGCGATCACAGGCGCGGCATGCCGAGGCCCAGGCGGCCGGCAGGTTCGCTGACGAGCTGGTCGAGCTGCCTGACCTGGCGGCCGACGAGCACCCGCGGCCGGACACCAGCATGGAGGCGCTGAGTGCGCTGAAGCCGGCGTTTCGCAAGGGCGGCAGTGTCACGGCAGGCAACTCGAGCGGGATGAACGACGGCGCTGCGGCGCTGGTCATCGCCAGCGAGGAGAAGGCTGCCGAGCTGGGGGCGACCCCGCTGGCGGCGTTCCGCGGTGCGGCAGTCGCCGGCGTCGATCCGCGCGTGATGGGGATCGGGCCGATCCCCGCCGTGCAGAAGCTGCTCGCGCGCACGGGCGTGGAGGTGGGGGAGATCGACCTGGTCGAGCTCAACGAGGCATTTGCCTCCCAGAGCCTGGCCGTGATCCGCGAGCTCGGGCTCGACCCGGATCGCGTCAACGTCAACGGCGGCGCGATCGCCGTCGGCCACCCGCTGGGAATGAGCGGCGCCCGGCTCGTGGTCTCGCTGGTGCACGAGCTGCGGCGGCGTGGGGGGCGGCTGGGGCTGGCGACGCTGTGTATCGGCGTCGGGCAGGGCCAGGCCGCGCTGTTCGAGCGGGTCTGATGCGGACGCAGGTCGGGATCGTGGGAGCGGGGCCCGCGGGGCTGACCCTCGCCCAGACGCTGCGGGCGGCCGGCATCGAGTCGGTCGTGATCGAGGATCGCAGCCGCGACTACGTCGAGCAGCGGATCCGGGCGGGCGTGCTGGAGCAGGGCACGGCCGACCATCTGCGGCGGATCGGGGCAGGCGAGCGGATGGATCGCGAGGGCATCGTCCACCACGGGATCGAGCTGCAGTTCGACGAAGCGCGTCACCGCATCGACCTGACCGGGCTGACCGGCGCCAGCCTCGTCATCTACGGGCAGACCGAGGTGGTCAAGGATCTGATCGCGATCCGCCTGGGCGCCGGCGAGCCGCTGCTGTTCGAGGCGTCCGACGTGACGGTGCACGGCCTCACGGAGAGGCCGCGGATCCGGTTCACCCACCAGGGGGAGGCCCAGGAGATCGAGTGCGACCTGATCGCGGGCTGCGACGGCTACCACGGGGTGTGCCGCCCGTCGATCCCGGCCGGCGTGCTGCGCGAGACGTCGCGGGACTACCCCTTCGGCTGGCTCGGGATCCTGGCCGCGGTGGCGCCGTCGAGCGACGTCGTCGTCTACTCCCACCACCCGCGCGGCTTCTCGCTGCTCAGCATGCGCTCGCCGTCGATCAGCCGGCTCTACCTGCAGGTGGCGCCTGACGAGGATCTCGCCGGCTGGCCGGACGACCGGATCTGGGAGGAGCTGCAGCTGCGCCTCGGCGTCGAGGGCTGGACGCTGGCCGAGGGGCGGATCCTGGAGAAGGGCGTCACCGGGATGCGCAGCTACGTCTGCGAGCCGATGCAGTTCGGCAACCTCTACCTCGCCGGTGACGCTGCGCATATCGTCCCGCCCACGGGCGCGAAGGGCTTGAATCTGGCGATCAACGACGTCCGCATCCTGGCCGAGGCGATCGTCAGCTTCTACGAGACGGGCAGCCGGGCGGCCCTCGACGGTTACTCGGACACCTGCCTGCGCCGGGTGTGGCGGGCGCAGCACTTCTCGTGGTGGATGACGTCGATGCTGCACCGCCTGCCCGGCGACGACCCCTTCGACCTGGCGCTGCAGCTCTCACAGCTGCGCAGCGTGGTGGCGTCCGAGGCGGCGGCGCGGGTGCTGGCCGAGAACTACGTCGGCATCGCTCCGGTGTAGTTGCGGTCAGCCACCGCCACAGGCGGGCGGACTGGTGCCGGCGGCCGCGGCGATGGCGGCGAAGATCAGCGCCCCGACGGACATCGCCGCAAACGCAAAGCCGATCTTGGCGAACCGGCCGAGACCGTCAGAACCGGAGTCCATGTGCAGACGGACCCCGCCGACGAAGGCGATCGCCGTCGTCACTCCCCAGGCGGCGACGATCAGGTCGGCTGGCGGGTTCCAGTGGTGGGCCCATCTCAGCGCTGCTGCAAGGAGCAGGAGTGAGGCGATGCCGCACACCCCTGTCCGGCGGCGGCGGAGGCTGAGCTTCGGTGGTTCGGTCAGCGCGATGTCCGTCATGGAAACGGAACCTAAACGCGGCTCGCTCCTCGGCCGGGATTCGTCGCGGAACCGTGACAAAACGAAGGCCCACCGGAGCGGGCCTTCAGGTGATCCGATGGCGAGGCTGTCTCACGCGTATGAGGCTCCGACGAAGAAGAGTGCGACCGCCATCGCAGCGAACCCGATCAGGTCGCCGACGTTGCGCCTGGACTTCGGCTGTTCGCCGGCCGTCGCCTGCACGGTCTCGGCTGGGTACTCCTCCGGCCGGTCAGGTGATCCACTCCGGCGCCACGCCTGCTCATATGCCCCGAGAATCATTCCGTTCATCTCAATCCACTCCTTGTCGGTAGGGGTTGAACGGTGGAACGACGGTAATGAGAGGTGGTCGGAAGGGGCATCAGGGATGTCCCTTGTTCATCAGGACAGACGGGAGGCGTCGCGTCTTCCCCGGGAGCCGCAAGACCCGGTGGTAGCGTAAGCGCGCTATGTCCGTACGCGTTCGCTTTGCCCCCAGCCCGACCGGCGCCCTCCACCTGGGAGGCGCGCTGACGGCGCTGACCAACTTCCTCTACGCGCGCCACTTCTCCGGGACGCTGCTGCTGCGCATCGACGACACGGACGAGGAGCGCAACGTGGCCGGCGGCGAGCAGGGGATCATGGACGACCTGCGGTGGCTGGGCATCGACTGGGACGAGGGACCGGTGCGCCAGAGCGAGCGGCGCGAGCGCCACCTGGAGGCGGCCGCGGCAGCCGACGGCGCTCGTCGCCGTGACGGAGCCCTCTGGCTCGGCGCCGAGGGCGTGCCCGAGTTCGTGATCGTCCGCTCGGACGGGCGGCCGACCTACAACTGGGCGACCGCGGTCGACGACCTCGACCTCGGGATCACGCAGGTCATCCGCGGCGCCGACCACATCTCCAACACGCCCCTGCAGCAGGCTGCCATCCGCTCGCTGGGCGGTCAGCCGCCGGAGTACCTGCACCACGCCCTCGTCCGCGGCGAGACCGGCAAGCTGTCCAAGCGCGAGGCTGCGTCCTCGATCGCTGCCCTGCGGGACGAGGGCTATCCCGCCGAGGCAGTCGTCAACCTGCTGGGATTGGTCGCGAGCTCCGGCCCCGGCGACGTGATGGGCATGGACGAGCTGATCGCCCGCTTCGACCCTGAGCGGATGGCTCGCGGGGACGTCATCCTCGAGGACTCGCGCCTCCGCCACCTGTCGACGGCCCACCTGCGGGGCCTGCCCGACGAGGAGCTGGTCGCTCGCGTGCTGCCGCGAACCGCACCGGGAACCGATCCCGATCTGGTCGCCGCTCTGGCGCCGGCGCTCCGCGGCGTCCACACGCTGAACGAGGCCGCCGACCTGGTCGCCTGCGTCGCCAGCGAACCGGCCCACCGCTCCCTGCCCGAGATGGCGGCGATCCGCGGCCGCTACCCGGAGCACCTGTCCGAGCCCGAGGCGCGGGAGCTGGTCGACGAGCTGCGCCGCGCCGGCGTCCCGCTGAAGGAGGCGCGGCTGGCGCTGACCGGCCGCGAGCGCGGCCCCGAGCTGTGGGCGGTGCTGGCCGCGCTGCCACGCGACGAGGCGATGAGGAGGGCGGCATGAGGCTCCGGGACTCACGCACGGGCGAGCTGCGCGAGCTCGTCCCCGGCCCGGACGGCAGGATCGGCATGTACTTCTGCGGGCCGACCGTCTACGGGCGCATCCACGTCGGCAACGCCCGGCCGTACGTCGTCTCGATGCTGATGAAGCGGTACCTGGAGTGGCTCGGCCAGCCGGTGACCCTGGTCGAGAACGTCACCGACATCAACGACAAGATCTACACCGCCGCCCGGCAGCAGGGCATCCCGTCCGACCAGCTCGCCGGTGAGATGACGCGGGCGTACTTCGAGGACACGGAGCGGCTCGGCATCGGCCGCCCGGACGTGGAGCCGCTGGCCAGCGAGACCCTGGCCGAGATCGTCTCGCTGATCGAGGAGCTGATCGCCGACGGCCACGCCTACGAGGCGGGCGGCGACGTCTACTTTGCGGTTCGCAGCTTCCCCGCCTACGGCGCCCTCTCGCACCAGAACGTCGACCAGTTGCTCGAGGGCGCCAGAGTCGAGCCCGGCGAGCACAAGCGCGATCCGCTCGACTTCACGCTCTGGAAGGCCAACAAGGCGGACGAGGACACCTCCTGGGAGTCGCCGTGGGGACGCGGGCGGCCGGGCTGGCACATCGAGTGCTCGGCGATGGCAGAGCGCTACCTGGGCCGCGAGTTCGCCGTCCACGGGGGCGGCCGAGACCTGATCTTCCCGCACCACGAGAACGAGGTCGCACAGTCCAACGCGGCCGGGCGCCCGTTCGCCCAGGTGTGGGCGCACAACGGGATGCTGCGCCTGTCCGGGGAGAAGATGTCGAAGTCGCTCGGCAATATCCAGCCGCTGCACGAGGCGCTCGACGAGTGGGGCCCGGAGACGTTCCTGCTGTTCCTGCTGCGGGCCCACTACGCGAGCCCGGTCGACTACACCGACGACGTCCTGAGCCAGTCTCAGGCGGCCTGCGAGACGCTGCGAAACGCGATTCGCGAGGGCACCCCCGGCGAGGACGCCGGCCTGCGGTCAGCGGTGATCGAGGTTCTGGACGACGACTTCAACACTCCCAGGGCGCTGGCGCTGCTGTTCGACGCCCCCTCGACCGCACGCGACACCGTGGCCGAGATCCTGGGCGTGCTCGGACTGGGCGGCCTGACCAGGGAGGAGGAGGCGCCGGCCGAGGTGGTCGAGCTCGCGCGGCGCCGGCAGGAGGCGCGGGCCGGCGGCGACTACTCGCGTGCGGACGACCTCCGCGACCAGATCGACGAGGCCGGCTGGGAGCTGCGCGACACCGCCGACGGGTTCCGGCTGTACCGCCGTGGAGCCTGACCGCATCTACGGCCACCACCCGGTGCGCGAGGCGCTGCGGGGGAGGCGTGAGGTGCTCGAGGTCTGGTGTACCGCACGCGCAGGCACGCATTTCGACTGGCTGCCCGACAGCGCGATGGTGGTGCGAGGCGACCGCCTCGACGAGCTGGCCGGCAGCCCCGACCATCAGGGTGTGGTGGCGTCCGTGGCGCCGTATCCGTACGCCGACGCCGCCGAGCTGCTGGCCGCCGACCGGCCCCTGCTGGTCGCCCTGGACGAGGTCACCGACCCCCACAACCTGGGAGCGGTGGCCCGGGTCGCCGAGGCGGCCGGCGCCGACGGCCTGCTGATCACCCGGCGACGGTCGGCCACGGTCACCGCCGCCGTCTGCCGCGCCTCGGCAGGCGCGGTCGAGCACCTGCTGATCGCCCAGGTCGAGAACCTGGCCGACACGGTGATCGGCGCCCGCCGCCCAGGGCTGTGGAGCTACGCGGCCGTCGCCGATGGCGGCACGCCGCCGCCGGCCATCGACCTCAGCGACGGCACGCTGTTCGTGCTGGGAGCGGAGGGGCGCGGCGTTCGCCCGCGTGTGCAGAAGGCGTGCGACGGCAGCGTGACGATCCCGATGCGCGGCCGGGTCGAGTCCCTGAACGTCTCGACCGCGGCGGCGGTGCTGCTCTACGAGGCGGTCAGGCAGCGTGGCTGACCCGCTGTGGCTCGTGGACGGCGACAACGCGGCGCACAAGCTGGTGCCGGGAGCGTCTGACCACCGCCAGTCGCGCGACCAGCTCGTGGCGCAGATTGCGGGCTATGCCGCCCAGGCGGGCATCGACGTGGTCGTCGTCTTCGACGGGGCCGGAGACGGCCGGTCGGTCGGCCGGACATCGGTCCGGTACGCCGGGTCGGTCAGCGCCGACACGGTGATCGAGCGTCTGGCGGCACAGGCGCAAGGGGGCCGCGAGGTGATGGTGATCTCGTCCGACAACGTCCTGCGCCACGTCGCGGCCAAGGGAGGTGTCGAGGTGATGCACGCCGGTGAGCTGCTGTCCCGGCTCTCCTCCGGAGCGCCCGGGGACGGCCCCAAGACCGCTGCCCGCCAGCGGTTCCAGCTGGGCGATACCCTCGATCCCAAGGTGCGCGAGGAGCTCGAGCGCCTGCGGCGGGGAAAATAGCGGGTCTGCGATCCTTGACATCTCCGGCGAGAGTGATACGCTCTCAAACCTCAAGTTGTACTTGACGTTCAGCCTGAGTCTTTATCCAGGTTTTCATCCCCCATATCGTCAGCCCCGGAGGTGTGAGGTGGCGAGGTCAGCAGTAGCAGTGCGGCAGGTCGCGCAGCAGCGGCATTGGCGCGAACCGTCCGAGCTCGCCATGATCGCTGCAGCGCGAAACGGCGACGAACGTGCGATGGATGCGATCATCCGCCGCTACGAGGGCTTCGTCCGGCTGAAGGCGAGCTCGTACTTCCTGGCCGGCGGCGACTCGCACGACCTGATCCAGGAGGGGCTGGTCGGGCTGTTCAAGGCCGTGCGCGACTTCCGCGCCGACAAGGAGACCTCGTTCCGCTCGTTCGCCGAGCTCTGCATCACCCGCCAGATCATCACCGCGATCAAGACTGCGACCCGGTTCAAGCACGCCCCGCTGAACAGCTACGTCTCGTTCAGCCATACGCCGGCCGGGCAGGAGTCCGACGTCGACTGCACGCTCGGCGACGCGCTGCCGGGCCCTGCCGTCGACGATCCGGTCACCTGCGTCATCTCCACCGAGGAGCTGCAGAGCCTGCTCTCCTGCCTCGGCAGCACGCTGTCCCAGCTCGAGTCGCAGGTGCTCACCTGCTACCTCGAGGGGCGCAGCTACGAGGAGATCGGCCAGCTGTTGGACTGCGAGCCGAAGACCGTCGACAACGCGCTTCAGCGGGTCAAGCGCAAGGTGCTGGCCCACCTCGACTCGCGCCAGATCTCGGCCTAGGGAGAGTTCTACAGCACTCGACCTCGACCTGAGGTCGACTCGACGGTCGGTGATTCCGGATCTGCGCGTGCCTGGCCGCGTGCCGGCGGTGGCGGGCTCAGCCCGCCACCCAGCCGGCGCGCTGCGGCGCGAACCGTCGCCTGGGGTTCGCGCTCGCCCAAACAGCACGCGGCTCCGAAACCACCGATCGTTAGAGTTGTGCTCGGCGCCGGGATAGCTCAGCTGGTAGAGCACCGGATTTGTAATCCGACGGTCAGGGGTTCGAATCCCCTTCCCGGCTTGCTTGCTGCTGGGGCGGCGACGCTTGCGGCGTCACGCCCCGTCACTCCCGCACCACCTCTGCAGCCGCCTTGTCGTCGCGCAGGCCGGCGAAGACGGGGTGGCGCAGACGGCCGTCCCGCGTCCATTCGGTGAAGCGGATCTCCGCCACCAGCCGTGGCTCGACCCAGGTCGCGCCGGCGACCCGAACGTCGTCGGCAAACGGGGACCGGGAGCGTTCCAGTGGCCGGAGCAGGCCGGCCAGCTCCGCCAGCGTCGCCTGGGTGAAGCCGGTGCCGACCCGTCCGGCGTAGCGCAGCTTGCCGCTCTCGTAGTAGCCGAGCAGCAGCGCCCCGAGGTCGGTTCGGCTGCCGTGGGGCGCCGTGTAGCCGCCGATCACGAGCTCCTGTGCCCCCAGGCATTTCAGCTTCAGCCAGTCGTTCGAGCGGCCATGCACGTAGCTGCTCTCCGTCCGCTTGGCGACCAGCCCCTCCCATTCGCGCCTACAGGCCTCCTTCAGCAGAGCCTCACCGCTCCCCCGGCGATAGGCGCTCAACCGCAGCGGGTCGCGGTAGGCGAGCACCTTGCGCAGCAGTCGCTTTCGTGCCAGGAGCGGCAGGGCGGTCGTGTCGTATCCCGCCAGGTGCACCAGGTCGAACACGTAGAAGAACACCGGGACGTGCGTGCTTCCGCGCTGCTGGAGCCGGGAGAAGCTGGTCTGGCTGCCCGCGAACGCGACCACCTCCCCGTCCGCGACGAGATCGTCCGTGACCGCCTCCATCGCCCTCGCCACTTCCGGGAACCGGGCATCGAGGCTGAGCTGGTTCCGCGACAGCAGCGTCGCGTCACCGGGGCGGGCGATCGCAAGGCAGCGGATGCCGTCCAGCTTGCGCTCGAAGATCCAGTCCGGATCGGAGACCGGAGTGTGGCTGAGCACGGCCTTCATCGGCTCGACGTGCTGCGGCAGCGGCTCGGCGCGAAGCAGCGACCGCTCCTCGGCCGTCAAAGCGTCAAATGCACTCGTCACGGTCCTGCATCTTCGCAGGGCTGGAGCGAGCGAGCCGGATGTCTGCCGGACGTTCCGACCCGCCCGCCCTCTCGGTAGACCCATCAGCTCCAAAAAACCTGCGCTCGGCGTTGCGCTCCGTACAGACCGGTGTTACCTTGGCCGGGCTGCCGGACGATTTATGACCCTGCAAGGTGGAGGAGGAGGGCTCCGTGAAACGACTGGTGGCGATAGGGGCTGCGGCTGCTGCCGTGCTCGCCCTGAGCGCAACCGCGGCATGGGCAGATCAGCCCGCTGCAAGTGGCGGAGGACAGTCGCACCTGGGTGCGGCGTTCGGCTTCAACGCCAAGAACGACCTCTCAGGCTCGTTCGAATACGTCGGCACGACCCAGGCCGACATCACGGTCAACGGCATGGACGTTCCCGCGGGTTCCGGGTTCAACGGCCACTGCTTCGGCTACTACCGGGTGCACTTCGTACCGCCGAGCCAGGTTCGCCTGTTCGCGTCCTGCCGCGGCAAGTTCTTCGTTGACGGCGGGCCGCCGATCGACGGCACGGTCTTCGTGCAAGCGCACGTGATCGATAACGGCGAGCCCGGCACCAACGACCGGGCGTGCCTCGACTGGGGCCTGAATGCGGGTCCCGGCAAGGGTGAGCCCGGCGTGTTCGTCGTCGACTGCGGCAAGGTGCAGAGCGGCAACATCCAGGTCCACGAGTAAGCAAGCGACCTGCTGCGGGCGCCCCAACCGAGGGGCGCCCGCAGCACCCGCCATCACTCAACGCGGTTTCGGGAATCCGCACGCCGGGCACAACGTGATCTCTGCCGGACGTCGCGAATGCTGTCGAGCGTTGGAAGGAGCGGTCGTGATGGACAAGAGTATTCGCCGGCTCACGGCGGTTGTTGCGGGCGTCGTGTGGTTCGACGCTGCGGCTGGTACGGCATGGGGGGCGGATGGGTATGGCGCCGTCGCCGGACAGCGGTCTGGTGGCGGCGGGTCGCAGATCGGCTCCGCCCTGCCGTTCACCGGGATGGATCTCGTCATGTACGTCGCGGTCGCTGCGGCGATCACGGTCGCCGGGCTCGCGTTGCGGGCGATCGCAGGTCGGAACAGTCGCCTCTAGCGGCGGCGGGCGCAGCTCTCGATAAACCCGTGATGCCGGACAACCCGGTGACCCTCTGGCGTGGCCCGGCGAGTTCGTGCGCTCCGCTCGGTGGCCGATTACGATTGCCGCACCTGCGACCGCCCGTCGGCGGCACGCACCAGGTGAGAGGAGCCGCGCGATGCCAGACACCACACTGATCGCCAACGGAACGGTCGTCACGGCCGAGGGAGAGTTCTCCGGCGACGTCCTGATCGAGGGGGAGACGATCGCAGCGGTCGGCCGGGTCACCGCTCCAGAGGGAGCCGACGTCGTCGATGCCAGCGGCTGCTTCGTCCTCCCAGGGCTGATCGACAACCACACGCATCTGTCGATGCCGTTCATGGGCATGATGTCCGCCGACGACTACGACACCGGCACGCAGGCCGCAGCCGCCGGAGGCGTGACCTGCCTCGTCGACTTCGCGATCCAGCGGGAGCCGGACAACCTCCGCTCGGCGCTCGAGGAGTGGTCGGGCCGCGCCGACGGCGCCGCGCACGTCGACTACGGCTTTCACATGGCGATCACCAACACCAACGAGGCCGTGCTCGACGACATGAACGCGATGGTCGAGTCGGGGGTCTGCTCGTTCAAGCTGTTCATGGCCTACAAGGGCGAGCTGATGGCGCGCGACGACGCCCTGGCCGCCTGCATGGAGCGGGCCCGCGACCTCGGTGCGCTGACGATGGTGCACGCCGAGAACGGCGACCTGATCGACCTCTACGTGACCCGTGCCCTCGCCAACGGAGAGACGTCCGCGACCAACCACGCGAAGACGCGCCCCGAGTTCGTCGAGGCCGAGGCCACCCACCGCGCCGCCAGGATCGCCGAGAGCATCGGGGCGCCGCTGTTCGTCGTCCACGTCACCTGCGCCGCGGCCGCGGCCGAGATCGAGGCGGCCCAGGAGCGCGGGGGCCCGGTCACCGGCGAGACGTGCGTCCAGTACCTCGTCAACGATGTCACCGATCTGGCCCGCCCGGGGGTCGAGGGCTGCCGCTACATCTGCTCGCCGCCGCTCCGCGACGCGGCCAACCAGGAGCCGCTGTGGGGCTACCTCAAGCGCGGCGTCCTGGAGAGCGTCTCGACCGACCACTGCCCGTTCAACGACACCCAGAAGGCGCGCGGGCTCGACAACTTCAGCCTGGTGCCGAACGGCCTGGCGGTCATCCAGCACCGCCTGCCGATCCTGTGGGACGAGGGCGTCAACCAGGGCCGGATGACCCGGCCCGAGCTGGTCGCCCGCACCTCGACGACGATCGCGCGGCGGTTCGGCCTCGACCGCAAGGGCGCGCTGATGCCCGGCAAGGACGCCGACGTGGTCGTCCTCGATCCCAACGCGCCCCGCGCCTACGGCCTCGCCAACTCGTTCATGAACGTCGACTACGACCTGTACGAAGGCCAGACGGCGAGCGCGAGCGTGCGCCACACCTACTCGCGCGGGACGCTGGTCTACGACCGCGGCCAGATCCTCACCGAGCGGGGGCACGGCCGGTTCGTGCGCCGCTCGCTGCAGCCGCAGGCGGTCGCAAGCAGGTGACGACGGTGCGGCTCGATCCCGCCAACGTGATCGCCGACCTGGACGAGCTGGCCGCCCAGAGCGGAGGCCGGTTCGCCGGCGCCAAAGCGGCTGGCCTGGACACCGCAGTGGCTGGCAGCCCGCGAGTGGCTGCAGGCCAAGCTCAGCGAGATCGGCCTCGAGCCGCACCGGGATGCCGCCGGGAACCTGTGGGCCGGCCTGGAGGGCGAGTCCGCCTCGTTCCTGATCGTCGGATCGCACATCGACGCGGTTCCCAACGGCGGCTGGCTGGACGGCGTGCTCGGCCTGCTGACGGCGCTCGAGGTGATGCGCCAGCTTGCCCGCTCCGGTGCCCGGCCGCCGATCGGCGTACGGTTCGTCGACTGGGCGGACGAGGAAGGCGCCCGGTTCGGTCGCAGCCTGGTCGGCTCCTCGGCATGCGCCGGCACGCTCGTGCCCGACGACGTGCGGACGCTGGTCGACGCCGACGGCGTCACGCTCGGCGACGCACTCCAAGGCTGCGGCGTCGACCTCGACCGGGCCGGTGAGGCGGCCGCCTCGCTGACCGGCGCCGTCGCCTACCTCGAGCTCCACATCGAGCAGGGCCCGGTGCTGCTGGAGACCGGCCGGCTGGCGTCGGCCGTCTCCGGAACCGTCGGCGTCGAGCGACACCTGGTCACGTTCACGGGCCAGGCGGCCCACGCCGGATCGACGCCGATGCTGATGCGCCGCGACACGCTGGCGGCCGCCGCCCAGGCGGCGCTCGAGATCCGCGCCAGCGCGATCAAGCTGGGAGGCGTCGCCACCGTCGGCCGGATGCACTCGACCCCGGGCGTGATCACGGCGGTCGCCGGCGAGACCGAGATGCAGCTCGATCAGCGGCACCTGGACGCCGGCGCGCTGGCCGCGATGCTGGACGAGGCACGAGGCCAGCTGCCGCAGCGCTCGCCGAGGCGTTCGGGTGTGAGGTCGAGATCCGTACGGTGTTCCGGGCCACCCCGACGCCGTTCGACCCCGAGCTGGTGGCCATCGCGCGCGGGCGGCCGTCGGCGATGCCGGCGGCGGGCGACGGCGCTCCGATCCCCAGCGGCCCGCTCCACGACGCCACCGAGATCGGGCGGATCGTCCCCACCGCGATGATCTTCGCCCAGTCCGACCCGCCGGTCTCGCACGCCGCGATCGAGGACTCCCCCGAGGGCGCGCTGGCGGTCGCGATCGACGCCTACGGGCGCACGGTCGAGCAGGTGCTGGCGCGGGCGGGGCAGCAGTGAACTTCGGCGTCGTCCTCCAGGCCAACCCTCCGGCCGCACGGGTGATCGAGCTGGCGCGCCGGGCCGAGACCTACGGCTTCACCCACGCCTGGACGTTCGACTCCCACCTGCTGTGGGAGGAGCCGTTCGTGATCTACAGCCGGATCCTCGACTGCACGCACAAGCTGATCGTCGGCCCGATGGTCACCAATCCGGCCACCCGTGACTGGACGGTCACCGCCTCGTTGTTCGCAACGCTGAACGAGATGTACGGCAACCGCACCATCTGCGGCATCGGCCGCGGCGATTCGGCCGTGCGGGCGATCAACGGCAAGCCGGTGAAGCTGGCCGACCTGCGCGCGTCGATCGAGGTGATCCGCGAGCTCGCCAACGGCCGCAGCGTCGAGTACAAGGGCGCAACCGTCCGCTTCCCCTGGAACCCCGACAGCCGGCTCGAGATCTGGGTCGCCGGCTACGGGCCGAACGCGCTGGCCCTGGCGGGCGAGGTCGGCGACGGCTTCATCCTGCAGCTGGCGGACCCGGACATCGCCGCCTGGAGCATCGCCACCGTCCGCCAGGCGGCTGCCGCCGCCGGCCGCGACCCCGACGCCGTGACCATGTGCATCGCCGCCCCGGCGTACATCACCGACGGGTCGGAGTCCGGCCCACTCGCACGCGTTCGAGCAGTGCCGGTGGTTCGGCGGGCATGGTCGGAAACCACGTCGCCGACATCGTCAACCGCTACGGCGGCGAGGGGACAGCCGTGCCCCAGCGCACTGACCGACTACATCGCCGGCCGCCAGGGCTACGACTACAACGAGCACGGCCGTGCCGGGAACACCCACGCGGACTTCGTGCCCGACGAGATCGTCGACCGGTTCTGCCTGATCGGGCCGCCGTCCTCGCACGTCGCCCGGCTGAAGCAGCTCGCGGATCTCGGTGTCGGCCACTTCGCCCTCTACCTCCAGCACGACGCCCAGGACGCCACGCTGGCGACGTTCGGCGAGCAGGTGATCCCGGCGGTCAACGCCCCGCTGGCGGCGCGCGGCTAAGGCCGACCCCGGCTTCATCTCCGGAGGGAGAAAAGCCGGGGTCGTGCCGTTGTTCGCGGGGCCTACGGCTGGAAGACGATCCGGGCGGGGACCGAGCCCGATTCGACGTCCGCGATCGACTGGTTGACCTCGCTCAGCGGCCGGGTCTCGCGGATGACGCGGGTCTTCCCGGCCGCGTGGAGCTCGAACACCTCGCGTAGGTCGGCGCGTGTGCCGACGATTGATCCGACCATGGTGATCCCGTTCAGGACCGTCTCGAAGATCGGCACCTGGACATGGTTCTCGGCTGGCAGTGCGACGAACACCAGCGTGCCGCCCCGGCGGAGCGACGCGTAGGCCTGCTCGAATGCCTTCGGCGCGACCGCGAGACCGATCGCCTGATCGGCGCCGCCCAGCCGCTGAATTGCTGCGACGGGGTCCTCGTTGGCGGCGTTGACGGTGTAGTCAGCGCCCAGCTCGCGTGCGAGCTCCAGCTTGTCGTCGAACAGGTCGACGGCGACGACGCGGCCGCCGGCGATCGTGGCGTACTGGATCGCGAGGTGGCCGAGCCCGCCGACGCCGAACACCGCGACGAGGTCGCTCGACCGCGTGCCGGCGACCTTGACCGCCTTGTAGGTCGTCACACCGGCGCAGGTCAGCGGCGCCGCATCGAAGGGATCGACCCCGTCCGGCACGCGGACGACGTATCGGCCGTATGCCTTGGCGTACTCCGCAAACCCGCCGTCCATCGAGTAGCCCATGTTCTTCTGCTCCAGGCACAGCGTCTCCCAGCCGGAGACGCAGTAGTCGCAGGTTCCGCAGGCGTAGCCCAGCCAGGGCATCGCGACTCGGTCGCCGAGAGCCACCTCCGTCACGCCAGGGCCGACCTGCTCGACGATGCCGACTCCCTCGTGGCCGGGGGTGAACGGCGGAGACGGCTTCACGGGCCAGTCGCCGTGCGCCGCGTGGATGTCCGTGTGGCACAGGCCGGACGCCTCGACGCGGACGACGACCTCACCGGTGCCGGCAACCGGCCGTGGCACTTCCTCGACCTCAAGCGGTTGGGTGAAGTCATGCACGACCGCTGCGTGCATCGTTGCAGTTCCGGTCAAGCCCGGAGACGGATGCAACTCTGTAGTACTCATTAGTGTGCTCCTCTCGCCGCGGTTGGACCTCCAGTCTGGTCGGCCGGCCTGGTTCGAACATCGGGGTATCGGCGCATCTGGGGCGCGGGTTTTCCGCAGTCACCCTTCCCGCAGAGCGATGGTGCGGATGGCGGTGGACTTGAACGAGGCGGTGACCGTCTTGCCGCGCTCGAGCCCGAGGCGCTCAGCCGACTCGGCGGTGATCTCGGCGGTCAACGGGCCGATGATGAGCCGCACCCGGTTGCCGCTGGCCAGCACGCTGGCGACCGGTGCGGTGAGGTTGTTCTGGGCGGACGAGTCGCCGGCCGGGTCGCGGTGCACGGTGATCTCCCAGGGCGCGATCAGCACCGCGATGCGGCCGGACGCCTGCTCGGCCAGCTGGATCCGCTCGCCGCTGTCGAGGATGACCTCGCGGCCGGACGCTGCGCCTTCCAGATAGTTGAGACCCGCGAACTGGGCGATGAACGCCGTCCGCGGTTCGCGTAGCAGCTGGGCTGTCGGGCCGCGCTGGGTGACATGGCCGCTCTCCAGGACGATCGCGTTGGATGCCAGCGCGACCGCCTCCTCATAGGAGTGGGTGACGATCAGCGCCGGGACTCCGGCGGCGGCGATCGCCGCCGCCAGCTGCTCCGCGATGTGGCCGCGGGTGCTGGGGTCGAGCGCGGACAGCGGCTCGTCGAGCAGCAGCAGCCGCGGTTCGCTGGCAAGCGCGCGGGCGACCGCCACCCGCTGACGCTCCCCGCCGCTGAGGGCCCGCGGCTTGGCGGCGGCCAGGTGGTCGATGCCGATCCGCTCCAGCAACGGGTCGACGGGGACGCGGGCTCCATAGGCAACGTTGCCGCGGACGGTCATGTGCGGGAACAGCGCGTAGTCCTGGAACACGAACCCGACCCCGCGTCGGTTCGGCGGGGTGCTGCGCTTGCCGTCGAACCACAGCTCGTCGCCGCACGAGACGCGGCCGGAGGCGGGGGTCAGGAGCCCGGCGATCAGCCGCAGCAGCGTGGACTTCCCGGCTCCCGAGGGCCCGACCACCGCCGTCGGCGCTGCCGCCTCGACCTCGACGTCCAGCGTGAAGGAGCGGAGCGGATAGGTCAGCCGGGCATGAAGCGAAGCGCGTTCCCTCGAGCGAGCAGTTTCACCGACACCAGCACGATCGCGCTGACGGTGATCAGCAGCGCCCCCAGAGCGAGGGCCTGGTCGAGGCCCTGCTCGAGGCCGAGGTAGATCGCGATCGGTGCGGTCTCGGTCCTGCCCTGGAGGCTACCCGCAAAGAGGATGGTGGCACCGAACTCGCCGAGCGCCCGCGCCCACCCCAGGGCAGCGCCGGCGCTGAGGCCGGACAGGGCGACGGGGACCGCCACCCGGAAGAACGTCCTCGCGGGGCCGGCGCCGAGCGTCCGCGATGCTGCCAGCAGGTCGGGGTCGACGGAGCCGAACGCGGCGATCGCCTGCCGCACGTAGAGCGGGCTGGCGACGAACGTCATCGCCATCACCACGGCTGCCTTTGTGAACGGCAGCTCGATCCCCAACGCGCTGAGCTGCGAGCCGAGCAGCCCGAACCGGCCGAACGCCATCAGCAGACCCAGCCCGGCGACCGCCGGTGGCAGCACCAGCGGCAGCTCGAACAGCGTCGTCAGCAGCGTCTTGCCGGGAAACGACGTTGTTGCCAGCACGAACGAGATCGGCGTCCCGAAGAGGATCATCAAAGCCAGCGAGATCGTGCTCGTCTCGAACGAGATCTTGAGCGCGGTCCAGGCGCCCGGCTGCTGGAGCCCGTTGCGCAGGCTGCCCTGGGTGAAGATCGCGATCATCGGCAACAGCAGGAATGCGACCGCCACCGCCGTGAGCAGGACGACCGTTAGCTGGACGGGGGCGCGCCGAAGCCGAGCTTCTTCAACACGGCCTGCCCCGTGGGGCTGAGTACGAGGTTGATCCACCATTGCGCCGCCTCTTTGTTGGAGCTGTCGGTGAGGACACCGATCGGGTAGGTCGCCGTCGCCTGCGCTGCTTCCGGAAACTTGACCTGCTTCACCTGGTCGCCGGCCGACAACGCGTCGGTGATGTAGACGAATCCGGCGTCGGCCGCGCCCGTCGTGATCTTGGCGAGAACGCTCTTGACGTCGACTTCCTTGCTGACGATGTTGAGCTGGCTCTCCTTGATCCCGAGGTTCGCCAGCACCTGCTCGGTGTAAGAGCCGACGGGCACGGTGGGATCGCCGATCACCAGCTTGGGCTGCTTGCTGACGAGGTCGTGGTAGGACGTGAGCCCGGCCGGGTTCGACGCCGGAACCACGATCACGAGGGTGTTGGTGGCGAAGTTCTTGGTCGGGCCGAGCAGGTTCTTGCTCTGCAGCTGCTCCCCGTACTTGGTGCTCGCGCTGGCGAACACGTCGGCCTTCTGCCCGGCCTCGACCTGGGCGGCGAGCTGGTCGGTGCCGTTGAAGTTGTTGACGACCTTCCAGCCTGGGTGCTGCTGCGAGAAGGTCGTGGCGAGCTCGGTGAACGCGCCGGTCAGCGACGCCGCCGCATCGACGGTGAGGGTGCCTCCGCTGCGGGTCGAGCCCCCGCTCGAGCTCGACGAACTGCTGCCACATCCGGCCGCGAATCCGACCAGGAGACACGCGGTGAGGAAACCCTTGCCCAGGTAATGCATATGCATACAGAGATGGTACCGGAGCACCTACCCAGGTGTCGACACAACCGACAGCGTCAGGCGGCGTGCGACTCGACCAGCAGCTCCAGCTCGTCGAGCTGCTGCAGCGCTCGGTCGCCGACCAGCGTGACGTGGCCGATCTTGCGGCCGGGCCGCGGCGCCTTGCCGTAGAGGTGCAGGTGGGCCCCGGGAAACGCTGCCAGGGCGTCCCTCGGCGGTGCGCCTCCGATCAGGTTCACCATCGCCGAGTCGGCCACCGCTTCGGTAGGGCCGAGCGGCAGTCCCAGCACCGCGCGGACGTGGTTCTCGAACTGACTGGTGACGGCCCCATCGATCGTCCAGTGCCCCGAGTTGTGCACGCGGGGAGCGATCTCGTTGGCGAGCAGCCGGTCGCCGTCCGCGAAGAGCTCGAGCGCGAGCACGCCGACGTAGCCGAGCTCCTCCAGCAGCCGCTGGGCGTAGGACTCGGCGCGGGCCACCAGCTCGGGGTCGAGCCCCGGCGCCGGCGCCAGGGTCGTTCGCAGGATCCCGCCCTCGTGCCGGTTCTCGACCACGGGGTAGCAGGCGACCCCGCCGTCGGCGCCGCGGGCGGCGACCACCGACAGCTCGCGGTCGAACGCGATCAGCTGCTCGGCGATCAGCGGCACTCCACCCAGCGACTCGAACGCGCCGGCCACCTCGTCCCACGTGTGGAGCACGCGCTGGCCCTTGCCGTCATAGCCCAGGCGCCGGGTCTTGAGGACGACCGGCAGCGGCACCCCGTCGAGATCCCACTGGCTGTCGATGGGCCAGAAGTCGGGCGTCTCGATCTCCAGCCGCGTGAACAGCCGCTTCTCGGACAGCCGGTCCTGCGCGACCTCCAGCGCCGCCGACCCCGGGCGCACCATCGCTCCTGCCTCCAGCCGGGCGGCGGATGCCGCCGGCACCGACTCGAACTCGTAGGTGACGACGTCGCTGGCGGCCGCAAGCCGGTCGAGCCCGTCCGGGTCGTCGTAGGCGCCGACGATCAGCTCGCCGGCGGCTCCGGCGCAGGCCTCGGGCGAGGGGTCAAGGAAGGCGCACCGGACGTCCAGCGGGATCGCCGCCAGAGCGAGCATCTGGGCGAGCTGGCCGCCGCCCAGGATCCCCAGCCGCGTCATACGGCGGGGTCGGGGTGCTCCAGCACGGCCGCCGTCTGCTTGCTGCGGTGCTCCTCCAGCCGCGTCCGCAGCTCCGGCCGCGAACCGGCCAGGATCGCGGTCGCCAGCAGCGCGGCGTTGACGGCTCCGGCGCGGCCGATGGCGAGCGTGCCGACCGGGACCCCGGCGGGCATCTGCACGATCGAGAGCAGCGAGTCGATTCCCGACAGCGCTGCCGACTGGATCGGCACGCCGAGAACGGGCAGGCTGGTCTTGGACGCGCACATCCCGGGAAGGTGCGCGGCGCCGCCCGCGCCGGCGATCAGAACCTCCAGGCCGCGGTCGCGCGCGCCGGCCGCGTACTCGAACAACAGATCCGGCGTGCGGTGGGCCGAGACCACCCGCGTCTCGTGCGAGACGCCCAGTGCTGACAGGGTCTGGGAGGCGTGGTTCATCGTCTCCCAGTCGGACTTGGAGCCCATGATCACGCCGACCAGGGGTGCCGGGTCGCTCATGGGCGGACACTACACTGCGGGTCAGTGACTGAGGTGGGCCACGTAGCGCCGGCACCGCCCGGCGGACTCACCGAGGCCGAGGCGAGCAAGCGGCTCGCGGCCGCCGGGGAGCGACCCCCGCCGCCGACCAGCCGCTCGTACAAGAGCATCGTTCGCGAGAACACGCTGACGCTGTTCAACCTGATCCTCGGCGTCGCGCTGGTGGCGATCCTGATCGCCGGCCGGCCGGCTGACGCGCTGTTCGCGTTTGTCCTGGTCGGCAACGCCGGGATCGGGATCATCCAGGAGATTCGCGCCAAGCGGGCCCTCGACGCGGCCGCGCTGCTGGTCGCACCGCGCGCCCGCGTGATCCGCGACGGCGCCGAGCGTGAGGTGGGCGTCGACGACGTGGTCAAGGGCGACCTGATCGCCCTCCGCGTGGGCGACCAGGTGATCGCCGACGGCGTCGTCGCCGACGCCGTCGGGCCTCCAGCTGGACGAGTCGCCGCTGACCGGCGAGTCGCTGCCGGTCACCCGTGAGCCGGGCGACCGGTTGCTGTCGGGCTCGTTCTGCGTCGAGGGCGCCGGCCGTTACCAGGCCGAGCTGACCGGTACCGAGAGCTATGCCTCCCGGCTGCTGGGGGAGGCGCGCCGCCACAGCGCCCAGCGATCGCCGCTGGAGATCCAGATCAACCGCCTGCTGAAGGTGCTGGTGGCGGTCATGATCCCGCTCGGCGCCGGGCTGATCATCCAGCTGCGGCGGCACAACGTGCCCTTCAAGGACGCCGCAGGGACGGCGGTGGCCGGCATCGTCACGATGGTGCCGGAGGGGCTGATCCTGCTGACCAGCCTGACCTTCGCGGTGGCGGCCGTTCGCCTCACCCGGCGGGGGATGCTGGTGCAGTACCTGAACTCGGTCGAGTCGCTGGCCAACGTCGACACGGTCTGCCTCGACAAGACAGGGACGCTCACCGACGGCGGTCTGGTGCTGCACTCCGTCGAGCCCCTGGAGGCGGTCTCCGAGGACGAGGTTCGCACCCTGCTGGGACGCTACGCGGCGGCCGCGGCCTCCCGCAACGCGACGCTGGAGGCGGTCGCCGACGCGCTGCCCGCGACGGCGGTGCAGGCCGAGCAGGAGGTGCCATTCTCGTCGCGCTGGAAGTGGAGCGCGCTCCGGCAGGCGGAGGGCGGCTGGCTGGTGCTGGGAGCGCCAGACGTGCTCGCCCCCGGCGACCTGCCGGGCGCCGCCGATCACGAGGCCGCCGGCCGACGCGTCCTCGTCTTCGGTCGGGCAGATGACGTCGAGCCGCCGGTGGACGGCGCCACTCCGGCCCACGCCCCACGTCCAACCGCTGGCGCTGGTCGTGTTCGAGGAACGGCTGCGGGCGGACGCGCGCGACACGATCGCGTACTTCGAGAAGCGCGCGGTCAGCCTGAAGGTGATGTCGGGCGACTCACCGACGACCGTCGCCGCCATCGCCGAGGCCGCCGGCGTGCCCGTCGGCGCGAAGGTCTGGGACGGGCGGGATCTGCCCTCCGATCCGGCCGACCTGGGCCGCGCGGCGCGCAACGGGACGGTGTTCGCCCGCCTGACGCCCGACCAGAAGCGTGCGCTGGTCGACGCTCTGGCCGAGTCGGGCGCCTACGTGGCGATGATCGGCGACGGGGTCAACGACGTCCCCGCCATGAAGACGGCCCGCCTGGCCGTGGCCCTGGGCAGCGGCAGCCAGCTCGCCAAGAGCGTCGCCGACGCCGTGCTGATCACCGACCGCTTCGGCGCGATCCCGGAGGCGATCGGAGAGGGCCGCAAGATCATCCGCAACGTCCAGCGCGTCGCCAAGCTGTTCGTCACCAAGTCGGTGTTCGCCGCGTTCGTGATCGTCACCTTCGGGATCACCACCGCCGCCTTCCCGCTGCTGCCCCGCCACCTGACGCTGGCCGCCACCTTCACCGTCGGCATCCCCGGCTTCGTGCTGGCGCTGGCGCCGGGGGAGGCGCCGCCCGAGCAGGGCAGCTTCCTGCGCCGGGTGGCGGCCTTCTCGATACCCGCCGGGGTGGTGCTGGGCGCCGCCACGCTGGCGGCCTACCTGGCGGTCGCGCACGTCCGCAACTACAGCGTCGACGGCGGGCGCACGGCAGCCGTCACCGTCTTCATCGCGATCGGCCTCTACCTGTTGCTGGCGCTGGAGGCCGACCGCATGCAGCAGAGCCGGGGCTACGCCTCGACGGTGGTCGCCCTGGCGGCGGCGCTGGGAGGCGGCTACCTGGCGGTGTTGGGATCGTCGCTGGGCCGTGAGTTCTTCGCGCTCACCGTCCCCAACATCTGGGAGACGATCGTCATCGTCGTCAGCTCGGTCGCAGGCATGTGGATCCTGTCGCGGCTGGGGCTGTCGCCGTACGCGAAGCCGACTCCGCCGCCGCTGCTACCTCCCGGTGGGGCGACCGACTAGCTGGGAGCGACTAGATGGACTCGACGCGGCGCCGGCGGCGCAGCCGCGGGCGCGACTCCAGCCAGCGTGCGAAGGCGACGGCGCGACCCGGCTCGGGAGCGGTCTGCACCAGCTCCTCGACGGAGTTGGTGCGGGCCACGGCAGCCGGCACCGGCCGGAGCCGGCGGGGGCGGGCCGGGGTGGCCGGCAGCTCGCCGACGACCAGGGCGATGTCCAGCCGTTCGAGCTGCCCGCGGTCGAGCAGCGCCTCGGCCAGCCTGTCGAGCGCGGGCCGGTGCGCCGAGAGCAGGGCAAGGGCGTCGCGGTAGGCGTCGGCGACCAGCCGCTCGACCTCCTGGTCGACGATCCGGCGGGTATCGTCGCCGAGCCGCAGCTCCTGCCCGTGGGCACGGTCGATCAGCTGTCCCAGCCGCTCTGAGAAGCCGAACTCGGTGACGGCGCGGCGCGCCAGCATGTTCACCTGCTGCAGGTCGTTGGCCGCCCCTGAGGAGATCTCGTTGACCAGCAGCTCCTCGGCTGCGCGGCCGGCCAGGACGCAGATCATCTGCTCGTGGACGAAGCGGCGGGAGTGCAGGGCGCGGTCGGTCTGGCCGTAGACGGCGAGGCCCGCGGCCTGGCCGCGGGCACGGATGGTGACCCGCTGCGCCTTGTCCTGGGTCTCGCACAGCTCGGCGGCCAGCACGTGGCCGGCCTCGTGCCAGGCGACCAGCTTGCGCTCATCGTCGCGCATCGACTGGCTGGCCCGTTCCGGCCCGGCCAGCGCGCGCAGGTGCCCCTCGCGCAGATCCTCGTCGTTGATCGCGGTGTGTTCGGCGCGGGCGGCGACGATGGCCGCCTGGTTGAGCATGTCGGAGAGCTGCGCGCCGGTCGATCCCGCGGTGTAGTCGGCCAGGTTCTCGAGGTCGACGTCATCGGCCAGCGGCTTGCCTTCGGCGTGCAGGCGGAGGATCGCCAGCCGTCCGTCGCGGTCGGGAGCGTCGACGCGGATCTGCATGCCGAACCGGCCCGGGCGCAGCAGCGCCGGGTCGAGCAGGTCGAGGCGGTTGGTGGCGGCGATGCAGATCAGCCCGCGCCTGCCGCTGAAGCCGTCCAGCTCGACCAGCAGCGCGTTCAGCGTGTTCTCGGACTCCTGGTTGGAGCCGGCGGTGGCGTTGCCCGCCCGCCGCCGGGCCACGGCGTCGATCTCGTCGATGAAGACGACCGCGCCCTGCTCGCTCTTGCGCGCCCTGGAGAACAGCTCGCGCACGCGCTTGGCGCCCACACCCACGTACATCTCGACGAAGTCCGAGCCGCTGGAGGCAAAGAACGGGATGCCCGCCTCGCCGGCGACCGCCTTGGCCAGCAGCGTCTTGCCGGTGCCCGGGGGGCCGTGCAGGATGATGCCGCTCGGCATCTTGGCGCCAAGCGCCTCGAAGCGCTCGGGCGAGCGCAGGAAATCAAGGGTGTCGGAGAGCTCCAGGACGGCCTCGTCACACCCGGCGACATCGGTGAACGAGACGGCGGGTGGCTTCTCTTCGACAGGGGGCGCAGCGGCCGCCTTCCGCTCGCGACGGCGGGTCTGCGTCGCTGCGAACACCACTCCGGCCATGACCAGCCCGAACAGTCCCAGTGGCAGCAGCAGCGCCCATCCCGAGGAACTGCCGCCGGACGCGGCGCTGGGGTTGGCCGGGCCGCCGGTGACCGTCCCCACCGTGACCTGGGCGCCCGACTTCGCGAGCAGCTCCGGAAGCTGCGTGTCCGAGGCCGGGTAGGCGACGGAGTGGGTGGTGCCATCGGTCAGCGTGACCTGGACGCGGCCGTCGATGTCGTCGAGCACCGCGCTGCGGACCTGGTGGTCGTTCGCCGCCTGGATCAGCTGGGTGTAGCCAAACTGGCCAACGTACTTGACAGCCAGCGCGGGAGTGGCCGAGACGAGGAGAGCGGCGGCCGCGAGGAATGCCGAGATCGTGCGAGTGCGGGTCACCTCCCATTGGTCGTCCGCGCGGGGCATCTTCTCGTCCCCCGTTCTGCGGATACTGCGAGCCGCATTTGGGGGAGGTCGCCTCCCGCCGAGTGGTACCCGAGCCCGCGGTATTGTGGTCCCCGGATGCAGATCCGACCGATCGAGGAGCCCGAGATCCAGCCGCTGGGGGAGCTCATCGTCAGCGCCTACGGCTCCCAGGGGCCGTTGTCTGATGAGTACGCCGAGACGCTGCGCGATGTCGCCTCCCGTGTGCGCGAGGCATCCGTGCTGGTCGCCGTGAACGGAGACGGCCGTGTGCTGGGCGGCGTCACCTACGTTGACAGCTCCGACAACGTCTATGCAGAGTTCACGGCACCCGACGACTCGGCGTTTCGGATGTTGGCGGTCGATCCGACCAACCAGGGCGGTGGCGTGGGACGGGCGCTGGTGGAAGCGGTGATCGAACGCGCCCGGCAGGATGGCAAGCGGCGGCTGACGCTGCTGACGGCGCCATGGATGGAGGCCGCGCACCGGCTCTACGCCAGGCTTGGCTTCGTTCCGGCGCCCGAGCTGGACAGGGTCGTCGAGTCGGGCCTCCGGCTGCGGGGCTTCGCCCTCGAACTAGATGATCCAGCGAACGACAAGGGGTAGGTATGGCAACTGTCCGGGAGCTGCGCCGTCCGGTGGAGCTGATTGAGAACGAGTGGGTGACGCTGTCCGACGGCACCCGGCTGGCGGCCAAGATCTGGCTGCCGGAGGGCGCCACCGAGAATCCGGTGCCGGCGATCTTCGAGTTCCTGCCCTACCGCAAGGGCGACGGTACGGTGATCCGCGACGAGCTGCGCTACCCGTACTTCGCCGCCCATGGCTACGCCGGCGTGCGCGTCGACCTGCGCGGCAGCGGTGAGTCGGACGGGATCCTCGACGACGAGTACAGCCCTCAGGAGCTGGCCGATGCCGTCGAGACGATCGCCTGGATCGCCGGCCAGGAGTGGTGCACCGGCTCGGTCGGCATGACCGGCATCTCGTGGGGCGGGTTCAACGCGCTGCAGGTGGCCGCCCTGCAGCCGCCGGCGCTGAAGGCGATCATCACGCTCTGCTCGACCGACGACCGCTACGGCGACGACGTCCACTACCGGGGTGGAGCGGTCGAGGGGCTGGACATGCTGCACTGGTCGGCCTACATGCTGATGGCCAACGGCCAGCCGCCCGACCCCGCGCTGGTCGGCGAGCGCTGGCGCGAGATGTGGTTAGCACGGATGGACGCCAACGAACCGCTGGTCGCGACCTGGCTGGCCCATCAGCGGCGAGACGCCTACTGGAAGCACGGCTCGGTGTGCGAGGACTACTCGGCGATCACCTGTGCCGTGTATGCGGTGGGCGGCTGGCAGGACGGCTACACCAACGCCATCCCCCGGCTGCTTCAGAACCTTTCCTGCCCGCGCAAGGGACTGATCGGGCCGTGGGGCCACAAGTTCCCGCACACCGCCACGCCCGGCCCGGCGATCGGCTTCCTGCAGGAGTCGCTGCGGTTCTGGGATCAGTGGCTGAAGGACGAGGACACCGGCGTCATGGACGAGCCGATGCTGCGCGCCTACGTGCACGACAGCATCCGGCCGCAGCCGACGTATCCGATGCGCCCCGGTCGCTGGTTTGCCGACACCGCCTGGCCGCCTCCGTCGGCTACGGAGCGCAGCTGGTACCTGAGCGCCGACGGCCTGCTGGGAGATCAGCCCGGCGCGGCCGCCGAGCTCCGGGTGAGCGGACTGCTGGCGACGGCCATCGCGACGTCCGGCACGTGGTGTGGCGAGGGCGCGGCGGCGGATTCGCCAGGCGACCAGCGCACCGAGGACGGGGCATCGCTCTGCTTCACGTCGCAGCCGCTGGCAGAGCCGGTGTCGTTCCTGGGCTTCCCGCGGGTGGCGCTCGAGCTGGCGAGCGACCGGCCGGTCGCCGGCCTCTGCGTCCGCCTCTGCGAGGTCTTCGCGGACGGCGCCTCGGCGCTGGTCAGCCGCCAGATCCTCAACCTGACGCATCGCGACAGCGACGAGCACCCCGAGCCGATGGTCCCCGGCCAGAAGACGAAGGTCACCGTGCAGCTCGATGCGAACGGCCATCGGTTCGCCGCCGGCAGCCGGATTCGCGTGGCCATCAGTCCCAACTACTGGCCCTGGATGTGGCCGGCGCCCGAGCCGGTCACGCTCACCATCTTCGCCGGCCCGGGGTGCAGGCTCGAGCTGCCCGTGCTACCGCAGAGCTTCCCGGAGCCCCCGCCGTTCGAGGAGCCGGAGATACCGCCGCCGCTGCCGTATCAGACGCTGGCGGTTGGAACGCCGTGCCGCGAGGTGACGACCGACGCCGTGGCAGGGACGACGCGGATGCGGTTCCTGTGGGAGTCGGGCGACGATGTGCTGCTACCGACCGGGATGCGCAGCAAGTTCGAGAACGAGGCGGTCTACTCGATCAAGGAGGGCGAGCCGCTCTCGGCGTCGGTGACCGTGATGATGGCGATCGAGTTCGAGCGTGAGGAGCGTGACTGGATGATCCGAATCGAGACGGTCAGCGAGATGAGCTGTGACCACGACACCTTCCGGGTCACCGACCGGCTCGACGCCTTCGAGAACGGCGCGCGGGTGCGGGCTCAGACCTGGCACAACGAGATCCCGAGGGACCTCGGATGAGCGGCGTCGATGGAAGGGTCGCGTTGGTCACCGGCGCCGGCCGGGGCATCGGCCGGGCCACGGCGCTGCTGCTGGCGTCGCGCGGCGCGAGGGTGATGGCGACGTCCCGCAACCAGGCGGAGCTGGAGGCGCTCGGCGGCATCGACTGGGTAACTGCCGACCTGGCGGCCGATGCCGACCGCGAGCGGATCGTTGCCGAGACCGAGAAGCGGCTCGGCCCGATCGAGCTGCTGGTGAACAACGCCGGGCTCGGGTCGGCGCACGAGCGGCGGATCTGGGAGCAGTCCGCCGAGGTCTGGCGGCAGACGATGGACATCAACCTGGATGCGCCGTTCGATCTCTGCCGGCGGACGGTCGGGGGGATGGTCGACCGGGGCTACGGCCGGTGCGTGTTCGTCGCATCCACGGCGGCGAAGCTGGCGGAGACCGAGGGCAGCGCCTACTCCGCGTCCAAGTCGGGGCTGCTCGGACTGATGCGCTCGGTCGCCCAGGATGCCGGGCCGCACGGCGTCACCTCAAACGCGGTGCTGCCCGGATGGGTGCGCACCGAGATGGCCGAGCGCTCGGCCAGGGCGGAGGCCGAGGCACGGGGCATCACCACCGACCAGGTGTGGGCAGAGCGGGCGTCCCTCTACCCGCCCGGCCGCGTCCTGGAGCCGCAGGAGGTCGCCGAGATGATCGCCTTCCTCTGCACCGAGGAGTCGGGCGGCGTCAGCGGCGAGTCGATCACAGTCGCGCTGGGCTCTCCGTGGTGAACCGGCTGCCGCCCATCGCGTTTGTGCTTGCGACCGCTGCAGTGGTGTGGAGCGTGGCCGTGGTCGCGGCTGTGTACTGGCTGCCAGTCTACTCGAGCTCGGTTCCGACCCTTTCCTGCCACTCCGGAACGTGCGCGGTGACCGGATCGAGCAGGACGTTGGTCGGGGTGAACGGAGACCGAGTTCTGGCGATCGTGGGAGTTCTTGTGGCGATGGCGGTGGTGGGCTGGATCGGGCTGCACTTCCGCTGCAAACGCGGCAGTCGTCTCGGCCTCGGGCTCGGATGGGCGGCGGCCGCCCCGGCAACGGTGCTCGCGTTCATCTCGTTCGGTCTGTCGGTGTTCGTCTTGCCGCTTAGCCTGATGATGCTGTTCGCAGCAGCGAAGACGCCCTCGCCTCGCGCCACCTAGACCGCCGACCGATGTACGAGCCGTGGCGACCGGCGACGCCGCCGGCGTCGCCTTCAACGGCGCGCCGAACTGGCGGGGCCTGGGCCGGGCTACGCAGCCGGTCGCTGCGAGAGCCGGGCGAAGGCCGCCGGGATCTCGTCGGCCGGGAGCGGGCGGGCGAAGTGGTAGCCCTGGCCCTGGAGGCAGCCGTTGGCGACCAGGAACTCGCGCTGGGCGAGCGTCTCGATGCCCTCGGCGAGCGGCTGGATGCCGAGGTTGCGCGCCAGCTGGATGATGGCCAGCACGATCGAGGCGGCATCCTGGTCCTGGGGCAGGTCGCGCACGAAGGAGCGGTCGATCTTGAGCGTGCTGACGTGCATCTGCTTCAGCCGTGAGAGCGAGGAGTAGCCGGTGCCGAAGTCGTCGATCGCAAGCTGGATGCCGAGCTCGGACAGCTCGTGCAGCACGCGCTGGGTGCGGTCGGGGTCGGTCATCGCGGCGGTCTCGGTGACCTCGATCATCAGCTTGCGCGGGTCAAACCGATGGCGCCGCACTGCGGCTGACAGCTTCGGGACCAGCTCGATCTGCCAGAGCACCGGAGGCAGGTTGATGGCGACGTCGATGTCGATGCCCTGGTCGTGCCACTGCTTGGCCTGTGAGATGGCGGCGTCCATCACCCAGTCCGAGAGCGGGCCGATCATGCCGATCCGCTCGGCCAGGGGGATGAAGTCGGAGGGCGGGAGCAGCCCGCGCTGTGGGTCGCTCCAGCGGATCAGCGCCTCGACGCCGATCATCGTGTCCGACCGCAGGTCGAGCACCGGCTGGTAGTGGAGCAGGAACTCGTCGCGCTCCAGCGCGCGCCGCAGGCGGCTCGACAGCGAGAGCTGCTTGCGGGCGTCTGCCGGCATCGCCGATGGCTCCGGCTGTACCCCACTGCGAGACGAGCGGCTGCGTTCCACCGACGCGCCGGCCTCGCGGATCAGGCCGTCGACGTCCAGGGCGTCACGCGGGCACACGGAGTGGCCGACGGTGACGCCGACGAACAGCTCGATGCCGTCGATCTCGAAGGGCGCCTCGAGGGCCATCTTGATCTGGCCGCCGATCGCCTGCGCGATCTGGAGGGCGTCTGCCAGGTTGGAATCGGTGCGGCCGTCGCTGGTCGGCTCGAGGTCGGCGATCAGGATCAGGAACTCGTCACCGCTCTGACGGGCGACCACGTCGGCGGCGCGGGTCACGCGCCGTAGCCGGTCGGCGGCCTGCCGCAGCAGCTCGTCGCCGGCGGCCAGCCCGAAGCTGTCGTTGACCAGCTTGAAGCCGTTGATGTCGACCAGCAGGACGGCGACCACCAGGCCCTGGCGGGCGGCGCGGGCCAGCGCCAGCTCGAGGTGCTCGGTGAACATCAGCCGGTTCGGCAGGCCGGTGACCCCGTCGTGATAGCTCAGGTGCTGCACCTGTTCCTCGGCGTGGCGGCGGGCGGTGATGTCGCTCATCACGGCGACCCAGTGGGTGGTCATCCCGTCGGAGACCACCGGGGAGAGCGACACCTCGTTCCAGAACGGGGTGCCGTCCTTGCGGTAGTTCACGAGCGTGGCCTCGTGCTCGCGGCCCTCGGCGATCGCCTGCTTGACCTCCTCCACCGTTGCCTGATCGGTATCGGCCCCCTGGAGCACCGCCAGGTTCCGGCCCACGAACTCGTCCTCGGCATAGCCGGTGATGCGCTCGAACGCCGCGTTCGCGTAGACCACCGGCAGGTGCTCGGCGAGTGCGTCCATGATCACGATCCCGCTGTGGGCAGCAGCCAGAGCGCGGTCGTGCAGCCGCAGCGTCCGCCGCGCCGCCACCCGGCGGCTGATGTCGCGGAGGTAGATGGTGAAGGCGGCCGGGCCGTCCGTGCCGACCGGGGTCAGGGTCAGCTCGGCCGGAAACTGCGATCCATCGTGGCGGATGGCCGTGACCTCGAGCCGCGAGCCCACCGCACGGTCGGCGACATCCTCGGTGCTGCAGGCCAGCCCCAGCATGTCGCCGTGCTCGTCGGGGATCAGGGCGAGATCGAAGAAGGACGTGCCGATCGCCTGTTCGCGGGTGCGGCCGAATGCCTGCTCGGCGGCCGGGTTCCACTCGACTACCCGGCCCTCGCTGGTGATGGTGACGATGCAGTCGGAGGCGCCGTGGAGCACGGCCCGGGTCATCGCGTCGCTGCGGCGGGCGGCGCCGCGGGCCCGCTCGCGCTCGATGTACTGGCCCAGCTGGGCGCCGACGGAGGCGAGCAGCGCCAGCCGGTGCTGGTCGGGCTCGCGGACGTCGGTGGAGAAGAACTCGATGGCGCCGACCACCTCGCCTGCCACGACGAGGGGGAACGCGAATGCGGTGTGCAGGCCGAGCTGGGCGGTGTTGCGGACGCGCTCGGAGCGTGCCATGCCGGCGACGTCCGGCACCCAGACCGCGCTGCGCTCGTGCCACGCGCGGCCCGGAATCCCGCTGCCCTCCGCGAACGTGGTGCCGCGCGCGAGGAGCTCGAACTGGGTGGCGTCGATGCCCTCGGCGCTCCACACCTCGAGGCAGCTCAGCCGCTGCGTCTCGCGGTCGACGACCCACATTGCCCCCAGCTGCCAGTCCAGGTAGGTGCCCAGCGACTGCAGCGCGCGAGGCGCGGCCTCTTCGAGGCTCGCGGACTCGGCCAGCGCATGCGTCGCCGCATCCTGTACGGCGAGGCGTGCAGCAGCTTGGTGCCCTTCCCTGGGTAGCACGACCCGCTAATCGGCTTTGTTACGAGGTAATTGAGCGTGAGCAGGGGGTCTCGCGTAGCATCGAGTGATGCGCCGGCTGACCCTGCTGATCGCCCTCCTGGTGATGTTCGACCTCGCGATGTTCTCGGCAATCGTGCCGCTGGTGCCGAAACTTGCCGCCACCCTCGGCCTCTCGAAGTTCGAGACCGGGGTGCTGGTCGGCGCCTACAGCGTGTCCGTTGTGCTGGCGGCGGTGCCCGTCGGCCACCTCGCAGACCGGGTTGGGCCAAAGCCGGTGACGCTGGTCGGCGCGCTGGTGATGGCGTCCGCCACCGTCCTGTTCGCCGTGGCGGGAACGTTCTGGGTCGTGCTCGTGGCGCGGGTGCTGCAGGGCCTCGGCTCGGCGATCGCCTGGAGCGCCGGCCTGGCCTGGCTGGCCGGCCGGACGCCGGTGGAGCACCGCGGCCGGGCACTGGGATTCGCCAACTCGTCGGCCACCATAGGCATGATCGCCGGCCCGCTGCTGGGCGGGGCGGCCGCGTCGCAGTTCGGCGTCCGCGACACGTTTCTCAGCGTCGCCGTTGTCTGCCTGGGCCTGACGGCGTGGGCGGCGATCGAGCCCGGCGCACCGGCGTCGGCGCACCGCGAGGGAGCCCTGCGGCCCGCCGTCAGGCTGGCACTCGCCAACCGGCTGATCGTCTACAGCATGCTGGTGATCGGACTGGTCTCGGTCGTCGGCGGCACGCTGCAGGTGCTGCTGCCGCTGCGGCTCAGCGACCTCGGGGTCTCGCAGTCGGCGATCGGCTGGCTGTACGCGGCCGGCTCGATCCTGGGCGCCGTTGCCATCTACACCACGGGCCGGGTCGGCGACCGCGTCGGCAGGCTGCCGCTGGCACGCGTCGACATCGTCCTGCTGGCGGGGGCGTTGGCGGTGCTGCTGCTGGAGCTGGGCGCGGCCGAATGCGCCGTGATGCTGATCGTTATCAGCCCGCTGCTCTCCGTCCTCTATGGGGTCGGCTACCCGCTGGCCGCCGACGGTGCCGACCGGGCCGGGCTCGGACACGGACTGGTGCTCGGCCTGATCAACCTGCTGTGGGGGATCGGTGCGGTGGTCGGCCCGGTGCTCGGCGGCGCCCTGGCCGGGTTGGCCGGGGACGGGGTCACCTTCGCGGCGCTGGTGGCGGTCTGCCTGGCCTCGGCGGTGGCAATCGGCCGCGGCATGGCCGTGCCCGACCCGCAACGCGCAGCGTAGAGTCAGCCCGGCGTGCGCATCCTGCTGCTGAGCAACATGTACCCCAGCGAGTCCCGGCCCGACTACGGGGTGTTCGTCGCCCGCATGGCCGACGCGCTGCGCGGGGCGGGGCACGAGGTCGACGAGGCGGTCATCCGCGACGACCGGCGGGGGCGCCTGCGGACGCCGCTCAAGTACCTGCGGCTGCTGGGCACGGCGCGGGCGCTGGCCCGTCGCACCAGCCCCGACGTGGTCTACGCCCACTACCTGGTGCCGACCGGGATCGTCGCCGCCCTGACCGGGGTGCCGTTCGTGGTCACCGCCCACGGCGGCGACGTCGAGAACGCCCGCGGCAGCCTGCCGCTGCGGTGGGCGACGCGGTGGGTGATCCGGAGGGCGGCAGCCGTGATCTGCGTCTCGGAGTACCTGGCGCTGCGGCTGCCGGAGGCGCCCCAGCGGCTGGCGGTGATCGACTCCGGCGTCGACACGCACCGGTTCGCGGCGGCGCCCCGCCACGCCGACGGCGGCCCGCGGTTCCTGTTCGTCGGCTCGCTGACCGAGCGCAAGAACGTCGGGCGCCTGATCGACGCCTTCGTCCGCCTCGGCGAGGGGTCTCTGGTGGTCGCCGGCAGCGGGCCGCTGGAGGATGAGCTGCGGGCGCGGGCGGCGCCCGGCGTTCGCTTCGCCGGCAGGCTGAACCGGGACGAGGTCGCCTCGGCGCTGCGAGACGCCGACATCCTCTGCCTTCCGAGCATCGTCGAGCCGTTCGGCCAGGCAGCCCTGGAGGCGCTGGCCAGCGGGCGGCCGGTGGTGGCCACCAGAGTCGGCGGGCCGCCCGAGTACCTGACCGAGGCGTGCGGGGTGCTGGTGGATCCGCTCGATGTTGACTCGATTGCCAACGGGCTGCGGCGCGCGATGACACTCCCCGTGCCGTGCCCGGCCGCGCTGACGGTTGCCCGCGAGCACGATGTCGACCGCCAGGCGGCGCGTGTCGCGGAGGTACTGCGCGCGGTATCCTCCAGTCACGATGACGGGTAGGCTGGCTTGACCGCGCTCGTCTTGGGGACTGTGGTCGCGGTGATCGTCGCGCTCGTGGTGTTCGATGGGCGGCGCAGGGCTGCGCGCATCCGGCTGCCCGCTGTTGTCAGCGCAGACGAGCTGGGACTGCCTGACCTGCCGCCCGGTGGCGTCCTGCTGCAGTTCTCGTCGCCGGCCTCGCTGCCCTGCCGGGTGGCGCTGAACCGGCTGGCGGCCGTCGCCGCCCCCTCACAGGGCAGGGTGCGCGTGATCGAGATGCAGGCCTACCGGCGCACCTACCTGGCCGAGCGCCTCGGCGTCCGCTCGACGCCGACCATCTACTTCGTCGGGTCCGACGGCGTCGTCCGCTGGTGCTGGTCGCGCGCGCCGGAGCGCTGGGAGCTGCTGGAGCTGCTGGGCTCGGTTCAGGCGCCGGCGCCGGCCGTGCTCAGGTAGAAGTCGTTCGCGTACAGGTCGGCGACCTGGGCCAGCTCCTCGGCGGTCAGCTCCGGCGTGTCCGGCGCGGCCGCGAACTCCTGGAGCTGCTCGGACGTGTAGATGTTGGGCAGCACCGACGTCACCGACGGGTCGGCCAGCAGCCACTGGATCGCGGCCTGGCCGAGCGTGCGGCCGTCGGTCAGGAACTCGAGCCGCTCGATCTTGCGCAGACCCTCCTCCAGCCACTCCTGGCTGCGGTGGCGGCGATGGTCGTTCTCGGCGAACACGGTGTCGCGCGTGTACTTGCCCTCGAGCATCCCGGAGGAGTGGGGGACGCGGACGAGGACGCCGACGTCGGCGGTGTGCGCCATCTCGAGCAGCTCCGCGGCCGGGGTCCTGCTCGAGCATGTTGTGGATGATCTGGAGGACGGCCATCCGCCGGTTGCGAAGCGCCCAGACGCCCTCGTCGCGCCAGCCGATCGCCGGGCCCAGGGCGGCGCCGTAGCCGCGGATCTTGCCGGCCGCCTTGGCCTCCTCCAGCACCTCGAACACGGTGTCGGACTGGAGGGCGTCGAGCCGCGGGTTGTGCAGCTGGTAGAGGTCGATGTGGTCGGTCTCCAGCCGCTGCAGGCTCTGCTCCAGCGCGAAGCGGATGAAGTCGGGCGTCCAGTCGTGCGGCCGCTCGACGTGCCCCTTGCGCTCCCACGGCGAGTAGATGTCGTACCCGAACTTGGTCGCGATCGTGATCTGGTCGCGCTTGTCGCCGAGCGCCTTGGCGAGCAGCCGCTCACCGCGTCCCTCGCCGTACGTGTCGGCGGTGTCGTAGACCGTGATCCCGAGGTCGAACGCCTCGCGGATGAGCGCGACGGCCTGGTCGTCGGTGACGTCGCCCCACCAGCCGGTCGACACCGTCCACAGGCCGAACCCGACTTCGGAGCCCTTGATGCCGCTGGTGCCGAACTCGCGCGTCTTCACGGCTTCATTCTACGTCGGTGTTCTGCGTGGCGAGCCGGTCGAGGCCGGCCAGCCGGGCCTCGATGAAGGGGCGGAAGTGGTCGCCCACCCCAGCCTCCTCGGCCAGCCGCAGAGCCTGCGTGAACGTGCCCCGGGCCTTCGCGACATCGCCGCCGCCCTGCTTCAGGCGGTTGTCGCCGACGATGATCAGCTTGCGGATCCGGTCGGCCGCCTGCTCGGGATCGATGTCGGGCACCCGGCTGAACTGTAATGACAGCGATGACGATCGAGCAGGCGACCCGTCCGCCTGACCGAGCTGTCCCACGGCGCCGGCTGCGCCTGCAAGCTGCCGGCGGGGTCGCTGTCCGAGGTGCTGTCGCGGCTGCCGATGCCGGCGCGCCGCCGGAGCTGATCGTCGGCAACGAGACGCTGGACGACGCCGCTGTCTGGCGCGTGTCCGACCACCTCTGCGTGATCAGCACCATCGACTTCTTCACGCCGCTGGTCGACGACCCCTACCAGTTCGGGCGGATCGCGGCGACCAATGCGCTCTCCGACATCTACGCGATGGGCGGCCGGCCCGCCTTCTGCCTGAACGTGGTCGCCTTCCCCAAGACGCTGCCGATGGAGCTGCTGGGCGAGATCCTGCGGGGCGGGGCCGACGTGGCCGCCGCCGCGGGCGCGGCGATCGCCGGCGGCCACTCGATCGACGATCCCGAGCCCAAGTACGGGATGGCGGTGGTCGGCTTCGCCCACCCCGACCAGATCTGGACGAACGCCGGCGCCCGGCCGGCGACGTGATCGCGTTCAGCAAGCGGATCGGCACCGGCATCGTCGCCACCGCCGTCAAGCGCGGCGACCCGCCGGCGGACGTGGTGGCCGCGGCGGTCGACCAGATGACCACGCTCAACGACCGGGCCGCGGCGGAGCTGCGCGAGCACGAGCCGCACGCGGTCACCGACGTCACCGGCTTCGGGCTGGTCGGGCACACCCGCGAGCTGGCCGCGGCCTCCGGCACTGCAGGCCCGGCTGCGGTTCGATGCGGTGCCGCTGCTGCCGGGCGTGCGGGAGCTGATCGACGACGGGGTACGTGCCTGGGGGCACGCGCACGAACCTCGAGCTGGCCGGCGCCTACGCCACGTTCGACCCGGGACTGGGCGAGACCGAGCGGCTGCTGGCCTGCGATGCGCAGACCGCCGGCGGCCTGCTGGCGGCGCTCCCCGCCGACCGCGCAGAGCGGCTCGGGTGGCCGATTCTGGGTGATCTGGTTGACGGGGAGCCCGGCACCGTGCTGGTACACTGAGCCGCGATGGCGGTCTTCATCTTCTCGTTCCTGCAGCTACTGCTCGGCCTCGGCGTGATCGTCCTCGTGCTCATGCACTCGGGCAAGGACGCCGGCCTCTCGGGCATGTTCAACCCCGGCCAGAGCTCCTACGGCGGCACTGCGGTGATGGAGCGGAACCTGACCTACCTGACGGTGATCGTGGCGCTCCTCTTCGCCGTCAACGGGATCATCCTGGGGTTCCTGCTGTAGACTCGTCGGTTGCGCGCGCTGGTGGCGGAATTGGTAGACGCGCAAGGTTGAGGGCCTTGTGACCCGTATGGGTCGTGGAGGTTCAAGTCCTCTCCAGCGCACTCCCCGGAAGCCGCATGGTTGAGCGGCTTTCGGCGTTTCTGGGGCCGGAAGGCTCGCTTGCAAATCGTGCTGATTGCTAGCGCGTGGTACCAGCCGTCCTACCAAAGTTCGCCGCCGCCAAGCCGCGCGACCGGTCGGTAGCCGACCGGGTCGGTCGCGAGCTCGGAGTCGACCGCGTCTACGCCGAGCAGTCCCCCGAGGATAAGCTCGAAGTCGTCCGCCGGCTGCGCGACGACCCGGAGCTGCGCCCAGTGATCATGGTCGGTGATGGAGTGAACGATGCGCCCGCGCTGGCACTGGCGGACCTCGGTATCGCGATGGGCATGGCCGGTGCGACCGTGTCCTCGGAGACCGCCGACGCCGTCATCACCGTCGACCGGATCGATCGAGTAGCAGACGCAGTGCACACCGGCCGTCGGTCACTCCACATCGCGCGCCAGAGCGTGCTCGCGGGGATGGGACTCAGCCTCGCCGCCATGGCCGTCGCCGCCGCCGGATACCTCACACCGGTCGCGGGCGCCCTCTTCCAAGAAGCAATCGATCTCGCCGTCATCCTCAACGCCCTACGCGCACTACGCGACTGACCTGCGAAACCCGGATCGGCCACAGAGCTACCAGACCACCGGCAACGGCTAACCGAGCAGAGCACAGTCTCCGCACGCTGCAACTCAGGAATGAGAATACGCGTAGACCCCGATGTGCCCGCCGAGCCACCTCGGGGATGATCCTTCCCGAACCGACGTCTGGAGATTGAAATGTCCGAGCCGCAGCTGATCAGTGACGACCAAGCACGCGATGTGGGGGAGGCGATCGGGATCGAGTGGGATTCGGCCCCGTTCGACGTCCACGAGTTCCGCCGAGGGATGAATGTCGAACTCGAGCACGGCCTGCGCGATCCAGCCACCAACGTGACGGATGACGACCCGGAAACCACGGCGAAGATCGCGCTCGCCCACCTCAACGAGTTCCCCGACTACTACACCCGTCTCGAGCAGATGGAGGAGGAAGCCAAGCGTGAGTTCTCAGGGCGGTGATGGGTGCGCTTCCCCCGTAGGGTCGGGCCGGCTCAGATCGGCTTGATCGAGAGCGCGCCCAGCGGGCAGACGTCGCACAGAGCCTGCGCGCGTTCCTGGTCGATCTCGGCTAGCAGTACATGGGCCGAGCCCTGGCTGTCGAGCTCGATTGCGTCGGGGTCGAGTGCGACGCACTCGGCCGATCCAATGCACGAGTCGAGGTCAACGATCAGATGGACGGGCATGGTGAGGTTCCTCCCTTGGCGTTGTTTCAGGCAGCAGATTCGACGAGTTGGCGGGCTTCGAGGAGACGGGTGGGGGCGCCCATCAGCAGCACACATGTGACCGACCCACCTGCGTCTCGGCCGACGATGAGCGAGTCGTCCTCGCTCCAATCGCAGACCTGGTCGGGCAGGCCTACCTGCTGAATCCGTAGCGGCCCGATATCGCTGAAGAAGTACGGGTCCCTGACGTAGGGCGCGTTCGAGCCCATGATGGAGGCGGCGACGTGGCGGCCGCTCCAGATCGCGTGGTCCCAGTGTGGGATTGCGATTCGCCCCCACCGGGGATGGGGGAACGAGACGCAGTCGCCGCACGCCCAGAGCGAGTCATGACCGATCACGCGGAGCGTCTGGTCGGCGGGAATGGTGAGTGCGCGCGAGTCCCCGCCTGTCAGTTCGGGCGGCAGGCTCGACGCGAACCCCGCTGCCGAGACCAGGACGTCGCAGCGAAGCTCGCCGTCTGTTGTCGACACGAGCCAGCCGTCGGGGCCGTGCTCGGTCGCCTCGATCAGACATCCGCCGATGAACCTGACACCGAGCTCGCTAAGGGTTGCTTCGGCGGCTTCGGAGATGCGGGGCAGGAACCGCGCGAGGGGGTGGTCGAGCATGTCGACCAGGGTCACGTGGTGGTCGGATGCGAGCGTGGCCGCCGTCTCCGTGCCGATCAGCCCGGCGCCGACCACGAGCACTCTCTGGCCGGGCCGCTGGAGAAGGTGGCACAGTGACAAGAGTCCTTCGCCCGTCGCATTCTGTTCGGCTTGGCCGAAGCCGGGAATCGGCGGCTTCGGGTAGCGCAGGCCGGTCGCCCAGACCATCGAAGGCGCTTCGACCACGACATCGGCGCTCCCGTCGGAGGGCGACACGGTCAACCGCCTGTGCTCGAGATCGAGGTCGCGCACGATGCCGTCGAGATGGGTGATGCCGATCTGGTTGAGGCGCTGGGCGTCCGCAAACAGCGGCAGCCGCCCTGTGCGAAGTGCCCGCTTGGAGAGCGGCGGGCGGTCGTGGGGCAGCCCTGGCCCGATCATCGTCACCGGGACGCCGCGCTCCGCGAGGCGGTGTGCGCAAGCGTGGCCGGCTACCCCGTTTCCGACGACTGTCACGGCGTCTGTGATCACGGGCACTTCCCCTGCTTGTAGGCGGCCCGGTCGGCGGGTGAGAGGATCCAGTGCCAGGTGCTGCCTGCCTTGACCGCGTGCACGGTCGCTGTGGTCACGCCGTTGTCCGAGGTCACCTGCACCGTCACTGCCTCGGCCTTCTCTGGCGCTCCGGCAACGTCGACGGACTCTGGGTAGGTCTCGAGCACCTTCATGCCGGTCAGGCGGAAGCCCTCGTTCCCCTGACACGCCAGGTAGCGTGATCGGCTGACGATCGCCTGGTCGGCAGGGTAGAGCTCGCTCCAGAGCCGCTCCGACTGGCCACGTGAGAACTGGGTCGTGACGCGCTGTATGAATGCGGATGCCGACTCCTTGCCGCCGGTGGTGCCGCTCGAGCCCGTACCGCCGCACGCCGTGACGAGCGTGACGATCAGCAGCACCGAAGCCGCGCCACGTGAGAGGTGTCCGTGTGTCATCGCAGGTCTCCAATCGGAGTCGCAAGGTTGATTCGCACGCGGTGCCGCTCTGCGGCGAGCCGCAGAGCGCCGCACCTGATCGGTGCGCCCGTGGCAGGGACCACCAGAGCTGCAAGGCGCGGTCGTGCGCGCACGTAGGCCGCAACGTCAGGCAACGGCGTGATGGCGAGCGCCGTCGCGTGCGCCTCCGCGTCCGCCGCGTTGTCCGCGACGACCGTCACCGCCAGGGGTCCGGCTTCAGCAGGTACGCCGGTTGCCGGGTCGATCAGGTGGTGGAGAGTGCGTCCGGGGCCGAAGCGCCGGGTGTCGCGGCCTGACGTCGCGATGCCGCCGGCCGCCAACCGGATCCTTTCCAGCCGCACGCCGGGGCGAGAGGGGTCGGCGATGTCGATCAGCCATGCTCCGCCCCCGGGTGGGACGCCGCACACCTCGATGTCGCCACCGAGGTCCACCAGAGCACCGGCCAGCGACGGCCACGCGCGCCGCATGGCCGCGATCGTCCTGCCGGCCGACCAGCCCTTGCCGATGCCGCCCAGGTCGGCTGCCGCGCCCCGCTCGAGGCGAGCGAGTCCGGCGTCCCAGTCGAGCTCGATCGCGGCGCCCGGGCGCCAGCCCGCCGGGGCCGTCGCCGCGCGCTCCTCGAGCAGGTGGTATGAGCGGTCGTATCCGGCGGCCACGAGTGCGGGGAGGATCGTCGGGTCGAAGCGCCCCGCGGTGGCGGCACGCGCCTCGACGGCTGCGCTGAGTGCGCTCATCAGGCGGTGCCCGACGGCGACCCACCGGCCGTCGGCCCGGTTCAACAGCGAGAGATCGCTGGCGGGGTCGAAGCGCGATAGCGCAGTCTCGCAGGCCGCAACCTCCAGCCTGGCAGCGTCCAGCGCGCGCCCGGCCGCACCCTCGTCACCAGGCTCGCATGTCACGGCCAGCGCGCATGCCGTGCCCATGGCCTGGAACGTCCGCTGCTTCAGTCGCGGGCCCATCAGAGAGCCACCGGCGCTGGTCGTTCGGCCCGGGCCGGCTCGTCCACACGCCGCGGGGGCACGGCGGAACGTCGCGGCGCGGCGCGGGGCATCAGGATCCGAGCGAACGTGAGCCAGAGCACCGGTGCTGCGGCCACGGCGGCAAACGCGAGGCCGCGCATGGCGATCAGGTCGGAGCCGGCGGTGAGGGCATGCCAAAGGCCGAGGAAGAACGCGGCGAAGCTGGCGTAGTGCAGGCGCCGCCACCACCGCTGGCTGATCCTCCGCCTGACGTGGAAGGAGACGGCGAGCGCCAGCATGAGCCATCCGCAGACGATCCCCGCGGCGAGTGTGACGGGTCGCCAGGTGGCGATGCCCGGGACGAGTACGGAGCCGAAGCCGAAGTGCAGCGTCGGGTCGAGCAGGAGCGCCGTCCCATGTAGCGCCACCATCGAGATGCCGGTCCACATCAGCGTCTGGTGCCAGGCCAGCAGAGACTTGCCCCTCTTCGCCCCCAGAATCCGGGTGCTGAGAGCCAGGCCGGCTGAGACCGAGAGTGTCAAGAGCGCGAAGGCAACGAGGCCCGCGGCCCGGGCGACGATCCACGCGACGGGGATCCCGGTGCCGGCGGCGACGATCATCCGGCTGCCACCGGAGAGGTTCGGGTGGTGGCGTGGGACGCGCTCGGGACGACTAACAGTTGGCCGTTCTTCCCTTTGACCACCATCGTCGGCGGCGTGCTCTGCGTCGGGGCGGGCTGCTGCCTCGTCCACGCAAGCACAGCCACAACGCCGAACAGGGCCCAGACTGACAAGACGGCTGCCCAAACGGCTCGCACGTCAGTCTCCCGGCTCCACTCGGGGCGGCGTGGCTTGCACCTGGGGAACGACGGGCGCAGGCTGCGCCGTCGGCACGCGGGTCAGGCCGGCGATGGCGGCTCCGCCCGTGAGCACCGTACCCGCCAGCGCCGCAGCCAGCAGAAACAACTCCCGCCGGGTGGGCCGCACAGGCAAGTTGGTGGTCTGGACATGCGGGTCGTCAGGCATACCCGGACGCTAGGCAGAGGCGCAGAGCGGCGCATCGGTGGCGCTACCGATCCTGCTGCGGGTTTCCCACAGGCGGTAGACCGAGTAGGTGTCGGTGTGGGCTGGCTTCCAAACGGCGCTGGGCAGCCTGAACACCGGGAAAGGCGGGTCGATCACCTGGACAGCACTGCACTCCCGTGCGACTTCACCAGGAAGGATCACCATGACCAGTCCAATCTCTGGAGCAAGCGGGCCTTCGCACCCGTATCAGACCGGCACGACACCACCGCCGGCCAAGCCGGCCGACCCGGATCACGATGGCGACGTCGATGGGGCAGCAGGCGACAAGCCCGCCAATCCGTTGAGCACAGGTCGGGGGATCGACACCCGGGCGTAGCGACCGATCGAACCCACCTGCCTGGGCCGTCTTCGGAGGTCGGCCCAGGCAGGTAGCGGCACTGGTGGCACTCTGAGTCGATCGGGGGTCTCGACCGGGCGGGATGTCAGACGCCGCTGGCGTTGGCGGGTTCGTCAACCGCGAGGGTGGACGTCGAGCGTTCCCAGGAGGTTTGAGCTGACGCCTGTCAGCTGCCAGTTGGCTGTCACGTTGCGTTGGCCGCTGCCGTCGGAGAGTCGACAATGGCCGCTGAAGGCGGATTGGGCGACGTGGTCGATCTGACCCGTGCAGTGCAGGCCGCTGGGGATGTATTCCAACTGGAGCGCCGTCTGCTCGCTTCCGGTCTGGCCGAGCAAGAGGTCGGCGCGTACCAGCACGCGCTGGTCACCGTTCGCGGTTCCCGCCATCGAGACGATCGCCTTCGTCGGCGCCTGCTGGCTCAGGATCTGTCCTCGGAGACGGTCAGAGAACGAGGCTGGGTTCCACGGCTTGGGATGGTAGGACAGTGGGCCGAGCGCCAGCCAGAGCGGCAGTGCCGCGCCTATGAGCGCTCCCAGGACGGCTGCGCTTCCCCGCCAGCTGAGCGTGCGGCCGAAACGCCACCCGCAGAGTCCTGCCACGGAGCCAACCGCGAGCATGTAGATGGCGAGCATCCACGGCGCAGAGCGATCCGTACCGATGCCGATGGAGTGCACCGTCGCGGCGGTCCAAACCGCGAAGTTGAGGTAGTGAAGTGTTCGCCAGGTCTTGTGTTCGAGGCGTTTGCGGAGCCGGTTGGTGATCGCCAGTGCGAGCAGCAGTTCGGCGGCACAGATGCCAAGGCCAAGCCAGATAGGCCGATAGTGAGACGCGAGGGGCACGAGCAGCTCGATCGGTTTGAACGGCAGGTACGAGTCAGCAGCGATCGTCGCGATGTGGATCGCGATGAAGGTTCCGACCATCAACCCGCCGACGCGATGGATCCCTTCCTGAGTGAACTTCGGCCAGCGTTTGGTCGGTGCTTTGCCCGCCATCGCCAGGCCGAGGCAGACGACCAGGGTGAGCAACACGTAGGCGACGATGCCCGCGGCCCGCGCGGCGTACCAATCGATCGGGCTGGTGGTTAGGTGCATGCCACGTCCGGGAGTTGTTCCCGCCACTGGGCGGTGTGCGAGACGTGTCCGTCATGTCCCACGAATCGACCCGGCAGGCCGCGTGATTCAAGCCAGGCCGGGCCACGCTCCCCGGATAGGAACGCCGCCTTGGCGGCGACGTCCGCCGCCACCGCGTCTGCACCACAGACGCTGACATAGCTCCAACGCGACGTGGATGGCAGGCCGCTCCACGGGTCGATCAGGTGATGATATGCGGCCCCGCCCCGCCGCCAGCGTCGCCGCAGCGGGCTGGACGTCGCAAGAGCGCCCCGTTGGAGTCGGACCGCGCCACCAGCCGGAAGTGCCACCTCGAGTGGCTGGCTGGAGGCGATGTCCCCGCCGATGGACACGAACCCCTCGCCGATCACGGACAGGGCGTGATCGATCGCGAGCGCCTTGACTACGCCGTTCAGGTCGAGCTGGACATCCTCTGGCAGCCACACGATTCGTGCGGCGGAGTTGAAACGGACGTCGCGGTAGCGACCCGTGTGCCGTGCCTCGGTCACGGGCTCGGCCCTCGCGTCGGGGGCATCCTGTTCGAGAAGCACGAAGTCCCGGTCATAGCCGGACGTGGTCAGAGAGCGTCCGAGTGTCGGATCCACGAGGCCGCCCGTTTCGGTAGCGGCGTCAAGAGCGATGCCGAGCACATCTGCAAAGAGGGGCGAGGTGATGGTCGGATAGCCCGCTCGGCGGTTGACGAACGCGAGCTCGCTGTCGTCGCGAAAGCGGCTGAACGTTTCGTCGTAGCGTTCAAACAGTTCGACCAGGGCCGCGTCGAGGGGGCGGGAAAGCTTCAGCTCACAGCCAAAGACATGGTCCGCCGTGATCGTCACGACGCGCCGGCGTTGACTTGCGGGGGTGCTTCCGGCGGCGCGATCTGGCCGGCAGCCAGGAAGCTCTTCTTCACCGCCGCCTGGAACGTCTTCGGCGCAGCCAGGGGCGCCATCGGTGCACGCCGGTGGCTCTGCGCGTAACTGTGGGCGAGCGCCGCGCTTGCGATGAAGAGCGCTCCAGCTCCGATCCCGATGCCGATCTCCACGCGCCGTGCCCGGTGCTTGGCACGAGCGATCCGGCTCTCTCCGGCGGCTTCTGGCTGTGCGGGTCGGCCCGGAGCAGCGGGTGCGACGGGGTTTCGCTTGCGCTGGGGCTGTGGCCGGGAGTGTCTCCGGTTTCGCCTACCCACAGGATGAGGATAATCGGGTTGGAGTCAACCGACCCATTTTGCCTCCGTGCAGATGTGAGAACGGTAAGAGAGGCCGCAGGCCGCCGGCAACCCGCCGCCGCCGGTGGGGAGGTTCAACGGCGGGCAGAAGATGAATGCGCGGCTGGCCCTGGCAGGACTGACCGGGCTGTATGTCACCGGCGTCTACCTGCTGACGTTCGGACGATCAGCGTTCGGGCACTTGCACGGACCGTTCGCCTTTCTAACCACTGCGCTGGTCGTCGGCCACATCTTCATGGCTGTGGTGAACCCCTCCACCAGGCATGCGCTGCGAGGCATGACACTGGGTAGCGTCGACCGCGACTGGGCGGCCCACCATTTCCCTCGCTGGGTCGAGGAGATGGATAGGCAACAGGAGGCCGACGGCCGGCCCGGTCCCAGATCCAGACGTCTCGAATCGGCCCGACCATGCATCCCGGGTCGCGAGTTCGAGCGTGGGGCCGCTACGCGACCCGTCGAGCGGTACACGAAGCTCGGTTCCGGGCAGCCAGCGCGTACCGCCGACCCCGTAGCTAGCCTCCGGCCGGATGGATCGCAGGGAGCCGAATCGTGACCCCCGGTACCGGCGAGCGCGCCGGCGGCGGGGGCGGCTCCGGCTCGCAGGCGTGGTGGGGGCGCTGGTGGTGGGCGTAGCGCTCGTCGCGGGACATTCGATGCGGACAAGCGATGCGCAGACTCAGATACCGCTGGACGCCACGAGGCAGGGCGCCGGATCGACAAGCAAGGGCGGCATACAGAGGACCGGTGCCAGGCGAGTGCTTCGCATCACCAGGCTCCGGCACCTATCCGCCGCCGTGCAGGATGCCGCAGTGACCACCGTCGGCGGCCGTGCCTACGCCTTTGGCGGGCTGGACGCGGCGGGACGCTCAACCGGCACCGTCCTGGTGCTGCAGGGGTCGTCGATGCGCACCGCCGGGCGCCTGCCTGTGGCGATCCACGACGCGGCCGCCGCGACGTCGCCGGACGGAACCATGTACGTCATGGGGGGCGGTCAGATCGCCAGCGCCTCGGGCATCGCAACGTTCGAGCCGGCCAACAACCGCACGCGGCTCATCGGTGCGCTGCCCACGCCGCTCTCGGACCTGGCAGTGGCCACTATCGGCCGGACCACGTATGTAGTGGGTGGCTATACCGGCACGCAATGGTCCGACCAGATCTACGCCGTGGTGGCCGGCCGGGCACGTGCTGTTGGCCGACTTCCAGCGGGGCTCCGCTACGCCGCTGTGTCGGCCCTGTCCGGTTCAGTGATCGTCGCCGGTGGTCGGACGACATCAGGCCCCAGCCGGGCGATCTACCGCTTCTCCCCGGCCACCGACAAGGTCACCCAGATCGGCCGGCTTCCACAGGCTCTGATGCACGCCGGGGCGGGCACACTGGATGGCGTCATGTACGTGATCGGCGGCATCGGTCGGAGCGGTGCAGCGGTCAGCTCGGTGCTGGCGGTCCACGCTGATGGCACCGTGAGCCACGCCGCCTCCCTGCCCGCGCCGCTGTCGGATGCCGGAGTGGCCAGCCTGCCCGGCCGGATGGTCGTGATCGGCGGCGCCGACGGCGGCGGACCCACACCCTCCGTGCTGCAGATCAGCATGGGCGCTCCTGTGGTCGGCCCGCCGCCGGTCAGGAAGGCCCGCGCCGCGACCCCTGCCATGTTCGGCGGACCGCTGCCAGGCGACCTGCTGATCGCCGACCGCGGCAACAACCGGATCCTGCTCGTGAACCCCCGGCACAAGGTGTTGTGGCAGTTCCCCGGTCGCCCGGGCCAGCACCACCTGTTCTTCGACGACGACACCTTCTTCACTCCGGGCGGCCGCGCGATCATCTCCAACCAGGAAGAAAACCATCAGATCGTGATCATCGGCTATCCCGGCGGCCGGCTGCTGTGGAGCTACGGGCATGCCGGCGTCAAGGGGTCCAGCCCCGGCTACCTGAACACGCCGGACGACGCTTACAAGCTCCGAAACGGCCTCGTCATCGTGGCAGACGCCTACAACTGTCGGGTGCTGGAGCTGCGCGGGCAACACATCGTGCGCTCGATCGGTCAGGCCGGGCACTGCGTTCATGACCCGCCGCGCTACCTGGGTGCGGTCAACGGCGATACGCCGCTGCCGAACGGCCACATCCTGGTCTCCGAGATCAACGGCTCCTACATAGACGAGTTCACGCTCTCGGGCAAGCTGGTGCGGGTCTACCGCGCGCCGGTCAGCTACCCGTCCGATCCGCAGCTGACTCGCACAGGGAACATCCTGCTGGCCGACTACACCAGCCCAGGCGGGCTCGTCATCCTCGATCGACGCACCGGCCATCTACTCTGGCAGTACCGAGTCAGCTGCCGGCCCGGGCAGGCTCGACCACCCAAGCCTCGCGGCGATGCTGCCTAACGGCATGATCGCGGTCAACGATGACTACAACCATCGGGTGGTCATCATCGATCCACGCACCAAGCGGATCGTCTGGCAGTACGGCCACCTCGGCATCGCCGGCCGAGCGTCCGGATACCTCGACACGCCGGACGGATTCGATTTCGTGCCGGTAACACGGGCCGGACGACCCGACCCGGCCGCGATCATGCACGGGCCATAACAACCCTTGGCATTGCCGGAGTGACCAGGGGTGTCGCCACCGGCCCGGGCCGACCCTGCTTTCGTGACCTCACCGCTGCCCGCGCTCCACAGCACGCGGTCCAGTGGTCACCGCCTCAGCGCGCAACGACTGTGCGGCTGCGGTGAACTACCACCCCGGTGGGGAGCACACCGATGCGGCGCCGGCGGCCCCGTGCGACGGTTGCTGTGAACGCGATAACCGACCAGAACGGAGACACCATGGCCATAGGTCCTGTTCAGTCGTTGGCGCTCGGCTTCAGGCACCCGAACTTCCGCGGCGAAGTGATCGGGAAGGCAGTCACAAGCCGAGCACGTGCCAGTCCACAACAAGCAGCCACAAGACGACGGCGCAGAACGACACCAGCAGGAGCGCCGCGATGATCAGAGCCCCGCTCCAGAACGCGACGCGGGCGGCTCGGACGTAGAACGGATGCGTTGCCACCGTAGCACCCTACAGAGCCGACCGGAGATCGAACGTATGAGACCAGACAGCAGAGCATCGAGAGCCCGCGCCGCGAATGCCGGTACGCCGAAAGGCGTCTGTGCCGATCGCCGGCGGGACCGGAGGTCCTACCAAACTTCGCGCCCGGCAACCTGACCAGGCACGATGTCGGCGGCGCGCACTCCAGCAGCCAGAGGGCCAGGGATGCCTGGTTGCCAGCGTCTTGCCGGCAGTGGCGAGCGCGTGAGCGCGCTAGTCAGAGATGACGCGGAGGCGATGCTCCTAGCGACCTGTTGAACCTGGGTCTTGAACGTGGCGTTGGCGGTCTGGAGCTGGGATTCAGGTCGCCCTTTACGGTTGGCGCTGGTTGGAGATGGTCTTGAGGTCGGTCTGGATCTGCTGGATGGCGGTCTTGGCGGTGTCGACGAGGACGTCGCCAGAGGCAGACCCTTGAGGGTCGTAACCTGCGTCTTGATATCGGAGACAGCGCTACACGCCTGGCTTTTGCCTTATCCGATGCTGATCGGCTGCTGCCATTCGAGTTGAGCGAGCAACGCCAACCCGAGCGTTGCGATCAAACCGATCGTTCTCATGCGATTGTCCTTCGGGTTTCGGGTCGAACTCTGCCTAGGACTTCCATCAGAGACCCACCCGGGCCTCGACGCGTCCGGCGTCGACCGCCTGTTTGAGCGTCTGGTAGTCGCGTTCGTTCTGGTCGGCGTAGGCGTCTGCGAAGTCGGCGATGGCCCGGTCGAAGGCATCGCTGCTGCCAAGGTAGGCGGCGATGGCGATGCGGTCTCCTGACCGGGCGTGGGCGCGGGCGAGCGTCCAACCGCAGGCTCGGCCGTAGAGCGCCATGCCTTTCGTCAGAGCGCCTGTTGTGTCGAAGGAGCCCTTCCAGTCCTTGAGCTGGCGTCCGTAGAAGTCGCGGGGTTGATCGTCGATGCCGCGTTGGACGTGAAGCCAACCGAGGAAGATGTCGCTTGATGCCTGCATCAGGTGCTGGCCGGCCACGACCCGCTCGCCGTGATTGCTGAACTGGCTCTTGGCGGTGAACTCCTCGAGCACCGAGGCTTGGGCCTCTTTGAACTGCAGGAACAGCGGGTCTTGCCCGTCTCGGCCCAGCATCAGGACGATCCAGGCGCGGGTGCCGACGCTGCCGACCCCGACCACCTTCCGAGCAATGTCAACCATTCGGAACTCTTCCAGCAGGATTCGCCGATCGGTTTGCAGCGACCGGCGATAGTCGCGGAGGAGCGCGTGAATCGCTTTTTCCAGTTGCTCTCCCTCATGGCCCGGAGCGAGATCGTGGACTCGTTCGATCAGTGGCGGGTCAGACACGATCTGCGGGTCGCCGTCGACCATCTGGGTGAGCTTGGAGAAGGCGGTCATGCTGTCGCGCGTGCGCGCCTTCGCCAGCGTCTGGTCGAGGCGCTTGGTCATTCTCTTCTTCATCTGGCTCTGCAGCTCGGCCGCCAGTTCGTCGACATCCAAGCGGGAGTACCAGACGTCCAACACGCGCATGCCGGCGAACTGGCGCATTGCCTCGCGGTACGCCGCGACCGTCTCCCGTACGATCGACTTGCGATCCTTGGCCGTGTATCCGTTCTCGCGGCCGGCGACCTCGAAGCTGACCGCCAGCCGCTTTACGTCCCACTCCCACGGTCCCGGGAGCGTCTCGTCAAAGTCGTTGAGGTCGAACACCAGTCGCCGATCCGGGGACGCGAACACTCCGAAGTTGGAGAGATGCGCATCCCCACACAGCTGGGCACGTAACCCCGAGTGGGGTGTCGCGGCCAGGTCGGACGCCATGAGTAGCGCCGCGCCGCGGTAGAACGTGAACGGCGACACCAGCATCCGCCCATACCGGATCGGTACCAACTCTGGCACCCGGGAGGCTGCCTGTGACTGCAGCAGCTCGACTGGATCCGACCTGTGGGCAGCCGGCGTGTACTCGGCGTGACTGGAGCGCGGCACCTCACGCCGCGCTGCGCGACCGCGCGCCGCCCGCTCCGCGACACTCAGGTGCGGTACCTCCACCGTCTGCGACCCCCGCGGGCGCCCGCCCTTCGTCGCAACCTCCACAACGTCGCTGGCCCTCATCTGGGGTTCTGTTGTGCTCATCGTTGTCTCTCCTCGTCGGTAACTGAACTGCCGCCGTCTTGCTCATCGCCCTCGTGCTCAACGCGGGCGCCTGAGCTTTCGGCGACCGCGTTGAGCACTCGGTTGAGGGTGCGTTTCGAGGCGAGGGAGACGGCCCAGCCGGTGCCCGGCACGAGCGGATTGAACCGAGCCCTCCAGGTCATCAGCGTGCCGCCTTCGGGCGACTCCTCGAGCGCCACGCCGCTCGTGTAGTCGCGTACCGGAGCACCTTTGGTCATGCGATACCGGATCTCGTGGCCCGGCCCGATGTCGGTGATCTCCTCGTGGACCGTTGCCAGGCCGACCTTCACGACCCGGACCAATCCGGTGCCGTCGGCTGCTCCCGCCCGCTCCACTCGCACGTCCACTCCGCGGCCGGGGGAGGCACCGGGATTGCCGATGATCTCCCAGACGCGGTCGACCGGAGCGTCCAGCGACCTCGTGATCGTGAAGCGGTTCACGCGGCCTCCCTTGCCACTAGGCGCTCACTCCGTGCGCGACGGCGTGGATGCTTTCGTGCTCGTGCAGCCCTTTCTCGTCGTTGTGCGTGCCGGGCTTCAGGTCGAAGACGACCTTCTTGACCGTTCCCGTGAACGGGTAGGGCGCCTTGTCCTCGTAGGCCAGGTCGACGACGAGGCCGTTGTCGCGGCTGACGTCCATGCCGGCGTAGGAGGTGAGCATCATTGGCGCGGTCTTCTCGACTCGGCCCTCGCCGATCTGTTCGCCGTTGGCCCAGAGCGTGACGTTGCCTCCGCTGCCGGGCTTCTGCTCGTCGGCCTCGAACAGCATCTTCACTGTGACGTCGCCGGTTGGTAGCGGGTTGGTCGACGTCTGCCGGTAGCTTTCGACGCCAAGGAACGAGTAGGTGTGGTTGAGCTTGCCATTCTCGTCCACCCAGAGCCCGAATCCGCCGATGAAGTCGGCGTTGGCGAGGATCACGCCCTCCGCGCCGCCCTTGGGGATCTCGAGCTCCGCCTCGATTGCGTATGAGCGCCCGGCGATACGCGGAACGAGTCCCTTCTGGACGTTCTGGACGTCGCCGGCAAACGTGTAGCGGGTCACCGTGGGCAACGGTGGCAGGATGCCGAAGAAGACGCAGATGGAGCCCAGCAGCGGCAGCACGCGGTTGCGCTCCGCCTCCTGCCAGAACAGCTCCTTCAGCTCGGCGAGCTTCTCCGGCTTCTCGGCTGCCAGGTCCTTCGCCTGGGTGAAGTCGTCCGGTAGGTAGTACAGCTCCCAGGTGTCCTGCTCGGGGTCCCACTTGCCGGGGGCGAACTTGGCCAGCGCCTCCGGAGAGAACTCCCACGGCGCCTTGTCGAGGCGGGCGCACGCCCACCAGCCGTCCTTGTAAATCGCCCGCGATCCGATCACCTCGAAGTACTGCACCGTGTGCCGCTCCTCGGCCTTCGGGTCGTCGAACGTGTACAGGAAGCTTGTGCCGTCCATCGGCTCCTGCTCGATCCCGTCGACGACCTTCGGCTCCGGGATGCCGGCCGCTTCCAGGATCGTGGGGCCGATGTCGATGCAGTGCGTGAACTGGGAGCGGAGGTCGCCGCTTGCCTTGATCTTGTCGGGCCAGGCGACGACCATGGGATTGCGGGTGCCGCCCAGGTGGCTTGCCATCTGCTTGCCCCACTGAAACGGCGTGTTCCCGGCCCAGGCCCAGGCGGCTGCGATGTGCGGTGCCGTGTGGTCGTTGCCCCAGGCCTCGATGCCGCCGTACTTGTCGATCAGCTCGAGCTGCTGCTTGGGCTCGATGTCGACGCCGTTGAGGAACGTCATCTCGTTGAACGAGCCTGTCGTTGTCCCCTCCAGGCTGGCGCCGTTATCGCCCCAGATGTAGAAGATCAGCGTGTTGTCGAGGTCACCCATCTCCTCGACGGCGTCGAGCAGGCGGCCGACGTTCCAGTCGGCGTTGTCCATGAAGCCTGCGTAGACCTCCATCTGCCGGGTGTAGAGCTTCTTCGAGGCGTCGTCGAGTGAGTCCCAGGCGTCGAACAGATCGGGCCGCTCCGTCAGCACCGCGTCCTGCGGGATCACGCCCAGCTTCTTCTGCCGCTCGAAGACCTCCTCGCGGAGTGCGTCCCAGCCCTGGTCGAACTTGCCCTTGTACTTGTCGGCCCAGTCCGCCGCGACGTGGTGCGGCGCGTGGGCGACAGCCGGTCGAGTAGTAGAGAAAACCACGGCTTCTCAGGATCCTGCGCCCGCACCCCGTGCAGCCACTCAACTGACTTGTCGGTCAGATCGTCGGGGAAGTAGTACGGCTTGCTCGTCCGTGCCCTCGGGCACGCCGATCGTCGTGTTGTCCTGAGAGATCATCGGATCCCACTGGCCCGCGGCGCCGCTGAGGAAGCCCCAGAAGTGGTTGAAGCCCCAGTTCTGCGGCCAATGCTCGAACGGTCCGGCGGGGCCTTGCTCGCGGTCCGGCGTCATGTGCCACTTGCCGAACCCGCCGGTCACATACCCGTTCTCCTTGAGGATGCGCGGAACGGCGGCGCAGCTCTTCGGCACGGCGCCCGTGTAGCCGGGGAAGGGGCCGGGGAACTCCGCGGACCGAACCCATGCCGACGCGGTGCTGGTTGCGCCCGGTCAGCGTGGCCGCCCTGGTCGGCGAGCACAGCGCCGACGACGTGGAAGCGGTTGTAGGTGAGGCCCATCTGCCCGACGCGGGTCAGGTTCGGCGTCGCCACAGGCCCGCCGAACGTGTCGGGCTGGCCGAAGCCGGCGTCGTCGATCAGAATCAGCAAGACGTTGGGTGCGTCCTGCGGGGCCTTTGGACCGGGAATGATCGTCCAGTCCGGCACCGACTGGTCGATCGTCCTTCCAATCGCGCCGCCGAAGTTGCGGTCAGGGAGCGGCAGCGCTGTACGGTCGGGCACGAACTTGCCCATCGCCTCTGCGAGACCGTCCTTGAGCGCCTGCATTCCCTTCTTATCCGTCTGCACGACCGACTTCGCCAGCGCGCCCGGCAGCGCCTGCTCCACGGCGAGCCGCTGTGAATCCTCGAACGAGGCGATGATCCCCGCCGTCCCTGGCGGCAGGTTCTCGCCGATCTTGTCGTGCATCTCCGTCTCAAGCCGCTTGTCAACGAACTTCCCAACCAGGCCGCCGGCGACCGCGCCAGCAGCAGTGACCGCCAACAGCGGCGGCGCCGCCAGCCCAACAAGGACACCCACTCCGCCGCCCCACTCGACTCCCTTGCGACCGCGATGGTCAGCCGTTTGCGAGACGTTCACCGAGCCATCCTCGGCGTGCGTGATCAGAATCGCGGCCTCCATCTCGACCTTCTTGTCCCCGACGAGCTTGGCCAGCGCGTCAAAGTCCGTCCGTCGCTGCCTGGATGCTCGGGTAAGCGCCCACCAGGACATCGGTCGGTGTGTCAGCCATCACTCTCTCCTGTCTGTGTCATAGGTTCCGCCCTACCCACCTCGACCAGCCGGGCGCGGCAATCGGGCAGGTGATCAGCGCCGACGCCTTCGCCCTGGCGATCCACCCGCCAGCTCGGCGCAGCTCACGAGCCGCCCGCCCTCGCCGAGCGGCGGTTGTGCGCTCGGCGAGGCGGCGCGGATCTCTGCCGTGGTTTAGCGGCGTCGGGCGACGCGCCGGGAGGTGCGTCGGGCGACTCTGCGGGATCCCATCATGGTGTGTCCTCCTAGCCGAACTGGGCAGCGCTGACGCGATGTCATACTCGGAGTGGCTCAGACGTTATGGTCACGGGCGGCGGCGAGCGCCATTCCACTAGTGGAGTAGCCTCGACCGTGAGGTGCGCTGGCTGCGGCGACGGTGGGCTCCCAACGTCGATGGGTTGACTGGTTCAGTTCGCTCCCGGGCAGATCGACGTCGGGCGTCGGGGTGGGTCACTACTCGGTTCGGTCGCCAGCTCGCCGGTTGTCGCAAGTTGGAACGCTCACCAGCGGCGAACCTGCGGGAACCGTCATTCGAAGCGTTTAGGCATAGGTACCACCGGGACCGGTGACTACGAGCCGGTGGAACAGGCAAGCCGCCCGCGCGTAGGCGCCGGTGCGAAATTCGCCACCAAAGCGAGTCGGTCGAGTCGAGGCGCAGACCCATCCCTTTAGAGGCGGCAGGTTGCGGTGAACCCGCGCCATCCCTCCGGGAATACGCTGATGCCGCGCCTCAAGACGAGCCATACAGTAGAGATATCTAAGGAGGTCCACCATGTTGGAGTTCGCTTCGTTATTCGGATGGCTAGCCTTTGGACTCGTGGGACTCATCATCTGGGTCGCAATCGCGTTCTGGCCCGCTCGAGTCGCAGCCCGCAAGGGACACAGCTTCCTGGGCTATTTCCTACTCAGCCTGCTGTTCTTCCCGCTGTCGCTGATCATGGCCTACGCAGTCCACGACCGCACGGCACCCCCGATGACGGCCTAACGCGGCCGACGGACGGATGACTCACGGCAGCAGGCCCGTCCCGACGGGCCTGCTGCCGTGGCCCTCCGTATCCGGCACGGCCACACACTGGCGTGGCCCCGTGGCTTGCACGGGCGACCGTGACACCGCGCCTACATCCAATGAGGGGCAGGAGGCTGGGATGGTGCGGTTTCTCGAGAAGGCGACGCGGAGCGTTAGGCGGGCGACGCGCTCCGCTCTGAAAGTGGTGCCGGTGAGACAGCCAGTACCCGCCAAGGCAAGAGCGCAACGGCGTGACGAAAGGGGGTGAGTCGATATGGCAATCGGTCCCGCGGGCGATGTGGGGATGACAAGGATCGCGACGGTTCCAAGACGCTGCGGTCGGACTCATTTGGCCGGTCTGATCCTGGTTTGGACGACTGCGGATTGGAAGCTCGCCCGGTTCGACGTCGTCTGGCCCGCGCGTAGCGGCGCATGAATGCGCTTCCGCAGGCGTTCCCGCTGGCCGTCAGCGCGGCCATCTATCCGCCAGTGCTGGTCGTGTTGTTACTGCTCCTGGCCGGGGAGCGTCCTAGGCGCTTGGTCGTGGCCTTCTACGCAGGCGCGTTGATCCTGACGGCCAGCGTCGGTCTGATCGCTTTGGCGATCGTCAAGTCGGTCGGGCTGACGACCCAGCACTCAGCGCCCGCGAGCGGGGCAACCTACGTGGCGCTGGGGTTTGGGTTGCTGGCAACTGCCGGTTGGGCATGGCGACACACGCGCCGGCCTGTCGTCGCGGCGGAATCCGCGCAGCCTGCCACCGGCCGGGTTGCTGCATGGTCGCAGCGGGCACAGGAGAGCGAGAAATGGGCGTTTGTGTTGGGATTAGCCCTGTTCCTGCCTTCACCGTTCTATCTGATGGCCGTCAAGACGGTTGCCGACAGCGGAGCGTCGCCCTCAAGCAATGCCCTGGCGGTTCTGATCTGTTCCTTGGGTGTCTTGGTGTTGGTCGAAAGCGTGCTCATCGCGGTACTGATCCGGCCAGACAGTGTCGGCACCTTCCAGCGCCTCGATGCGTGGCTGCGCCGGAATGGCTGGATGTTGACGGTGTGGCTGGCCTTGGCTGCGGGGGTGTATGCACTCGCTAAGGGTGTTGATCTATTGACTTGACAATGCCCCACGCTCGGCCGGAGCTTCTGCGGGCGCACTCGCGGCAAAGCAAGTCGCACGGCGACTCCAGGCGGCCGTGGGCGCAGTGTGACGGCCGAGCCTGCCGTCGAACTCGCCCAGCACCCCGCAGGGACGCCCAAGGCTCCATCGTCGCGTCATCAACGTTCCCAGCTCGCGGATGCGGGAGACCCGCAATGCGGTGATCGGCGTGGCCCCCGATGCGGGGCCGACCAGGCGCTGCAACGCTGCGGAAGACGCGAGACAGATGCCCTGTCGGCCGCGTTCAGACAACCGAAGGAGCACCATCATGAAGACCACATATGTGCATCGAGCAATCCGCTCGGCGTCGCGGCATCGGCGGCGAACGGCCCAGATCGGGCTGCTGACCACAACGGTGCTGTCGCGCGGAGCTCATGCTCGTGGGCACTACCGGGGGCTGGCAGATCCGGCAAGGCGAGCGGCCACTGACCGGCGAGTGCACCGTCAGTCGCGGCGCGCCGCGGCAGACGTCGCCGGGGCGGTCCGCCGGGCCGGCCGGGTCGGCATCGCCGATGCCATGACCGACCGAAGGGTCGCCACTGGGCTGCGCAAGGCCGGACGCCACGCTTCGCGGGCACTGGCGCTGACCATCTCGCCGCCGCCCTCCCACAAGAAGCGGAATACCGCGATCGTCGCGCTTGGGATAGGCGGCGCGACCGCCGGGGCCATCGTCGCCAAGCGCAGGTTCCAGCCTGCCGGCCAGACGCCCCCGACTCCAACGCCACCCGACGTTCCGGTTACTGAGGCTCCTGACGTCACGGAATCCGCCCCCGAGCCTGAGACCGCATAGGCCATCCGCCCGCCCGTCGGGCGTTCGCTTTCCACCCGCCAGCTAGGGGTTCTCCCGCGAGGGTGGGGGTGGTCGCGACGGGCGGGCGAGCTGTGCCATGCAATCCAGTGGCGGCGCCGTGGGACCGGCCTGGCGAGGCGCCAGTGATGCCCGCGTCACCGACCGGCTTCTTCGATCGTGTGGCGACTCGGTCGTAGCGCTCGGACGCGGGGACGCCCAGCCGCTGTCGGAGGCTCGCGATGTCTTGCGAGCATCGCGCCTAGAGGATCTGGGTGACCAGTACGCCGACGGCGTCAAGCGCGAACACGGCGGCCAGGAGTTGGAGGGCGTAGATAGTTACGAGCGGCTGACGACGGATAACCTCATCCTGAGCGTGGCTCGTCATCGCGATCGCGCGATCGCCGAGCAGGATGAACATGACTACCGGTACCCACACGATCGTGGTGGCTATCGCCACGTAGAGGAGGACCAGGAATGCCTGACCGGAGGGGCGGACACCTGCAGTGTCGATCGTGGTCGCGGTCAGCAGAGCCAGGATGAGCCGTTTCGGCACGCCGATGCCCATTACCACGCCGGCGGTGACCGCGGTTAGCAACCGTAGCCGGTCGAGTCGCTCCAGCAGTTTCCGTGTCCGCCGGCTCCCGGCCTCCTCCTGGCTGGGAGCCCTCCGGCGCACCCGCTCAGCCAGCCATATCAGCGCGCCGGCCACGGCGACCTCGAGCCCGAACTGAACGCCGGGATGGTGGTGGCGGGTGGAGCCGGCAACTGCGAAATCCACCCCCACGAAGAGTGAACAGGTCACCAGCTGCGCCGCCACGAATCCGACGCCGAAGCCAAGCGCCTTGACTCGCCCTGCCTGCATCACGGTGATGGTCGCTGCGAACGCCATCGGGCTGGCGGCTGCGAGCACCCCGTACAGAAGGACTTGAGGGAGGGCGTGGAGCATCCCGCCGATCGTACGCTGGAAGCTGGGCAGCGAGGCACCAGGGTGCATGCCTACCGATGGGCACGGTTGGGGTCAGCGCCGCCGGCCGTTCCGCGGGACGATCGGTGCCCGTCGTGGTAACACCGTGGTACCAATCTGACCTGATCTGAGGTGATCTCACCCGACCTGAAATGACTTGTTCAAGCCCTTCCTGGCTCGCTTCGACCCCGCGCGCAATATTGAGGGCCTTGTGACCCGTATGGGTCGTGGAGGTTCAAGTCCTCTCCAGCGCACTCCCCGGAAGCCGTATGGTTGAGCGGCTTTCGGCGTTTCTGGGGCCAGATGGTTTGTTTGCAAATCGTGCTGATTGCTAGCGTGTGATAACAGCCGTGGTAACAAAGTTCGCCACCGCCAAGCCGCGCGACCGGCGTCGGGTTCCGCACGCCGCGCTCAACGACTGAGCGGTGGGCGCCACTCGTTCGTTCTCGAAGGAACGGTTTGCGAGTGATCTGCGGGGCAAAGACTCGAACCCCGATACCTGATCGAGAGTCAGGGCATGGAGAGGTACGGTCGGCACCAACCGCCTTGGTTGAGCGAATCTGCTCCATCTCGTGCCGTCCCATGACGCACCCGGTGCGTCAACGGTGTGTCACTGCCGCCCCGCTCTGCACGGCTCTCGGGGGAGCACCGACCCCGGTCCGCTCGCATCTTTCGCCACCAAGCTGGGTGGGAGAGATGTGACAAAGCGGACGCCGGTCCTCACCCGTGGTACAGTCGAGGCGCGCGAACGTCCGCTGGGTCGCCTACCGCTTCTCCTTCCTCCCGGGCGCAGATCCTTCAGAGGCGGGAGGCGAGCGACACAATGGTCAGTGCACCGGTGAAGCGCGAGTGAACCGCCGAAACCTGCGCGACGCGGTCCTCACGCTGTTTGGCGTGATCTCTGTCGTCAATGGGGCGTTCGGAAATGGGCATTTGCTGATCGCCGTGCTGGGTGCGATAGCGCTGGTGTTTGTCGCGTGGCAGCGGTTGCCCCGACGAACCGCGTCTCGGTAGGTCGCCCCTGCCAGGATGCCGGAGAACGGAGAAGCTCGTGGACTACGATCGCCCTGTGCCGCCCGAGGAGTCGCGCCGGATCGCGCAGACGTTCGGGGCGCTCTACCTGATCACCTTCATTACATCGATCCCTGCGCTGTGGCTGTACCAGCCGGTGCTGGATCACCCCGAGGCGTACGTCGCCGGCGCGGGCCACAACAATAAGATCCTCCTGGGCGCGTTCCTGGAACTGCTGCTGATCATCGCCAACATCGGCACTGCCGTCGTCGTGTACCCGCTGCTCAAGCGCGTCAACGAAGCTCTCTCGATCGGCTACGTGACCGCTCGCCTCGTCGAATGCACGTTCATCCTGATCGGGATCCTGACCATGCTTGCCGTGGTCACGTTGCAGCGAAACCCCGCCGCAGGAAGCCAAGCGACGCTCGGCGCGATCGCATACACCCTGGCTGCAATCAAGGACTGGACGTTCCTGCTGGGTCCGGGCTTCGTGGTCGGCATCGGCAACGGATTGCTGCTTGGCTACCTGATGTACCGATCCGAGCTGGTGCCGAGGCGCATGGCCGTGCTCGGTCTCGTCGCAGGGCCGCTGATCATCATCTCGGGCATCGCCGTGATGTTCGGCCTCGCCCAGCAGGGCGGCCCGCTCCAGGGCATCGCAACGATCCCCGAGTTCATCTGGGAGCTGTTCCTCGGGATCTACCCGCTCGTCTGGGGCTTCAAGGCGGCGCCGATCCTCTCCGGAACCAACCGACGCGGCTACCTCCCTCCAGACGGGGGTCCGGCGGTCGCGGCCAGCTAGTCGAGGTACCGCGCGATATACGGTTACGCCGGGTGTTGGCGGGCGGCTACGTGAAGATGATCTGGCCGGCGGCGGCCTTCTCGTAGAACTGGCCGACGCTGATGATGTCTGCGACCTGGGGGACGAAGTCGTTCATGGCCAGGCCGAACATGTCGACGGTCGCCTTGCAGGCGTAGAGGTTGGCGCCGGAGTCCGATATGAGTTCGATGAACTCGGGGATCGGCGGGATGTCGATCTTCTCCATCTGTCGCGCCATCATGCGGGTGGCGAGGGCTGAGAAGCCGGGGAGTGCGCCGAGCAGTGTTGGCAGGTGCATGCCGGGATTGCCGACGGTGGCGACCTTGATCTTGGCGTAGCGGTCCTTGCGGATGGCGTCGAGGCCGAAGAACGTGAAGAACAGGTCGGCCTCGATGCCTTCCATGCGGGCGCCGTTGGCCATGATCAGGCCGGGGTAGATCCCTTCGAGCGATCCCTTGGAGATGACGATCGCAACCTTCTGGATCGTGTCGGGCTCGGCGGTTGCCGCCGCTTGATAGGCGAGTGTGTCGGTCATCGTGGGTTCCTCCTAGATGCAGCCGGTGGGCTTGGGAATGCCGCCGATCCGGGCGGCCAGCTTGGCCGGCCCCTTGGGGAACAGCTGGTAGAGCTCCTTGACGGGGACGCCCGACTCCTTGCCGAGCGACCGGATTGAGGGGGCGCTGCCGGTTGCGAGGTAGCGGTCTCGCATGAACCGGACGACCAGCCAGTGCCGGTCGCTCAGCTCGGGGATGCCGTTGTCCTTGGCGATCGCCTCGGCGATCTCCTCGTTCCACTGCTCGGGTTTGGTCAGGAAGCCTTCGGCGTCGATGTCAACCGGTTGCTGTGCGATCAGTGTGGTGGCCATGACGACTCCTCTCAGCTCGTCGTTGGTATCCGGGTCTTGCCGTGCGTTGGCATCGTCGGTCCGATGCCGGGGATCTCGCGTCCCGGCAGCAGCGCGTGCCAGTAGACCCACTGGAACGCGAGCTTGCCGAGGTGGTTGAGCCGCGACTCGCGCAGCAGCGGAAGCCCGAACACGGTCGGGAAGTGGCCGGGGAGCGGCTCGGTGTCGTAGTTGAAGTCGATCAGCAGGGCCTTGTGGAAGCCGGTCTCGATGAAGCAGTTCGCGTGGCCGTCATAGCCCTCGTCGAGATCCTCACCGGCCAGGTAGCGGATCACGTTGTCGCTCAGCACCTCGGCCTCGAAGTGCGTCACCGAACCGGCCTTCGAGGTGGGCAGGTCGGTGGCGTCGCCGAGGGCGAAGACGTTCGGCGCGGCCTGCGACTGGAGCGTCTGCCGGTCGGTGGGTACGAAGCCCAGCGCGTCGCCGAGGCCGGGCGACCGGTCAAGGAAGTCCGCGCCCCCGTGCAGCGGCACGGTGACCAGCAGGTCGAAGTCCAACTCCCGGCCGTCATAGGAGGTGAGCTTGCCGCCGGCGCCGTCGACCTCTCCGGCGTTGAACTCGGTGACCAGCTCGATCTCCTTGGCGGCCAGCAGCGACCCCAACCGCTGAGAGGCGACCGGCTTGGTGAACGCATCGTCCAGCGGCGTCGCGTAGATCAGCTCCGACCGCCCGCGGATTCCGCGCTCGCGGAGGTGCCAGTCAACCAGGAAGACGAACTCCAGCGGGGCGACCGGGCACTTGATCGGCATGTCGATGAGGTTGACCACCAGCCTGCCACCGTCGAAGTCGGTGAGCGCGTGGCGGAGCGCCTCGGCGCCTTCCGGCGAGTAGAACGTGAACATCCGCTGGTTCCAGCCTGGGCCTGTCAGCCCCTCGGTCTCCTCCGGCTGCAGCCGTGACCCCGAGGCGACGATCAGGACGTCGTATCGCAGCACCGTTCCGTCGCCGAGCCGGACGTGGTTCTGCCCCAGCTCGACTCCGTCGACCTCGCCCTCGTGGAAGACGATCCCGCCCGAGAGCTGGCGGCGCCGCGGCCTGACGATCTCGTCGATGTCTGCGAGCCCGAACGGGACGAACAGCAGCCCCGGCTGGTAGATGTGGCGGTCGTCGCGGTCGACGACGTGGATCTCGGCCTCGTTTGAGTCGAGGCGGCGGCGAAGACGATTGGCGACCATCGTCCCACCGGTGCCGCCACCGAGGATCACGATCTGCCGCCGGAAGCGACGGACGCTCATGGCGCACTCTCGACGGCGGCCGGTCGAGTCGTGGCGGCCGGGTCGCACAGGATCGTCTCGGTGAACACGACGCCGGCCTCGAGCGAACGGCGCACCGGGCAGGCGCGCGCGACACGCTCCAGACGCTGCAGCTGGGCGGCGTCGAGCATTGTCCCCAGCGTGATGGCGATCTCGCACCGACGCGGGGTCGAGCGGTTGTCGAAGTCGACGTCGACCGACACCTCGCCCAGATCCCAGCCATGCGTCCGGGCGTACATCACCAGCGAGGTCGAAACGCACGCCGCGATCGCGGCCGGAAGCAGTTCATGCGGCGCAGGGGCGCTGCCCTCACCACCAAGCCGAAGCGGCTCATCGGTAACCAGACGGTGCTGCCCATCGATCACGACCTCCTGTCGGAGTGTCCCTCTGATCGCGTGTGCTGTGGCTGTCAAGCTCATGCACACAGCATCGCGGGGCAGCGCGCTCCCGGCATCGGGGCCACCCGGGAACGTGGCTACGGGGAAGTACGTACTCGCGAGTGCTCCGATCGGCGCCCTCTCAGCCGACGGCTGGAGGCCGGTGCTCAGAGGTCGAGTCGGTCACCTGACCACAAGCACGGACGATCGCGCATGGTGCGCGACCCGTTCGCTCACGCTTCCAAGCGACCGAAACCCGGCGCGCGATGTAGTAGCGCTGGCGCGAGCGCCCCCGGCGGCGATCCCCTCCGATCGGCTGCGAGCCGCAGAGCCGGGTTGTGGCCGCATCATCGGTGTGCTGCTGGCGGTGAGTGCGCATCCGGAGTTGGTGCGGGCCGCGGGATCAGAGCAGAGCGGGCGCGTTGGCCGCGAGCAGGAGGGCTGCGACTGTCACGGCGAGGGCGGCGAACAGGTTGGTGAGTCGGCGGGATGTCGCGTTCTTGGAGAGTCGGGTGCCGAGCAGTGCGCCCACCATCGCGGTGGCGGTGAAGGCGGCGGTCGCTGCCCAGGGGATGTGGACGGCGGTCACGTGGACGGCGAGCGCCGCGATGCTGGCCACGGTGATCACGATCAGTGAGGTGCCAACCGCGTCGGTGATCGGGACGCCGAGCACGAGGACGAGGGCGGGGACGATGAGGAAGCCGCCGCCGACGCCGAAGAACCCGGTCAGCGCTCCAGTGCCGAGGCCGACGAGAATCGTGCGAGGCACCGTGCGATCGTGGCTCGCGCCGTCGCCGCTGGGCGTTGTGCGGCGCATCGTCCAGGCCGCGACCAGCAGCAGGACCGCGAATCCTGTCAGGAGGAGGCGGCCCGAGACGGCGTTGTTTGCAACGGCGCCTGCGATCGCGCCGGGTATCGCGAAGCCGGCGAAGAGGGTCGCCGTGCGTACGTCGACGCGGCCGCCGCGGGCGTGGCTGATCCCGCCGACCACAGCGGCGGAGCCGACGATGACGAGTGAGGCTGCGGTTGCCTGGTGGGGTGTGAATCCGAGTGCGTAGACGAGCAGCGGCACGGCCAGGATCGAGCCGCCGCCGCCCACGCCGCCCAGAGCCAGGCCGATCGTGAGGCCAAGCGGCAATGCCAGCAGGACATCGGTCACCAGTTAGCGACCGCTACCGCACCGTCACGAGAGCGTGGCGAGTCCGCAGCGGCGTGTGCGATGCGGCGGTGCCTGCGTCAGGCACCAAGAGGGTGGTGGCCTCCGCGGTGCGTGTCGATTCCGAGCAGGCTGTAGAGCGGGCAGATCCCCACGACCGCGGTCGCGAGCATGATCACGCCAACGGCTGCCAGGAGGATGCCGGGGACGGTGGTTGCGCCGATGAGGACGGCGGCGATGGCAGCGCCGGGGGCGATGATCAGGCCTCGTGCCCACCGGTCGATGCTTCCCATGTTGTGCGTCAGCTTCATGATGTCGAGCCTCGCTTTCTGGTTCTCGGGTTGGTGGTTCATAGATCTCAGGAGTGGCCGAACCTGATGTCGGGCAGGATCCGGTCGGCCCAGTGGGGGAGCCACCATGCCCAGGGGCCGAGGAGTCGGAGCGCGACGGGGATCAGGATGAGCCGGACGAGCAGCGCGTCGAGGAGGACGGCGACGCCGAGGATGACTCCCATCTCCTTGGGTGGCAGCGGGCCGGAGAGGGCGAACGTGAAGAAGACGGCGACCATCACTGCGGCGGCGGCGAGGATGACGCGGCCGGAGTGGGCGACACCGCCGACCATGGCTTCGTGGGGGTCGCCGGTGCGGTCGTGGTGTTCCTTGGCCGACGCCAGCAGGAAGACGGTGTAGTCCATGGCGATGGCGAAGATCATGGCGAAGAAGAACACCGGCCCCCAGGCGTCGAGGAAGCCTTGCGATTGGAAGCCGAGCAGCGATGCGCCGTCGCCGTTTTGGAAGATCAGGCGGGCGACGCCGAAAGCGGCCGCGGTGGCCAGCAGGTTGGTGAGCACGCCGACGAGTGCGATCACCGGTGCCTGCAGCGCGACCAGCAGCAGCAGGAAGCCGAGCGCGAGCACGACACCGATCACCTTGGGTGTCGCGCGTGCGAGTGCCGCTTCGAGGTCATGGTTCTCGGCGGCTGCGCCGCCGATCAGCGCGCCGGTGGGAAGCTCGCCGCGGAGGCGGTCGATGGTCGACCCGACGCTGGGGCTGGAGGGATCGGCTTTTGGAACCGCCTGTATGAGTGCGAGTGTGCCGGTCGCGTTGAGCTGTGCGGGCATGACGGCTGCGACGCCGTGGTCGGCGGTGAGGATGCGAACCGCGGCGGATTGCTGGGCGGCGGGGACGACGACTTGCAGAGCGCCCGGCGCGCCGGGGCCGAATGCTGCAGCAACCTGGGTGTAGCCGACGCGGGAGGTGTCGCTGGTTGGCACGACTTTGATCGACGGCATGCCGGTGCGGAGGCCGACGATGGGGGCAGCCAGCAGCAGCAGGACGACCATGGCTCCGCCGCCGAACGCCAGCGGGTGGCGCCAGAGCCGCTCGGCCCAGGCCGCGAAGCGGGGGGAGCGGTGCTCGCCGGAGTGCACCCAGCGGAGCGACAGCCGATCGACGCGCGGCCCGAGCCATGCCAGCACGGCCGGCAACAGGGTCAGCGCAGCCCCCAGCACGAAGATCACCGAGACCATGATCCCAAGCGCCATCGAGCGGAAGGCGGGGCTGGGGACGAGCATCACCGCTGAGAGCGAGATCAGCACGGTCACGCCGGAGAACAGCACGGCCTTGCCGGCGGTGTCCATCGTCACCGCCGTTGCCTCCACGGGTGACAGGTTTGAGCCGAACAGCGCTGCCCGGTAGCGGGCGACGATGAACAGCGCATAATCGATGCCCAGCGCCAGGGCGAACATGAGCGCGAAGTTCATCGCCCAGATCGAGATGTCGGCGACCTGGCTGCCCAGGAAGAGGACGCCGGCGCTGGCGACCAGGCCGGTGATGGTCAGCATCAGCGGCAGGCCCGCGGCGACCAGGGAGCCGAACGCGATCACCAGGATCAGCAGGGTGACCGGCCAGCTGAACAGCTCCGAGCGCATCATGGCGGTGCGGTTGGCGGTGTTGAAGTCAGACCACATGGCCGAAGCGCCGGTCGCGTTGACCGTGACAGCGCCGGAACCCGCCGCCTGCAGCTCGGCCTTCAGGTGGTCGGCGGCACTGACCATCTGGGTCGGGTTGCGGGCGGCTCCGCCGATGACGAGCGCGGTGTGGCCGTCTCTGGACAGGGAGACCCCGGGCCGGGGAGGGGTCACGGACGAGATCGCCGGGTCATTGCGGAGGATTGCCTCGACGCGGCTGATGGTGGCGGCGAACGCGGGGTCGGAGAAGGACTGCGTCGGGGAGTGGACGACGACCATCAGCGCCGATGAGCTCTGTCCCGCGAACTGGTTCTGGATGATGCCGCGTGCCTCGACCGACTGCGAGCCGTTGGCTTGCCAGCCGGCTCCCGACAGGGCCGTCTCCACTCGCGGCGCGAAGAAACCGAACACGACCGCGATCGTCACCCAGACCAGCACTACCAGGCGCACGTGGGTGGCGGTGAACCGCCCCAGCCGGCCGACCGGCCCCACCGGGCTCACCGACCGCTCCCCGACAGCGCGCCGCCCGCGAACAGCTGCGCCAGCTCGGCGACCGACTGCTCGAGCGAGCCGCAGACCGTCTCGCACAGAGCGAAGACGGTGTCGTCGGCGATCGCGTAGAGGACGCGGGTGCCGTCCTTGCGGCGGGAAACGATGCCGGCCGCGTGCAGCACGCCCAGGTGACGGGAGACGTTCTGCTGCGTCGCGCCCAGCGCATTCGTCAGCTCACCGACGGACGCTTCGCCCCCGCGGAGCCGGTCGAGCAGCTTGATCCGCATCGGGTCGCCGATCACGCGGAAGCGTTCGGCGATCAGCTCGGCGACGGGGTCTGGCAGTGGGTGTGGGACGGGCATCTGGCGAACTCCTTGATCTCGGTCTGTGAGTATACTACTCTACAACTGAATCCTTGTAAAGGAGTGAAGCATGATCACCACGACGCCCTACGCGATCACCACCACCGTCGATCTGGACTTCGACTCCGCAGTCAGCCGCGTTCGCGAGGAGTTGGCCACGGAGGGATTCGGCATCCTCACCGAGATCGACGTCCAGGCAACCATGGAACAGAAGCTCGGCGTCCATGGACAGCCCTACATGATCCTCGGAGCCTGCAACCCGCAGCTCGCCCACCGCGGCCTCGGCATCGAACCTGACCTCGGAGTCCTGCTGCCCTGCAACGTCGTGGTGCGCGCCGATGCGGACGCTGTCCACGTGTCCGCGATGGAGCCCGACGCCGCGATGCGCCTCGCCGGCAATCCTGATCTCGCGCCACTGGCCGAGGAGGCGCGCGAGCGACTCGAACGAGCGCTTCACCGGCTCGCCACGAAGGAGACCCAATGAACACCACCGCAACAACGACCGGCGACCACACTGCAGGTTCCCAGCCGGGATCGTCCCGCCCCCGAGTGGTCGTCGTCGGCTCGAGCTTCGGCGGCCTGACAGCGGCGCTGGAGGTCAAGCATCTGCTGAAAGACCGGGTAGACGTGACGGTGATCGACCAGCGTGACTACTTCACGTTCGTGCCGTCCTTGATCTGGGTGCCGTTCGGCAAGCGAGACGCAGACGACGTGACCTTCCCCCTGGAGCCCGTCTATCGGAAGCAGGGGATCCGATTTGTGCACGCTCGCGTCACGCGATTCGACCTCGACCACCGAACGGTGGAGACAACCAGCGAGACGATCACCTACGACCGGCTCGTCGTTGCCACCGGCCCACGGCTGGCGTTCGAGCGAGTGCCCGGACTCGGGCCAGATGGAGGTCACACGCAATCGGTGTGCACACTCGATCACGCCCTCCAGACACGCGGCGCGTGGCAGGAGTACCTGAAGAACCCCGGCCCGATCGTGATCGGAACTGCACAGGGCGGGTCGTGCTTCGGCGCGTCCTACGAGTTCCTGCTCAACACACGCCACCAGCTCGCAAAGGCAGGACTCTCCGACCAGCCAGTCACGTTCATCACCTCCGAGCCGTTCCTGGGCCACTTCGGCCTGGGCGGTGTCGGTGACTCCGAACGACGGGTGGAGCGGTTGTTCGACAGGCTCGCGATCCGCGGTATCGCCAACTCGTCCATCGACGGGGTCGACGATGGAGAGATCCGCCTCGCAAGCGGTGAGGTGCTGCCGTTCGCCTTCTCGATGGTCGTACCGCCGTTCACCGGCGTCGATGCGGTGGCGCAGACCCCCGGCCTTGCCAACCCGGCCGGCTTCATCCCGGTCACCGACGAGTACCGACATCCCGATCACCCCGAGGTGTTCGCCGCCGGCGTCGACATCGCCATCGCACCGCCCCAGCAGACGCTGATCCCCACGGGTGTCCCCAAGACCGGCCACATGAGCGAACACATGGCCAAGATCGCCGCAGCCAACATCGCCGCCGACTACGGCGTCGGCGACCACCGTCAGATCCCGATCGACCAGCTCGGCGCGATCTGCATCCTGGACGCCGGAAACACCGGCCTTGCCATCAAGACCGACCGCGTGCTCGGCGGAGGCAAGCACACCCACGTCATGGCAGGCCCGCAAGCACACTGGGCAAAGCTGGCATTCGAGCGGGTCTTCCTCGCAGCGCGCAAGCGCGGATCGTTGGTGGTCTGATGGCTGCCCCCTTCTATACCACAGGATCCTGGCTCCCCTTCCCCGGACATGAGGACGCCTTCATCGACGCCTGGCAGGAGTTCGCCAACTGGTCATGCCAGATACCCGGAGCACAAGTCGCCGTGCTCGCCCGCGACCTCCGCGACCCCGCCCGTTTCGTCAGCATGATCAGCTGGGACAGCATCGAAGCCGTACGAGCATGGAAGACCTCCCCGGACTTCAAACCCCAGATGGCCAAAGTCCAGCAACACATCGACAAGTTCGCCCCCACCGAACTCGAGGTCGTCGCCAGCGCCGTGCACGAGTACGCTGCCCACCGGTAATGACCATGCCCAACCACATCGTCGTCTACGGCTCAGCCTGCCCGGCCTGTACCCAGGCCAAAGCCGTGCTCGACCACCACCACATCCCCTACGAATCCAGACCAATCTCCGACCTGCCACGCCGGCATGGCCCGGTGCGATCCATGCCCCAGATCACCGTCGACGACGAACTGCTGGGAGGGATCAACCAACTGCTGAAGCTCGCTCGCATGGGCGGCCTCGAACACCTGGCAGCCGGTGACGGGGAGTTGTGGGTTCGCGTCCGCCGCCGCCTGGGCCGCGGATACACCGTCGACCTGCTCGACCACCTGGGGCGCGTCCAGTCACGGCGGCACGCCTCTAATCGGGCAGAGGCACAGCAGATCCGCGAGGGCTTGTTGCACTCGCCGACGTAGTCCGGCGAACGGCGCGAACGAATGGCTAGTTCGAGTCATGCCCGAGGTGACGCGCCGCCAGAGCCGCAGCACCCAGCACCAGAAGGCCCAGCACGGTGCTGCAGAACGTCATGAACGTGATGTAAGCCTGCTGCGGCGTCGCGGCCGTTCCCCTCTTCGAAGAGACAGCCCTGGGTGTCGCGATGCCGAGCAGTAATCGCCTGGTGAGGAGAAGTGTTGTCGGCCACGGGCTAGACGAACTCCTCGCTCTGGTGTCGTGCGATGCGACGGTCAACGCGGTCAGGCTCAGCGGCCGGCAGGAACCAGCGTTGTGCGATCGCGGTAGGCACGACCGCTGACAGCACGACCACGCTGATCAGGAGCGAGAACTGGGTCTTGTCGATGATGCCCGCCTGCAGGCCGTAGAGCGATGTGATCGTGCCGAACGTCAGCCCGGTCGACATCAGCAGGGTGGTGAAGATCGCGTGGGGGGCGGTGTAGCGCCGCGCCAGCGGGTACACGCCGACACCCTTGGGCAGCATCTTCGCCGCGACCAGCACGGCCAGGGCGCCGAGGTTCGCCCAGACAGCCGGCAACGACACGTTGAGGCCGCCCTTGACGAAGAAGAACGGCGTCAGGAAGGCGAACGCGACCACCCGCATCCGTTCCTGCTCGAGGCGGTGCTGCTGGTAGTGGCCGCTCATCGCCAGCCCGAGCACGAACGCGGGTAACACCGCCTGGCTGTCTGCCAGACCGGCCAGGTACATGAGGATGAACAGGGCGGCGAACACCAGCTTGATCTCGGGCTCGATCACACGGTCGCCGTAGCGCGCGAAGAACCAGGGTGAGAGCTTGGGAAAGCCCCAGATCAAGAGCAGCGAGACGCCGGCGAAGGGGACGATCCACAGGTTGGGAGAGATGAACAGGATCGAGAGCCCGATTACCGTCAGGATGTCGGTGACGAACGTCGCCGCCATGATCCGCTTGCCGATCAGCGAGCGGTTCAGGCCGCTCTCGACCAGCACGGCGTACACCACCGCCAGGCTCGTGGTGGAGAGAGCGAGGCCGCCGATCTCGGCCTGATCGCGCGTCCACCCAAGCAGTTGGTAGGCAACCGCCATCGCCACCACCAGTGGAGCGGCGAACGAGACCGCGCCGATCGAGACGCTGGCGCGCCACTCCCTGCGGAACTGGGGCACGTCCACCTCGGCGCCCGCAAGGAAGGTCAGCACCACTCCGGCGAACGAGCCGATGAAGGTGAGCCAGTCCGGCACCGTGACCGTGAACAGGTTGCCTACCGCAACACCACACGCCAGCTCGACCAGCGCCACAGAAACACCGACCTCGACCGAGACCATGCTCGCAAACAGGATCGTGACGGCCAGCACCGCCGCCAACGCCAGATCACTCACCGCGCACCTCCAAGGGATGGGTCTACCAAGTGGGTAGAGGCCATCAGCCCGAGGGCGGTTAGGCGCGAGCCTCATCGCGCGTCGCAACAGTATACGCGGCATCTCGACCACGCCCGCATTGACCTCCACGGCGCCTACTCGCGCCACCTATGCGATAGAACCGAGGTGTCCGCGGCCCCCTCGTGCCCCTCGTGCCCCTCGTAGGCACGCTCGCACTCCAAGCGCTCGCCGAAACCGTCCTGTTGGCGTGGCAGCGGTTCTGATCCAGCCCAGCTGTAGTCCGCAGGGGATGTGCTTAGGGGTCTTGTGGATCTGTCAGGCCGTGTGTGTATGCGTAGCGGACGGCTTGGGCGCGGTCGCGGGCGCCGGTCTTCTGAAAGATGTGGTTGATGTGGGTCTTGACGGTGGCCGCGCTGACGACGATCGCAGTGGCGATCTCGGCGTTGGAGAAGCCGGCGGCGATCAGTTTGAGCACTTCGCCTTCGCGGGTGGTGAGCTGGTCGGGGAGTGGGCCGGCGCGGTTGGTCGTGGCGAGGGCAGCAGCGACGAGGCGATGCTGGATGGTGGGGTCGAGATGTGTGTGGCCCTTAGCGACAGCGCGGATCGCGCGTTCGATTTCCTCGGCGCTGGCATCCTTGGTGAGATAGCCACGCGCGCCCGCCTGGAGGGCGGGAAAGAGCGAGTCATCGTCGGCGTAGGTGGTGAGGACGAGGACTTGCGTGTCGGGCAGCGTGGAGCGGATCGTTTGGGTCGCCTCCGTGCCTCCGATCTCCGGCATGCGGAGGTCCATGAGGACGACATCGGGGCGTAGCTCGCGGGCGAGCTGGAGCGCCTCGACGCCGTTTGCGGCTGTGCCAACCACTTCGATGTCGTCCGTCAGCCCGACGAGCATCGCCAGGCCCTCGCGCACGGCGCGCTGGTCGTCGGCGATGACGACACGGATCACGCGGGCACCTCCAGCCGAACGCGCCACCCGTTTTCGGTGGGGCCGGCTTGCATTTTGCCGCCTGCGTGCTCGAGCCGTTCGCGCATCCCGGTGAGTCCGTTCCCACCGCCGACTCCGGCGAGCCCGCCGGCATCAATCGGCTGCACGAGCCGATCCTCGACCGTGAGCGAGGTGTGGTCGCCGCTGTAGCGCAGCACGACCGTCGTCGTCGCGCCGGGGGCGTAGCGGGCGATGTTGGTGAGTGCCTCTTGGGCGCCGCGGTAGAGCGCGAGACTCGCCTCTGCCGGCAGGGGGCGGGTTATGCCTTCGATGGTCAACGTGACGTCGCTGTTGGTGTCGTTTCGGAAGGTTGCCACCAGCGATTCGAGTTGTGTCAGGCTAGGGAGCTCCTCGCCGCGGAGCGCGACGACCGCCTGCCGGGCGTTGGTCAAACCGTCACGTACGAGCTCGCCCGCCCGCGCGATCGCAGCGTGGACTCGTGGGCTCGCGTGGTCGCGCTCGGCGAGCTTTCGCGCGCCCTCTAGCTGGATCGCCGCACCGGAGAGAGAGTGGGCGAGCACGTCGTGCAGCTCGCTTGCAATCCGGCCTCGCTCCATGACCGCCGCCGCGCGCAGCTGCTCCTCGCGTGCATCCTCGAGCTGGGCTAGCAACAACTCGGTGGTGTCCTGGCTGGCACGCGCCTGCTTGATGAAGTAGGCGGTCAACCCCAGCAGCGCGCACAAGAGCGCGCCCGCAAGAACCGCTGCCGCCGAACCGCCTGAGAGCGCCTGGGCGAGCACCAGCCCCGCCCCCACGGCGACTGCCAGCGCGACCCCCAACCGCACCGGCAGGCGGGTGACGGCCATCCAAGTCGCGGCGCCTCCGGCCAGCTCAGTCGCCCCGCGCGGCTGCAACGCAACCAGCGCCACCCCGGCAGCGCCCATGACCGCGATCACGACAGTCTGGACGACACCGGGGCGCCCGAGGAAGCTGTTTCGGACGGCCACTGCCAGCGACGTCGCGAACACGACGAGCGCGATCGCGACACCGAGTGCCTCCCCCTGCAGCCCGGGGGCTGGATCCCCGGTGACCGCGCCGATCACGACCGCGGCGATCACCAGTAGTCCCAGCGGGCGCAGCGTGTCACGCTGGCGGCGAAGCCGCTGACTGGCGCGGGCTCGCGCCTCCGCCTCGCGCGGACTGTCGGCGGTATCCACGCCTAGACGATAGAACGCCGTCCGGCCCGCCGAAACGGGCCGGACGCAATCTCGCGAGGGATGTGCAGTCACGCTGCGACGAGGCGGCGCCCGCGAACCTGAACGACCGCGATCCGGGCTCCGACCTCGATCAACGCCATCGAGACCAGCGCGATCGGCCACGCGGTCGTACCGATCTGATGGGCGATGCTAAAGCTGCGGACAGAAGCCTCGAGACCGTGCCCGATCGCGAATGCGAACGCCATCCGAGCGCCGATTCCAAGCACGAGCAACATGCCTGCGACCCAGCCGACGCGAGCGAGGGCGACACCGCCTCGACCGGCGCGCAGATGGGTGGCGAGGCCGCCCAAGACGCCCAGAGTCAGGCCGATCGCCCCAAGCAGGACGATCAGCACGAGGTCGTTCCCCGCGGTTGGAAGAGTGTGCAGGTACTGCAGGCCGACGAAGAACATGAGTGCGAGCGGAACGATCACGCTCCGGCGGTCGAGCTCCCGCTCCCTGGACTGGCGGAGCACCAAGAGCACGAATGCCGCGTTGAGGAGATACTCAGGAGTAGTCATGCCGTCATCATGCTGCGCAGACTGCTGGCCGTCATCAGCGCACGGGTTGAAACCAGGGTTGATCTTCCCTCAACCCATATGCTGAGCCGAGTGGACGCCGGGCTGAGGCGGGTGGCGCGGGCCTCGCCGGAACCGGTAGTGGGTCGAGTCGGAGTTCTTTCACCGTCGGCGCTCATCCCCAGAGCGGGTCGCTTGGGGCCGAGGCTGGACGCCGAAGCGAAGCTCGTCAGAGGGATTTCAGCCCGCGGTGCCGCGCCCTGTTCGCGCGCTCGTGGTAACACGGTGGTACCAATCTCACCCGATCTGAGCTGATCTCAGCTGACCTGAAATGGCTTGCTCAAGCCGTTCCTGACCCAGGCTGACCCCGTGCTCAATCTTGAGGGCCTTGTGACCCGTATGGGTCGTGGAGGTTCAAGTCCTCTCCAGCGCACTCCCCGGAAGCCGCATGGTTGAGCGGCTTTCGACGGTTCTGCGGGCGAGATGTTGGCTTGCAAACAGTTGTGTTTACTAGCCCGTGGTAACAGTTGCGATAACAAAGTGCGAGCGCGGGCGCTACCGGCGGAGTTATCCTCCGCGGAGACCGTGTTGGTGGAGCACTGGGGCACACCCGACGCGGTCTTCCACGCAGTCGCCGCGGGGGAGAGCAGCGCTCCACGAACCACAACATCGGGAGACCTGTCGCGGCGACTGCACCGGAGATGCGCCGCGGCCTGGCGGAGACTCGCGCTAGTCGCTGCCCGGACTGCTTCCCGGCGAGCCGTAGAACCGGCGGGCCAGGGAGCCAGCGTTATCCTCCGTCCCCGCAGGGAGTTAGGGGGCCACGACGTCCATGCGCGTGATCGTCTCGCCATTGAACGTGTAGACGTGGTGAACGACGCGCTGATCGAGCAACTTGCCATCGAGGTCTCGAACGATTTGATCGACCTCGACGTCCACCTTTCCGTCGGGGAGCACCGTCGTTGCGCGCGGCGTGACCGTCGGGGATATCTCTGTCCATTGTCGGTGCCAGTAGCTTCGGACTTCGTCCTTGCCTTGCACGAATCCGCCCTCGAAAGCCTTCGGCCACTCGACATGGGGATCCATGAACGCGAGCACGGCATCGGCGTCACGCGCGTTGAACGCGCCATACATCTGATCGAAGCGCTCGTCATGGTCCATACGCCCGATACTACCCGCTACCCGACTGGTCCCCCAGCCGAGCTGCGGCGGCTCGGAGTGCCGCGGGATCTTGAGCGGCCAGAGCCCGTGTCCACACGCCCTGGCCGCCCAAAGCAGGCACTACTCGACCTTGTAACTCGCGATCGATCTGCAGCACCTAGTTGGTACCGAACTAGCCATCACGCTACGCAGTCGGCGGGCGGCGCGCATCGGGGTCATCCCCTAACACGCTTTGGGAGTTCCCCGCAGGCGCTCAGCTTTCGTGACCTGACCCGAGTGCCCGCGCTCCACAACACGCGGTCCAGTGGTCACCGCCTCAGCCCACGCGATCGAGACGGGCAAGACGACTACAGCCGGAGGTGCACGATGATGGGATCCCGCAGGGCCGTGGCTTTCTCGCCCCGGTTCGGCTGACCTGGTGGCCCGCTCGAGCGGCGTACCTGTCCTCGCCGGAGGGTGCTGGCCGTCGCCGGTTCGGGCTGGCGCGTGTTCGCCCCTCAGTTGGTGATTCTCCGCAGCCGGAATCGGTCGGTTCCCCGATGCGGCCGGCACCCGCTCCCGCGAGCATGAGTACCAGAGCAAGAGATGACACTCCAAGGCTTGGAGAGGCAAATGAAGACGCTTGGGATAATCGTGATGGTGCTGGTGCTGGTGACGGCCGTGCCGGCCGCAGCGATTGGCATTGACTACAGCGCCGCGGACAACAGTGGCGCAAGCGCATCTGTCGCAGATTCCACCGGGTCTGGCGCTCCGGCGCCGGTGAGTGCGGCGTTGGTGATTCGGCATCAGACGGCCCACTGCCACGCCTGGTCGTTCAACGGCGGCGCCTTTGCCGCTGACCAGTCCGCTCAGCTTGCCGTTGGTGATTCGATCAAGGTCACCAATAATGACGTGATGGGCCACCAGCTGGTCGAGCTGTCGGGTCCGGCCGCGACCATCACCACCGCCCAGATGAACAAGCCGGGCGCCGGCGCCACCGTCATGTTCACCCGGCCCGGCACCTATGTGCTTGGCACCAAGCCCGGCGAGGACTACACCAAGGGCATCGTCACCACCGGCGCCGACAACGTGCTGCGGATGACGGTAGTAGTGGCGGCTCCTGGTGCCCCGGCGCCGGTGAGTGCGGCGTTGGTGATTCGGCATCAGACGGCCCACTGCCACGCCTGGTCGTTCAACGGCGGCGCCTTTGCCGCTGACCAGTCCGCTCAGCTTGCCGTTGGTGATTCGATCAAGGTCACCAATAATGACGTGATGGGCCACCAGCTGGTCGAGCTGTCGGGTCCGGCCGCGACCATCACCACCGCCCAGATGAACAAGCCGGGCGCCGGCGCCACCGTCATGTTCACCCGGCCCGGCACCTATGTGCTTGGCACCAAGCCCGGCGAGGACTACACCAAGGGCATCGTCACCACCGGCGCCGACAACGTGCTCAAGCTGCGGGTCGTCGTCTCCTAGAGGTCACAGCGCCCCGGGCTCCCCGTCGACGAGGTCACTGTCGCCTGGGAGCCCGATGGCGAACTGTTGCAACCTGTAAGTGCCGACGTTGACGATCTCAGCGCCCGGTGTCGGCTTCGGTATCCAAGCGTTTGCCTCGTGCTCAACCTTGAGGGCCGTGTGACCCGTATGGGTCGTGGAGGTTCAAGCCCTCTCCAGCGCACTCCCCGGAAGCCGCATGGTTGAGCGGCTTTCGGCGTTTCGGGGCTCGCCGGCCAGCTTCGCCAGCCGCTCCTGCAGCTTCTCGTGGTCGGAGTTGGAAGCAGGGGCAGCGTCGATGCGTCAGACTCTGAGCGTGACCCCAGAGACGCGATATGCAACGACAACCGACGGCGTGCGGATCGCCTTCCAGGTGTTTGGCGAGGGCGGGCATACGCTCGTGCTGTGTCTGGGAATGATTTCCTGCGTCGACTATCAGTGGGAGGTGCCCGAGGTGCGGGACGCGCTGGAGCGGATGGCGCGGTTCGCCCGGGTGGTTGTGTTCGATCGCCGCGGCGCCGGGTCGTCGGACAGGTTCTCGGGTGGTGATGTCCCGCCGCTCGAGCTGGGGGTGGAGGATGTGGGCGCGGTGCTGGCCGAAACCGGCGATCGGGAGGTTTGCCTGTGGGGGCACTACGACGGGGCCTTGGTGGCGGCGCTGTACGCGGCCACGCACCCGGAGCGGGTGCGCGCGCTGGTGCTGCACTGTCCCGAGCCGTACGCACGGCAGTCACCCGACTGGCCTTGGGGGTGGAACGAGGAGGAGTGGGCCGCGAATGTGGGAGCGATCGCCGCCGGCTGGGGCACAGTCGAGCACACCCGGGCGACGCTCCAGTGGGTGGCCCCGTCGCTGACGCCAACGACAGCGCGACTCGAGCGCATGGCCCGCTATTTCCGGCTTGCTGGGAGTCCGCCGGCGATGGCCGCCCTGCAGCGGGTGCTGCGTGACACAGATATCCGCGCGGTGCTGCCGTCGATCCAGGCGCCGACGCTGATCACACACCGCGGGTCTCCGGAGGTGTATGCCGTCGAGGTGTCTCGCTACGTCGCCGAGCAGATCCCATACGCACGGCTGGTCGAGCTGGATGGACCCGACTTCGCCCTCTGGGCCGACCCAGCGCCCATCTGTGCCGAGATCGAGGAGTTCCTGCTGGGCACACGGACCAGCGCATCGTCCGACAGGGTTCTGTCGACCCTGCTGTTCACCGACATCGTCGACTCCACGACACAGCTCGGACGTGCCGGCGACAGCGCCTGGGCCTCCCTCCTGAGCGAACAGCAGGAACACGCGCAGCGGCTTATCTCCGAGCACCGCGGTGTGTACTCCGGCGACACGGGGGACGGACTCCTCGCCCGCTTTGACGGACCGGCGCGCGCCGTCCGGTGCGGACTCGCCCTGCAGCGGCACGCGGCGGAGCTCGGTCTGGGACTGCGAGCAGGCTGTCACACCGGAGAGGTCGAGGTCACCGGCGACGCACTCCGCGGGATCGCGGTGCACACAGCGGCCCGGATCTGCGCCAGCGCGGCGGCCGGCGAGCTGAGGACATCGGTGATCGTCCGCGATCTGACCGCCGGGAGCGGCCTCGTCTACCGCTCCGCCGGAGAGTGCGAACTCAAGGGCGTGCCCGGCACCTGGCCTCTTTACGCGGTCGCACCGTGACGGACGCTAGGGCTGTTAGGGAGACGACTAGGGTTCGCCGGTCGAAGCGCCTAGTGTGACCGGTACACGGCCTCGTCCAGGGTTAGCTCTTCACGGCATTGTCCGGCTCACCAGGGCTCGCTGCGAGGCCGGGAACGAGGCGGCTGACGATCGCGGCCACCACGGTGACCAGGTAGATCTGCCCCAGCCGGGGCGTGTGTGCTCCCCCATTTCTGGTGATCGGTCGCGCGGCGAGCAGTGGGGGGCTCGTTGGTTTAGTAGATCTCCGCAGCGACGGTCCGGGGTTCCACGGATGTTCGGCGAGCGCAGTTCCGCGATCCTTGGGAGTGTCGGGATAGACGATCCCAATCGTGAGGAGAGCCAGATGCCGCCGCTGCCACCGTTCCCGCCACTGCCGCCGACTAGGCCTGGTCGCGGTCGTTTGCTGCCCGTCGCGTTCGGGTTCGTTCTCGGCTGGCTGGTGCACAGCCGTCGCAATCAGTCGGACTCGACCGATACTCGCCGATAGTCGCGCCAATGTCCTGGCGGCTCCACGTTGACCATCCGGAGCGCGGCGTGTCGTCGCGGTCGTTCGCGGTGCCGGCAGAGGTGTGGCATCGGTTGGAGTTGCTGGTAGTCGAGTTGGAATCCCAGGGTTGGGTCGCCGCCGAGTTGGAGACGATCCGCTACGGAGAACGGTGGGTGCAGCGCCTCGCGCGCGATTCGCGGGAAATGCTGCTCCACATCGAGCAGGCCGACGCTGACGGACCGCTGCCTTCGAGTCGGCCAGAGCGTCGGCCGAGTTGGTGGCAGACGACATGATCCAGACCTCCTCGATGGAAGGTCGCGGGCTCGTTCGAGTGACCGGCGCGCTACGGCGTCGGCCGCTCGCCTCGTTCATAGGGTTGGCGTACGCGATTTCGTGGGTGTGGGCGTTTCCGTTCGTAGCCGTCGGCGACGTGGTCGAAAAGGGCGTTGGTTGGCCGACGACGTTCCCCGCCCTGGTCGGTCCGGCCCTCGCCGCGTTTGTGATGACGGCCGTCGTTTGGGGTCGTGAAGGTGTCCGCGACCTTCTCGCCCGAATGGGCTGCTGGCGGATGCCTTTGCGCTGGTGGGCCGCGACGTTGAGCCCACTTGCTTTCCTGGCTGCTGCGCTGGTAGTTGCGGCGGCCATCGGCAAGCTGCCAAGCGCGAGCGGCTTCGGCCGTTACAGCGGCCTGTCAGCGATTGGCGTCGTGCCTGTCGTCGTCATCGTGGTCGGGCTCACCTTTGGCGAGGAGACGGGCTGGCGTGGTTTCGCGTTGCCGCTGTTGCAGCGTCGGTACGGTGCTCTCGCCGCCGCCCTGCTCGTCACTCCGATCTGGGCCCTCTGGCACCTTCCCTACTTCTTCACGGTCACCACCTACCGTGGCTTCGCTCCGGTCGGGTACGTCGGTTTCGTGTTCGGCCTCGCTTGCGGCTCGATCGTGCTCACCTGGCTGTACAACGGCACCGGCGGCAGCATCCTCGCCTGTGCAGTGTGGCACGGCCTCTATAACCTCGAGACGGGCACCGCGGCTGCCAACCCGACGATCCAGGCGGTCACCAGCGTCTTCGTCTACGTCTTGGCATTCCTGCTCGTCGGGCTCGAGTTGCGGTCGCGGATGCGTGGAGAGCCATCGATCCTTGGTCCTCGCATTGGCGATGCGCCTCGTGATCCGACGACGCGTGCGCCGCTGTCGGTCTAGCGTGATGCGTAGACCGATACTCGGGCGAGGAGCCAGGCGCGGGGTGGGTTGGCTGTGCCACAGGCGATGAAGATCTCCGTGGGCCGAGCCGTGCTTGTTGAGCCCGGTCCCCCCACACTGCATGAGAGGACGGCGCTCACGGCTGCCCGTGGGCCTGCCGGTGGAGCCATTCCGCGTACGACATCGAGTCGGCGATGCGCAGTCGCAACGCGTCGGGTAGGGGACTGCTCAACACCAGCGCCGCTGTGGCGGCGAGCGTCCTCCCAAGCGTGTCGGGAGCCCCCGCCGCCTCGAAGCCGAGTGTCCACCAGTTCTCCTCACCCTTGAGCACTTCTGTGAGTTCCACCGTGCACGTCGCCTGGTCGCCGGCGCCAACCGAGCTGCGAGCTGTGGCCACACCATGTGCCACCGAGAACCACGTGATTCGCCTCCGCTTGGCGATCTGCACCCAGTCCGGAGATTGGGCCTCGATCTCACGAACGGGAGGCATTGGCAGGGACCACTTCTTCCACGACTGGGTGCGTCCGCGCGCATGTCCCGGCAGGTCGATGACGCCCTCGTCGCCGATGCTGACCTTGATGTCGAGTCGCAACCCTCCGCGGATCTTCACGGAGAGCCCGTCGGCTTGTCCGATTACGAGGTATGTGTCGGTGCGCGTCTCGAGCTGCCCGACGGATGCGCTGAACCATTCGATCATCGATGTCGGTAGCCCGCCGCGGCGCAGCCAACGCACCTCCAGAGTCGGTGCTCCCTGGACGACCGTATCTCCGACCCTCGCCTCATCAGCCGATGGCAGACCGCGCGCGTCGACAGGGGGTCGATCGTCTGGGGCGTCTGGTGCGGCGCGGTGATGTTTCACGGAGCTGACGGTGGCGTTGATTAGTTGAGCTTCGATTCGATCTGGTCGAGTCGCTGGCCGAGTTCGTCGATGGCCGTTTTGGTGTCGGTCAGGACGGCGACGATCGCTTCTGTGTTCTGCTGGGCGCGGGTGCGGTCATCCTGCTCGGTGTGTGCGTCTGCGCGTTGGATGACGGTGCTTGTGACGCCGGCGGTCAAGAACGCGATGAAGGAGACCCCGAGGACCATCTCGACGGCGCCCACCAGTCGACCGGCGGTTGTGGTGGGCACGTGGTCGCCGTAGCCGACTGTCGTGAGCGTCTGGATCGCCCACCAGAACGCGAGGCCGAGAGATGGGAAGTTCTCTGGATCGGCGATCCGCATGACGATCGCTCCAGCAAGCCCCAGGGTGACGAACGCGAGCGCCAGCCCGATCGTCACCGACCGTGCGTCGGCGATCCTCGCGACCTGCCGGTCGATGAACGAAGAAGCGCCTTCGGGCTTTCGCTTCGCGGTCACAGTTAGGTGGCGACCGCAGTGCCGGTCGTGGTGGTCGTGGCTCTGTCGTTGGGTGAGACGCCGGCAGTCTGTGTGCCGGGTTGGACGGTGGGGATGCCTCGGGTGAACAGTTGCGCGATCAGCGCGATCAGCGCGAGGATCGAGAGCGCGGCGCGGAGGCCGGCGATCCGGCTGTCCTGATTCGTCTTGACAACGGCGTCTGCGGTGGCCGGTGGGACGTGAGCATCAGCCAGTGCGGCTTTCAGGTCGCTGTCCGACATGAACGCGATACCACCGGCGAGCTGGGTCTGGGCCTTGGAGTCGACGCTCTTTGGGACGTCTGGGTTGTTCTGGATGCCAGACAGGAAGGATGCGGTCAGCGCGGAGATGAGGATCGCGCCGGCCAGCGCGGTGCCGATCGAGGCGCCGAGCTGTGTGCCGGTGTTCTGCAAGCCTCCCACCTCGCCGCTCTGTTCGTCGGGTACCGCCGAGACGGTCACGCTGCCGAGCTGTGACGCCATTGCGCCGAGGCCGGAGCCTGCGATCAGCAGAGGCCAGGTCACGATCTGCGGACCGGCGCCGACGTCGAGCAATGCGACCAGCAGCACCAGGCCGACGAACAGCGCCACGAACCCGAGTCGCACCACTCGCCGTGGCGAGGCGTTGGGTCGCAGCTTGGGGATGCCGATGGCGAACAGCAGCAGCGTCAGCGACAGCGGCAATAGCCGGATGCCGGTCTGGATCGCCGACAGCCCAAGCGCGACCGACAGGAAGAGCGGGACGACGAAGAACGTCCCGGCCTGGACCAGGAACATGAAGAAGAACGAGACGACGCCGTCGCGCAGCTGGATGTTGCGCAGCATTGTGGGATCGATCAGCGCCCCCTCACCGCGCGCGATCCGCCGGTTCTCCCACATCACGAACAGGGCCATCACCACACCGCCACCAAGGACGAGCCAGATCACGGGGGAGATTCCCAGCCAGTGGGGAGCCTCGGGCTTGGGCTGGACGAAGCCCCAGGCGCCGGACTTGAGGACGCCGATCACGATCAGGCCAAGGCCCAACGCGGAGAGCGCAGTGCCCACCAGGTCGAGCTTGACCCCGGGCTGGGCCGGGCTGTCGTTGACGCGCCGCGCCAGGGCCAGGATGACGAGCACGATCAGCACCTCGCCGACGAACACCCACCGCCACGATGCATAGGTGGTGAACGCGCCGCCGATCACTGGGCCAAGCGCGGCCGCGATCGCAGCCGCGGCCGCCACCAGCCCGTAGGCGCGCGGCCGCTCAGCCTTGCCGAAGTTCGTGGCCACCAGCGCCACGATCGCGGGCATGATCAACACGGCGCCAAAGCCCTCCAGGAATGACCAGCCGATGATCAGACACCGTCAGACTGTGGGACAGTGCGGTCGTCAACGACCCACAGGCGTAGATCACGCACCCGATCGAAAACGCGCGTTTGCGGCCGATGATCTCACCGACCTTTCCGCCGGTGATCATCAGCGAGGCCATCACCAGTGTGTAGAGCGTGATCGCCGTCTGAATCCCCGTCACGTCTGTCCCGACGTCCCGGGCGACGGTCGCGATCGCGGTGTTCATGACGGTCGTGTCCAGGGCCATCACGAACTGGCCCGCTGCCAGCGTCAGCAACACCAGACCCGCTCCCGCAGCAACGCCTTTCTGCCCTACAGCCGCCACCGTGTCCTCTTCTCTCGACTGTTCATCGGGACCCCGCGTTTAGCCGCCGCATCGCCAAACGAGTATCGCGGCGTAGAGCTCACTCAGAGCTCGACACGTCAGCTTCGCCGTCCCTCACCCCCAACTCGGGCGGGGACGGCGAAGCCGAGTGTGCGTTATTCGTCGTCTGCCTCTGCTTCGAGCTCGGCGATCTCGATCTCGATGCCGATCGCCTGCATGATCTTGCCTGCCGCCGCAACCACGCGGGCGGTGCCGACGATGGGGGCGACAGCGGCGAGAATGCCTGCGACCTGGTCTGCGCCGAGGTCAAGGTCGTGTGCCACGCCGAGGTTCATCAGGTACGAGGCCACCGGTGCGTCGACCGCCACCAGCGCGGCGATCCGCACCTGCATCAGCGTCTCGGCGTCGAGGTTGGAGGCTTCGACCGAGTCTGCGGTCATGCCCGCCAGAAGGTCGAGCACCGGGGTGTCATGTGTCTGGTCTGCCATTGTCGGTTCTCCGTTCTGTCCAGCGCCGGGAGACCGGCGCCATGGTGGTTTAGGCGGTGGTGGCGGCCGTTGCGTCCTTGGCCTGCTCGACGCCGTCCTTGTCGACCTCGTGCTTTGAGACGTCGTTGGCGCCCTTCAGCGCCTGACCTACGGCGCCTGCCCACTGCTCCTCGAACAGCGCCACGATCCCGGAACTGTTCGGCGGCAGATCGCCTGCCACCTCAGCCTTGATCTCCTTCTTCTCCTTGTGCGAGACGAGCCCGCCGACGCCGGCGCCAACGCCGGCTCCGACGACCCCCGACGCGAGCAATGCCGGCGGGAAGATCAAGCCCACCAGCAGGCCGCCGGCTGCGCCCAACGTCGCCGCGCCGCCCACGACATGGAAATCGTCCTTGACGTCGATCTTGCCGTTCGCGTCGCTGCTGACAAGCACCAGGCCGTCGACCATGATCGCCTTGTCCTTGGCCAGCTGCTTGATTGCATCCCAGTCAGCCTGGGCAGCGCCGGCGTCTGAATACGCAGCGATGTAGAGGTCGACAGGATTGTCATCGTTCGATGTCATCACATCTCCTTCTGTCCCTTTCGGTGTCGGTGCTCGGGTGGGACAACTTGCTGCGACGTTGAAGCACCAGGTCAACGTCCTCGATCACGCTACTCAACGCCTGACGCCACCTCATCGGGGGAGTCCCCTAATCGACGCAGGTAGAACCCCGCAGACCAGCGCAACGTCACGCAACGACGCGGCGATCGCCTACCAGGTAGGCGACGATGAGGGCAGCCGGGAAGAAGAACAGGCTGAAGATGAAGAACCCGATGAAGCTGTGGCCCTTGCGTCCGGCAACGCGCGCCGGCCAAAACGCGATCAGAATCCAGATCGGCACGACGATCAGCCAGAAGACCAACCCGCTGAAGATAGACAGAACCATGACCCCGCCTCCCTAGACATCGTTTGCGGTTGCACCGTACGCCGCACCACGCACCGATTGCCCGCCACATCGCAACGTTCACCTAGGTGATTCGCCCACGCGGCCGTGGGAGAGTTCGCCGCCGATGGACCACAGAATCACCTAGGTGAACCAGCGGATCAGCGCCCTTGATGCGCATCGTTGGCGCGATACTGCGAGCAACATTCAGGTGATTCGGGGTTGCGCCGGTCGCCGTGAGGGGAGGGGGTCTATGTCATCCCAGTTTGACCCGAAGTCGGCGGCGACACTGTTGTGGGTACTCACTCGTCGGGCGCGGACCTTGAGCGCGTGGACGAATCCGACCGGCGCCTTCGGTGCGGCATAGCATGGAACCCTGCCGATACCAGATCACCGTCGAAGGCGAACTCGGCCCCCGCTACACCGCGGTGTTTCAACCGTTCGAACTCGAATGCCACGACGGCAAGACCACCATCACCGGCAATATCCGAGACCAGGCCGAGCTTGCAGGTTTGATCGATGCGGTCTCGTCCCTTGGTCTGTCGCTGGTCAGCGTTACGCCAGAGGGGTGGCAAGGGCTACGAACGTAGCTCGCCGCCGGTCGCCGGTTTGGCGACGGGTACGGCCGTAACGCCGATCAGCCCTTCCCGGCGCGCGTGCGCGACGGCTTCTTCGCGAGTGTGCGCCCCGAGCTTGGAGTAGATTCGGCGAACGTGCGTGTGCACCGTGTTCGTCGACAGGCAGAGCTTCTCCGCGATCTCGCGCGCAGACATCTCGGAATCCAACAGTCGCAGAACCGAGAGCTCGGCTGGGCTCGGCGGCTCGATGAGGCTGCCGCCCCCAGTGCGCGCGGCTTCCAACGCCTGCATCGCGTCGGCGGCCATTCGCCGTAGCCGCCCTGCGTCGGAAAACGCGCTCAGGAGCTGGTCGACGGCATCGAGATCTGAGGCTGCTGCCCCGAGTTTGCCGCACCCAATGCGTGCGCGGGCGAGCCGAATCAGCGAGTGCGCAGTGTCGAGGCGAGGCTCGCCCGCCTGCCGAAGGGTGACTGCGCGGCTGAGTTCTCGTTCGGCGTCCCGGGGATGGCCGCCCACCAGCAGCGCCTCGCCCAGTGCGTGGCGGGCGATTCCGGCGGACCAGGTGCCGCTGATCCCCAGCTCGCGGGCGCGGGCGATCGCGTGGAGCGCTTCCTTCTCCGCGACCTGGGAACGACCGGCGTCGCATTCAAGCAGGGCGTGAACGGCGTGCGCGTAGACGACGCCGTGGGGCCGCTGAGCTGCTTCTGGCCGGTTCAGGGCCTGGTCAGCGGTGCTGCGGGCGCGGGCCGCGTCGCCGGCGAGGTAGTGGGCGTAGGCCAGAGTGGCAAGTGCCGCGACCGCGAGCTCCGGAACGTGCTCGAGCGCGAGGTCGGTCGCCTCAATGCAGTAGGACAGCGCCTGCCCCAGGTCGGTGTCCAGCACCCCTCCCCGCGTGAGCGCGACCAGAGCCTGGGCACGCCACCGATCGGCTGCTGGGAGGGATTCAAGTCCGGCTTCGGCGAGCGCTGCGTAACGACGGCGTATCGGCGCGGGCTGCGCTGCCATCATCGACATCAGCACACCGCTGGCGCACAGCACGGGTCGTTCGGTGAGCACAGAATCGGGCAGCCGCTCGAGCCAGCCGGTGAACGTCGTGAACCTTCCCGCCCGCGCCAGCTCCAAGTAATGCGTCTGGAGCAGGTCTGCAAGCTCAGCTGGGGAGCCCGTCGCCCATGCGTACTCGAGGGCGTCCTCGATCAGGCCATGCTCGATGCACCAGCTGGCGGCGCGGCGGTTCAGGTCGGGCAGCGCCGCCGAGTCGCTTGCCACGAGCTGAGCCTTCACGAGCTCACGAAACAGGGTGTGGTAGCGAAACCACTCGCCGCGCCCGTCGAGCGACACGAGGAACAGGTTGGATTGCTCAAGAGCTGTCAGCCGCTCAGCCGAGTCCACCGCCCCAATGACCCAGTCGCACAGCTCGGCCGTGAAGCGTCTCAGGATCGATGTCTGCATCAGAAACGCCCGAACGTCCGGCGCCAGAGTCTCCAAGACCTCGCTCGTCAGGTAGTCGGCAACGTGGCGGTTACTCGCCGAGAACTGACGCAGCTGCAGGTGGGGCGCGTCCGTCCCGCCCAGCCACATGCCGGCAAGCGCTACGGCCGCAGGCCAGCCCTCGGTGTGCTCCACCAGCAGCTCGACATCCTCGTGCTCAAGGCCCGTGATGCCGCGGCTTTCCAGCAGCGCTTCCGCCTCTTCGACTGTGAAGGCAAGCTCTCTGGCGCGCACCTCTCCGAGGATCCCGCGGCCACGGAACGCGTTCAGCCGGATGGACGGATCCGCGCGCGTGGTTGCGATCACCCGGGTGGAGTTCGGCAGCCGCTCCACCGCATACTCGAGCGACGCCAACCCATCCTCGTCGGTCACATGATGGAGGTCGTCAAGAACGATCACGACGTGCCCTGCGTAGCCGGCCAGGCCGAGGAGAAGCTCGTCGATCGCCTCCGCGACCGTGGAGTCTGGAGCTCGCAGCTTGGCCAGCGCCGGTCGCGCGATCCCCGCACGCAGCCGTTCGACGGCGATAGCCACCGACGTCCACAGCTCGCGTCCCGCGGTATAGCCGCGGTCCAGCGTCACCCACGCGACTGACAGGTCACCGCGGGCGCGGAGCCAGGAGGCGACCGCCACCGTCTTTCCGGATCCTGCGGGTGCGCTGACAAGCGTCAGCCGTGCCCCGTCGAGCCGCTCGAACAGGGCCACCACCCGAGGCCGGTCTAGGACACCAACACGCGCGGGCGGCTGGGCGAGCACCGCTCCGCTCAAACCTCGTACTAGATCGTCTTCGTCCATAGACATCGCTCTCGACGGTACTATCGCGGATCCGGCGGAGTGCTTCTAGATGTGGTCGTGCCCTTCGAGGAGCCCATTGAGGACTGCGCACCGCCGCCCCGAACCCGGCACCCGGAATCACCTAGGTGAATCGTCCGGTTTGGGGCGGCGATCCAGTCTGTGTCTGGGACACTGGAGCCCGGCTGCGCTCGCACGACGGCGGCGCTTTCCGGCATCGGCCCGCGAGGGCGGCTTGGCCCGGGCTGGCACACGATTGAGGACGAATGAGAGGGAGCGTGATGAGTACGACTGGGGCGGATGTTGGATCAGGCGAGGTTGTGAGGAGCGCCGCGAAGGGTGGGCGCAGTCAGGCACAGAAGGCACCCAGGGTGGTGCCGCATCTGAGCGTGGATGAGCGGGTGGCGCGGGGGCGTGCGGCGCGGGGGGACGTGCCGCGGTCGAGTCACGCGGACTTCAGTCCGGCCGAGCTGCGGCCGGATCCTGTCGCCCTGTTGGAGTCGCAGGCGGCGTCGCGTGTGCCGGAGTTGGTGCCGATCCGGTATGGGCGGATGCTGGTGTCGCCGTTCACGTTCTACCGGGGAGCGGCGTTGATCATGGCGGCGGACCTGGCGTCGACGCCGAGCTCGGGTTTGCGCGCGCAGCTGTGTGGGGATGCGCACCTGTCGAACTTCGGTCTCTTCGCTTCACCGGATCGCCGGTTGGTGTTCGACCTCAACGATTTCGACGAAACGCTGCCCGGCCCCTGGGAGTGGGACGTGAAGCGGTTGGCGGTAAGCATGGAGGTCGCCGGCCGCGACAACAACTACTCCGACAAGCAGCGCCGAGCGATCGTGCTGGAAACCGTCGCCGGGTACCGAGAGGCCATGCGCGGGTTCGCGGGCATGCGTTCGCTGGACGTGTGGTATGCCCGCGCAGAGGTCGACGAGCTGATGGCGCAGATCCAAAGTCAGATCAACAAGGGGCAGCGCAAGCGCACCGAGAAGACGCTGGCCAAGGCGCGTACGAGCGACAGCATGACCGCCTTTGCCAAGCTCACCCGGATGGTGGACGGCGAGCCCCAGATCGTGCCGGATCCGCCGCTGATCGAACGCGTGAGCGACCTTGCGCCAGGCAATGAGGGCGAGGCGCTGTTCGAGTCGCTGCACGCCCTGCTGCGGCGGTATCGACAGACGCTGCAGACCGATCGACGAGTCCTTCTGGAGGAGTTTCGGCTGGTCGACCTGGCGCGGAAGGTGGTCGGGGTTGGCAGCGTCGGTACTCGTGCGTGGATCGCCCTCTTGTTGGGCCGAGACGAGAAGGATCCGCTGTTCTTGCAGTTCAAGGAGGCTCAGTCCTCGGTGCTCGAGGATTTCACCGCTAAGAGCGAGTACGGAAATCACGGGCAGCGCGTCGTCGCCGGCCAGCATCTGATGCAGGCATCGAGCGACATCTTCCTGGGCTGGGTCCACGTCGAGACCAGTTTCGACGGGCAGCCTCGGGACTACTACGGCCGCCAGCTCAAGGACTGGAAGGGGTCATTCGAGTCAGAGGGAGCACTGCCGCAGGGCATGGGCCTGTACGGCCGGGTGTGCGGGTGGACGCTTGCCCGCGCGCATGCCCGCTCCGGCGATCGAATCGCGATCGCCTCCTACCTGGGTGGAGGCGACGTGTTCGACCGCGCGATCGCCGACTTCTCCGTTGCCTACGCCGACCAGAACGAGCGCGACTACGCCGCCCTCAAGAAGGCGGCCGCCGATGGTCAGTTGGAGGTTCGCACGGGTCTGTAGGCGTGGCGAAGTACGGACGCAGGTGCCGTGGTAGCCCCGATGCAGCAACAGCGAAATCGATCGACGATACGCGAATCAGACAGAAACCAGACAAGGAGTGAGGACATGGCGATTGGGCCGGTACAGCTGCTGGTGTTGGGCTTCGAGAGTCCAGACTTCCACGGTGAGATCATCGCGGAGCTCGAGCGGCTACGACAGAGCGACACGGTGCGCGTGATCGACGCCTTGGCGGTCTACAAGGACGCCGAAGGTGAGATGGAGGTCGCGCATCTCAGCAACCTCTCCAAGGATGAAGCGATCGAGCTTGGCAGCAAGGTCGGGGCACTGATCGGTCTCGGTATCGAGGGCGAGCAGGGCGCCGAGGCGGGAGCCGTCGCCGGCGCCGAGGCGGCGGAGGACGGCGTCAACGTCTTCACCGATGACGAGGCATGGGACGTCCTGGAAGAGCTCCCAAACGACTCGGCTGCGGCGTTGATCCTGGTCGAGCACCACTGGGCGGTAGGGCTTCGCGATGCAGTCGCGCGAGCCGGAGGCTTCCGCATCTCAGACGGCTTCATCAGCCCGCTCGACCTGGTCGAGATCGGCCTGGTGTCGTCCGAGGAGGCAGAACGACTCGACGCGCTGGAGCGGAGTAGGGAGTCGACTTCAACGACCGGAGGATCGAAATGATGGGATCTCGCAGAGTCGCGCGGCGGACGTCTCGCCGAGTCGCTCGACGCCGCTAGACGGCAAACACTTGGGCGACTGGCCAGCGCGATACCCGCGCCGGCCAGTCGCCTGTCCACCCCCGGACGCTGATCGGCGCGCCGTCGCGGCGGGGATGCGTCTCTCGACCCAAAGCGCTCATTGCCGAGGTCGCCCGGCGCACGAAGCGTCTTGGTCAACCCCCGAATAGAGGGAGTATCACTATGTTTGGAAGAGCCATGAGCGGCAGCTGGCGAGGAACGTCACAGGGCCACACCGGGCGCGTCTCCATACTCCTACCCTTGACCGTGGGCCTTGCCCTTGTCTTGGTCGCGGCGAGCGGTTGTGGCAGCAGCAGCAGCAAGCCCGCGTACTGTACGAACCGCAGCAACCTGGAGAACTCGATCAAGTCGCTCTCGGTCCCCACCTCGAGCAGCGACATCAGCAGCCTGAAATCGCAGGTGAAGACGATCCAGGGCCAAGCGACAGCGCTGGTCAACTCCGCCAAGTCTGACTTCCCGACCCAGACGAGCGCCCTGAAGTCATCAGTAGACGCCCTATCCAGCGCGATCAAGGCGCTTCCGCCGAGCCCCTCGATGACGGAGATCGCGGCGCTCGCGGTTGACGTGACCAGCGTCACGAGTGCGGTCAAGAGCTTCACCGACGCCACCAGCTCCAACTGCGGCTAGGTCGCCGATGTCTGATCAGCACCGGCCAAGGACGCGACGGTCGCTCGGGAAGGGGCGGATGGAGGCGTTCAGCGACGGCGTGTTTGCGATCGCGATCACGCTGCTCGTGCTGGATTTCGCGATTCACCCGCCCGGCTCGCCCCTGCACCAGGTGCTGCACATCTGGCCATCGTTCGTCGCCTACATCGTCAGCTTCCTGACCATCGGCGCTGCTTGGCTGGGCCACACCGCGCTGACCGACCGACTGGAGCGAACCGACTCGATCTTCCTGCGTATCAACCTGCTGCTCCTGATGGTCGTCACCTTCCTGCCGTTCCCAACCGGGCTGGTCGGAGAGGCGCTACGCGAACCGTCGAGTGAGCGCGTGTTCGTGACCATGTACGGGCTGACACTGCTGGCGATCCGACTGATGGGATTCGCGCTGGACGAGTACGCCGACCGCGAGCATCTCTACACGCAGAGCGATAACGACGATGTGCGCCGGGAGCAGAAGCGCTTCCTACCCGTGCTCGCCGCGTATGTGACCGCGATCCTGATCGGAATCGCCTTCCCGGTATTGGCGGTTTGTGTGTACCTCGGAATCGCCGTGTATCTCGTCGTGCCCTTCCGCGAGGTCCGACGACTCCTGCTCCCACACTCATGATCCACGACCGGGGTTCCACCTCCACGAGCAAGATCGTGTTCACCTAGTCCCGCAGGCTGCCCGAATGTCATACGAACACCTCGTCACCTACATCATCAAAGCGATCGAGGCCGTGGGCATCGCGATCATGGTGATCGGCGGCCTGGTCGCGTTGATCGCGTTTGGCGTCGCAGCGCTCGATCCTCAGCGGCGGCAGAGCTCGTATAACCAGCTGCGCCGCACCTTCGGACGGTGCATCTTGCTCGGCCTTGAGGTACTGATCGTCGCCGACATCGTCCGCACCGTGGTCGTCGACCAGACCTTCCAGAGCGTCGTGGTGCTCGGAGTCATCGTCCTCATCCGAATCGTCCTGAGCTTCTCCCTCGACGTGGAGATCGACGGTACATGGCCATGGAACCGACGGCGGACCGGTGTCCGAACGTGAACCGGAATGGAGCTCGCCGCGTCGAGTTACGCGTCTGGCAGTTTCCCAGCCCAGCCAGCCAGCCGACCAGCGACCAAGCCGGGACACCACGACCCGTCCCGGCGTTGACATAGGAGCAGCCCATGGACGAGACCACCCGGTCGGAGCTCGGGGAATCGCGCTGGCCGATGGCCGGCGCGGTGGTGGCGGTGATTGTGCTCACCTACCTGCTGCCGGCGCAGGTACGCGTGGTCAGCTTCGGCGGCGTGCGGGTGGTGCCGATTCTGGAAGCTGTGCTGCTGGTCGCCCTGATCATCGGCGATCCGGGGCGTATCGACCGACGCACAACGGCGTTGCAGCGATTGGCGACGGCGCTGGTGCTGCTCATGCTGGGCGGCGCACTCGTCCAGACCGCGGGACTGACGGTCGACCTGATCAAGGGCGGCGGGGTGACCGACTCGGGGCGTCTCCTTCTGGAGGCCGGCTCCATCGTCTGGGTCGTCAACAACATCTCGTTCGCGCTGCTCTATTGGCAGCTGGACGGTGGCGGGGCGCCGGCCAGAGTGCACCACGTGGCCGTGCATCCGGACTTCGCGTTTCCTCAGCAACTCGCACCTGATCTGGCACCGGCGGGGTGGATCCCCGGGTTCTTCGACTACTTCTACCTCGGCTTCACGAACGCGATTGCATTCAGCCCCGCCGATGTCCTGCCGCTCACGGTCAGAGCCAAAGTGCCCATGCTTGTGCAGTCACTGGTCTCGCTGGCGCTCGTCGGACTGGTGATCGCCCGCGCGGTCAACGTCTTGCCAGGGTGACCGCCGCGACCGGCTGGCGCGAAGGGCGCGGTGGGGCGATGCGCCGCCTGTCGGGGTCGACTGGACTTTGGGCGCGGTCTACGTTAGGCGGATTCGTGGTAACCCGGTGCTCAATCTCTTGCTCAGATTCGAGCACCTCGAACACGAGACGCTCCGCTGGGTCGGCTTCTACAACCACGACCGGCTGCACGAAGAGCTCAAAGACGTCCCGCCCAGCGAGTACGAACACCGGATGACACGATCACCAAAGACGGTCCAGCCGGCGCGCAAGAAGGACGCGCCGGCCAGCGTCAACGATTACAAGGAAACCAAACAACCGAGCCTCCACTAAACCCGGGGCGCTTCACACATTGTATTCCCGGTGAGTTTGGCGGATACTGCTCCGACCGCAACAATCGGCTTGGCTTGGATGTCGTCGGGGAGGGGAACGTCCGTGAATCGTCTTGCCTGGTATTGGATCACGTGCGGTGCGCTGCTGGTGGTCGGGTTTGGAATGCCGGCGACTGCCTCGGCATCGTTGCCGTCGAACGACGACCTGGCCAACGCTCAGCGGGTGACGCTGGGTGACTCGTTCACGGCCGACACGACCGGCGCCTCGCTCCAATCAGGCGAGCCCGTAGCGCCGTTCTACGGGCCGATCGCAGGCCCGACGGTCTGGTATGAGTGGGATGCGCCAGCTGAGCACGACTATGTGCAGCTTGTGGCAACAAACATCTCCTTCCCCAACAACGACGCTTGCGTCAACGTGTGGGACGCAGGACTCTCGCCGCCGGCTTACGCCTTCGACTCCCTCGGCGGCCCGGACAACGCGAACGGCGACTGTACCCACGCCCAGAACTTCGTTTCACACCCGGGCCACACCTACTTCTTCCAGGTCGGAAGCGAGACTGCCGCAAGTGTCGGCAGGGTGACGATCGATCTCACCGGCTTCCAACTCGTCGCAGACATCCAGCTCACCCAAACGGCGACCCCCGCCGTACAGGTCGGCCAGACGATCGTCATAAAGTCGTCGGTGACCAATGCGGGGCCACAACCGACGTCGGTCGACCTGTCGATTGGCCGCAGCTCCGAGATGCAACTGCTCTCGATCAGCGGCGCCACCTGCGACGACCCCCTCTGCCAGACCGCCAACATCCCACTCGTATACTCGGGACCTGTGGTGGTGACCACGCTTTGGCGGCCGTTCGCGCCGGGCCCCAACGTCGGCATCGACGTCCAGGCAACACCGCGGGAAGCGGACGATCCGACCGCCGCCGAGGCAACCTCATCGACCGACGTCACGCTCCCCAAAGGCGCCGTGGAGGTGCTCCGCCAAGACTCCGGCTTCAACTTCGTCACCACCCGCCACAGCGCCAGCGCCGGTCACATCTGGCTGTGGTGGAACGCCGGCCCGTCGGGCGGCACGATCACCGACAACACCGGCCTGGGGCTGTTCGACCTGCCGGTTGACCCCAACCAGGGAACCAGCTTCACATTCTTCGCTGCCGGCAAGTACCAAGTCGTCGACAGCGCCACCGGCGAGGTGATGACCGCCAATGTGCCGATCACAGCTGGCCCAGCGACGGGCTCTCTGACGACCGTCTACTCGATCAACTGGGCGACCCGCTCGGCACCCGCCGGCCTGACCTACGAGATCGACCTGCAACGACCAAACGGCGTCTACGTCCCCTGGCTGACGACAACCGCCCGCGGCGCCACGTTCATCGCAGACGACGGCATCGGCACTTACCGGGTCCGGGCGCGCATGGTCAAGGCAGACGACGACTCCACCGGAACCGGCTGGGTCACCAAGAAGATCGTCGTCAATTGACGGAAGCTGAATCGGACTACGACCGTCCCTTCTTCGACCAGGCGAAACGCCTGCAAGAGCGAACGGTTGTGACGGGAGTCGGCATCGAGCGGGTGCTCCGAATCGCCGAACCAGCCTGAGATTGCTGTGTCCCAGGCCGACCGGATGGCGCGGTCTCGGGCGGGGGCTGTTCTTGCTCCCCCGCCCGTGTCTCCGTCAGCTCATGGCTGGAAGTGGAAGATGAAGTCGAAGTTCCCGTCGCTGCGCAGGTGCAGCGTCATCCAGCCGCGTGCGTTTGAGTACCCGCCGGTGCCGCCGGTGATGGCCAGCTGGGTGGTCGCACTGGCGTCCAGGAACGGCCCCTCGACCGTGACCTGACCGCGGGGCAGGTAGGTCGTCCACATGCATTCCCAGCGACCGCGGACGGCGCTGGCCCTGACACAGTTGCCCTGGTCGATGCCGACCTTGCTGTCGTTGTCAGCATCGAAGATGGGGTTGTTGAACGGCAGCTGGTCGCCGGGCGAATCGCCCTTGGCGCCGATGTCGATCACCTGGTCGGTGATCGGGTGCTCGACGACGTGGACGGTGGCCGAGGCGGTGAGACCGCTGGAACCGGATCCCAGGGCCACCGCGGCAGCCGTCAGTGCGGAGGCGGCGACCGCGGCCACCGCCATGAGCACGAGTGTTCGTCGCATGGTTCCTCCCAGTCGTGAAGAACGGTGAAGCGCGAGCTTACGGTTTACCGGCCGAACCGGCCAGAATCCCTACACGCAGCCTGGGTTGCCTGTCGATCAGCGGCCAACCACACGTTCGGCGATCTCGGCTGCCTGGTCGCGCAGCTCGGGGATTGCGACTGACTCCCACAGTTCGCCGCGACGCATCCAGCCAAGTGTCGACAGCCACGGCTGGGCAGCGCCGTCGGCGTTGCGTACGGCCCCACCGTCGGTGGTGTCGAGGCCGAGGCCGAGCGGGTGTTGCCTGGCCAGACCTCGCCCGTGTAACTGGTCGTAGAGGAGGTCGCCGTCTCCGAACGGTGAGTCGCCGGGGCCGATGCAGTTCACCGCCGCGTCGAACCGCATGACCACGGAATCCGTCGCGCCGTGGTGCCTGACGGCTACGTCCAGGCCCGCCACCGTTTCGGTGACGGCGACCGGCGTCCCGGCGACGATTGTCAGTACCCCCTGCTGCCGCAGCTCCCCGATCCACTCCCACGCCACAGGGGCCATGCGGTTGCGGTTGATCGCCCACACGCGCGTGTAGGCCCGCAGGGCACGGCGCTGCTCGGTCGCCGAGAACCCTTTCCAGATCGCCTGCGTATAGGGGCGCATCGCGTCCACCACATCGCGGGCGTCGCCCCCCATGGTGCCGGCAGCGCGCACCGCTGCGCGAAACGCGCGCGCCTGCTCTGTCAGCGAGGTACCCGCGGGCGGCGGCTGGTAGCCGGTGTCGATCGGTCCCTGCGGCCAGCGGTGCGGGATGGGAAGCAGGCCGGTGCGCGAGAGGCCGACCAGGCGCACGCCGGGGCGTTCGGCCACCAGTCGCAGTGCCACGTCGACCATGGTCAGCCCGGTACCGACGAGCAGCACGTCGCCGCCCGGCGCGAGCCTCCCGAGCGCGCCGGGTGCCCATGGGTCGCGCACGTAGCGGGAGGAGTCCTGAGGCCAGCCCCCGGCGACGGCGGCGTCACGGAACGCCGGCGTTCCGGTGGCGAGGACGATGCGCGCCGCCTCCAGGGAGCGGCCGTCGGCCAGGGCGATCCTCGCCCGGCCGTCCTCCCGGGCGATGTCGACCACGGATCCGCGGACTGTCTCGAGCACACCCGGGCTCGCCGCGGCGGCCTCGGCCAGGAGAGCAGACAGGTAGCGGCCGAAGGTGACCCGCGGGACGAAGTCGCCGCGATCGACCGCCTCGCCCCGGGATGCGAGCCACTCCACCAGGTGGTCCGGCCGGCCGGAGATCCCGCCCAGGTTCCCGGCCACCACATTCATCAAGTGCTGCGGGAACGTGGTCGAGTAGGCGACGCCCCGCGCCAGGCGGTCCTCGCGCTCGACGAGGACGAGCGGCCCGGGCGCGCCGGCGCGCAGCAGGTGCACTGCCGTCAGCGTCCCGGCAGCGCCGCCACCGACAATCACCACACTCGTCACAGCGGGGAAGGATGCCGGAACCCGCTCCGGGGATCGCAGCAGTTCACGCGCTCAATGCAGGTGGGCTTGCCAGTCGGCTGGTACTCGCCCCCTCGGTCCAGGCGTCGGTTGATCCAGAGGATGGTGCAGCGGGGGCGCAAGGGGAGGCCCCTCGACGAAGTCATCCGTCCGGTAGTCGTAGAACCAGCTCTCGCCGGGTTCGAAGCTGGTGATGACCGGGTGTCCAGACTCGTGAGCATGCTTGCTCGCGTGTTGCGACGGCGAGGAGTCGCAGCAGCCGACGTGCCCGCAGTCGGCGCACCGTCTGAGATGCAGCCACCATCCCCCGGCGCTCTCGCATTCCACGCAGCCGGTGCCGGAGGGAGGTGCCGTGGCGTCGATCGGATTGTCGTTCATGGCCTCCGAGGTTAGCAGCGCGCCGTTCTGGACACCCGGCAAGCGGTCAGGTATCTCTAGATGCCGTGACGCGACCGTCGGCAGCCCGGTGGCAGGGGCGATTCCCACGCAACGAGATCATCTCGCTGCTCGACGTCAATCGGCGTTTCAACCTGGCCGAGAGCACGGCTTCTGACCTGACTCTGGGCGAGATCCTCGAGTTCCTCGACGTCGACGAGTTTCAGGCTCTGAGGCTCGGATACGGATCCTCGACCGGGTTGCCTGCACTGCGCGAACGGGTGGGGGACGACTGCGGCGTTGACCCGGACACCGTGCTCACCGTGCAGGGGACGGCCCTGGGCCTGTTCCTCCTGGCGTTCGAACTGTGTGGGCCTGGTGGCGAGGCCGTCCTGGCGGTTCCCTGCTTCCCGCCGAGTCGCGACGCCCTGGTCGCATGCGGTGCCGCGGTCGCTGAGGTGCAGTGCTCGTTCGACGATGGATACCGACTGGACGTCGCTCGCTGCGCTGCTGCGCTGACCCCTCACACCCGCCTTGTCGGCGTCGCCTCGCCCCAGAATCCGAGCGGGGTGCGCGTTCCCCACGAGGCGCTGGTCGCGTTGCTGGAGGCGATGGGCGACCGATGTCCGGACGCCTTCCTCTTCGTGGACGAGACCTACCGCGACGCGGTCTACGGCGATGCGGCGGTTCCGCCCAGCGCCGCCGCCCTCGATCGACGGGTGATCACCGGAGGTTCGGTGTCGAAGGCGCATGGAGCGCCCGGGCTTCGCAGCGGCTGGCTGACCGTCCAGGACCCGGATCTGTACGAGCGATTGACGGTCGCGAAGCTGAACACCGTGATCTCAGGCTCGGTGGTCGACGAGACACTGGCGGCGGCGATCCTGGGCCATCGCACGCGCGTGCTTTCGGGGCGGCGTGAGCTTCTTGCCCGGGCTCTCCAGGAGCTCGACGCCTGGCACAGCAGCGAGCGGGAGCGACTGGACTGGGTTCGGCCGGACGCCGGGGCGCTGTGCTGCATGCGTCTCCGTGCGAGCGTCTTCGACGCCGGGGCGGTGGAACGATTCTGGGCGATGTTGCCGGACCTCGATCTCCAGCTCGCGCCGGGGACCTGGTTCGGCGAAGGGCCGGACGTCTTCAGGCTCGGCTTCGGCTACCTCCCGATCGACTCGCTCGCACCCGCGCTGGCGGCGCTCTCCGCCGCCATGGATCTGGCCGCGGACTGAAGATTCGGTCAGTGATACGGTCGTGCTGTGGCCGAGTTCGAGCTGATCACCCGCGTCGGCGAGGTGCTGCCGTCGCCGTTTCGCAGCGAGCCGCCGACCGCGCCGCCACTGCGGGTCGGGGCGGTGCAGTGCGCGTGGCATCCCGATCCCGGCGTGCACCGCGACGTGCTCCGCGCCGGCGTTGAGATGGCGGCCGAACAGGGCGCGGGCATCGTGTTGCTCCAGGAGCTGACGCTGTCGCCCTACTTCTGCGTCCGTCCGGACGTCAGCGACGCGCTCGAGCGGTTCGGCGAGGACGTCGCCACCGGGCCCACGCTCAGCTTTGCGAGCGAGCTGGCGCAGCGCCATCGCATCGCCGTGCAGGCGTCGTTGTACGAGCGCACGCCCGACGGCCGCGGCTTCAACACCTGCATCTGCGTCGACCCATCGGGTGCCCTGATCGCACGGACGCGCAAGACCCACATCCCCGAGTTCCAGCACTACCACGAGGATCGGTACTTCGAGCCGAGTGACGCCGACTGCGCGGTCACCACGGTCGCGGGAGCCCGGTTCGCGTTCCCGACCTGCTGGGACCAGTGGTTTCCCGAGCTTGCGCGGTCGCTCTCGCTGGACGGCGCGGAGGTCATCGTCTATCCGACCGCGATCGGCAGCGAGCCCGACTTCCCGGACGCCGACACACGGCCGATGTGGCGGCAGATGATCGCCGCCAACGGCCTGGCGAACGCGACCTTCATGATCGCCGTCAACCGGATCGGCTACGAGGACCCGCTCACGTTCTACGGGTCGTCGTTCATCTCCGATCCCTATGGCCGAATCGTTGTCGAGGCGCCGTCCGACCGTGCCGCCGTGCTGGTCGCCGACCTCGACATCGACCAGCGCCGCGACTGGCTGGGCTTCGGACTGCTGTACACCCGTCAACCGGCGCGCTACGGCCGGCTGTCGTCGACGTCCGACCTGGGCCGCCCCGTCCCGGACGGCGCGGCCGAGCAGTGACCGGCTCGCCGGGCACGGAGGCCGGCAGCTGGCGTATGCCCGCCGAGTGGGAGCCGCACGAGCGGTGTCTGATGGCGTGGCCGACGCGCGCATCGCTCTGGGGGCCCCATCTGGAGCAGGCGCGGCAGGAGTACGCCGACACCGCGAATGCCATCGCAGCCTTCGAGCCGGTGACGATGGTGACCGCACCTGGGCAGGGCGAACAGGTGCGCGCCGCCTGCACCGGGGCGGTCGACGTTGTCGAGCTGGACATCGACGATTCCTGGCTCCGGGACTCGGGACCGATCTTCGTCGTCGACGGCAACGGCGATCGCCGCGGTGTCGACTTCCGGTTCAACTCCTGGGGCGAGAAGTATCTCCCGTATGACCGGGACGCCGCGCTGACGAGCGTCCTGCTCGAGCGGATGGGTGTCCCGCGGGTGGGGTCGGACATGGTCCTCGAAGGCGGCGCCATCACCGTCGACGGCGAGGGGACGCTGATCACGACGGAACAGTGCCTGCTGAACCCGAACCGGAACCCCGGGATGTCGCGCGCCCAGATCGAAGACGAGCTGCGCCGCAAGCTTGGCGTCACACATATCGTGTGGCTCCGCTGGGGGCTGGACGAGGACGAGGACACCGACGGGCACGTCGACGGCGTCTGCACCTACGTGCGGCCGGGCGTGGTGATCGCCCAGACCTGTGAGGACGCGGCAAACCGGAACGCCGATCTGATGGCCCAGAACCTGGCGATCCTGCGCGACGCCCGGGACGCCCACGGCCGGCCGATCGAGGTGATCGAGCTCCCGCAGCTTCCCTACTTCGACGTCGGTGGCTTGGAGATCGGAGGCAGCTACCCGAACTTCTACGTCGCAAACGGCGGGGTCGTCGTGCCCACCGGCGACCACCCGCTCGACGCCGATGCGCTCGCGATCATCCGCTCGGCGTTCCCCGATCGCGAGGTGGTCGGCGTCCCCAGCCGGGTCATCGCCTACGGCGGCGGCGGCACGCATTGCATCACCCAGCAGGTGCCGCGCGGCTGACCGCTAGAAGGTGATCACGGTGCCGACAGCCGGCTGGACGAACGCGTCTGGCATGGCCCGCGCCAGCGCGTGGACGGCCTTCCAGCCGGTGCAGTGGGCCGGCACGACGCGGCCGACGTCCGCATCCACGAAGGCGTCGACCGTCGGACCGATGATCGACTCGAAGAGCCCGCCCGTCAGGTGAAGGCCGCCGACGAAGCCCGCGATCTGCGAGACGCCGGTCAGCCGCTGTGCATTGCGCATGACGTTCACCGCGCCGGCGTGAGAGCACCCGGAGACGATCACGAGACCCTTGCCCTTCACGTTGACGACGATGTTCTGGTCGTCCCAGATCATCGGATCGGGCTCCCAGCCGGCATCCGACTGCGCGTAGTGAATCGGGAAACCGGTCTCGAACCCGCTCGACCGTTCGACCTGGCCGGACACCAGAACCCTCCCGTCGAGCAGCATCGTCTGCCCGCGCTCCTCGACGATCTCGAGCCCTTCGGCTTCGAGATCGCCGCGGCTCGGGGGCGGCAGGCGCAGCTCCGCCCCGGTGGGGAAGACGACCTTGCGCTCGCGCCAGGCCTCGGGGTGAATCACGAGCGGCAGCCGGCTCCGCCCGAACCGCCGGGACAGGCCCTCAAGGCCGCCGTGATGGTCGGCGTGGCCGTGCGAGATCACGATCGCGCGCGCCTGCTCGACCGGGATCTGGAGGACGTCGAGGTTCCGGCCCAGGGCGGTCGGGGTCAGGCCGGCGTCGTAGAGGATCGGCGTTCGCTCCCCGCCCGACCTGACGGTCACCAGGGCTGAGAAGCCGTGCTCGGCAACGAGTTGCCGGCGGTCGCTGAAGTCGTACGCCGCAAAGCGCTGGACGCCCTCATCCCCTGCCAGCAGGAGGTCGACGAAGTTGTCGACCACGACCGTGACGTCGACGCCATCGACCGGTTCGAGGCTCGCGAGCATCAGGCGGACTCGTTCTCGATGGCCGCCTGGTTCGGCCGTCTGAGGGTCACCAGGGAGCTGTTCAGCTCGCCCAGGGTGGTGACTCCGAGCAGCTGCATCGATCGCACGATGTCGTCGCGGAGGATCGCGAGAGCCCGGTCGACTCCCGCCTCGCCGGCCGCCATCAGCCCGTAGAGGTAGGCGCGGCCGACCAGCACCGCGTGCGCTCCCAGCCCGACGGCGGCGATGACATCGGCTCCCGAGCGGACGCCGCCGTCGACGAAGACCTCGAGGCGGTCGCCGATCGCGTCGACGATCGGCTGGAGCAGGTCGAGCGGGGTCGGCGAGCGGTCGAGCTGGCGGCCGCCGTGATTCGAGACGACCACACCGTCGGCGCCGAGCGACGCGATCTCCACCGCGTCGTCGACGCGCATCACGCCCTTGACCACCAGCGATCCTGGCCACCGATCGCGCAGCCAGACGAGGTCTTGCATCGTGACGGCAGGGTCGAAGGCCCGTGCCAGTACCTCCTGCAGCGGCTCGCCGGCCTCGGTCTGGATGGCGAACCGGATCGGTTCTGTGGTCAGGAAGTCGAACCACCAGCGCGGATGCAGCGCCCCCTCGACCATGGTTCGCAGCCGCAGCGCCGGAGGCAGCCCGAGCCCGTTGCGGGCATCCCGGCGGCGATCGCCCGGTACCGGCACGTCCACGGTCAACACGAGCGTCCGGAAGCCGGCTGCGGCGACCCGGTCGAGCAGCTCGGCGGCCTTGCCGCGGTCTCGCCAGAGGTAGAGCTGGAACCACCGCGCGCCTGGAGGCTCGATGCGGATGAAGTCCTCGGGCGTGGTCGTGCCGACGGTCGAGAGCGCATACGGCAGCCCCGCCCGAGCCGCCGCTGCGGCGACGGCACGTTCGCCCTCGGTGTGGGCCATCCGCGCGAACCCTGTGGGCGCAAGCACTACCGGCAACGACGCCTGCTCGCCAAGGATCGTCGTCGAGGGATCGACGCGCGAGACGTCGCGAAGGACGTTGGGGCGGAACTCGACCCGGTCGAACGCCTCGCGTGCCCGGGCCATCGACAGCTCGTCCCCGGCACCGCCGTCGACGTAGTCGAAGACCGCTCGCGGCGCCCGCCGGGCCGCCATCGATCGGAGATCCTCGATCGTGTGCGCGCGGTCGAGCCGCCGGCTGCGGACTCGAAGCGGCTCCGGCTGGACCAGCTCACGGAGCTCGTTCCAGCGTGGGAGGCGCCGAGCTGCCATGCCGGGCACTCTATGCGCCGGCGCGGCAGCCGGTGATCGTCGACTCCGAGCGCGGTACAGTCCGCAGCCATGAGTGCACCTGAGACGACCTCTGAGCTGGGCCTGATGGCGGGGACTCCGCCGGTGGGAGACGCGCTGGTCACGCTCGGCAACTGGCAGGATCCGCCGTTCAACCGGTGGGGGTTCCAGCACATCCGCGAGCTGATCCCGACGGCGCGCATCCGGCCGGCGCGACACCCCCTGGGAGCTCCCCCGCGACGAGTCCGACCTGAGTGGGATGACGGTCACCGCCCGGGATCGCGATCGCGTTCTGGGCGAGCTGCTCGACGACACCTACACCGATGGCTTTCTTGTGTTCCACCACGGCCGGGTGGTGTTCGAGCGGTACTTCAACTCGCTGACGCCGGATACGCCGCACCTGCTGATGTCGGTCTCCAAGTCGGTCACCTCGACGGTGGTCGGAGCGCTGGTCGGGGAGGGCCTGCTCGACCCGGCGCAGGCGGTGACGGACGTGTTGCCCGAGCTGTCGGGCACCAGCTTCGACGGTTGCACCGTGCGCCATCTGCTGGACATGCGGGCGGGAACCCGCTTCGACGAGGACTACGACAACCTGGACGCCGACGTGCGGGTGTACGAGGAGATCTACCAGTGGCGGCCGCACTCCGGGCGCGCGCTGCCGGCGGAGATCACCGCCTACTACGCGACGCTGGCCAACGACGGCGAGCACGGCGGCCCCTTCCGGTACCGCTCGGTGCTGACCGACGTCCTCGGCTGGGTCGCCGAGCGCGCCGCCGGCCGGCGGCTGCCCGAGCTGATCTCGACGCGTGTGTGGCAGCCGATGGGCGCCGAGTTCGATGCCGAGGTGACCATCGACGGGGCGGGCAACGCGATGGCGGACGGCGGCGTGTGCTGCACGCTTCGCGACCTTGCCCGTTTCGGCCGGCTGATGCTCGAGGGCGGTCGCCGGGACGGGCACCAGATCGTGCCCGAGGCGTGGGTCGCCGACATCCTCACGCCCGACCCCGACTCGCGGGAGGCATTCCTGCCCAGCGACGACGCGCACGAGTTCCCGCCCGGCGCCTACTACCGCAACAAGTGGTGGGTCGTGGACGCCGACAAGGGCGTCTACGCCGGCTCCGGCATCAACGGCCAGATGGTGCTCGTCGACGGCGAACACGACGGAGTGGTCGCCAAGCTTTCGACCTGGCCCGAGGCGTGGACGTCCGATCGCTTCGTGCCCACCCTGTACGGCTGCCGCGACCTGCTGCGCCGGCTCGGCTGACGCTGATGCGGGTGGTGCTGAGCGTGGACATGGAGGGCGTGTCGCAGCTGTGTTCGCCGATGGAGATTCTGGCGGCTCGGCCCGAGTACTGGCAGACGGGGAAGCCGCGAATCGAGGCCGACACGGTGGCTGCGGTCACCGGTCTCATCGCGGGTGGCGCGGAAGAGGTGGTGGTCCTCGACAACCACGGCGGCGGCAATCCAACCAATGTGTCGCCCGAGTGCTTGCCCGCCGGGGCGAGGCTGGAGACCTGGAATGTGTTCGATCTTCCGGGCAAAGGGTTCGACGCGATGTTCCAGCTTGGGTACCACTCGCGGGGCGGGGGCGAGGGGTTCGTCTCCCACACATATGTCCCCGGACTCCGGCTGAGAGTGGGCGACGAGCTGATCTCCGAGAGCCACGGACGGCTCTGGGCGAGCGGGTTGCCGCTGATCGGGATCACCGGGAACGACTGCCACCAGGTGACGCTGGGATCGCTGGCCGAGGCTCCATACCTGGTCGTGCAGCGCACCGTGAGAAACGATCTCGCCGAGCCCGTATTCGGGGCGAGCGAAGGCCTGGAGGCGATCCGGGAGTTTGCGCGCCAGGCGATGCGCCGCCTCGCGCAGATCCGTCCTCCCGACATCCCCAGCGGCTTGGTGTTCGCCGCCAGCATGGCCAACGGTGCGGACGAGGTCGGAACCATGGAGGGTGCCGGCTGGCGGCGTGTTGGCGACGTCGAGTACGAGGTATATCTGGAGGACTGGTCCGAGGCCCGTGGGCTGGTTGCTGCCGCGATGAACGCGGCCCTGGTTCCCCTGATGCCTCATTTCGACGGTGCTCGCAGTGCCGAGGAGGCAGCGGCTCTCGAGCCAGCTCGAGTCGCGACGCTGACCCGGCTGATCGAGACCTGGACCTCGCAAGTCCACCCAGACTGGTACACCGCCGCCGGCGATGAGATCGGCGCCTTGTTCCCGGGTCGGTAGGCTGCGGCTAGTGGAGTTCGGGAAGGTCGGGGTGTGGACGACGTACCGGCGGATCGGCGAGGAGAACGCCGCCGCCGCCGCGGCGCTCGCCGAGCAGCTCGGCTTCGGCACGTTCTGGCTGGGCGGTTCGCCGCGGCTGCCGACGGTGCGGCCGTTGCTCGAGGCCTCCGAGTCGCTGGTCGTCGGCACGTCGATCGTCAACGTCTGGGCGTACGATCCGGCCGAGCTCGCAGCCGAGTACACCGCCCTCGAGCGCGACTTTCCCGGCCGGCTGATGGTCGGCATCGGCATCGGGCATCCCGAGGCGACCAGCCACTACCGAAAGCCGCTCACCGCGATGCGCGAGTTCCTCGACGGAGTGGATGCGGCGCCCGAGCCGATCCCGTCCGATCGCCGCTCCCTGGCCGCGCTCGGCCCGAAGATGCTCGACCTGAGCGCGGAGCGCACGCTGGGTGCGCTCCCGTACTTCGTGCCGGTCGAGCACACGGCCGATGCGCGGCAGCGGCTGGGTGTGGGACCGTTCCTCGCGCCTGAGATCGCCGTGGCTGTCGAGGCCGATCACCAGCGGGGCCGGAGTCTGGCCCGCGAGTATGCCGCCTCGTACCTGGGGCTCACGAACTACACCAGCAACCTGCTTCGCTACGGGTTCACCGAGGACGATCTCCGTGACGGCGGCTCCGACCGGCTGATCGATGCCGTGGTGCCGCACGGATCGCTGGAGGATCTCGCGGCGGCCGTCCGGGCTCACTTCGACGCCGGCGCCGATCACGTCGCCATTCAGGCGATCGGCGAGTCAGGCGTCCCGCGGCGTGGGTGGACCGAGCTCGCTCAGCTGCTGTAGGGGCCGCTGCTCAGGCGGCGATCGGCGACACTAGGCGCGAATGCTCCCGCTCTCGGACGGCATACGAGCCCGCCGCTTCCCCTACGTCAACGTGGCGCTGATCGTCGCCAACTTTGCCGTCTGGATCCTCTACGAGCTGCCACACCTGGACAGGTCGATCTACCACGCGTCGTTCTATCCGTGCACGGTCAACGGCTCGTGCAGCGGCCCGGAGCCGTGGTGGATCAGCTGGTTCACGGCGCTGTTCCTGCACGGAAGCTGGAGTCACATCCTCGGCAACATGCTGTTCCTTGCGGTGTTCGGCAAGAACGTGGAGGACGCCTTCGGCGGCCTGCGCTATCTCGTCTTCTACGTGGCCGGCGGCTTCGCCGCCATGCTGACGCAGGCGCTGGTCACGCTGGCTTTCGGGTCGGCCCTGGAAGCCCAGATTCCGACTCTCGGCGCCTCGGGCGCGATCGCGGCGGTGCTGGGGGCGTATTTCGTGCTCTACCCGCGCTCCACCGTGCGCGGGCTGGTGTTCATCATCCCGGTCCGCATGTCTGCATGGTTCTTCCTCGGGTTCTGGTTCCTGTATCAGCTATTCGAGGCGAACTTCGGCCTGCTCTCGTCGAGCAGCGAGGGCGGTGTCGCCTTCTTCGCCCATGTCGGCGGATTCGTCTTCGGGGTAGCTGTGACCATCGGGCTGCGTAACCGGGGACGGCTGCCGCGCCGGACACGTTCGGGCCTGCCGACAGCGTTCTGAGCGGACGCCCCGGGCCGGAAGGTCGATCCCCCGCGGAGTCGAAGTCCAACGCAATACGTGGCGTCTGCGCTGGGAGGAGCACCATGACGTACCCGCTTGACCGCAAACTCGTCGTCGAGTTCATCGGAATGTTCATCTTCGTGTTCACGGTCGGTATGGTGACCAACAAGGCGGGGGCGGGCGCGCTGGCGCCCCTCGCCATCGGCTCCGTGCTGATGGTGATGATCTTTGCCGGCGGCCATGTGTCGGGCGGACACTTCAACCCGGCCGTGAGCACCGCGGTCTTCGTTCGAGGGAGGATGGCCTCGAACGAGTGGGTCGCCTACATGGTCACTCAGGTCATCGCAGCGGTACTGGGCGGCCTCGTCGCCCGTGCCGTCGGCGGCCATGAGGCCTCTGCTCACGTCGCAAGCGCCGGGAAGATGCTGGTCGTGGAGTTCGTGTTCACGTTTGCCCTGGCGTGGGTGGTGCTGAACGTCGCCACCGCCCGGGGCACCCTTGGCAACTCCTTCTACGGGTTGGCGATCGGGTTCACGGTGGTCGCGGGTGCGTTCGCCGTCGGCGGCATCTCTGGTGGAGTGTTCAACCCCGCAATCGCGATTGGCGGCATGGTCACCGGCCTGTTCAAGTGGAGCAACATCTGGGTCTACCTGCTCGCCGAGTTCCTGGGTGCCGCCGCCGCCGCGATCACCTTCCTCTACGTCCTGCCCGCTGAGAAGTTCGAGGGAGACCTCGAAGCCGCCAGTACGGAGTGAGATAGCAGCAGCCGGTCCCGGCCAGCACAAACCACGGCGCCGTCGCGGCCGTCTCAGCCAGCATGAGACGCGCTGTCATCTGCCTGCTGCTGGCCGCGGCCGGCTGCGGCGGCTCCGGGGCCGGCTCCGCCCCGAGCGGCTCGGGAGCGAGCTCGCCGCCGAAGCTGGTCAGGATCTCGGTGGCCGGCGATCCGTTCGCCGTCGCCGTGGCGCCCGACGGCGCGGTCTGGACGGCGACGCACGACGGCATGCAGGTGCTGCGGGTCGACCCGGCCACGCGCAAGGTCACCGCCAGTACACCGATCCAGGGCAACGGCACCGCGCTGGCATGGGCGGACGGCTCGATCTGGGCGGTTGGGTGGAAGCGAGCGCTCTACCGGCTGCACGACCCCGGTGGGACGATCGCGCAGACGATCCGGCTGCCGCGCCCCGATCAGATGGCGGCCGAAGGCCACAACCTGTGGGTGACCAACTGGCAGCGCAACTCGGTCTCGCAGGTCGACGCCGGGAGCGGCAAGCCGCTCGGCGTCATCATCGCGGGCCGAGCACCCGAGGGCACCGAGCAGGGGGTGGCGGCCGTGGCGGTCGGCGACGGCTCGGTCTGGGTGGTGCGCGGCGACCTGAACAGCGTCTACCGGATCGATCCCGGCACCGGCCACGTCCAGGCCACGATCGGCGTCGGCCTGACGCCCGTCTCGGCGGCGTTCGGCGAAGGCTCGCTGTGGGTGACGAACCTGCAGGGCAACTCCGTGTCGCGCATCAACCCTGCCACCAACCGCGTCACGGCCACGATCACCACTCAGGCCGAGCCGGCGTACTCGGCGGCTGCCGGCGGCGCGCTCTGGGTGACGAACTTCGACGGCGACAGCCTGACCCGCATCGACCCGGCCACCAACCACACCCGCCAGGTGCGGGTCTGCCTCGGGCCGGCCGGCATCGCGGCGGCCGGCGACGCGGTGTGGGTCGCCTGCCCGAGCGCCCACCAGCTGGTGCGGCTGACGGCCCGCTGAGCGGCTACGCCGCCTGCTCCGCGCGCCGGCGAGCCCGATCCTCCCGAAACCAGATCAGCTCGTATGCATGCAGGGCGAGCCAGACGGCCGTCATCAGGACGAGCGCCAGCGAAGTGCGACGAAGCTCCCCAGGTAATCGAGAACGGCCCCCTGTTCGCTGAGGCGCTGGGACTCGAGGGCGTCGATTGACCGCAATCTGTCCGATTTGCAGCTGGAGCTACGCTGGGGCAATGAACAGCCTTGACTCCTCCAGCGAAAACGAGAACCTGCTGGACGCCTACTCGCGGACGGTGATCGCGGCCGTCGAGCACGTGTCCCCGTCGGTCGCCAGCCTGCGGGTCAGGCTGGGCGGCAGGTCGCGCGGGCGCGTTGCCGGCGGCGCAGCAGTGGCGATCACCGAGAACCGGCTGGTCACCAATGCCCACGTCGTCCCCGCGTCGACGCGCGATGGCTGGGCGTCGTTTCCGGACGGCCGCGAACTCCGGTTCACGGTGATCGGCCGGGACGCGTTCAGCGACCTGGCGGTGATCGCCGTCGACGCATCCGACCTGCCGCCGGCCCGGCTGGGCGACGCCTCGACGCTGCGTGTCGGCCAGCTCGTGGTCGCGATCGGCAACCCGCACGGCTTTGCCGGCTCCGTCACGACCGGGGTCGTCTCGGCGCTCGGCCGGTCGCTGCCGGCCAGGTCCGGCGGCACCCTGCGGATGATCGACAACGTGATCCAGACCGATGCGACCCTGAACCCCGGGAACTCGGGTGGGGCGCTGGCGACCGCCGACGGCCGCGTGGTCGGGATCAACACGGCCCTGGCCGGGATGGGCCTCGGACTCGCCGTGCCGATCAACGACCACACCCGCAGCCTGATCTCGAGTTGATGACCGAGGGCCGCGTCCGCCGCGCATACCTGGGGGTTGCGGCCGCACCGCGGCCGCTGCCGCCTCGCGCGGCCAACGATCTTGGCCGTTCGGGCGGCCTCGAGGTGATCGACATCACGCCCGGCAGCCCTGCCGAGCGGGCCGGGCTTCGCGCCGAGGACATCGTCGTTGCGATCAACGGCGCCCCGGTTGAACGCGTCGAGGAGCTGCAGCGCCTGCTGTCGTCGGAGGTCATCGACCAGCTCCAGAAGCTGACCGTGCTCCGGGCCGGGGACCGGGTCGAGCTGGAGGTGCGCCCGATCGAGCTCGCGGCAGCCTAGGTCGAGTCGCCGTCGGACCGGTGGTGCTCCGGGGCAACCAGGTCGCCGTACTCCGGGTGCGCCTTGATGTAGGCGGCGATGAAGGGGCACAAGGGCACCACGGCGAGTCCCCGGCGGCGCGCATCGTCCAGGGCACCCGCCGCCAGGCGGCCGCCGAAGCCGCGGCCCTGGCAGGCGGGGCTGACCTCGGTGTGGGTGAGTGCGATCCGGTTCTGGCGCCGGCGGTAGGCAAGCAGGCCGATCCGGCGCCCGTCGAGGAGGAGCTCGTACCGGTGCTGGTCCGGCACGTCGATGACCTTCGCGTCATCCGGGGGCGCCTGTGGATCCACCAACTCCAGGTCGCCGGTGCCTCTGAAGTACTCGAGCAGCTGTCCGGTCGCGTCGGATTCACGCGCGTCCCGGTGATCGGCGTAGCGCTGCCGGTGGGCAGCTGCGAACCGACCCGGGGCGCGCTGCTGCAGATGGGCGAAGATCTCGCGCGTGCCGCGGTAGATCTGCCCGTCCTCGGCCTGCAGCACCGGGATCTGATCGGTGCCGGCCACCTCACGCAGGTGGGCCCGCTGCTCGGGCCACGGCTCGACCTGCCGCACGATCGCGTCGATGCCGAGTTCGGTCAGCACCTCGCGGACAGCCGAGGAGAAGGGGCACCATTCTGCCTGGTAGAGCGTGACGAGGGGATCAGACATCGGTTGGGGCGCCGCCGGCGGGGGGCGCCTGGCGCCCGCCGACAGTAACGGGTTTGTAGCTGACTCCGTCCGCTCGCCGCTGCTACTCGCCGGCCCCGAGGTCGACGATCGGGTTCAGCAACCCGATCACGCCGGAGTCGACGGTGACGCTGTCGTCCCTGTCGAGCGTGTTCAGCAACAGCGTGTCGTTGGCGGGCTCACTGCCGGAGATCTGGACGTGGGGCTGGAGGCCCGCAACGGAGACCTGCGAGCCGAAGCTCGTCACGTGCACGCGGTCGGGCCCGTTGGTGCCGTTGACGATCACCGAGTCGGCCGCGCCGTCGCCGGTGCCGTCGAACCCGGCCAGGTCGGCCCCGACCGAGGTCACGTCTGTGCCGGTCAGGTCGTTGACGGTCAGCGTGTCGGCGCTGCCCAGCGGGTCCGCCGGGATACCGATCCCGGTCAGCCGCCGCGAGTATTGGGGTTCAGTACGGAGACGGCGGCGCGATCGGATTGCTCGTGCTCGCTCCACCGATGGCTCCGGTCACGCCCGGGTTTGCCGACAGAGCCGCACAGGGTAGGGGTATTGCACGTTTGGGCAGCTGGCCACCGGACCATCCTCGCTGGAGCACGCTTGCAGACCCTCTTCCATCGCTTCGCACAACGCATCTCCGTGGCAGTGGGGTCGCCGTGGGCGTTCGCCCTGGCGTTCTCGGCGATCGTGGTGTGGGGTGTCACCGGCCCGCTGCTCGGCTTCTCGACCACGTGGCAGCTGGTGATCAACACCGGCACCACGATCGTGACGTTCCTGATCGTGTTCCTGATCCAGAACACGCAGAACCGGGAGTCGCAGGCGGTTCAGCTGAAGCTGGACGCCCTGATCCTGGCCTCCAGCGCCAGCAATCGGGCGCTCGACGTCGAGGACGTCTCCGACGATCAGGCCGCTGCCATGCTGAAACAGTTCCAGGACCTCGCCGCTCGGCTCTCCGCCTGACCGGTCCGCCGGCGACGGCGGCCGAGTCGCTCAGCACCTGGACGCGTGCGTTCAGTCATTCGACCCATGCGATCGAGCGCGTTGGTGTGTATCGTCGGGGTGGTACGCCGGTCCCACCCCGAAAGGAGCCCTCCGTTGTCCTTCGTGTCGCGCGGATTCCACGGTCGGCGCGAGCGTCAGTTCGACCCCTCGCGGATCCCGCCGGGGCAGTACGCGACGAACGAGTTCCCGGTGCTCTCCGCAGGCCCGACCCCGCACACGCCGCTGGAGTCCTGGACGTTCGGGGTCGACGGCGAGGTCGACGATCCCAAGCAGTGGAGCTGGGACGAGTTCCTGGCGCTCCCGTCCGAGCGGATCACGGTGGACATCCACTGCGTGACCAAGTGGTCGAAGCTCGACACGCACTGGCGCGGGGTCTCACTCGACACGCTGCTGGCAGGCGTCGAGACCGAGGCTGGGTACGTGCTGGCGACCAGCGACGGCGGGTACACCACAAACCTCCCGCTCGAGGACCTGATGGGCGGCAAGGCGTGGATCGCGTTCGAGTACGACGACGAGGCGCTCGATCCCGAGCATGGCGGGCCGGCGCGGCTGCTGGTGCCTCACCTCTACTTCTGGAAGAGCGCCAAGTGGGTTCGCCGGCTGACCCTGCGCCTCGATGACGAGCCAGGCTTCTGGGAGTCCTACGGCTATCACAACTACGGAGATCCATGGCTGGAACAGCGGTACGCGGGCGACTGAACTGGCAGCTGGGGACGGTCGTCGAGCTGGTCGACGAGACGGCGCATGCCCGGAGCATCGCGCTCGACCTGCCCGACTGGCCGGGACACCTCGCGGGCCAGCACGTCGACGTCCGTCTGACAGCCGAAGACGGCTACCAGGCGCAGCGGAGCTACTCGATCGCATCGGCTCCGGGCGACGACCACCTGGTTCTGACGATCGAGCGGATCGACGACGGGGAGGTCTCGCCCTACCTCGCCGATGAGCTCCGCGCCGGCGACCAGGTGGAGCTCCGCGGGCCGATCGGCGGCTACTTCGTCTGGAGGCCTACCGGCGACACCCCGGTGCAGATGTTCGCCGGCGGATCCGGCGTCGTGCCGTTCCGGGCGATGCTCCGCGACCGCGCCTCGGCCAGGAGCACGGCGCCCTTCCGGCTGCTCTACTCGGCCCGCAGCCTCGACGACGTCCTCTACCACGACGAGCTGGCCCGCTGCGCGGAGTCCGACGGCGTCGACGTCCGCTACACGTTGACCCGGGAGTGGCCGGAGCAGTGGGATGGCTACCAGGGCCGGATCGACCGGGCGTTGATCGCGGAGGTTGCGTGGCCGGTCGAGGATCGGCCGCAGGTGTTCGTGTGCGGTCCCAACGGGTTCGTCGAGGCCGTCGGCCAGGCGATGGTCGAGCTCGGGCACGACCAGGGCCGGATCAAGACCGAGAGGTTCGGGCCGAGCGGTGGCTGACATGTCCAGGACCGCACTGGACGGCAACGCGGCGGCAGGAATCCTGTTCGAAGCGTTCGGCCGGGAGATGACCACGGTCGTCGCGACCTGCCGGTCGTGCGGGCAGACGGCGCCGCTCGCCGAGACGGTGGCGTACGTCCAGACTCCGGGCACTGTTCTTCGTTGCCGTCAGTGCAGTGGGGTGCTGCTCGTCGTCGTGCAGCAGCGCGCGGAGACCCGCGTATTTGACAGAGGCGTTACCTTGCATCTGTGAACATCTTTTCGGAGTCCAATGGCAGCCCCCGCTAGCGCAGCCCTGTCCTCATCCCAGCTCGACCAGCTGGCCGCGCTCGGTGAGGTGCGCTCGGCAGCGGTCGGAGACATTCTGTTCCGGGTGGGGGATGCGACCTACCCGTTCATCGCCATCCTCGACGGCGAGGTTACGATCCTGGACGGAGCCGACCAGGAGATCATCCGCCACGGCAAGGCGGGCTTCCTGGGCGAGATGAACCTGCTGTCAGGGCAGAGCGTGTTCCTGACCGCGGTCGTCACGCAGCCGCTGCGCTACATCGCCGTCGAGCGCGATGCGCTGCGCGCGCTGCTGTTCGAGGACAGCTCGCTGGCCGACGTCCTGCTGTCGACGTTCGTCAGGCGGCGGGATGCGCTGCAGGAGGTTCCGGGCATCGGCATCGAGGTCGTCGGCCCCCGCACCTCGGCGGCGACCCTGCAGGTCGTCAACTACGCGCGCGCCAACCACCTGCCCTTCACCTGGCGGGATCCGGGGGACGACGAGGTCGCGGCCGGGCTGGTCGCAGGACTCGACGCCGCCAGCCTTCCGCTGGTGCGGCTTCCGGGCGGGGTGGAGCTGCGTGGCCCGTCGACCGGCCAGGTGTCGCGCGCGCTGGGGATCGGCCGCGAGCTCGCGCCGCGTGAGGAGGTCGATCTGCTGGTGGTCGGAGGCGGCCCCGCCGGACTGGCGGCAGCGGTCTACGGAGCGTCGGAGGGACTCGAGACGCTGGTCGTCGAGAGCACGGCGCTGGGTGGCCAGGCCGGCTCCTCGCGCCGGATCGAGAACTACCTCGGGTTTCCGGCCGGTATCACCGGGATCGAGCTGACCAGCCGGGCGGTCACCCAGGCGCGCAAGTTCAACGCCCGCACTGCGACCCCCTACCGCGTCGCCTCGCTCGATGCGACGAACGGAAGCTACGTCGCCCACCTCGAGGAGGGGACCGACATCGTCGCTCCCACCGTCCTGTTGGCGACCGGTGCCCAGTACCGCCGGCTGCCGGTGGACGCGCTGTCCGACTACGAGGGGATCAGCGTGTTCTACGCAGCGGGCCCGCCCGAGGCCCAGCTCTGCGGCGCGTCGCGCGTCGGGGTTGTCGGCGGAGGCAACTCAGCCGGGCAGGCCGCTGTCTGGCTCGCCCGCGGCGGCGCGCTGGTGACACTGTTCCACCGGCGGGCCGATCTCCGCGAGACGATGTCGGCCTACCTCATCCACGACCTCGAGCGCTACGGCGTCAACATTCGCGACCGCAGCGAGATCGCCGTGCTGCACGGCCAGGACGGGAGACTGGATGCCGTCACCCTCAAGGACGGCGACCGCGTCCCGGTGTCGTTCCTCTTCCTGTTCCTGGGAGCGTTGCCGTGCACCGGCTGGCTGGGCGACGCGGTGGCCCGCGACGATCACGGGTTCGTCGTCACCGGTCCCGAGGCCGGTGCGGAGTTCCTGCTCGAGACGAGCTTGCCCGGCGTGCTTGCCGCGGGTGATGTCCGTTCCGGCTCGACCAAGCGCTGCGCGGCCGCCATCGGCGAGGGAGCGATGGCCATCCAGATCGTTCACGAGCGAATCGCCGCGCGAGCCGCGCAGACCGCCGCGCGATCCTGACCGCACGGGAGGCCTGATCGGGTGACGAGCGTGATGCGGGAAACGATCATGACCCAGCCGGCAGAGCTGCGGCGGATGCTGGGCGATACGTCGGGAGTCTCGGATGCGGCGGGGCGGCTGCGCGGCAGGCCGGTGACTGCTGGTCGGCACCGGCACGAGCTGGCACGCGGCCAACATCGGCGCCTGGTTCCTGACCGCCGCCGGCGTCGAGGCCGTGGCTGTCCAGGCGATGGACGCCGAGCTGTACGGGCCGCATGCAACGAAGGACGACGGGCTGATCCTGCTCAGCCATCGGGGCACCAAGCAGTTCACGTCGCAGGTGCTCGACGACGCACGCAGTGCGGGCGGCGCAGTGGTCGTGATCTCCGGGCGTGGGTCACCGGGGGCGGACCTCGAGACGGTCGACCAGGAACGGTCGTCTGCGTTCACGGCGAGCCACACCGGCGCCATGCTCCGGCTGGCGCAGATCGCCGTCGAGCTCGGGGCCGATCTGGGACCGCTGGATGCCGTTCCCGAGGCGGTCGCAGAGGTGGTCGAAGGGCCGCCGGTGGGGGTCGAGCCGCCGCCCCGGTCGCTCGAGTTCATCGGGGCCGGGCCCAACCAGTGGACGGCGGCGGAGGGAGCGCTGAAGGTGCGCGAGACCGCGTACGTCGCCGCCTCCGGCATGAGCGTCGAGCAGTACCTGCACGGGCCGTTCGTCGCCAGCGGGCCGTCCGACGCGCTCGTCTGCCTCGACGGCGGCGGCCCTGGCGCGGAGCGGCTGCAGGCCGTGGCGCGCGGGGCCGAGTCGTGCGGCGTCGCCGTGAGGGTGATCGGCGCCCAGGCCCCGAGCGAACTGCTGTCGGTGTTCCCCCTGACAGCCGTGGTGCAGATGATCGCTCTCGAGAGCGCCGAGACGCTGGGCACCAACCCCGACAGCTTCGGCCGCGATCTGCCCTCCCGGGCCCACGCCCTGGACGGAATCTCGCTCTAGTCGGAGCACTTAGAACTGGTTTCAGAATGACCGCCTGTTGCGGCTGGTTCGCGACGGTGGCGGCGGCGTCCCACGCCGCGTGCGGTGCTCAACGTGCCTTCCAGGCACGCTTCCGCTCCGCTCGCGGCTCGATCCTTGCCGCCCCCGCCGCGCCCTGCGCCTCACAACGCCGCTCACTCTGAAACCAGTTCTTACAGGGTTCGGGATGACCAGAGCACTGCCGCGAGCACGACGCTGATCAGCGACGCGACGAGCCCGACGATCCAGGCGTCCACGGACTGGGTGCCGAGAATCGCGGCGACCGCCACCGCAATCGCAACGATGCCACTGGTTGCAACCAGCCGGACGAACAGTGACTCGGCCGCGAAACGCGGCTGCGACCGGCGATCGATGAACGGCACAGCGGGGGCGTCGAGAGGTGCGCCCGGTTGCTCGTTCTCGGCCGGTTCGACGTCACTCTCGGCGCCTTCAACGTCAGGGTTGGAGTCGCTCATCGGGAGGTGGTATACCCGACCGCCGAGGTGAGCAAACGATGCAAGGCCGCGTGGGCCTGCATCGGGCCGCCGTTTGGGTCATGCGACGCACGGGTAGCGTCCACTTGTGACGACTATCCACGAAACCCCGCCGACGCCACCGGCGCCGCCACATCCCGATCCACTGCCGACACCCGGCGATCCGACTCCGCCCGAAGCGGAGTAGCCGGATGACCGAAGGCGACGGTACGCCCGCAGTTCCCGACGTCCCGACCGGCCCCACCGAAGGAACTCAGGGCACGCATCCGGACGCTCCCGACCTGCCCGCCGACCAGGCCGGCGACGCTGCCAAGGGTAGCCAGACCGGTCACCCGCGCGGTGGCGGTCCCCAGACGGCCGAACGAACGCAGCCCGGGGATCGAGGCCCTGGCGCGGCCGAGGAGATTCTGCCTGCCGCCCTCGACGTCGAGTCGCGCCCTGATCGGGGCAGCGATTCCGACTCGCCCGTCGCCGGACTGCTGGCCGCGGCGGCGGCAAGTCCGCAGCCGCTCGACGAGCGAGCCTACCGCGACTACCGCGAGTCGCACGGCGGCCGGTGGCCGACCATCGAGGAGCTCGAACGACGCTACGGCTCCTTCGCCGCCGCGATGCGGGCGGCCGGGATCGTGGATCCCGGCCGCAACTGACGCCGCTACTTCTTCGCGTCGACGGCTCGCTGCAGCTGGGCCTTGTTCATCGAGGAGCGCCCCTTGATCCCGCGCTGCCGGGCCTCGTTGTAGAGCTGGGCCTTTGTCCGGCCCTTGGTGCGGTTCGTCCCCGATCGCTGACCGCCGCGCTTCGACGAGGGCATGTCCTCGACTGAGCTGCGCGACGCGGTCTTGGACTGGCCCTTCTGCGCGCGCTCCTTGTTGACCGTTCGGGCGGCGATCTCCTTGGCGCGCCGAGGGCTCCGGCCCGCCTTGCGCTCGCTGTCGACGATGTGCTGATACTCGCGCTCCTGCTTGTCAGTCCAGCTAGAGGGCATGTTCGACTCCTTCCGTCTCGGTCTCCTGAGGGGCTGATGCGTAGGTACCCGCGGGTTCGGGCGCGGCGACCGCCGCGCGCTGCGACTGTCGGCGCGGCCAGATGCTGGAGCGGCCGAACAGCGCGATCAGGGCCGGAGCCAGCAGCGCGCGCACCAGGAACGTCTCCAGCAGCACCCCGGCGGCCATCGCGAACGCGATCTCGCGGAACGACCGCAACGGGATCAGGGCCAGCAGGCCGAAGCTCGCGGCCAGCGTCAAGCCGGCGATGCGGATCGCGCGAGACGCCCGCGGAGCCGCGACTGCGACCGCCTCCGGGAGCGGCCTGACCCGGGCTTCCTGCCAGATCCGCCCCACCACGAAGATGTTGTAGTCGGAGCCAAGCGACACCAGCAGCACGGCCACCACGAACGGCACGTAGTAGGTGAGCTGGCCGTAGCCGAGGATGTCCACGAAGAGCCAGGTCGTCAGTCCCAGCGCAGCCGCGACGTTGAGCACGCTCGAGGCCAGCAGGAAGAGAGGCGCCAGCAGCGCTCGGAGGAAGACGGCCAGCAGGATGAAGTTGATCGCCAGCACGACCAGACCGACGCGGAGCATGTCCGACTCCATCGCCGAGATCGTCTGGTCAGCCAGCGCGGTGTCCCCGGCGTAGCTGAAGCGCGCTCCGTGGATGCCGGCGCGGCCCGCCAGAGCCGGTATCTGGTTCCGCAAGCGGTGAAGGTCGTCGATGCCCGCGGCGCCCAGGGGGTCATCGCGGAATACGACCACGTACCGGGCCGCGTCTCCGTTCGACGACACGAACACACCGAGCCGTGCGACGGGCGGCTCGTCGGCAGGACCCAGGACCCCACCGACGTCGCTGGTCCTGGCGATCAGCTGCTGGAGGCGATCGAGCGCCGCCGGCTGGGTGCGGGCGATGCCGCTCCCCTGCACGAGCACCGTGGTGGGAGAGAGGATCCCCGCCGCGAACCCGCGTTCGGCGGCTGTTGCGGCCTGGTGCTCCGGGGAGCTGGCGGGAAGGTCGCTGAGCTGGCCGAATCCCAGACGCAGGTGGCCGACTGGCCACGTTGCAAGCACGAGTACCGCGCCGCACACGACGACGACGCCCGCGGCTACCGGACGGCGGGTGATCAGCCCCGTCAGCCCGTGAGGCTCAGCGGGCGGCGCCGGCGCGACGGTACCGGCAGCAGGTTGCCTCTGCGGCCAGAAGGCTCCGCGCCCGAAGGTTGCCAGCAAGGCTGGCACGAGCGTGAGCGAGACGACGAACGCCACGCCGACCGTCAGCGCCAGCGCCGGTGCGAGATCGTGGAACAGCCCGAAGGTCGACACCAGCAGACCGAGCAGGCTGCCGGCCAGGATCACCGCGCTGGTCAGAGCGATCGGCGCGACGTGGGCGGTGGTGACCCGCACGGCCGTCCTCGGCTGATCGCCGTCGCGCATGCGGTTGCGCGTCCCCGACAGCAGGAAGACGGCGTAGTCCGTCGTCAGTCCGAGGGTGAGCGCGACCACCACCGGGTCGAGCTCCTGCGGCACCGCAAGCCCGTGAGACTGTAGGCGTTCGAGCAGCCACATGGTCATCACCAGTCCGACCGCGGCGGCTGCCAGAACCATCAACGGCGCCCCCAGCGAGCGGTAGGCGATGCCGACGATGCCGAGGATCAGCACGAGGGTGCAGATCTCGAGCAGAGCCAGGCCGTCGTCGATCAGGATCCCCTGGCGGAGCTGGCCGGGAATCACGCCGGTCTGGTGCGCCCTGTCCCCGGTCGCACTGGACAGCGACCGCGCGTACGCGGCGGCCGCCTGCGTCTGCCGCTGCTGCGTCAGGTTCGGGTCGATGTCCAGGAACGTGACCGCGGTCGTGCCGGACTCGCGCGAACCCGGGAACAGCTTCAGCGTGTTCGTGATCGGGAGGGCGAATCGCACGTCGCCGCCGGTGGTGGTGTCGGTTCGCACGGCTTGAGCCGTGACGGCTGCCAGGTCCCCGGCGGAGAGCCCGCCCGGCGAGCGAACGACGACCGCGAACTCCGCCTGGGCTGGAACATGGAACAGCTTCTCGGAGGTTGCCAGCGTGCGCAGCGCCGGGGCGCCGCTGGGCACCAGCGTCACGATCGGGCCGCTGTTCGACCCGAACTGCGAGAGATGGAGGGCCGCCGCGATCGCCAGCGCCAGCCAGGCGGCAAGGATCAGGAAGCGGAGCTTGACCACCAACCACGAGTAGCCGCGGGCGACGCTGCCCGTCGTCGCGCGAAAACGGGCACGCGCGGTCTGCTTTGGGTCTTCCCCTGAGGCGGGCTCCGGTGTCTCCATGGCTCGGTGATGCCCCGGCACCCCAGCGGGCAAACCCTGGGAGTGTTAGGCCAGTTCTAAAGGCTCAGGTCGACTCGCTCTCGCGGAGCAGGCGCAGCACTGCGGTCTCCTCGGGAGCCAGGCCGGCGCGGCGACGGGGCGGGTGGTCGAGGACGTCGAACAGCGTCCCGTGGATGTGGGCCTCCATCACGTCGGGATGGATGTAGCAGCGGCGACACACGGCGGGCGTGTTGCCCAGCTCGGCGGCGACCGCCTTGACAGCCTCCGCCTGCTGCTTGCGCGCCTGCGTCTTCGACTGCGGACGGCCCAGCTCGTCGAGCGCCCACGCGGCCAGCACCGTCCCCGTCCAGGTGCGGAAATCCTTGGCGGTGAAGTCGTCGCCGGCGATCTCCTGCAGGTAGGAGTTGACGTCCTCGGAGTCGATCGGCTCGGGGTCGCCGTCGGCGTTCACGAACTGGAACAGATGCCGACCGGGAAGCGCCTGGCAGCGCGTGATGATGCGTGCGACGCGGGGGTCGTCGTAGGACAGCTCGTGTTGCTTGCCGCCCTTACCTCGGAAGTGGAGGTCGACCCGCGAGCCGTGCACATCCACGTGGCGGTCGCGAAGCGTCGTCAGGCCGTACGACCCGTTCGTGCGCGCGTAGTCGTCGTTTCCCACCCGGATCGAGGTTCCGTCGAGGAGCTGCACCACCGTTGCCAGCACTCGCTCGCGTGTCAGCGAGTGTCGTCCCATGTCGCGTCGAACCTGGCGCCGAATCCCGGGCAACGCCGCGCCAAACGCGATCATCCGGTGGTACTTGGTCTCGTCCCGCACCTCCTGCCAGCGCGGGTGGTAGCGGTACTGCTTGCGGCCTCGCGCGTCGCGGCCGGTTGCCTGGAGGTGCCCGTTCGGCAAACGGCAGATCCACACGTCCGTCCAGGCGGGCGGGATGGTGAGGGAGCGGATTCGGTCCAGGTCGCGGCGGCTTCGGACTGCCTTGCCGCCGGGACGCACGTACCAGAACCCGCTCCCCCTCCTCCGCCGCCGGATGCCTGGGTCTGCGCTCGAGACGTACCGCAGGCCGGCCGCGCGAGCCGACGCCTGGGGGTCATCGCCGCAGGAGGCATCCATCGGAGGCCCAGGCCCTAGTGCGAGGCGGCCTTGTTGATGCCGCCGGACATGAGGCCGCCGGTCGCGATCGAGGTGAGCTTCTGGTCGGCAGCCGACTCCTCATCGAGCGTATCGCTGAGGAGATCCGCGGCGTCGCTGAAGTCCAGCTCCCTGGCCAGGGCGCGCGCCGTCCCGTAGGCGGCCATCTCGTAGTGCTCCACCCGCTGGGCGGCGGCGATCAGCGCGACATCCTTGGCGACCGGATCGCCGTCGGCCTCGATGATCTCCTCGCCCTCGCTGACGAGGCCCTTCATCGCCTCGCACGTCTCGGTCGGGATCGAGCCGACCATCTGCTCGATCTCCTGCAGCCGCTTGACGTGGCCGCGGGTCTCCTGCAGATGCTCCTCGAACGCCTCGCGCAGCTCCGGCGTCGAAGCGGCCTGTGCCATCTTCGGCAACGCATCCGTCAGCTGCTGCTCGGCGCTCTTCAGGTCGCCGAGCTGATCGACGAAGACGTCGTTGAGTGTGGTCAGTTGCATGCTGCTCCTTCGTGGGGTTCTCCCGGAGGTTTCCGGACGGACGTGTGGATACCCCTGCGACGGGGAGCTCTAATCGCGCCGCACGGGCGTTTGATCAGGCACGCCGGGGGTAGCGCGCGGGCGTGCCGAAGCGGGCTGCATCCGGTGCCGGATCGTTCGTCCCGGACACGCGTGACCTACGCCGGCTGCGGGCCGCCGCTCGCTCGTGCCGGGGCTGTGATCTGTGGCGTGACTCCACGCAGACGGTGTTCGGCGAGGGCACCCGCAGCGCCTCGATCCTGGCGGTCGGCGAGCAGCCGGGCGACCATGAGGACCAGCAGGGGCATCCGTTCGTCGGATCCGGCCGGCCGGATACTCCATCAGGCGCTCTGGACGCGGCCGAGATCGATGTTGAGGATGTGTATCTGACCAACATCGTCAAGCACTTCCGGTGGACGCCGAAGGGCAAGCGACGGATCCACAAGACCCCGTCACGATGGCAGGTGGTTGCCTGCGAGCCGTGGTTTGCGGCCGAGCTCCGGGCGGTCGATCCCGACCGTGGTCGTGGTGCTGGGATCGGTCGCCGCAGTCGAGCTGTTCGGCTCCGGTTTCAGCGTCACCCGTCACCGCGGCCAGGTGCTCGAGGGGCCCGGAGGTGTGCCGTCGGTGGTGACTGTTCACCCATCCTCGGTGCTGCGCGGGCCTGCCGACGAGCGTCGCCGGCGACTGGCGGATCTGGCTGCCGATCTGCGGGTCGCTCAGGCAGTCGCCGGCTGACGCATGACGTTTACCGGCGTTCCAACGCGGGCAGTCTGGCGGCGATGGAGACCACCACGCCACACAGCGGTTCAAACGGCCAAGGCGTGCCCGGCCGGGAGTCGGTCGGTGCACTGATCGCAGACACGATCCAGGACGCGTCCGCGCTTGGCCGCAGCGAGGCGGAGTTCGTCAAGGCCGAGATCGCCGACGGCGCCCGACGGGCAGCCATCGGCAGCGGACTTCTCGGGAGCCGCGGCCCTGGCCGGGCTGGTGACGATCGGGTTGCTCGCCACGGCGGCGACCCTGGGGCTGGCGACGGCGATGCCCGCGTGGCTGGCGTCGCTCATCGTGGCGGTCGTGTGCGCTCTCGTCGGCGGAGTGCTCGCCTGGTCGGCGTGCGTTCGTTGCGCAGCGCGTCGGACGAGATCACGACCACGCTGGTAGAACGAATCAGAGAGGACGTGCAGTGGCTGAAGCACCGGATGAAGCCCGAGTCCGAGTAGACGCGTCACGCGACCGCCTGGGCCGAGACGTGGAGGAGCTGCGTGAGCGGCTGGCGCCGAAAGCGCTCCTCCGCGAGCTGACCCCCGGCCGGCCGCGGTCGAATGGACACGCCAGGCTGAGCGGCGACCAGGCGTCCGGGGTCATCGGCGCTGTGGCGGCGACGAGCGTGATGGCCGTGGCGCGCACCGGTCTGCGCCCCCTCTGGGCGGGGGCGATGCACGCGCGTCGCTCGAAGAAGGAGGGCGTGCCGGTTCGAGCCGTGCACGTTGCGATGTACATCGCTGTGGCCGCAGTGGCCACCGCAACAGAGGTCACCGCCTACCGGGTGGTCGACCGGTGGGTGGCAAACCGAACCCGAGGGAGACGACGATGAACCTCCAGGGACAACGCGTAGCAGTGCTGGCGACGGACGGCGTGGAGCAGGTCGAGCTGACCAGGCCCACGAAGGCGCTCCGCGAGGCGGGGGCGCAGGTGGACGTTGTGTCACCGAAGGCCGGGTCGATCCAGAGCTTCGAACATCACGACCCGAGCGATCCGATCGAGGTCGACCGTTCGCTCTCACAGGCAAACGCCGCCGATTACGATGCGCTCGTGCTTCCGGGCGGCGTGATCAACCCCGACGCATTGCGGATTGACGATCAGGCGGTGGACTTCGTGCGCTCGTTCGTCGAGGCGGGCAAGCCGATCGCCGCGATCTGCCACGGGCCGTGGACGCTGATCGAGGCGGGAGCGGTGAACGGGCGGCGGATGACGTCATGGCCGAGCCTGCACACCGACCTGGCGAATGCCGGCGCCGAGTGGGTTGACGAGGAGGTCGTCGTCGACGGCAACCTGGTCACCAGCCGCAAGCCTGATGACATTCCAGCCTTCAACAAGGCTGCGATGGAGCTGTTCGCATCCACGGTGGCGCCCTGACCGAGACACCTCGCGTCGGCTGCAGCGGCTGGTCATACGCAGACTGGCGCGAACCCGTCTACGGCGGCCGGCCGCCCGGCCGGTGGCTGGAGCTGTACGCACAGCGCTTCAACACGGTCGAGGTCAACTCGACGTTCTACCGGCTGCCGACGCTCAACGCGGTCCGCGGCTGGAGGGACGCGACGCCGCCCGGGTTCGTCTTCGCAGTCAAGGCCAGCCGCTACATGACCCACATCAAGCGGCTGGCCGGGCTGCCCGATCGGGTAGCCCGGTTCAGCGAGGTGCTGCAGCCGCTGGCCGAGGCCGAGAAGCTCGGCCCGGTCCTGTGGCAGCTCCCGAGCAGCTTCCACCGGGACGACGTCAGGCTGGGCGAAGCGCTCGAGCACCTGCCCGATGGGTTGCACTGCTTCGAGTTCCGCCACCAGTCCTGGTACTGCCCGCAGGTGCTGGAGCTCCTGCGCGAGCGTCAGGTCGGTCTGGTTGTGCCGATCCACCCGCAGTGGCCGCGCGACGAGCGTTCGCGGATCACGGACTGGACGTATGTCAGGTTCCACTACGGCCTGCGGGGACGAGGCGGCAACTTCTCCGACGCCGAGCTGGACGGTTGGTCTGGCTGGGTGGGTGAGCGTGCCAGCAGGGGCCAGGTCTACGCCTACTTCAACAACGACTGGAACGCGTTCGCGGTCCGCAATGCGGAGGCGTTGATGAAGCGGCTCGGCGTCGCCCGCCCGGCTGTGCCTGCCTGGTAGGCTGCCGACCCTGTGGCTGGAGGCCCGGAGAGGAACACTGCCGTCAGGATGCCGCCGGGCACGCGGCTGCTCGCCACCACAGGCTTCGGCGCCCGGCTACGAGAGCGGCGGGCGCGGATTGTCGCTGTGGTGTGCGTGCTCGTCATCCAGGTCGCCATTGCGCTGCCGTTCCTGTTCGTGTCACCCACCGACGTCCGCGGGGTTCCCGGCCCCCTGCTGATCGTCGTGTGCCTGGCTGCGGCATTCCTGCTCGGCCCGTACCTCGGCGTTGCCCTGACCGTGGTCGGCGTTCTGCTTGCCGTTCTGGTCGTTGGAGAGAATCCGGTATCGGAGCCGCTGGTGTGGATCCCGGTGGCGCTCGTGGCAGGCATCGTGGGTGACAGGGTGCGCCGTGGGGACGACCTTCGGCGGCAGGTGCTGGACGAGCTTCGCGCGGGCCTGGTGGCTCTGTCCGATTCGCCCGACGTCGGGTCGTTGCGGGTGATCTCGCGGTATGTACCCGCGGAGACGGCGCAGGTGCTTGCGGGAGACTTCTACGGCGTGATGCCGACGCCCGACGGCGGCGTTGCGATCATGGTCGGCGACGTCGCCGGGCACGGCCCACCGGCGGCCGCGATCGCAACCCACCTCCGCGCAGCCTGGCGAGGTATGGCAGGTGCGGGCGTTCCGCCGGAGGGCATCATGGACATGCTCAACGACCGGCTGATCGCCGAACAGCGCAGGCCGGGCGTGTCCGTCCGCTTCGCGACCGTGTGCCTGGCGACCATCGCGCCCGACAACGCCACGGCGTCGCTGGTGCTGGCCGGCCATCCGCCTCCGGTTCTGGCAGCCGTGGACACTGCGTGGGAATGCCCGCTCGACTCCCAGCCGGCGATCGGCCTGCACGAGTCGTACGAGTGGCGCACCCAGCGGATCGAGCTGCCGTCGGCCCGCTGGACGATGATCATGTACACAGACGGGCTCGTCGAGGGGCAGACGGCCACCGGGGAGCGTCCGTTCGGACTGGCTCGTCTGCTGCCCACGATTGCGGCGCGCGGCCCGGCGTTCGGAGACGACGACCTCGACGCGCTGTTGTCCATGGTCGAACTGGCCAACGGCGGACCGCTGCCCGACGACGTTGTGGTCGTCGCGGTCTCGGGCCAATCGGCGCCGGCCTGAAGCGGCCTGCCCAGGCCGGCGCCGGGTTGCCTTCGCTACGGCTCGACGTCGAGGCGGCCCGACGGGGGCACGATGCCGCGGTGTTCCTCGGGCCCCATCCGGTTACTGAGCGACCAGTTGACGACCGCCAGTCCGGCAATCAGAGCCGCGCAGACGATCGCATTGATCATGAGCCTGGTCGCCCCGGAGTAGCCGAGCACCCACGGTGAGACCAGGAGCCATGCAGCGACGACCAGCCAGACCCAGGTCCAGCGACGATGCGCACGGGTCTGGGCAAGCTGGGTCGAAGCGCTCGACCGCAGGGCGGCCAGCAGGCCGGTGATGACCATGACGCTGCCGACGGCCATGAAGTTGACCAGCTCTCGTCCGCTCCGGGAATGGGGGAGAAGCGCCACCGGTGAGACGAAGAGCCAGATGCCGACGACGATCTGAAGCAATCCGATCGCGGCAGCGTCGAGTCGCCTCGGGTGCAAACGGGGACCTGCAGATGGTGAGATTCGTGATTGTTCCATGACCGTTTGTGTGCCCAGTAGTGCAGCGGTCCAAACACCTTTCCCGGGAAGCTGATCAGTGGCTGAGGTGGGGACGGCGGTTTGCCTGCGCATGCCCTCGGGTAGGCCATCGGGATGAGAACCACGTCGGAGCACCCGGTGCCGCCCGCGCCGCGGCCGCCGCAGGAACCCGGCCTCCCTCCCGAGCCGCCGCGACCGGCCCCGCCCGATCCCGACCTGCCGGATCCGGCCGGACCATCACCGGACATTCCGCCGGTGCCGGGGCCCGAGCCGGCACCGGCGATCCGAGTCGCCGCGTGACGCATACCGATCAGCGGCGACGACCGGACGAGGTGAGGCGCCGCCCCAGGGGCTGGTCGATCGTGATCCTGTTCGGGGTTGCGGTCGTGACGGCAGTGATCGCACTGTTCCTTCTCGGCCCGCTGGGTCTGGTCATCGGAATCCCGGTGGCGATCGTGCTCGTGCTCGCGTTCGGCGCCAGCGGCGAGTAACGCCCGCCTTGCGGCGTGTTTTTCGAGTCGGCGGACCGGGTATGGTGTAACGGCGTTGCTGCGTCCCCTTCCCCGCACTCGGAGCGCTCGTCCAACGCCCTGGCGTAGCGGCGCGCGATTTGCTGAAATGGAGCGATGACCGAGTCCGTAGGCGGTTCGGTGCTCGACGATGTAGCCCGCGGGCTCGAGCTGGCGTCCGACCGGCTCACCATCGGCGTGGCTCTGGTCGAGGCCGGCAGCGAGCAGGTGGTGTTCGCCAACCGCTACGCCCAGGAGCTGTGGGCCCGCCTGGCCGAGGGCGACGATCCATGGTCATACCGGGGATGGCGGCAGGACGGCACCGTGTATGCACCCGAGGAATGGCCTCTGCGACGTGCTCTGCGGCTGGGCGAGGTGGTGGAGACCGAGGAGATCGCGGTCGAGTTCAGCGGGGGCGTCCGCGGCGTGATCGCGCTCAGCGCGGCGCCGGTGGCACGGGGCCGACGGTGAAACCGCCGGCGCCGTGATCAGCGTCGTCGATCTCACGGAGCACCGCCGCGCGGAGGACACGCTCGCCTTCATGGCCGAGGCCAGCCGCCTCCTGTCCGAGAATGTTCCGGATTACGAGCAGATGCTGAACGACCTCACTCACCTGGTCGTGCCACGGCTGGCCGACTGGTGCGCGATCGACCTGAAGGCCCCGGGCGGCGGGATCCAGAACGTTGGCGTGGCCCACATCGACCCCACCAAGGTGGAGCTCGCGCGGCGGCTGCAGGAGCGGTTCCCACCCGACCCGGATGCAACGTCCGGCGTGCCGCAGGTGCTTCGCTCCGGCCGGTCGCAGCTGACGGCGGAGATAACGGACGACCTGCTCGAGGCGGCAACAGACGATCCGGAGCTGCGCGGCGTGCTCAAGCAGCTCGGACTCCGCTCGGCCATCGTCGCCCCGATGGTGCTGCGCGGTCAGACGATCGGCGCGCTGACCCTGATCTCGGCCGAGCAGGGTCGTCGGTACACCGCGCTGGACGTGGCGGTGGCCGAGGATCTCGGCCAGCGCGCGGCGCTGGCCATCAACAATGCCCGCCTGTACCGACGAGAGGCGGAGACGAGCCGCGCCCTCCAGGAGAGCCTGATTCCACCCGCTCCGCCCGACCTTCCCGGCGTCCGCATCGGCGTCTCCTTCCAGGCAGCCGGAACGGTCGACATCGGCGGCGACTTCTACGACGCCTGGTCGACCGGCGACGGCTCGTTCGCAGTCGTGATCGGCGACGTACAGGGAAAGGGGCCCGCCGCGGCGGCGGTCACCGCGCTTGCACGTCATACGCTTCGGGCCACGTCCGTCTACGACCCAGCCCCCGGTAACGTGCTGCGAATGCTCAACCGCGCCCTGCTCGACAGCGGGCTGGGGCGCTTCTGCACCGCTGTCTACATCCACGCAGAGCTGGCATCCTCGGGCGTGCGGCTCGCGGTCGGCCTTGCCGGGCACGCTGCGCCGATGGTGCTGCGCGACGGCGTCGTCTCGCGTGTCGGGTCTCCGGGCACCCTGCTGGGCGTCTACCCGACCGTTCGCATCAACATCGTGGAGTGCACCCTCGAGCCCTCGGACCTGCTCGTCATGTGGACGGACGGCGTGACCGACCCGCGCGGTGGCGAGTCGGCTGTGGGCGAGCCGCAGATCGCCGGGCTCGTCAGAGACGCCGCCGACCGAGACCCGCAGCGATTGACCGAACTGATCGCCCGTGCGGTGCCCGGCTTCGACGACGGCCAGCTCCTGGATGACGTCGCCGTGCTTGCTCTCGCCGCCGGCGCCGACATGGTCAGTCAGCGGGGCGCCGCGTGATGCCGTTCGACGTCACGGTTGTGCGCAACGGCGATTCGATCACGATCGCGGTCACCGGCGAGCTCGACCTGGCGACCGTAGACCAGGCGCGGGACGCTCTGAAGGGCGTGCCGCCCGATACCCCGGTCGTGCTCGACCTGTCGGGGCTCACCTTCATCGACTCCACCGGCCTGGGACTGATCGCGGCGGCGGCACACCAGACCGCTGGGCAGCTGACGGTGATTCCGGACGCCCGCACGCGGCGCCTGCTCGACCTCACGGGCATGACCGATCAGCTGACCCTGCTCGAGCCAGACCAGACCGAATAGTGCTCGTCGAGCCGGGTCGCGCTTGCTCGCCCCGGGCCCGCCGTCGGCGTCAGCTCTCTCCGGTGCCCCCGTTGCGCTCGACGTATTCGCGCCAGGCTCCGCGCGCGGCTTCCAGGCGGGTGGGTTCACGGTGTGCGAGCGTTTCCACGCTCTGCGCCGAGATAACGGCTTCCCAGCCGCTCTCGATCGGCCTGAAGGCCAGCTCGATTCCCTTGCGCCCGAAGGCATCGGTGATGTCGGCCAGCGTGCTGGCGTCATCGATGCCGCCGGTTGGCTGTTGTGTCGATTTCGTCATCGGAACGGGTCTACCCGGGCTACCCACCCAGCAAACCGCGCATGTTTGATACCTCGCGTCGGCGGGCAGCATCTCGCCTGGATAACCAAAGGAGACGGCAATGAAGCTTGGGAAGCTCGTCACTCGCGTCGTGGTTGGAACGCTGTTCATCGGCCATGGCACACAGAAGCTGTTCGGCTGGTTCGACGGCCCGGGCCCCGACCAGACCGGGGCGTACTTCGAGTCCGCAGGCCTGCGGCCGGGGCGACGGCATGCGCTCCTGGCCGGGGCGGCCGAGGCGGGCGGCGGCGCCCTGCTGGCGCTCGGGCTGTTCACCCCGGTTGCGGCCGCTGCCCTGTCGGGCGTCATGATCACGGCGATCCGCAAGGTGCACCTCGAGAAGGGGCCGTGGGCGGCCAAGGGCGGGTACGAGTACAACCTCGTCCTGCTGGCAGCGCTGCTGGCGCTCGCCGATGACGGTCCCGGCGACGCGTCCCTGGACGCGGCGCTGGGAACCGGCGCCTCCGGCCCGCTGGTTGCCATCGGGCAGCTGGCTGCCGGCGCTCTCGGGTCGCAGATCGCGATAGCGGGATCCGACCCGCGGTCGTGGTGGGCCGGCGACGAGGCGCGATTCAGGAAGCGGAGGCCGAGCCGGTCGCGGGGCAGTAGCGCGATCAGCGCCTGACGCAGCCTTAGAACTGGTTTCAGAATGAGCGGCGTCGTGAGGCGCAGGGCGCGGCGGTGGCGGCAAGGATCGAGCCGCGGGCGGAGCGCAGGCGTGCCTGAAGGCACGTTGAGCACCGCACGTGGCGTGGGACGCCGCCGCCGCCGTCGCGAACCAGCCGCAACAGCGGGCATTCTGAAACCAGTTCTTTAGTGCGGCGCACCACACCTGGTGCGCCGCTGCGGCGTGATGCTTGACAACATGACGGGCGGGTAGGCCTGAGTCATGCAACGCGTCGCACACCGCCTCTTCTACAGCCCCCTCGGATCGCCGGTTCCGTGGTGGGGGTCGTTGCTCGTGGGCGTGGCTGCTGCCGCCGTGGGCGTTGCGATCACCGCCAGGCCGTTCACCTCCCTTGGTGTCCTGGTCGCGCTGGTCGCCGCGGCTCTCCTGATCGCGGGCATCAGCGGTGTGACCTCGGGCGATTCGGGCGCAGTCCGCCTGGCCGGCGCCGCCATGATCATCGCTGCGGCCGTGGTCGCGGTGTGGCCGGGGATCTCGATCCGGGCGCTGGCGGTGGTGGTCGGGGTCAGCCTGCTGGTGGGCGGGGTGGTGAGGATCGTCGGAGGATCGCGCGGCCACGTGGACGAGCGCCTGATCGCGACCGTCAGCGGGCTGGCCCGGGTGATCTTCGGCACTCTCGCACTCGCCTGGCCCGACCTCACCGTGCTCGTGGTTGCGCTCCTGGTCGGTCCGGCGATGATCGTGTTCGGGCTGGGGGAGTGTGCCTCGGCCCTCCGGCGCCGCAGCGGGGCCGTGCCGGGGCCCAGGCGCACCTGGCCTCACTGGCTGCGGCTCGCCGGCGTCACGGCGTCGCTGGTGCTCGCGCTCGGATTGCTCCTGGTGAGCGCGCTCGTCCACCGATCCTCTCCCTCGCCGACCTCCTTCTACGTGCCGGCCAGGCCGATTCCGCAGAGCCCCGGAGTGCTCCTGCGCAGCGAGCCGATGACACAGGGCATCCCGTCCGGAGCGCAGGCCTGGCGCATTCTCTACACCACGACCGGCCGTCACGGCCGGCCGGAGGTCGCCTCTGCGATCGTGGTCGAGTCGCGCCATCTGCCGTCCGGGCCGCGGCCGGTGATCGCCTGGGCGCACGGCACCACCGGGTACGCCACCGCGTGCGCACCGTCGCTGCTCAAGGAGCCCTTCACCGCCGGCGCCATGCCGGCCCTGCCCCAGGTCATCGACCACGGCTGGGTTGTTGTCGCAACTGACTACACCGGCCTGGGGACGGCCGGGCCTCAGCCGTACCTGATCGGCCAGCTGGAGGCGCGCTCGGTGCTCGACTCCGTGCGCGCCGCCCGGACGATGAAACAGGTCGACCTCAGCAACAGGACGGTCATCTGGGGCCACTCGCAGGGTGGCGGCGCGGCCCTCTGGGCGGGCATCCTCGCGGGGCACTACGCCCCCAGCGCCGATGTCGTCGGCGTGGCAGCCGTCTCGCCTGCCACCGAGCTGCCCGAGATCGTCAACGCGGCCAAGGACACCCCGGTCGGCAAGATCATGGGGTCATACGTGGTGTCGGCGTACTCCGCGATCTACTCGAACGTCAAGTTCGACGACTACATCCGTCCGGCCGCCCAGGTGATCGCCCACCGCACCGCCGGCCGTTGCCTGGCGGGCCCCGAGGCGCTGGTCTCCGTCGCGGCTGCGGCGCCCACCGAGTCGATCTTCTCGGCCAGCCCCGCCACGGGCGCGCTGGGGCACCGCCTGTCCCAGAACATCCCGATCGGCCATATCCGCGCCCCCCTGTTCATCGGCCAGGGGCTTGCCGACACGCTCGTGCTCCCCACCTACCAGGCGCAATACGTCCACCAGGAGTGCGACCTCCACCAGCGGCTGCTCTACCACACCTACAAGGGGTTCGACCACGTGAGTGTCGTGCGCGACCCGAGATCGCCGCTGATCGACGACCTGCTCAACTGGACCGAGGCACGGTTCGAGAGGCAGCCCCAGCCGTCCGGCTGCCATACCGAGACGAGCTGATGGCGAGCTGCATCGGCTAGGGTCGGAGCATGGCCCTGCCGGTGATCATTGCGGTCGAGGAGGATTCGGCCGTCTTCGAGAACGTCTCGCTCCAGCTCGCCGAGCGCTACCAGCGCAGCTACCGGATCGAGTCGCTGCGGCATGGCCGGCGAGGCCGCCGAGGTGCTCCAGCGGCTCGCCCAGGACGGCGCCGACCTCGCGCTCCTGCTGGCCGACCTGCCGGCGTTGAGTGCGGACGAGGGCGGCCTGTTCGACCAGGCCCGTCACCTCCATCCGCAGGCGAAGCGGGTGCTGTTGGCCTCGCCGAACGTGTGGATGGACGCGCCGAGGGCCGACGTCATCCGCGCCGCGATGGGACTCGGGCAGATCGACTACTTCGTCCTCGACCCCGGCCGGCCGCCGGACGAGATCTTCCACGAGGCGGTCTCCGGCTTCCTGCTCGAGTGGGCGCGTGAACGGCGCCTGGTCGCCTCGACCGTCCGCATCGTCGGTGAGGAGTGGGCCGGGCCGCGCCTACGACCTGAGGGCGACGTTCGAGAGCTGCGCCGTTCCGCACGCGTTCGCGCTCGCCGACTCCGAGGAGGGGCGCGAGCTGCTCGAGCAGGCGGGGCCGGACGTGCGCCTCCCGCTGATGGTGCTGCCCGACGGGACGATGCTCAGCGACCCGTCGAACGCCGAGATCGCGGTCGCCGCGGGCGCGCCGCAGGGAGTGGAGGACCAGACGTTCGACCTGCTCGTCGTCGGCGCCGGGCCGGCGGGCCTGTCGTCGGCGGTGTACGGCGCCTCCGAAGGGCTCGAGGTCGTGGTGGTCGACCCGGGAGGCATCGGCGGGCAGGCTCGATCGAGCTCGCTGATCCGTAACTACCTGGGCTTCGCGAAAGGGCGTCAGCGGCAGCCGTCTCGCCGAGCAGGCCTACGAGCAGGCCGTCGTCTTCGGCGCGGACTTCGTGTTCATGCACCGCGCGACCGGTCTGACCCGCTCCGGCGAGGACTTCGCCCTGTGGCTCGAGGACGGCCGCTCGATCTCGGCCCGGACAGTGATCCTGGCGACCGGCGCCAGCTACCGGCGGCTGGGGATCGCGGAGCTCGAGGAGCTGACCGGGGCGGGCGTGTTCTACGGCGGCCCGGTGTCCGAGGCCCCGACGCTCGCGGGAAGGCGGTCTACGTGCTCGGCGGCGGCAACTCCGCGGGCCAGGCCGCGCTGCATCTTGCCCGGTACGCCCGGACGGTGACCATCGTCATCCGTGGCGCGGGATCGAGGCGGGGATGTCGCAGTACCTGGTCAGAGCGGTCGAAGGCTGCCCCCAACGTCGACGTTCGCATTCGCACCACGGTCACCGGCGGGGGAGGCGAGAGCCGCCTGGAGCGGCTGGTGCTCCGCGACAGCGGCACCGGCGAGGAAGAGATGGTGCCGGCCGACGCCCTGTTCGTGCTCATCGGCGCCCATCCGATGACCGAGTGGCTGCCCCGCGATCTGGCCCGCGACTCCCACGGATTCCTGCTCACCGGGGACGAGCTCGACGACGTCTGGCCGCTGCAGCGGCGGCCGTTCTCGCTGGAGACGAGCGTGCCGAGGGTGTTTGCGGCGGGCGACGTGCGGCACGGCTCGGTCAAGCGCGTCGCCGCCGCCGTCGGCGAGGGTGCCGCTGCCGTGCAGCACGTCCACCGCGCCCTGGCGGAGAACGAGCAGCTCGCGGCCGCCCAGGCTACGTAAACAGCGTCAGCTGCATCCCGTCCGGTGCCTGGACGCGGGCGTTGCGATCTCCCCAGGGCGTCATCACCGGCGGCGCGACCTGCTCGGCGCCCGCGCCGACCAGGCGCCGCGCCATCTCCTCGCTGTCCTCGACTGCAAGGGCCAGCCTGACCGCGCCGGCTACGCGCCGGCCCGCCTCGATCGAGTCCACCGTTGCCGCCTGCGCCTCGTCGAGCAGCTCGATCGTTGCCTGCCCTGCCGACAGGAGGATGACCCGCCCATGATCGGTGCTCCAGTCCGCGACCTGGTCGAGGCCCAGCGCATCGCGGTAGAACGCCACCGCCCCGTCGAAGTCCGCGACCGTCAGCGCGACCCGAAGCTCCCTCACCTGTCCCATCTGATCCTCCCCCTCGCGTCACATCGGTATCCGCTCGATCACCCGGAACCCGAGTTGCTCGTAGAGCCGCACGGCGCCGGATGGGTTCTCGGAGTCGACCTTGAGGTCGAGCGCCGTCGCCCCGCGGGCCGCGAACACGGTGCAGCAGTGCAGCAGCAGCGCCGTCCCCAGGCCGTGGTGTCGCCAGCCCGCGTCGACCGCGATGTCCTTCACGAACGAGCTCGTCCAGCAGAGCGCCACGCCGGCGATCCCGTTGCCTGACGAGGCGATGAACCACAGATCGGCCGAGAACTCGGAGTCGCCGGTCATTGCCGGCAGCCACTCCCCGAACCCCGGAACGCTGCCGCCGCCCGCGGCGTAGGCCTGCTCCAGCAGGCGGTGGACGCCGGCGGCGTCGCTGGGAACGAACGTGCGGGCGGTGATCCCGTCCGGCCACACTGCCGCAGCGAATGGCTCGGACAGGGAGCGACGCATCCTCCAGATCTCGCGCGGTGCCACCGGTCCTAGCCTACCGGCCGTCCCCGCTCTGATATGAACACCTCGTGCGGCGGATCGGACAGGACGTTGTGGTGATCGGCGGCGGCGTGTTCGGCCTGGCCGGCGCGTTGGAGCTTGCCCGCCGCGGCAACGCCGTCACGGTGATCGACCGCTTCGGCTCGGGCCACCCGGCAACGTCGTCGACCGGGGCGTCCCGCAGCATCCGCATCGCGTACACCGAGCCGCTCTACGTCGAGCTCGCACGCCGCGCGATCGAGCGGTGGGGGCAGCTCGAAGAGCAGTCGGGGATCCGGATCCTTCACCTCACCGGCCAGGTGGACATCGGCCCTGCGCCGGCTCTCGAGGCGCTGGTCGCTGCCGCTGAGGCCACCGGCTCGGGGCTGGAACAGCGCTCCAACAGCGGCCTGAGGGAGGTGCTTCCGGAGCTCGCTTCCAGTGCCGGCGACGGCCTGTTCCACCGCGAGGCCGGGACGGTGCTCGCCGAGGCCGGAATGCAGGCGCTGGGACGTGCGGCTGCCGATGCCGGCGTCGAGGTGCTCGCCCCGGAGCGAGTGACCGCGATCGAGGCCGGCGACCGCGTACGCGTGACGACCGCCGCCCGCACGCTCGAGGCCGACCGCGTCGTGATCGCGGCCGGGCCGTGGTCGGGCGCCCTGCTGGACTCGCTCGGCATGTCGCTGCCGCTGGCTCCGGCGGTTGCCCAGGTGACCTTCCTGGATGCGCCGTCGATGGTCGACCGGCCGGGGGTGGTGGAGTGGCCGGAGCCGGGCAGCGCCGGCATCTACAGCCACCCGGTTCCCGGCGTCGGGTACAAGATCGCGTTCGATGCCGGCAGCGAGGGCTGGGACCCTGACGTGGAGGAGTGGGAACCCGACGCCGACGAGGAGCGCCGCCTCCTGGAATGGATGGAGCGTCGCCTGCCGGGCGCCCCGCGGAGCGTCGCCTACAGCCAGCGGCACCCCTGGACGATGACCCCCGACTCGGACTGGGTGATCGACCGCCGCGGGGCCGTGGTGCTCGCCTGCGGGTGCTCCGGGCACGCCTTCAAGTTCGGGCCGGCGCTCGGCCCGCTGGTTGCCGACGTCGTCGAAGGCGCCGACCCCGAGCCGCTGTTCCGGCTCGGGCGCCCCGGCTTGCAGCGGTCGGTCTCGGCGGCCGACGCGATCGCCCGATGATGAGAGCACTGCGCAACCCGGCCGCCGATCCCTCGCGAGTCCCAGCGCCGCGCACGGACGCGATCGTCTTCCACCACCTGCTGCCCGGCTACCGGCCGACGCCGGTGCAGGACCTGCCGGGCGTCGCCGCCGAGCTCGGATTGGCGGCGGTCGGCCTGAAAGACGAGTCCGACCGCTTCGGGCTGCCCGCCTTCAAGATCCTCGGCGCATCGTGGGCGGTCGAGCGGACGCTTCGGGGACGGCCTGACGTCGACACGCTGGTGGCGGCCAGCGCCGGGAATCACGGTCGGGCGGTCGCGCACGTCGCCCGGCAGCGGGGGCTGACGTGCCGGATCTTCCTGCCCGGCCGCTCGGCCCCGGCCCGCCGGGAGGCGATTGCGGGCGAGGGCGCCGAGGTCGTGATCGTCGACGGCACGTACGAGGAGGCTGTTGCCCGGGCAGGCGAGGCGGCTGCCGATGCACGGGTGGTCGAGGTTGCGGACACCGGCTCAGGGCCGACTGCGGAGTGGGTGATCGACGGCTACGCGACCCTGTTCGACGAGGCACGCGGGCAGTTTGCGGCCAGCCTGATCATCGTCCCGGTCGGCGTCGGCTCGCTGGCGGCGGCCGCCGCCAGGGCGGGAGCCGACGCGGGCATCCCGGTGGTCGGCGTCGAGCCGGACACGGCCGCCTGCCTGACCGCCTCGCTCGCCGCAGGGTCGCCGACCGCCGTCGCGAACCCCGGCACGGTGATGGCGGGACTCGACTGCGCGGAGATCTCACCGACCGCCTGGCCGACGCTCGTGGCGGGCATCGCCGGCATGGTCACGGTGACCGATAGCGAGTCACGGGCCGCCATGGCCGAGCTCGCAGAGCAGGGGCTCGCCATCGGCGAGTGCGGGGCGGCATCGCTCGCCGCGCTGCGGGCCCTGGCGGCTGACCCGGACTGCGCCGAGGTGCGCGGCGCCGTCGGTCTCGGACCCCAGAGCCGGGTGCTCCTGATTGCCACCGAGGGCCTGACGGCCGGTTAGCCCGCGCTGAGCTCGGCCACCCAGTGCCGGGCGGCGCGGACGAGCACCGGGTGGTTGTCCTCGGTGTAGTAGGCGATGACACCGGCCGCCTGGGACGCGACCCATCCCCGGCTGCGCGCCCATGTGGCGTCGTCGATGGAAAGCTTCGAGCGGAATACCTCCCGACCGTGCGCGGTGAGGAGCTTCCACGCGACCATCACGTCACAGGCGGGGTCGCCGACGGCCAGGCAGCCGAAATCGATTGCACCGGTCAAGCGGCCGTCGGTCATCAGCAGGTTCTGGGCGTCGAGATCGCCGTGAATCCACACCGGCGGTCGGTTCCACAGGGGCGTCCGCAGGGCGTCTTCCCACACGGCCGTCAGCACGCTCGTGTCGGTGCGGCCTTCGAGCTCCGCGAACCAGGCCCGCGTCTGAGCGTCGCGCTGCGCCAGCGGTTCTCCTCGTCCGCCGTTGTGCCGGCCGGGCGTCGGCCCGTCCGTCGGATCGATCTGCTGGAGCGCTGCGATGAACCCGGATAGCTCGGTTGCGAACTCCTCCTGGTCTCGGATCCGGTCGAGGGCCACCCGTTCTCCGGGCACCCAGGAGTACACCGACCAGCTCGACGGGTAGCCCTCACCGGGGATCCCTTCGGCGAGCACCTCCGGAACGGCAAGCGGCAGCTGCGGCCCGATCCGGGGCAGCCAGCGCCACTCCCTGGCCAGTGACTCCCGGACGCGCGGAATCCGCGGCAGTCGCGCGACCATCCCGCCCCCCAGCCGGTAGAGGGCGTGGTCGGTCCCCATCAGCTCCACCCGCTCGATCGGAAGGGACGCCCACTCAGGGAACTGCTCCTCGAGCAGCCGCCGGACGAGGGGCGCGTCGATCTCCAACTCGTCGTCGTGCATCTTCGCCGTCATCGACGCCGGAGCCTAACGGGCCTCGGTTAGCCTGCGAGCGTGGCGAAGATCCTGGTCACCGGGATGTCAGGCACGGGGAAGTCGGCGGCGCTGGTCGAGCTCGGCCGGCGCGGGTACCGGGTCGTCGAAACCGACGAGCCCGGATGGAAGGAGTGGCGGGACGGCGAGGAGCTGTGGCGGGAGCGGGAGATCTCCGAGCTGCTTGCGGTGCAGGACGACCGGACGCTCTACGTCTCCGGCTGCGTCGCGAACCAGGGCCGCTTCTACGACCGCTTCGACGCGGTGGTGCTGCTCAGTGCTCCCGCGCCCGTGCTGCTCGACCGGATCGAGAAGCGCACGTCCAACGATTTCGGCAAGCATCCCGCCGAGCGGGAGCAGATCCTGCGCGACCTGGCCGAAACAGAGCCGTTGCTGCGCAAGACGGCAAGCCACGAGCTGGACGCGTCCAGGCCGCTCGAGGAGATCGTCGGCGAGCTGATCCGGATCGCTAACGACTCAGGTTAGGAAGCCCCTCGGTGTACGGGCCCTTGGAGGTCTTCGGCGTGCCGGCGTAGGCAGCCTTCCCGCTGGTCACCTCCTCGGCGACGCCGGCCTCGTGGCTGAGCGCCAGCTCGGACACCTGATAGCGGAGGCCGTCGCCCGCGTTGCGGGCGCCCACGCAGAGGATCGCGCACGGGCCGTCGCCGCTACCGACGAAGATGTGCTCCGTCCACGGAGGGCAGTGGACGAAGTCCCAGGCCACCAGCCGCCGCTCTTCGCCTTCGATCAGCACCAGGCACTCGCCGCTGAGCACCAGGAAGTCCTCCTGGCCTTCCTCGGAGTGGTAGTAGCCGTTGGGCTGCCCGGGCCACAGCACCTGGACGTTGATCCCGTAGTGCGCAAAGTGCGGCGATCCCTCGAACGTGACGCCCTTGCCGAACTTCTCGTTGTCGAACCACTCGGCGTCCCGGGCGTTGACGACGAACCAGCCCTCTCCGGCCGGCCTCCGTCCCGCCTCGGTCTGCTCCATCGGAGCCTCTGGCACCATCTCCTCCCCCTTCGGTCGCCTGCAGGTGCCCGGACTATCGCATGGCTGGTAAGCCCGGTCACCGCGGGGGCCGGAACGTCCGCCGGCTTCCAAACCGCTCCGCGCTGGGGTCGGTAGTCGCTCTGCACGCGCGTCGTATCCGGCGCGGGAACCCCCATCGGATAACGGAGGGCACGATGGAAGTCGAACACGGTGCAGCGGCGGAGCCACGGTCCGAAGCGGCCATCGCCGACCTTGAACAGAAGTGGAACCGGGTGGTTGGCCGGCGCGCGTTTCTCGCGGGAGCGGGAGCCGTCGGAGTTGCGGCGGTGTCCGGCGGCCTGCTGGCAGACGCGGCCCGGGCCACCGCCCCGGTGACCAGCGGCGACATTGCGATCCTGCGGTTCCTTGCCGCAGCGGAGCTGATCGAGACCGACCTCTGGCAGCAGTACGCGGAGCTGGGCGGTGTCAACGGCGGGAACCCGGCCTATGCGCTGGCGCTCGAGAATCTCGACGAGGACATGCCGCAGTACGTCTCGGACAACACCGACGACGAGCACACCCATGCGGCGTTCCTGAACGCCTACCTGCGCTCGGTGGGCGGGCAGCCCGTGAACCTGGACAAGTTCCGGACGCTGCCGAGCAGCACCGCGACCGGGGCCCAGCAGATCGGCCGTCTGACGAACCTGCAGAACCTGAACGTCGACACCAGCTGGTACACGCGCTACCGCAGCACGCACAACCCCGACCTCGGGGCGACCTTCCCGCAGGCCGTGGCGATCACCAACCAGCCGGCGATTCCGATCAGCGACTCGGATACGCCGCCCGGGCAGAAGCAGCCCGTGCCGCCGAAGACGTCGAAGCAGGAGCGGATGCAGGCGATCGCCAACTCGGCCGGCTTCCACTTCGCGATGATCGAGCAGGGGGGCTCGAGCCTGTACACGACGATGAGCATGAAGGTCAGCAATCTCGAGGTGCTGAGGATCGTGGTCAGCATCGGCGGGGTCGAGGTCAACCACTTCGCGGTCTGGCACGACAAGGCGGGGAACGCCGTCGCACAGCCGCTGGCCGGCGTCACCGACCCCGAGACGGGGACAACGTTCCCCGATCTGAACGCCCGCAACAGCGAGCTGTTCCAGACCAACCTGATCTTCCCCGAGCCGTGTGACTTCATCGACGAGAGCCTGCCGCGGTGCTCGGTGATCCGGCCTTCGCTGGATTCCGACGCGGGTGCGATGGCAGCGGTTCGGGCGCTCACCGCGAGCGGGCTGTTCAGCGGTCAGTCGGCCGGGTTCTTCGACGCCGTCACGCAGCTCGCATCAGCCGCCGACGCGGCACAGAGACACGCATAGCTCGATTCGAGTGCCCCGCGAGGGGTTCTCCCGCAACGCCACTGGCCGAGGTCTCTCCTCCCCCTCTGGCCCCGGCCAGTGGCTACCGCGGCCGCACGCGTCTCGGGATGTCTCGTGGCCCGTCGTCCGATGTATGCTCGCGGCCTCGCGACCCACAGGAGGAGTGGAGATGAGCGTGCTGATCACGATGCGTGTCCCCGGTGACACCGAGCAGTTCCGGCGATTCGTGCAGGATGAAGATCGCCTCCGCGAGGTCTCCGACCGGGCAAAGGCAGCGGGCGCATTGCATCATCGGTTCGGAGTCGGAGACGGCTTCGTCATCGTCGTCGACGAGTGGGAGACAGCCGAGGCGTTCCAGACCTTCGTCGCGGGGCTCGGCGAGGTGTTCCGCGACGCCGGCGCGCAGGGAGAGCCCGAGATCACGATCACCGAGGCGATCGCCACCGTCGATCAGTTCTGAGCAAGTGAGGCTCCCGGCAGCCGATCCGGCGCTGGCGCGCGGCGGCGCTTGCGCCGGTGGCCTATGCGACACTGCGCTCTGGTGAGCACGTCAGGCGCCCAGCCCCCCAAGACCCCTCCCGCCCGGAAATGGAAGGTGGAAGGACACCCGGATCCGCCCCAAGAAGGCAAGCCGCAATCCGGGTGGCGGCGGCCAGCGGGATTCGGCTCCCGGATCTGGCTGCTGCTGGTCGTCCTGCTGGCCGTGAACTTCCTCGTGTCGACCCAGTTCACCAAGTCTCCCAGCCGGCTCGCCATCTCCTACACGTACTTCCAGCAGCAGGTCACCGACGGCAACGTGAAGCAGATCACGTCGACCGGCAACACGATCGAGGGCGACTTCAAGCAGAAGACGGCGCCTCCGGCCGGGATGAGCGGCAGTCCGTCCGTCGCGTTCAAGACCGAGCTGCCCACCTTCGTCGACAACGCCAGCCTCGACAGCCTGCTGGCGACCCACCACGTGGTGATCAACGCCGAGCCGCCCGACACCGGCACCTCGGTCTGGGTCGAGGTGCTGCTGGGGTTCGGGCCGACGCTGCTCCTGGTGGGCCTCTTCATCTTCATCTCGCGGCGGCTGCGAGCGGCGACCGGGGGCGCCGGCGGCCCATTGGGCGCGTTCGGCCGCTCGCGCGCAAAGCGCTACGAGCAGGACGAGCAGCGGGTCAGCTTCGCCGAGGTTGCCGGGATCGACGACGCCGAGGCAGAGCTGGAGGAGGTCGTCGACTTCCTGCGCAACCCAAGCCGCTACACACGGCTCGGGGCGCGCGTTCCGAAGGGGGTGCTGCTGGCCGGTCTGCCGGGTACCGGCAAGACGCTGCTCGCGCGGGCGGTCGCCGGTGAGGCGGACGTCCCCTTCTTCTCGATCAGCGCCTCGGAGTTCGTGGAGGCGATCGTAGGGGTGGGAGCCAGCCGCGTGCGCGACCTGTTCGCTCAGGCAAAGGCCGCCGCGCCGGCCATCATCTTCATCGACGAGCTGGACGCGATCGGCCGCGCCCGCGGTGGTTCGGGATCGTTCGGCGGCAACGACGAGCGCGAGCAGACGCTGAACCAGATCCTGACCGAGATGGACGGCTTCACCGGTACGGAGGGGGTGATCGTGATCGCCTCGACGAACCGCCCGGAGGTGCTCGATCCCGCACTCCTGCGTCCCGGCAGGTTCGATCGGCGGGTTGTCGTGAACCCGCCCGATCAGGTTGGCCGCGAGCAGATCCTGGCCGTCCACACCCGGGATGTGCCGCTGGCCGACGACGTCGATCTGACCTCGCTGGCCGCCTCGACGCCGGGGATGGTTGGTGCGGACCTGCGCAACCTCGTCAACGAGGCCGCCCTGCTGGCCGCCCGCCGCAACCACGACCGCGTCACGCAGGCCGATTTCACCGATGCGATGGAAAAGATCGTGCTCGGCACCGAGCGCAAGATCGTACTGTCCGCGGCAGAGCGCGAACGCACCGCCTACCACGAGTCCGGCCACGCGCTGCTGGGCATGCTCGTGCCCGGCTCTGACCCCGTGCGGAAGGTCTCGATCATTCCCCGAGGCCGTGCGCTTGGCGTGACGTTCCAGAGCCCCGAGGCGGATCGCTACGGGTACAGCGTCGAGTACCTCCGTGGCCGGCTGGTGGGAGCGCTGGGTGGCCGCGCGGCCGAGCAGCTGGTCTTCGGCGACATCACCACCGGCGCCGAGTCGGACCTGGAGCAGGCGACGCGGATCGCCCGCCAGATGGTCGGCCGGTGGGGGATGTCCGACGCCATCGGCCCGGTCAGCGTGCTCCCCGGCCCCGGCGGCGAGGGGCAGCTGTTCCCGGGCACCGATCCGCCGTCTCCCCAGACGCTGGAGCTGCTGGATTCGGAGGTGCGCCGGATCATGGACGAGTCCGAGACGACCGCCCTCGAGCTTCTCGGTCAGCAGCGAGAGCGCCTCGACAACCTGGCACACGCGCTCCTCGAGCACGAGACGCTGGACGAAGCCGATGCCTACCGGATCGCAGGCATCCCCCGGCTCACCGATCCGCAGGTCCCGGCGGCCGCACCGCCGCCTGTGGCCACACCCGACGCCTGACCGCAGGCGGGCAGCGAGCCGGAGGCGCGAGCTTGACTTTGCACCACAAAGCGTGATAGCTTTGCAGTGCAAAGTCGAAGTGGAGGAGCAAGATGAACGGCACCGATGACACGAGCGCGATGGCGGCAGGCGACGAGGGCGGGCTCGATCCGCGCGAGGCGGCACGGCTGCTCGATCAGACTGAGCGGGAGGCGCGGCGGCAGTTCAACCTGAGCCCGCAGTGGATCAGTGCAGTGATGGGCGCTGTGATCCTCGTCGCCTACGGCTCGCTGTGGCTCTCGACCCGTGGGCAGCACCCCTACAAGGGGCCGAGCCTTGGCGTGGTCGCGCTGGTGTACGTGGCGGTGGCCCTCGCGTTCGCCGTGTCCGTGAAGGTCTACCGGCGCGCGACCGCCGGCGTCAGCGGGCCAGCGGTAAGGCAGCAGCAAGCCGAGGGGGTCGCGATCCTGGTGTCGTTCGTGCTGGGCAGCCCCGTGCTGCAGGGCGCGCTGCAGCACTATGGCGCGACCGATGCGATCGTCTATGGGGTGATCCCGGCCGCGGCGCCGCTGATCATCGTCGGCACCACCGCCGTTGGGATCGCCGCCAGCAAGGCCGACTGGCCGCAGTTCGGGGCCGCGCTCGCGGTGGTGGTGGCCGGCGTTGTGGCTGCGTTCTCAGGGCCGAGCGGAGCGTGGCTGGTGGCCGGGATCGGTCTGTTCATCGCGGTGGTCGGCTACGCCGCAGCCGACGCCTCGCGACGTGGCCGTGCGCCACAGCGGGCGTGAGCGCCGACTCGCTCGACCCGGTTATCCACGCCCCAGCGCGGCTCCGGATCGTCGCGACGCTGGCCGCGCTTCCTGACGGAGCCAGCCTGTCTTTCACCCGCCTGCAGGACATGCTCGAGCTGACTCCCGGCAATCTGATCACCCACCTGCGCAAGCTCGAGGACGCCGGCTACCTCGCCAGCGAGACGACGGGGAACGGCAGAGCATCTCGCACCTCGATCGCGCTGACCCGCCAGGGCCGCGATGCGCTCGACGCCTACACCGACGCGCTGCGCGGTCTACTCGACGGTCTCTAGGGCCAGTTAGTGAGGGGTGCGCCGGCGGCGCACGACCCGGCGGCCGGACCGCGGCAGCCGCTGTGGCCGCCCGAGCGACCGCACACCACGGCGCGCAGAGCCGACGCTGCGCGTGACCGTCGTGCGTCCCGGCAGGTCCGGAATCCCGGCCAGCGTCGGCACCAGCAGCGCGGTCGCGACGGCGCACATCACGGCAGCCGCCAGATAGACGCCCTGCGGTCCGAGCAGCTCGACCAGCGGCGCGCTCAGCCCGAACGACGCGGCCATCGCGCCCAGCACCACGGCGTCCAGCGCGGCGGACACCCGCGAGCGGATCCGGTCGGGCGTGCGGCGGGCGATCAGGTTCTGCGCGGCGACGACGCCGAAGGCGTCGAACAGCCCGGCCACCAGCATGCCGAGCAGCACCGGCCAGAAGACCGGCGTCAGCCCGACGATGGCGAAACCGATGCCGATGGCCGCGCAGCCGCCGGCCACCGCCGCGTGCTCGAGGCGCAGGGGCAGCTTGCGTCCGGCCAGCGCGCCGACAACGCCGCCGCCGTCCCAGAACACGGCGATCAGGCCGTAGCCGGTCGATCCGACGTGGAAGTGGTGGGCAAGGACGACCTCGGCCACGATCACCGGGCCGACGCCGAACATGACCAGTGCCCAGGCAACGGTGAGCAGCCGCAGCCAGCGGTCCTCCCACAGATGGCGGTAGCCGTCCAGGCGCCCGCCGACCGTGTGGAGGTCGTGCCGGGCCTCGCTGACGTTGCCGCGCAGGCCGACGACCAGGCCGGCCGAGATCAGCAGCAGCACGCCGCCGAACGCGAAGACGCCGGGAGCGGAGATGACTGCCAGCAGGGCGCCGCCGATGCCCGGGCCGAGCATGAAGCCGGCGCTCTTGAAGGCGCCGGTCAGGCTGTTGGCGCCGGTCAGCTCCTCTTCCGACACCAGGTTCGGCACAGCGCCCGTGACGGCCGCCGAGAGCGCGCCCTGCGTCGAGGCAGCCGCGATCATCGCCGCCACCAGGGCCAGCGTCAGGTGCAGGTCTGCGAGCAGGGCACAGGCCAGGAATCCGAATGCAGCCAGCAGCGCCGAGATCACGACCACCGCCCGGCGGTCGTGGCGGTCGCCGACGTGCCCCGCCCATGGCGAGACCGCTGTCGACACCCCGAAGACTCCGAGCATGGCGGCGCTGACCAGCCACGAGGAGTGGCTGGTCTGGTACAGCTCCCAGATCAGGGCGGTCATGGCCGCGCCGCGCCCGGCGTACGCCAGTCCCTGACTGGCGGCAAGGCGAAGCACTGCGCTATTAGAGGTTCGGAGAGTCATTAGTTCGGGTCGACGACCGTTCGGCGCGTGCGGGTATCGTCGCGCGGGCCGTCCAATGCATTGTATCGGACGGCGATCCACGCGGGTTGAACTCGGGCCGGGATCGCGCCTTATCCGGCAACGCCGGAAGCCGTCTCTAACCGCCGTTGGTGACCGGCAGGCTGAACGTCACCCGGGTGCCGGCCTGCGGCTCGCTGTCGATGACCAGGTCGCCGCCCGAGGCCTCCAGCCGCTCCCGCACGGTGTCGAGGCCCATGTGGTTCGTGGCCAGGGCGCGGGGAAGCGCGGTCGCCGGGTCGAACCCGGCTCCGTCGTCGCTCACCCGGACGGTCAGCCGGTCGTCGTCCTGGAGCAGCTCGACGTCGATCCGGCTCGCGTCCGCGTGCGTGCGCGCGTTCGTGACCAGCTCGGTAAGGCACCGGAAGGCGACCGCCTCGGTGGTCGCGTCGAGGCTCAGGTCGGAGCTCTCGAGTGACGTCTCGATCCCTGCCTCGGCCGCGACGGTGGTCAGGAGCTGCCTGCCCGCCGAGACCAGCCCGTGATGGCTGAGTGTCGCCGGGCGCAGTGAGAAGGTCATCCGCCGCGTTCGCTCGACAGCTGAGCGCAGCAGCACAGAGACGCGTGTCAGCTCATCGCGGTCGGCCCCGGAGAGCTCTCCGCGCAGCCGGCGGTGGACGCCGTCGACCGCCAGCACGCAGGCGCTCAGCACCTGGATCGTGTCGTCGTGCAGGTCGGTGGCGACCCGCGCCCGCTCGTCCTCCTGCGCGCGCACCAGCCGTGCCAGCAGGCTGCGCTGGCGCCGCTCCAGCTCGCCCAGCCGCTCGGCGCGCTGCTTCGCCTCCTCGGTCGCGCTGATCCCGCGGAGCACCAGCTCCAGGTGCCGCGCGACGGCCTGCATCAGAAGCGCGTCGCCCGGCCCGAAGGCGTCTACGCCCGTCTCGTAGAGGCCGATCGCGGCGACCACCTGGCCGTCGATCGCAATCGGCGTATGCAGCGCCGACTCGTACGTGTAGACGCCGTACCCTGCCCAGGTTGGGCGGCCGTGGCTGCTGGCGTGGCCTTCGATCGCCTGTTCCCCGGTTGCCAGCGCGATGCCCGACAGGGTCTCCCCCCAGGCACGGCTCATCCCCTGGATGTCGTGCCCCTTGTCGTCGACGTCGAACACGACGTACTGCTCGAGGGTGCCGTCGGGCGCCCGCCGGGGCACGAAGGCGGTGACTGACGGACACCCGATCTCGCGCTTGACCGCCTCGCATGCGAGTCCCAGCGCCTGCTCGACGGTCTCGGCATTCGCCAGCGCCTCTGCGATCGTCAGTGCGGCCGTCAACCGCCTTGCATCGGAGTCGTGCGAGTCGGGCTGGAGGCGGTCGGTCACACGCGGCAGGTTACAGAGCAGCACGCATCTCGCGGGCGAACGCCACGACGTGCTCGAGCGCGATCGACCGCGCCGCCGACGCGTCCCCGTCGACGATCGCCTGCAGCAGTTCCCGGTGCTCCGCCACCCGGTCGCGGAGCGGCGGCAGCCGGTCAAACGTCAGGTGCCAGATGCGCAGGGACATGTTCAGATAGCGGTCGAGATCCTGCGCCAGGTAGGGGTTGCGCGAGCAGCGGTGGACGAACCGGTGGACGCGGGCGTCGAGCTCGATCAGCGAGTCCTGGCCGGCGCCCGTCTCGCCGAGCTCTGCGATCAGGGCCCGCGCCTCGTCCCGGTCGCGGTCATCCGCCAGCTGGGCCGCCCGCTCGGCGGCGTGGGGCTCGAGCTGGGCGCGGACGTCCGTGATGTCGGTCAGGCTGGTGATGTTGATCGTCGAGGCGAACGTGCCGCGACGCGGGTAGACGACGATCAGCCCCTCCAGCGCCAGCCGCCGCACCGCCTCCCGCACGGGCGTGCGCCCGACCGCCAGCTCCCGGGTCAGGGCGTCCTCGTCGATCGGCGCGCCGGGCTGGATCCGGAGTGAGATCAGGCGGTCGCGAAGCGCGGCGTACGCGCGGTCGGACAGCAGCTCGGTCTCGCGTCCGGCGGCGGCATGGTGTTGATCTTGCACCTGGTCTCCCGCTCTGATATATCAGATGTCTACCAGAGACCGGCCGTCGTTACAACCCCGGCCGGGCGAGAGACGGGCAATGTGCGCCGCGGGGCGCGGGAGGACATCGGATGAGCACTCTGCCAGCAAGATCCCATGCCGTCGTGATCGGTGCCGGGATCGTCGGCAACAGCATCGCCTACCACCTCTCGCGGCTCGGCTGGACCGACATCGTGCAGATCGACAAGGGGCCGCTGCCGAACCCCGGCGGCTCGACCGGCCACGCGTCCAACTTCATCTTCCCGGTCGACCACTCCAAGGAGATGACTGCGCTGACCGCCGACAGCGTCCGCCAGTACCGCGAGATGGACGTCTTCACCGAGAGCGGCGGGATCGAGGTGGCGCGTACCGACGAGCGGATGCAGGAGCTGCACCGCCGGATGGCATCGGCCAAGTCGTGGGGGATCGAGCCGGTCTCGATGATCACCCCGGCGGAGATCAAGGAGCTCGTCCCGTTCATCGACGAGTCGATCCTGGTCGGCGGCTTCTACTCGCCGGGCGTCGGCGTGGTGGACTCCCTGCGGGCCGGCACGATCATGCGCGAACGCGCCACCGAAGCGGGGGCGCTGACCGTCGCCGCCAACGTCGAGGTGCTGGGCATCGACGTCGAGCACGGCCACGTCCGGCGGGTGCGCACGACCGCCGGTGACGTCGAGGCCGACGTGGTGATCATCGCCTGCGGCGTCTGGAGCCCCCGCATCGCCCGCATGGCCGGCGCCTCGATCCCGCTCACACCCGCCGTGCACCAGATGATCGACATCGGGCCGGTGCCGCGGTTCGCGAACGCCAAGGGCATGATCGAGTTCCCGATCGTCCGCGACATGGACACCAACATGTACGAGCGCCAGGACGGCACCGGTCTGGAGATCGGCTCCTACGCCCACCGGGCGATCCTGCACGACCCCGAAGAGATCCCCTCGATCGAGGCGGCGCCGCTGTCTCCAACGGAGCTGCCGTTCACCCAGGCCGACTTCGAGCTGCAGATGGAGCACGCGCTGGAGCTGATGCCGGAGATCGTCGGCGACGAGAGCGTTGGCGTGAAGTACGCCATCAACGGTCTGCTCTCGCTGACCCCCGACGGGATGCCGATCCTGGGCGAGACGCCGGAGGTCAAGGGCCTGTGGTCGGTGGCCGCCGTCTGGGTCAAGGAGGGGCCGGGCATCGGCAAGTCGGTCGCCGAATGGATGGTGCTGGGCGAGTCGGAGATCGACCTCCACTCCTCGGACATCGCCCGCTTCCACGAGCACCAGAAGACCCGCACGCATGTCCGCGCCCGCGCGGCGGAGGGGTTCAACAAGACCTACGGGATCGTCCATCCGGGGGAACAGTGGGCGTCCAACCGCAACGTGCGCCTGTCGCCGTTCAACGCCCGCGAGCGCGAGCTGGGCGCCGTCTTCTACGAGGCCGCCGGCTGGGAGCGCCCGCACTGGTACGAGTCCAATGCGCCGCTGCTGGCGGAGTACGGCGAGCGCATCGCCCGCCGCGAGGCGGAGTGGGATGCCCGCTGGTGGTCGCCGATCATCAACGCCGAGCACCTGGCCATGCGCGACCGCGCCGGGATGGTGGATCTCAGCGCCTTCCACATCTTCGACATCGCCGGGCCGGGCGCTCTGGCAGCCGTCCAGGGCCTGGCGGTGCGCCAGATGGACGTGCCGGTCGGGCGGGTTGTGTACACGCCGATCCTGTCGCCGGGCGGAGGGTTCAAGGCCGATCTGACGATCATGCGGCTGGACGACGAGCTCTTCCGCGTGGTCACCGGCGGCGCCCACGGCATGGCCGACCGCAAGTGGTTCGCCGACCGCCTGCCGGCCGATGGGAGCGCCCAACTGGTGGACATCACAACCGGCTGGTGCACGCTCGGGCTGTGGGGCCCGCGCGCCCGCGACATCCTGGCCGCCGTGACGTCCGACGACGTGTCGCACGAGGGCTTCCGGTTCGGCACCTGCAGGACGATCGAGGTCGACACCCAGCGTGTTCTCGCCTCACGGATCTCCTACGTCGGCGACCTCGGCTGGGAGCTCTACGTCCCGCTCGAGCAGGGCCAGAAGCTGTGGGACACGCTCTGGGAGGCCGGCGCCCCGCACGGCGTTGTCCCGGTCGGCATCGGCGTCTACGGCACCACCGGGCGGCTGGAGAAGTGCTACCGCGCCTACGGGTTCGAGCTGGAGAGCGAGTACAACGTCGTCGAGGCGGGCATGGCCGGCCCCAGCGTCAAGGACGAGGACTTCGTCGGCAAGGAGGCGTACCTGCGGCACCGCGAGGCCGACCCGGTCGCCGTGCTCTGCACGCTGACGGTGGACGATCACACGTCGAGCACCGGCGTCAAGCGCTATCCGCTGGGGCGCGAGCCGATCCTCACCCGCGACGGCGCTCCGCTGACCGATGCGCACGGCCGCCGCTCGTACGTGACCAGCGCCGGCTCGGCGCCCTCGCTTGGCAGCTACGTGCTGATGTCCTATCTTCCGCCGCAGCATGCAAACGTCGGCGAGCAGCTCGCGGTGGAGTACCTGGGCGAGCGATACCCGGTCACGGTGCGCACCAACGACGCCACTCCGCTGTTCGACCCGGAGAACCTGAGGATCCGGTCGTGAACATCCTCTGCTGCGTCAAGCGGGTGCCGATGACGGGCGGCAAGATCGTGCTGACCGACGACGCCCAGTCGCTGCAGACCCGCCACCTGGGCTTCACGATCAGCCCGCACGAGGAGTGCGGGGTGGAGGAGGCGGTGCGTCTGATCGAGGCGAACGGCGGCGCCTCCACGGTGCTGACGCTGGGACCGCCGGAGGCCGAGGAGCAGCTTCGGGACTCGATGGCGCTCGGCATCGACCGGGCGATCCTGCTCCAGTCCGACCGCGAGTGGGACGGCCAGGCGACCGCGGCGGCGATCGTCGAGGCGGTCGAGGCCGAGCGGGCGGCAGGCACCACCTACGACCTGATCTTCTTCGGCAATGAGTCGGCCGACGCCGGCAACTACCAGGTCGGCGTCCGCGTTGCCCACGCCCTCGGCCTGCCCTGCGTGACCGGCGTCAAGGGCGTTGCCGTGGAGGGCGACGGCCTGCGGCTGGAGCAGGAGGTGCCGGGCGGGCGCGATGTCTACCGCGTGCCCTTGCCGGCTGTGGTGACGGTGAAGGAGGGGCTCAACCTGCCCCGCTACCCGTCGGTTCCCGGACGTCTGCGGGCCAAGAAGAAGCCACTCGAGACGCGCGTTCCCACCGAGGTCGCAAGCCGGGTCGAGAAGCGCAGGCTGGTGCTCCCAGCGGGTCAGGGCAAGCAGACCGAGATCCTCGGCGAGGGCCCGGCGGCTGCGCCCGCGGTGGTCGAGGTGCTGCGCCAGGCGGGGGTGCTCTAGGTGATCCTGGCGCTGGTTGAGCACTCGAGCGGCGAGGTCGACGAGGTGTCGCTGCAGACGCTCGCTCTGGCTCGCGGGCTGGGCGACGTCACCGCGGTGGCGGTCGGCGCGGGTGCAACGGATGCCGCGCCCGCAGTGGGCGCGCACGGAGCCGGGTCGCTGTATGCGGTCGACCTGCCGGGCGTCTCAGGCTACGCGCCCCGGGCCTGGGGCCAGGCGGTCTGGCAGCTCGCCCAGCGGCTGTCCGCCACGGCCGTTGTCGCCCCGGGCAGCGAGCGAGGCAACGAGGTGATGGCGCACGTGGCGGCGCTGGCCGACCTGCCGCTGGCCGCCAACTGCGTTTCGGTGACCGCGGGCGAGCCGCTCACGGTGACGCGCGTGCGCTGGGGCGGGAGCCTGCTCGAGGAGGCCGCTGTGCACGCACCGGTGGCTGTGCTGACGGTGATGCCGCACTCGGTCGAGGCGCAGGAGCAGGGGAGCGGCGCCGCGGGCGTCGAGAGCTTCCAGCCCGAGCTGTCTGCCGCCGACACCGCCGTCCAGGTCGTCGAGCGGCTGACGGCGGACACCGGCGGCGTCTCGCTGGCGGAGGCAAAGGTCGTCGTCAGCGGCGGCCGCGGCGTCGGGTCGTCGGAGGGCTTTGCCGTGATCGAGGAGCTGGCCGGCCTGCTCGACGGCGCGGTCGGCTGCTCACGGGCGGTGACCAGCGCCGGCTGGCGGCCGCACACCGACCAGGTGGGCCAGACCGGCACCAAGATCGCGCCGGAGATCTACATCCCCTGCGGCATCAGCGGCGCGACGCAGCACATGGCCGGCTGCAAGGGGGCGAAGCGGATCCTGGCGATCAACACCGATCGCGAGGCCTCGATCATCTCCAACGCCGACTACGCGGTGATCGGTGACCTCCACGAGGTGCTGCCCGCGATCTCGGCCGAGGTGCGCAAGGCGAAGGGCGGCTAGCCGTTCTGAGCGTCCCGGCGCTGATCGCACTGCTGGTGGCGCTCGCTGTGGCCGGGACGCTGGCGGGGAGGCGGGCGCTGCTGTTGGTCAGGCTGGTGCGGCTGGGGCAGCCGGCCAGGCGCTTTGACGACGTCCCCGCCCGCGTCCGCAACGAGGCGGTGATCGCCCTCGGTCAGCGCAAGCTGCTGCAACGGCTGGTGCCCGGGCTGATGCACGCGTTCATCTTCTGGGGCTTCATCGTGCTGCTGCCCACCATCGTGATGGCGATGATCGCGGTGGTCGACAAGGACCAGACGATCCCGTGGCTGGGCAGCCAGGGCTGGTTTGCATTCCTGGTCGACCTGTTCGCGACCTTGGTGCTGGTCGGCGTCATCACCGCGTTCGTGATTCGCAAGGTGCAGCGCCCGGCGCGGTTCAAGGGCAGCCACCTGGGCGAGGCGGACGTGATCCTGTGCTGGATCGCCGGCATCGTGACGACGCTGCTGCTCTGGCACGCCTCACGGATCGCCCTCGGCCTGAACGAGTGGCCGGCGTCGTGGTCGCCGGTCTCCAACGCCCTCTCGAACCTGTTCTCCGGCGGGCAGGGCACCAAGGACGCCGAGCGGGTGCTGGTCTGGGCCCACGTGCTGCTGATCCTGAGCTTCCTGGCCTACCTGCCCTACTCGAAGCACCTGCATATCTTCACCGCGGTGGTGAACGTCTTCTTCGGCCGCACCCGGGCGCGCGGTCGGCTGGAGCCGCTGGTCTTCGACGACCCCGACGTTCCCGACGACGAGATCCGTCTGGGCTCCGGCGTCGTCTCGGACATGACCTGGAAGCAGATGGTCGACACCTTCAGCTGCACGGAGTGCGGGCGCTGCCAGGACGTCTGCCCGGCCTACAACACCGGCAAGGAGCTATCGCCAAAGCTGCTGATCATGGGCCTTCGCGACCAGCTGTTTGCGGAAGGGCCGGACCTGGTGGCGATGTCCGAGTCGGCCGAGACCGGAAAACCCCTGGTTCCCAACGCCGTATCTGACGACGTGGTCTGGGACTGCGTCACCTGCGGCGCCTGTGTCTACGAGTGCCCGGTCTCGATCGAGCACATCGACCACATAGTCGACCTCCGCCGCCACCTGGTCATGGTCGAGGCCCGGTTCCCGGCCGAGGCCGACCCGATGCTGCGGGACGTCGAGCGGGCGTCGAACCCGTGGGGCAAGCCTCAGTCCGAGCGCGCTGCGTGGGCCGAGGGACTGGGCGTGCGGGTGCTGGAGGAGGGCGATCCTCCGCCGGAGGTGCTGTACTGGGTGGGCTGCGCCGGATCCTTCGACGAGCGGGCGCGTCAGACGGCGGTGTCGACGGCCCGGCTGCTGCAGGCCGCGGGCGTGGACTTCGCGATCCTGGGGCCGCGCGAGTCGTGCACCGGCGACCCGGCGCGGCGGATGGGGAACGAGTACGTGTTCCAGGCGTTCGCCGAGCAGAACGTCGAGACGCTGAATGGCCACGGCGTCGCCAAGATCGTGACCGCCTGCCCGCACTGCTTCAATACGCTGGCCAACGAGTACCCCGACTTCGGCGGCAGCTACCAGGTGCTCCACCACACCGAGCTGTTGGCCGAGCTGGTGCGAGAAGGCCGGATCCGCGGCGCCGGCAGCGACCGTTCGATCACCTATCACGACTCCTGCTATCTGGCCCGCCACAACGACGTCATCGACGCGCCCAGGGAGCTGGTTGCTGCGGCCGGGACGCCGGTGGAGATGGAGCGCAGCGGCCGCCGCACATTCTGCTGCGGCGCCGGCGGCGCCCACATGTGGATGGAGGAGCGGGGCGGCCCGATCAACGAGGAGCGCGTCCGCCAGGCGTCCGAGACGGGCGCCGACACACTGGCCGTCGCCTGCCCGTTCTGCACCGTGATGCTCGACGACGGCGTGCGCTCGAGCGGGGCAGACCTGCGGGTGGCCGACGTCGCGACGCTGCTGGCGGAGACACTCGCAGACGAGTCTCCGCCGACGGCCTAGCCGCGTTGCACTTCTGTGACCGAAACGTTCGCTTGACGGCGACGGCCCCGCCCGATAACCCCCGGGCGAGGCCGTGCCGTCTGTGGTTCGCTTTGAGTTAGGCGGCGTCGCGCAGGCCGTCGATGCCGGGCATCGACGAGAGCTGAGCGAGGGCCTCTGCCTCGAGCTGGCGCACCCGCTCGCGGGTGAGCCCGACCTCGCGGCCGACTGCATCCAGCATCATCGGGTCTGAGCCCGTGAGGCCGTAGCGCAGCTCCAGGATCTTGCGCGACCGCGGTGACAGCCGGTCGAGTGCCCGATCGAGCGCCTCGGAGCGCAGCGTCTCCGCGACGGTCTCGGTCAGCTCGGCGGACGTCTCGTCGGCGATCAGGTCGCCGAGCTCGGTGTCGCCCTCGTCGCTGGTGGGGCGCTGCAGCGAGACCATGGACAGGCGATGCTCGTCGGCGTCGCGAACGTCATCGACGGTCAGCTTCGCCTCCTTCGCGATCTCCTCGACGGTCGCGTCGCGGCCGCTCTTGGCCTCGAGGGTGCGGCGCGCCCGCTCGACCTTGCGCATGCGGTCGTGGACGTGCACCGGCACGCGGATCGTCCGGCTCTGGTTTGCGACCGCCCGCTGCACGGCCTGGCGAATCCACCAGGTTGCGTACGTGCTGAACTTGAGGTTGCGCTGCCACTCGAACTTCTCGACCGCCCGCACCAGGCCGATCGTGCCCTCCTGGATCAGGTCCAGGAAGCCCACGCCATGACCGCGGTACTTCTTCGCAATCGACACGACCAGTCGCAGGTTGGCCTCGATCATCCGCTGCTTGGCGGCCTCGTCACCCTGCTCGACCCGCTTCGCCAGCTCCTGCTCCTCGTGCTTCGTGAGCAGCGCGGTGCGCCCGATCTGTGCGAGGTACAGGTCAAGGCTGTCCGATGTCGATGGGGTGAACCAGCTCGCCACAGCGGCGGCTTCCTCAACCTGCTGATCGACCTCGCGTACGCTGACCACCTCGACATCGAGCTCCTCGAGCTCGACGCGAAGCTGGGCCTCGTCCTCATCGGAGAGGTCGAGGTCCGAGACCAGGTGCGCCAGTTCCTCCTGTTCGAGGTGGCCACGCTCCTGGGCCTGCTCGATTATCTGCCGCAGCTGCGGCTCCTGAATCACCATGAACTTCTCTTTCTCGACTCGGCGCGCGCCGCTCCGTTACCGCAGGAACGGCCACGTCGTGGGTGGATGGACTCCTCGGGGCAGACGGCTTTCGAGGCACGGACTCCTCGAGAGGTTCCGTGCTCCCACCTGCTAGACCCGACATATGTACTAACGAGTAGTCCCTTCGTTCTATTCCCAGATTCGAAACCTTTCTTGGGAGTACCCTGGGTACGATCTTTGAATGCACTGGGAAGGTCGCTACGAGGCCTACCAAACCAGCCCCGGACACGCCGCGGGCGACGATCTCGACCTGCTCGTGGAGTGGTGCGAGCCCGCTTCGGGGGTGACCGCGCTCGATGTCGCCACCGGCGGCGGCCACGTGGCGAATCGGCTTCGGGAGGCCGGATGCGCCGTCATCACCTGTGACGCCGAGCCGTCGATGCGGCCCGACGTGGTGTGTCCGGCCGATGCCCTTCCGTTCCAGGACGGGGCGTTCGACGTGGTCGCCTGCCGGATCGCAGCACACCATTTTCCGTCGATTCCGGGGGCGGTGGCCGAGATGGCTCGGGTCTGCTCGGGCCGGATGGTGATCGAGGACACGCTGTTTCACAGCGAAGGCCACGAGCGCGCAGAGCAGCTACGAGATCCCAGCCATATCCGCTCGCTGAGCGCCGAGCAGTGGGAGGCCGCGGTCTCGGCCGCCGGCATGCGGATGACCGACCGCGCACTGCTCGACAAGCGCCACGACCTGGAGGCGTGGCTGGAGCGGTCGGGCTGCAGGGGTGAGACGGCCGACGAGGTGCGCGGCCTGCTGGCCGATGCGGTCTCCGACGGGGTCTACACCGACACCAAGATCATCCTGCGGGCGGTCCCCGTCTAGGTGGTGCCCGGTGGGGGCGATCCGGAGACTGCCATGGCGATGTAGCGGCCGTGACTGCAGGTCACCGTCGCACTGATCCATCCGCGGTGCAGCAGATACGCATGCACGTCATGCTCACTCAGCGGCCGGACTAGGCTGCCGCACCCAGCCCGATGCTGACACCGGCGATGATCACACCGCCGACGGTGACCATCGCGAACGAGCGTACGAAGCTGGTGCGAAAGAACCAGGCGCGGATCCAGGCCAGGGTGAACAGCTCGACGACGACGGTGACGCCGGCGGCGATCAACGCGACCCGGTACTCGGTGATCAGGAACGGCAGCGTGTGCAGCACTCCGCCGATGAACGTCCCCACGCCGGTGATCGCGCCGCGCCGGAAGGGGGTGCCGCGGCCGGTCAACTCGCCGGTGTCGGACAGCCCTTCCGAGAACGCCATGCTGACCCCGGCGCCGATCGCGGTGGCGACACCCGCCAGAAAGGCGTAGTGCGGGCGGTGGGTTGCGACCGCGATCGCGAAGATCGGGGCCAGCGTCGAGAGCGACCCGTCGATCAGACCGGTCAGCCCAGGCTGCACCACCTGCAGCAGAAACGAGCGGTCGGCATCGGCCGGCGAGCCCGTCCGCTCAGGTTCAGCGGTCAGCTCCTGAATCGGGCTCCACTCCCTTCTTCGGCTGGGGCGCGGGCGGCAGCACCGACGAGCCGCTGGTCGCGTCGCTCGCCGGGAACGTCTCCAGCAGAGACTCCTCGAGCTCCTCGTCGGGCTCATGGCCAGGCGCTGGCGGCGGTGTGCGGGACGGCTCGGCCATCGCTCCGATCCTAGCCGCTTCATGCCCGGATCCCGTGCCGGCGATGATAGAAATGCGGCGTGCAGCCAACCACCGAACAGATCGAGGCGTACCGCCGGGACGGCTTTGTGGTGGTCGAGGAGTTCCTCCCGGCCGACGAGGTGGAACGCGTGGCCGAGCACTTTGCGACGTGCTTCCAGCTGCAGTTCGAGACCGGCGTCCAGCCGGACGAGGTCAACTACCAGCCGGGCGTCACACCGCCGACCAAGACACGCCAGCTCTGCAACGCCTGGAAAGGCGACCGCACGGTCGCCGCGACCACGCTGTCGGCGCGGAACGCCGAGTTCGCGTCCCTGCTCGAGGGCGCGCCGGGCATGCGCCTGTTCATCGACAACGCGATCTGGAAGCCCGCCAGCGGCACGGCCCTGCTCGCCCACCAGGACGCGGCGTACCAGGAGTGCTTCGTCCCGATGAACATGACGACCTGCTGGATGGCGCTCGACGAGACCCGTGCGGACACCGGCACCATCTACTACGCGCGTGGCTCACACCTGTGGGAGCGGCTGCCCGCCGGGGGGCAGTTCCACGACCCGGACGACTGGACCGGCTACATGTCGGAGGTATGCCCACCCGAGCGGTTCGCCGAGGTGGAGTGGGTGCCGATCGAGGTGCCGGCCGGCGGAGCGGCGTTCCACCACGGCTGGACGTGGCACGGGTCGCCGGCGAGCGAGCGGGCCGATCGCGAGCGGCGGTCGGTGATCAGCCACATGATCACCACCGACACGCGCTGGCACCCGACCATCACCCATCCCCTCTACAGCCACTACCGGCGGCCGGGCGAAGTGGAGCTGGACGAGGCGTTCTTTCCCGTCATGTGGCGTGAGGACGGCTACCGCACCGCGGTCATCGACGACGTCTACGCGGCGGCCTGATCGGCGTGCTGGCGGTCGGTGCCGTGGCTCTCGCCGTGGCCGAGCCGGTCGGGATGCTTCAGCATGTGCCGGTGCAGCAGCTCCAGGTGGTGCTTGCGGGTGTGGTGCTTGTTGCAGACGCGGGCGGTCGTGCCGTCCACCTTGTGGGTGCCGATGCGGCCACACCAGAACACCTTGCAGCGGACGTGCTTCCAGCCGTAGAACATCGCGACGAACGTGACCATGGCGCCCACCACCGTGAGCACGTTGCTGTAGTAGCCCCACTGGGCTCCCCAGTTGAACAGCGCATCCGCTTCCATGGATGAATGCTCCCATACAGAGCGGTCGCTGCAAGCCTTCGCGAATTACTTGCCGGTCAGGATCCGCTTCGGTGTTGGCACCGTCGCGGAGCTCGGCCGGGTGCTGGATGAGCTGGGGGCGACCCGAGTCGCCGCGATCGTCGATCCGGCTGCCTCGGGACCGGTCGCTGCGGTGCTGGGCGCCGTCTCGGCCATCGGCGTGATCGAGATCGAGCCCGGCGAGCCCACGATCGAAAGCGTCCAGCTTGCGGGCGACACGCTCGCCGGGCTGGGGGCGCGCGGGGTCGTTGCCATCGGTGGCGGCTCGGCGCTGGACACCGCCAAGGGGGCGCGGTTGGTCGCCGCCTGCGGGCGGACGATCCGCAAGCTGGTCGACGGAACTGCGCCGCTTCCCTCCCGGCAGTCGATCGCCGCCATCCCGCTGGTGGCGATCCCGACGACTGCGGGCACCGGCTCCGAGGTGACCGGGGGATGCGTGATGCACGACGGCCAGGTTGGCCGCAAGGTGGGCCTGGCACTTCCGGCGAACCGGGCGCAGGCGGCGATCGTCGATCCCGATCTGACGTTCGGCCTGCCGCCGGGCCCGACGCTGTACGGCGGCGTGGATGCGCTGGCGCAGGGGCTGGGGCCAACCGTGACACGGCCCGCGACGCCGGTGGGGGACGCGATCGGATTGGAGGCGGTGCGGCTGGCCGCGCGGGCGCTGCCGCGGGTCGTCGCCAACCGCGGGGACATTGACGCTCGATCCGAGATGTCATGCGCCAGTCTGCTGGCAGGACTGGCGATGAACATCTCCGAGTGCGGGGCGGAACACTGGCTTGCGCATCCGCTGGGGACTGCGCTCGGCATTCCGCACGGCCTCAGCGTCGGCCTGGTGCTCGCCGAGTCGATGGAGATCGACCGGCAGGCCGCGCCCCAGCGCTTCGAGCGGGTCGCAGACGCGATGGCGGAGCCTGACGACGGCTCGGCGGACGGGTCGCGCGCCGTCCGCGCCGTCGGTCGCCTACTGCGCGAGGTCGGGCTGCCGACCGCCGAGGGGGCCGGACTCCGGGAGGACATGATCGACGAGCTTGTCCGACTCGGCGCTTGCCTTCTGGCCGCCGACACCGCCGCACGACTGGACGCCGGACGACGTGCGCGCTGCCTACCAGGCCGCGCTGGCGCTCGGTACGCAGCGGTAGAGCTAGGCGGCCTCGGAGTTCTGGCTGCGCGACCGCACCCAGGAGGTCAGCTCGCTCGCGGAGAGCGGCGGGGACAGGACAAAGCCCTGCGCCGAGTCGCACCCGATCTCCGCCAGCCGCCGCCAGACCTGGTCGTTCTCAGCGCCCTCGGCGACGACCTTCAGGCCGAGGTTGTGTGCGAGGTCGACCGTCGAGCGCACGATCACCTCGTCGTTGTGGTCGGTGGGCATGTTGATGACGAACGACTTGTCGATCTTCAGGCCCGTCACCGGCAGGCGCTTGAGGTAGCCGAGCGACGAGTAGCCGGCCCCGAAGTCGTCGATCACCGCCGCCACGCCCATCTCGCGCAGCCGGGTGAGGATCGCACGGGCGCGGAGCGGGTCGGCCATGATCACGCTCTCGGTGATCTCGACCTCGAGGTCGGACGCCTGGGCGCCCGTGCGGATGAGGGCGTTCGCGATCTCGTCCGGTAGCTGGACGTCGATCAGGTCGCGGGTCGACAGGTTGACCGACACCGGCATCCGGATCCCCTCGTCCGCCCACCGCCGGTTCTGGCGCAGCGCCTCCTCGACCACCCACAGGGTGAGAATCCGGATCAGGCCGCTGCGCTCGGCGACGGGGATGAACTGGTCAGGCGGGACGATGCCGCGCTTGGGGTGCAGCCAGCGGACGAGGGCCTCCGCGCCGACCAGGCGGCCGCTGCGCAGGTCGGCCTTCGGCTGATAGTGGAGCACCAGCTCGGAGTTGCGGATGGCGGCGTGGAGCTCGGTCGCAAGCGCCAGCCGGGCGGACTGTGACACCGCCTGGGCCTCGGAGTGGATCTCGTAGCCCGTGCGGTTCCGCTTGGCGGCGTACATCGCCGTATCTGCCCGCTGCATCAGCTCCTCGAAGTCGCCCGCGTGCTCCGGGCACAGCGCGATCCCGATCGTCGCCTCCGACTCCAGGATCAGGCCCTGCAGGGTGAACGGACGCTGCAGCGCGCGTCGAACCGCCTGCGCCACATTTGCCGCCTCCTCACAGTCAGTCACGGTGGGCAGCAGCAGCGCGAACTCGTCGCCGCCCAGGCGGGCCAGCGTCGAGCCGGCGGGCGCGGTATCGGTCAGCCGCGCCGAGACGGCTCGCAGGAGCTGGTCGCCGCTGAAGTGCCCCAGCGTGTCGTTGACCTCCTTGAAGTCGTCGAGGTCGAGCAGCAGCAGGCCGACCTGTCCGCCCCGCCGTGGCTGGGCCAGGATCGCGTCGTGGGCGCGGTCGCGAAAGAGCACGCGGTTGGGCAGCCCGGTGAGGGCGTCGTGGCGGGCAAGGTACTCGTTGTGCTCCTTCTCCTTGCGCAGCATGCGGGCCTGGTGTCCGAGCGCTCTCCAGGCCCGGAGTGCGAGGGCGAGCGCAATCGCAAGGCCGGCGATCAAGATGATCCCGCCGATGGTCACCGCTGCCGCGACGCCCAGCGGGCTCTCCGCGGGGCTGGCGGTCCAGACGACGATCCGGCCCTTGCGTTTGGGAAGGGCGACGCTGACGATCCCCGAGCCCGCGAGCCGCCCGGCCGGCTTGCCGATCTTGCGGTGGTTGACCGCGTACAGCACACGCCCCGACGCAGCGACCACCTCGACTTTCGAGATCCCCGCGGTGGATGCTGCGGCCAGTGCCTTGTCGATCGCCGTGACGCCGCGGCGGGTGACCCGCAGGTGCCCGGCAGTCTGGACGTGGGGGAGGACGGCCAGCCGCGCAACCAGGCCGCCCTCGCTGCGCGCGGCCGTCCGTGACCGTCCGGCGGCCACGTGGGAGCCGATCAGCACGGCAGCAACGAGCGCGCCGATCACCGCGGTGATCAGAAAGGGCGTGCGATTGCGTGGGATACGTGGGTGGCGAATCGGCATGGGGAAGCCGAAATCGGGCTATCCGAAGAGATCGGCGCACTTAGCCAACTGCTTGAGAGTCTCGCAAGCGTGACCGGGGGACCGGTTCGTAGACTTGGCCGATGGCCGAGGACGGCAGAGCGGAGGCGCGGCAGCGCGCGCGTGAGCGCGCGGCGCGCCACCGACAGGCCGTGATCAGGCGCCGCCGGGTGGTGGCGGGGCTGGTCGGAGTCGTCCTGATCGCCATCTCCGCATACGGGCTGGTCGACGTTGCGATCGGAGGGGGCACGAGCAGCGCCGGTCGCGGTGGCGGCGGGTCAAGCATGCTCCGGCGGAACCCATGGTGCGTGCAACGTGCTGCACCTCCGTGGCGGCCTGGTCGTCACGCCCCTGCGATCGGCGGGCGGAACGTGCCAGAGCGTGAGCCACATGGCCCTCTACACCTGCCCCGCGACGCCCGGCATCCCCGCCCTCACGGCGGCCGACGGCGGGGTCTCCCACCGGTACCTGGGCGGCAGACTGGCGACGGCGGTTGAGAAGCAGCCTGCCGGCCTGGAGCTGCTCGGCGCGGCGGGGCCGGTGAAGGTCTATCGGCGCCCCGCCACCGGGGCGGTGTACGTGCGCGATCACGGTGGGCTGACACGGTGGCTGACTGCGCCCGCCGCGGCCGTGCCGGTCACGCCCAGCGTCTACTTCCTGGGCGACTCGGTGATGCTGGGTGCGGAGCAGTGGGTGAAGGGCGATCTCGGCCACCGGTGGGCGGTGGACTTCGACGCCCATGTCGACCGCTCCACTGCCCAGGGGCTGGGGATCGTCGCGGCCCACCACGGCCACCTCGGCGACGCTGCCGTGATCCAGCTCGGGACCAACGACGGGGGCCGGCCCGGCTACTACATCGCGCAGGTCGACAGAGTGCTTCAGTCGCTCCACGGGATGCCCCTGGTCGTCTGGTTGACGATCGCCCACGCACGCTCGTACTACTCGGTCGACGACCATCTGCTGCGCTCGGCCGTGGCGCGGTTTCCCAACGCGGTGGTTGCCGACTGGGCGGATGTCGCCAAGCCTGCCGACGTCTACTCCGACGGCCTGCACCTGACGCCCGCCGGGGGCAGGGCGATGGCACGGCTGGCGTCGACGACGCTGGACACGTGGAGGCAGGCCGCGGTGGGGGCCGCTGCGCGTGAATGCGCCCAGCGGGTGGGCGGCACACAGCTAGAGCTTGCGGACGGTCACTGCGGTGCCGTAGGCAGCGACCTCGCTCATGATGTCGGCGATCTCGTTGCAGTCGAAGCGCATGCCGACGACGGCGTTCGCACCCTTCTCACGTGCCGCGTCCCTGAGCCGGTCGACCGCATGCACGCGGCTCTCGGAGAGCAGCGTGGTGTAGCCCTTGACCTCGCCGCCGAACACCGTTCGGAACGACGCGCCGATGTTCGAGAAGGCGTTCCTCGCCCTCACGATCAGACCGAACACCTCTCCGTAGACCTCGACCACCTCGTACCCCGGCAGGTCGTTCGTTGTGACGACGATGATGTCGTCCTGCGGCTGATCCATGACGGGCGAGCCTATCGACGGGCGCGGACGCCGTTCTCCGTCAGCCGGGGTCGGAAACGATGATGCGAAGTCCGACGTCCATGTGGGACATGCGCCGGAGCGCTCCATGGCGCGCATCCCAGGTTCCGGACGCCAGGTCATGGCGGAGCCGGTCGACGCCGTCGGCGACCTGATCCGCCGGAAGCAGCCGGAACGGCGACATGTTGCGGCGCAGCGCGGGGTCGAGGAACGCCTCCGGCCGGGCGATGAACGCCTCGGGAAAGCCGTCCACGCACCCGACCGGAACCCGAAGCCGCCGGATCTCCGTGCGGCCGCCGAGGCGATCGGCGATCGCCTGCGGCTGGACATCGGGCCTGGCGCAGGCCTCAGCGATCCCCGGGAAATACTCGGCGATCAACCACAGCCGGTTGATCACGCGCGCGTCCCCCGCGACCACCACCACCCGGCGGGCAACCCGGCGCAGCTCGCCGAGACCCGCCGTCGGGTCGCTCCAGTGATGGACCGTATGCAGCGCCATGGCGGCGTCAAAGCTGGCGTCCGCGAAGGGCAGGCGCTCGGCTGTGGCCCGCACCGCCGGAATGCCGTCCGCAGGCCGCTGGGCGATCATCACCGGCGAGGGCTCGACCGCCAGCACCGTGCGATCGCGGGGCTCGTACGCGCCGGCCCCAGCCCCGACGTTGAGCACCGTACGGCTGTCCCCGAGCGCGGCGTGGATCTGGCCGGCCAGATCCGGGTCTTCGCGGCGGGTCGCGGTGTAGGTGGTGCCCAGCTGGTCGTAGAGAGGTGTTTCCATAGCGTCGGTACTATATAGCACGCACGCGCTGAGAGTCGCGGTGTGTGCCACTTGGCAGATGTTCGCTTGCCATGTGGTTTCTCGTGCGCCCCGCGTGACATGTCTCGAGCGCCGGTCCCGTCCCCCTGTACACTTGTACAGGATCGACTCTGCCGGGAGGGCGAATGTACGACGTGATCGTGGTGGGCGGCGGGTTTGCCGGGGTGACGGCGGCGCGTGAGGCGGCGCTGCGCGGCTCGCGGGTGGTGCTGCTGGAGGGGCGCGACCGGCTTGGTGGGCGCACGTGGACGGCGGAGTGGCGTGGCCACCAGATCGAGTACGGCGGGGGGTGGGTGCACTGGCATCAGCCGCACACCTGGTCGGAGATCAGCCGCGGCGGGCTGGAGGTGGAGCTCAGCGAGGACGCCGAGCGTGCCGCCTGGTACGTCGGCGATCAACGCCGGGCGGGCACCATCGCTGAGCGCGACGCGATCGCCCGCCGCGGGTGGGATCGCTTCGTCGACGGTGTGGAGCAGGCGCTGCCGCAGCCCTACGATCCGCTGCTCCGCCTCGAGCACCTGATCCGGTTCGACCGCCAGACGATCGCCGACCGGATGGACGAGATCGAGCTCGACGACGAGGAGCGGGCGGTTCTGCACGCCGAGCTGGAGTCGCTCGCGCACGGCCGGCTGGACGACGCCGGCGCCGTCAGCGTCCTTCGCTGGCACGCGCTGTCCGGCTACAGCCTGGCCCTCACCCAGTACACCGGCGGCAGGGTCACGCTGGCCGGGGGCACGGTCTCGCTGCTGCAGGCGATCGCCGGCGGGGCGGAGTTCGAGACGCGGTTGGAGACACCGGTCGAAGCGGTCGAGCAGAACGGCGAGACCGTGGTCGTGGAGACCCGGTCGGGCGAGCGGCTCGAGGCGCGCGCGGTGGTCGTGGCCGTCCCGCTGAATGCCCTGCCCGGCATCACGTTCGCGCCTGCGTTGTCAGATCTGAAGCAGCAGGGAGTCGCCCTCGGCCAGGCATCTCGGGGCATCAAGATCTTCATCGAGGCGACCGGCGAGCCCGTCTACCAGAACGCGATCCGCCCGGAACACGAGTTCGGCTATCTCGACACCGAGATCATGGGCGCCAACGGCTCGCAGGTGATGATCGGATTCGGGCTCGACGCCGCCCAGTGCGACGCGACCGATCCGGCCGGCGTCCAGGGCGCCATGGACCGGATCATGCCCGGCTACCGGGTCGTCGCGTCGAGCGCGCACGACTGGCTCTCGGACGAGTTCTCGCGGGGAACGTGGGCGATCCACCGGCCCGGCTGGTACGAGCACTACCACGCCGAGATGCGGCGGCCCGAGGGCCGCGTCGTGCTCGCCGGATCCGACCTGGCCAACGGCTGGGCAGGCTTCATCGACGGAGCCATCGAGTCAGGGCTGCGGAGCGGCGTGCTTGCTCACCGGATGGCGGCGGCCGGAGTGCCGGTGTGAGCGACCGCGACGCCGCCGGCTCGCGACGCGACCAGATCGTCGAGGCCACGCTGCGTGTGATCGGGGCGCGCGGGGCGGACGCAGTCACCCACCGCGCGGTGGCGGCCGAAGCGGGTGTGTCGCTGGCGCTGACGACCTACTACTTCGACTCCAAGCAGGCGCTCGTCGCAGAGGCGCTGGAGCGTGTCATCGAACGGTCGATCGAGACCGTCCGCCGCCATACCCAGGCCCCGGGCCCGATCGAGCCGGAGCAGCTGGTGGAGCGTCTGACCGCCCTCACTGTTGCCCAGCTCGAAGACGAGGGCGCGCCGCTCGTCGCCCAGTATGAGCTGATGCTGGAGGCCGCTCGCGACGAGAGCCTGCGCCCGCTGGCCGAACGCTGGTCGGAGGCCTATGACGGCAGCCTGGTCGACCTCGTGCGTGCCACCGGGCTGGCTGACCCCGAGCTGGGCGCAGGAATCCTGTCCGCGGTCATCGAGGGCGCGCTGCTCGACCACATCGCGCTGCCGAGGCCGGGCTTCGTCGAGACCCGGCTGCGGCCGATGATCGAGCGAGCCGTGGCGGGACTTGCCGCTATGCCGTTCGCGCGACAACCTCGGGAGCGGGCAGCGCGAGCGTGACCTGGGTGCCGTGGCCGGGCGTGGTCAGCACGTCGACGCTCCCGCCCGCGAGCAGCACCCGCTCGGTGGCCGAGCGCAGCCCGAGATGCAGGTGGGAGTCGCGCCGCTTCTGCACGCGCCCGAGGTCGAAGCCGACGCCGTCGTCCTTGACGACGCAGGTCAGCCGGCAGGCGTCGCCGGACATCGACACCAGCAGGTGGTCGCAGCTGGAGTGCCGGCGGGCGTTCGTGATCAGCTCGCGGGCGGTGCGGTAGACGAGCGCCTCGAACTGCGAGGGGTAGCGGGGGAGCTCGCCGTCCACCTCGACGTCGAAACCACCCTCCCGGCCGGCCTCCCCCGCCAGCTCCCGGATCGCGATCGAGAGGCCGGAGGCGCGCAGCAGCTGCGGGTCGAGCTCGAACATCAGGCGCCGGGTGCGCTCCAGTGCCTGCTCCAGCAGCTCGCGCAGGCGGGCCAGGCGCGCGCGTGAGTCGGCCGTCGGGCTTGCCACCTCCGACAGCGCGAGGTCGGCGGTGAAGAGCGCACCGGTCAGCACCTGGATGGTGTCGTCGTGCAGCTCGGCCGAGATCCGGATCCGCTCGTCATCGGCCGCCCGCAGCATCGACGCGATCACGTCCCGCCGTTCGGCCTCGCTGGCCGCCAGCGCCTGCTCGGCCAGCATCTGGTCGGTGCGGTCGATGATCAGCCCCTGCATCAGCGTCTCCTCTTCGGTGCGCACCATCTCGATCGTCGCCTGCATCCAGCGCAGCTCACCGGTGACCGGATGGGTGATCCGGTACTGCACCAGCGTGTCTCCCTCCTCCGCGGCGAGTGCGTCGTTGAACACGGCCTTCACCCGCTCGATGTCGTCGGGATGGATGATCGACTGCCAGGCGCCGCTGGCGAACTCCTCGGGCGTGCAGCCGAAGATCTCCGTCACGCGCGGCGACACGTACACCGGCGTGCTGTCGAGCCGCCACAGATAGGTCACGCCGGGCAGCTGCTCGACCAGGTCCCGGTACAGCTGCTCGGCGCGTCGCAGCTGGCTGTGCGTCTCGATCTCCGCGGTGATGTCGAGCACCAGGCCGTGGCGGAACTGCGCCTTTCCCTCCGCGTTGCGCACGATGTCCTCGTGCTCGCGCAGCCAGATCACGCGACCGTCCGCCCGCACCCCGCGGTACGTGCCCCGAAACGGCGTGTCCTCCTCGACGCAGCGCGCGATGGCGGCCTTGTACTCGGCCCGGTCCTCGGGGTGGACCATCGAATACCAGCCCGCCGGGGTCGCCAGGAGCTCGTTCGGGTGCCCGAGGATCTGGGCCGCGTTGGGGCTCAGGTAGAGCGAGGCCTCGTTGTCGGCGGAGTCGAGGTAGGTGACCGCCGGCAGCTGCTCCACCAGCGTCCGGTAGAGCGCCTCATTGGTCAGCAGCGCGTCGGTCGCCCATTCGCGGTCGGTGATGTCGCGGAAGCTCCACACCCGGCCGACCACCTCGCCGTCGAGCACGTGCGGCTTGGAGTACCGCTCCAGCACCCGGCCGTCCCGCAGGCGGATCACGTCCAGGCTCTCGGCCGACGGGTTCTCGTACAGCTCGCGGATGCGGGCCAGAAAGCTGGCCGGGTCGGGCACCTGGTCGAGCACCGACTGGAGCGGGACGTTGTGGTCGCCCGGCTGGAGCAGCTCGGGCGAGATCCGCCATACCTCTCTGAACTGCGTGTTGGTCAGGCGGATCTTGCCTTCCAGGTCGACGACCAGCAGGCCGTCGGCGGTTGCTTCGAGGACGGAGTGCAGCAGTGCGCCCAGAGTGGCGTCGACCTGGTGCTTGGAGCCCTGATATGCGTCGGCCATGGGTGTCGCGGCTCCCCGGGTGGCCCGTACGGCCGCCCCGGACGGGACGTAACCGTCCTCGAGCCGCCCCTTACTGTGGCGCATTCTACGTTGAAGGCTGGACGCGGAGGGCGTCGGCGCGATAGTCT
>CAVQZC010000007.1:0-642500 GCA_963718315.1 uncultured Actinomycetes bacterium
CGCGCAGCCCGCCGGCGGCCCGGGGGGTCATGGCGAGGGTTCCGTCGTGTGCCTGGGTGATGCTCTTGACGATCGCCAGGCCGAGGCCGACGCCTGCGTGATCTGTGCGTACGCGTTCGGTGCCACGAAGGAAGGGCTCCGCGAACCTGGAGATGACCTGCGGGTCGAGCGTCTCGCCGGTGTTCTCGACGGTCAGCGAAACGCGGTGTGAGTCGACGCTGGTCGTGATCCAGACGGTGCCCTGTTCCGGCAGGTTGTGGACGATCGCGTTGTGCAGGAGGTTCGTGCTCAGCTGCAGCAGGAGCGCCTGTGAGCCGACGGTCGGTGTCGCGTCGCCGGAGGTTTCGATGGTCAGGCTGCGTCGCTCTGCGAGCGGGAGAAGCGCCTCGGTGGCCTCCTCCGCAATCAGAGACAGGTCGACGTGTTCTCGGGTGAACGAGCGCTGGTCGGCGCGGCTGAGCACGAGCAACGCTGCCGGTCAGGTCAATCGCTCGGCTGTTGACGGCTCGGAGGCGGTCGATTAGCTCGCCGATGTCGCGGTTCGGATCGGTGCGGGCGACGTCGAGCAGTGTCTGCGTGATCGCCAGCGGGGTACGCAGCTCGTGGGATGCGTTGGCGGCGAATCTCTGCTGTTCGGCGACGTGCGCTTCGAGCCGCGCGAGCATGGTGTCGAAGCTGTCGGCGAGCTCACGGAACTCGTCCTGACGGCCCTCCAACGCGATCCGGTGGGAGAGCGAACCGTCTGCCGCCACGCGGGTGGCGTCCGTGATGCGGGTCAGGGGAGCGAGCATGCGGCCCGCGAGAAGCCACCCTCCGACCAGGCCGAACACCAGCAGGAACGCCATTACCGCCCCGGCGATAGGAGCGAAATCGCGCCAGAGGTTCGGCGTGGCTGGCGCACCATGAAGACCACGCCGGGGTGCACGCCACGCGGAAAGGGGAGAAGGTACCCCCCAGCGGCGAGCAGCACGGCACCCGGTGAGCATCAGGAAGCCGGCGTAGCTGAGGGTGAGTTTCAGCCGAACGCTCAGACCCGGGGCTCTACCCACTGGGTCGCCTCCCGGAGTGTCGATCCGGTAGCCGACGCCGGCGACGGTGGCGATGATCCACGGCTCGCCGAGGCGTTTGCGGAGTGCCGAGACCGTGATCCGGACGGCATTCGTGAAGGGGTCTGCGTTCTCGTCCCACGCTCGCGCCAGCAGCTCCTCGGCGCTGACGACACCGCCTTCGGCAGCGACCAGGACTTCGAGCACGGCGAACTGCTTCCTGGTCAGCGCGACGTAGCGGCCGTCGCGGTAGACCTCCCGGCGAAACGGATCCAGCCGTAGACCTGCAACCTCCAGCACGGGCGGCCTGTTGTAGGCCCGCCTGCGGTCGAGCGCTCTCAGCCGGAGCACGAGTTCCCGGAGTTCGAACGGCTTGGTGAGGTAGTCGTCGGCGCCGAGCTCGAACCCGGTGGCCTTGTCGTCGAGACGGTCGGCCGCGGTGAGCATGAGGATCGGCATACCGCTGCCAGATGCGACGATGCGTTCGGCGATCTCGTCGCCGTTCGGCCCGGGAATGTCCCGGTCGAGGACGGCGATGTCGTAGGCGTTGCACGTAGGCAGCAGCTCCAGTGCGGAGTCGCCGTCCCCTGCGATGTCCGCAGCGATCGCCTCCAGACGCAGGCCGTCGCGGATGGCCTCCGCCATGTAGGGCTCGTCTTCAACGACCAACACGCGCATGCTCCGATGATAGGAGCTGCCGCATTTCGTCGGCATATGCAAAACCGGAAACGTGCTGGCAACACCGCTCTGCCTTGAATCGAGGCATGACTCATCACAGACCAGCCCGAACAGCCACTCGGCGGACTCCCAGGATCATCCTCCTCGGCCTGCTCGCCGCCATCGCGGCGATCGTCGCCCTGGGCTACCGGCCGCCGTCGTTCTTTGACTCCCCGGGCGGCATTTGCACCGCTTTCACCGGCGGGTGCTCGGGCGCTCAGCAGCCGTTGTGCAGCGGTGGGGGCAAAGCGCGCGGGGTCAATCTCGCCCGCACGCTCGCCACGCCCTGCCCAGCACCGTGTGGCCGGCGGATGGCCAGGCCGCGTTCCTCCAAGCACAGGACGGTCGCAGATCCAGGCCGGCCCGAACCAGCACCCGGCTCCGATCGCGAGCGTCGCGAAGGTGATGACCGCCTATGTCGTCCTTCGTGACCATCCTCTCGGGCCTGGCGAGGACGGCCCGACGATCACGCTCACCGCCGCCGACGTCGCCGACACCGACAGCCGGAGTGGACGGCAGGAATCGGTCGTGCCCATCGTCGACGGGAGAGGAGTTGACCGAACGGCAGGCCCTGGAGGCGCTGCTGCTGCCGTCGGCGAACAACATTGCCGCCGTCCTGGCGCGATGGGACGCCGGCTCCACTGCCGGGTTCGTTGCCCGGATGAACGGCACCGCGCGGTCGCTGGGCATGACGCAGCACCCGCTACACCGACCCGAGCTGGCTACGGCGACGACACGGTGTCGACTGCCGCCGATCAGGTTCGGATCGTCGATCGGGCCATGCGCCTGCCGGTGTTCGCAGAGATCGTCGCCACGCCGAGCGCAACGCTGCCGTCGCCGGCACCGTGCACAACACCGACATATTGCTCGGCCACGACGGGTTCGTCGGCGTCAAGACCGGCTCGGACGACGCCGCCGGCGGTTGCTTTGCCTTCCGAGCTATTCGCCGGATCGACGGCAGAGTGGACGATGATCACCGGGGTGGTGTTGGGCCAGTCCGGCGACGACCAGATTGGGGCCGGACTGATGGCCGCCGCCGCACTCGTCGGCCGCATCGCCGGACAGCCGATTGGCTCGGGGCGGCCATGACGCTGACACCAGTCGGCGCTATAACTACCAGTGCCGGGCTCCCGGTCCGGCGGGTAGCCCGATGACGCGTCGATCGGGAGGCAGTCGTGCGTGCACTCATAGCCGTATGGTTGGCGCTGGCCGTCGTGGCGGCCGGCTGCTACGACACCGCTGCCACCACTGGCCCCCGGCACCACCAGAGCTCCTCCCGCAAGCAAGGCTCCGGCAAGCAGCCCTCGAGTACGTCATCCTCCGGCGGCACTCCCACCAAGGTGTCGCATGCCCGCCAGTCGGAGCAACTGAAGGCTCAGCGCTGGCACCTGATAGTCACGCTACGCAGGCGGATCGCGTCGCTGAGGTACGCCGCGCTCCAGGTCGGCTACGTCCATCACCGTCATCTGACTGACAAGTATCCGGAGTTTCGGATGAAGTCGACCCGCCTGCTCACCCGCATGCTTCACCGCTGGCAAGCGCGACTGGCGAGTTGGGAGGCCACCTGACCTTAGTCCGCCGTTCCCCAGTGTGCTCTGAGGATCGCTGCGAGGACGATCGCAAGGGCCGACAGCACGACCGCGATACCGACGAACAGCTGCCATCCGTAATGCTGGGCGGCCTTGACGAGTAGGACAGGGGGGACGACGGTGGCCGCCGGCAGTGTTCGGCTCTCACACGCGGGGCCGGTGGTGGCCACGCGGCCGAGCGCCTGGTCGACCACCGACTGCAAGCGTGGATCGGCGAGGTTGCCGGGGCCGGTCAGCCGGCACTGCACCAGGTCGCCGCCGCGGTTCATCTCCACCAGGCCGAGCACGTCGCGGCGTTCAGGTCAGTCGCCGTCACCCGTGCGACGCCTTCCGGTCGCTGCGAGTTCGCTGACCCCGAGGGCACGAGAACCACGTGCACGATTCCGACCAGGGCGCACGTTCTCGGCCGGGTCGAGGGAGTCCCGGGACGTCGCAGCGTCGACGATGCGGCAGCGCGGGACCCGTCCGCCGCAGCGTCCCTTGTGCGAACCGCACCGGCAGGCCGTCGGCCGATCGTCGTGGTGAACCGCCGCCTGTTGACGACAGTCATGCCGCCGACAGCCTCGACAGCGGGCCGCGCTCTTGGCGTCGATGGCCACGTGGGTACCAGGTTCCGGCACTTCGAGGCGCCGACGGTCTCGTCACCGTCATGCTTTGCAGCCGACTTCCTTTCACCCGGTGCGGACCGTCGATTGGGCAGCGGCTCGGTTCCGGAGGCATCGTTTCCGCTCCAGAGGTTCGAGATGCGGCGCCGAGCCGACTCGCACCCCCGGCGACACCGACAGATCTGCTGGACCTGTCGCTCGGCGCGTCGCGAACAGCACAGCAGTCCCCCTGGCGATGCCCGAGGCGTAGCTGATCAGCGTCACCTGATTCTTGTCGAGCATCCCGCTACTGGAGGGAAGCCGGCTGCCTAGCGTCTGCGGCGATCCGACTCCGCCTGCTGGACGTCGTCGGAGACTCCACGGAGCTCGTAGGCGGTCAGCGCCGCACCCACTCCGGCCACGCTCACCAGCAGGATCGGCACCAGAGCACCGACCTGGACCCCGCGCACGAGCGCCAGGGTTTCTTGATCCAAACACGCCGCCGACCTCCTACCCCGGCCCACGAGTCTGTCAAACGCCTCCCACTCTGGCAATGTCCGTGATGAGGACGCGACTCATACGCGCAGATCGCAAACGGGCAGGGGACACGCAGACCGAGGGCTCGACAACCGCCGCGAGGCGGAGATGATGGTGGGATGCCGGCAGAGGACTTCGAACGGTTTCGGGCGCGCGTCATGGACAGCCCGGATCTGCAGCGCGAGCTGCGCGACATCGACGACTGGGCAGAGTTCACCAGCGTCGTCGCCCGCGAGGCGCTCGGGCGCGGCCTGGTGGTCGAGCCCAGCGACATCGACCAGGCGCGGCAGGCCGCGCGCCGGGCCTGGCTCGAGCGCTGGATCCCATGACCGGCACCCCCGACCTTGCCTCCTGGACGCCGATCCGGGTGTCGCTCAGCCAGGAAACGCCGACGGTGGAGTGGTGCTACACGGCAGAGACTCGGTTCTCCGACCCGTTCTTCGACCAGACGATCGAGCACTGCCTCCGCCGGCCGTTTCCGCTGCTGTTTCGCCAGACCGCTCCTCATCGCAGACGCCGAGCGACTGGTCGCCGACGCCGGGGTACCCGAGCCCGCCGGGTTCGTGTTCCACGCGTCGCGCTGCGGGTCGACGCTGGTCTCGCAGATGCTGGCCGCGCTGCCGGATGCCACGTGCTCTCGGAGCCGCCGCCGGTCGACACCGTGCTGCGGATGCGGTACGCGGGCCCGAACGTCTCCCAGGACCAGCTCGCCTCATGGGTGCGCACCATCGTCCTTGCGCTGTCACGACCCGGATCGAGGTCGTTCTACAAGTTCGACAGCTGGTCGACGGTCGACCTGCCGCTGATCCGGCGGGCGTTCCCGGACACGCCATGGGTCTTTCTCTACCGGGAGCCGGCGGAGATCATCGCCTCCCAGCTACGCCGGCGCGGCGCGCAGATGATCCCCGGCGTGTTGCCCCTCGAGCTGTTCGGCCTGGAGGCGGAGGCTGCGAACATGCCGCCGGAGGACTACTGCGCCAGGGTTGTGGCGGCGATCCTCTCCGCCGCACTGGAGGAGCGGGCGCGGGATCCCGGCCGATCCCTGTTCGCGAATTCCGTACGCTCCCGGCCGGCATGCTGGACGCGATTGCACCGCTGTTCTCACTCGAGCTGGAGGGCTGCGAGCGCGACGCGGTGCTGGGCGTTGCCACCCGAGACGCCAAGAACCCGGCGCTGCCGTACGACGCCGCCCAGTCGCCGCCGCCGTCTCCGGCCGTGGTGCGCGCCGCCACGCAGTGGGCCCAGCCCCTCTTCGACCAGCTGGAGGCGCTCGGGTGACTGCGATCAGGCTGCCGCTCGAGTTCGACGCCGACCGGCTGGCAGCCGAGGTCGCCGGGCTGAGCGCGGACGAGTGGGTGCCGCACTTCAACGCCGCCTACTACGAGGGGGACTGGAGCGGTGTCTCGCTGCGTTCGGTCGGCGGGCTGACCAAGATGCTCTTCTCCGATCCGTCACGCAAGGATGAGTTCGCCGATACCGAGCTGGTCGCCAGGTTCCCCGGCATGGCCGAGGCGATGGGCCGGTTTCAGTGCCCGCTGGAGGCCGTGCGTCTGCTGCGGCTGGGGCCGCACGCGCGGATCCGCGAGCACCAGGACATCGATCTCGGATACGACATCGGCGAGATCCGGATCCACGTTCCGGTCACCAGCAACCCCGAGGTCGCCTTCTACCTCGACGGGGAGCGCGTGGACATGCAGCCCGGCGAGGCCTGGTATCTCGAGCTGAGTCTGCCACACCGCGTCGAGAACGACGGATCGGGCGACCGAGTGCACCTGGTCGTCGACTGCCTGCTCAACGACTGGCTACGGGAGATGCTGGAGGGCGGTACTCCATTCGCACCCGCATCTCGTCCTCCGCCACCATCCTGAACCCGAGCCGCCGGTAGAGGGAGATCGCCCGGAGGTTGTCCTTGTCGACGCTGAGCCGGATGGGAACGTCCGCGCTCCGGGCTTCCGCCATCAGGTTCTGGAGGAGGCTGGTGCCGATGCCTGCCCCGCGGTGTTGGGCGTCAGGGCAACGTCGACGATCAGGATCCCGGACGCCGACCGCTCGACCCACAGCCGGCCGACCGGCTCGCCACCGGCGCAGACGACGAACGTGGTCCGATTCCGGGAACCGTGCCCGGTAGGAGGCGAGCTGCGCCTGGAACTGACCTTCGAGGAAGGACTCCCGCTCGGCGTCCGGCCAAGCCGAGCATCGCCGCGACATCCGGCCTCGTCGTCACGTAGAGGGCGCGCAGGAACGGCTCGTCGGCCGCCTCGACCGGGCGCAGGGCAGAACTCCGGCCCCGCGGCCCGCGCGCCCGCTCAGTTCCTCGAGGGGAAGATCCCCTCCAGCGCGATGATCCACTGCAGGACGAGGTACGGCGGCAGGTTGTCGTGCGGCTAGCGAGCCGCCCGGCCGGGGTCACCAACGCTTCGTTCATGAAGGTGTTCCCGTGATCCGGGGAGACCGCATATCTCAGCACCTTTGGGCACGTGCGAGCACGGCCCCGTTCGGGCTCATGGTGTCGCCGATTGGGTTGTTCGCCTGCGACCAGGTGGTTGTGCTGGGGCATCTCGCTTTCGTTCAGCGTGACGGCTTCCTCGCCCCCCATCTGGCCCAGGACGTACGGGCTCAGCCCATTACCCTGGCCGTAGTGGATCGGCACCCGGCTGCGCAGATCCGGCAGGTTGAACGTCGTGGTGCCGTTTCCGCCGTATGTCGTCCCCAGCAGTGAGAACAGCGCCGTGTTCTGGGCGATCGACAACACCTGGCCGTTGCATGCGGCCCACCCGCGCGGGGCGAAGTTGTAGGGCACCAGCCTGAGTTCGCCGAGAAAAGGTTCAGACATGCCTGTCTCCTAGTTCCGTGGTCGCCCGGGAGAGCCCGGAACCCGATTGATGATCGCCTCGTAGTCGCGGATCCGTGCGCCTCGGCCTACCGGCCCGATGTCGAGCTGGAAGCGCCCCATGCGTGGATGCTCGAACACATGAACGCCCCCGCCATCGGGGCGGAGCTCCGCGCCGCCGTGAACAGCAGCGAAAATGCCTGGTCGTGTCCGCGCTTCTGGCCGATGTCGGCGAGATCGGTCAGCCGTACCGGAACTGCCGATGCGCCCGCGGCGGCCGGCCGCACGCGGAAGACGCTCCCGACATGGGGCGCGAATGCCGAGCGCGACAACGGCGCCGGTTGGCTTGAGCCGGTCATAGCCGACAGCGCGCGCACGGCGCGGCCGCCGGTCGTCAAACCGACCACGGTGACGGCGCCCGCCGCCCCCATCTGCAGGAACGTTGCTCTCGAGATGCCGGGTACGCCGACATCCAGCCGAGTCCCGGTCTCCGTCGCGATTTCCATACATTTCCTCCCCAGGTGCCGAGGCCAGTATCTCCCTCTGGTTTCCGGCCGTCAAGCATGTGAGACGATCGCAACATGCGGGCCACCGTCCAGGGAACCGTGAGTCCGGGAGCCAGGCGTCGCGACTGGATCCCGGTGCTCGCCCAGCTGCCGCTGTTTGCCGGGGTGCCGAAGCGGCACCTGCGCCGGATCGCGCGCGTTGCGACCACCCGCCGGTTCGGCCAGATGACCCGCATCGTCCAGTCCGGCGACGCCGGCAACACGTTCTACGTCATCCTCGACGGCCAGGTGTCGGTCCTGCGCAACGGGAGGCGGGTCGCGCGGCTTGGCGTCGGGGAGGCGTTCGGTGAGCTGGCGCTGCTCAGTTCCGCTCCCCGGGCGGCCACCGTCGTCGCCGACACAGACGTCCTTGCCCTGTGCCTGTCCCGGTCGGCGTTCAACAAGGTGCTGAAGGCGGAGCCGGCCGTCTCCATCGCTCTCATGCGCACCCTCGCCGATCGTCTTCGGGCGAGCGAACGTTCGCACGCTCACTGACCTTCGATACGGTGTGCCCGTGCGTATCGCGACCTGGAACGTCAACTCTCTGACCCAGCGTCTGCCGCGTTTCCTGCCCTGGCTCGACGAGCGGGCACCGGACGTGGTCTGCCTGCAGGAGACCAAGATCGCAGACGGCGCCCTGGTCGAACTGCTAGGCGACGAGGTCTCCAGCCGGGGGTACGAGATTGCCGCCCACGGCGAGCCCTCATGGAACGGGGTCGCGATCTTGTCCCGGGCCGGCCTCGCCGACGTTGTCTCTGGCCTCGACGGCGCTCCGGGGTTCCCGCATCCCGAGGCACGGGCCGTGGCGGCCACCTGCGGCGGCGTGCGCGTCCATTCCGTGTACGTCCCGAACGGGCGCGTGCCGGACTCCGACCATTACCGGTACAAACTCGCCTGGCTCGCTGCGCTCCGCGACGTCATCGCTTCCGGCCCGAAAGCAGTTGTCGTGTGTGGCGACATGAACATCGCGCCCACCGATGACGACGTCTTCGATCCCGGCGCGTACGTCGGCCAGACGCACGTCACACCTCCCGAGCGGGCCGCCCTCGCGGCGCTCATGGAAGTCGGTCTCCACGACGTCGTCCGCGAGCGGTGGCCGGGCGAGCGCGTCTTCTCCTACTGGGACTACCGGGCCGGGATGTTCCACCAGGACCTGGGCATGCGGATCGACCTGATCCTTGCCGGCGGCCCGGTGGCAGAACGGGTCAGGGCCGCGTGGGTCGACCGCCAGGCGCGCAAGGGCAAGGGGCCCAGCGATCACGCTCCGGTGATCGTGGATCTCGACGAGGCTCCCGACGGGGACATCGGACCGGTGGTGCCACCGCCGTCAAACCCCGTCCTACAGCCGGGAGTCAAAAAGCTGCCGCAGGGCTGACCCCGTCAGCTGCACCAGGCGCAGGACTTGCGTCCGTGGCGCCGGATGTGGGGGACGGGTAGAGGAGGCCTCGAGGTCGAGTCGACGCATGCTGACGCGCCCAGCGCAAGGACGATCGCCACACCTAGCAGGGTCAAACGCCCGAGTTGGGAGGTACGCGGATCACGGTTCGGGTGACGTTGTCATGGGAGGCGGCGTGGTGTACGCCACATTCGGAGCACTCCTCAGCCCACCCATTAAGTTTACAGAACCAGTAAACCGGCCTCGGACCACCCTGTAATACTGGCCCGAATCCGCGCCAGCCTTGCGCGGGTGGAAAGGGGTCCGAATGGCTTCGACATGGCGGCGCCGCTGCATGCGCCTGTGCGCAATTTCGCTGGGTTTGCTGGGAGTTCTCCCGGTTCCGAGTGGGGCTCCTCCGGCTCGCCCGGGCCGCGGCCGCTACCCATCACCTCGACCGTACGGCGCCCTCCGGATGGTTGCCTACCAGCAGTACGGAGCTCAACCGAGCACGACGGCGCAGTATCACGCGGATGGGGCAGATGGACAGTCTGGTCGTGGCCCAGCCGCCGGCGATGGAGACGATCGGCCCGCCGCTCAAGGCTGCCAACCCTCACATCGTTCTGCTGGTGTACGAGAACGGAATGTACGCCGGGAACAACGATCCCAAGAACCTGCCGGAGAGCTGGTATCTGCACTACGAAGTCCGGCCACCGGATCTTCTCGCGCGGGAACGGTGGAAGCCTGATGAACCCGCTGTCGACGGCGCGGTACAAGGATTCGCTGGGGACGGTCAACGGCTGGGCTCAGTACGTCGCCCAGCAGTGCGCTGCCACCACCAGGCGTCGTATACCTCGGGCTGCTACCTCGACATGCTCGGACCGTCCGGCAACCGAACCGCACTTCAACACGGGCGGCGAGGTCCCGATCGATCCTCGGACGGGGAAGCTGTTCATCCCCGCCGCCTAGAGTCGATGACCGGATCGATGGCCAGCGTCACCCGGGCGCGCTCTCCCTGCGGGCAAGACCGTGGTGGGTAACGGTTACCTGACGGATACGCCTACTATCACAAGGCGACCTCGATGCTGAACGCTACACGGACGGCGCCCAGGCGCAGGCTGGATCACCAAGGAGTCGACCCAGATCACCTCCGCGGCGTGGGTACGGCTCGTGCAGATGGTGATCGACAACGGCAGGGCCGGCTCCTCCATGTTCGTCCGGGCCCACTGCATGTGCCCGTCGCCGACCGGGCGTCGGTCGACCGCATCTTCGACCTGGCCACGTACCTGCTGGCGAACACCGGTCACGCGTTCTACGACTTCAACGTCGGGAAGCGGCACCATCCACGCCTGGCAGCAGTGGGTGCCGCTGTACGACCTCAACCTGGGAACGCCGACCCAGACCTACGCGACGGTCGGCAAGTACTACCTGAAGGGCGTCTACCAGCGGGCCTACCACGGCGGGTCTGGTGCTGGTGAACCCGGGCCCGAGGTCGGTCAGGGTGGCGCTGCCGCACGCCTATCACACGCTTGGCGGAGTGACGACGACTGCGGTGACCGTGGCGGCGCACGGCGCCATCATCCTGAAGACATAGCCCGAGCCGCGACCCTGCCTCGCCGGTGCGTCCGGCGGACCCGTGTTTGACTAGCGGATGCCGCCGGACACGGGGCTGGCAGCGAGCGCCGTACAGGCGCTCCACCTCCGCCGGCCGCAGGCTGATCGCGAACCGCTCGCTGCAGGAGGTCGCGGAACTCACCCACGCCGAGCTCGCGCTCGCGGCGTCCGTCGCCCTCGGTCTCGATCAACCGCGTCCCGGCGAGGGTGGTGCGCCCCAGCGGGGTGCGAATCGTGCACACCGTGCCGCGCGTGAACGGGGACTCCTCCGACGTCTGGTGGAACTCACAGCCGCCGGCGAAGTCCTCCAGCACATGCGCCTCTCGGGAGAATCGGTACTCGGGCTCGCCGTCGCGGATCAGGTCGACCCAGCCTTCCTCGTCCTCGGCATCCACCAGCTCGAACACCCCGCCGGTGTCCTTCTGCTGCGTGCGCGCGTCGAGGTCGATCGGCTCGTCGAATCCGCCGCGGCCGAACCCGACGTCGGTCAGCAGCGTGCGCCCGCCAATGCGCGTCGCCAGGGTGAGGTGCCCGAACCGGCCGCCCAGCCCGGCGGGGCTGTGCACCCTGGCCTCCCGCATCTCGACCTCGAACCCGAGCGACGTCAGCAGAGCTGCAAACGCACCGTTCAGCTCGTAGCAGAAGCCGCCGCGGGAGCGCACGGCGACCTTGTCGGCGAACGCCTCCTGGTCGAGCACGATCGGGGTGCCCAGGTGGATGTCGAGGTTCTCGAACGGCACCTGCTCGAGATGGGCGCGGTGCAGCGTGCGCAGCGCTTCCTCGCCGCGGGCCGGCGGTGCTGGACAGCCCAGCCGCTCGAGGTATGCCGTTGCCAGGGCGGGATCCAGTGCGCTCATCGGCCAACTGTACCGGCCGCGGGTTTGCGCCCTCGGCCTGGGTGGGAGAAGATCACGCCGCACGCATCTTCAGACCCCGAAGGGAGCGGCTGATGAACACGATCGTGGTCGGGTACGACGACACCGACGAATCCAAGCGGGCACTCGAACGGGCGATGGAGCTCGCCAAGGCGTTCCAGGCAAAGCTGCTCGTCACCAGCGTGGCGCCGGTCGTGGTCGCGGGCAGCGGCCGCAGCATGGGTGCGACCGACCCCACCGACTCACCGGCCGACCACGCCACCGATCTCGAGCACGCCGGCGACACGATCAAGGCGGCCGGTCTCTCGGCGGAGCTGCTGCCGGCGATCGGCCACCCGGCCGAGACGATCGTCACCGTTGCCGCCGAGCACGACGCCGACATGATCGTCGTCGGCTCGCGAGAGCTCGGCTTCCTGGAGCGGCTGCTCGGTCAGAGCATCAGCCAGGCGGTGGCCGCCCATGCCCGCTGCGACGTCCTGATCGTCCATTGATCGACCCACAGCGACGCTGGGCCCACCTCGCCGACGGACGGCCCGACTACGCCGGGCTGCTGACGTACGCCGGTCTGCCGTACTCCGAGGACCCGGCTGACCTTGCCGGGATCGACGTCGCCATCATCGGGGCGCCGATGGACGAACTGGTCACCGACCGCCCGGGCGCCCGGATGGGCCCGCGCGCGATCCGGGCCGCCAGTGCACCGCACGGCCCTCACCTGGAGGCCGGGATCGACGGGCTGGAGGTGCTGAAGGCGATCGACTTCGGCGACGCCGCGATCGTCCCCGCCGATCCGCCCACGTCCCACGCGGCGATCACGTCGCTGGTGGCCGAGGTGCTCGCCGCCGGCGTCTTCCCGTACCTGCTGGGCGGCGACCATTCGGTCACCGAGCCCGAGGCGCGGGCGCACGCGCCGGTGCACGGTCCGATCGGCCTGGTGCACTTCGACACCCACACCGACACCGGCGAGAAGCAGTGGGGCGCCGACCTGTCGCACGGCACGCCCATGTACCGGATCGTCGACCAGGGCTACATCGATCCCAGGCGGTACGTCCAGATCGGCCTCCGGGGGTACTGGCCTGGCCCCGCGGAGTTCGGGTGGCAGAAGGACCAGGGCATCACCTCCTTCTTCGCCCACGACGTCCGCGACCGCGGCATCAAGGCGGTGATCGAGGACACGCTCAAGATCGTCGGACCGGGCCCCGTGCTGCTGACGGTCGACGTCGACGTGCTGGATCCCGCGTTCGCGCCGGGCACCGGCACGCCGGAGCCGGGCGGACTGACGTCGCGCGAGCTGCTGTGGGCGTGCCGCACCGTCGCCCAGAACCTCGACCTGGTCGGAGCGGACGTGGTCGAGGTGGCTCCGACGATGGTCGGGACGGCCGACATCACCGCGCTGGTAGCCGAGCGGGTCGTCCGGGAGACGCTGACCGGGATCGCCTTGCGGCGCCGCTCGGGCTAGGACGTGTCAGCCGTCCCCTTTACTTTTCACCCCCGGGCGCAATATCGTCCAGTCTGTAGACACCTGACTCTGTGGAGACGAGGAGCAGCCGATGTCGACGTCTGGTGAATGGATTCTCGGGATCGCCCTCGGCGCGGTGGTCGTTTTGGCGGCCGCGCTGATCGTGATCACGATCATCAGCCTCGCGATCCGGATCGACGGACAGGCGAAGGTCGCCGAGGAGGCCGTCGGCGTCGTGCGGGAGCAGACCTCGGGGCTTCCCGGCATCCAGCGGATCAACGACTCCGGCGTGCGGATCCTGCATTCCGCCCGCGCGTTGCGGAAGGCGGCGGTGGGCAAATGACCCTGCTGCTCTCGAGCACGGGCTGGTGGTGGATCGCGCTCGTCCTGGCGCTGGTCGCGGCGCTGGTGGTCGCGGCGATGCTCGCCGTGCTCGTCCGCACCGTCCTCAGCATCGAGCGAGCGGTCGGCGGCCTGCTGGCCAACGCTGCAGGGGTGGCCGAGAACACCGCCAACATCCCGTCGCTGGCTGCGACCGCGCCGGTGCTGGGCGAGATCATCCAGGAGGCGCTCGTCCAGGACGCCTACATGAACGCGCTGACCGACGGGTTCGGCACCGAGGCGGAGGCGTCATGACCGGCCTGTTGACCATCCTCAGCATCGCCCTGGCCGTGGTGGTGGTGCTCGTGCTCGCATCGGCCCTGATCGTCATTCGCCGCAGCCTCAGCAACACGTCCAGCACGCTGGCGACGTTGGCGGGGGCGCTGGAGGGCGTCGAGGCCGAGCACCTGCGGCCGCTGGAGGATCACGTCCAGGCGATCAACGCGCAGTTCGACATCATCCTCGGCGCGCTGCCGGGTATCGCGAAGAAGGCTGCCGTGGTCGCCGAAAGGAGACCGGCATGACGCTCTGGTGGATCGGCGACGCGCTGCTCGTGGTCGTGCTGGTGATCGTGATCGTGCTGCTGCACGGCGTTCTCAGCGCTGCCAGGAGCATCGTGCCCAGCGTCCGCAAGATCGCAAGCACCGCCGCCGCAGGCTCCACGGATCTGGATGCCGTGCCGCTGCTGCTGACGACGCAGAGCCAGGTTGAGCAAACGGTCGCGGGGGTCGCCAACTACGGCGGCTCGCTCGACGTGATCATCGACGACGCCGGGTAGGGGACATGCTCGTATTCGCCATCGGGCCGGGAACCGCGATGATCGTGATCGTCGCGCTGATCGTGCTGGCCGCCGTCTTCTACCTGTGCTCGGTCATCCTCGCCCTGCGCACGATCACCAACACCCTCGACGAGGCGATCGCAAACGTCGGCGAGATCCTCGAGAAGAGCAAGCCGGTGAACGAGGTCGTCGGCGCGATCAACCAGCAGCTCGACGCGGGCGTCGACCTGCTCGAAGGGCTGCTGGTCAAGAAGGCCGGCATCGTCGACGCCGTCGGCCTGGTGGACGGCCTCTACCCGGGTGCGGCGAAGGCCGGGCTGCGGAACTTCCCGGACAGCACGACCATCACCGTTCCGCGGATCTCCGAGGTCTACACGAAGGGCACCCTGACGCTGGCGCGGCTCGGCCGCGAGGCGCCGATTGCCGCCGGCAATCCTGCCGGCCCGGTGCTGCGCAACGTGGAGGGCGGCAGCCTGGCGGCTCGCAAGCTCTATCCGGACGGGCGCGAGGAGGGCGCGCGGGAGCTGCCGCGATCGCCGGTCATCGGCGCCGACTCGCCCGTCCAGTACGAACAGCGCGAGGACATCGGAAAGCCTCGCAAACGGCTCCCTTCGAACTCATCAGGGTGAGTGGCCCTCGGGCTGTTTGACCCGGAAAGTCGCCATGTATCCTGCAGTAACGCACACGATCGTCGGACTCGAACCGTGAGAGGAGCGAGCATTGCAGACGCCCGCAGCATTCGAGTATGAGCGCGCGACGAGCGTCGAGGGCGTCATCGCCTCCCTCGAGCGGCTCGGCCCGGAGGCGCGGGTTATCGCCGGTGGCCACAGCCTGCTGCCGATGATGAAGCTGCGGCTTGCGAACCCCGAGCATCTGATCGACATCAACGACCTGACCGAGCTCTCCTACATCCGCGAGGAGGAGGGGGAGATCCGGATCGGGGCCCTGACCCGGCACGTCGACCTGCTGAACTCCGAGCTGCTGGCCCGTGAGTACACGCTGTTCAACGACGCCGAGCACGTGATCGCCGACCCAGTGGTGCGCAACCGCGGCACCATCGGCGGATCGCTCTGCCAGGCCGACGCGGCCGAGGACCTCTCGTCCGTGTGCAGCGCCGCCAAGGCGAGGGTCGTAATCCGGGGCAGCGGCGGCGAACGTATTGTCGGTATGGAGGACTTCCACGTCGGGCCCTACATGACCGCGGTGGGCGCCGGCGAGATCCTGACCGAGGTGCGCCTGGCAGTGAGGCCGGGCGCTGGCAGCGCCCACGAGAAGGTCGAGCGCCGCGCCGGCGATTGGGCGATCGCTGCGTCGTCGGCGATGGTCTGGATGGACGGCGGCCGCATCCAGGACGTCGGCATCGCACTTTCGGCGGTCGGGCTGACGACGATCCACCTGTCGCGCGCCGAGGAGCTGATGCGCGGCAAGGGGCCGTCCGACGACCTGTTCGCCCAGGCGGGCCAGATCGCATCCGAGGATTGCTCGCCGGCGCCCGACGGCCGCGGGCCGATCGACTACAAGCGGCACCTTGCCGGAGTTCTCACCCAACGGGCGCTTCGCCGGGCCACGGCGCGCGCCATGCATCAGGAGGCCTGATCATCAACGTCTCGATGACGGTCAACGGCGAGCGCGTCTCGCACGACGTCGAGCCGCGAATGCTGCTCGTGCACTTCATCCGCGAGACGCTCGATCTGACGGGCACCCACTGGGGCTGCGACACCTCCAACTGCGGCGCCTGCGTCGTGCTGATGGATGGGCAGCCGGTGAAGTCGTGCACCACCCTGGCGGCGATGTGTGACGGACACGAGATCCGCACAGTGGAGTCGCTGGAGAAGAACGGGGAGCTCGACCCGATCCAGCAGGGCTTCCACGAGAAGCACGCCCTCCAGTGCGGGTTCTGCACGCCCGGGATGCTGATGACGGCGCGGGCGCTGCTGGACGCGAACCCGGATCCCACCGACCATGAGGTCAGGGTGGCAATCTCCGGTGCCATCTGCCGCTGCACCGGCTACAAGAACATCGTGGCAGCGGTGCAGTGGGCGGCCGAGCACGAAGCATCTACCCGACAGGGAGCCGGAGTCTGACATGGCAACAGTCGAAAACCTTCCCAGCCCGTCGACCGAGCGACCGATCGGCTTCGGCCGGCTGAAGCGCAAGGAGGACGCGCGCTTCATCCGCGGCCAGGGCAACTACCTCGACGACATCAAGCTGCCGGGCATGGTGTACGGCGCGCTGCTGCGCAGCCCCTATGCGCACGCCAGGATCGTCTCGATCGACACCTCGCGGGCGCTGGCGCACCCGAAGGTCGCCGCGGTGGTCACCGCCAAGGACCTGGAGACGCTGGGCCTGGCCTGGATGCCGACCATCTCCTACGACACGCAGGCGGTGCTGGCCGGCGACAAGGTGCGCTTCCAGGGCCAGGAGGTCGCGTTCGTGATCGCGACCGACGAGTACTCGGCCAACGACGCGCTGCAGCTGATCGACGTCGAGTACGAGCCGCTGCCGGCGGTGGTCAACGCCCGCAAGGCGCTCGACCCGGAGACGCCGCTGATCCGCGACGACAAGATCGGACAGCGCGACAACCTGGCCAGCCCGACCTGGGAGGCAGGCGACGAGGAGGCCACCGACAAGGCGTTCGCCGAGGCCGACACGGTCGTCAGCCGCGACATCATCTACCCGCGCTGCCATCCGGCTCCGCTGGAGACGTGCGGGATGATCGCGGACTTCAACCCCAACACCGGCCAGCTCGACATCTACAACGGCAACCAGGCGCCCCACGCGCATCGCACGGTGTATGCCCATGTCGCCGGCCTGGCCGAGCACATGATCCGGATCATGTGCAACGACATCGGAGGCGGCTTCGGCAACAAGGTGCCGGTGTACCCCGGCTACGTGTGCGCCATCGCCGGCTCGATCGTGGCCGGCGTCCCGGTCAAGTGGGTCGAGAACCGGACCGAGAACCTGGTCTCGACCGGCTTTGCCCGCGACTACATCATGCACTCCGAGATGTGTTCCAAGGACGGCAAGATCACAGGCCTGCGGGTCGATGTGATCGCCGACCACGGCGCGTTCGACAGCACCGCCCAGCCGACCAAGTTCCCGGCCGGGTTCTTCCACATCTGCTGCGGCTCCTACGACCTGCAGGCGGCCCATGTGAAGGTCAAGGCCGTCTACACGAACAAGGCGCCGGGCGGCGTCGCCTACCGCTGCTCCTTCCGGATCACCGAGGCCGTGTATCTGGTCGAGCGGATGGTCGACGCGCTGGCGCTGGAGATGAAGGTCGACCCGATCGAGCTGCGCATGAAGAGCTTCATCAGGCCCGAGCAGTTCCCCTACGAGACGACCACCGGCTGGACGTTCGACTCCGGCAACTACGCCGAGACGATGCAGGTCGCGATGCAGATCGCCGGGTACGAGGAGCTGCGCAGGGAGCAGGCGCAGAAGCGGGCCCGCGGCGAGCTGATGGGGATCGGCGTGGCGTTCTTCACCGAGGGCGTCGGCGCCGGACCGCGCAAGCACATGGACATCCTCGGGCTGGCGATGAACGACGGCGCCGACCTGCGGGTGCACCCGTCCGGCAAGGCGGTGGTATCGATCAGCGCCCAGACGCAGGGCCAGGGGCACGAGACGACGTTCGCCCAGATCGTGGCAGAGGAGCTCGGCATCCCGCCCGAGGACATCGAGGTGCGTCACGGCGACACCGACAAGTCGCCCTACGGCCTCGGCACCTACGGCAGCCGCTCGACGCCGGTGTCGGGCGGCGCGGTCGCGATCGTGTCGCGCAAGGTGCGTGACAAGGCGCGGCTGATCGCCGCGACGATGCTCGAGACCCGTCCCGAGGACCTGGCCTGGGAGAAGGGCCGCTGGTACGTCAAGGGTGACCCCGAGAAGGGCGCCATGATCGAGGAGATCGCCCAGCGCGCCTACAGCGGCGAGCCGATGCCGGACGGCATGGAGGGCGGCCTCGACGCCCAGGTCATCTACGACCCGCCCAACTTGACCTACCCCTACGGCGCCTACATCGCCGTCGTGGACATCGATCCCGACACCGCCGAGGTCACGATCCGCCGCTTCATCGCCGTTGACGACTGCGGCGTGCGCATCAACCCGATGATCGTCGACGGCCAGATCCACGGTGGCCTCGCCGAAGGTATCGGGATCGCGCTGATGGAGCTGATCAGCTTCGACGAGGAGGGCAACTGCCTCAACTCGTCGTTCATGGACTACCTGATCCCGACCGCCCTCGAGTGCCCCGACTTCGAGCTGGGCGAGACGGTCACGCCCTGCCCGCACCACCCGCTGGGCGCCAAAGGCGTCGGCGAGTCGCCCAACGTGGGCTCGCCGCCTGCGATCGTCAACGCAGTCATCGACGCCCTGTATGAGACCCACGGCGTCGACCACATCGACATGCCCTGCAGCCCCGCCCGGGTGTGGGCTGCGATGCAGGGGAGGGCGCAGCCGCCCCAGTGATCAGCGAGGCACTGTCCAAGCGGGCGAGGGAGCTCGCCGACCAGGGGGTGGCGTTTGCCACCGCGACGGTGGTGCGCGCGCAGCGCCCGACCAGCGTCGAGGCGGGCGATGTCGCCCTGGTGCTTGCCGACGGCACGATCGAGGGCTTCGTGGGCGGCGTCTGCACCGAGCACAGCGTCCGCGCCTACGCGCTGCAGACGCTGCAGACGGGCGAAGCCGTCCTGCTGCGCGTCCTGCCGTTCGGGGACGACGAACGCGGTGAGGCCGTGACCGATGAGACGCAGATCGCCGAGGGTGCGGTCACCGTCCAGAACCCCTGCCTGTCCGGCGGCTCCATCGAGGTCTTCCTGGAGCCGGTGCTGCCCGCCCAGCGCGTGCTGGTCGTGGGGGAGACCCCGATCGCTGCGGCGCTGCTGCGGGTGGGCGGCGAGCTCGGGTTCAGCGTTGTCGCTGTTGACGGTGAGCGCCTCGAGCCCCGTCCGGGCGATCTGGCGGTGGTCGTGGCCGCCCATGGCCGGGACGAGCTGCACACGCTCCGCCGCGGCCTCGAGGCTCAGGTGCCCTACGTGGGGCTGGTGGCCAGCCCTCGGCGCGGCACCGGCGTACTGGCCGAGCTGCGCGGCGACGGTGTGCCCGACGAGCTGCTGGCCCGGATCGATGTCCCCGCCGGGCTCGACATCGGGGCTCGGTCGCCCGGCGAGATCGCCGTCTCGATCCTGGCCAAGATCGTGACGGTCCGCCGTGACCACGCCGCCGATCACATTCACCCGCCCGTCGCCGACGTCGAGGCGGCGGCTGCTCCAGGAGCACTGGCGGTTGACCCGATCTGCGGCATGACGGTGGCTGCCGTCTCCAGCACTCCTTCGCTCGTCCACGAGGGCGAGACCATCTACTTCTGCTGCGAGGGCTGCAAGGCGAAGTTCGAGGCGCAAAGCCGGCATGCCCAGGTCGGCGACTGACCCCTCCGTCACCGGACTGATCCTGGCCGCCGGCGGTTCGCGGCGGCTAGGGCGACCGAAGCAGCTGCTGCCCTTCGCGGGTGGGACGCTGCTCGGGCACGTGCTCGGCGTGGCCCGCGGGTGCCGGTTCGACCAGCTGGTAGTGGCGATCGGAGGCGCAGCTGACGAGGTGCGCTCGGAGGTCGACCTGAGCGGTGTGGAGGTTGTCGAGAACCGGGCGTACGGCGAGGGCTGTTCCTCGTCGATCGCCGCGGCGCTGCCCGCTGTCGCTTCTCGCTCGGATCTGCTGGTACTGCTGCTCGGCGACCAGCCGGGCGTCACGCCTGCGGCGGTCGCTGCCCTGGTCGGCGGCCGCGGCGACGCCCCGCTGGCGGTCTGCAGGTACGACGACGGCCGCGGGCATCCGATCGCGTTCGCCCGCAGCGTGTTCCCCGATCTGGCGGCGCTGCACGGCGACCGCGGGGTCTGGAAGCTGCTGGATCGCCGGGCGGACGACGTCGTGGAGGTGCCGATCGCGGGCCTGATTCCGCTCGACGTGGACACCGAGGAGGACTACCGCGCGGTGCTCGCGGCTGCCAGGGAGGTCGCGTGAGCGAGCACGTCACCGGCAACGCCGCCGACGAGATCCGCGCCCTGGCTCCGGACATCGAGGTGCTGGCCCAGCGGCTGGGCGCGGTGGATTACCTGGTCGACGAGGGCCTTGCCACGTCGCTCTTCCTGTGCGCGCGGCTGCCCCAGCCACTGCTGCTCGAGGGCGAGGCCGGCGTCGGCAAGACCGAGGCGGCGAAGGCTCTGGCCGCGGTGCTCGACACGCCGCTCGTGCGGCTCCAGTGCTACGAGGGCATCGACGCCGCCGAGGCGCTCTACGAGTGGAACTATCCGCGTCAGCTCCTCAGCATCCGGATGGCCGAAGCGAGCGGAGCGACGCTGCGCGAGGAGGATCTATTCGGCTCGGAGTACCTGATTCGCCGGCCGTTGCTGCAGGCACTGGAGCATCCCGGCCCGCGTCCGGCGGTGCTGCTGATCGACGAGATCGACCGCGCTGACGACGACTTCGAGGCATTCCTGCTCGAGCTGCTGGCAGAGGCCGCCGTGACGATCCCCGAGATCGGCACCATCCGGGCCACGCACCCGCCGGTGATCGTTTTGACCTCCAACCGCACACGCGATCTGCACGACGCGGTCAAGCGCCGTTGCCTGTACCACTGGATCGACTTCCCCAACCGCCGGCGGGCCGTCGAGATCGTGCGCCGGCGGGTCAGGGGCTCCTCCGAGACGCTGGCAGTGCAGGTCGCCGACGCGGTGTCGCGGATGCGCGACTCGGACGTGCAGAAGCCTCCCGGGATTGCCGAGGCGATCGACTGGCTGGCGGCGCTCGAGCTGCTGGGCGTGGAGCGGCTCGACGCCGAGGTGGCCGGGCGCACGCTGGGCTCGGTGCTGAAGTACGAGGAAGACCAGGAGGTCGTCCGCGCCGACGGTCTCGAGCGGCTGGTGGGCAGCGGTGACTGAGCCGGCCTTCCGAGTCGAGACGGTCGAGCTCGACCTGCCGCCGCTGGTGACGGCATTCTGCGCGCGGTTGCACGAGGCCGGCGTCCCGACGACGCCTGCCCGGTCGGCCGACCTGGCGCGTGCGCTGAACCTGGTGCGGCCGGTCAGCCGGCGGCGGCTGTACTGGACGGCACGGTCGGTGCTGGTGTCCGACCCCTTGCAGGTGGCGGCCTTCGACCGGGTCTTCCTGGCGGTTTTCGGCGACCGTGACCGACCCGAGAAGTTCCGGCCCGACGAGATCCAGGCGGTGGCGGCGCCGAGCGACGAGCAGCTCGCCACCGACCGGCGGCTGGAGGAGGCGGAGGTGGTCGGCCGGGAGTCGCAGGGGGGCGTGTGGTCGACCGCGGCTCCGCTCGAGGCGAGCGAGGACGGCGAGCAGATCGAGGTGCCGGTTGCTCTCGCAAGCGAAGAGGAGCGCCTGGCGACGCGCAGCTTCGACGCCCTCCAGCCGTACGAGCTGGCGCAGCTCCACCGGCTGATGTCAGGACTGCGCCTGGCAACGCCGGTGCGGCGCAGCCGCCGTCACCGGACGTCCCGGCGCGGCCGCCGGATCGACATGCGGCGGACGCTGCGGACCAGTCTGCGCACCGGCGGTGACCCGATCCGGCTGGCCCGGCGAAAGCGCCGCGAGGTGCCGCGGCGGCTGGTCATGCTGTGCGACATCTCAGGCTCGATGGAGCCCTACGCGCGGGCCTATCTCCAGTTCCTGTCCTGCGGCGCGGGCGCCGGTCCGGATGCGGAGGCGTTCGTGTTTGCGACCCGGCTGACGCGCGTCACCCGCGCGCTCGCCGCCCGCAACCCGCAACGGGCCATCCAGCGCGCGGCGGAGGCGGCGCCCGACTGGTCGAGCGGCACCCGTATCGGCGAGGCCCTGAAGCGGTTCAACGACAGGCACGGGCGTCGCGGCATGGCCCGCGGAGCGGTCGTGGTCATCCTGTCCGACGGCTGGGAGCGGGGCGACCCAGTGCTGGTCGGCCGCGAGATGGAGCGCCTGTCGCGTCTTGCCCACCGCATCGTCTGGGTCAACCCGCGGATCAGTGCCGAACGGTTCGCCGTTCGGGCCGGCGGGATGGTCGCCGCCCTGCCGCACTGCGACGCGCTGGTCAGCGGCCACAGCTTCGCGGCGCTGGGCGAGGTCGTCGCTGCGATCGGCGGCGAGCTGGACGAGCCCGTGCCGGTGCCCGAGCAGGCGACGACAGCCGAGCCGGAGCCCGAGCCGTGGGCAAGTGCGACGCCGGTGGCGGGGAGCTCGGTGGCGATGCCCAGCGGGTACGGTCCCAGCAAGGGAAAGACCACGCCAGGATGGGTGACCGATGAGTGAGACCAGCTCTGGAACCAAGATCTGCATCTACCCCGGGTGCGACCGGCCCGCCGTGCCGGCCCATCCGCAGGGAGGGCCGCAGCCGGCGTTCTGCGACCTCGAGGAGCACAACGCGCTGAGAGCGCACCAGGAGCGCCAGCGGCTTGCCGCCCTGGCGGCCACCGACGACCAGGAGACGACCAGTGGCTAACGAGGCCTACCGCGCGGTCTTTCTGCGCGTGCACCCCACCGGCAAGATGGTGCTCAGTCTGACAACTGAGGCCGACGGCCGGGAGTCGCAGTACGCAGCGCAGGTCGCCGAGGAGCTCGGCGTTCCGCCGCTCGACGTCAAGGTCGTCCCCGCCGACACCAACCGGTTCGGCGTCGGGCACGGCTTCAACACCAGCCCATCCGACGGGACGCCCGCGGCCATCTCGACCGCGACCGAGCGGATCAAGGACAAGGCGCGGCTGCTGGCCGGGATGCAGCTGGGGGCGGCGCCGGAGTCGCTGACCTGGTCGGACGGCGCCTGGACGAACGGCGGGGGCGACGAGCCCGGCCAGATCGAGACGATCGCCGACAGCGCGCTCTACGCGCACGGCACCGGCGAGCTGCCGCCGGGCGTCGAGGGCGGGCTGGACGCGCAGGCCGTCTACCGCGACTGAGACCCTGCGCGCTAGTGGCGTCTAGGCCTTGGCTTCGAGCTTGATGCGCACGTCGTCGGCGACCTTCAGGGCGCCGTACAGCGTGGAGTAGGGCTTCATGCCCCAGTCGGTCTGCTTGATGACCGCCTCGGCGCTGAGCGATCCGTCGCCGTTCAGGACGACGTCGACCGCCAGAGGGTGCGTGGCGCCGTGGAGGCTGAGGTCGCCCTCCACGTGGAGTCCGGTACCTTCCTCGGCCGGCGCAGCAGAGGTCGACCTGAAGGTGATCTGCTCCCCCTTCAGCACGTCCTCGTCGATCGTCTTTGCGATGTCGACCTTGTCGTCGTCGCCGAGCTTCTGCATGCCGCCGCGGCCCTCGAGGACACGCAGCGAGCCGCCGTCAACGGTCATCTCGATCGACATGCTCCCGGGGTCGTCCGCGGTGGCGAGCGACGCCTGCCAGGACGTCACCTCGATCGTCAGGTCGTGACCCGCCTTGGCCGCGGCGCCGGTGCGGCCGGTGTGCACCGTCAAGGTGGCGTTGTCAGGTCCGAGCAGCTGGGTCCCTTGCTGAGTCGCCATACCCGAAAACTATAATGCCCGGCCATCTGACGCCTCCCTTCAACCCGGCCTCAAGGAGCGCACATGGCAGTGGAGCTCGACCACACGTTCTCGACCTCGAGGGCGATCGACGACAGCTACGCGACCATCCTCGACCTCGACAAGGTGATCCCCTGTGTCGAGGGAGCCTCCGTGCTCGAACGCACCGGCCCGGAGTCGGTCAAGGCCGAGATCAAGGTCAAGATGGGCGCGATGTCGATGACCTTCACGGGCACCTGCGAGGTGACGGAGCAGGACGAGGCGGCGCACCGCATCGTGCTCGTCGTCAAGTCTCGCGAGGCGGGTGGGCAGGGCTTTGCGAACGCCACGATCAGCTTCCAGCTCAAGGACGGTGGGGGTGACATTCACACCAGCGCCCAGATCTCCGGCAAGGCGGCGTCGATGGGGGAGGGAGTCGTCTACGGCGTCCTCGACGCGCTGATCGCCGACTTCGCCGGCAAGCTCGGCGCCCTCTAGACGGCAGCCCGTGGCGACCGTCCAGATGAAGCGGGTCAGGCCCGGCGAGGTGCCGAAGGACGGCGGCACTGCGGTGCAGGAGGATCCCGGCCGGCCGGTCTTCAACGGCAACGGCCCCGACGACTACGTCTGCGTCGAGTGCGGCAACGTGCTCGCCACCTCGATGAGCCCGGAATACATGACGTTTCGCGTGCGCGTGAAGTGCGGGCGCTGCAAGACCATCAACGTCGCGGAGAACGATGACCGTAGATGAGTGATTCCGCGCCGACGTGGAGGCTGGGCGAGCGTGAATCGGTGTCTGGGCAGGCCGCAGGGAGCGCGCGGGCTGGTGGCCGGTGCGCTCCCGAGAACGAACCCAGACGCCGATTCACGCCGAAGCGACGCTGTCTGGATCGGGCAAGGCCCGCTTCAGACAGCGAGCGTCCAGCACCGCGGCGGTGTGGGATCACTCATCTTGTCGGAGGAGCGCCGCCCCCGCCGCCGGCAATGAGCGCGCCGAGCGCCGACCGGTGCCGGGCGTACGCTGCGGCGCCGTCGCCCTCGGGCGCGGCGATCCGCACCAGGGGCGGATGGCCCATGGCCGCCGTCGCCAGATCGCGCAACGCGTCGTGGTACGCCCGTTCCCGCTGGACGCCACCGAACCCGAACGCCTTCGCCGGCAGGCCGGGGGACAGCGCGTCCGCCCGTGCGCTCCACTCCCGGCACAGCTGCATGTGCTGGCCGACGTCGAACCCGACCGCCGCATCCGGCGGGTAGAGCTGCAGGGCGGCGAGGCGGGACGAGGTGAAGTGCTCGAGCCCGTCCACCGCCACGAGCGTGCCGGTCGCGTCGTGCACGGGCACCGGGGGGAGCAGCAGGTTGGCACGCGATGCCTGCAGCACCGAGACGTCGCCGCGGAGCCGGGCGAAGATCGCCGCAAGCACGGCCAGCGCGGCGGTGACCGGTACGACCAGGGCCGGGTCCCGCCGGGCCTTGGCGACCAGCTCTAGGCCGACATGACCCTGTTCGCTCAGCCAGTCGAACTGCCGCAGCTCGAGGACGATCCCGTCGTCGCCCGCTGCGCGGACGAAGGCGGCGGCTGGGTCATCCGCGGCCAACGCCCCACGTGTCGGAGAGCTGGTAGCCCTCCGGGAAGGGGTCGTCGGGATCGACGATCAGCTGCGAGATGCCGGTGATCCAGGCGCTGCCCCGGATCGCGGGGACGATCCCGGGTCGGTCGCCGACCTGCGCCTCGGACACGATCCGGCCGTCGAACGACGTGCCCAGCACCGAGGCGTGGCTCATCCCGTCGCCGACCCTCATCAGCCCCCGTGCGTGGAGCGCCGCCATCCGTGCCGACAGCCCGGTGCCGGTGGCTGAGCGGTCGAGCCGGCCGGGCGAGACGACGACGGCGTTGCGGCTGACGGCTCCGACCCCCTGCCAGGGGCCCGCGATCTCGACGATGCTGACGCCGGCGATGGCCGGGTTCTCGGGGTGGCTGCACGACACCTGCTCGCGCGCCGCCTGCCCGATCCGCTCGCCCATCCTCGACAGATCGGCCGCCTCGTCCGGCTCGAGCGAGAACCCGAGCGCCGCTGCGTCGGCGATCGCGTACCACATCCCGCCGTAGCTGACGTCGACCGTCACGGTGCCCGCGCCGGCCACCTCGAGCGGCACGTCCAGCGCGTCCGCGAAGCAGGGCACGTTGGTGAACTCGATGCTCTCGCAGCGCCCGTCACGGCAGGCGGCCCGCACCTCGACCACACCGCCGGGCGCCTCCAGCCGCAGCACCGTCTCCGGCTCCCGCATCGGCACCATCCCGGTCTCGAGCAGCACCGTGGCCGTGCATATGGTGTTCGAGCCCGACATCGGCGGGTACTCGGTCGGCTCCATGATGATGAAGCCGGCGTCGCAGTCCGGCCGCGTCGCCGGCACCACCAGGTTGGCGTGGCAGGCAACGCTGCCCCGCGGCTCGTGAAGCAGCAGGCGGCGCAACCAGTCGCCCTCCCGCTGGAGCGTCTGCATCTGCTCGAAGACGGTCGCGCCCTTCGGCGGGAGCACGCCCCCGGTCACGACGTTGCCGATCTCCCCGCCCGCGTGGCACCCGACCACGGTGATCGTGCGGCCCGCCCTCATTTAGATGACTGACCGATATCTCCCGCGGGCCTGGACGCTCCGGGGGGTCGGGTGGGCAAAGTAGGTCGGAGTGGCTGTGGCTGCGAACCGTCGCCTCGCTGTGTCCTCGGTCGCGTCAATACAAACCAGTATTGACGCTCCCTGCGTCCGTGCGAGGCTTGGTTCTCGCCACCCAGAACACCACGGTAGATATCGATCAATCATCTCCGCCGAGATGCGCCGGCCGCAGTTCCGCGTCGAGGGTGCGCCCGAGGGCGACCGTCGTGTCCAGCAGGGTGTCGAGGTCGTCGGCCTCGGTGCGGAAGTTGACGATGCATGCCCGCAGGCAGTAGCGGCCGCCGATCTCGGCGTTGGACGGGAACGACGGTCCGGCCCGCCGGATCTCGCCCATCAGCCGCTCGTTCAGGGCGTCCAGGTACTCGTCCCGGCCCTCGCCGTCAGCCAGCCCGGCGGGGACGTAGCGAAAGCATGCGATCGAGAGCGTGACCGGTGCCATCGACTCCAGCTCCTCGCGCCGCTCGGTCTCCGCATCCAGGTAGCGGGCCAGCTCGACGTCGTGGGAGATGCGGCGGGCGTAGGCGTCCACGCCGTGCGCTGCGAGCGACATCCAGACCTTCAGCGCCATGAACGGCCGCGACCAGGTGGGGCCCAGCTCGCCGATGTTCTGGCCGGCGCCGGTCAGGTCGCGGTCCTCGTGGACGTACGCGGCGTGGACGCTGAAGCTCCGGCTCAGGAGGTCGGGGTCGCGCACCAGCAGGGAGGCGCTGGGCTGCGGTGTGTACAGCCACTTGTGCGGGTCGAACGTGATCGAGTCCGCCCGCTCGATACCGGCGAACAGCGGGCGCAGGTCGGGTGCCAGCACGCCGGCACCGCCGTACGCGGCATCGACGTGGTACCAGATGCCGCGCTCGGCGCAGATGTCGGCGATCTCCTCGAGGGGGTCGATCGCGCCGGTGCCGGTGGTGCCTGCGCTGCCGACGACGGCGATCGGCGTGACGCCGGCAGCGATGTCCCGGTCGAGCGCCTCGCGCAGCAGGTCGGTTCGCATCCGCAGCCCCTCGTCGGTGCCGATGCTGCGCACCGCGCCGCTGCCGAGCCCCAGCAGGTCGGTCGCGTCGGACACGCTGGCGTGGCACTCCGCGGAGGAGTAGACGGCGAGCTGCCGGCCGCCGATCCCCTCGCGGCGGATGTCGCCGCCGCCGAGCGAGTCCCGCGCCACCTTCAGCGCCGTCAGGTTCGACGTCGCGCCGCCACTCGTCATCAGGCCGCCGGAGCCCTCTGGCAGCCCGAACCGCTCCGCCAGCCAGCGCATCAGGTGGAGCTCGAGCTCGGTGGCCGCAGGTGACAGCGTCCAGCCCCCGGAGTTGGGGTTGAGGCCGGAGGCGAGCAGGTCGGCTGCCGCGCCGGGCACGGTGCCGGCTCCTGACACGTAGGCCAGGAACCCGGGGTGGCCCGTGTACGCCGAGTGGTCGAACACCAGCCGCCGCATCAGCCGGTCGATCTCCGCCGGCGGCATCGGCTGGTCGGGGATCTCGAACGCCATCGCCCTGGCGACCTCACCTGCGGGCTCGGCGCGCGTCGCCGGCAGCTCGTCGAGCCGCTCGAGCAGCTCGACCCAGATCGCCAGCATGCGCTCGGTCAGGTCACGGGCGCGCTCGCCGTCCCAGTCGAGGTCGGCGACCTCCGCCGGTCGCAGTCCGGTTGATGCCGGAGACGAGTCCACGAGCGCAGTATTCCAGTCGCGTCAAGCCAGAGTGGCCGCAAACGCCGCGACGCGCGGTGCCAGCGACGCTCCGATCGCCGCACCGTCACGCGGCCCGCCGGGGACGCGGAAGGAGTGGTCGGCGTCGGAGATCTCGACCAGCGTCGCCCGGTCGCCCAGCTGCGACACGACGCGGTCGAGGAGGTCGGGCCGGGCGAACGCGTCCCGGCTGCCCTGGAGGAACAGCATCGGCACTGCCGATCTGGTAGAGGTGGGCGTCACGGATCTTCTCGGGCGCGCCCGGGGGGTGCAGGGGATAGCCGAGAAACGCCAGCCCGTCGGCCGGCATGCCCTCCGCGACAGCCATCGAGCCGATGCGGCCGCCCATCGACTTGCCGCAGGCCAGCACCGGCGCCGGCCCTCGCCGCGACGCCGCCTCGAACGCCGCCACGTAGCTCTCGATCAGCAGGGGAGGCCGGTCGGGCGCCTTTCGTCCCTCGGCCATGTAGGGGAAGTCGAAGCGCAGGGTGGCCAGCCCCAGCTCCCGCGCTGCGGCGCAGAAGCCGGCGACGAACGGCGAGGCCATGCCCGACCCCGCGCCGTGGGCGACGACCAGCGTTGCCGTAGCCGGCTCGGGCAGCCCGAAGCGGGCCGGAAGCGGCCCCCGCGAGGTCTTCAGCTTCAGCGCGCGCTCACTCACAGGAAGCCCACAGGTTGCTCAGGGCGGTCGCGCAGATCGCAGTGGTCTTGTTCAGGCAGAGGTTCAAACCACAGGCGTTTTCCCACACCGGAGGTTCCGTGTCCAGCACCCGTCTCACCCACCCCGTACTTCTGGCGGTCACCGCCGGCGCGCTGATTGCAGGCGGCGCCGGCGCCGGTGTCGCCGTCTATGCCGAGTCGCAGCCGGCTGCCGCGCCCACCGTCGTCAAGCAGGTGGTCGCAGGCGCCACTAACGCTGCCGACACATCCAGCGCCGGCGACTCCGTCAACCAGATCTACAAGAACGTCAGCCCCGGCGTCGTCGAGATCACCGTCGACGAGGGCTCGTCGGCCGGCAGCTTCCCCAACGGCCAGAGCGGCGGCCAGGCGCAGGCGCTCGGCACCGGCTGGGTCTACAACAGCAACGGCGACATCGTCACCGACGAGCACGTGGTCGCCGGCGCGACCTCGATCCACGTGACGCTCCAGGACGGCACCACCGTCCCGGCCACGCTGGTCGGCGCGGACGGCTCGACCGACGTCGCCGTCATCCACGTCAACGTCCCCAGCTCCGAGCTGCATCCGCAGACGGTTGGCGACTCCAGCGGCGTCCAGGTCGGCGACGGGGTCGTCGCCATCGGCAGCCCGTTCGGCCTGGCCGAGTCGGTGACCTCCGGCATCGTCAGCCAGCTGCACCGGCAGATCACCTCACCCGACAACTTCCCGATCAACGACGCGATCCAGACCGATGCGGCCATCAACCACGGCAACTCGGGTGGCGTCCTGCTCAACATGCAGGGTCAGGTCATCGGCATGACCGCCCAGATCGAGAGCCAGGGCGGTGGCAGTGACGGCGTCGGCTTCGCGATCCCGTCGAACACCGTCAAGCAGATCGCCGACGAGCTGATCGCCAACGGTCACGCCACGCACGCGTACCTCGGCGTCGGCGTGGTCACCGTCCCCAGCGGCGCCGACCTCGCAGCTGCACCTTGCTGCAGGCGTCGAGGTGACCCAGGTTCGCAAGGGCACCGGCGCGGCGACGGCCGGCCTGAAGGCGGCGACCGGCACCGGCAGCGTCAACGGCTCGTCGTTCCCGACCGGCGGCGACGTGATCACCGCGGTCAACGGCACGTCCGTCAAGAGCGCGTCCGAGCTCGAGGCGGCGATCGCCGGCAACAAGCCCGGCGACACGGTCACCCTGACCATCTCTCGCGGCGGCTCCACGCAGAGCGTCTCGGTGACCCTCGGCTCTCGCCCCTCATGAGCTGACCCGCCGGCGGTCGGCGAGCTGCAGCACCGCCCGCGGAACCGATACGAACAGCAGCGTGAACACCAGGGAGGCGGCCAGAAAGGCCGCCTCCTCGGTGTTTGCAGAGCGTTCGAGCAGCACGGCGCGGAGAGCCACCCCGAGGGTGACCCCGACCAGCCAGGTGACGAGGAATGCCGCCGGGCGAGGTTGCTGGTAGAGGCCGGTGGCGATCGCGGCTGCCATCCACGATGCGACCAGGGGGATCAGCGTTGCCGCCAGGTCGTGCAGACGCACCGCGCCGCGGTGCGACAGCAGCCCGACGACCACGAACGCGGTCAGGGCGGCGGCGTCGCACCCGGCCACCACCGCGGGCCGGCGGTGGGGGAGGAGCAGCTCCAGCATGGCGCCACCGTAGCCGCTCGATCACTGACGGTTATATCTCTGTTACAGAGGTATAGTATTTCGCGTGATGAGCATCCGCTCCCACGACCGGCCGCAGCTCGATGCCGCAGAGCTGAACGCCGTCCTGCTGGCGCTGCGACGGGCATTGCGGCAGCGGCTGCGGAGCACCTCCGACGAGCCGCTGCTGTCGCCGTCGCAGGTCGAGCTGCTGCGGGTCGTGCGGGAGCGGCCGGGGATCGGGGTTGCCGAGGCCGCCGCGCGCATGCAGCTCGCCCCCAACACCGTCAGCACCCTGGTCTCGGAGCTGGTCGCCGTCGGCCTGCTCGAGCGCGGGCGTGACCCGGCCGACCGGCGGACGGCCCAGCTCTCGGTCACCGTCGCCGCCGAGGAGCGGTTCGCCCGCTGGGGCGACCGCCGCGAGCACGTCATGCAGGACGCGCTCGACCAGCTCGACCCCCGGCACACCGAGGCCCTGGCGGACGCAATGCCGGCGCTCCGCCGCCTGCTGGAGCAGGTGGGTGAGGTGGAGTGAGCGCCGCCGTCCGGTGCGACCAGTGCCAGGCGCCGGCGAGGCATCCTGTCAGGCGCTCTAAGGACGTCTCGCGCGATGTGCGGCCACAGCTGGTCGATCGGCTCGCGCAGCCGGCACCACCCGATCCACGCCCCTTCTTCCTCGTTGTCGATGTGCCACCGGTTGTGCAGCTTCGCGATTGGATGCCAGTCGGTGCACAGCGGCCCGGCCGATCCTCGGTCGTAGCCGACCGTCAGCGCCACCGTCTGGTCGAACGGGTGGGGCGTCCAGTACTGCCAGCTGAGGTGACCGGAGACCACCGGCGGCAGCCCGTGGTGAGCACCGAGCTGCGCGAGCGCCCCCGCCTCGCCGTAGTTGGACGCCAGGAGCACGGCGTCGCGGTGATCGGCCGCCGGCACCTGCGCCCAGGCGTGGGTCACCTGGTCGACCATCTCCGGCCACCCGATCTCGTCCTTGAACCACGACGCCTTCCAGTAGCCGTCGTGGATCATCGTCGCCGTCGGCAGCACGCCGACCACCAGCGGCACGACGAGGGCCAGCACGGCGACGTGGGCGACCGCCAGCGCCCCGACTGCGGCGATCCGCAGCCGGGAGCCGGCCTCGAGCCACCGCGAGCACGACACGACGCCGGCCGTGAGGGGCAGAACGAGCGCCGGGAGCGGATAGTACGAGCGGCCGCGCTCCACGAAGAAGATCACCGTGACCAGCACGGCTGCGATCGCCAGCGGCCGCACCTCGGGCCGTCTCCAGAGCCACACCAGCCCGACCACCACCAGCACGCCCATGGCGCCCAGGAAGACCGTTCCCTGGCCGATGTAGGCGAGGTGCGAGGTGTCGCCGGCGGTCTTCGTCTGCTGGCTGGGGTAGAAGCGGACGCTGGCCCAGTTGTGCTGCTGCTCCCAGACCAGGTTGGGGATGGTCAGCAGCACGGCCAGGCCTGCGGCCACCAGTGGCCCGGGGGAGAGCAGGAGGCGCCTCCCCGGCGCCAGGGCGAGCGCGGCGATCAGGCTGACCAGGAACACGGCGACCGTGTACTTCGTCTCGATGCCCAGGCCGGCGAGGATGCCGAGTGCCACCCACCAGCGCATCTCGCCTCCGCCCAGCACGATCCGCAGCGCCACCCACGAGATGGCGATCCAGACCGTCGAGTCGTACAGGGTCGGGTGGTAGAGGCTGCCGGCCGCCAGCGCGGCCGGGGTCGTCGCCCACGCGATCGCTGCCGCGGTCTGGGTGCGGAGGCCGCCACCCAGGTCGCGCGCCATGACCCCGGCGATGACGACACCGATCAGGCTGGCGATCTGGCTCGTCATCCGCAGCCAGAACAGCGAGGCGCCGACCGTGTGCACCACCAGCCAGCCGATCCACGCCGTCACGGGTGGGAAGTCGACGTAGCCGAGCGCCGGGTGGCGGGCGGCGGCAAGGAAGTAGAGCTCGTCTCGGTCCCAGCCGTACCGGTGCATGAACGGCGCGGTGATCAGGATCTTGGCGAGGCCGACGGCGAGGCCGAGGGCCAGCGTGGAGATCAGAGGAGCGCTGTTGTCGGAACGGACGGGACGGATCTGATCAGCGTAACGCCTGCAAGCAATCGGTATTTGGACGTGGAAGCTATCGAGAGGAGTCACTCATGAACATCCGTTGGTATGGACAGTCCGCCTTTCTTCTGGAGGGTGACGAGCACAGGGTCGCCATCGACCCGTTTGGTGACCTCGGTGGCACATGGCCGGGGATGCTCCGGTTCGCCTATCCGCCGATCGAAGGCGTCGAGGCCCACCTGCTGTTGATCACGCACGAACACATCGACCACAACAACGCCGGGGCCATCGAAGGCAGCCCGGCGGTGGTGCGCTCGACCGCCGGCAAGTTCCAGACGCCGATCGGCGAGGTGGTGGCCGTCAACGGCGAGCACGACCCCGTCGCCGGCACTGAGCGGGGGCCGAACACGATCTTCGTGTTCGAGCTGGACGGGGTGCGGGTCTGCCACATGGGCGACTTCGGGCAGTCGGCGCTGCGTCCGGAGCAGATCGCGGCGATCGGCCGGGTCGACCTGCTGTTCGTGCCGGTGGGCGGCGGTCCCACGCTGGACGGCCCCGGCGCCGCGACGGCCGTCGAGATCCTGACGCCGACCTGGGTGGTGCCGATGCACTACCGGACGGAGGCGGTCGACTTTCTCGGCGATCTCGACCCGTTCATCGATGCGTTCCCGGCATCGGCCGTCCGCAGGTTCGACCTGCCCGCCTTCGCGCTGGCGGGCGGCACCAACGGCAGCGGCCGGCCCTCGGTGCTCCTGCCGGCTGCGCCCGCCCCGCTAGCCGTGCACTAGGGCGGGTACCAGCTCGCGGATCACCATGCCGTGATCGGCGGTCGCGTCGTCGACGATCGGCCACCGTTCGCGGATGGCGGTCGGCCGGTCGACGGTGATCGTGGCGACCGGGGCCCGCCGGCCGAGCGCCAGCGCACGGTCGCCGTGCGGCTGCTCACCGCCCCTGAAGCCCCAGGTGCCGCGAAGCGACGTGGCGCCTGCCGCGCCGCTCTGGCGCAGCGCTTCGACCAGGTGGTAGTGGAGCGGGCGGCCGTCGCGACATGCGTCACCCGCCGCGTAGACGGTCAGCTTCTCCCACATGTCGGCGCCGGCATCGACGTCGGGCAGGTCGCCCAGGTGGCCGCCGTTGACCTTCAGCATCGAGACCCGCTCGACCAGGACGTGTGGTTCGGAGATCGCGCGGCAGGCGTCGGCGATCTCGCCGAGCATCGCCTCGAGCGGCCCGAATCCGACCACCATCACCGGCACCGCGCGGTTCGCCGAGAGGATCGTCGCTCGCTGCCTGTGGCCGGCGACCGTACCGTCGACACCGAGGTAGGCGACCGCGCCGTGCGCGCCCGCGGCGCGCATGCCGGCGATCACCGCCTTGGCGGCAGACCCACCGCGGTAGCGGTCGGCGCGACCGCAGATGACGGTCAGCCGGGCCGGGGCTGCGGGATCGTGCCCGGCGGCCCGGGCTGCCTCGGGCGTCGTCGCCCGCTCGAGTGTCACCAGACCGCGGGTCAGCACCCGCTCCACGGCGGGCAGCAGCTCGCGAATCCGCGGCTCTGAGTCGACGGCGATCGCGGCGACCGGCTGATTGAGCGTGCCCGCCTCGTGCAGCTCGCTGTGCAGCCGGTGGTGTGCGCCGAACCCCTCGATGCCGCGGAGCAGGATGCTGGTGTGCACCTCCGCCGCCTGGAACTCGTCGAGCACGCGGCGTGCGGCCAGGCCGTTGCCCGACTCCAGCGTCTCGTTGAAGAACGCCGTCAGCTTGAGTAAGTCCGGCATGGCCTGCTACTTGTGGTAAAGCCGGCGCACGTACGTGATGCTGTCCTGGGCCGCCTGCTTGGCGGCGGGCAGCGCAGGGTGGTCGCCGATCGGCCGACCGCCAACCCGGCGCTCGGTAGCCTCCGTCGTCACCCAATCGCCCGCGGCGCGGCCGAGCTCGCGCGCCGCCTTGCGGCGCCGGCTGTCGAGCATCCAGATGCCGCCCGCCAGCATCGCCTTCTTCGCCATCGGGCGCTTGCCGAGCGGCAGCCTGGTCAGGGCAACCTCCGCGATCAGCAGCTGGCCGACCTCGGTCTGGGCCATCTGCCCGATCGAGCCCAGCGCGGAGCGGAACTGCCGCCGGATGTGATGGCGGCGCGCGCGCTGCGCCGCCTCCAGGGGGCTACCGCCGTCGATGAAGGCGCCCTCGCCCGACGTCGAGTCACGGACGGTGATCCACGCCCGCCAGATCTCGCCGTAGGGCTGCACGGCCAACTCCAACCCGCGGCGGTCGAACCACGCCTGGATGTCCTGCAGGTCGCCGGTGGGATCACTCCAACTCATACGTGCAGACTAGAGCCTCTGGAGAAGGGAGCACCGGTATGGGCTCCTGTAATGTGGGCCGGATGCCGACCAGCGCCGAGCGATACCGGGCTGCGCGAACCGCCCGCATGCGGGAGCTGACTGGAGCGCCGGGCTTCCGGCGCAACCGCCTCCTGGCTGCCATTCCAGGCATCGTGATCGGGCTGATCGTGATGGCCGGGCTGCGCTCGATCGGTGTCGGCGCGGTGGTTGCGCTGGTCGCTGGCGCGGCGGGGCCGCTGATCTACTGGTGGTCGGCCTACCACCGGGCAAGCACCGAGGCACGCGAGTCGGTGATGACTGCATGGGCGTCGGAGCACGGATGGACGCACAGCGAGCAAATCGACCCACCGGGTGACATCGCGTTCTGCCGGAACCGGCAGAAGCCTCGTGCCTCGGACGGGTTCGCCGGGCCCATGTGCGGCCTCGACGGGCTGATCTTCAACTTCACGTATTCGACCTACGAGACCCGCACGCGGACGGTCACCGACGCCAACGGGAACGTCCGCACCGAGACCTACCAGCAGGAGGTCAAGCACCACCACACGGTGCTCCGGCTGGGGCTGGGGGAGATCCCCGGCATCCCGACGATGCAGCTGTCCCAGAAACGCTTCGCGATGTTCGACAAGCTGGTGGCGGCCTTCGGTCCGAGCCGCGTGGAGGAGACCGAGAGCTCGGAGTTCAACGACCGCTACCGGCTGCTGGTGTCGGACAGCGCCGACGAGATCGCGGTCAAGCGGGTGTTCACGCCGGCCCTGATCGTGCAGGTCGTGCAGGGGACGTTCCCGCAGACCACGTTTCAGTTCGAGGGCTCTGGCATCTCCTTCATCTGGGAGGACACCTACAACGTCGAGGAGCTCGAGGAGGTCGAGCAGCGGGTGGCTGCTGTCACTCCGCTGACGACCGCGCTTCGCAAGGCGATCCAGCCGCTTCAGGGGCAGGCCCAGGCTGTGTCTAACCCTTAAGAACTGGTGAGCCTGGGATGAGACGGGCGGGGTCGAGGACTGTGACGAGCTCGTCACCGAGCAGCACCATCGCGACGACCGCCGGCGGCGATCCGAGCATGGCTGGGGGCGGCTGGAGCGCGCCCTGCGCGGGGGACTCCAGGCCGACGAGCCGGTCTACGGCCAGCGCGTAGGCACCCTCGGAGTCGGTGAGCAGGATCAGGGCCGTCGGCTCTGTGACGGCGCCGACTCCCATGCGCGCGATCGGATCGAGCACCGTGACCAGCCTGCCGCCGATCGCCACCAGGCCGAGGACTCCGGCGGGTGCGCGCGGCAGCTGGCTCGGAGGCCTCCAGCGCACGACCGACCCGACTGCCGCGACCGGCAGCCCGAATCGGCCGCTCCCTGCCTCGACCAGCAGCAGCTGACCGTCGACGGTGGGCGCGGTTGCCGCCTGGTCCGGCGCCGCGAGCTCGTAGCGAAGCTCGAGCCCGCAGGCCTCGACCAGGCGGGCGAGCGTGGCGTGTCCGGGCGACTGGCGGCCGGCCTCGATCCGGGCGACGGCAGGCTGAGACGTCCCGGCCCGGCGGGCCAGCTCGCGCTGGCTGATGCCGGCGCGACGACGGGCCTCGCGGACGACGGAAGCGGCCATTTCGGTGACGATACCAGATGTGGTATCGCCCCGCCGGGCCTTCGCTCGACCTGTCACGAGCTCCGCACAGAACCCAAATGGCAGCGAGGCACGCGCCAAGTGGCAGCCGGTCGAATGTAACGCCGAGAATGCCGGAATCTCGCTGATTGCAGGCGTTCTTTCGCACTCAGCCACCAACGCCGTCCGACGCCGTTCCTACGATGTGGTCATGAGTCGACGCAAGGAAACGCTGGCGACCGCTATTGACCTGCGACTCGCCGACCTGTGGGCCGAGGTGTTCGAGATCGATCCGGCGACGATCGATCACGAGCTGCTGGGCTGGTTCCTGCGCGCCGCCTACGGCCAGGGCTACACCGACGCCCTCCGCGAGAGCAAGCGCGGGCAGCTGTGCCTCGACTTGGGGTACGCGGTGCCGGACACCCCGGCGGCGTAGTCCGGGGCCCTCGTAGGCCTTCCGAGGCGTGATGCTGCCGCTACGGAGGCGGGATGGCGGGTGGTAATCTGGCCGCGATGTCAGGCGGCCCGCGAATCGTCATCGCTGTGTCAATCGCGGCGCTGCTGGCCGTGTTCCTCGCCTACGAGGCGATCCACGGCTCCGGCCAGCTGCTCGTCTCGGTCGCACAGCTGCGTTCGGACAAGGATGGCGCAGCCGCAAAGACCGTTGACCTGACGGGAACGGCGGTCCGCTGTATCGGCGGGGCATGCTCCGACGAGCAGGCACCGTTCACGTTCGTGGTCAAGGACGACGGCTCGAACGTGACGATCCCGGTGCGCTACCCCTCGGGCTCGGTGCCCGACGCCTTCGCCAACGGCAGGCACGTGATCATCACCGGCAAGATGAAGAACGGCACCTTCGTCGCCGAGCCCGACTCGCTGATCACGAAGTGCCCGAGCAAGTACACCAGCGGGCCACCCTCCGGCCAGGGGGCCTGATCTGGCCACCATCGGCAGCGCTGCGCTGCTACCTGGTCGTAGCGCTCGCGATCTACGCGACCGGGGCGGCGGCGGTGGCCGGCCGGACACGCGACCGGCGCCTGATGCGGAGCGCCGGCAACGCCGTCTACGCGGCCTTCGGGGCGACGCTGGTGGCGGTGCTGATGCTGCTGATCGCGCTCGAGCGCCACGACTTCTCGATCATGGTCGTGTACCAGCACACGACCCGGCAGCTGCCCCCTCCAGTACCAGCTGACGGCGATGTGGGCGAGCCAGGAAGGCTCCCTGCTTCTGTGGCTGACGGTGCTGACCGGCGCCTCCAGCCTGGTCGTGTACCAGAACCGCCACCGCAACCGCGAGCTGATGCCCTGGGTGACCGCGGTGCTGGGCGGGATCATGATCTTCTTCTCGGTGATGGCGGCGTTTGTGTCGTCGCCGTTTGCGAGCTACCCGGGCACGCCGCCGCAGCAACGGCGCCGGGCTCGACCCGGCGCTGCAGAACCCCTACATGGTCGTCCATCCGCCGATCCTGTACATGGGCTACGTGACCCTGTCGGTGCCGTTTGCGTTCGCAATGGCGGCCCTGATCGCCGGCCGCACGGACGCCCGCTGGCTGGCCTCGGTGCGCCGCTGGACGCTCTTCGCCTGGATGTGTCTGGGCGTCGGCATGCTGATCGGCGCCCACTGGGCATACGTCGAGATCGGGTGGGGCGGCTACTGGGCCTGGGATCCGGTCGAGAACGCCGCGCTGCTGCCGTGGCTGGCAAGCACGGCGTTCCTGCATTCGGTGATGGTGCAGGAGAAGAAGGGGATGCTGAAGGTATGGAACGTGGTGCTCGTCAGCACCGCCTTCGCGCTGTCGCTGTTCGGCACGTTCCTCACACGCAGCGGGGTCGTCAACTCGGTGCACTCGTTCACCCAGTCCAACGTCGGGCCGTTCCTGCTCGGGTTCCTGGCCGTGGCGGTCGCCTTCGCGGTGACGTTGATCATCTGGCGGCTGCCGCTGCTGCGAAGCGAGCACCGGATGGAGTCGGTGATCTCGCGCGAGGCCACGTTCCTGTTCAACAACCTCCTGCTGCTGGCGCTGGCGTTCGCGATCCTGTGGGGCGTCGTCTTCCCGATCCTCTCGCAGGCGGTCGAGGGCATCCGCTCGACCGTCTCGGTGCCCTACTACAACTTCTTCCTGGTCGCGTTCGGGCTGCCGCTGCTGGCGCTGACCGGCATCGGCCCGCTGATCGCGTGGCGGCGGGCGAGTCCCGGCAGCCTCTGGCGCACCTTCCGCTGGCCGATGATCTCGGCAGTCGCCGGCGGTGGGGTGCTTGCCCTGCTCGGCGCCGGCACGAATCCGGCCGCCCTTGCCGCGTTCACGCTCTGCATCTTCGTGGCGATCACGATCGGCCTCGAGTTCGCCCGCGGCACGTCCGCCCGGCGGGCGATCGCCGGCGGCTCCTGGCCCCGCGCGCTGTTCGACCTGGTGGGACGGAACCGCCGCCGCTACGGCGGCTACGTCGTCCACCTGGCGGTGGTGCTGCTGGTGGTCGGGATTGCGGCGTCGGGCGGCTACACGAGCGTGGTCGAGCAGACCGCTGCACCGCGGCGACTCGCTCAGCATCGACGGCAACAAGGTGACCTACGCCGGGCTGATCCAGACGAAGCAGCAGAACTCGACACACGGTCTCCGCGCGCCTCGTGGTGACCAAGAACGGGCAACAGCAGGGCGTCCTCGAGCCGGGCCGTCGCGTGTACACCGACGTGCAGGCCGGCCAGCAGGTGACCAACGAGGTCGACATCCACACCAACTACCTCGACGGCACCGACATCTACGGCATCCTCGAGGGCATCTCGCCCAACGGCAGCTCGGTGGCGGTCAAGGTGCTCGTGAACCCGCTGGTCTCCCTGATCTGGCTGGCGGGCGTGGTGTTCGTGATCGGCGCGGCGATCACCCTCTGGCCCGATCCGCGGGAGGCGCGCCAGCTCGCCCGCCGCTACGCGACCGCCCTCGCCCGCGAGGCATGATCGCCGCCATCGTGGTGGCGCTGGTCGTGGCCGGCGCCGTGCTTCTGGTCGCCTGGCCGTTCGTTTCTCCCGCCCGTGAGCTGCCGGAGGAGGCGCTGTCGGCGACCGACCGCCGCCGCCTGGAGCTGTTCGAGCAGCGCGACGCCGCGTATGCCGGCCTCCGTGACCTGGAGCAGGACCACCGCACCGGAAAGGTCGGAGACGACGACTACGAGCAGGAGCGGAAGCGGCTGCGGGCAGAGGCCGCAGCGGCTCTCCGGGAACTCGATCGGCTACAGTGAACACTCCTTAACAGGGAGGGTTCATGGGCCTGTGGTCCCGCTTCACGAACATCTTCAAAGCCAAGGCGAGCAGGGCGCTCGACAAGGCTGAGAACCCGTCAGAGACGCTCGACTACAGCTACAACCGCCAGCTGGAGACGCTCCAGAAGGTCAAGCGCGGCGTGGCCGACGTGGTCACGGCCAAGAAGCGGCTGCGAGCTTCAGACCGCCAAGCTGGAGCAGACCGTTGTCAAGCTCGACAGCCAGGCCCGGCAGGCGATGGCCGCCAACCGTGAGGATCTCGCCCGGACCGCACTCGAGCGCAAGACGGTGGTGCAGCAGCAGCTGCAGGGGCTCGACCAGCAGATCGCCGACCTCAGTGCCCAGCAGGAGCAGCTGATCAGCCAGCAGCAGGCGCTCTCCACACGCATCGAGACGTTCCGCACCCAGAAAGAGGTCATCAAGGCGCAGTACTCCGCCGCCGAGGCGCAGGTGCGCATCAGCGAGGCGACGTCGGGCCTGTCCAACCAGCTCTCGGACATGGGCAACGCGGTGCAGCGCGCGCAGGACAAGACCGAGCAGCTGCAGGCGCGAGCGGCCGCGATGGACGAGCTGGTCTCCTCCGGCGCGATCGACGACCTGTCCGCGCCCGGCTCCAACGAGCTCGACCGCCAGATCGCTGCGATCTCGGCCGGCAACCAGGTGGACGCCGAGATGGAGCGACTGCGCCTCGAGCTCGAGTCAGGCAACTCCGCCGGCGAGCTCTCGGCCGGCGAGCCCGCCGCCGAGCCCGCGGCGAGCCAGGCACCGGCACAGCCTCAGCCCGAGCCTGCCCGCGAGGGCGGCGAGTCGGGTGACGGCTCCAGTTCGTAGCGGAACCTGGCGACCGAACATACGTTCGCTATACTGCCGCCATGGATGGGGAGTTCCGGTGGCGGGTGGCAGGGGAGGAGAGCGACCAGCTGGCGCTGTTCTCGCCTGAGCATCGCGAGCTGGCCAAGGTCGAGTACCTGCCGGTGCACGCGCGCCGGATCGTGAACCCGCGTGCCCGCGCAGTCGCGGATGCCGTTCCGGTTCACGATCAACGCCTACCGCGGCTGTCGGCACGCCTGCGTCGTACTGCTTCGCGCGCCCGACCCACACCTACCTGGGCATGAACGCGGGCGAGGACTTCGAGCGACGGATCGTCGTCAAGGTGAATGCGGTCGAGAAGCTGCGGCAGGAGCTGGCCAACCCCAAGTGGAGCGGCGACTCTGATCGCGATGGGGACGAACACCGATCCCTACCAGCCGGCCGAGGGCCGATACCGGCTGACCCGCGGGCATCATCGAGGTGCTGTCCGCGGCCGGCAACCCGTTTTCGATCCTGACGAAGTCGACGATGATCCAGCGCGACATCGACCTGCTGGCCGACGCCGCTCGGCGCACGGCTGGCGCAGGTCAGCTTCTCGATCGGCACCGTCGACCGCGAGGTGTGGCGCTCGACCGAGCCCGGCACTCCGTCGCCGCAGTCACGGCTCGAGGCGGTTGCGGTGATGCGCGACGCCGGCATCGCCTGCGACGTGCTGGTGGCGCCGATCCTGCCCGGTATCTCGGACAGCCCCGAGCAGCTGGCCGCGGTCGCCCGGGCGTGTGCCTGGAGGCGGGCGCGCGGTCACGTGACGCCGATCGTGCTGCACCTGCGGCCGGGCGTCCGCGAGGAGTACATGGGCTGGCTGACCGAGGCGCGGCCCGACTTGCTGGAGGAGTACGAGCGGCGCTACGGCAAGGGCGCGTATCTGCCGACGCTGGAGAACCGCCGGATCGCCGCCATGGTGCGCGAGCACTTCGTCGCCGCACAGCAGCGCGCAGCCTGAAGCAAGGTGGGCTGGACTAGCGGTTGAGCAGGTGGATGTCCGGCAGGTTGCGGAAGCGCTGGCGGTAGTCGAAGCCGTAGCCGACCACGAACTCGTCCGACGAGGTGAAGCCGACGTAGCGGGGTGTGACGTCGGTCAGTCGCCGGTAGGGGCGGTCGAGCAGGGTGCACACCTCGACCGACGCAGCGCCGCGAAAGCGCAGCGTCTTGTAGAGGTAGTTCAGCGTCAGGCCGGTATCGACGACGTCCTCGACGATCAGCACGTCCTGGTCGCGGATGGGGCGGTCGATGTCCTTCAGCAGCCGGATCCGGCCGGACGAGGCGGTCGAGGCGCCGCGGTACGCGGAGATCGCCATGAACTCGTGCCGATGGTGGATGGGGATGGCGCGGGACAGGTCGGCAAGAAAGATCGTTGCCCCCTTGAGCACCGTCAGCAGCACCAGGTCGCGGCCGTGGTAGTCGCGCCCGATCTGGATGCCCAGCTCTTTCACGCGCTCGGCGATGATGTCCCGGTGGAGGTAGACCTCACCGGGCTCTGGGATCGGCGGCGGCTCCACCGCCAGGCTCACGATGCCTCGCCGAGCTCGTACTTCTCCGCCAGGGCCTCGACGTCGCGGCGATAGAACAGCTTGACGCGCACCTCCGGATGGAGCTCACGGAGCTTGCGCATCTTGCGGTTCTTCTTGGTCACCAGCGACTGCTTCATGGTGGTGATCTCGAGGTACAGATCCTGGTCGGGGAGGTAGAAGTCCGGCGTGAAGGCCTCCAGCGTGTTGCCTGCAGCGTCCACCTCGAGGGTGAACGTGCGCGGCTCGTAATCCCACGGGATTCCGTGGAAATCGAGGATCTGGGCGCACTCAAGCTCGGCGTCATTCGCAAACGCCGGCGGCTCCGACCCCGTGAACGCGTGGAACGTAAGCTGATCGCGCATTCCGCTTAGAAAGTGTACTTCGCGGCCCGGACGCCCCCGTTATGATCGCGCCCGATGGCCGAGCGGCAGTTCATCATCGCCCACCTGTCGGATCTGCACTGTGGTTCGCCGTACTTCGTGGCAAATCTGCTGGAACGGGCGATCAACGAGATCAACGACCTACGACCGGACGTGGTTGTCTGCTCAGGCGATCTGACCACGTTCGGCTACAAGCAGGAGTACGCCCAGGCCCGCGCCTACCTCGACCGCCTCGACTGCCCGGACGTGATCACGATCCCGGGCAACCACGACTCGCGGAATGTCGGCTACGTGCATTTCGAGCAGGTCATCGGCCCACGGTCGACCGTGCTGCGCAAGGACGGGATCTCGTTCGTCGCCGTCGACTCGTCAGAGCCCGACCTCGATCATGGCGTCGTTGGCCGCGGCCGCTACTCGTGGATCGAGGAACAGTTCGCCACGCCGGCCGACTTCCGCGTCTTCGTCCTGCACCACCACCTGCTGCCCATCCCCGGCACCGGCCGCGAGCGAAACGTGGTGTACGACGCCGGAGACACGCTCGAGGTGCTGCAACGGTCGAAGGTCAACCTCGTCCTCTCGGGCCACAAGCACGTGCCCTACGCGTGGGTTCTGGAGGATCTGTTCGTCGTCAACGCGGGCACCGTCAGCTCGATGCGCCTGCGCGGCCACACCCGGCCCTGCTACAACGTGATCGAGATCTCCGCCGACCAGGTCGACATCTACCGGCGCTACCCGTATCACGGGCGCGAGACGATCATCCGGTTCTCGACGGACACGCTCTCCTACGAGAAGTTCCCGTCTCGCGGCGGCGCCTGATGGCCGAGAAGCTGCTTGCCCTGGTCGACGGCGAGCACTACCCGCCGGTGGTGCGGGCGGCGCTGGAGCGTGCCGGGGAGCACGGGGAGGTGGTCGCGGCGCTGCTGCTGGGTGGGCGCGAGAAGCTGGCCGGCGATCCCGAGTACGGCGTCCCGCTGGAGCGGGTCGGCGCCGGCGGGGCGGCCGAGTCGATGGTCGAGGCGGCCAGGCGGCACGGGGCGACGTCGATCCTCGACCTGTCCGACGAACCGGTGCTCGATGAGACCGGGCGGATCGCCCTGATCACCCACGCGCTGGCGGCCGGCGTGGGGTACGCCGGCGCAGATTTCGCGTTCGAGCCGCCGCCACGCCGCCGCATCGGCGTGCCCACGCTGGCCGTCATCGGGAGCGGCAAGCGGGTCGGCAAGACGGCGGTGTCCGGCCACCTGGCCCGGCTGCTTGCTGCCCGGGGCGACCGTGTGGTGGTGGTTGCGATGGGCCGGGGCGGCCCCGCCCGCCCCGAGCTGGTCGAGGGCAGTGACGGCGGGATCGGGGTCGACGAGCTGCTCGAGCGCTCGCGCGCGGGCGAGCACGCCGCCTCCGACTTCCTGGAGGACGCCGCCCTGGCGAGGGTGCCGGCGATCGGCGCCCGCCGCTGCGGCAGCGGTCTGTTGGGCACGCCCTACATGTCGAACGTGGACGAGGCGGTCGAGCTGGCCCTCGACCAGGAGCCGGAGCTGATCCTGCTGGAGGGCTCTGGCGCTGCCGTCCCGCCGATCGCCGCCGATCGCACGCTGCTGGTGCACCCGGCCTCGAGCGGGGCTCCCGGCGCCGGGTTCGGCCGCTACCGGCTGCTGGTCAGCGACCTGGTCGTCGCCACCATGTGCGAGGCGCCCTACGCCACGCCGGAGCAGCTTGCCGCGCTCGACGCCGGCCGCCCGGTCGTCAAGACCGTCCTGCGCCCGGTGCCGGACGCGCCGCTCGCGGGCCGCCGGGTCGCGCTGTTCACCACCGCCCCCGATCCGGAGCTGATGGCAGGGCACCTGCGCGCCGAACACGGCGCCGAGGTGGTGGCCGCGTTCGGCTCGCTCTCCGACCGCGACCAGCTCGCCCGCGACCTGGACTCAGCGAAGACGTCGGGCGCCGACGTGTATCTGACCGAGGTCAAGGCGGCTGCCATCGACATGGTCGTTGCGGCCGCCCGCGACCGCGGCCGGGAGGTCGTGCTCTGCAACAACCAGCCTCGGGCGCTGGGCGGCGAGCCGGACCTCGACGGGCTGCTGCTCGCCCTCGCCGACCAGGCGGTGGGCCGTGGCTGAGCAGCTGGAGCCGCGGATCCGCGGGCGCGGTCACGCCCTGCCGTTCTCGAAGGGGCGGATGGCGACCACGCTCTACCTGTCCGGGATCGAGGCCGAGCACGCCTACGAGCTGGCGCTCGAGATCGACCGGTCGGTGCACGCCGACGGCGCGCAGCGAGATCTCGCTCGAGCGCCTGCACGTGCTCGTGGAGGGGGTGCTGGGGAGGCTGGAGGGCGCCGACGCGGTCGCCCGCTACCGGGCCTGGCAGCAGGTGCTCCACCTCGACCGGCCGCTGGTGCTGTTGCTCGGCGGAGCAACGGGTACCGGCAAGAGCTCGCTGGCGACTGAGCTGGCCTACCGGCTGGGGATTAGCCGGATCACCTCGACAGACGTCGTCCGCCAGGTCATGCGCGCCTTCTTCGCGCAGGCTCTGATGCCGACGCTGCACACATCCTCGTTCGAGGCCGGGGAGGTGCTGCGCCGGGCGGTGCCAGCCCGACGACGAGCGCGAGCGGGCCCTGGTCGGATTCATCCAGCAGGCCGACCAGGTCGCCGTCGGCGCCGCCGCGGTGGTCGACCGGGCGGTGGTGGAGGGGCTGTCGACCGTCATCGAGGGCGTGCACCTGGTGCCCGGGCTGGTGACGCCGGAGCCGGTGCCGGGCGCGGTCGTGGTGCAGGTGCTGCTCACGATCCCCGACGAGGACGCCCACCGGGCGCACTTCGTGACCCGCGACCGGACCTCCGGCCACGAGCGTGCGCTCCACCGTTACCTGGCTCGGTTCGACGACATCCGCCGCGTCCAGGACTACCTGATCTCGCGGGCCGATCGGGCGGGCATCCCGGTGATCGATGCCACCGACGCCGACCAGGCCCTGCGGGCCGTGCTGGATCTGATCCTGGAACACGCCACCCGGCCGACCGGCGAGTAGGCTGCTACCGATGGCGACCAAGCCACGCACCCGCAAGCCCAAGGCCGACGACTCGTCAGAGGACGTTCGCTGCCCGTGCACCGAGCTGGTGTCGGTGACCGAGCGATGCGCACTGTCGGCCGGCCGCTGGCTGGGCAGGGGTGACGGCCGCGGCGCCGACGAAGCGGCCACCGCGGCCATGGTCACCGCCCTGGATGCACTTGCGATCGACGGCCGGATCGTTATCGGCCGCTCCGAGGAGGGCCACCCGCTCAACGCCGGGCACGCGATACGGCAGCGGCGGGGCGCACGCTCGAGCTGGCGTGCGACCCGGTCGAGGGCGCCAGCGTCGTGGCCCGCGGCCAGGCCGGCGCGTTGGCCATCCTGGCAGCGTGCGAGCCGGGCGGCATGACGCGGGTGCCGCGGATGTACATGAGGAAGATGGCGGTCGGCCCGGTCGCCAAGGGCCGCATCGACCTCCGCAAGAGCGTGACCGAGAACCTGCAGGCGGTCGCCGACGCGTTTGGCCGGCAGGTCGCGGACATCACCGCCATCGTGCTCGAGCGGCCCCGCCACGACGACCTGATCGCCGAGATCCGCGAGGCCGGCGCGCGCATCAAGGTGATCGCCGACGGCGACATCATGGCCACCATCAACGCCGCCGTCCGCGGCACCAACGATCATCTGGCGGTGGGCATCGGGGGCTCGTCCGAAGGAATCATCTCTGCAGCGGCGCTGCACTGCCTGGGCGGCGAGATCCAGGGCGAGCTGTGGCCGCTCAGCCGCGGCGAGATCCGCGAGGCCGAGGACGAGTACGGCATCGAGGACATCCACCAGATCTTCGGCATCGACGACCTGGTGCAGGGGGCATCAGATGGTGGTCGGCACCGGCATCTGCGAACAGCGACCTGCTGCGCGGCGTCCGGTACTTCGCGGACGGCGCCCGCACCCAGTCGATCGTGCTCTGCTCGCGCTGCAACCGCGTCCGCTTCGTCGACTCGATCCACCTGTTCTCGGCCGCCCGCCACGAGGAGATCCGCCTGTGACGCTCTGCCCCGCTGCTCTACGAGCTGCACGACATGGCCCGCGAGCGGGGCATCGATGGCTATCGGCGGATGTCGAAGGACGAGCTATGGGATGCGCTCGAGTCGGTGCCCGAAGGCCCGACCGAGATCGTCTCCGAGCTCCACGGTGGGCTCGGCGTGCTGACGATCCGCGGCGGCCGTGAGAACCGGCTGTCGCTCGAGGCGCTGGAGAGTCTTGCCGACGAGGTCGAGCGGCTGGCCGCCGATCCCGATGTGCGCGTGGTCGCGATCACCGGTGCCGGCCGGCGGATCTTCTCGGGCGGCGCCGACCTGGAGTCCGTCGGCGAGCTGGACGGCGCGCAGGTCACGGGACGGGGCTCCCGTGCCTGCGACCGCATCGCGGCGGCGCCTGTGCCGACCGTGGCGCTGCTGAACGGCCACGCCGTCGGCGGCGCGATCGACCTCGCCCTGGCCTGCGACTGGCGGCTGGCTGCGCCGGGCATCAAGCTTCGCTTCATCCACAACGAGCTCGGCTACTGCCCGCCCTGGGGCGGCGCGCAGCGGCTGGGCCGGCTGCTACCGGCAGGCGTCGCGCTGCGGCTGTTCGCGACCTGCGAGCTGATCTCCTCGGACGAGGCACGTTCGCTGGGGATCGTGGACGCCGTCGTCCCCGGGGACCGGCTGGTCGACCGCGCCGAGGCGCTCGCGTCGCGGGTCGAGCGTGCTGGACGCGAGGCGGTCGCCGCCACCAAGGCCCTGCTCGCGCCGGCCGCGGCCGTCGACGAGCACGAGGCCGCGTTTGCCAGACTGTGGGACCAAGCTAAGCTTGAGGGGAAATGAGCGTCACTGCCGACCAGGTTTTCGATGAGCTGCGGGTCGTTGAGGATCCCGAGCTCGGCATGGACGTGGTCGACCTCGGCCTCGTCTACGGCGTCGAGGTCGACGACAGCACGGTCACCATCACCTACTCGCTGACGTCGATGGGCTGCCCGGCCGGGCAGCTGATCGAGGAGCAGATGCTCCAGGTCGTGGGCGCGATGGAAGGCGTCGAGAAGGTCGCCACCGAGCTCGTCTGGACGCCGCCGTGGTCGCCCGAGCTGATGTCGGACGACGCCAAGTTCGTGCTCGGCTTCTGACCTTGTCTTAGACGGCGCGGGGTGTTACCTTCGCTGTGCCGTTTCTGGAGAGGGGAAACACATGAGCTCGAACGCAGTACGGCGCCGCTGTGCGTCGTTCGTCGGAATCGCCGCAGCGGCGTGTCTTCTGCTGGCAACCTCGGCCTCAGCCGCGCCGCTTCTCGGAAGCGGCAACCTGACCCTTCACGGTGGGCCGGTGATGACGAAGACCGTGAACTATCTGATCTTCTGGGAGCCGCCCAGGTTGCAGAGTGGGAAAACCGCGTCCGTGGCCAAGACGTACAACGCACTGGTCAAACGGTTCTTCACAGACGAGAACCACTCGACCTTCACGGACATCCCGACGGAATACGAGATCACGGGCGGGCAGACGATCACCAACTCTGCGACGCTGGGCGGAGGCTGGGTCGACAAGGAGCCGTATCCAGCATCCGGCTGCACCGACAACGGGACGCCGGGGAACTGTCTGTCACAGGACCAGGTCGTCGCCGAGATCGGGCGCGCGATGAAGCAGAACTCGTGGAAGGCCGGGCCCACCCACGCCTTCTACCTGTTCACGTCGAAGGGAGAGGGCTCGTGCCTCTCCGACAGCACCTGCGCCTTCACGACGTACTGCGCGTACAACACGACGTTCCCCAAAGGAAGCAACACGGTCATCTACGCCACTATGCCCTACGTCCAGACCATCACCAGCGGCTGCAACGTCGACCGGACGCCGAACCACGACATCGCCGCCGACTCCGAGATCAGCATGGCCAGCGCGCTCCAGATGGACATGATCACCGATCCCCTGGGCAACGCCTGGTACGACACGGAGGGGTTCAGGATCGCCGACAAGTGCAACGGTCAGTTTGGCACCTACGGATACCGGGGCGGCAACGCCAACCAGCAGCTGAACGGCCACTTCTACGTGCTCCAGGAGGAATGGAGCAACAAGGCCGGGGGCTGTATCCAGGGCGACTAGGCCCGTCCGTTAGCGCTTGTCGGGGGACGTACTACAGTGACGGGCGGTGGATGCTGCCGACCTCACCCGGTCACTGCTCCAGGAAGCGGAGCGGCTGGGAATCGACGCCTGCGGCGTCTGCCGGGCGGAGCCGTACACGCGGCAGCCGAGGACGCGATCCGCGAGCGAGCCGCCGCCGGGCTGTTCGCCGACATGGGCTTCACGATGCGCCGTCCCGACCTCTCGTGTCATCCCGAGGGGCTGCTTCGCAACGCACGTCGGTGGTGGTCGCGGCGCACAGCTACGCGCGGCCTGAGCCCGACAAGCCGGCGGACGCACCGCGCGGCCGGATGCCCCGATACACCCGCCGCGACGAGTACGCACCGCTGCGCGGCCAGCTGAGGAGCCTGGGGCGGACGCTGGCGGAGCTGCAGCCCGGCGCCCGCATCGCCGTGTTCGTCGACGCGAACCACCACGTCGACCGCGAGGCGGCGGTGAGAGCCGGCGTCGCGGTGTTCGGCAAGAACACGCTCGCCATCACCCGCCGGCACGGCTCGTGGGTCGTGCTCGGTGTGCTGGTCACCGACGCCGACCTCGCGCCGACGCACGCCGCGCCCGAGCGAGCCGGCCTGGGACGCCTGCGGCCGCTGCCGTGCCTGCATCGACGCCTGTCCGACCGATGCAATCGTTGGCGACGGCGTGCTGGACGCCCGCCGCTGTCTCTCCTACCTGTCCCAGTCCCGCCTGGACGAGCTTCCGCTACGCCGAGGCGTTCGAGGACCGGGTCTACGGCTGCGACATCTGCCAGGACGTGTGCCCCTGGAATCACGGCGCGGAGCGCCGCGCCGGCCGGCCTCGAGCCAGATGCAATCGACGACGCCTTCCCACTGCTGGCTCGGAGTGGCTCGACGCCGAGCCGGACGCCCTCGCGGCTCGCTACCAGCGTCTCTACATCCCCGACAACGACGGCCGCCACCTGCAGCGCAACGCGGACGTCGCGCTGGCGAATCTCAGCTCGGCCGGGTTCGGCTCCTTGAGCTGAGCCCGCAGCTCCTTCGCTGCGGCGGCGACCCTGGTGCGCACGTGCGGCGGGTCGAGCACCTCGGCCTCGCCGCGGTGCGCAGCATCTCGGGCACCAGCCACTCCAGCGATCCGTAGGTGACATCGACCATCGCGCTGAGCCGTCGGCCATCCGGGTCACGTCTGGGCCGTCCCTCGCGCTCGTAGCGGGCGCGCTGGGCGCGAACCAGCAGCCGCGCCGTGCCCACCTCGCCGCCCAGCTGGACGTCGAGGTCGGCCATGGCCTCCGCGGCTCGTACCGCTCGTCCAGCAGCTCGGCGTCGCGCACGTAGGCGACCTTGAACGTCCGCCGCGCGTCGCGCGAGCGATCGCAGGCCTCCACGTACCAGCCGCGCTCGTCGCGCCGCAGCAGGTAGGGCTCGACCACACGCTCGGAGAACTCGTTGCTCGACCGCGAGAGGTAGCCGATCCGCACCAGGCGCCGCTGGCGGACGCCCTCGTTGAGCATCGTGACAGCGGACTCCTCGTCGCCCGGCTGGTGCGGCGCCGGCGTGTCGGTGATCGAGAACTGCCCGAAGGCCGCCTCGACCTTCTCGCGCACCGTGTCTGCAGCGAGCTGTGCGCCTCGGCTGCCACCAGCGGGGCGACCACGTCGAGCGCGCGCAGCAGGGCCTTGGCCTCCAGCGGTGAGAGCCGGGCCGGGCGCCGGAAGGTGTCGCCGTAGAGCTCCTTGTCCACCAGCACGGAGCCGTTCTGGGTCGCGCAGTAGACGGCGTAGCAACCACCGCCGAAGTTGACCAGGTTGAGCAGGTCGAGATGCTCCTGCAGCTCCTGCTGGCTGAGGTGGAACCGGGTGCGGATGTCGGCTGACGACACCGTCGCCGAGGGCTCGTCGCCGCAGCTTCTCGAGCAGGAACGCGAGCAGCGCCTGCAGCAGCGCGAACCGCTCGGGGGCGACGGGGCCCTGCTGGCGCCCGACTCGGTGGCGGCGTGTCGTGCGCCGCCGGCGATCCTGCAGGCGAGGCGGGCGCCGGCTCGGCCGGAGCGCCGCTGTGCACCCTGGCGATCCGCCGCAGATCCTCGTCAAGCCCGCTGACCAGCTTGCTCGGCGCCAGCGGCCGTACGCGGCCGCCCAGGCTGAGGATCCAGGAGCGGAGCTGCTCGAGGCTGGAGTAGGGGGTGGTGAAGAGGGCGCTGCCGTCGTCCTGCTCCTCGATGCCGCCATGACGACCGAACAGGCGGTTGACCAGCCACGTTGCCTCGGCTGACACCTCCAGCTCGGCACGTTCCGCGCTCGCTCGTTCTCCAGGTACCAGGGGGGACGGTCGCGGTAGTGCGTGACGTTGAAGTCCGCCGGGATCCGGAAGTCGCGCTCGCGCCGGGTTGCGAACTTGATCTCGCCTCGGATGCGCGACACGCGGAACGTCTTGCGGCCGCTGCCCTTCCTCCTCGACGTCCAGATCGTCGCCGACCATGTACCAGTTGCCGGCCAGCTCGTAGAGGCCGTAGGGGTTGATGGTGCGTCGGCGACTCGACGTCGCGGGAGATCGTGTAGTACTCGAACCTGATCGTCCGCTGCTTGGAGATTGCCAGCTCCAGCTTGGCCAGCCGCTGCGCCACCTCCGGGGTGTAGACGCCGCCCAGCAGCTCGATCTGGGCCGTCTGCGGGCCGGGGTCGATGCGGTCGGCGCTGCGGCCCAGGGCCAGGTTCTGGAGCGCCAGCCGCAGAGGCTCGGCGTAGGCGAACTGGCCCTCGAGCAGGTAGAACGCGGTCTGCAGCGCGGCCAGCTCGGCGTCGGTCAGGTCGATCGGCGGCAGGAAGTAGTGATCCTGGCGGAGGTTGTAGAGCTCCTCGCCCGTGAACTCGTCGCGGCCGGACGTGATCGGCACGCCCAGGCCCTGCAGCTCCGAGCGGTCGGCGTAGTAGCGGCGGGCGAACGCCTCGTCGCCCATGTTGGCGTACCCCTCGACGTTGTTCTTGACGTCCCGCGCGGTCACCGGTCGCTGCTCGGCCATCAGGTAGGCCACCAGCGAGAGCTGGCGGATCAGCTTGTCGGAGTCGTGAGTCAAGGGAGGGAAGTTTACCGGGGCAGGACCCAGGCAGCATGGCGATCCCGATCCGTGCCGATTCCGACAGAGGCTCAGCACGGTATGCTCGGGAGGTGATCGCCCACCTGGATCTTGACGCCTTCTTCGCCGCTGTCGAGCTGCACCGGCGACCGGATCTGCGGGGCACGCCGCTGGTCGTCGGAGGAGACCCGTCCGGGCGCGGGGTGGTGTCGACCGCCAGCTACGAGGCGCGCAAGTACGGCATCCGCTCGGCGATGAGCTGCGCCGAGGCGCCGCCGCCGGTGTCCGGCAGGCCGTCTTCGTCCGGCCCGATCACGCACCTACCGCGAGTGGTCGCGGCGGGTGTGGGAACTGGTGCGAGGCGGCGCCGGTGGTCGAGCAGATCGGGATCGACGAGGGGTACCTGGTGCTGGCGGAAGGTGACCCGCAGGACCGAGGCCGAGCGATCGTCCAGCCCACGATCCGCTCGCAGGCGCGACTGTCGTGCTCGCTCGGCGTCGGCGCCTGCAAGGTGGTCTGCAAGATCGCGTCGGATATGCAGCAAGCCGGGCGGCATCACGTTGTGCCCGGCAGGCGGGGAGGCGGCGTTTCTGGCACCGCTCGAGGTGCGCCGGCTGCCCGGGGTCGGCCCCAAGAGCGCAGACGCGGCTGACGGCGGTCGGCGTCGACACGATCGGCAAGCTGGCAGCGCTCGACGACGAGGCGCTGGCCCGTGTGCTGCCCGGGCAAGGTGGCGGAGGAGCTGCGCGACGGGCCCGCGGGATCGACCCGCGGCCGGTCTCGATCGGAGCCGCGCGGAGGCGGTGTCGATCGCAGCGAGGAGACGTTCGACGTCGACGTCTCCGATCGCGGCGGAGCTGCACGAGCGGCTGCGAGACGATGGCCCGCGCCCTGGCCGACTCGCTGGAGCGGCACGAGCGGACAGCGCCGCACCGTGACGACCAAGCTCCGCTATCCCGACTTCTCGATCGTGACCCGCTCGCACTCGCTGACGGTCGGCACCGACGATGCGGAGCGGATCGGCCGGCTGGCGTGCAGCCTGCTCGACCGCGCGCTGGAGCAGACGGCCGGGCGCGCTGCGCCTGGTCGGCGTGGGCGTATCGGGTTTCAGCGCCACGAGCAGCTGAGCTGCTGTAGGCTCGCGCTGTGGACGGCCGCTACGCCGCGACGGGCTTGCGCTCTTCGAGGTGCTGATGCGAGGGGCAGTACTCGCGCTCGGGCAGCGGCGTGCGCTGGCACGGCTTGCCCTTGCGGGTCGTCGCCTTGCAGCAGGCCATGCCCTCGCCGTTGCGCTCGAGCTCGGCCAGGATGAGGTCGACGGCGCTGCGGATGTGCCTGTCGATCGAGGCGTAGACGCGGGCCTGGTTCGAGATCGAGAACAGATGCCGGATCTCCTGGAACAGGCTCTGGCTCGGCTTCGCGAAGTAGTGCGGGTCGCGTGCGAGCCTTTCGATGGTCGCCTCGCAGGACTGCAGCACCCGACGCTTTCCTTCGGGTACCGTGATACCGTCTCGGGATGCGGGTCGACGAGATCCTTGATCTCGACGAAGATGGCCCGGCTGAATCGATACATGAAAGCTCCTAGACTGTGTTACAAGGTCGATGGCCGCCTGTTGGCCATTATGAAGGATTCCGGGTTCATTTCGGGCCTTGCTTTGTTAAGAGCACGTTAAGTTCCCGGATTTTTTCCGGTGTTTCGGGCCATTTCCGCCGGAATTCGTCCAGCTCATCTACCTGTCACAAAGTGAACCGCTGCGCTGTTACATGAGCCGACCTTCCGTGCGCACGACCCCGGCCCCGGCCATCCGGAGAGCCCTCAGCGCTACGACGCTGTGGCCGCCGCGGTGACGGCTTCGGGGGCGGAAGTGGTGGAGCCGCGCGCCGGCGTCGCCCGAGGCGCTGGAGCGGGTGCACGACCCTCGCCATCTCGAGCTGCTGCGACGGCTCGCCGAGACCGGAGGCGGCGCTATCGACCCTGACACGGTGGTCGGGCCGCCCAGCTTCGACGCCGCGCGGCTCGGCTCTGGTGCCGCTGTGGCCGCCGTCAACGCCGTGCTGGACGGCGAGATCGACGCGGCGTTCTGCGCGGGCGGCCGCCCGGTCATCACGCAGAGCCCGCCCGTGCGATGGGCTTCTGCCTGATCAACCACGTCGCCGTCGCCGCGGCGCACGCCCGCTGGCGGGGAGTCGAGAAGGTCGCCGTCCTGGACTGGGACGCCCACCACGGCAACGGCACCCAGGCCGCGTTCTGGCGCGACCCCTCGGTGCTCTACGTCTCGCTCCACCAGTTCCCGCACTACCCGGGCACCGGCACGCCGTTCGAGCGGGGCGACGGAGCCGGTGAGGGCACCACGGTGAACCTGCCTCTGGCGGCCGGGACCAGCGAGCAGCACTACCTGGACACGTTTCGAGCCATGGCGCTGCCGGCGATCAGGGAGTTCGAGCCCGACCTGCTGTTCGTCTCGGCCGGCTTCGACGCCCACCGCGACGACCCGCTCTGCAGCCTCGGCCTCAGCGCGCAGGCGTTCGGCATCATGACCGAGGAGGTCGCAGAGATCGGCGCGGGCCAGGTGTACGTGCTCGAGGGTGGCTACAACCTGGCCGCGCTCGAGCAGAGCGTCGCGGCCGTGCTGGCGGCGGCGGCATGAGTCCGACTCAGGAGGTACGTGCGTGAGCGAGCAGGAACAGGCAGGGTGGCCGGGCGCGATCTACGCGATCACGCTGTTCGTCGAAGACCTTGAGGCAGCGAGAGCCTTCTACTCCGAGGTTTTCCAGCTGCCGGTGGTGTTTGCGGACGAGGCGTCGGCGGTGTTCCGCTTCGGCGACACGCTGGTCAACCTGCTGCGTGCGACCCAGGCTCCGGAGGTGGTGGCGCCGATCGCCGTCGCGTCACCAGACGTCGGCGTGCGGTCCATGTTCACGCTCGAGGTGGACGACGTCGACGCCGCCTGCGAGCGCCTCCAGGCGCGCGGCGCCGAGATCCTCGCCGGCCCGGTGGACAGGCCGTGGGGGATCCGGGCCGCTATCTTCCGCGACCCGGGGGGTCACGCATGGGAGATAGCGAAGGGTTGAGCGCTACAGGTTGATCACGACGACGCGGGGCTCGGTCATCTCCTGCACCGCGAACTTCGGCCCCTCGCGCGTGTTGCCGGACTCCTTGACGCCGCCGTAGGGCATCTGGTCGGCCCGGAAGGTGGGCGCCTCGTTCAGCGTGACACCGCCGAAGTCGAGCTCGCGCGCGGCGCGCATCGCCTTCGTGATGTCCTGCGTAAAGACGCCGGCCTGGAGGCCGTAGTCGGTGCCGTTGGCCTGCGCGATCGCCTCGTCCAGCGAGCTGATCTTCGCGACCGTGACAACCGGGCCGAAGACCTCGTTGCACGAGACCTTCATGTCCAGCGACACGTTGCCGAGCAGCGTCGGGTGCAGCACGCCGTCCTCGTCCACCTCGCCGCCCGTCAGCAGCGTCGCTCCGGCGGCGACTGCCTCGCCCACCCACTCCTTGATGCGGTCGCGGTTGCCATGGTCGATCACCGGGCCGACCTGGGTCGCGGGATCGAGCGGGTCGCCCACCTTGAGCGCCTCCACCTTTGGCACCAGCGTCTCGAGCAACTGGTCGTGAACGCTCTCGTGCGCGTACACACGCTGCACCGAGATGCAGCTCTGGCCGGCGAACGCGTAGCCGTTGGCGGCGATGGCCTGGCCGCCTTCTCGATGTCGGCGTCGTCCATCACGATCAGCGGCGTCGAGTTGCCGAGCTCCAGCGATACCTTCTTGCGCGCCGCCGCGCGCGGATGCGACCAGCCCACCGACGACGAGCCGGTGAAGGTGATCATGCGCACCCGCGGTCGTCGTCATCACGTCGCCGATCTCGCTCGAGCGGCCGACGATCACGTTCAGCCAGCCGGCCGGCTGGCCGGCGTCCTCGAACGCCTGGGCCAGCAGCAGCGCCGAGAGCGGCGTTGCGCCGGCCGGCTTCAACACCACCGGGCAGCCGGCGGCGAACGCCGGGCCGACCTTGTGGCAGACCAGGTTGAGCGGGAAGTTGAACGGCGAGATCGCCGCCACGATGCCGATCGGCACCCGCAGCACGACGCCCAGCTTGTTCTCGCCGGCGGGGTGCGCGTCCATCGGCACCATCTCACCGGCCAGCCGCCGGCACTCGAGGGCCGAGAAAGTGATGGTCTGAACCGCCCGGTCGACCTCGACCAGCGCGGTGGTGATCGGCTTGCCGGCCTCCTGGGCGATCGTCCGCGCGAACTCCTCGCGGCGCTCGGCGATCAGCTCGGCGACGCGGTCGAGGATCGCCGCCCGCTTGTGAGCGGGCAGGGGCGCTGCCCACGCCTGCTCCGCGGCGTCGATCGCCCGGCGGGCGTCCTCGGCGCCGCCGTAGGCCACCTGGCCGACCACGCGAACCGTCGTACGGCGACGTCACGTCCAGGGTCTCGCCTGTCTCGTACCACTCGCCGCCAACGAGCAGCTTTCTGACTGTCTCGGTCATCGCCATCTGACTCACACTCCCTCTGGCGACCTTGACCATGTCGGCCAGGTTCATCGAGAACTTCGCGTTCTCGCGATAGTCGATCGGAATCTCGACGATCGAGGGCATGTCCAGCGACGAGCGCCTTCTCGAGCGTCGGCCTGAGCTCGTCGGCGGAGCCTACTCGCATGCCGGCGATACCGAACGCTCTCCGCCAGCTTGACCCAGTCCGGATTCGTGAACTTCGTGCCCGCCAGGTGGTTGAACTTGCGACGCTGGTGGATCTCGATCACGCCGTAGGCGCTGTCGGTCCAGACGATGTTCACGATCGCGAGGCCGAGGCGCTTGGCGGTCTCCAGCTCCTGCACGTTCATCAGGAACCCGCCGTCGCCGGAGATCGTGACGACCTGCCGCTCCTTGGGCAGCACCATTCGGCGCCGCCACGGCCGCCGGCAGCGCGAATCCCATCGCCGCGGCGCCGTTGGAGATCAGCACCGTGTTCGGCCGGTGGGCCGGCCACAGCCGCGAGATCCACAGCTTGTGGGCACCGACGTCGGAGATCAGGAGGTCTTCGGGCTTCATCAGCGCGCGCAGGTCGCGCAGCGCCCGCTGCGGCTTGATCGGAAAGTCGTCGTCGGACGTGCGACTCGAGCGCGTCGCGGATCATCTGGTTGAACGGCGGGCGCGAGCAGCCGGGCCGGGCGGCTTCTGCGAGACCAGGTTGCCGAGGTGCGTGAGGATGTGCAGATGTCGCCGGTCAGCTCGACGTCGGGGACGTAGTGAGCGTCGATCTCGGCAGGCATCGTGTCGATGCAGATCATGCGGCGGTCGCGCCCGGGATTCCAGTTCACGGGGCGACCACTCGACCAGGTCGTAGCCGACGCAGACGACGAGGTCGGACTGGCCCATGAACCCGCTCCGATAGTCCTGGGCGCTGAGGCCGGCGGTGAACAGCGCGTGCTCGTCGTCGGCGTCGATCACGCCCTTGCCCATGAAGGTGGTGATGACGCCGAGGCCGGTCTGCTGGACGAACCGGCGCAGCGCCGCCGAGGCGTTCTGGCGGGCGACGCCGTTGCCTGCCAGGATCACGGGCCGCTCGGCGGTCTGCAGCAGCTCGGCGGCGCGGTGCAGCTCGCTGCGACCGGCTCCACCGCGCTGACGGCCGCCGCGGCACCGGCTCGCCCATGAACGGCGTCTCCATGACGTCGGCGGGCAGCTCCAGGTGGGTGGCGCCCGGCTTCTCGCGCTCGGCCACCGCGAACGCCTTGCGCACGGCCTCGGGGATGATGTCGCGGGTCGTGGACGCGGGCGTTCCACTTGGTGACCGGCTTCATCATCCGCACCACGTCGATGTACTGGTGGCTCTCCTTGTGCATCTCGGAGAGGTCGGTCTGGCCGGTCAGAGCCACCACCGGAGCCCGGTCGAGGAAGGCGTCGGCCATGCCGGTGACCAGGTTGGTGGCGCCCGGACCGAGGGTGCCCAGGCAGACGCCGGCGTGGCCGGTCAGGCGTCCGTAGGCATCGGCCATGAAGGCGGCGCCCTGCTCGTGGCGGACGGGGATGAAGCTGATCTGGTCGGAGGCGTCGAGCGCCTCGTTCAGGTCGAGCGTCTCCTCGCCGGGGATTCCGAACACGTGTCGGACACCCTCGTTCTCGAGGCAGCGAACAAAGAGCTCGGCGGCGGTCGCCATGACCCCCTGAAGTCTACCGAGGGGTGTCTACCACTGAGACAGGCAGGAATCGCCCGTGCCCGCGAACAGGGCGTGCTGCTCGGTCCAGAAGGTGTTGTACTCAGAAGCGTTGTACGGGTGGCGAGGGCCGGTCAGGGTCATCGAGTAGACCGCGAGCTCCGGTCGCGTGAGACCTGCGCTGGTGCCGTAGTTGCCCGGCGGCGGGCCGACCCACTCCACCATCGGTGTCACGCCGGGGCCATCGGTGAACGCACGGTACTTGGTGCCGAAGCCGGGCGAGTTCTTCCGGCCGAACCGGTTCGGCCAGGTCTGGTCGCAGAAGGAGCCGTCACTCTTGTAGTGCGTCAGGAAGCTGTTGATCCGGCGCCAGCCCTTGCCCCAGCGGGAGCCGAGCGCATCCACGTACACCAGCTCGCCGAAGCTGTCGGTCGGGTCGCCGTAGCGGTCGGATGTCCAGCCGTAGTAGCCGCGCCCGAGCCAGCTGACCCGGCCGTAGAGCTGGTCGAGGTGCCAGCCGTCGTAGACGCCCTTCGTCCAGTTCCACTTCAGCCACAGCTTGGCGATGTCCTTGGCGCCGGAGAAGTGCGACAGGTGCAGCTCGAACTTGCCCTGCTCGGCGGTCTTGCAGCAGTTGTAGCCGCCGTTCGGCATCAGCCGCTGCCAGCTCTGAAGCACCCAGTTGGAATGGTCGGGCGTCGTCATCGTGCACGCCTTGACCACGTTGACCAGCTTGGGGCCCTTGTACGGGCCGCACTTGTTGACCATGTGCTTCCAGTAGCCGTCGCCGAAGCTGCCGTGCCCGCCGGAGTAGTCGTACTTGAACCGGAACTGCGACTTGGGGTGGGCCTTGTCGGGGTACTTGGCGTTGATCGCGCCCCACCACAGCGTGTGGTGCCAGGTGCCGTCCTGGTAGAAGGTGACCAGCGCGCGGTTGTACTTGTCGACCTTGAGCGACACGTACTTCGCGTTCCTGGTCACCATCTGGCTCGCGAATGCATTCGGCACCACGACCAGGGAGGCCGCCAGGCAAGCGGCGAGGATCAACATGCGACGTCCCATCTCCCTAGCTATCGGCGAGGCGGGCCCACCCGCCTACCCCACTGTCGGGGGGTATTGCGGATGGGCCCGCCCCAATCGGGATCCGGCGTCCCGTGCGGATGAGCGCCGGTTACCCGTGACCTGCTCTTAGTTCGCTGCGCGAATGATGCCGAGCAGGCCGTGTCCCTCGCCGTCAGGCCCGGAGCTGAAGATCAGCCCCTTGGTGCCGGCGAATGCCGAGTTGCCGAACCGAAGGCCCCACAGGCCGTCGATCCAGATGTTCGAGCCGTTCGGCCACTTGAGGTTGCCCTCGAGCATGCCGGTGGCGGGGTCGTACGCGTGGATCAGCCCGTCACCGAAGTTCCCGACCAGGATGTCGCCGGAGAACTGGCCGAAGCCGGAGGGCGCCTTGACCAGGCCCCACGGCGCGTTCAGCGGACCGCCGATTGCAAGGTGGCGGAGGAAGTGCCCGCTGGTGTCGAACACGTCAACGCGGCCGAGGTGGGGGCCGTCCTGCTCGTCAGGGGGAGCCGCCCCCCGCTTCGCGAACGAGACGAACAGGTTGCCGTCGATGTTCTGCACGTTGAACGGGCCCCAGCCGGCGGGCAGCGTCGGGTCGGTGAACGACCCGCTCAGGCTGACCCGGTGGAACGAGCCGTTGAACACGTCGATCCCGTGCTCGAGGTCGGCCGCGTACAGGAACGGGCCGTGCCCGGGAACCCATGCCAGGGCGATGCCCTTGAACACGGCGCCGGGCACCGTCGCCATGACGGTCGCCGACGTCTTGATGTGCGGCGTCAGCGGCCAGGCGCTGATCTGCCCGCTCTCGGAGTCGAAGATGAACCGCGAGCGGATCATCGCGCTCCCGACCGGCACCTTGAACTGCAGCGTCGGGTTGTAGACCTGGCCGGTGGGATCGGCAGTGACCGTGTTGACGGTCAGCGGTACCTTGCCCGGCGGCGAGCCGCCGACGTCGCCGTTGTAGAGCGTTGCGGTCGAGGTGCCGTTGTTGGACACCCAGACCGGCGTGCCGGGCCCTGCGGCGAGGCCCCACGCATTGACAAGCGCCGGGTCGTGGATTGCCGCGTGCCCCGGTTGGTCGGATACGACGTTGAACTGCTTGTAGCCGCCTGTGGCTCCGGCGGCCGATGTCAGCGCAAGCGTCGCGACGCCCGCAGCAGCAAGTCCCGCTGCCACCTTCCAGGCTCGGGTGAAGCGTGTCACGAAGTGACCCCCTCTCGTTCGGGGACGGCGCCAGGCAGGTGCCGCCCGATGAGATCAACCGAGGGAGTACCGACGACATCGAGCGCCGGTTTGTGATGCCGCCCACACTGTCGCCTTCGCCGGCGCAGGTTCGTGACTCCGCCGCCACCGACCGCGTCTTGTTCCGTGGCTGCGACCCCGTGGAAAGTGAATCCGTCACTTCGACCGGAGGTTTTCGGATGTTCACCAATCTCGCTGCGGGCCTCGTGGCCCGCCTCACCTTCACCGCGAACCGACTCGGCGCCCGGCTGGGCGACGAGCGCGGCCAGGGTACCGTCGAGTACGCAGGCCTGGCGATGGCCATCGGCGTCCTGCTGCTCGCCGTCGGCTCGTACCTGGGCGGCAAGGACCACGGCATCGGCGCCGTCGTCACCGATGCGGTGAAGTCGGCGATCAAGCACGCCGTTGGTACCGCCAAGTAGCGACGTAGCGAAGTAGGGCCGGTTTGCTTCGCCGGCCTGAACGCCCGCCCGGGCGACCCCCCGCACGCCGCCCGGGCGGGCCTGGATCCAGTCGTCTCGATTGACGACGAATGTCACAGGTGTTACGTTCTCTCGATTCGCTGGCCTCAACGGGAAGGGAATGGGGATGCGGGGAGGCACGAAGCGTGCACAGCAGAAGCTGATGGCGCGGTGTCGCCTGATGTGCGCCGTGTGTAGTTTGGGGTTGGCGTCCCTGGTGATAGGGGTGGCGCCTGCTGTGGGGGCGGGGCTGGCGCCGGTGAACGAGATCACGCTGGATGCAAGCTTCGGCGGGAGCGGGCAGCTGTCGGGAGTGAGCTGTACATCCGACGGGATCTGCACCGCGGCCGGCACTGACGCCAATGATGAGCCGCTGGTCCTGGATGAGTCGGACGGTGTGTGGGGATCGCCGCATGAGATTGCGCTGGGGCCGAGTCTCGGCGGATTCGGGAATCTCAACGGGATCAGCTGTGCCTCCGCGGGGAACTGCACCGCCGTTGGCGTCGACGCCGACCATCGACCGTTCGCGGTGGACGAGACGGGGGGTGCCTGGGGTTCGCCGGCTGAGATCGCACTTGATCCAAGCCTCGACCCCGGTGGGATCGGGTATTTCTACGCGGTGAGCTGTCCGTCTGCGGGGAACTGCACCGCGGTCGGCTACGACCGCAACTTTCAGCCCCTGGTGGTGTCCGAGTCGGACGGGGTGTGGGGTCCGCTGGGTGAGATCCACGTCGGTGCGGCGTTCGGCGGCGCCGGGTATCTCTACGGAGTGAGCTGTCCGTCCGTGGGGAACTGCACGGTCGCCGGTGAGGACGACAACAATCAGCCGTTGGTGGCGGATGAGTCGGCTGGGGTCTGGGGGCCGCCGACCGAGCTGACGCTTGGCGCGGGCTTCAACAACGGCGGGTATCCCTCGGCCGTCAGCTGCTCCTCGGCGGGAAACTGCGCCGCCGCCGGCACCGACTTCAATGGTCAGCCGTTGCTGATTGACGAGTCGGGTGGGGTCTGGGGGGCCGCTCGAGAGGTGGCGCTACCCGTGAGTTTCGGCGGTACAGGGAACCTGACCGGAGTGAGCTGCGCGTCCGTGGGGAGCTGCACCGCCGTTGGCCTCGACGGCCACGGGGAGCCGTTCGTCATCGACGAGTCGGGGGGCGCGTGGGGACCGCCGAGGCAGGTCAAGGTCGGCGCCAACCTCGGGGTGGGGGGCTTCACTGGCGTGAGCTGCGTTGCCGAGCTGAGCTGCACCAACGTCGGCACCTGCTGCAACGACCCCCACGGGGCGACCCAGCTGATCGTCCAGCAGCCGACGCCGGCCAATACGGCGCTTCCGTCGGTGACCGGGAGCACGGTTGCCGGACAGACCCTCAGCGGCTCACGAGGGAACTGGACAGGTGCGCCGCCGATCACGTACACCTACGCGTGGCTGCGCTGTGACAGCGACGGGAACAATTGCCTGCCCACCACCAGCACCGGATTGAGATACCAGCTGAAAGCCGCAGACGTGGGGTCGACACTGAAGCTCCAGGTGACCGCCGCGGACGCGGCGACCAGCACCAGCGCCACAAGCGCGCCCACGGCGGTGGTGGAGCCGGCGGCGCCGGCTAACGTGGCTCTTCCTGCCGTCACGGGTACCGCGGTCGTCGGGCAGACGCTGAACGGTTCGAGAGGGAGCTGGACCGGGACGCCGCCGATCACGTACACCTACCTGTGGCTGCAATGTGACAGCGGCGGCAACAACTGCGTTCCCACCACTCGCACCGGGTTGAACTACAAGCTGAAGGCGGCTGATGTTGGCTCGACGCTGGAGCTTGAGGTGACCGCAACCAACGCCGCCACCAGTACGAGCGCCACCAGTGGACCGACAGCCGTGGTTGCCCCGTCTGCATCCGTGGAGATCGCGAGAAGCCGGATAGGCTAGGTTCCGCCCATGGTGCCCGAAGCGCCCATGGAGCGAAGCGACACCGGAGCGATGGCCGCCGGCGACGGCTGGTTCACGGTCAACGCACGCGATGCCCGCTGGTTCGAGGGCCACTTCGGCTCCTTCACGCGGTTCGGCGAGGGCGAGACTCGCTTCCCGCAGCTCGGCATCAACATCGGCGTCCTGCAGCCCGGCCAGCCGGCGTGCATGTACCACCGCGAAGAGGAGCAGGAGGACTTCCTGGTGCTCTCGGGCGAGGCGCTGCTGCTGATCGAGGGCGAGGAGCGGCGCCTCAAGGCCTGGGACTTCGTCCACTGCCCGTCCGGCACCGACCACGTGTTCGTCGGCGCGGGGGACGGCCCGTGTGCCATCCTCGGCGTCGGTAGCCGCAGCGGCGGTGGCGTTGTCTACCCCGAGTCGGAGCTCGCCCAGCGCTACGGCGCAGGCGTCGAGCACGAGACGCCCAGGCCGGCAGAGGCGTACGCGTCGTTCCCGCCGGACGCCGAGACGCCGTACAGGGACGGCTGGCTGCCGCGGTAGCTCAGCCGGTCAGCGCGAACGACGAGACGACGCGGTCTCGGATGTGTTAGCGCGGCTCGACCGGGAACTGCACCTTGACCAGTGCGTCCCAGCGCACGACTGGCGCCGTCCTCGACCACGACCGACACGGAAACGACGTCGATCCGGCGAGATGCCGCGGATCGAGCGCGACGCGGCCTCGAAGCGCCTCGCGCACCGCGTCGTCGGAGCCGCTGGGGCTGCTCCCGATCACGTCGATCACCTTCGTTACCGGCATTCGCCACCTCCGCGTGTTGCCCGACCGGGCCTGCGACCGTTACCGGTACTGTCCACTGGCGGCGGTGCGGAGGATTGCGTGCGGATCTTGGTCATGCAGGAGGTGTCTCCGGCTGGGCTGGCGGAGCTGGAGGGCCACGAGCTGCTGCGGGCAAGGACCCGACCGGCTGCGACGCGGCGGTCTGCTATCTGATCGACCGCATCGACGAGGCGTTCCTGGCGACGCCCGGGCTGCGCGGGCTGGCGACGGTCTCGGTCGGTCTCGACCACATCGACCTGGCGGCCGCGGAGCGCTACGGCATCCCCATCTCCTACACGCCGGACGTGCTCACCGAGGCGACCGCCGACCTCACCTTCGCGCTGCTGCTGGCGGCGGCCCGGCGCCTGAAGGAGGCCGAGCGGTACCTGCGCGCAGGACGCTGGACGGACTGGAGCTTCGACCTGCTGCTGGGCACCGAGGTGCACGGCAAGACGCTCGGCATCATCGGCCCGGGCAGGATCGGCCGCGCGGTCGCCCGCCGTGCCGACGCCTTCGGGATGCGGGTGATCTACGCGGGGCGGGAACGCTCGGAGCTGGAGCGGGTGCTGCGTGACGCCGATTTCGTCGCCGTCACCGTGCCGCTGTCCGGCGCCACCAAGCACCTGATCGGGGCGCCGGAGCTGGCGATGATGAAGCCGGGCGCGATCCTGGTCAACTCCAGCCGCGGCCCGGTGGTCGACGAGGCGGCGCTGGCGGCGTCCCTGCAGAGCGGCCACCTGGGTGGCGCCGGTCTGGACGTGTTCGAGCACGAGCCCACCGTGAACCCCGGCCTGCTGAAGTGCGAGAACGCGGTGCTGGTGCCGCACATCGGCTCCGCCACGCGGGAGACCCGCGACGGCATGGCCCGCCTCGCCTGCCGCGGCCTGGCCCAGATCCTGCGCGGCGAGCGACCTCCCAACCTGGCCAACCCGCAGGTCTGGAAGCAGCCCGCGGCTAAGTAGGAGCGCCTACGCCGTGGCGTCGGGGCCGGGGTCGTCCGGCTCAGCGGCCACGGTCGGCGAGAACAGGTCGACGACGCCGCTTCGGTGGGCCGCTCGACCGTCACCTGCAGCGGCTGGTCGAGCTTCTCGATCACGTCGTCGACGTCGTGCCCACGTGCTCGACCATCGCCGCCAGCGTGGCCACGTCGTGGCGCAGCGCGGACATGCCGGTCGAGATCAGGTCGACGATCAGCTCCAGGTCCTCGACCCGTCCCAGCCGCTCGGCCAGCAGGTCGAGGTTGACCTGCTCGACCTGCCGGGAGAGGCCGCGCAGCAGCTCGCTCAGCTCGGCCAGCCGGCGCGCGTCGGCGTGCTGGTCGAAGGCCCGCTCGATGGCCCGCTCGACCTGCACCGGCAGCCTCTCCTCGAGCCCGGCCGCGGTCGTCCGCAGCTCGTCCACGTGGGTCTCGGCCCGGGCCAGGATCGTGCGCAGGTCGGGCATCGCCGGGCGTTCCTCGTCCGGCGGCGGGGCGGGCGCGTCCTCGTCGCCGCGGGCGCGGGTTCGTAGCTCCTGGATCCGGCGGTAGAGCTGGGCCTCGGCCTCTTCTATCGGGGTGCGACCGCTGTCCACGAGGCAAGTCTACTCCCGTCCGAAGCCCTTGGTACGCTCGTTGATGACTTACCAGAGAGGAAGACATGCACGCTTTCGACGACGACGTGTCCTATACCCGGATCATCGATCCGGCACCGCCTGCCGAAGATCTCCCGCTGCCTCTGGAGGGCGAGCACCCGCAGCTCGTCTGGCGTCCGCGGTTGGACGAGCAGCAGGTCTACGAGCTGTCCCAGCGGGTGACCCGTGTCGGCCGCCACGACGAGAACGACATCGTGCTGGCCGGTCCGACCGTGTCCGCACGCCATGCCACGCTGCGGATCGAGCCGATCGGGGTCGTGCTGGAGGACGAGGGCAGCCTGAACGGCACCTTCGTCAACGGCGAGCGGATCGAGCAGCGGCTGCTCGAGCGGGGCGACCGGATCCAGTTCGGCCCGCACCTGCTCGTGTTCGTGCCGGCGCGGAGCTGACGCAGCTCAGCCGGTGAAGCAAAGGGCCGCCCACGACGGCACGGGCGCCAGCTCCAGCAGCGGCGCCTGGTCGGTGGGCATCCGGTAGGCGAACCGTCCGGAGCTCTCGTCGAAGCTGACGTCCAGCAGTTCTGCCTTCACCCGATGATCGAGCCACGCCCCCCGAAACACCAGCTTGCGGAGCCAGTAGACAAGCGTCTCGCCGTGCAGTCGCTCGAGCTCGCCGGCCCGGGACACCAGGTAGACGCCGAGCGCGCTGGTCGGCGCGGACACCTTGCCCAGCGACGCCAGGTCGACCAGGTCGGCCGTCTCGGCGGGCGTGACGTCGCGCTGGGGCAGCAACTCCAGCCGGATTGCGGCGGCCACCACCCGCTGGCCGAAGTCGGTGCGGGAGAACGAGTAGCGGTAGTCCAGGAACTCGACGACATAGTCGTCGCCCGATACGTAGTCTTCGCCGATCGGCATCGGGGGGCAGTCTAGGACGTGGCGCGAATCCGGCTTGAACGAGGACCGGTGGTGTGCGAGCAGGGTGTGCTCGCGCTGTCGGCGTGGTCGCGCACCAAGGGCCTGCTCGGCCGCAGCTCACTCGACGACGACGAGGGGCTGTGGATCCAGCCCACCAGCTCGATCCACATGTGGTTCATGCGGATCCCGCTCGACGTCGTCTGGGCCTCGGCCGACGGCCGGGTGCTGAAGCTGGTCGAGAACATCAAGCCCTGGCGGGTCTCGTTCTGCCACGGGGCGAAGGTCGCCCTGGAGCTGCCGGTGGGCGCGATCGCCCGCAGCGGCGTCCAGGTCGGCGATCACCTCGTCATCGAGCAATAGCCCTCTTGGTAACACCATGATCGGCAACTCGGTATCACCCCGAGATGACACCGATTTGCAACAAGCGTTGTAACACCGCTTGCAAGTCGCCGATCTTGCCCTAGCATGGGTCGTGGCGCCGGAGGCGGCCGGCCCGGAACAACCCCACCCTGACCCCTTGCCGGTCGCCGGACGCGTTGCTGCGCGCTGGCTCCCGGCCGTACTCAAGGAGCCGCCCGATGGCTACCTCTACCGTCCTCGTCGTAGACGACGAGCCCCGCATCCTCGACTTCCTGGTCGAGAACCTCCGCGCCGACGACTTCTCGGTGCTCACCGCGGCCAGCGGCGAGCAGGCGATCGATCTGCTCTCCACTGCCCGCCCGGACGTTCTGCTGCTGGACGTCGTGCTTCCGGGCATGAGCGGCATCGACCTGTGCAGCCGCGTGCGCGGCGGCGACGCGGTCAACGACCCCTGGGATCCCGATCTGCCGATCATCATGCTGTCGGCGAAGGCCGAGGACACCGATCGTGTGCGCGGACTTACGCGCGGCGCCGACGACTACGTTACGAAGCCTTTCCACTATCCCGAGTTGCTGGCGCGGATCGGTGCGGTTCTGTCACGCGTTGCTCGCACCCGTGACCGGCACCAGCTGCGGGTCGCCGACCTGGTCGTCAACACGTTGTCCCGGGAGGTGACGGTCGCCGGACGCACAGTGGCCCTGTCCGCCAAGGAGTATCAGCTGGTCGCAACGCTTGCGGCCGAGCCTGAGCGGGTGTTCACCAAGCGGGAGCTGCTGGAGTCTGTCTGGGACTTCAAATCGCCGGGACGCACCCGCACTCTGGACAGCCACGCCAGCAGGCTGCGGCAGAAGCTGGCCGAGTTCACCGACACGCCGTACGTCATCAACCTCTGGGGCGTGGGCTACCGGCTCCATACACCGCAGTGATACTGCGCGCCTACCGCGTCAGGCTGGCGGCGACATTCCTGCCGATCGTCGCGCTGGCGGTACTGGTGCCGAGGATGCGCTCCGACGACCTCGGGCTGATGCTCGCTGCAGTGCTGGCACTGACGCTGGCCCTGACCGGCTCGATCGTCCATGGTCGGCGGGTCGTCGAGACGGTGAACGCGGTCGCCCGGTTCGCCGAGCTGGTGGCTGCCGGTGAGCTGGATGCCCGCGTGGCCGTGCGTGGTGGCGACGAGCTGTCCGAGCTCTGCGTGAGCGTCAACCGGATGGCCGACCGCCTGGCCCGCGAAGGGGGGCTACAGATAAGTCTGCGGGGGCGGGCTGCCAGGCCTTGTAGGCAGGGATTCTTGCGGGCGTTCCGGCTCTTTCTCGCGGAGCGGCGGGCGATTTGGCTCTGCGTGCGGCATCCTCGGCCCCGAGCTTTACCCCGTCGGAGGGCGGAATTCGGACTCTGGGCGAAGCTTCGGCGAGCCTGAAGGAACACCCGTTCGGGGTTAGTGTGGCGGATGGGGAGATCGCCCTCAACCCCGCAAGGGGATAGGAGATAAGGGTTTCAAAACCGGCCTCTGGGACTCCTCGACCAATTCTGCTGCTCGGCGCTTCGGTCTCGCCGCTGAAATACGGATCGCGACTCTGCCAGCCGACGCCCTGGTCGGGCACGGGAACTCCGTAGCCTTGGCGCCTGTCCGACGGGTATGGCGCTCAGGCGAGCCGCAGCGGTCGGGACGGCAGTGGGTCTTGTCGCGCTTGCGGTGGCTTGCGGTCACACGGGCTCGACCAGCGTCGGCAAGTCGATAGTGAGCGGACGGCTCTTCAGCGCTGGATGCCCAGCTCAGCGGCCAGGTCAGCGATGCGGATCCTGGTTTGCTGGCACAGTCCGCCTTGTTCGGGTGGCGCGATGCGCGACGCCCGCGACGTGCCCAACCGCTGTGGTGGCCACCACACACAGCGATCAGTCGGGCCGGTTCCACGCGTCCTTGGCGCCCGGGCGCTACGCCGTCATCGCGGTCGGCCTCTTCAACTCACCCGCCGCCCAGTCGTTCACTGTCCACCCCGGCCGCTCGGTGCAACTTCACCTCTCGATCCGAAACGGGATCGAGTAGTCGCGCCACACTCGGCGATCAGGTGAAGACGCTCCGCGCCTTCGCGGAACTTCTTGCCTGCCGTCATCGTCTTAGCTGAGGGTGAGAGGGTGACCATGACCGCTCCTTCCGACCCGCGCGGCTGTCGCGTCTGGCATGCCATCGCCGGCGTCGCTGCGCTCGCAGTCGCGTGCGCGGCCGTCGCTGGATGCGGCGCGGCGGATGTCACCGAGAGCGCGCCGGCTCCCTCTCCGGGTGCGGTCAAGGCGTTGAAGGCGCGCTGCGACGGCCTCGACCTGGTGACGCCGAACTGGCAGAAGCCAGACGCGGGGGATCGGCGCGTCGGCTCCGTCGCAACGGCTCGCCGGATCACTCACCTGCCGTTGGTCTTGCCGCGTGGCCTTCAACGGCCAGCTGCCATCTACGTGCCGATTGCCGCCAACTTCGTCTACCACGGCTCAAAGACGGGCGACGTGATCATCGTCGAGGGCAAGCCGCAGCTGTCGCCCGCAGAGTGGCAGAAGGAGCTGAAGGCCATGCCGGCCCAGAACGGCAAGCCCGACGTGACCGGAACCGCCAGGGTGGTCGACCTGGGCGACGGCGCCAAGGCTCTGCAAACCAAGAGCCCCTGCATCACCGGGTCATCGACCGATTGGTATACCCGCGATCATCGGATGGAGGTCGTCATCGAGGCCCACACCGCCAGTGAAGCTGTCGGAGCTCGGATCGCTCGGCTGACCGAGCAGGCTGTCGGGCAGTGAGGGCGCGGGTCGCAACCGTGACCGTGATCCTCATGCTGACCGCGCTGGCGGCCGTCGTCGGCTACATCAGCCATCCGTCGGGGGTGTCGGAGTTTGGCAATCTGGGCCGCTTCCGCGGATACGTCCAGGTCTGTCGCACGCCCGACCGCTGCGCGATCGTCCGTGCCGACGCCGGGAGCAGGGTGGCCGTCGTCGTGCGGCGGGCGAATCCAAACTCGGGCGCTTCCATCGGCGGAACGTTCGGCTTGCAACCCGACGGCACGTTCGCCGGCTCGCTCAACGCAGGCACCTACCGGGCGACCATCCGACCTGCGACGCGGAGCGGCCTGCGAGCAGAGACCGTGGTGATCACGCTGACCGCCGGCAGGGGCACCCCATTCAACCTCGCCTACCGCCCATAAGGCGCGCCCCACCGCCTCGCCTAGCGGCACCCCGAGAGCGGCGCAGCTCGGCTCGGCGCGGTGGCACTCTCACTGCGCTGGCGGTCACGGTGGGCGCGCTGTACCGAGCGGTCATGCCGGCCTCGCCGTCGTGTCTGCCTTCAACTCCGGCGCGGGGCTACTCCTGCGATGCTGGAGAGCCCCAGCAACCGCACTTCCCGCTCTGGGCGATCGGGGCGCTGCCGGACTGACCCTGCTGATCGCGGCACGCCGCCGGGCTCGGCGGAGACCGCCTGAGCTGACCGCTCGATCAGTATCGCTGACCGTCAGCTCATCCGCCCGAGCTGTGGTTACACGACGGATAGAAGGGGTATCGGTAGTGGCCGTTCGGGCAGAGCGGGTTGATGGCTTGTCCGTACAAGCCGAACAGAACATCCACCCACCGGGTGGGCTGGCCGGGTACGACCGCCAGCACACGGCACAGAGCGTCCTTCCCACCGGCCGGCGCCGGCAGAATGCGACAGCTGACCTGCCTCAGCCGCCCCGGCTTCGCAGGCGCCATCGAGAACCGCCGGACAGCCGCTTCGGCCCGACTGACCGTCCAATGGATGGAATGCTCGGTGGCAACGCAGGAGTCGCCGCTGAGGTAGCCACCGCTGCAGTCGCCAGCCGCCGCTCCGCAGCTCGACAATGCCGCGCACGCCAAAAGGCCGAGGACAAGCGACGGACGAATCACTTCCTGTTAGACGAAGCCGACGCCTCGGAAGTTCAGATCTCGCCGCCTCGCCCGCCGCTCGATCTTCGGCCACGGAGCGAATAGGCAGCGGTCGGCACGAAGAGGAACGCCGAAGGCGGCTCCCCGCATTCGCTCGGAAACGCTGAGGGTTCCGCCGGAACTTCCCACTGGGGCGTCTCTCCGCACCCGTCGTATCCGGCCTTACCTCAGTAGCTGGCGTACGCGATCGAGTCGGCCGCGCAGCTCGGCGACTTCGACGCTCTGGGCTTGCACCGCGCCGGTCAGCTGCTCGATGCTGGCCACCAGATCGCGCGTGATCGCGTCGATCGATCGATCCGCCGGCGCCACGGGTGCAGCGCGTCGGGCACGGTCGGCCGTGGGCGGTGCGAGGAGCGCGCGAGGCTGACTTTCGCCGCCCGCCGGTCTTGACCCGTGCGATTCGGTAGTAGTTGTTCTGCACACTCGCGGGGGTCTTGCCGAGTTCCTCAGCGACAGCCTTGATCGCGGCGGCTTTGGTCATCCCGGTCTCGGCGAGCGCGTCGACCTTCTCGTACTCGGCCAGGCCGACGGATCCGTCACGTGCCATGTCTTGCTCCTCAGTGGGCGTGTATAGATCGCGGGATGATGCCACAGGCACGTTGCAGCCGGTCGTGGAGCAAGTGGTGAGCCCCCGCCGAGATGACAGAAGAACGGGCGCATGAACAGCTGAGTCAGGGTTGAAACGCCACAGCTGGCAGGATCGTGACGGTTTCGACACACCTCAGCTGGTGACACCTGCCCGATTCGCTCCTAGGCTGAGCGGCATGAATCCGGCTGTTCACGATCGCACCCTCGGACAGTGCAGGAGCCGGTTACCTGAGCAGGCGCGCGAGATACCCGCCCTCGGCGTCGAGTAGGTCAGTGAGCAGGCGGCACGGGCGCCAGTCCTCGACACGTTCCTCGGCTCTGTCACGGGCGAGCCAGATGTCAAGGTCGCGGAGCTGGTCGAGAGCCGCGGCGCCGTGGATAAGCGCGCGACCATGCATCGGATCCATGTCACGAGCGGCGATCTCAACCGCGGCGGCGGCTGCCTCCGAATCAACGCGCTGGCCGTCCTCGGATACGCAGGCCTCGCATACCAGTCGGCATAGGTCGATCTCAACCGGACCGAGCACGGCGAACTCAAAGTCCAGCAGGGCGACGACCTCAGCCTCCCATAGGGCGTTCATCAGGGCAAGGTCGCCGTGGTTGACACGCTGCTCGACCAGGGGCGCAGCCCGGAAGTAGCCCTCGATGACTTCGTGGAGCCGCGACTGCTGGGCGCTGGACAGTCCCAGCGCGACTGCGGCGCGTCTAGCCGCCGCCGTGGCATCGCCGAGCGATGCCGGCACGAAACCCCCGTGCGAGGCGACATGCGTCCTGAGAGACGGGCTCGCGTCGTGCACGATCTGGGCCCGAGCCCACAGTTGATGGACCGCCCGTCGTTGCTCTGCAGGTGTCAGCGTCGGCCATGCCTCGTGCAGGTTCTGGCCGCGAACCTCTGCGGTCGCGATCCAGGCGTGGCCCTCGGTAGTGCCCTCCCCAAGGATCTCCGGGTGCCCGACCTCTCGCGGCAGAGCACGCACGAGCGCGACCTCGCGAGCCATGTCGACTGGTGTATGCGCGATCCGCACGGCGATGCCGTCACCGACCCACGTCGCGTTCGAGTACCCGTTTGCTCGCCGCATCCGCGTGAGGTCGCCGCCGTAGTGGGCCGCCACCTCGGCGGCCAAGCCCCGGACGACGGCTGCGTGCAACGGGTCGCGATGCTGGTCAAGCGGATGGATATCCGCACTGGGCTCCTGCATCATGCAAGCATTTTCCCACAGTCGTGAAGGTGCTAATCCAGGGGAAAGCTTCGGCCCGCTTTACACCTTCGACTGGGAAGAGCCGGCATAGAGCCTGTCAGTCGCCGTCGATGCCGCGGAGAGCATCGACCGCGCGCATATGGGAGCATCAGCGTTCGCTCCGGTGTGTGACTACAAGGGGGAGAGATGTTCACCAAGCCCGTCGTTGTGGGGGCCTTCGCCGGCCTCGTCGTGGCGCTTCTTACCGGCGTCGCTTTCGCCGCGATTCCCGATTCGTCCGGAAAGGTTCACGCCTGCTACCAGAACGTGACCTCGCCGAACAAGCCGGTCAAGCTTCTCGATACGGCGAAAGCCGCCGAGTGCCCGAGCGGGTGGAAGGCGGTCGTCTGGAATCAGACCGGGCTGCAAGGGCCACGCGGGCCTCAGGGTATCCAAGGGCCTCGCGGGATTCAGGGCATTCAGGGGAAGCAGGGGATTCAGGGACAGCAAGGTATGCCGGGTACGAACGGGGTCAGTGGCTACCAGGTCGCCACGGCGTCCGCGAATGTCACCAACAACGACACCGTCGGCGCTGCAGAAGCTGACTGCCCCGCGGGCACCGTGCCGCTCGGCGGGGGATTCTCCGGACCGCCCCTACAGGCCTGGACGACCGTCGAGGACAGCCCCGTCTATACCGATGGGCCGGACGGCACGACGGTCACCGGAGGCGGCTGGCACGTACAGATATCGAATCCCAACGGATTCGGAGCAGGCGGAACGCTCACGGTCTCTGTGGACTGCGCCGCTGTCTCGTGAGCCCGCCAACATCTGAGCACGATCCGAGGCGTGCGGTCACGAGCCGACCGTGTGAGATGTGCGCCGCGGCGCCCCTGAGATCCCGGACTAGCGGCGCCACTCGGACCATAGCGCCGCTTCGGTGCCTGTTCGTCCTCCGTCCGAAGGAATCCGCTACCCGTGAGCGCGGTGATGCCACCTGGCTGGCGTGGAGCCCGACGAAGGGTTCGGCGACTGCGGCGAACAGTTCCCGGCTGCAGCCGTCCGCCGGCGTGGTGGCGCTCCAGCCAATCGCCGCAACCGCCGATAGGACGATCGAGGAGGATCGCTGATGTCAGAGATCATGGACAGACACCCGGCTAGCCCCGGTGATGAGTCTATCGCTGAGCACGTATTGCGAGATTGGCGGCAGATGTCACCCGAGGAGTGGCTGGCCCGCCACTTCCACGAGTCGCCGTTCTGGCCGTTCTCCGGGAAGATCTACGCTGATCCGGAGTTCGACGCCTGGATCTGCCAGGTCAACGAAATCATCTGGCCGCCCCAGCCGCTGGTCAACGGGGCGCGAACGATCGACCATGACCGCATTGAACAGCTCCGCAAGCACTACCTGACCGCTCACGAGTTGGCCAAGGTAAAGCGGCAGATGGCCGAACCGTTCTAATCGTCCGCCGGGGCGACATCATCACATCGGCTTCCCCGTAGCGCAACTGCCCAGGTCGGATATCGGTTGGCAGCGGGCGAGTCGGCGCGCGAAACGTGCTCGGCGGAGCGGCCTGGCGGAGTGTGTCCCCGAGCAGATTACCTATCAGCCACAGAGGCTGCTCCTGAGGCGTACGACGGGATGCTGAATCGGGCTCGGCGAGGAGCCGGTTCAGTAGGGTCGGTATGGCGCCTAGCTAGTTGGACGGAAGCAGATGGCCGAAGTCGTTCTCAACCGGGCCGTCGAGCGTCCAGCCGGCCTGGTTGGTCGAGAGACTCCAACGCGTCCGCCAAGCCACGGAGGCGCTGCGCTGCCTCAGCAAGCGTCTCGGCGCCATCCATCACGTAGCGGGCTCCGACATACCCATCGATGATGTTCTGGTGTTGTGTGCTCATGGATGGCGATCCTAGGCGTGCGCGTCGGAGTCCGTGCTCATTCTCGCCTAAAGGCTGGCGTCCGCCTTGGGGGCTAGCGACTCGCCGGCACTGTCGTGCCATGGACGTTCACGGCGGCGGCCCACTGTTTCGCCTCGGCTGCGACCGGGCCGTGGGTCTCGTCGAGGTGATCGGCCAGCTTGAGCACGCGGCGAGCTGCTAACTCCCGTTGTGCCGGCGTCGCTGATATCCGCTTGGTCGCCACCCCTCCCAGGCTACCGGAGGTGGCGAACGAGGCTTAACCTCGCGCACCGCTGAGAGAAAAACGAAACCGGTCGCCCAGACACAAGGGCAGTACGGTCATCGTCGGTGGCGTCGCCCGGACCATAGCAACGCCGCTTTGGTGCCTGTTCGTCCTCCGTCCGAAAGAACCCGCTACCCGTGAGGCGGCTTGATCGTCCGGGCGGGATCAACCTACTGGGGCATCCGCCGCGGCGTTGACGGAACTCTGCAACGGCAACGCCAGTCCCGCAAGTTCGATGTCCGCATTTTGCGCGAAAAACGCTGCCGGCCGAAGTCACCCGGATGCCATGTCGAACAGCGATCGGATCCGCGCGGGCAGGATGTGCGGCTCGTCGGCTGCCATCTGCAGGAGCTCCTCAGCGGTGATGATCTCGGTGAGTCGCGCTGGATCGCCCTTGTAGCCGGCCGCCGTTGAGAAGGCGTAGGTGTCGGTGTCTGCATCGGCGACTCCGACAAGCTCGTCGATGTCGACTTCGGTTTGGCCGGTCTTCACCTGGACGATGCCTTTCCGGTGCGTAGTGCGGTTGATCATAGTCCACTCGTATGCGGGCGTATCCAGTCGGCGCGAGCGGGGAAGTGCCACGTACCCGCGTGCGACCTGGAACCAGAGGTAGACCAGAGGCCCTCGTCGTGATACGTGTGTTCATGTCATCGCCTCCAACGGCAGGTGCCGGCGTAGCTCGCTGATCGCTCGATGCAGCCGCGACTTGACCGTGCCCTCCGGCACATTCATGGCGGCCGCGATCTCGGGAACCGTGAAGTCCGCGTAGAAACGCAAGACAACCGTCGCGCGGAACTCGACAGGGAGCGCCTCCAGACCAGTTCGCACAGCGTCGCGAAGGCCAACCGACTCCGACGGATCGGAGCCGCGGCTCCCCCTCTCGACGGAGATCGTTACGGTCGGGGAGCGTGCCGGCCGACGATGAGCGTCGACGGCGAGGTTCGTGGCGACTACGCACGCCCACCCCGTCGCTGAGCGGCTATGTCGGGGCGGTCGCTCGAGCGCGCGCAACTCGATCTCCTGCATCGCGTCTTCGAGTTGGCTGCCGCGCAGGCCGTTCAGGTACAGGACTCGTCGTACCCGAAGAGCAGCGGTTCCCTCCAGCAGTGGGCCGTTGCCTTCTCACCTTCACAGATCTAAGACGATCCGGGGTGGGAAACCGTTCCCAGCCGAAAGACCCAGCGTCTGGCGCTACGCCGCGTGGCTTCGAGTGAGCAGCCTGGGGCCAGGTGTACCTCGGCGGATCCTCACGACTTTGCGACGGGGAGAATTGTGAATCGCCACCGCTGCCCGTCCCAGTGGGCGACGATGGGCTTCGTACCGGGAGCGTTGTAGACACCGACCGCCCAAGCGTCGGTAGGTGATAGGGCTGTAACGCCTGCCAGGGTGGAGTGTGCGGCGACCTTCGTGTCGGTCGCGGCGTTCGTCGTCCAGCGGTGGCCGTCGAAATGGACGATGGTGGTAGGTCCGTTGGGCCATCCGCCAACAGCCCACGCATCATTGGGTGAGGTGCCGCTGAGCGCCGCGGCGTCGAAGTAGTGATGGTCTGAGGGTGGGGCTGTCGTCTGCCATCCCTCGCCGGATCTGCGGAGCAGTAGCCCGATTTCTTTCCCGCCATTCGGTGGCCTGCCGGTGCCGGAGTCGCCGAGCGCCCAGACGTGCTCGGTGTCGGTGCCCATGCCCCAGATCACGTTGTAGTTCTGGCTCGGGTCCGGTGTGCGTTCGACGTGCCAAGTGCGCCCGTTCCAGTGAAGGACGAGAGTGAGCGGGATGCCGTGGAAGGTCTGTGAGTAGCCGCCAGCCCAGACTTTGGTCGGCGACGTGGCGACGATGCCGGAGAGGTAGTTGTCGCGGCTGGAGCGGTTCGGCGTCTTGTAGACGTGCCAGGTGGATCCGTCCCAGCGGGCGATCAGCGTGTTCCAGCCGGTGAAGTTGTCGGCGCGGAAGTGTCGGCCGGGCTGTTCGCCGCTGACCCAGATTTGGTTGGGCGCTGTGGCGGCGACCGACGACAGGGAGATTTCACCGCGCACTGGTAGCCGTGGGATCTGCGCGCAGCGCCCGTCCTGCCAGTGCACAAGCCCGCCGCCATCGACCGCCCACACATCCGCCGGAGCCGGGACAGTTACGGCGCGTAACTCGCCTATATTGGGGCAATGGAACGAGCGCCAGGTCGTTCCGTTCCAGTGCTCGAGTAACGACGGCTGCCTCAACATGGTCTGCTTCGTCCACGAGGAGCCGACAGCCCAGACATCATTCGGGCCGCTCGCCGCCACCCCCAACAACTCCGCGCCGGCCGAGCGGGACATCGCCCCTTGTTGAAAACCGGACTGACCGTGACCTAGAACGGGGCCAGTAAAGCCGAAACCCCTGTTGGCGGCTATCGGCCCTCCATGCTGGTAGTGCCTCGCAAGTGTGACCCCACCAGCCACCAACGCCACAGCCACGCCCACGATCGCGGCGAGCCAGACGCCTCGCCGGTGACCGCCGGCCTCAAGCCGGCCTCCGGCTGTCGCGGGGTCGAATGACTTTCGCCGATCCGCGAGCCCATCCGGAGGGGCGAGCTCGTCGAGGTCGGCAAGCCGCTCAAGCCATCGCTCACTCATCGCCGTCCTCCTCCAACAGCCGACGCAACTGTTCCCGGCCGCGCCACAGATGAACCCGAACGGTCGCGCGAGCGATGCCCAACCGCGCGGCGACCTCGGCGACGGATAGGTCGCACTGGTAGTGCAGGAACACCGCGGCGCGCTGATTGGGCGGCAGCCGCTGTAGCGCGTAGAACAACGGCTCGAGTAGCTCCGACTCGACCGCAGACTCCGCCACGTCGACCGGTACGTCGGCGGGGTCGGCGCGGCGTTCGCGCCGCATCTCCTCGGCGGCGAGCCGAAACGAGACTCGGTACAACCATGCCACCGGGTCGCGAATCGACTCCGAGTGCGCCAAAGCGCGCGTGAACGCTTCGGCCATCGCATCCTCCGCTACGACCGTCCGGCCGGCGGTGTAGGCCATCAAGGCGCGCCAAAGCCGCGGCGTCTCGCGCCGAAACACGGCCTCGAGGCCCTCTTCGCCCAACCTTCGGTCGACACTCACGACAGGCACACGACCATACAGAGCGTGTGAACTGTGAAAAGGCTTACCTCGTCCGGAGGTCAGGATCCAGCGTCCGCGCAGGAGCGGAGCAGCGCCTCCGAGGAAGTCGGGCCAGCCCAGGCCGGTGCGCTCGGCCACGGCGTCGGGGTGTACGCCGGAGCGGAGCGCCTCGGCGAGGTGCATGTAGAACCGGTCGACGGCTGCATCGAGCGTTGCCTGCTCGACCCGTACGACGCGGAGCGCCACTTCTACCTGCCCCAGGAGTGTCTCAGCGTCCCTTGTATGTTCTCTGTAGAACATAAATCGATGGTAGGCGGACGACCAGGATCAGACCGATGACCAGTTGGTCAACAGTGCTCGAGATGGCCCCGCCGGGATGCTCATGAAGGCCGCGTCCCGTCCTGTAGCAGCAGCGCAGAATCAGCGTCTTCGCCGGGCCGGATCCGGTGAAGCCGACGGCCCACCACTGAGCAGGCCACGAGATTTCGACTTGCGGCCGCCGCGAGGCGGTTCCCAGCGCTAACCAGACGGCAGGCCCGCAACCCCCGGCCAACGGCGCGTCGGTGATCAACGACGCCGCATGACGGTCAGGCGTCGTGGGGCGGGTGCGAAACGCCGGTGGCAGGAACTGGCGGTGCCAGTACCGCGCCAAGCGCGGCGGCTAACGGCTTGGCCACTCGTCGATCAGGCAGCCTGCCTGCTAGTAGCGGGAGAGGATGGCGCGGAGCTGTGGGCAGGCGACGGCGCCGTTGAGTACGTTGCCGTGCAGCCTATTCGGCGGAGGCTTGGTGTGGTACTCGCGGAAGATGAGGCGCTGGTAGCCAGCAGCTTTGCTGGCGGAGGAGAGGACGAACACGATTGCACCCTTGCACTGACCAGATTCGATGAGCATGCTGCCGGATTCATAGGGAACGTAGGCACGGCGGCCGCCGGCTACGCTGTCCCACGGGTTGCGGCTGACCCCGTCTAGGCGGTAGTGCCAATGGCGCAGAAGCGCCGCCACCTGAGAGACGCTGAACGGCGAGAGGACAGGCGCACCGGACACCGTCTCATGCCCTGCCAAGGCATCCGTGCTGCATCCAGCCGACGCGAGCAGAAGCGCGGCGGATATGCACGTGATGGCTCGTCGGGTCATCCGCTAGATCACGGCGAGCAGCAGCGACAGTTGATGGCAGGAGTTCGAGGTAAGGACAACGTTTCGGTTCGGGCCGCCCTGGGGGCCAAAGCCTCCAGGATCGTGCTTGGCCAGCAGATGGCTGAACCTCATCGCCGAGCCGACCGATTTGAACACGAGCACGTTGGTGTGGATGCATGGGCCATGGGTGATCAGCATGCTGCCCACCTCCGCGTACTGTGTCGGTGCCGCCCAGTCGGGGGTGATCCCGCCGGCGCCCCGCCGCACCTGGGCGAGATGGTAGTGGTGAGCGCGCAGGGCGGAGACCACATGGTCGAATGACAGCACAGGCAACGGGGGAGGGTTGCCAGTCGCGCCGCCGTCGACACCGCTGGTGGCGCCGCACGCCGCGCAGCCGCCCAGCAGTAGCGCGCAGATCATGATCGACATGAACGGTCGCATCGGCTCTCCCTCGGGCACTTAGACGACAGCGGGAGCACTTTGGTTCGCCCGGCAAGCTTGCCGGTGTCGATTGCGCTCACCGGCTCGACACTCCGCCGGCCTGCGTTCACGCTGGCCGGATCAGCGTGATGTTGCGCTGCTGGGTCTGCAGAGTCAGGTCGGGGCCGTGGGAGATGACGTGAGCTGTGTAGGTTCGGCGATGGGTGGCGCCGAGAATTCGCCAAGCTCGCGCGCTCAGGTGGAGGGTGGCGGACTTGACCCGGCCCACGGGAAGGCTGAAGAGCGTTGCGGCGACGACGGTTCCTTGGTTTTGGAGGACGATGCGGCCGTGGCAGGTTGCGTGCCAGGATGCGCTGCAGCCGACGTGGACGTGAAGGCTGTCCAGTCGCAGCGTGAACTGCCGCGTGTATGGGAGTCTGGCCAGGAACGCGTTTGGCGGCTTGGCTACGAAGGGGCGGCGGATTACCCGGTTGTCGGAGACGTAGAGGGCTGCGCGGGATGCTGTGCGGCCGGCGATGTGCAGCCTGCCGGCCGGCGCGAGGCCCGTGGCGTTCGTCCTCAGCGGCGAGTTTGCTGCCGGGATGACGGTCGCCCCGTCGTCGTGGGACTCGTATTCGGTGTCGACGTTGGTTCCGTAGAGCGTGCTGTTCGCGCCGTCGCCTTCGAAGAATGCGCTGCTCAGGCAGGTACGTCCGTTGTGCCAGGTTTGTCCGCCGTCGTGGCTGATCTGTAGTTTCCTGATCTGGCCGAAGCAGCTCTGGTTGGAGCTGGGAGGGAGCGTCTGGTAGACGACCGTGTTGGGATCCTGCGGGTCGACGGCAAGCACTAGGGCGATCAGGTTCCAGGGGGTGGTGGTGCCGTGGGTGACCTGCGTCCATGAGTCTCCGCCGTCGGTGGAGCGCCAGACGCCGTTGTACCCGCCGGCGACGTAGACGACCGACGGGTCGGATGGTGCGAAGGCGACTCGCTCAAAGGCGATGCAGTTGAGCGTGCAAAGCGTCGTGGTCGACCAGGTCTGTCCGCCGTCGAGGCTGGTGGCGACGCCGTCTTCGGTGGGCGCGATCAGGTGCAGAGGGTTGTCTGGATCCACGGCCAGGCTGGCCCAGGTGTAGACGGAGCTGATGGGGAGCATCGACCAGGTGTTGGCGTGGTCGTGACTGACAGCGAAGCCGCCGTGGATCTCGGTGTACAGGGTTGAAGGATCGCCGGGGTTGACGGTGATCGAGGTCGGGATGATGGGCGGGGTTTGATCGTCGAGGTGGAGTCCCTGGGAGGCGTAGTGCCAGTCGTGTCCGGCGTCGCTGCTTCGCCAGACGCCCGATTCCGTGGCGGCATAGACGAGGCTGGGATCGGCGGGATCGCTCGCCACACCCCAGATGTTGAGTCGGCCCTGGATGTCGGTGTCATCCGGCTGCCAGGTCTCACCGCCGTCAACCGAGCGGAAGATGCCCGCTGCGGTGCCGGCGTAGAGCTCTGTTGGGTTTTTCGGGTTGATGGAGACTGTCTCGACTTGGGAATCGCCCAGCACTGAGGTCGGCGTCGTCCAGGTCGTGCCACCGTCGTTTGATCGGATGATGCCGCTGCCCGCAGCGGCATACAGCGTGTCGGGACTGGCAGGATCGATCACGATCGGCGGGTACGGCGACCACCACGCAGTCTGGAGGAAGTCCCCGGAAAGCTTCCTCCAGGAGGCGCCCCCATCGCGGGTTCGGTAGACACCGCCGCACCCATCCAGATACGCGGTGTCGGGATCAGTCGGGCTGATGGTCAGCGAACCCACGTCGCCCGTTCCGCAGGCCGGCACGCTGCCAGAGGCGAGCGACCAGGTCGTTCCTCCGTCGGCGCTGCGGTAGACCGCTCCCGTATCCAGGACGGCGTAGGCCACGCTGGGGGTGGTGCTCGTGATCGCGAACTCCAGCAACGTCGTTCCGGACAGGCTTAGCGCTGGCAGCCCGCGATTGGCCTGCGTCCAGGTCGCGCCGCCGTCGCCAGACCGCGCTATCCCATCAATGATGTCGGCGACGTATGCGATGCCGGCATCCGTAACCGCAGCCGCCACCGGCTGGTTTCCCATGTGGGAGAAGGCATCCCGCTCGATCCAGGTCGTTCCGTAGTCGTGGGAGACCATCTGGTGGCCCGGTGCGACCGATCCGAATACCCAACCCGGGTGGGTGGGGTCGAACGCCAGCATCCCCGCTGAGGTGTTATGGATCGGGAGCCAGGAGGAACCGGCGTCGGTCGTCCGGTACAGGCCTTCGGTGTCGGTGATCATGACGGAGGGCTGCTGGGGGTCGACGAATAGCGTGGTCGTCCGACCGCCCCACAGACCTCCAGCAAGGGTCGGCGCAGCGGCCGACGCCGATCCAACGCTGGCCAATGCACCGGCCGCGGGCACGCCGACAGCAGCTGCGACGATGAGCACTCCCGCGACCAGGGCGGCTCGATGGGGTAGACGGAGCAAAGCGGTACCTTCCCGGCCGCGACGACTGCGGCCCTCTAAGTAGTGGTCGGCGCTGGCTGCTCGCAGCCTGCCCCCCGGTGAGGGGATCCGAACGGGTCACTCTGAGGGCTGCCAGCACCCCGGGTGGGCTGACACCCGGTAGAGATGCCTAAGCGACCTTCAGCTTGCGCATAGCGGCGTCTATCTCATGCCCGCTGACGGAACCCGCGAAGTGGTAGAGCACGCGACCCTGTCGGTCTATGATGAAAGACTCGGGGTAGTCCGTGACGCCCCAACGGCCTGAAACCGCGCCGGATGTGTCGCGAAGCACCGCGTAGGTGACGTGGTATCGAGCGACGAACTTGCGGGCGTCCCCGGTCAGGTCTTGTTCGTCAACTCCGATGACCACGAGCCCACCGCGGCGATACCGCGACCGCGCTATCCACAACCCGGCCGCGAGGTATCCGACTCCGAGTCGTTCTGTACTTCTCCATCGGCTTGAGCAGACGAGCAGCAGGTATGGCTTCCGGGTCGTGTCCGTGCGGATCCTCCGTGAGACGCAGGGGGCGCCCCAGGTGATCATCCAGGCGCCCAAGACGAGCGCCTTCGTGCACGCCGTCCCGGCCGTCACGCGCGCCCTGGATCCCAATCATCCAGCTGCCCAGCCGTGGCTCGGATGGGCGTATGAAGGCTTCTTCCTCGGCGTGCAGGACACCCACGGAAATCCGTTCCTCGCGGTGTTCAACACGATGCGTCTGCACAGCGGCGGGCAGTGGGCTCGCTCCCAGGAGTTGCTCCCATACCCGCACGGCTAATCGGGTGCAGTGTGAACCCTTACGCCCGCCCGCGCGAACGGCAGGAGCAGCCGGTCGACTTCAGCCTGCGCGGCGTCAAGCTGGGCGGGGGAGGGGTGAAGGTTGCCGAAGGTGACCATCGACCCAAACCCGCTGGCTCCCGACTCGGCCTCCCCAGACACGCAGTTGCAGCCGTGGCTTTGGCTGACCTTCCCAGTGGTCTTCGGGTTTCAGGTCGCGTAGGTCGAACGGGAAGCGGCGCCGAGACCACCCTTGAAACTGGGCTGAGATGTCGATGCCGGTCATGACCAGCACACCGCCGGGCGGCAATCTCCGCCAGAAGGCCGTGCCGCTGTCGGGCGCTGGCGACCCGGGGAGGCGAGGGGAGATTGCCCACGCTTCCTGACCGCATTGCGCCGGATGGTGTCGTCGATGAACGCGTCTTCCAGCCCGGCGCTCCCGGTGAAGATCAGTCGTCTGCCACAACCCTGGCCGGCCGCTGGCGTCAGGGAAGCGGAAGACGGGCTGGACGAAGTGGTGCTTCCGACCGTGTTGGTGATGCCGATGCAGCCGGTCGCGATGAGGACGAGCGCAGCGCAGACGGCTGACCCGGCCATGCACGCCGGCCTGCCGCAGGTCGACTCACGACCAGCCGATGCGCACGACGCGGCTGGCCGGCGGGGCGAGGCTGAGTTCGTGAATGGGGCGGAGGAGGGCAGGTCGTACCGAGCTGTGGCGGCGCGGCGGTCAGGATCCGCAGGCGCGCGCCGTGGCGGACTGCGATCGCGATGTGCCGACCGTCGGGCGAGCTGGCGGCGGCGAGGATGGCGCCAGGGGCGATCAATGTTCCGCTGGCGACGACATGGCGATGATTGGTTTCGATACGGGTCAGTTGATCGCTGCCGGGATAGGTCGAAGAAGCAGGTTGGCGGGGGAGAGCCACCGCAGGTTGGTCGCGACCGCACCCGTGTGGATGCAGCGTCGCCTGGCTGGGGTGCTGGGTGTCGGTCAGGATCACGACTGACGTGTTGGTGACTTCGGCGAGCGTTGTCGAGCCCGGCGCGAAGGCGAGCTCGGTGATCCGCTGGGCTCCGCAGGCGGCAGGGGTGTTGAGCTGCTGTGGCGCCGGCCCGGCCGACCGTGTCGAGCATCGCGCTGCCGGTCGGCGAGACGTAGGCGACGGCGAGCGAGTCAGACCGCCAAGCCGGCGTAACGGACGCCGCCGGACCGACGATCTGGTCGTTGACGCCGTTGCCCCAGATCAGGTGCAGCAGTCCGCCGGCCGTCACGATGCACGACGTAGGCGACCCTGATCGGATAGGGCGACCACGCGGCTGCTGCGAGCTGCCCATGGAGCGGCACCGACCAGGCGATGTGGTGGTCGGTGATCGAGACGGCTTCGAGGCGACCGGCGTCTCTCACCGACGGCGTAGAGCGCGTTTGGGCTGGTCGCTGCGGCGGCCAGCGAGATGCCGCGCAGGGCGATGCGGTCGGGCTTGGCGACCCAGAGCCGGTTGCCGCTTTGCACAGTGAAACCTGCCGCGCCGGTAGGCACGCGCACGATCGCTGCGTGCGGCTTCGGAGCGGGCTTCGTTCTTTGGGCTGGTAGGTGAGACGACGTTTCGCAGGTCGCTGAAGGTGGTCGGCGAGGCAGCCAGGGCGACACCGGTCATGAGGACGGCGATAGCGGCGGCGGCGAGGATCAGCCATGCCGCCGGTCGCCGATCGGTGGCGAGTGGGGGTGATGGTCGAGAGGGCTGCCTCGCGCGCCTGCTCCTCGACGCTCGCCGTGGATCGAGGCTGTGAGGAGAGGAGGCGTTCGAGTTGCTGTTCAAGCTCGCTCGGCATCGCGCTCCCCCTCTCTGGTTCGAAGGTCGGCGAGTCCCCGTGCGAGACGCGAGTGGACGGTGCCGAGCGGCAGGTCGAGCAACTCGGCGATCTCGCCGGGCGCGTAGCCGAGCCCGAAGCGCAGCATGATCACGACCCGGCGCTGCTCCGACAGCGAGGCGATCGCATCCAGTAGCGCGCGGTCTTCGGCGGCAACGTCGCGAGTTGCCTCCTCGATCAACTCTGGCCGCTCGAGGCCGACCAGTCGACGCTCGCGGCGCAGTAGGTCAAGCGCCCGGTTGACGACGATCCGATGCAGCCAGGGCGCAAAAGGCCGAGACTCGGTCGAACCGCGTTAGTGCGGCGAAGGCTCGTTCGAACGCGTCCTGGGCGACATCGTCTGCCAGTTCTCGTCGTCCGGTGACGCCCCAGGCCAATCGCCACGCGGCCGGCCAGTGGCGTGCGAACAACTCGCCGGCGGCGTTTCGATTCCCCTTCGCCGCGGCTGAAACCAAGCTCAGCGTCAGACCGTGCAGCCATACGCATGTCCATAGTACGCACGTGCAGCCGAGTTTGCGTCCCACGGGACGCAAACCGGGGCGAGAGCCGTAGAAGAGCCATGAAGCTGTTGCTCGCCCTGCTCCTTGCCACCCTGGTGTCCGGTTGCTCGTCCGCGGCGAGCACTTCGGCCGGATCGACCGCAACGGCCCCGCCGTCCACACGCGGAACGACCGCGGCGCCGCCGAACATCGCCAGCTCCGCAGCGACCACGGTGCATCCGCCATCGCTGGGCGTGCCGCTGGCTGTAGTCACCTCCGAGACGGAGCACGCCGTACTAGAGGTGTCGCCGTTCACGGGCCGGGTGCTGCGACGTGTTTCTGTCGCGGGCGATCCGACGACGCTGGCCGCAGGGCCGACCGGCCCCGTCGTCGTCTGCAGCCCTGCCGCGGGAACGGTCACGATCCTCTCCTGGCCGGCGCTACGGACAACGGCAGTCCTGCACAGCTTCCACAGACCCGAGATCGCCGAGGTGACACCGGATGGCGAATGGGCGCTGGTCAGCGACGCCGCCGGCACGGTGTCGACGATCCAGCTCGTCGACCGATCGGATCGTCGACCGGGTCTGGATCGGCCGAGACGCCCACCACATGGCGGTCAGCCCTAACCAGCGGGCGGCCTGGATTGCCCTCGGCGAGAACGCGAACACGATCGTCCGGCTCGACGCCGCTCAGCCCAACCACCTGCGGTCACCGGCCGCATACACCCGCGGGTCGAAGCCCATGACCTCGCCTTCTCCCCGAACGGCAACACTGTCTGGGTGACGTCGGCCGCGGCGCCGTACGTGACGGTTTACGATGCGGCGACCGCTCGGCCGATGGCGACTGTCCCAGCGGGCAAGGCGCCGCAGCACGTGGCCTTCAGCCAGACCACACCGAGCCGTGCCTACATCTCCAGCGGCTACGGCCAGGGCTTGGAGATGGTCGACGCCTCCAGCCGGCGGATCCTCACCCGTGCCTCGGTGCCGTATGGCTCGTTCAATCTCTCCGTGTGGGGTTCGGTGGTGGCAACGACCTCGCTCTTCGACGGCAAGGTCACCGTGTTCAGGGCTGCCACACTGCGACCACTCCTGTCCGCCACTGTCGCCCCGGCAGCTCGCGAGATCGTCCTCATCCGCCGAATCGGGACATCGGGATGACGTTCGGCCGAGGGGGAACCGGTGTCCTTCTGGTTGTGTTGATCGCGACCGGATGCCAGACGCACCATGATGCCGCCGCCGGGTCGAGCAGCACCTCCATCGTCTCAACGCCGCCGGGGACATGCCGCCAGACCGGCGTTGTTCCCGCCCCCTCGGCGCACGAGCAGAGCCTCTCCGAGGTGTCGGCGCCAGCCGAAAACGATGTCTGGGCGCTCGGCCGCTACGACACCGGCCAGGAGTCCGGCCCCAGCGGACAGTTCGCGACGCACTGGGACGGGGAGGCGTGGCACACGACCCGGCTCTACGTGCCAGAAGGCGGCGTCGCCAGCGGGATCGCCGCCATCAACGCGCACGATGTCTGGATCGTCGGCTCCGGACAGGTCGGTCGCCCACTGATCGAACACTGGAACGGCCAGACGTGGAACACTGTTCCGGCCGCGGGCCACGGCGTTCTGCACGGGATCACGGCCCTCTCAGCGTTCAACGTCTGGGCGGTCGGCACCAGCGGAGGCAAGAACGGCCACCCACTGATCGAGCACTGGAACGGCTCAAAGTGGAGCGTGCTGCGAAGCCCCCGCCCGCCACCCACGCCGACGATCAGACATCCTGTGGCCCTCCTCGACGCGGTCAGCGCCAGTATCGCCGACCGACATCTGGGCCGTCGGCGAGAGCGGCCAATACGTCCCGGCCGGCCCCTCGAACACCCTCACCGAACACTGGGACGGCAGTCGCTGGCAGATCGTTCCCAGCCCGAACATCCCCAGCCCCAGCGGCAAGCCCTACGACCATCTGCTCGACGTGACCGCCGCCCCAGCCGGCGTGTGGGCTGTCGGCTCGCACAGTTCAACGATCGGCGTCGGCGGCGGCCAGGAACACGCACTCCTGATCCACTGGACAGGAAGCCACTGGCAGATTCAAACGCCGCCAAACTCGAGCCAGGCAGACATTCTCTGGAGCGCGACATCCGCGTCCGGCTCGTTGTGGGTCGGCGGTCAACGAGCCGTTACGAAGATGCTCGTCGCAAAGCAACGACAGGGGCACTGGGCGGCAGCGCCGCTGCCCTCGACGAAGGGTTACCTGGCGGCGATCACCGCGACCCCCGACGGTCGCAGCGTCTGGGTCGTCGGCGAGACGATCATGCGTCGCCCGATGGCGCTTCGCTGCAACACCGGCGTCCGCCATCCATCGACCAGCGGCTCCGACGCGTCGCTCCCGCACACCGCTCCGACCCAGCTGCCGACCACACGTGCGATCGTGGCGCGACGCATCCCGGTTGGCTATGGGGCGTATGACGTGGCAGCCGGTGCGGGGAGCGTCTGGGTGGCGGCGTCGGAAGGGGTCACCCGCATAGATCCACAGTCCAGCCGGGTGACTGGTCGCGTGCGAGCTGCCAACGGCATCGAGTGGACGAACGTGGCCGCCGACTCCCACTCGGTCTGGTATCTGAGCGGCGATGGCCGGCGGGTCGTGGTACGCGAGATCGACCCTGGCTCCTTGCACGTGCGATCGGCTGTGCAGTTCGGGATATCCAACGGGTACAACGCATTCGAAGGCGTCGCTGGAACCCCAGCCGGTGTCTGCGTCGGGATCCTGGCCTCCCACCCACCCAGAGCGGCTGTCTGTCTCACCCACGCCGTCGACGGCGGGATCACCATCCCGGTCGCCGGCAGCCAGGCCGGCGCTGTTCCGATGGCAAGCGAAGGTGATGACAGCGTGTTACTTGGCGGTGGAGCGATTCGCTGGGTCGACCTGCGGTCTGGGAGGGTCTCGAGCATCTCAATCCCACGTGGGGCGTTCGTCAGCGCGGTGGCCAGCGACGAGGGGCGGACGTGGGCGATCGTCGCCCGCCTCCACCAACGCGCGCAGTTGTGGGGACTCGTCGGCGGTCGGGTTGTCCATCGCACTGGCCTTCCTCTGGTCGGGATCTCCGCAATCGCAGCCCGGGACGGCCGCGTCTGGCTGCTGGCCGGATCCCACGTCTACGCGGTGAGCCCCGACGGGCACACTCGCGCGATCGCCACCGTCTCGGCAACTTCGCGCGGACTGGTCGCCACAGCCTCCGCACTTTGGACGGCGCAATACCAGGCCGGGACGGTTACCCGGATCAGCCGCCGTTGACGCGGACGTCAAAGATCAGCCGGTGTTCAACGCCTGCCTCCGCCTACTGATCCTGATCCCTGCCGCCACCGCGGTCGGGTGCGGGAGTCACCAAGCGACGGCGTCCACGGGTGCGAGTCCCGTCAAGGTGGGCAACGGCTACATCTGCCCAACCGGCGCTCCGGTCCTGGCATTCGGCCACTTCTACTATCCCTCCACATACCCGAAGCCGCCGGCGGCGTCGTTGCGGCCTGATGGCTGTTTCGCCTCATCGGCCCAATCAGAGCTCGCCGGGTACCGGCAGGCGCCGACCCCACCGAACGATCTGCGGATCCATGGGGTCTACCTGGCGCCGGCGGGCCGCTCGGTGCTGACCTTGTGCCAATCGGCAGCCGGAGTCGCACGGCTAACGCTTCGTTGCCCGGCGCTACTGCCTGCGGGCTCGTCGCTCTCATGTGTCGAGAGCGAACCGTGCGCGCAGCCGGGCTGGTTTGTGGTTGAGGGCAGTTTCCTCGGCCCAGCTGGATACGCCGGGGTTCCAGGCGATGGCGGGCACCTCCTGATCATCGGCTACAGCCGACACGTTCACGGTTGGCCACGAGACACACTGACTGGAGGGCGCCAGGTTGGGACGGCCCGCGTCGACGGCCACAGGGCAGTCATACGCAGCTACCGACCAGGAACCGGCCTCAACTCCGGTCACATCGCCCTTTCGTGGAGCGTCTGTGCCACGACGTACGTCGTCAGCTTGCACGGGGCGACCCGCACGAACCGGCGGCTCGACGAGGCCATCGCCCACCACCTCCGAGTTGCCGGCCGCTGACCAGCCGTCATTGCGTATGACATCACTCCACCCGGATCTCGCCTGGCAACGGCCACGTCGAACGCCTCCACAAGACGATCCTCGACGAATGCTGGCGGCCCAGCTTCGCCCGCTACCTCCACATCACCACAACCGGCCTGCGCCGCGACCTCGCCACATACATCGCCTACTACAACACCGATCGCACCCACAACGGCCGCATCACCAAAGGCCGCATACCCACAGATATCATCGACCCCGCCCACAAGATGCGACCCCGAGCATGACCGCCACCTGTCGACACAACTCGGGGAGAGTCCACCCTAGTCGCCTTCTCGTCGCGCTGCGGGTGTCCCGCTCCCAGCGGTGCGACGGCCGAGCGTACCGGCGGCCCGGGACAGGCCCACCTCATCGATCAGGAGGCACCAACCAACGTAGCCGCGCCGAACTTGGGTGGTGGTTCACTAGCTTGATAGCCGAAGACCCGCGCGATGGCGGGTCTTCGGTGCAGCGTGCTTGAGAGCCTGGTCAGGCTAACGGGTCGGGTAACGCGTTGCGTGACCCGTCCGGGGGATTTGTCGGCCGGTGGTTCCAGCGGGGATACGACCTACGTGACGTTCCAACCAATGTGTCCGACGTTGGATACCTCGAGATGATGCGCCAGCCGGCTCCTGCGGCAGACACTGCCGACGTCCAGACACACGTTCCCGACTGGGTATCGCGGACCATCAGGTGGCCTGTCGGTGGGCGAGACGGGGCTCTGGTTAGACCGAACAACGGGGCGGAATCGGGCGGTCAAGGTTTCGTTGCGATCATCCGATACATACAGGGCACTTACACCGTACTACGAAGGAGTTCTCATGAACGAGATCCAGCCGAGCGATCGTCGGCAGTCCGGGCAGACGATGGCCGAGTACGCGGTGGTTCTCGGAGTCATCACCATTGCCGTGGTGGCGACTCTTACGCTGCTCAGCGGCACGATCAGCACGGTCCTGACGAACGTGATGAACCAGATGTGATGCTGTGGGCTTCCGCGCCCGCTGAACGACAGGAAGCCGCGGCGTTGCACAGCGTCCCCGCGGCTTGAGCTAGCTGGCGATGCCTGTGACGTTTCCCCATATTCGCTCCGAGCGTCTCCAGTGGCTCGGCGGCTGCGGTGCAGCGGTGTGCGGTGAGGCGGCGGAAACCGGCAGAGTGCTGGTCAGTGAAGGTCGAGCCGCTCGAACGCGGCGACCGCTAGGAACAGGATGAACGTGCCGGCGCCCAGGAGTACAGCCCAGTCGGCTGCGGTCACTCCGTTGGCAAGCTGGTTGTCGCCGACCGACCAGTAGAAGAGGGACGCGTACCTGGCCGGGCTGATCCATGACACGACCGGTGCCAGGGAGCTGGTCAGGTACGAGGCGGCGGCGAGGCCGACGCCCACACCGAGCGCCACCCCGCGCCGCCCCGTCAAGGCGCCGACAGCCATGGCGAGCAGCCCGAAGTCGATGCCCAGCGCCAGCACCGCTGCCGAGCTGGCCACGATCCGCGCGGGGCTGGTCGTGAGATCGAACCAGTGCCCGACCGCGGCGCAGGCGGCCACCGCAGCGGCCAGCAGCTCCTGCTTGGGCGGTGAGCGCCGCGGCCTTGCCTAGGACCACCCGGCGGCGAGAAGCCGGCAGCGTGGCGACCAGGCAGAGCGTGCCGTCCTCGTCCTGACCCGCGATCGCAGCCGCGCCGTAGCCGACCGCGATCAGCAGGATGATTAGCGGGTAGAAGTTAGTGAAGATGTTGCCGTTCAGCCACCCGGCAGAGGACGACAGTGACCCGGTGACGCCGAACAGTGCTGCGGCCGTGCGATCGCTCTGGATCATCTTGTCGAGCGACCCGGAGTGCTCAAAGGCGGGGTAGAGAGCCACGACCACGAGCACGTACAGACCGATGCCCAGGCAGTAGCCGAGGAGGCTCCAGCGCCGGTTGGAAAGGTCAAGGCTGGCGATTGCTGAGATCATCGATCCCGTCCCTGTTTGTGTCGTAGAACTGCAGGAACAGCTCGTCGAGGTCGGCGTGGCGTATCGACACGTCGACGGGATCGCGGTCGGCGAGGGCGTGGAGCAGCGGGGATAGCGGCCCGGTGACGTGGAGTGCGATGTGCTGGCCGTCCCAGTCGGTGATCCGAACGCCGTCGAGGTCGGCGAACCACGACGGATCGACGATCGAATCGAAGCTAGCCTCAACTTGGCGCGGCGAGCCGGCGCGCAGCCGTTCGATGGAGTCGATCGCAACGAGTCGACCGGATCGGATGATGGCGACCCGGTCGGCGATCCGCTGCACCTCATCGAGGTCGTGGGAGGAGAGGAAGACGGTGCGGCCTTCGGCGACCGTTTCCCTGATCACGCGTTCGAACTCGCGCTGCATCAAGGGGTCGAGACCCGAGGTCGGCTCGTCGAGGATCGCGATCTCCGGCCGGGTCATGAGAGCGAGCACCAGTCCGATCTTCTGCCGGTTCCCCTTCGACAGGTCGTGCACCGGTCGGTCGAGAACGGCCTCGAAGCGCTCCCCCAACTCGTCTGCCAGCGAGCCGTCGTCGACCCCGCGCGCCTGGCGAAACCATTCCAAGTGCTGACGTCCGGTCATCCGCCCATACAACCGCAGCTCGCCCGGCAGGTAGCCGATCCGGCGGTGGATGTTCACCGCGTCTGCCTGCGAATCAAGGCCGAACAGCCGTGCCCGCCCGCGGGTCGGTCGCTGGAGCGCCAAAAGCAACCGGATCGTCGTCGTCTTCCCGGCGCCATTTGGCCCCAGGAACCCGAATACCTCGCCCGGCTCGACATGAATGGTCAGGTCCGTGAGCGCGGGCACCGCACCGTAGATCTTCGTCAGCCGGTCGGTCTCGATGACGGCGTTCACACAGCGAATACTACCGATGACTGACCGGTCGGTTTGAAATCCAGTGAGCCGCCGTCTGGCTGGGCGAACCTCCGTCCCGTCCAGCATTTCCTGGATTCCGCTGTGTGCGGATGATCCGTTCCCCGGAGCAACCCGACGGCTTCGACAGTGCTCCGGCCGTGTCGGTGCAGGCGTCAAGGGCGAAGCGCGGTGCGATCAAAGTAGGTACGCGGTGCATACAGCTCCGACCAAGATGCTGTATATGGCGAAGGGGGTCAGCCGACTGGTTTGAAAGTACCGCATCAGAAAGCGAAGGGACAGGTACGCCGTGATTGCGGCACAGAGGGCTGCTGCGACAGCTTGGCCGCGCACGCCGTTGCCGGTCGATCCGACCAGATCAGGTAGCTTCAGGAGCGCAGCGGCGCTGATGATCGGCGTCGCCAGCAGAAACGAGAAGCGCGCGGCGTCCTCGTTGGAAAGGCCGGCCAGGAGTCCGCCGCTCATAGTCGCGCCGGAGCGGGAGAAGCCTGGCAAGAGAGCCAGTGCTTGGGCAGCGCCGATGCCAACCGTGGAACTCCAGGATGTTCTCTTGGCGACACGCTCGTCGCCTTCGCCGGGGTAGCCCTCGGTGCCATCGCCGATCTCGGGCGCGCGTCGCCGCAAGAGTTCCGCGCCGTAGAGCATCAGACCGTTCGCCATCAAGACGGCCGCGGCGAATCGGGCCGACGCGAACGCTGATCGAAGGCTGCTCTCAAACAGCAAGCCCAAGATGCCGGCCGGGATCGTCCCAACCACCAGCAACCAGCCGAGCTTGCCCGTCGGGTTGTCGTCGGCGAGTTCGCGATCGCGCAGAGACCGAAGCATTCCAGCGACGATCCGCACCCAGTCCTGCCAGAAGAACCCCAGCAGCACAAGCGCTGTAGCCAGGTGAACCGCGACCAAGAAGGACAAGAAGTAGGGGGCGTTTTGATGGATGTTCCAGCCCAGAAGGCGGGGAAGGATCACGATGTGGCCGATGCTCGAGATGGGAAACAACTCCGAGACGCCCTGCACCAGCCCAAGAACGATCGCCTGAAAATAGGAGATCGGAGCAGAAGACAACAACACGGGCTCTCCAATCGTCTGGTTAGGACTCGACCAGGCAGCCGTGCGCGGCGGGCGCCACGGCCACGCCCGGGATCCCGAGTCACTACATCGCGCCGCACTCCGGTCGTACTCGTCCCGCCTGACCGGCGGCAAGACTACCACAAGAAACCGACGCGTCGGTTTCAGTTGGGCGACCCATTTCCGGTGCTGCTAGGCGCGAGTCAGGCGGTGGGGTGGTCGATGCCCTCGATCAGCGCGTCCATCACGGCCCGGATGTTGGTCCAGCGAAAGCCGCGTGGGTCGAGCGCGCGGTGGAGCATGAGGCCGTCGGCGAGGGCGATCAGGATCGACGCGAGTGCGTTGGCCTGTGACCGGGCGATGGCGAGGTCGCCGGTCTCGATGCTGTGTGTGATCCATTCTCGGAGCACCGATCGGCGCCGCTCGACCGCCTCGGCGAATCGTCCGCGGACGACGGGGTCGGCGGCAAGTGTCGACCAGAGGTCGGCTCGGAGCTGTACCCGGGCTGGGTCATCGCCGACCTGGAGCATGGTCTGGGTGAATCGGCGCACCTGCTCCGCGCCCGTCAGCTGCTCGGCTGCGAGGTCGGCGGCGGCTCGGTTGAGGGCGTCGGTCTCCTCATCGAGCAGGGCCAGAAAGAGCTCCTGCTTGGTGGCGAAATAGCCGTAGAAGGCACCTTTGCTCACGCCTGCCTCGGCACACACATCGTCGACCGTGGTTTCGTGGTAGCCGGCCGCCGCGATCCGCCGCCAGGCCGCGTCGATCAGCCGTTGTCGGCGGTCGGCGCGAACCTCTTCACTGATTCGAGGCATCGTCCGAGTCTACAGCCGGCCCGAGCCGGAACCTCAGCCGTCGGACGGAGTCACGACGCGGACGGTGACCGCGTCGCGGCCGATGCGAAACCGTCGTGGAAGCCCGAGCGCGGTCAGGATCCTGCGGGTCGAGGGCGGCGACGCCAGCTCGAGTGTGATGCCCGCCGACCGGCACGTCCGAGCAGACCTCGAGCAGGCTGCCGAAGCCAGCCGAGTCGGCGTAGCAATCGCGGAGGTCGATGCGCAGGACATCGGCGCCGCTTCGCACGCAGCGGTCGACGGCCTTGGCCAGCAGCGGCGCTGTTATGCCGCACAGGTCACCGTGCACGCGGAGTGTTTGCGCCGCTCCGTGTGCCGCCGTTTCGATCCGCAGTTCGGGTTCCACACCGGTCATCATCTGATATTATAACTGACCGGTCGGTTTTTATGTGGGTATGGTCGTTCGATCCGACGGAGATCGCGCCCCTGGTGGTGGTCGCGGCGCTGTACCTGCGGAGGTTCGTTCGCCTGCGTCGCCGCCAGACGGCGCCACAGTCGTGGCGGGTCGCCTGCTTCCTGGGTGGGTTGGCGGTCGCCTTTCTTGCTCTGGCATCGCCCATCGACTGGCTGGGCGAGAACCGCTCGTTCGCAATCCATATGGTGCAGCACCTGCTGCTTGGGGACATCGCCCCACTGCTGTGCGTGGCAGGCCTCACCGGAGCGATGCTGCGACCCGTCCTGGCGGTGCGTGGCGTTCACCGGCTGCGGGTGCTGACCCATCCGTTCGTCGCGTTTCCGATCTGGGCCGCCTTCCTCGCCCTCTGGCATCTACCCGGCCCCTATCAGGCAGCGCTCGAGAACCCTACGGTTCACGCCGTCGAGCACACCTCGTTCTTCGTCGGCGGGGCGTTGCTTTGGGCCTCGATTCTGGAGCCGCTTCCCGGGCCCTGAATGGTTCGGCCCAGGCCAGAAGGCGATCTACCTGCTGTTCGTGAGGTTGTTCGAGACGGCGCTGGCGTTCTTCTTCGTCTGGTCGCAACACGTCTTCTACCCCTACTACGCCCACGTCCCGCGACTGTGGGGGATGAGTCCGCTGGAGGATCAGAACCTAGGCGGCGTGGCGATGCTTGGCGAGGGAAGCATGGTCACGATCATCGCCTTCCTGTGGCTGCTGTGGGCCTGGATGGAGCGGGACACCCTGGAGCAGCAGCTGATCGAGTCCGGCGTCCCGCCTGCCCGAGCAGCTCGCGCGACCCGCTACGGCCGCGGCGGGAGCCTGGCGTGACCGCGGCCGCCGTGATCGCCTTCCTCGGCGGCCTCATCGTCGGCGCCAATGCCGTGGTCTTCGTCGGTGCGATCCTGGCGGTCGTGGCCCCAGACCACCGAAACCCGGTAACCAGGAGGATCGTCGACTGGATCGCGCGCCACTCAATGTGACCACAGACCGCGGCGTGCCTCCGCGTACCCCACCGCCAGCCGGCGCGGGTGTAGGCTCTGCAACAGGTGCGCCGGGAAGTCTGGTCGGCAAGCGGAATCCACGTCAAACGGGTGGCTTCGCATGCAGGACATAGACGCGACCAAGCCTGGCAAGAGCGATCCAAGCGCAGCGCGCCATCAGGGACGAGGCGGCCGGTCTGGCGATCCTCGTCCTGACCTTTGCCGTCTGGTGGCTCTCGCCGCTGGCCGAGCCGCAGCCGTTCACCGGCGCCGTGCTGTTGGTGGCCGGCGCCACCCTCGCCGGAGCGATCACGGTGGCGTCGATCCGCCGCGAGCGCGTGATCGAGGGCGCCGACGCGCTGATCCTGGCTGGCTTCCTCGGCGATCGATGCCGCACCCCGGTCGAGCGGGCAGTCTGGGATCGCCTGTGCTGGATCGAAAGGCCGCGTTCCCGGCGGCGGCTTGCCCAGGCACTGCGCTGGCGCCTGCAACTGGCAAGTGGAGCCGCGCGGCTGAGCTATGGCTACCTCCGTGCCGCGGCATACCCACCGCTGGGGCCGTCGGAACGGCGTGCCATGTTGGACGCGGCCCAGCTCGTCGCTGCGGTCGCCGATGAGGTCGCAGCGGCGCCTGTGGACCCCCGCGCCCTGGTGCTCCTGTGGGCGTTCGTGGGCAAGCCGACGCTCCACCCAGACCGGTATGACCAGGACACCTACGACGAAGCCAGATCGCACCTGCTGGCCGCCTGGGCGCTCGTCGCCGACCACCCAGCGCTCGTCGCGGCGCCCGAGGCAGGATTGGCAGCTCTCGCTGTATGGTCAGGTGATGGACCGACGTCTCCGTGCCCGTGTCCGAGGCCCAGCGGGTGGCCGAGTTCCGCGCCGGTCTCCGCCGGTTCCATGCGCGCACCGACCAGGCCGCCAGGGATGCCGGCCTGACCCCCCAGCGCTACCTGCTGCTGGTCATGATCAAGGGGGCGCCCGACGGCAGCGAGTCAGCCACCGCGAGCGACCTCGCAGACCGCCTCGAGATGCCGCAGACGACCATCAGCGACCTGGTCGCGCGCACTCGGGAGGCCGGTCTCTTGCGCGGCGATCCCTCGACGCAGGACGGGCGGGTCGTCCACCTTCGCCTATCAGACGAGGGGGAGCGACGACTGGCGCTTTGCATCCGCTCGCTGCACGACGACCGCGCCGAGCTCGAACGCACCCTCGCCGCCGCCTCGCGGCGCCTGCGTTCGCTCTGACGCACGGAGCCCACGCGCGATGGCCTGCCTCTACCGTGGATACGTCAAACTGACTGGTCGGTCTTTATACTGTGTTCATGCGAAGGCTGACGCTGGCGACGCACACCGATCGGGCTGGCCGCGGCTGGTCCAACTCCGCTCTTCGCCGGATCCGGCTGTGGCTCCATGGAACCGCCCCGGGTCTGCTGGCGCTGGGCGCGCTGGTCGGCATTGGAGCGGGGCTCGGCGCGGTGCTCTTCCGGAGTCTGATCGTCTGGACGACCAGTCTCTTCACCGGGTACTCCGACTACAGCGCCCACCCCGGCGCTGCCAATCCACACCTACCCGGTGTGGGCAGGTGGTTCGTGCTCGTCGTGCCCATCCTTGGCGGCTTGATCTACGGGCCGCTGATCGCAAGGTTCGCTAGCGAGGCCCGCGGCCACGGCGTACCCGAGGTCATGCTCGCCGTGGAACGAGGGGGCGGCCGGATCAGGCCGCGAGTGGCCGCGGTCAAGGCGCTGGCCTCGGCACTGTGCATCGGGTCGGGCGGCTCGGTCGGCCGGGAAGGGCCGATCGTCCAGATCGGCGCTGCTCTCGGATCGACCATTGGCCAGGCGCTGCGCATGCCGGAGTCGCGCCTGCGGCTGCTGGTGGCCGCCGGAGCCGCGGGCGGAATCTCCGCCACCTTCAACGCACCGATCGCCGGCGTCTTCTTCGCGCTCGAGCTGATCCTCCGCGACTTCGAGGTCGAGTCGTTCGGAGTCGTTGTGCTCTCCTCGGTGACCGCCAATGTGATTGGCCGCGCAGCCTTCGGGTCACAGCCGTTCCTCCAGCTGCCGGCGTTTCAGCAGCGATCGATCGCGGAGTTCGCTCTCTATGCTGGGCTCGGGTTGGTAGCCGCACTGGTGGGGACGCTGTTCGTGCGCGTGCTCTACGGATTCGAGGATGCAGCAGACCGAATCTGGCGCGGGCCGGCCTGGCTGCGTCCCGCCGTCGGCGGCCTCCTGCTGGGGAGCCTGCTACTCCTCCTGCCGCAGCTCTACGGAGTCGGCTATCCGGTGCTCAAGAATGCGGTCGGCGGAGGCTACGCGGTCTGGTTTCTGCTCGGCCTGCTGGTCGGCAAGCTGGTCGCGACCAGCCTGACCATCGCCATCGGCGGGTCCGGCGGTGTCTTCGCACCCGCGCTGTTCATGGGCGCCATGCTCGGTACCGCCTATGGCGACCTGGCCACGCGGCTGATGCCCCAGATCACCGGCCAGCCCGGCGCCTACGGCCTCGTCGGCATGGCAGCGGTATTCGCGGCCGCAGGTCGCGCACCGATCACCGCAGTCATCATCATCTTTGAACTCACCGGCGACTACCACGTGATCCTCCCGCTGATGCTTTCGGTGGTGATCGCCACCGGAGTCGCCGCTCTGTTTGGCGGCGACTCGATCTATACGCTCAAGCTGCGCAGGCGTGGGATCGAGCTGCGTCGGCGACGCGAGAGTGCCGTTCACGGGCTATCCGTCGCCGACGCCATGGGGGCACCGGAACCGGTCACATGCGGGCAGGGAATCCGCCAAATCGCGGCACGCTTCGCCGCCTCTGGCCAGCCCGAGCTTCCGGTCACCACCCGCGACGGCGCATACGTGGGGGTTGTCAGCCAGCAGGATGCGGAGCTGGCGGTGGCCGACGATCGCCTGGACAGCCTCGCCGAGGATCTTGCCGTCGGCACCCCGACGCTCGCCCCGACTCAGTCACTGGACTCCGCGCTCGGTGACCTGGTGGGCTCACGGGTCGGTCTACCCGTCGTGTCGGATGCCGGCATCCTGGTCGGATGGCTCACCCACGCCGACGTCCTGCGATGCTTTCACAAGCGAATGGAGGACGACCGATTGGTCACGGCCGCCCGCGGCGAGGGGGTACCGCGGGCGGCCGAACACGGCGGCTGACTAATGGTCGACCCGCACCCAGGTCGCGCGAGCAGCCTGCCGCGGCTTTCGAAGCTTCCGCCTCTGCATGCGCGCACGGACCTCGATCGACTCGCATACAGCAACTGCGATGACGAATGCAATCCACGGGCTCACGGAGAGCGCTCCTCCCAGGATCTGCCACATGTGTGCACCTCCCTTCCCGAGATGCATCCCCTGATCAAAGTACACCGTATCACGGATTAGTTTCTGAGAAGGACCGGTGGCGGCAATGGCGGCAGTTTGGTTCTGATCGGTGGAGACTCCTCGTGAGTGGCAGTGGCGGTCGAGACCTTCGCGAAGAGCCTGTCGCTGCCGGCAGTCGCCGGTAGGGCCGCGGCTCGCCGTTCCGCCCTCCGCGCTAGGCGCTATCCGACGACATCGGCGGCGCGTCAGCGGCAATCGCCGGAAGCTCGTCCAAGATCCGGAGCGGTGCGGGCAGCCCCACCATCTCGAACACCCGTCGCGGCTCGGTTCGCGGTGGCGCGACGATCGTCAGCGGTTGGCTGTTCGAGTGGACCACAAGGACGCTGATGATGGCCGTGTCCACGAAGGTGCAGGTGGTCAGGTCAATCACGACGTTGGCGTTCGGGTGTGCCGCGAGGGCAGCAGCGACGTCGTCTGAGGTGGCAGGATCATGCTCACCGCCCAGTACGACGATCGGGCCGGCAGGGGTCTCCACCGTGAGGATGCGGGGCGGCGCAGCGATCAGCCACGATACACCGACACACGAACAGTTGGCCCGCTCGGCCATAGGGTGGGTCTGTGGATCGTTGCCGCTTCGCCATCACACCCATACGGGATTGCGCTGCGTCTAACGACCGCAGTAACCGCGCCGGCATACCCACGCAGACTACGTAGCGGACTCATCGTTGGCCGTAGTTGCTCGACGTCACCTCACCAGCTGGGGGCGCTGGCTGGCGGGCGTCAGGCGTGGGGCTGGGAGACTCTGGGAGCGTGTCGAGGCGGTTCGCAGCCGGTCTGCCTCCGTCGGTGATCGTCGGACCCACGCCCGGATCGGCGACGGCGCTGCCGGTTCTTCCACACCCGTTGTTTGTCTCGCAGGGTGTGTGCTGTGGCGAGGCAGAAGGTCTTGGCCGTCGCTGGAAGCGACTCGAGGAAACTCGGGTCCAGGAACCCTCCAGCTTTGTCGTCGAAGGAGCCGTGTGCTCCGTGGTCGGCGTCGTGATCGGCGGGCTCGTAGAGGTTGCTTGGACGGTCCGGGCGTACAGGCTGGGAGGTCAACTGGCTGTTCCATGCGCCGATTGCCGCATACTGGTTGCCGAGGCCCGGAGCGAGGCTTGCGACGGCGACCAGCATCTTGTTCCATGACCCGATGATCTTGTTCCGGCGTCCGTCGAGCGCGGCATCGACGATGAACTTGGCCGGGATCTCGGGTTGGTAGATCGGCGGAACCGGCATCGGGTGGTATGACATCGTGGTCTGGCACCAGTCGAACTGAGGTGTGTTGACGGCGGGAAGATGGACCATGCTGATCCTGACGTTGCTCTTCTCGTGCAGCAGTTCCGCCCGCGTCGACTCGAAGAAGCCTCTGCAGGCGAATTTCGACGAGCAGTAGGCCGACTGGAGAGGGATGCCGATGAACGCCAGGGCCGAGCCGACGTTGACGATGGAGCCCCGATCACGTGGACGCATCCGTTTCAACGCGGCCATCGTGCCCCAGACCTGTCCCAGGAACGTGACCTCGATCGCGCGTTGGAAGTCCGCCGGCATGACGTCCCAGGAAGGCGCGAACACCGTCGTCATAGCGTCGTTGACCCAGACATCGATCGGCCCTAGCTCTGCCTCGACCCGGCTCGCGGCTCGATCGACTTGCTCGAACTCGGACACGTCGGTCGGGACCGCAAGCGCCCTCACCCCAACGTTTCTCGCCTCCTGGGCGGCGACCTCGAGGCCCTTCTCGCCTCGGGCCAATAGCGCCACATCGAAGCCCTGCTCGGCGAATGCTCTTGTAGCCGCCCGGCCGACCCCTGCCGAGGCGCCCGTGATCACCGCAACTCTGGCCATATCTGTTGATACCTCTTTCGATGGTTCCTTCATCGCGGAACCTCCGCTGCGCCCGTGATGACATCGGGCCATGCGTGTTACCGCGGCGCGCAAACCGCGCTTGACGCCTGTCCGCGGTGCCGAACCCGTGGAAGGTGACGTGTGTCGATACCCCGTTTGGGTGGAGCGGAAACTCGCCGGCCTGGACCGGCCCACCTGATAGGCGCTGGCACCGCGGCCAGTCTGAACACGAATCGAAAACGCACACCACACGGGCGCGCCGCCTCACGGATCACGACCTCACCCGGAGCGGAGCGTTGCGATGGCGGATCCCGCGAGCAGTCCTGCGGTTACTGCGCTGGCGGTTGCGAGTCGCCATTGGTTTGGTCGCCTGACGGCGAGGATGAGCATGCTCGCCGCGTGGTGGTGTCAATCGCTGCTGCTACGGCGATCGTGGCTGGAGTTGGACGCTTGCGGATGATCGCCGCCTCAGCCAGGTTCCGGGCTCCGACGGCGCCTGCGACCACCCGAGCGCGTCGGTCGATACAACCGCGGGCGACGCTTCCGGGAACCGGTGATGCCGCCGCTAGGAGTAGGACGCCGTAGACGACTTTCGCGATCAGCAGTCGGTCGAGCGAACGACGTTCTTCGCGGCGCTCGATCGTTTCTCGCGTCCGCGGCTGGGTCACGTTTCGCCATCCGCGTCGCCGAGTGTCCAGGCGTATTGATCGGCTGCGCATTCCAAGAGCAGCGCGTGGACGAAGGCTTGGGGCAGGTTCCCTCGTAGTTGGCGCTGGGCGATGTCGAACTCCTCCGATAGCAGGCCGGGGGGCCCGCAGGCCGCGCGGGTGCGTTCGAACCAGCGCGTCGCGGAAATGTGGTCGCCTTGCTGCGCCCGTGCCAGCGCCATGACGAAGCCGCACAGCAAGAATGCGCCTTCCGACTCCCCCAGGGGGCGTTCGTCGGGTCGGTAGCGGTAGGCGTAGCCGTCCACCGTGAGCTCGCGCTGGTACGCGTCGAGCGTTGCCAGGGTGCGCGGATCGTCGGCTGGGATCGCGCCCCGGATGGCAGGCAACAGGAGCGCGGCATCGAGGCGCTCGTCCGTGGGAGAGCGCTGCCACCGCCCGGACGGATGAAGCGCCCGCGCCGAGGTATCAGCAGTAATCGCATCGGCGAGGGCGAGCCACCTTGCCGACTGTTCGCCGCCGGGCCGGCACTTGCTGATCGAACGTAGCCCTGCGGCGCAGATCAACCGACTATGCGTCCACTCGTCTGGTTCGAGTTCCCAGATACCCGCGTCCTTCTCATGCCAGCGGGCCTCGATCGCCTCCACCGCCACCTCGGCAGCGCGCCACCCCTCAGCGTCCAGGTGGTCGTGTCCCGCGGCTGCGGCGAACAGCATCAGTGCTTCGCCGAACGCGTCGAGCTGGAACTGCTCGTTGACCCAGTTGCCGACGGTGTCGGTGCCACCGGGATACCCCGCCAGATTCAACGGGTGCTGGTCTGGGACGCGGCCCCCGGTGACGGTGTAGGCCGGCTTCAGGTCTGGGCCGTGTTCGAGCAGCCGACCACAAATGAACCGCACCGCGTTATCAAGCAGGGGGCGGGCGCCCGCCTTCGCCGCGGCCTGGCCGGCGTAGCACTGGTCACGGATCCAGACGTAGCGATAGTCGAAGTTTCGCCCCTGGCGGGCACGCTCGGGAAGCGAGGTGGTCGCCGCCGCGACCATTCCGCCACCTGTGCTGGTCAGTCCCGACAAAACTGCATAGGCGTGCCGCGCGTCGCGTCTGCCGACCGTTTCGTTGAGGGCCGGCACCCGCTCCCGCCACCCGGCTTCGGTGCCTGCCCACGCCGCGGCAGGGTCGGGCGGCTCGACGTCGCTCTCCTCGACCGCCAGAACGAGCACGAAGTCGTGTTGCTCACCCGGCTCTAGCCGAACGTCCAGCTCAAGCGCCTTCCCGCGGTGACCATCACTCGCCGGGCGCGCCTCCGCCGCCCCCGCCCAACATATCCGCGTGCCGCCGAGCTCGCCGCGCCAGTGCCCCCGTTCGTCCTGGGCAAGCTTGCGAAGCGGCGTCTTCCCGAACCCCCCGCGTGGGTTCAGGATGACCTCGACGTGTGCTGCTCCTTGGCGGGCAATCACCTGTCGCAGGATCACGGCGCGGCCGGGTTTGGTCGGCAACGCCAATGCCTCACGACACTCGACAACAGCGTTGTCCACGGTCACCCACCGACTGCGCCAGATCAGACTCGCCTCCTCGTAGTAGCCACCCCACACACACCGATCCGTCGGCGTCACGGCGTAGCCACCGTTCCCCCCGATCAGCGACGAGAAGACAGCCTTGCTGTCCCAGCGCGGAAAACACATCCATACGAAGTCACCGCGAGGCCCAACCAGTACACCACGCTCGCCATCGGCAAGCAGGGCATATTCACGCAGCACATGTGGACCATCACTCAGCCGCTCAAGCATCTCGCCCCGGTCGTCTCCAACCAACAGTCCGGTAAGTTCCCCTGACGGCCGCCACTGCACCCAGGCAACCAAGCATCATGGGTCTTTTCCGGACATGAACTCTCCTCGCTCGGAGCATTGGACGACGGACTAACCCAGAAGGAGAGACCCGAGACGTTCGCGTCCGCGGCGCCGCCTAGAAAGCACGCCAACTGCCTATTCCCGGCGATCCCCCCCGGCAAACGATCTCACCGTCGACAGCTTGAAGCGTCCCAGGTTCAGCGGCCCGGCAATTCGGGTGCCGAACGCGCGATCGAGGAAGGCGGCGGCGCCGCGTCGGCTGGGGTTCAGCTCTAACAGGCGCGGATTTATTCATGCGGCAAGCGGGTAGCCGCGCCGCTTGAGCATCAGCGAACATCCCGTGCCGCCGACGCCCCGACCGCCTCAGGAGCCGCAGACGCCGACCGAGCCGCCGCGGCCGGATCCCCCGGATCCCCGACGTGCCGGACCCGGCCGGGCCGGTGCCCGACCTGCCGTCCGACCCGGCGCCGGCGATTTAACGGACCACCAGCAGCACGAGCTGAACCGGCCGCGTTGCGTCCATCGACAACCACGTACCCGGCCGCACATCTGCCTAACCTAGGGGTTTCGGGCGGGTTCGCCGGGGGTATCGGCGTTCCAGGTTGAGTGCGGCCGCAGGACACGACACGGCGCACCTGTTCGGTGGGCTGTGGCGGGACTATCTGATCGTGCTGGTCACGATCGGGGTGCTGGTTGTGGTCGCGATCCTGTTCGCCGCCGTCCGCTTCCGGCGCCGCGAGCCGGAGCACTGGCCCCGCGGCCCGAACGGCGCACGCCGCCTCGAGCTGGCCTACGTGATCGCGATCGCCGTCGTCGTCGCAGGCCTGCTGACCGTCACCTTCCGCACCGAGAGCAAGGTGGACGCGCTGTCCAGCCGGCCGGCGCTTCGGATCTCGGTGACCGCCTTCCAGTGGCAGTGGACGTTCGCGTACCCGAACGGAGCCGTCGTCGTCGGAGGCAACGCGCTGGCTCGCCGGCCGCGGTTGCCGACGCTGGTGGTGCCGCAGAACGAGGTGGTGCAGTTCAGCCTCCGCTCGGTGGACGTCCTCCACGAGATGTTCATCCCGGCCATGCGCTTCAAGCAGTACGCGTTTCCGAACTACACGAACCGGTTCGATCTGTCCTTCCCGGACACCGGCCGGATGCCGGGCGCGTGCGCCCAGTTCTGCGGCCTCGCCCACGCCCAGATGCGCTTCTCGGTGCTCGTCCTCAGCCCGTCGGACTTTCGTACGTGGCTGGCCGCACACGCGTCGGTGACGTCCACATGACGACCGCCGCACGCCCCGAGGCCGCTCCTCCGCCTTCGCCGCCAGAGCCGGTCATCACGGGGTGGATCCGGTGGATCTCCGACACCGACCACAAGTCCCTGGCGATGCGCCTCTTCGCACTCTGCGGGGTCTTCTTCCTGGCCGGAGGAATGCTCGCGCTGCTGGTCCGGGCAGAACTCTTCTCGCCGGGGATGCAGGTCGTTTCCCACCAGGAATACAACGAGATCTTCACGATGCACGGCTCGACCATGGTCTACCTGGTCGTGCAGCCGATCGCCCTGGCGCTCGGCGTCTACCTGGTGCCGCTGATGATCGGCGCGTCGAACCTGGTCATGCCGCGCGTGGCGCTGGCCTGCTTCTGGGTGTTCGCCGCCGGCGGCCTGATCATGTACATGGGCTTCCTGACCACGACGGGCGCGGGCCCGGACGGCTGGACGGCGTTCCTGCCGCTGGCCAACGCCCGCTACACGCCCGGCACCGGCATGGACATGTGGGTGCTCGGGGTGTTCGTGGCCAACGGCGCCCAGCTGGTGCTCGCCGCAATCGTGCTGGGAACGATCGTCCTGCGCCGCGCCCCCGGCATGACCATGCTGCGGCTGCCGGTGTTCGTATGGACCGAGGTCGTCACCTGCCTGATGGTGGTGCTCGCATTCCCCGCCCTGCTGGTCGCCCTCGGGCTCGAGTACCTGGAACGGGTCTTCAACTGGAACGTCGACCCGCTGATCTACCTCCACCTGTTCTGGTTCTACGGGCACCCGAACGTCTACGTGATGTTCTTCCCGTTCCTGGGCTGCGTCGCCGAAGTGATCCCGGTCTTCGCGCGCAAGCGGTTCTTCGGCTACTCCGGCGATGGTCTTCTCGCTGCTCGCGTTCGCCACGCTCTCGATGAGCGTGTGGGGGCACCACATGTTCGCGACCGGCCGGGTGGCGAACGAGTACTTCGCTCTCACGTCGACCGCGCTGGCGATCGCGGCGGGCGTCGAGTACTTCGACCTGGTGGGGACGATGTGGGGCGGCTCGCTGGTGTTTCGCACCCCGATGCTGTTTGCCCTCACGTTTCTGATCCAGTTCCTGGTCGGCGGCCTGACCGGGATCATCCTGGCCTCGCCGCCCCTGGACTACAGCCTGACCGACACGTACTTCGTCGTCGGTCACTTCCACTACACGCTGTTTGCCGGAAGCATGTTCGGGCTGTTCGCCGGTATCTACTACTGGTTCCCGAAGGCCACCGGCGTGATGCTCCGAGAGCGGCTGGGGATCATCCACTGGGCGCTGATCACGGTCGGCACCAACCTGACGTTCCTGCCGATGCTGATCCTGGGCTACGACGGGATGGTGCGGCGCGTGGCGGACTACCCGCCCTCCGCCGGGTTCACGGGACTGAACCGGCTGGTCTCGGTGGGCGCCTACCTGATCGCGCTCTCTGTCCTCATCTTCATCGTCAACGTCTGGTGGTCGCTGCGCCGCCGTGTCCCTGCCGGCAACGATCCGTGGGGCGGCCAGACGCTGGAGTGGTGGACGACCTCGCCACCGCCCCGGCACAACTTCGCCGACCTGCCGCCGGTGACGTCACACGCCCCACTGCTCGATCTCCGGCTGAGGAAGACGGGATGAGGCGGCCCGGCCCCTACCTCCTGCTTTGGGGCGGCCTGCTCGGCGCCTCGGCCGGCCTGTTGTGGGCCTGGTCCTTCGGGCTGCCGCACTCGCCGCAGGCATGCACCAGCGCGACCTGTGTCGCCGAGCCCTACCTCGCGCCGGCGCTGCTGACGGCGGCGGCGGCCGGCGCTGCCGTGCTCGGGCTGCTGCTGATCCTGACCCGCCGCGGCGGGCCCGACAGCGCCGCCCGGCCGGTGGTCGACCAGAGCCTGACCACCGTGGTGCTCTCGGCCGGGATCGGCATCGCCGTGCTCGGCCTGGCGATTGGCTGGTGGCTGGTTGCCATCGGCGCCGGTCTGGCGTTCATGGGCGCCTGCGGGCTCGTGCGCGAGCAGCTTTCGCTGCGGCGCCTGCGGAGGATGCCGTGAGGCGCTCGACGGAGGTGTCTCTGGTGGCCGGAGTCGTGGTCGCGGTGGTGGCCGTCAGCCCGCCGCTCGACACGGTGGCGGACGGCTCGCTTCCGGCGCACATGATCCAGCACCTGGCCCTGACGATGGTGGCGGCTCCGCTGATCGCGCTGGGTGCACCGGTCGCCACGGGGCTGCGGCTCTCCCCGCCGGCGTGGCGGCGGCCGGCGGTGCGTGCGCTCCATGGCCGCGCGCTCCGGCTCGCCGGCGGCGCCGTTGTCGCCTGGCTGGCCTACGTCGCCGCGATCTGGGCGTTCCACTTCAGCCGGCTGTTCAACGAGGCCGCGGCGAACGAGTGGCTTCACGCCTTGGAGCACCTGACGTTCCTGGTCACGGCGGTGCTCTTCTGGCGCCCCGCGGTCGGCCGTGACCCGCTGGTGCGGCTGCCGCCCCTGCGGCGGATCCTCTACCTGATGGCGGCGATGCCGGCGATGGACGTGGTCGGGGTGTGGCTGATGTCGTCCAGAGGCGTCGAGTACCCGGCGTACGGCACCGGGCCGGACGCCCTTGCCGCGCAGCACGAGGCTGGGATGATCATGCTCGCCGGCTCCTACCCGCTGGCTGTGACCGCGCTGCTCGCGGCGTGGTCGTGGATCGCGAACGAACAGCGACGGGCGGACGTCACCGAGCGGCTGGAGGGGCGGCATGCGTAGCGTCCTGCAGGTGTCGGCAGCAGCCGCCCTTTTCGCCGCGGTCGCCGCGTTCCTGCTCGACCCCGGGCTCGCCCTGGGCGGCGGTGGAGGGACGGAGGCGGGCCTGTCATCGAGCTCCCCGGCGCTGGTCGCGGCGGGGCGGCAGCTGTTTATCACCGGCTGTAGTTCGTGCCACGGCATGCAGGCGAACGGCATCCGCAACGTCGCTCCGTCGCTGCACGGCGTCGGGGCCATGGCCGCGCACTTCTACCTCAGCACGGGGCGGATGCCGCCGCCGGCGCTCGACCTGCAGCCGATCCGGACGCATGCCCGGTATGACCAGTACGACCAGCGGGCGCTCGTCGCCTACGTGGGATCGCTCGGCGGACCCGGGGTGCCCAGCGTCGATCTGGCGAAGGGATCGCTGAGCGAGGGCCAGCTCCTCTACACCGAGACCTGCGCCGGGTGCCATCAGAGCGTGGCCCGCGGCGGCATTGTCACCGGAGCGTTCGTGCCTCCCCTGACCGACGCCACGCCGACGCAGATCGCAGAGGCGATCCGGATCGGCCCCTACCTGATGCCGCGCTTCGCACCGGCGCTATTGAACGACCGTCAGGTCGCCTCGATCGCACGGTTCGTCGTCGCAGCGCGGCATCCGCACAGCCCGGGCGGCGCCGGCATCGGCTACATCGGCCCGGTGCCCGAGGGGATGGTCACCTGGCTAGCGGCCCTGCCCGTCCTGTTGCTCGTCACGCGCCTGATCGGCCGCCGGAGCGAGCGCTGATGAAGGGAGATTCGATGCCCCCCGAGCCGGTCCAGCCGCGTCACCCGAACATCCCCGGCGAATCGCTTCCACCCGAGGCGTGCCCGCTGTCGCGAGAAGACGACCCGACCGAGCTGGAGCACCTGTCGACTCCAAGGAAGGAGCTGCTGGTGGCGTGCCTGTTGCTGGCGGCCGGAGCCTGCGGAGCCGCGTTCGTCGTCGCCTACATCCTGACCAGCAGCAACGCCGTCCTGGGTGGGCTGCTGGCGGCGGCGTTCCTGTTCCTGGGAGCGGCGCTGATCCTCGTCGGTCGCTTCGTCGTGCCGCAGGAGACGGTGATCGAGGCGCGCGCCCGTACCCGTGACCCGGAGCAGGAGCGGGCCGTCGCCCAGGTCGTCCGCTCGCTAGGGGAGGGCGTGACACGCCGCCGCCTGCTGGTGACGGCCGGCGCGGCGGCCGGTGCAGGGCTCGCCGCCGGCGCCGTCACCGCCGCAGCCTCGCTGGGGCCGTGGATCGGGGACGTGGCGGTGCCGTCGCCGTTCCGGGCGGGGACGAAGCTAGTGGACGAGCGCGGGCGTCCGGTGCTGGCTTCCGATCTTGAGGTCGGCTCGTTCCTGACCGCATTCGCAGACGGCGCGAGCCTCGAGGCACTCGGCTCGTCGGTCATGCTCGTGCGGCTCGACCCGCGCCAGCTGCACCTCCCCGCCGACCGTCGCGGCTGGGCGCCGTCGGGCATCGTCGCCTACTCGAAGATCTGCACCCACGCAGGGTGCGCCGTCGCGATGGCCCGGTACCCCCTGTTCGCGGCAGACGCGCCGGGGCCGGCCCTGGTCTGCCCATGTCACTACTCGACCTTCGACGTCGCCGACGGCGGCACGGTGCTGTTCGGCCCCGCCGGCCGTCCGCTTCCCCAGCTGCCGCTGCAGGTGGCGGCCGACGGCAGGCTCGAGGCCGCCGGCCCGCTCTCGGGCGACATCGGCCCCGCCTGGTTTGCCACCGACCGCGGATGAGAACGCACTCGGACGCAGGCGACGGAGGAGCACTCGAGGGCCTGGTGGGGGCGGCCGAGGCGCGCACCGGCCGCGTGTCCTTCGCCCACCGCATGCTCCGCTACGTCTTCCCCGACCACTGGTCGTTCATGTGGGGCGAGATCGCGCTCTACTGCTTCGTCGTCCTGGTCGTGACGGGTACCTACCTGGCGTTCTTCTTCGACCCCTCCTACCACCAGATCACCTACCACGGGTCGTACGCGCCACTGCGTGGCGAGCGGATGAGCGAAGCGTACGCCTCGGCGCTGCACCTGTCGCTGAGCGTCAAGCTCGGGCTGCTGATGCGGCAGACCCACCACTGGGCCGCCGACCTGTTCGTGGCCTCGATCACGGTGCACCTGATGCGGGTGTTCTTCACCGGCGCCTTCCGCAAGCCGCGCGAGCTGATCTACTGGACCGGCCTGACGCTGCTGGTCATCGGTGTGCTCGAGGGCTACCTCGGATACTCGCTGGTCGACGACCTGCTGTCGGGGATGGGGCTTGCGATCGGCTGGGCCGTGGGCATGTCGATTCCCGTCATCGGAGGCCCGTTGATGACGCTGCTTTGGAGCGGGCCGTTCCCGGGCACGACCGTGTTCGAGTCGCGCCTGTTCATCGCCCACGTGTTCATCATCCCGCTGGTGATCGCGGCGCTGATCAGCGTGCACCTGGTGCTGATCACGCTGCTGCACCACACCCAGTTCGCCGGCCGCGGGACGCGTGAGGGCAACGTCGTCGGCTCGCCGGCGTGGCCGTCATATGCCGCGCGGTCGCTGGGCCTGTTCTCGGTCGTGGTCGGCGTCCTCTTCCTGCTGGGGGCGCTGGTGCAGATCAACCCGATCTGGCTGTGGGGGCCCTACCACCCCTACCTGGCCGAGAACGGCGCCCAGCCCGACTGGTACCTGGGCTGGCTGATCGGGGCGCTGCGGATGATGCCCAACTGGGAGCCGACCCTGGGCGGGTACACCCTGGTGCCCAACCCCTTCTGGGGCGGGGTGCTGTTCCCGCTGATCGTGTTCGGCTCCCTCTACACGTGGCCGATCCTCGACCGCTGGGTCACGCACGATCACCGCGAGCACCACATCCTCCAGCGCCCGCGCGACTGCCCGCGGCGGACCGCGGCCGGCGTCGCGCTGTTCACGTTCACGGCGGTGCCGTTCTTCGCCGGCGCGATGGACAGGGTCTACCTGGCGTTCGGGATCCCCTACCAGGGCGCGCTCGCGGTGATGCGAGTGCTGTGGGTGGTGCTGCCGTTCGTCACCGCCTGGATCACGCTGCGCGTCTGCCGCAGCCTGGCCCGCAGCGAGATGCATCCACTGCGCGGCGTCACGGCGCGGGTCGTCACGCGGGGAGACGGGGGCGGATTCACGGCGGGCCCGGCGCTGCTCGCCAACCCCAGCTGGACGCCCGAGGCCGTTCTCGTGGAGGGACCGGACGCGGGTCGGCCCGGCATGCTGGCCGAGGTGCGGGCGTCGGCCCGGCGCAGCGCGTTTGCGGCGGCCATGATCGCGGCGGCGGGAGTGGCGCTGGTCGTATTCGCAGTGGCGTTGGCCGTCGCGCTGGAGCAGGCGCTCGCCTCATGGCTGCCGGACTGGGCGGCGGCGCTGATCGTCGCCGTCATCTGCGCGGTTGCCGCCGCTGCGCTGGCAGGCGCGGGGCGGAAGAGCCTCCGCCGCGTGCGCTAGTGCGGCGTCCATGAGGACGCTGGACGGATCCCGGCGACGTGTGCCATATGGCACGTGTTCGAGTGCCAATTGGTCTTTCGCGCGTCACTCGTAACACGTCGCCGCCCGCCGCCGGCTACTCCCCGCGAGCGTCCGGCGAGCCCGCCCCGGGCGAGAGATCGTCGCCGTAGCGGCGCTCGAGGACGGCCTGGCCGACGGCGATCCAGGCCACGAGCGTGATCACGGCGGCCAGGACTGCGACGAGCCACCATGGATGTGTGTCGTACGGGGTGGGGAGGGACATACCCCAGCTGTTCCCGCTGCCCCGAGGTTTCACGCGCCCCAGCCGGGGGCATTCGTCTCAGCATGGAAGCGATCGGGCATCGATGCTGGGCGATTGCCGAGGGCTACATCCCCGGCCAGAGCCACGGCCCGGAGCCGGAGATGGAGAGCCACGAGGCGGCCTGCATGCTGAACGCGGGTGAGATCGACGCTGAGGTCACCATCACGGTCTACTTCACCGACCGGGAGCCGGTGGGCCCTTACCGGGTCGTCGTGCCGGCCCGGCGCACGGTGCACCTGCGCTTCAACGAGCTGGATGACCCCGAGCCGGTCCCGAGGGACACCGCCTACGCCAGCGTGATCTCCTCGACTCAGCCGATCGTGGTGCAGCACACCCGGCTTGACTCGCGGCAGGCCGAGAACGCCCTGCTTTCCACCGTGGCGTTTGCATCTACCACCTGAGGAGCTGAGCCGACGATGTCCGAAACCGTTGCCGACTTTCTGCTGGAACGCCTGACCACCTGGGGTGTCCGTCGCATCTATGGCTATCCCGGTGACGGGATCAACGGGATCATGGGAGGCCTCCAGCGGGCCGACGACCGGTTCGAGTTCATCCAGGTGCGCCACGAGGAGATGGCCGCCTTCATGGCGTGCGGGCACGCGAAGTTCACCGGCGAGCTGGGCGTCTGCCTGGCGACGTCCGGTCCCGGCGCGATCCACCTGCTGAATGGCCTCTACGACGCACGCATGGACCACCAGCCAGTGCTGGCGATCGTCGGCCAGCAGGCGCGCAGTGCGATCGGCGGCGACTACCAGCAAGAGGTCGACCTGACCACGCTGTTCAAGGACGTGGCCCGCGAGTACGTGCAGCAGGTGAACGAGCCCAGCCAGGTGCGCCACATCGTCGACCGGGCGATCCGGATCGCTCTTTCCGAGCGCACGGTGACGTGCGTCATCGTTCCCAACGACCTGGCCGACGAGAAGGCCGTGGAGACCCCGGCACACGCCCACGGCACGATCCACTCCGGTGCCGGCTACGACCGGCCGGAGGTGCTGCCCACCGCCGATCAGCTGGAGCAGGCTGCGGCGGTGCTGAACGCAGGCGAGCGGGTGGCGATGCTGGTCGGCGCGGGTGCCCTCGGAGCCTCCAGCGAGGTCGTCGAGGTAGCCGACCGGCTGGGCGCCGGCGTCGCCAAGGCGCTGCTCGGCAAGGCGGTGCTGCCGGACGACCTGCCCTGGGTGACCGGGTCGATCGGACTGCTGGGCACTCGACCCAGCTGGGAGATGATGGACGAGTGCGACACCCTTCTGATGGTGGGGTCGAGCTTCCCGTACTCCGAGTTCCTGCCCAGGGAAGGCCAGGCGCGCGGGGTGCAGATCGACATCGACGGGCGGATGCTCTCGATCCGCTACCCGATGGAGGTGCCGTTGCAGGGCGACGCTGCGGCGACCCTGCGCGCGCTGCTGCCGATGCTTCACCAGAAGACCGACACCGACTGGCGCGACGGCATCGAGCACAACACCCGCGAGTGGTGGCAGCTGCTCGAACGGCGGGCCATGAGCAGCGCTGACCCGATCAACCCACAGCGAGTCTTCCACGAGCTCTCGCTCCAGCTGCCTGCCGACGCGATCCTGACCTCGGATTCCGGCTCGTCCGCCAACTGGTATGCCCGAGATATCCGGATCCGCGAGGGCATGATGGCGACGCTCTCCGGCAACCTGGCGACGATGGGGCCCGGCGTGCCGTACGCGATCGCGGCCAAGTTCGCGTATCCGCACCGGCCGGTGTTCGCCCTGGTCGGCGACGGCGCCTTCCAGATGAACGGGATGAACGAGCTGATCACGATCGCCAAGTACTGGAAGCGGTGGGCGGACCCACGCCTGATCGTGCTGGTGCTGAACAATCGCGACCTGAACCAGGTGACGTGGGAGCAGCGGGCGATGGAGGGCAACCCCAAGTACGAGGCATCCCAGGAGCTTCCGGACTTCCCCTACGCGCGGTACGCCGACCTGATCGGCCTGACCGGCATCCGGGTCGACGAACCCGACCAGATCGCGGCCGCGTGGGAGGAGGCGCTGGACAGCCGTCGGCCGTGCGTGCTGGAGGCGGTCACCGACCCTGACGTTCCGCCCCTGCCGCCGCACATCACGCTGGAGCAGGCGAGGGCACTCACATTTGCACTGGTCAAAGGCGACCCCGACTTCGGCGACATCGTGCGCCAGAGCTTCAAGCAGAAGATCGAAGAGGCCCTGCCGTTCCGGTCATGAGCGCGACCGCCTCACCCGTGCGGGCTTCGTCCCGTCTCGAAGGGCTGGACGTGTCCGTCCACACCGTCCCCACCGACCAGCCCGAGCAGGACGGAACGCTGGACTGGGACTCGACCACCATCGTCATCGTCGAGGCCCACTCGGATGGGCACGTCGGTCTCGGCTACACGTACGCCGACGCCGCCTGCAGGGAGCTGGTCGAACATGTCCTCACGCCGGAGCTGCTGGGGTGCGACGCGATGAACGTCCAGGCCGGCTGGTGGAAGATGGTGCGGCGCTGCCGCAACCTCGGCGTCCCCGGCCTCTGCTCGATGGCGATCGGCGCGGTCGACGCCGCGCTCTGGGATCTCAAGGCGCGCCTCCTCGAGGTGCCGCTGGCCGGACTGCTCGGCGGCGCCCGCAGCGAGGTGATGGCGTACGGCAGCGGCGGCTTCACGTCCTACACCGACGAGCGGATGGCGATGCAGCTCCGCGGATGGGCCGACCACGGCCTGCAGGCGGTCAAGATCAAGGTCGGCCGCGGCCTCGACCGCGACCTCGAGCGGGTGAGCGTCACCCGCCAGGTGATCGGCCCCGACATCGCGCTTTACGTCGACGCCAACGGCGCCTGGCGCCGCGAGCAGGCGCTTGCGTTCGCCGAGCGCTGTGCGGCGTACGACGTCGCATGGTTCGAGGAGCCCGTCTCGTCCGACGACCTGGACGGCCTGCACTGGATGCGCGACCGGGCGCCCGCCGGCATGGCGATCGCGGCAGGCGAGTACGGCTTCGACCTGTTCTCGTTCCGGCGGATGATCGCCGCCGGCGCGGTCGATGTGGTGCAGGCGGATGCCACCCGCTGCGGCGGCATCACCGGCTTTCTGGCGGTGGCCGCGCTGTGCCAGGCGGCGTGCCTGCCGCTGTCGGCGCACACCGCTCCTTCGCTGCATCTGCACCCGTGTTGCGCGGTCGACGATCTGCACAGCCTGGAGTACTTCCATGACCACACCCGGATCGAGCGGATGCTGTTCGACGGCGTTGTCGAGCCAGACGCGGACGGGATGCTGCGACCGCGGATGGACGATGCCGGGAACGGGCTACGCCTGAAGGAGGACGTGCTGATATGAACCTCGCCCGCAACCTACGCCGAGGGAGGGCGCAGCGCACGCTCTGTGCTCTGACGGCCGCCTCGGCGCTGCCGCTCGGACTGGAGATCTACTTCGAGCACTACAAGGGGTCGTACGCCGACCGCTGGATGTGGACGCCGGTGATCGCAACGCCGCCGCTGGTCGCTGCCGGGATCGCCGGCATTTTCTCCGAGCGTGCGGCCAGAACGGTGGTACCCGTTGCCTCGGCTGTGTACGCGGTCGACGGGGCGATCGGCGTGATCACCCACCTCCGTGGCGTCCTCCGCAAACCGGGTGGGCTGCGCGAGCCGCTGTACAACGTCGTCATGGGCCCACCGCTGCTTGCACCCGGGTCGCTGGCGCTGGTCGGGATGATGGGCATCGCGGCCGCGTTCGCAGCGCGGGAGACCTGATGGCGGAGAGCTTCCGGGACGCGGGGCATCTCCCCAGCCAGCGCGACGGGCATCCCCGCGACCCGCGGGAGCTGCCTCGCCAACGTCGCGGGGTGACGCCGCAGATGCACGGCCGCTACCCCGAGTTCGACGTGCTCGAGCAGGCGCCCCACTGGGACGAGGTCACCCGCGGCGTTGTGCTCGACCGCGTGCACCGGGTGCCGGCGATCCGCTTCTTCAGCGACGGCGAGGCAGCAACGCTGGGCGCGCTCTGCGACATCGTCATGGCGCAGGACGACAACCCGCGGATACCGGTGCTGGCGATGATCGACGACACCCTCTGGAACGGCCGCCTCGAGGGTTTCCAGTACGCCGACCTCCCGGACGACGGGGAGACGTGGCGGATGGTGGCCCGTGGCCTGGACGAACAGGCGGACGCACGGTTCGGGGCCGAAAGCTATGCGGTGCTCAGCCGGGAGCAGCAGGACCGGATCTGCGGCGACCTGGCCGACGGGGCGCTGGCCGGCGGCAGCTTCGACCAGATCCCGGCCGGTCGGGCCTGGCTCATCGTCTCCCACGGGATCGTGGCCTCGTTCTACTCCCATCCCTGGGCATGGAACGAGATCGGCTTCGCCGGGCCTGCCTATCCCCGCGGCTTCGCCCGGCTCGGCGTTGGCCAGACCGAGGCCTGGGAAGGACGCGAGGGCTACGAGCGCGACCCGGTGCATGATGAGGCGTAACCCCAACGGCGTCCCGCCGCCCTGGAACGACTCGGCGCACCTGCTGCACCCGCACACCAGAGGCGTGCCGGGCAAAGACCGGATGCGCCGGTACCGCGACTCCGAGTCTGTCGACATGCTGATCGTCGGGTGTGGCGCCGGCGGCGGGGTGCTCGCTCAGCGACTTGCCCGAGCCGGCTGGCGTGTGGTGGTGCTGGAGAAGGGGCCGTTCTGGGATCCCGACAGCGACTGGGTCTCGGATGAGGCCGGCTCGCACCACATCTACTGGACGGACAAGCGGATCATCGGCGGCAGCGACCCGGTCGAGCTGGGCAAGAACAACAGCGGCCACGGCGTCGGCGGCTCGATGGTCCACTTCGCCGGCTACACGCCGCGGTTCCACCCGTCCGACTTCCAGACCCGGACGCTGGACGGCGTCGGGGCCGATTGGCCGTTTGGCTATGAGGAGCTGCAGCCGCACTACGAGGCGCTCGAGCGCGAGCTTCCGGTCGCCGGGCAGTTCTGGCCCTGGGGCGTGCCTCACGGCTATCCGCACGCGCCGCACCCGATCGGCGGCTCGGCGGAGTTGGCCTGGCGCGGCGCCCGGAAGGCCGGGATCGAGATGCGCGTCGGCCCGGTTGCCATTGCCAACGGCCAGTTTGGCAACCGCCCGCACTGCATCTACCGTGGCTTCTGCCTGCAGGGCTGCAAGGTCAACGCCAAGGCCAGCCCGCTGGTGACCCACGTCCCCGACGCCATCGAGCACGGCGCCGAGATCCGCGTCGACTCGATGGCCGTGCGACTCGAGCTGGACGAGGCCAGGCGCTGCAGCGGCGTCACCTACATCCGCGACGGTCAGGAGCGCCTCCAGCGCGCCGACGCGGTCGCCGTCGCCGGCTATTCGATCGAGACGCCGCGGCTGTTGCTCCACTCCACGAGCAGCCAGTACCCGAACGGGCTCGGCAACGGCAACGACCAGGTCGGCCGCTACGTGATGGTGCAGGGCGCCAGCCAGGTCGCTGGGCGGTTCCCCGACCTGCTCCGGATGTACAAGGCGCCGCCGCCAGAGGTGTCGTCCGAGCAGTTCTACGAGACCGACGTCTCCCGCGGGTTCGTGCGCGGGTTCAGCATCCAGACGATCAGCCCGCTGCCGATCGGCTGGGCGGAGCACGTGCTGGCCGACGGCCACCGCGGGCTCGCGCTCCGCGAGTACATGCGCGACTACAACCACTGGTCGGTGCTGGGCGGCCTGTCCGAGCTCCTGCCCCAGGCGGGCAACCGTGTGACGCTGGCCGACGAGGTGGACTCCTACGGGATGCCGATCGCGCGGTTTGACCACAGCCTGTGCCCGAACGACCACGCGAACATCGCCATGTCCCGCAAGGTGATGAACGAGATCTGGGAGGCTGCCGGGGCGCAGGACACGCTGACCATCGATCGTTACGCCCACCTGATCGGCGGGGCCAGGATCGGGGCGGTGCCCGAGGAGAGCGTCGCCGACGGCAGCCACCGGGTCTGGGGCATCCCGAACCTGTTCATCGCCGACGGATCGGCGCTGCCGACACAGGGGTCTGCGAACCCGGCGTTGACCATCATGGCCACGGCCTCCCGGCTGGCCGAGCTGCTGACCGAGGGGCGGGTAGACGCATCTGCGGCCCGGCAGCGCGCGGCGGCTGCCGCATGACGGCCGGCGTGCTCCTCGACGCCGACGGTACGCTGGTCGACTCGAACTACCACCACACGCTGGCGTGGGCGCGCGCGTTCGCGGCGGTCGACGTGACGGTGCCGCTGGCCCGGATTCACCGGCACAACGGCATGGGAGGCGACCGCCTTGTCGAGGCCGTTGCCGGCCGGGACGTCGAGCAGCGGCTGGGCGACCAGATCCGCGACCGGGAGTCGGAGGAGTACCGCCGGCTGATCGGCGAGGTGGAGCCGACGGCCGGCGCGCACGAGCTGCTCGATGCCCTTCACCGCCTCGGGCACCGTCTATGCCTCGCCAGCTCCGGAAAGCCGCAGGAGATCGAGCACTACCTCGACCTGCTCGACGCCCAGGGGCTGTTCGACTCGGTGGTCTGCTCGGCCGACGTGCGCACCACCAAGCCGCACCCGGAGCTGGTCGAGGTCGCGCGCGACCGGCTGAGCGATGCCGACACCTACGTGTTCGTCGGCGACTCGACCTGGGACTGCAAGGCGGCGGCCCAGGCGGGAGTGCCGACGATCGCGCTGCTCACCGGAGGATTTGGCCGCGACGAGCTCGCAGAAGCCGGGGCCACCCGCATCCTGGCCGACCCGCTGGAACTGCGGGACAACCTGCAAGCGATCGAGGCCGTTGCCGGTGCGTCAGCCGCCGCGTAGGCGGGTCTGCACGAGCGCTGCGGCCGTTCCGGCATCCCCTGCGGCTGTCCCCACCCGCACCAGGTCGCGGTGCTCCGTCGCCCAGGCCTGGAGGTTCCGGATCTTCGCCCGGTCGTCGAAACGGCCATGAGCGCCGGCGTCGCGGTGCTGGTCGCAGGGCTCGAACAGGTTGTCCGGCCGGGCCACCGGGCGCTTCTGGACTAAGAACCAGCCGATAGCAGTCCAACCATTAGTCCAAGCCGAATTTCGAGGGGTCGAGATTTGAAGCGCCCCGGGTTTAGTGGAGGAGTGTCAACCGAAAGCGGGTCAACTCCAACTCCAACGAGTAGCTGAACCAGTCTGTGGGGACGTGCCTAGCTCTGGTTCCATCTCTCGTACTAGAGCGGCTGCGGCGTTCTGGTCAGAAACACGAAGCTTCAGTGGCGTCATTACTCGGCGATCTCACTCCCAGCGATCAGGAGCCGCCTCGATCCCCGAGCGGTGGCGTATGCGACGACGCGCTGCCCCACATCTGACCGCACGCTGCCTGCTCCTGACGGCAGGTGTACGATCCGGCGATTAGCGTCTGGCGGCGCGTCGGCGTGAAGATCGAAGGGTGGCTGGTCATGCGGGCAGCATGGTGCTTGCCGCTGCTGGCAGCGGCGCTCATGTTCTGCGGCGGAGAGTCTGCGGCTGCCGCGACCGGCTGGCAGGTGTTCCCACCGACGAAGGTGGATGGAAACACGCCGACAGTGGAACAGATGACCGCGGTGGCCCCCAACGACGCCTATGCGATCGGCGTGACCTACGGCGTCGAGCCGCCGATCGACCAACTGGTGCTGCAGCGTTGGAACGGGACGCAGTGGCACGGCGTCAGGCTGCCGATGCCTGCCGGTACGGACCAGTCGGCAGGCTACTCGGTGGCGGGAAGCAGCGGAGCGAACGTGTGGGCCGGCGGGTATGCCTGGGCGACAAGCACTCCGACGGTCGAGGTGCCGGTGCTCGAGCATTGGAACGGCCAGCAGTGGCAGCTGCGAGGCGTGCCCGAGGCGGCTGTAGCCCGACGCGTGACCAGCGTCGGGACCGGCGGCCCTGATGACGTCACCATCATTACCGAGGCGCCTGACTGCATCGACGGGCTGACCAGCGCCTGGCACTACAACGGTAGGGGCTGGACGCGGGAGAACACGACCAACCCGTGCAACCCACGTCTCGGAGTCGTGGGCGGCCTCTGGGAGCCGCCCGGCGGCGACGTCTGGCAGGCCGGCCAGCTGGGCAGTCCGCTGAGCCGCCCCGAAGTCGGCTGCATCGGCACAAACTGCCCCGCCACGCCGTTTGGATGCGCCCAGCGAAAGTGGGGCCTGACGGAGGCTGTCACCGGCACGTCGGCCAGTGACGTATGGGCGGTCGGCATCGACGCCACGGCCAACAAGAACGGCCTGCCGGTTGGAACCCAGGCGGCGCTTGTCTGCCACTGGAACGGCCGCCGCTGGAGCAACCTGTCTCCACCCAGCCCAGCGTTTGCGGTCGACCTCTCGTCTGCCACCGAGTCGCCGTCGGGAGTGGTATGGGCTGCGGGCCGGCGGTGGCCCAGGCGGGTTTCAAGGCTGTTGCTTGAGCGCTACACGCCGGGCTTCGGCTGGGCTGTGATGCACGTCCCCGACCCTGACGTGAAGTCGGACAGCGAGGACGGTCTGACCTGGATCAGCTACATGCCTGGCTCAAAGCACGGGCTGATGGCAGCGGACGGCGACGGCTTCCTTTACCACCCCTGATATGTAGGTCTGTTGTCAAGTGGGCATGCGGCCGCGCGATTGCTGGGCGGTATCGCTGGTGGGGCGGGCGGGAAGATGACGTCGGCGTGTTCCCGCGGCAATCCCGTGGAACGGTTTGCGGGTCTGCTTCTTGACTCAAGTTCCTACCCGCTCGCCCGCCACGGGGCGTCGATGACTGATGTCGTTGCCAGGTCGGCCCGAGACGACGCGGCGCCGGCGGTGGCTGTGGCGACCGGCGTTACGAGCGTGATGTTCAACGTCTACGGTGCGTGCGACGGCAGGGTTGTCTCGGAACAATGGCGGCATCGTCAATCTCATCTGCGCCGGCTGCGTGGGTGGCCACGCGAAGGGCACGTTCGCCCTTCAGGCCGGCAAGGCGTTCGAGATCGTGGCCGCCCTGCCGATGCTGATCGGTTTCGTGCCGCTGCGACCACGCCACGGAGTCCAGACCTCGGTACGCCGGTCGGGTCGACTGGACTTGGTGGCAGGTCTACGGTAGTAGACGCTGGTCAGACCATTTGAGCCGACCGGAGGGGGCACACTGTCGGGAGAGTTCGCGGGTTCATGTAGCAGTCGCCGATCGGCACAACGCACCACGCTCCACACCCGAGATGCCCCGCGAAGCAGTCGCGCGCCTAGGCCGCAGGCGCTTTGCCGCCGGTAGTCTTTGGGTCCACAGCTGGCCAGGCGCACCAGGTTCGACGGGAGGTCGACATGCAACTCGTAGCAACGTTGGCGGTCGTTCTATCAGTGCTTATCCTCGCATACCAAGCGCGGGAGCTGGCGCATCACTCGCAAATCGCCAATCAGGTAGCCGCGGTTCAGGCGGACTGTGATCTTCTGCGCATGGACGCCAAGGTGCAGAAGACGCTCATCAACTATCCCGAGCTTCGAGCGCATTTCTACGACGAAGCGGAGTCGCCCGTGGACGACGTCGAGTCCCGCCTGCTAGATCGCCGACCAGCAGGCCACAGTGCTTTTTCTTGCGCTGGACGCCGCCCGCCATCTAGGGTCGTACGGTTGGCGAAGGGACGAGATCGAAGTGTGGGCGAATCACGTGCTCGCCATCTCGACGCCGCTTCGCGGGATCATCCGAGGCAATCCCGGCCTTTGGCCCTCACTCGATCCGTTGGTGGCGAACTACGACGTATCACACGCGCAGAGTACGGCTGATCCAGCCAGTTGACGGAGCACCACTCCGCTTCACACACTACGGAAGCGCGACTTCCACGGGAGGCTTGGACATGATTGTGCCGATTGCCGGACGACGGGTGCTTGACTTAGTACCAAACGCGAGGGTATACGCTGCCGCCGGTTGGTCGGCCGCGAGATGGCTCATTGAACGGGTGACGGGGTGACCGAGTGCGGGGTGTGGCCGGGCGATCGTCGGCAGTCCGGGCAGACGATGGCCGAATACGCGGTGGTTCTCGGGGTCATCACCATCGCCGTGGTGGCGACTCTCACGCTGCTCAGCGGCACGATCAGCACAGTCCTGACGAACGTGATGAACCAGATGTGATGCCGTGGGCTTCCGCACCCGCTGAACGACAGGAAACCGCGGCGTTGCACAGCGTCCCCGCGGCTTGAGCTAGCTGGCGATGCCTGTGACACCTTCGCCATATTCGCTCCGAGCGTCTCCCGTTGCTTGGCGGCTGCGGTTCGGCGGTGTGCGGTGGAGCGGCGGAAACCGTCAGAGTGCTGGTCAGCGAAGGTCGAGCCGCTCGAACGCGGCGACCGCTAGGAACAGGATGAACGCGCCGGCGCCCAGGAGTACCCAGGCAGAGCGTGCCGTCCTCGTCCTGAGCCGCGATCGCAGCGGCGCCGTAGCCGACCGCGATCAGCAGGATGATTAGCGGGTAGAAGTTGGTGAAGATGTTGCCGTTGAGCCATCCGGCGGAGGACGAGAGCGGCGCATCCCCTGATCAAGATACACCGTACCACGGATTAGTTCGTGCGGTCTGCCGTCGCTCGAGTGCGAGCATGGTTGCGCCGCGGGCCGACTGCATGGCGGGCCAGAAGGTCGGGGCCACGACCTCCGACTTAGGAGGGCGGGCCTGGGAGCTCGAGGATCGCCACCAGCCCTGCCAGCAGCAGCACACCGGCTACCGAGACCAGGCCGATGCGGATCCCTCGGCGCCGGAAGTGGGTGCTGATGCCGACCAAGAACAGCACGCTGGCAAGGATGACGGTAGCGCGGACGTAGTCGTCCTCGTTGCCGGCCGCCGTCTCGCCGGCCGCGAAGTATGCCTCAGCCTGCGAATCCAGGTGGGTTGCCTGGGCGGCTCCGGGAGCGTGGTACTGCCGCATCGCCTGTGGCCCGGCCGGCGCACGAGGATTCGTGAACGGGTGTGTCGCGATCCACGCGGCGAAGGCAGTCTGGAGCTCGGGTAAGAACCGCTTCCGCGTGATCCGCTGTGCCGAGCGGTTGCCGCTGTAGTAAGCGCTCAGCCAGGCGTTGAACGTGATCGCGTCGCCCACCCGATAGGTCAGCGCCTGCTGGTAGGCGCGATTGGCCTCCGTCCGCGTTGCCGAAGCCCGCGCCAGGTCGAGCGACGACGCGGTTCCCCACTTGGCCGCGGAGAAGCCCGACCAACCCGCGACCAACGCCACGACCGAGAGCAGCACCGCCTCGATGATCGAGATCACCCGGTCGTGCCGCTCGTCGGCACGCTCGGCGTGCTCGGCGATCTCCTTTCCGACCTCCGAGCTGGAAAGACCCTCTGGCATCGTCACAGGCTAGACGCGACGAGCCCAAGCGAGGCGCGAACGCTCAGGGGCCGTCTGTCCCATGAGCACCCCCATGAGTGGACCGGATTCCGACGTCGCCCTAGGACGTGAAGGCAGAGGTCAGCATGCCATGGAACTGGCAGGTGCCGGTGGCGGTGTCGTAGAACCAGGTCACGGTGCCCGTCACCACGCTTCCGAGTGCGTCGTTCCAGACGAAGGAGCCGGTGGAGCCGCGGTTGCTCGCGGCCTGCGCCTGGTCGTCGGCACCGAGCGTGAACCCGACGTCGGACGACGTGCTGGCGTTGAACTGGCCGTAGAAGAAGTTGAAGTTCCCGGCGCTGTTTGAGAGGTTGATCACCTCGAGGTCGCCGGTCTGCTTGGTGGGGTTGCAGGTCAAATTGAACTGGAGCGAGCCGGCTGCGGCGAACACCGTCTGGGTCGGTGCGACGGAGCCGTAGCTGAACGCGGTGTTGGGATTCGTGGCGCAGCCCCAGCCGCCGCTGCCATTGGCTGAGGCGGAGTTGCCGGCGAAGCATCCCTGGGGCAGGCTGTAGGCGGGAGCGAGGCCGAGGGTCGCGTTGCCGCTGGTGGCGCCTCCGGCCAGTCCGGTGCCGGCCGTGACGCCGGTGATATCACCGCTGGAGAGCTTGATCGACGCCAGGCCCGTCGGGCAGGTGGTACCGATCGGCTTTGACCCCTTCTGCAGCTTCGAGATCGCACCCTTGGCGGAGAGACAGCCGGTGTAGGTGGCCGCCGACCCGCCGCCGGCCGCCACTGCGACCCCCGCGGCGCCTGCCCCAAGACACACTACCCCAACGCCTGCCACCGCAACCCAACGCCATTGCCCGGTCAGCATCCTCATCGTCGCCCCCCTTGTAGGACCGAGGAGCACGTCTGCTGGGCGCCCCCCGCACGTAGACACCTGACCGATGGTCAGGCGCAGATCGCGCCGAGTATCTCTGTGCAAGGAAGACGTGTCAACGCGACCCGAACGGCCTGGAATGGGTGGTGGTGACGATGGGCTGTGGCGAGTGCCCCTGCATTCACGGCAAGTGCTACATCGACTGGGAGGTGACTGACCCCGCCGGCCAGCCGCTAGACGTCGTCCGCGGGGTACGGGACGAGATCAACCGCCGTGTCACCTTGCCTGCCCAAGAGCTCGACGAAGCGCAGGTCGCCACGTGAAGTACGTCCTGTTCGTGTGCGCCGCTCGCCTCCGCGAAGGGGAGCTGCGGCACCAAATCAGCCGCCTGATTCTGGCGAAAACCACCAAACCCGCCGGTCTGGCTGACCGGTAAAGACCGTGACCTGGTAGGAAGCGGAGCGGCGCACGAGTCGAACCCGCCAACCGTTGGGCTAGAACGGCTTGCTGATTTTGAAGATCAGGCGGGTTTGGCTTATCGGAGTGGTTTGAGCGGGGTCTGCGCCCCTGATCGCGCCCCCGGCATGGACCGCACATGGTCGACGGTGCACTTGCGATTGCGAGTTCGGCCGCGGACCCCGGGCACGGCACGGCAGAGCCGAACCTGTGTCCGTTTCAGCGACTCCCGGTCAACGCACTGTCGCCGGTGGTTCTTGCGGGGAACGCAGCGGGGCGCTTCTTGCCGGGCTGGGCGTGGCGTGGAAGGATCGGGGGTGTGGGCTTCTCTCCAGGTGCCGTGCCGAGTGGTCTGCCGGGCCATCGGGGGATCGGTTGCAGCGGTGGGTGATGCGGGACGCGCTGCGACGGCCGGGGACGGTTGCCGTCGCCTCGACCACGGGGTTCGTCAGCCTCGTCGTTGCGACGACTGTGGACTCGTCGACGGGTAGCGGCGTCTCGGTGGTGGCCGATGTGACGTTGGCGTTGGCGGCGGCGGTGCTGGGCGGGTTGTGGTTCGATCTGCCTCGCCGTCAGAAGGCGGAGGCGGCGCGGTCGATCCGGCGGCTGCTCGGGCTCTCGACGGTGTCGTTGATCGTGTTCGCTGGGCTCTACCTGTCGGCGCAGCGCTCGGTGTTTGGGCAGCGGTTTGAGCGCGATGTGCTGCTCGGTCGGGGCGCTGGCGCCACGGGCTTGCAGGGTGGCGCCAGCGCGATCCTCGATCAGGTGACCGTGGGAGCGGTGGCGTTGCTCGCGGGAGCGGTGTGCTGTGTCGCGCTCGTACGGGGAAGGTTGGGCCTGGCGTTTGCGACCGCTGGCGCGGTCGTGTTGACGCTGGTGTCGGCGGCGTTGTTGAAGTCCTTGTTGTTGGCGCGGCCGGTCTTGTTGGGCTCAGATGCCGTGGCGACTGCGCGCAGCTATCCCAGTGGGCACGTTGCTGCGGCCGCGGCGTTGGGATGCGCTGCATTGGTTGTCGCTCCCGCGGGGTGGCGGTTGCGTGCCACCGGCGTTGCGGTCGCGTTGACGGGCGTGGTCGGGGTCGCCGTGTTGTTCGCGGGTTGGCATCGGCCCAGCGACGCGATCGGCGGCGTCGCCACCGCGATGTGCTGGTTCGGCATCGTTGCGGCGATCCTGGTTCGAAACCAGAGTCACCCCAGCTGGCGTGGATCCGTGCCCGGCTCACGCATTCCAACCCGAGTCTGGCTGGTCGGCGCGTATCTTTTGGCGATCGGCGCTGTCTGCTTCGCGCTGGTCGAACTCGTCCGCCTCCAGGCCCGCCTCGACACTCCCCGCCACGTCGCCGCGTTTGTGGCCGGATCGCTCTTCTTCCTGGCAATTGACGTGCTCGCCTTCGCCGCGCTCGCGGCCGCACTGCCACGCGACCCGTCCGGCGATCCGGCGGCGGTCGGCGATGCTCAATCCCTCACCCGGCCTGATCACCACGATCCGGTCATGTAGCGCCGCGTGGGTGGTGCGCGGCCGCCCACGCGACGATGTGTTCTTCGCATCCTGCTGGGCGCCGCAGCCATCCTGCATGTCGCGTCAGTGGGCTGTCGTGGCCCACGGTGGGCCGCCGCCGCGGGCGCCTTGTTCCCCTCATTCCGCAGAGCCATCTCCGCCGGTGTTGACGCCCAGAGCGGAGGCGACTGCTGGGAGTGTGATGCCTTGGAGGGTGACGGATGTTGCGACGATGACGAACACGAGGCCGTAGATGCGTGGTGAGTCTTGGACGCCGTCTGCGAGTGCGAGTGATGCCAGCAGGATCGGTACGGCGCCGCGCATGCCAGCCCAGGCCAGGAACACGCGCTCACCTCTGGGGACGCGAAACGGTGCGAGCAGCAGCATCGCTGCCGGCGGCCGGGCCAGGGCGAGCAGCACGATCGTGAGGACGAGTCCTTGGAAGATGCCGGTCGCCCCGAGCGCTGCCAGGTGCACCGTCAGGCCGAGCGAGACGAACACGACGATCTCTGCCAGTCCGGCGAGTTCTGAGTGGAAGGTGCGGACGTCTTCGCCGACGCTCGTGTTGGCGTCTCCGAGCAGCAGGCCGGCGATGAACACGGCCAGGAATCCTGATCCGTGGATGGCGGTGGCGGTGCCGAAGATGAGGCCCGCGGCTGAGAGCGCGACGATCGGCTGCAGTGATTCTCGCGGTTCGGTCAGATGCTTGAGCGGCTTGCGGGTCAGCCAGGCGCCGGCGATACCGACCACGAGTCCGATTGCGAGTTGGCGGGCCAGGGTGGTGGTGACAGTGGGGAGCCAGGAGCCTCCGTCGATCGCGGCCAGGACGCCGATCATCAGTGCGATTGCGATCGGGTCGTTGGCTCCCGACTCAGCCTCCAAGATCGTCTTTGGCCGCTCGCGCAGGCTGCCCTCGCCGATCACCGAGAACACCACCGCCGGGTCGGTCGGGGCGAGCGCGACACCCAGCACTGCCGAGGTGGCCCAGCCGAACCCGAACAACGCGTGCGTGGCCAGGGCCATCACTCCAGCCGTGGCGACAGTTGCTCCGAAGCCGAGCGTGACCACAGCGCCGACGCGGGGACGGACGCGACGCCACCCAAGCGAGACGCCACCGTCGAACAGGATCACGATCAATGCGCCTGACGCGACCCGGCTGACATCGTCCGGAGACAGCGCTGTGCGGAGTGGCTGATACACGTCGGAGGCAACCGCGGCGGCGAGCAGGAACACAACCGGGGCCGGCATCCGAACGCGTTCGGCGACCCGCCGAAACACCAGCGCAGCCAGCACCAGGCCGCTCACGACCGCCACGGCCATTCCAAACTGCTGCACGCACACCTCCGGCCGTGGTGGTCGCCTTCAGCGCGAAGGCCTGAACAGCGGCCACCCACGACATCCGCACATGGCCGAACGCCCGCAGATCATCGTCGATTCCGTGCCGAGAACAGCATCGAGGGCGGTGTCGTGCCAACCTGCAGTGAGGGAGGAGCCGGCATCCGGTTCGCGGCGTGTGCCGCTGCTTCGAAGGTGTCGTCCTTGATCAGCGCCGATACCGTACGGAGCCGACTCTGCACTTCCTGACGTGTTCGCGACTCATCTACCGTCAAGGGGCGGTGCGCCGGTCACCATTCTCCAGAGGATAACGAGGGCGCGCGGGTCGGCCAGAGCCTGGTCGATTCGATCCGCGATCGCTGTGACCAGCAGCCGCTCATCGAGAATGACGCGGCGTTGCGTCACCGAGCGCACGCGTTTGCGAGCCGCCGTCGCGCGCATGGCGTCTCGATCGACGAGAGACGACGTAGGACGGCCAGCTCGATCCGCGTTCGTCGAGCCGCGCCAACTCGAACGAACGGCTCGGGCCTTTGGAGTGGGCAGAATCGCCACGCCGCGAACGTACCGACGACCACGCCCAACCCGGCTGCGTGGTCGGCGACCGCTTGCTGCCCGGCAAGCGCCTGAGCCAATCCCATCGAGTCCGCGCGCACCTCGAATCCCACACCTTCCGACGTGGTGTTCCTTGGTGCCGACCGGACTTCCCGGCTCGCCACGAGGAGTCTCCACCCCGGACGCGTCCTTGCTGTCCTCGGCGCGTTTCGAAGTGGAGGTCAAGGCCGGGACGGAGTCGCTCACCTTGCACACGCCGCGAGCCGATGGTTGAGCATGCCGTTCCGGGCTCATTCGAGGGTTCTTGCTCTAGTTGCGATCACGGTCTCGCTCGTGATCACGGCGGAGTTCCAGTTCGCGGTCAAGGATTGGTCGAATCTGGGAGTGGGCTACCTCTACCTGCTACCGGTCGTGATCGCCGGGTCGTGGTTCGGTGTCCGCGCAGCCGCGGTGGTCGCCGTCGCGGCGACGATCATCGTGACGATCTGGTATGCGAGCGTCCCAAACACACCGACCGTGGCGACCGAGGCCGTCTCTCTGGCAATCCGCGGTTGCGCCTATCTCGGCGTCGGAGTCGTGGTCGGGTTGCATAGTCGAAAGCTTCGCGGCTTCGCATACACCGATCCTCTCACCGGCCTGCCAAACCGCCGAGCGTTCTTCGAACGATGCGACCAGGCGATCGCCTCTGGGCGCCACTTCGGCGTTGTGATCGCCGATGTGGACAACCTCAAAGAGATCAACGACTCGCTCGGACACGACGCCGGCGATGCCGCGATCAGGGAGGTGGTCGCAGCCCTCGTCGCGGTGCTAGGCCCAGACGCGTTTGTTGCACGCGTCGGAGGCGACGAGTTCATGGCCGTGATCCCACCCGGTGGCGTCGCGGTAGTCCAGAACGGCCGACTGACCATCCCCGGTGCATCGGCCGGAGCCGCGCACTCTCCGGAGGACGGCGCCACCCTCGACGACGTGATCGCAACCGCAGACCGTCAGCTCTACCTGCAGAAACGCTCCCACCAACCGCCGAGCGCTCGATCCACAGATCGCACCACCGCCTCTACCGCGCAGGCGTAGGAAACCACGGCACCCCCGCACACTGCGAAGCCTGGCCGCCCACGAAGAGCTCATCGTTGTGGCTTGCCGGAATCCTGGACGGCGGCCTCGGCGACCGGTTGAGGGTGGCCCCGGAACCGTGATCCAGTGCGCCAACCACCGTTTCGAGAATGAGACACTCCGCCCGTCATCGGTGTGCTGGTCATGGTCGCGGCCCACTTCCCGCGACGTCGCCTCACCAAGGATCGATCCCGCGTCACGGGATGGATTCGGTTCATTGAGCTGGTTGAGCCAGGAGCGTGATTGCCACCATCAGGAGGGCCAGGACGCCGTATCCAACGCGGGTCCAGCCCCGGTTGCTGGTGCGTAGGGCCACGGTGCATTGGAGTGCGTAGTACGCCGCGACGGCTCGCGACGCGACGACGATGATCACGTAGGTTCCGAGTGGTTGCCCGCAACAAGATCTAGGCGGCCGATACACACCCGCAGATGCCACGTGTATCGGGCACACTCCGGACTGGCGTACACTCGCGGATCCGACGCTGCGCGTCGGTTTGCTCCTGCTCTGACATGTCACCGGTCAGCTCGATGTCGAGCCCGTCGTCCTCCGGCTTCTTGGCCGCCAGGTATGCGGAGCGGGTCCGCTCCAGCAACGTGGGGCGGCGTTGATCCGGGCGACCGCCGTGACCCACCGGTTGAACGGGGGTCGGCGTAGGGCGTCCGGGTCGCCGGCACGCCGGAGCGGAGCGTGGTGCTGGCTAAAGTGGCCGAGTTACTCAAGCTGGGCCGCCATCACGGTTACCGCCGCGACGAGCTGATAGACCTTTTCGAGCAGCTGCCCTGAGCGGAAACGTCGGCCCTCACGACAACCACCTCGACCGTGTCTCCTCGAGCTGGCCGCCGGGCACGTTCACGCCAGCCTCGAAGCCACTGGACGTCGACGACCCGCGCGCACGTGCAGCTCGACCTGGTCACGCGTCCATACCGGCCCCCAGCGCAGCCTCCGGTTCCGGCAAGCATCGCTGTAGGTCAAGTGCGAGGACGTCCTCAACCAGATCCTCGGTCGGTTTGATTCGATGCGGCCCGGTGACCGGAGTTTCGCGGCACTCCGTTGGGGGCATCCGCTTGTGACCAGCGACCCGCGAGGAGGGCGGCGATGTCCAGTGAGAAGCAGAAACGCGCGGCGAGGCAGAACATAAAGAAAGCCCAGCAGGCCAACCGGCAGGGGCCCAGCGGCCACTCGCAAGGCATGAGCACGGCCGAGAAGAACGACCTTAAGACGTCGGAGTTCGCGTTTCCCAAGGAACGCAAGGAGCCGCTCTCTGACGCCAAGCACGTGCGCAACGCGATCGCCCGCTTCGACCAGGTCGAGGGCGTGAGCGACAGCGAACGTGACGAGGCGTGGAAGCGGATCAAGAAGGCGGCGGAGAGGTTCGACGTCGACGTCTCCGAAACCAGCTGGCGCGAGCTGACGCGCAAGTAGCGGTCGGCGGCCTGAGGGTGCCGGCCCAGACGATCGCTACCCTCATGGCTCCTCACTACTCTTCACCTACCTCTTCTCAAACCACGGGGAAGGAGGTGGTGAAGGAGGTGAACGGTGTGCGAGGATAGCGATCGTGTGGGCGAGCGCCCTGGGGGTGGTTGTGTGGGTAGCGACCGTCTCGGGCAGCGCTCCTGAGCCGGCGTGAGGTCAGCAGCCGCACGGCTGCGCGATCACAGCGGGGTCTGACAGCGACTCAAGCAGGGCGGATCTGAACTGGTTGGCGCCGGGCATCAACACGTCAACGACCGCTGTGGTCGACCCGATCACGCTGACCGTCGTCCACACGTTTGCAAAGACCGCAGGCACCGCCTATCTGACTTGTTTCCTGGGCGACGGCGGCCTGGACGGAACGGCCGAAAACGTCAAGATCACCGCGATCCAGGTGGCCAGCCTGTCCAACACCGGCTTTTAGAAGAAGGCGGGCGGCCGGTTGGGTGGGGTGGTAAAAAGGCGTCACGAGGCCGCCTTCTCCTCCTGTTCGGAGTTGGGGGCGGTGCCCGGATGGGGTGGTACGGTATTCCCAGGACGGCGCATGACCACTCTTGAGAACCGACCGAACACCGCGCTGCTCGTGATTGACATGCAGAACAACGCTGTCGAGCGAGCGCACGACCGCGATGTGGTCATCGCGAACGTCGCCGACCTTGTCGAGCGGGCGCGACGAGAGGGTGTGCCGGTGGTCTGGATCCAGCACTCCGACGACGAACTCGCACGCGGAGGCGACGGCTGGCAACTCGTCTCCGCGCTTGCCCGGGGTGACGCAGAGCCGCTGGTCGAGAAGAACTATGGCGACTCGTTCGAGGACACCACCCTTGAGACCGTGCTTTCCGGGCTCGGTGTCGGGCGGTTGGTGGTGGTCGGCGCGCAAACCGATTGGTGCGTCCGCTCCACGCTGCACGGTGCCCTGGCCCGCGGTTACGACGCGACCCTCGTTGGCGATGCGCACACGACGGAAGACCAGACTGAGTGGGGAGCACCACCGCCGGACAAGGTCATCGCGCACACGAACCTGTACTGGGCATACCAGACCGCGCCGGGAAGAACCACCGGGACAGTCGACTCTAAGGACGTCGATTTCGGCGACCTGACCTGACGCAATCGCGAGCGCGCTCATCAGCGTGGCGCGCTCCGCCTCCGGTGCCTGACTCTGCCGGTATCACCAGGCAGGTTCAAGATCCAGAGCTATGTGTGGTCGGAGGTCGCGGTGTCGTTACGCAGGGATACGCAGGCCGGCGGCGCACTGAAGGAGGGACGTGACCGAGCTGAGACAGTTGATCAAGATTGCCGCTCTGGCGGACTATCCGCAACTGCTGCCGGAGGTGGTCGCCATCGCCTGGGAGGAGTGGGGAGAGGCGCTGGCCGATGACCCGCGCGAGCGCTGGCTGTGCGAGGCGGAGCTCGACAGTCGCCTGCACCTGCCTACCTCAGCGGCGTTCGTGGCGGTAGCCGGTGATCGCGCGGTGGGCACGGTTCAGCTGCATGAGTTTGAGATCGACGCGATTCGCGACCGGTCGCCGTGGGTGTGTGGCATGGTCGTTCGGCCCGAGTACCGCAACGCCGGAGTGGGCCGGCGGTTACTGGCAGCACTTGAGCAGTTCGCCGCAGAACAAGGGGTGCCGCGGTTGTGGGTGTTCACCGAACACGCGGCGGGGTTTTACGAGAGCTGCGGCTGGGAGCGGTATGGCGAGGCCGTCGAACACGGGGAACCCGGCGTGGTGCTCACGCGCGTACTCTCGGTCTGAACGCGCGCCGGTTCGCGGTGCCTGACTCTGCCGCTATCACGACGCTGTCATAGACGCTGCGTCGGATAGAGCGGTGCGTTCGTCGGGGCAGGGGGCGGGTACCGGTCAGGATTTAGGCGGCCTCGTGGAACGACGGGGCGTAGGAGATGCCGACGATCAGCCCTTCGGCGGAGAGTAGCCGGGCGACGGTCTGCCCCCATGGCTCCTCGCGGGGGTCGTGGACGAGCTCGAAGCCCGCGAGGCGGAGTTCGGCCGCCGCGCTTGCGACCGCCGCCACATCGGCCACCTCGAACTCGACCGACGCCTGGGGCACGGTCACGTCCTTTGGCCACGCGGGCTCCCCGAAGCACGCTTGGGCCGCCTCGGTGAGCGGCCAGACGCCGAAGTGACTGGCGCCGCCGATCCGCTCGCTGTGGAAGTAGTCGCTGCCCGGGCTCGCCTCGCTCCCCGACGTTGAGGGCCATCACCAAGCTCCCGGCGCTCACTCCGACCCAGACCGTGTCGCGCAGTGACGGGACGAGATCTGCCAGTCGCGACTGGTGTATCCAGTGGCACAGGTACAGGGGATCGCCGCCTCCTACCAGCAGGGCGTCAGTCTCCTGCACCATGGGGACCCAGTGCTTTTCATCGATGCTGGGCAGCGCGGTGAGCTCCAGCACTCCCAAGGACTGCCAGCCCAGTTCGCACAAGGGGGTGGCGGCTCGTCCGCTGATCAGCCGCCATGCACTGCCGGCACCGCCGGGGAAGGCATATGTGGCTGTCGGAATGCAGAGGGCACTGGACTCGGCAATCGGTTTCCCTAGTAGCCCGACCAGCGCGTCGTGGATGCTCGGGTTCTTGATGCCAGCGTGATGCGGTATACGCCTGGGCAGGGCTGGTAGAAGCTGCACCTCTCCGACCCCTACGGAGACGGACTGAACAGCGTCGCCTACCTCCCCGGAACTCGAACCGGCCTTGCTGGTCGGAGACGATCAGGGGGAACGTCTTCACCGCCCGTGACAGGCGGAGAGAACCTTCGCTCGGCGCCGGCGCGACGCTCCAGCGCTTGTTCCTGGTGTGGCTGGCGGGCACAAACGGGGGATTGTTGTCGGATCGGAGCGGATTGGCCGGACGCGGCTCCGATTCCAGGAGAGATTGGGGTTGGCACGGTTGTTGGTGCCGCCCCCTTTGGAACGGAGTCGATGATGACCAAGTACACCGGAGAACGTTTTGGCCGCCGCGTTGGGGATCGGCTTTTCAGTTCGGCCCTGGTGGTGTTACGAGCGTGGTTGGAGGCTGAGTGCGCCTCGTTGTTTCATGGTGAGGTGGTGTTGGTGGAGGCGAAGCGGCTTCCTCGGGGGGTGGCGGAGGCGCGGGTTGCGGCTCTTCATGGGAAAGGTCTTGGCGGCTGGTTGATCGGTGGGGGCCGCTGTCTGTGTCCTGCCTGTCGTCGCCGTTTCGCGGGTCGCGGCGATCGGCTGACGGTTGGTGTCGAGGCGGAGCTTGGGGGCGACGCCGGCGGTGGGCGGGGTTGCAAGTGGTCACGGCGCCGTTTGTCGTTTCTTCGGCTCTTGGCTGGCTGTGCTGAGGGCTGCTGGGCTCGATTTCAGACCCGGATCGTGTCGGCCAGATTTACGGCACCGACCGTGCCGGGAGGCCCTTTCGGTGGGGGCTGGAACGAGATGGGCGGAGTGACGCAGGTTCCGGCGTGTTGGCGGGTGCTCGGTGTCGGGGTGATCTTGGGTCGCGCCCTAAAGGCAGTCGAAACCCTGGGCGCGTCAAGACTTCACAGCTGGGCGAGGTGGTCGACCTGTTGGACCGGCTCAGCTTGGATCAGCTTTTGGCGGTGCGTCGCGCGGTGACCAGTCGGATCGATTCGCATGCCGATCATGCCGGATAACGGTCTGCTGCATCATCCAGCGCCGGCGGGTGCGGCTGATCGCGGCGATCGAGCGTGCTGAGCTGGCCGCGTGCCGGTCGACCTGGCCTGCGTGTCAACGCCCCTGCTGCGGGTTGGGGGCTTGGGCTAGCGAGGCGTAGAGGCGGTCGCGGTAGGCCGGGTCTGAGCGGACGCGGGCGATGACTGTGGCTGCTCGGTATTCGGGCCAGTAGTCGTCGGGGAGTCCGAGTTGTCGGGCGATCCTGGCGGCGAGTTCGGGGGAGGGTGTGCGGTAGTCGGCTCGGCGCAGGACGCGTGAGAGGTGTGGTTGGCTGACGCCGATCGCGCGGGCAAGGGCCGAGACGGAGATGCGGCGCTCGGCCAGCATGGGCGGGTAGTTCATCGACCAGCGGAGTCTGCGAGTGGCTGGTCACTGGTTGGCCGTTCGGCGGGCGGATTGCTCTCCCTGCACTGGGCTCAGGACGCGGTGTCTGCCGACCTGTGGGCGCGGTGACTCGGGTAATGGCCGGCGCCTCCGGCACGCGGGCATGCCGACCGGGTTGTCCGACGGTTACGGAGGCTGTCGTGGCGTGGTCGTCGGCCAGCGGGAACGATCTGGTGTGGCGTTGCCGCTCTGAGACCTTGCGGTGCGGCCAATCATCAGCTATGTCTACGTAGACATGGATATCGATGAGAGGGGAGAGGGCGTGTCAAGGAGTCGCAGACTGACGTGGGATCCGGACGACCCGGAGGACGTGAAGCGGGCGCGGGAGGAGCTGAAGCAGGCGCGCGGGGAGGGGCTGGTCGCCTACCGCGAGAAGGTGGAGACGCGGAGGGTGCGGGTGGAGGTGCGGGGCTCGTTGCGCCGCGAGTGGGGCGAGTCGGGTCTGTTGCTGGTGCCGGCGTTGGCGGGCGGGTGACCGACACCGTGGATCGGCGCCAGGCACCGTGCGGGTGTCCTGGGGATGCGTCGGCTATCTGAGCGGTGGCTGCTTGGCGCCGGTCTTTCGGCGCGGATCGGCTGGGCCGTCCACGCTCAGTCCCGGGCAGAGCGGACGATTGCGGGCGGCAGCGGTCGGGTGGGGTGAGCTGTTGGATGCCGTGTTCATGCCCGAGGACGTGATCACGTTGCAGCGGGGGTGGGTGACGCGGCCGAGCAGCGAGGTTCCTGGCCGGCGCTACTTCTTGACGTTGGGAGGCGTGATGTACTGGCACGGGCGATGGGCCGGTAGAGCGGTTGTGCGTGCATGCTGATGAGCGAGCGGTTCTCGCTGATGGACGGGCTGGCCGGGGTGGTGCTTGCGATCGACGCCGATGAGCGCGGCTTCCTTCGCCGCGCCAATCTGGAACCGCCACCTACCCCGCCGTCCCTCTCCCAGGACGTCAAGTACGAGTGGGCGCTCTGGCAGCTGCTGCAGGCCCGCATCGACGCCGCCTCGGCATCACGGGGCGGCAGATCGACCCGCTGACGCGCGCCTACGACGCGTTCGTCGGGGCACCCCACTACGAGGACAGGATGGACGCGTGCTGACCCATATCCTGCTGTCCGAAGCGCTGCACCGAGACGAGCAGCCGCGGCTGGCATTGCTGCTCCACGAGCAGGCCGGTACCGCCCACGTCACCCTGGTTCGACTGGAAGCCGAGACCCGAGGATCCCGACCGCCCCCTCGACCATCCTTCACGCCGGCTCCGCCGGCGAGGGATGAGCCGTCCTCGCCGGCGATGGGGGTGGCGGTCGACCTGGGCGACCTGCACGACGCCGTCGCGTTGCTGCACCAGAGCAGCCGGCGGCTTGGACGCGCGCGGCGTCGCCGAGCACGAGCTCGAACAGCAGGAGCGATCGCGCAGGCCGAGCAGGATCGCCTGCGCCGCACCGCCGACCGCGCCGCCACCCGCGTCGACGAGCTCGTCGACGAGCTCCAGCGCGCCGACCAACGAATCACCGAACTGGAGGCACAGCTCGAAACAGCCGCCAGCCGCCACCACAGCTCGACCCTGGAAGCGGCGCCTCGACCGGTGCTGCAGGTCCACGGACGTGAATCACGACCCGGCGACCAGGTACGAGGCGGTGATCCTGGCCACGCTGGGCCCGCCGGGGCGGATGATCAGCGGTTCCAAGACCGGCTATCGCGACCAGCACCCCGACCATTTGCCGGTCTTCAACGCGAACATTGCCTCGGCTCGAGCAAGGCTTGGCATGGCGATCTTGACCTCACGCTCGACGAGCCCAGGCTGCTGGAGTTGGCCTCGCGTACCGGTCAGGTCGTCAGCGTGCTCTATGAGCCGGACGGTCGCTTCCAGCACGAGGATCATCCGCGGATCGAAGAGGCGGTGTTCTCGGCCGCGCCGACCGGCCACACGCGGTTTGACGCGGTGCAGGCTGAACGCCGAGCGGATGGCCGCCTGTACGTCCGACCCCACCCCCGGCCGCCGCGATGGCGCTGGCCGGCCCGACCAAGGTTGTGGCGGTTTTGGAAGATGAGCACCCAAACCGAACGGTCGCACAATCCCGACGGCGCGCTGATCTCGCGGTTCCTGCGCGTCGGCCGCCGCGGCTCACCCCAGCAGACGCCGCTGCTGGTGCTGGGCTTGCACACCTGGTCGCGGGAGGCCAGAGGCGTGTGGGTGGAATTCGTCTGGTATCCGACCGGCCATCGAGCCTGGGCGCCGTCGATCAGCGGCCGGGCGAGATGGCGTCGCGGCCGGGTGCGGCCCTACGCCAGCTTCCGCATCGCCCCCGGAGTCGCCCACGAGGTGCGACTCGGCCTCATCATCGGTCGCATCGACCTCGTATGGGGGTAGCGGTCGCGTCGGCCTTATGTACAGCCGATCCTGCAGTAGACGACGACTGCCGGTTGCAGTCAGCGAGTAGCACCTCTATCCGCCAGCAGCGCCATGCCGGGCACGCGGGCACCGGCGTCCACCAGCCCAAACGGGTTAGAAACGCTGCCTCAAGACGGACGGCACAAGCTTCCCATGAGAGCTATCGGTATGAAGAACAATCACACTCCGTATAGCCGCGCGGCCCGCCCGTTTGGGCCGCCGCCGGCGACCACCCCCAGCCACGGTACGCCGCGGCAGGGTCTCACACAGGGCGCGTTTGACCGTATGTTCGGGGCTCGACCACGATCAGCTGGTGGCCTTGTGTCACCTGGTCACCAGCTGGGTCGGCAACTTGTCTGCCGGGGCTGCTCCGAAGATCGTTCAGATCAAGCCGGCTAACCCCGGCTGATCCAGCCGCCGGCGCGGTCGCGGCAGCCCAAGGTGCGCACGCAGTGGTGTCACGGCGCCCCCGGCGTCGTCACCTCGTTCCCCGACATCGCGTCGGACAGCGCCGAGCTGACCGAGCTGCTGATCGCCGGCGGCGAGCTGACCTGGCAGGCTGGACCGGGTTTGTGCCATGAAGCGAGCGCTGGCAATTGCTCGCGCGACCGCGGAGATTTCGGGCCAAACGGGTGATTGTCGGCGCTTGCCGGCGGACGATCCGCCGATGGCGGGCGACGTTCAGAGATGTGGCCGTTTCCGAGTCTTATTCAGAGTGGCGTTGACAATCCTGTATACAGGGTTAGGGTCGACGCGTGAATGGGGATACGACGGCAGTCGGGGCGGGTCAAGGATCGGTGGCTGAACGTGGTCGACGAGTGGCGTGGTGGCTGTTTGTGGTGTGGCTCGCCGGAGGCTTCCGGGTTACCGGGGCTGGAGGGAGTCGGCGCGCCGTTCTGCTCGAGGCATGTGCGGTGGGCGATGGCGTCGCGGCGGGAGGGGATGGGCAAGCAGAGCTACATCCTGCGACGGTTGTTGTTGGCCTGGTGTCGACGACGGGACGGCGATCCGGAGGTGGTCAAGCAGTGGCTGGCGCGCGGTCGATGAACGACTCACCGGTCTCGGCGGCGTCGGGGTTGGCGGTGCGGTCGCTGGCGGTCGCGGCGTCGCGGTTGAGTGACGCTGGGCTGCGGCGAGTCGTAGGGGTGCTGCTCGCCCAGGCGGCCGGGGATGGCGCTGTGGCTGATCCGGGGGTGGGGTTGGTGGCGCGGTTGGCGGTCGGGCTGGACCGCTCGCCGCGGTTGGCGGAGTACGACGCTGCCCGGACCGACGTTGTCGGTGCGGTGGGCGGGTCGGCGTTGTCTCGCCGCTATGGCGGGTGGAATGGCGTGCTGCGCGTGGCACTCGTGATGCCGGCTGGGCGTGGGGGTGTGGAGCGGGTGTCGGGTCGGGTGGTGCGCTGGTATCCGGATGCGCGGTTGGTGGAGTGTGTGGCGGCCTGTTGGCTGTGGTTGGGACATCGGCCCAGCGCGCCCGATTATGCGCGCTGGCGGAGCCTGGTGGTTGCCGGGTCGGGCGGGCAGCGGGTGGTGGGCATGGACGTGCCATCGGTCAGTACCATCACGCTTCGCCTCCGCTGGCTGGAGGCAACCCGCCTGGCCCTACAGTTGGTGGAGGCAACGTGGCGGTGACCGGGCGCACACGGACAGAAACACCCGAGGCGGCGCCGGTCGAGGATGTGGTGTTCGCCGTCCGCTCGCCTGGCCAGGGCGGGGAAGAGTTGGCGGTGGCCTGCCTGTCCGCCGCCGCGCGCGAGCTGCCGGCGCAGGCGTGCTGGGAGCTGGCCTCGATCCTGATCGCACTGGTCCAGGAACGCTCGGCCGATCCCGCCGTGTCTCGGCGGGCCGAGTGCCTGACGGCGCTGCGACTGGTGGCCGAGCGAGTGGGTGACCCGCCCTCGGTTCGGGTGTATGACCAGCAGCGCCAGCTACTCGCCGACGAAGGAGTTGAGTTGCCGGGGTCGCGAGTGGTGGTGCGCGTGTTTAGGACGTGGTTGAACGCGCTTCGTGCGGCCGGCTGCCCGCCGACCGATCGCCATGGCCGACCCAGGGATGCGGGTGTGTATGACCCGGCGGTACCGCGGTATGAGGCGGGCGACGTTGTCCGCGCATTGCGGGCGTGTGCGGCTGATCTTGGCCGGGTGCCGACGGTGAAGAGCTACGCGGCCTGGCGCGAGGCCCGGCTCCGCGCCCTGGCCGCCAAGCGGCCGCAGCCACACCTGCCCCAGCAGTGCACGATCCGCCGCTTCTACGGCTCCTGGCCCGGCGCGCTCTCCGCTGCCGGGCTTGACCCGCAGAGCCGGAAAGTGCCGGCCCGGTTCACTACACCAACCCCACCCGGAACACCCCAGCCAGTAGGCGTGGAGGCGTAGATGAATCGGTTTACGGAGATTCAGGTGAGGTGGGGGGTGGTCCGTGTAGCACTGGCCTTGTGCCCCGCCCGAAAGGAAGCAACAACCCGGAACGATTCAACACTCCTGAAGTGCGCCAGGCGATGGACCTGCTGGATCGGATGTCTTTGGATGAGTTGGTCGTCGTGCGCCACGGCGCGTCTGATCGAGTCGCCCGGCATGCGGACTATCACGAGAGTCCGGATGTCCGCGACATGATGCGTGAGCTCAAGCTGATTTCTGCGATCGAGACGGCCGACTTTAGGAAGCGGCAGGCAACCGGGTCGGGGGTAAAGACGATCGCCGAGTACGAACAGTGGAAGGCGGATGACGCCCCCGGCAGAAGCGCCATCTACCGTGTGTTTGGGACGTGGGCGAGGGCCCGAGACGCGGCGGGGATCACCGAGAAGCGGGTAGCGCAGGCCGATCTTGTTCGTCGCGATGGTCGCGCTGCCAGCCGCAAGCATCCGTGGACGAAGGAGGAGTTCATCCGCATCTTGGCGCGCGTGCTGGAGGAGTTCCGTGGCTTCCAGCCGTCCGAACGTGCCTACGGTCTGTTGCGGTCGGATCGTCGGGACTGGCCGTCGTATCAGACCTTCTCCCGTGGCCCGAAAGGCTTTGGCAAGTCCAAAGACGAGTGGATGGATCTGGCAAAGCAGTTCATCTTGGAGTGTGGGCCAGAGGCGTATCCGGTCGCCTACGAGCGACTGTCGATGCTGGCAGGAGGGGCGGCCGGTGGCTCGGGTAGCTGAATATCGCGAGCACATGCTGGACTACGCCGAGGGCGCTCATGATCGTCCGTTTCGTGCCGGCGTGCGGGCCAGCGAGATCGCGATGATCCTCCGCATGTGGGAGTTGGATGAGATCTGCGCGTTTCGCGAGTATCTGGATGATCTGCCCGCGATGGTGGTTCGAGAGGGCGCCTTCAACCCGGTCCATCGCCCGATGAAGTACCCGCCCTCCACCAAGTTCTTCTTCCATGTGGCCGAAGCGGTCACACGCCGGCCAATGACCGCCTGCTACGAGATGGTTCAGGAGGAACCCGAACTGCGCGCGCTGATCGATCTGCCGCCACCCAGCGCGGAGACACTGCGCCAGCTGGAATCCCCGGCCAGTGAGCAGAAATGGGTCAAGGAGCCTGGTGTCTTCCCTGCCTACCAGACGATCAATTCCTTTCCAAAATGGCTCGCCTTCGCCGAGCGTCGCTTGGCCCGGGTGCGCCGCCCGAAGCTGACAGACGCGGAGATCCCCGTTTTCGCGCGGTTTGACCGTCTGGTGCACGTCGAGATTCCCGCCGCCGCGGCAATCCGCCACGACCTCGACTTCTCCCTCGGCGCGATCGACGCCGCCGGTATCCGCAGCCCGGTGACAAAGAGAGCCAAGATCCGCAAGGACGGGTCGGCCGACACCTTGTCAAAAGGCAACGACGAGTACTGGTGGGGTCGGCGACGGATGTCCCACGTTGCCGGTACCGAGGGGATGATCATCGCGTCCCTGATGACGGTCGAGGCCGAGATCCCCGCCGGGGCCGAACAGTTGATCCCGGCCAGCCAGCGGAACATCGATGAGATCAATCAGTTGTGCGCCGAGCGAGGGCACGCGCCAGCCACCATCTCGAACCCGGTGCTGTTCGGCGACTCGCTGTTCAACTGTAACCGGGTGATGCGGGCGGCCCACAAGAGCAACTTCGACGCCCTATTTCGCCACAGGGACTTTGGGCAGCGCCGCATCATCGGCAGCCGAACACTGCGCACGGCCGGCGGCCAGACGATCGAGGTAGTCGTCTGTAACGACGGCACCCACCTGTGTCCCTGTCAATGGACGAAACTCGGCCGCCGCCGCCGCACGCCGCCCATCGAGGCCGACCTGGAAGCGCTGGCCAGGCTCAACCCGATGGAGCAACTCGCCGGCAAGCCAGGCGAGCACGTCGAGATGCGCTGCATCGCTCCCGACTGCCATTTCCCAGGACGCCGCTACCGCGTCCCCCACCCCATCCACGACGACGGCACCGCCGATCTCACCGCGATCAACCGGATCGTCCGCTGGGACATGCAGAACCAGGCAAACCTGTTCAAAGCGACCCAGAGCATCGAACGCATGCACTCCTCGCTCGACCCCTCCGACCCCGACCCGGAAAAGACGATCTTGCCGCCGATCACGCGCCGGCTCGGCGACGACGCCGCCAGCTTCGGCTCCCTGCTGGCTGATCTGAGAATCAACCTCTACATCCTCGACAACCTCGACCACAACCGCGTCACCTACCGCTATCCCGACGTCGAGGACACCTTCCGCAACGCCATCAACAAGACCCGCGGAATCTTCAAGATCCTGAAGAAGGAACTCCCCGCCATCCCCCGCCACCACCTGATGGACGGCGCCGGCAAAAGACGCCAACAGACGGACGGCACCCCCAAACGGCGTCAACGCGGGAAAGCACCCCCGCCGGCACAGCTCCCCGCCGCAGCCTAACCACCCCACAAGCATGCCGCCCGCAGCGGCATGCTCCCGCACGGTCCCCCGCCCGCGCAACCACCCATCCCGGGCAGCCAGCGCGACGCGCCGACCCTAAACCCGCCCAAACGACCTCAACGGGCCGTCACCACACCGCCTCCAGCCCACCGTGCATTCCCAGCCACGCATTATCTGTACGAATACCTGTAACCCCCCGAAGGGCAGGAGCGGGCGTCGTTCATCGGCAAGGTCAGCCACGAGCTTCGCACACCGCTGACGGTCATTCGCGGCTACGCCCACACGCTGGCGAGGTCGGAGCAAGAGTCGGCCCGGGGGGTGAAACTGGCCGTGATCGACGCCGAGTGCGAACGGCTGACGTACCTGATCGAGGATCTGCTCGAACTGTCACGGGCCCGTGCCGGCGAGATCAGGATCTCGGCACAAACGTTCCCGCTTCGTGACTGCGTGGAAGAGGTCGCACACCGGATGGCCGCCGTCGCCGAGGAGCGCGACGTTGCGATCGACGTCAACTGGACGGGTAACGGAGCGCTGGTGATGGGCGACGAGAACCGGTTGCGGCAGGTGTTCGCGAATCTGCTGACAAACGGGATCAAGTACGCCCCGCCCGGAAGTGCCGTGCGCGTCGTGGGGGACAGCTGCACATCCGAGCTGCATGTGACCGTCGAGGACGACGGCCGGGGGATTCCCCGCGACGCGCTGCCCCACATCTTCGACGAGTTCTACCAGGCTCCCAACCGCTCAGAACCGGGAGCCGGGCTCGGTCTCGCCGTGGCCCGCGAGCTGACCGAGGCCCACGGCGGCCGGATCGAGGTGCGCAGCGCGCCCGGCGAGGGCACGGCGTTCACCGTCACCCTCCCTGCGTGGGAGCCAGAGTGACCCCCGAGCCCGAGCCGAGGCTGCAGCTCGCAGAACCGTTGCCCACCGGTCCTACATGTCGCGTGCTCAGCCGCACGGCCGGTGTCGAGCGCTTGCTCGCAGAGTCGGCTGACGAGCACCTCGTGGTGCTTCTGGTGCCCCTGGCCGGCGGAGACCTGAAGACCGCGTTGGCCGCACAGCGGCTCCGCCGCGACCGGATCACGATCATCCGTCTGGCGCTGCCGGGCACCGCGGGGCGGCACCTCGAGCGGGTCGTGCGTGCCGCCGCGGCGCGTGGCTGGCACCCGTCCGAGCTGGCCGCGCTGGCGGGCGAGCTGGAGCGTCACGCCGAGGTCGACCTGGTCGCACCGGGCTCCTCGCTGGCTCCGTTTGCGGGACCGCGCACCCGCCTCCGGCGCGGTGCTGCCCGCGTTCACTGGGCGGACGGTCGCTGGTCGAGGGAGGCCGCGTCGCCCGACGCCGTGGAGCAAGGGCTGCACGACGCGCTGGCGCGGGACCGCGACTGCGCGATCGCCGTCTCGGGCCGCGGTGTCCCCGCCGAGTGGGTCGCCCTCGCGCGGCGGAGCCGGGAGCAGCAGGTGACGGTGGCAGTCCATGCGAACGGGCTTGCAACGGTGCTGGGCAGCGGCTGGGCGGCAGAGGTGTTGTCCGGCCCGCGGCTGGACGAGAGCGCGCTGTCGATGCTGCGGGAGCGGATCGTCGCCGCCCCTCGCTGTGGCTGGTGCGGCGCACCTGTGCCCGGCCGCTCGTGTGTCCGGTGCGCTCCCGGGCTGGGCGCATGAGGCGGCGCGGGAGCCTGGTGCTGTGGGTCGCCGCCGCGGTGCTGGCCCTGGCTGCGGTGTGGGGCGGCGGGGGCGGCGCGCAACCCGCTCCCGATCCGCTGGTGCAGGCGGTGGTGCTGCGCCAGCCGGTGGCGGCTGGTCACCGGATCACGGTCGCCGACCTCGCCCTGTTGCGGCTACCGCGCTCGGCGCTGCCCGCCGGTCAGCTGACCGATCCAGCGGCAGCGACCGGCCGCCTCGCCGCGGTGGCGCTGCCCTCCGGCTCGCCGCTGATGGCGCCCGAGCTCGTGCGGCAGTTGGCGGCGCCGTCCGACCGCGACGTCGCGCTGCGCCTCGACACCGCATCCGGCCTGCCTGCCGGTCCGCTGGCCGGCATGCGAGCGGATCTCTACGCACTGGCGCCGGGTCGTGGCGGCGTCCGGCTCGTGCTCAAGAACGTGCTTGTGGTCGCCGCGTCGGCGGCGGACGGAACGACCACGGCCACCCTGCGCGTCCCCGGGCGCCTGGTTGCCCCCCTGATCCAGGCCGAGGCGGGATCGTCGCTGCGACTGGTCACCGTGCAGGCGGCCGGCTCGTGAACGACGACCCCCGATGCGCCCTGATCAGCCGCGACGCGGGGCTGGCCGGGGCCGTTGAGCGCGCGGCCGCAGGGCTGGTTGGCCTGCGATTCCTGGGCGCAGTCGATCCGCGCATCGCACTGGCAGGAGCAGTGGCTGCCGACCTCTGGCTCGTCAGCGACGAAGCAGGTCAGCCCGCTGCCGACATGGTGCGGCAGCTTGCCCGCGCGCGGCCGGGGATCCCGGCCGTGGTGCTGGCGACCGACCCCAGCCTCGAGGTCTATCGATCGGCGCTCTCCGCCGGTGCGCGTGGCCTGGTCGCCGTGCCCGTCGACCCGGCCGACCTGGCAGCCACCGCGCACTCGGCGCTGGAGGCGCGCTCCGAGGCTCGTCGCGTGCTTCCTGCCGGAACGCTGGTAGCGGTCTGCGGCACCAGCGGCGGCGTGGGGGCGACGTCGGTGGCGCTGGCGCTGGCAGCCGCCGGTGAGGGCACTGTGATCGACCTCGCCTGCTCGTACCAGGACGTCGCCGCACTGCTCGGATGCCGCCCCGAGCGCACGCTGGCGGATCTGCTGGGCGCCGGTGGTGCCGTCTCCGACGGGCTCCGCGCGCTCGGGGTGCGCCACCCCAGCGGCCTTCGGCTGGTGCCGGGGCTGGGGCGACCGGCGCTCCACGAGCTGCTCGATTCCGACGCCGTGGCCGCCCTCGCCCGGGCGGCGCACGACCTGGAAGGAATCACCGTGGTCGACATCGGCGTCCCCGTCCGGCCGCCGGCGCTGGAGCTGGCGGCAGCCTGCGACCGGGTGGTCGTGGTCACCACGGCCGACCCGCCCTCGGTGCTGGCAGCCGGCCCTGTGCTGGAAGCCCTGGCAGAACGCGGTGCGGATCCTGCCCGCGTCGGTCTGGTCGTGAACCGCTGGAGCCGCGGCCGGGAGCTGTCGCTGCGCGCAATCGCGCGCGTGATCGGCGCGCCCGTGGTCGCGGCGCTCCGCGACGCGCGTGGGCGGGGAAGCGACCCGTTCGTCTCGCCGCGCGTCGATCCGCTGCTCGACTGGGTGCGCACGTGACGAGCGACCTGGGGGCGCTGGCGGCACGGTACCGCGAGCGGGTGCGCGACGAGCTCGCCGACCGGCCGCCGGCGGCCGACGGTCTCCGGACAGCCGTCGACGCGCGGATGCGGCAGCTCCTGCGCCGCGACGGCGTGGTGCTTGCTGCGAGTGACGCCGAGCGCCTGATCGCAGAGGTTGTCGACGACGCCGCCGGCCTGGGACCGCTCGATCGCCTGATGCGGGACCCATCGGTGACGGAGGTGATGGTCAACGGGCCGGGCGAGGTGTGGGTCGAGCGAGAGGGCATCGTCGGGCGCGAGGAGATCGCCTTTCGCGATCCGGAGCATCTGCGCCACGTGATCGCGCGCATCGTCGGCAGCGTCGGCAGGCGGGTCGACGAGTCGAGCCCCATGGTCGACGCCCGGCTGCCCGACGGCAGCCGCGTCAACGTCGTGCTGCCGCCGCTGGCGCTGGACGGCCCGCTGCTGACGATCCGCCGGTTCCGCGCGGCCGGGTTCTCGCTGGACGAGCTGGTCGCGTCGGGCAGCCTGACGCCGGAGCACGCACGGCTCCTGCGCGCCTGCGTACGCGGGCGGCTGAACCTGCTCATCTCGGGAGGCACGGGGAGCGGCAAGACGACGCTGCTGAACGCGGTCGCCCGCAACCTCGGTGCCAACGAGCGGATCGTGACGGTCGAGGACGCCGCCGAGCTGCGCCTCGACCTGCCTCACGTCGTGCGGCTCGAAAGCCGGCCGCCCAACGTCGAGGGGAGAGGCGAGATCACGCTCCGCGCGCTGGTGCGCAACGCGCTGCGGATGCGGCCGGACCGGATCGTGGTCGGCGAGGTACGCGGCGGCGAGGCGCTGGACATGCTGCAGGCGATGAACACGGGCCACGACGGGTCGCTGACGACCGTCCACGCCAGCTCGCCGGCCGACGCGATCCGGCGGGTGGAGACGATGATGCTGATGGCCGGGCTCGACCTGCCCCACGCGGTGGTGCGCGAGCAGGTGACGGCGGCGATCGACGTGGTCGTCCACGTCTCGCGCGTTGCCGGCGGCCGACGAGCTGTCCGGGCGATGGCGGGCCGTGATCGCGGGACGGGAGAGCTGCGGCCGCTCACCGATGCGCTGAGCACGGCGCTGGTGGAGCAGCGGTGCAGCTAGCGCTGCTCAGTGTTGCCGCGCTGCTCGGTGGCGCCGCTGCTCGCGGTTCTGCGCCCGCCGTCGCCGTCCGGCGTCGTCTGCCGCACCTGCCTTCGCCGGTCGTGCGCCGTCTCCAGGCGAGGCTGCATCGGCGGCGGGAGCGCCAGATCGAGGACCAGCTGCACGTCGTCGTCACCGAGCTGGCCGGGCAGCTCCGGGCGGGCCGCTCGGTTGGACAGGCGATCGAGGCGGCGTCACGCGAGCTTCCGGCGCCGGCCTCTGGGGCGCTCGCACTGGCGGCGAACCGAACCGCTCTCGGGATGCCTGCGTGGGAGGCGCTCGGCGCGCTCGGCAACTCAGCCGACGTCCGCCTGGTGGCTGCCGTCGTCCAGGTGCAGGCGACCTCCGGCGGCGACCTGGTCGAGCTTCTCAGCGGCCTGGCCGAGGTGCTGGTGGAACGGCGTGGACTGCGTCGGATGGCCGCCGTTGCGACGGCACAGGCGTCGACGACCGGGCACATCGTGACCGGGATGCCGGTGCTTGGTCTGGCCGCGCTGTGGCTGCTCGACGGCGCAGCTGTCGCCGCGCTGCTGTCATCGCCGATCGGTTGGGCTGCGCTGGGGCTCTCCGCCGGGATGGCGGCGACCGGCAATGTGATGATCCGCCGCCTGGCGGCCGTCGAGCCGTGAGCCTCGCGCTGCTGGGCGCAGCGGCTGCGCTGGCCGCTCTTGCGTCGCGCTCCCGGCCCGGGTGGCATGTGCCGCGTGGGCAGCCGGGCTCGAACCGGCTCACCCGCCTGCTGCTGGCGGCCGGCAGGCGGGCGGCTCCCGTGGCCCGGCTCGTGCCGGCGCCGCCGCTGGCCGAAGTGACGCGGCTGCCGGAGCGGGCCGGACGGCCGGAGGGAATGACCGACGCAGACCTCCCAGCCCTGCGGGCAGGTGCGCTGGCTGTCTTCGGCGCGTTTGGCGCTCCGGCGCTGGTGCTGGTCGGGGGTGGCGTCGGGCTGGTGGCCGCGTGTGCGCTGACCGGCTTCGGCTGGCTCTACCCAGAGCTGTGGCTGCGATCGCTGGCAGCGCGGAGGGTGGAACGGATCGAGCGCCGGGCACCGCTGGCGCTGGACGTTGTCGCGGCGTCGGTGGCGGCCGGCGTGGGCGTGGATCAGGCGCTGGCTGGAGCCGCGACCGCGGTGGACGGCCCGCTCCGTGACGAGCTCGACCGGACGCATGCCAACCTCGCCTTGGGCCGGCTGCGCGCGGAGGAGTTTCGCGACCTCGGCGACCGCTCGGGATCGCCCACCCTGGTGCGGCTGGCGGCGGCGCTGATCGCGAGCGACAGGCTCGGCGTCCCGCTTGCCGACAGCCTGCGCGCGGAGGCAACCCGCGCACGCCGAGACCGAGCGCTGGCGGTACAGGAGCGCGCCGCGAAGGCCGGCCCGCGGATCCTGGTGGTCGTCGTCTTCGTGCTGGTACCGGCGTCGATGCTGCCGCTGGTGGCGGCGGTGGCGCTGGGCGCCCTGAAGGCCGTGAGCGGCCTCGACCTCTGACGTCGCGTTCCCGTGGATGGAAGAAGTCCGGGTGGCTGATCGTCTGGCGAGGCGTACCAACGGTGTGACAGACAGCACAAGCGACATCCCCGAGCTGTCTGCAGGTGCACCGGGAAGGAGCGATCCGTATGAGCGCGCAGGACTACCAGGTCGAAGAGCTTCTGGAGCGCATCCGTCGGCTGGAGTCGTCCGACGCCGCCAGGCGACAGGCGATGCCGACGGAGGTGATTCAGGCCCCTCGACGCGAGGCGCCCAACCGCGCCGACATCCAGCACTCCAACTTCAGGGCCGACTCGGTGAACACGGCCGGCCGCGACATGTACGTCGTTCAGCTCGAGGAGCGGGTCAGGTTCCTGGAGGGCCTCGACAAGGCCCACCGGACGCGGCGCGTCTTCTTCTGGCTGAGTGGGCTGTGCTTCATCGCCGCGATGGCGATGGCCGTGTTCACGATCAGCCGGGTCTCCAACATGGTGTCGGACACGGCAACCCAGACGACCGCTCTGCAGGCGTTCAAGCAGTACGTCACCTTCATCGCGATCGCTGCCGGGATCGAGGTGGCAAGCATCGCCTTCCTGATCCTGGGCCTGCTCGCCCGGCCACCGAGGGCGGCGGCATGAGCGGGGCCGATCAGTCAGCCGGCGGTAGCACGACGATCTCGTTTCAGAACGTCCACGCCCAGCAGATCAACACCGCAGGGCGGGACATGATCGTCTCGACCGGAGCGGTGGGCGGATGGAACGTCGCCCAGGAGCAGCTGTCCGCGCTGCGCGGCGAGCTCGACGCCTTCGGTCTGCCTCCGGCGGCCCGGCGAACGGTCGAGCAGACGCTCCACCAAGCCGAGGCGGAGTCGCGGAGCTCACACCCGGACAAGGCGAGGTTCGCGCAGCACATCGAGTCGATCACCAGCCTGCTTCGCTCGACCGGGGCGCTGGTCTCGGCCGGCGCCGAGGCCGTCGCGCCACTGCACGCTCTGGCCACGTGGCTTGGGCCGCTGGGAGCGACGGCCGCGCGCCTGCTGACACAGTAGGGCTGACCAGCCGCTCGGCGCGGCTAGAGCGAGCCGCCCCGCTGCATCGCGAGTTGGATCGGCCCGGCGACGGAGATGATCGCAAACAGCCCCAGCCAGCCCATCGTCCAGGCGTCGGCCACGGCGCGGCCCCGGCCGGTCACGATCTGGAGGGCCTTCCAGCCCCCCGCGACCAGGCCGAAGCCGCCGTAGATCACGATCACGCCGATCACCGCGAACACGTGCCCCGAAGTGGACAGGTGGATGTCGCGCGAGAGCCCGATCCCGGTGATCGCGACGAGCACCAGGAAGATCAACCAGGCGCCGTAGAACACGGTCAGGAACCAGGCCACGCTGCGGATCCGGCGTGACTCGCCGAGCACTGCCGTCATGCGTTGTCTGCGGCGGCGACCCCGACCCCGATCGGGCACGAGACGCCGGTACCGCCGATCCCGCAGTACCCGTTCGGGTTCTTCTCCAGGTACTCCTGGTGATAGCTCTCGGCCAGGTAGTAGGGGCCGGCCTGGGCGATCTCGGTCGTGATCGGGCCCATGCCGCGCTCGGCCAGGGCAGCGGCGTACGCGTCGCGGGTCGCGATCGCGGCGTCGTGCTGCTCCTCGGTCGTCCAGTAGATGGCGGAGCGGTACTGGGTGCCCATGTCATTGCCCTGGCGCATGCCCTGGGTCGGGTCGTGTCCCTCCCAGAAGCGGCGCAGCACCTCGGCGGTCGAGATCTTGGCCGGGTCGTAGGCGACCAGCACCACCTCGGCGTGGCCGGTGCGGCCGCTGCAGACCTCCTCGTAGGTCGCGTTCGGCGTGTAGCCGCCCGCGTAGCCCACGGAGGTGGCGTAGATGCCCGGGGTCTGCCAGAAGATGCGCTCGGCGCCCCAGAAGCAGCCCATTCCGACCAGCAGGTACTCGATCCCCTCCGGGAACGGGGGGACGAGCGGCGTGCCCAGCACGATGTTGCGGTCGGTGGCGGGCAGCGCGTCGGGTCGGCCCGGCAGGGCCTGCTCGGGCGTCGGCATGGCGGAATTCTTGCGGAGAAACATTCGATGCTCCCTCGTGTCGGTATCTGAGTGAATTGTATTCGGCTGCACAAATTTGCGCGGCCGCCGCGACGCTCTCGCGACACATCCGGCACGTTTCCGCGGCCACCGGTAACAGGTCATCCCGTAGCGTGGCGGCCATGAATCAGGGCCAGGCGACCATCGAATATCTCGCGCTCGTGTTGGTCGGACTCGTGGCCGCCTGTCTGCTGGTGCGGACGGCCACGCCGGTCGAGCAGCTGGCTCTGGCGGTGGTGCACGCCATCGTCCCCGTCCGTCATCGGGCGCCCCCGTCCGGCCACCAGCCGAAGCATCATCATGCGCGGCACCCGACGAAACGCCCTTGCTCGTGCATTTCTGGCTCAACTTGGCCCGAAACAGGCCGATTGACACGACAACTCCTTCCAGCTCCCCGGCGATCTGGCGGCTTCACGGAATGACCCCGCGTTCACATGTACAGGTGATGCCTGGAGCGCGCCTTGCGCGCGCTGTCGCCGGCGCGCGCCTGTGCGCCGCCGCGGTGGTGTCTGCTGTGCTCGGTTTCAGCGCGCCGGAGCACGTCTGGGGCGCGGTTGCCATCGCCGTCATCCTGGGCGCGGCGTCCGCACTCCAGCTCGCCCGGCCGCATGCGGCGCGCCTCTCGGAGGTACTGCCGGCGGTCGACGTTGCCGCCGCCGTGGCGCTGATGTGGGTGACTGCTCAGGATCCCCGCCGCTACCTGTTCGGGTTCGTGATGCTGGCCCTGATCGAGGTCGCGCTCGTGCTGGGTGGCCGCGCGGCCGTGGCCGCGTGGGCGGTCGCCGTCATGGCCTACCTGCCGACCGAGCTGCCCAGGTTCGGGCAGAACGGGTCGTTCGAGGGGGCGTCCTCCCGCGTGGTGGTGGCGCTGATCCTGACGCTCGGCGTGCGCTGGCTGATCGGCGAGCTGGACGGTCAGACCCGCCGGCTGGCGGCGAGCAACCACCGGTACGCCGAGCTGGCGCGCAACTTCCCCGGAGGGTCGATCGTGATGTTCGACCGCGACCTCCGCTTCGACGTGGCGGATGGCGCCGGGCTGGGGTACCACGGCCTGTCCAGCGACCGGATGGTGGGCAAGACGCTCTACGACGTGTTCCCCTACGACGTGATCGCGCAGGTCGAGTCGCAGTACGAGGACGTGTTCCGCGGCCTCGCCGGCACCCGCAAGGTGGCCTGGGGCGGCCGGATCTACCTGTCGCAGGTGGTGGCGCTCCACGACGGTGCCGGGACAGTCTGGGGGATGGGTGTTGCGCTGGACGTCACCGAGTCCGAGCAGGCTGAGCGCACGCTGCGAGAGTCCGAGCGGCGCCTGCGCGACGTGCTCCAGAACATCGACCTGCTGGCCACGATCACCGGCGTCGACGGCCGCATCCTGTACGTCAACCGAGCGCTGTCCGAGCTCACCGGTCAGAGCGAGGAGGAGCTGCTGGGGTGCCACTGGGTGCGGGAGCTGTCCTCCGACGAGGACGCAGACGTCGTCGAGTACTTCTACTCTGAGCTGCGCGCAGGGCGCATCGTCGGCCACGACGAGAACTCGATCCGCCGGCCCGACGGCGACTCCCGGCTGATCGCCTGGAGCAACACGATCCTGCGGAACGCCGACGGCTCGATCTACGGCGCCGCCAGCATCGGGTTGGACATCACCGAGGAGCGGCGGCGCCAGCTGGCGCTGCGGGACAGCGAGGAGCGCTTCCGGATCCTCTCCACCCACGCCCCCGTCGGCATCTTCCAGACCGACGCCGACGGCGCCTGCCTGTACGTCAACGAGCGCTGGTGCGAGATCGCCGGCCTGACGGCGGCCGACGCGATGGGGGCGGGATGGACTGCGGTCATGCATCCCGAGGAGATCGACGAGGTGCGGGACTGCTGGCGCCGCGCGCTGGCCGAGGCCTCCTCGTTCTCGATGGAGCTGCGCTACCGGTCGCCGGACGGCCGGGTCACCTGGGTGTCGTCGAACGCCGTGCCGCTGCTCGGCGAGGACGGCTCACTGCAGGGGCACATCGGGACGGTGGTGGACATCAGCGAGCAGAAGTTCGCGGCCGAGGCGATCGCCGACTCGGAACGGACGCTGCGCACCGTCACCGACAACATGACCGACGTGATCTTCGTGTACGGGATGGACCGGCGGCTGCAGTATGTGACTCCGTCGTTCGAGAAGCTGACCGGGTTCCCCGTGGAGGTGCTGCGCGAGCGGAACATCCTGGGCGACGTCCACCCCGAGGATCACCCGCGGATGCTCTCGCTGTGGCGCGGGCTGTTCGTCGGCGAGCCCTACACCGGCGCGGAGTTCCGGATCAAGAACCGGGACGGCAGCGAGAAGTGGTGCTGGAGCGCGGGGCAGCCGGTCTACGACGCCGACGGGGTCCAGATCGGCGTGCAGATCCGCGACGCTGACATCAGCTCCCGTAAGCGGGCGGAACTGCGGGTGCGCGAGAGCGAGGAGCGGGCACGGTCGATCATCGAGAGCACCAACGAGGCGTTCCTGGCCGGCGACCTCGACGGCACCGTGATGGAGTGGAACCCGGCCGCCGAGGGGATCTTCGGCTGGGAGCGCGACGATGTGCTCGGCCAGAACCTGGCTGCCGTGCTGGCGGCGCCCTCGTCGCAGGCAGAGCTGATGGGGCTGCTGCAGCGCGCGGTCGACGCCGACGGCCACCAGGGCGAGGTCAGCGAGTTCATGGCGCGGCGCCGGGACGGCACCGAGTTCCCGGTCGAGGTGACGCTGTGGACGACCCAGACCAGCTTCAACATGTTCCTGCGCGACATCACGGCTCGGAAGCTTCGCGAGGAGAAGGTCACGTTCATGGCCTACCACGACCGGCTGACCGGGCTTCCCAACCGGGCCATGTTCGACCAGCACCTCGGCCTCGTGCTGGCGCGCGCCCGCCACGACGGCGGAGCAGCGGCGCTGCTGTTCATGGACATCGACCGCTTCAAGCACGTCAACGACACGCTCGGGCACGAGGCCGGCGACGAACTGCTGCGCCAGGTCGGCGAGCGCCTGCGCCGCGCGGCGCGCAACTCCGACCTCGTTGTCCGCCTGGGCGGCGACGAGCTCGCGATCGTCCTCTCCGACCTCGAGCGCGAGACCGCCTCGACCGTGGCCGAGATGGTGGCGCGCCGGGTGCAGGCCGAGTTCAGCGCACCGTTCGACCTGGGCGGCAGGATGCTCCAGACGTCGGCCAGCATCGGCATCGCGATCCACCCCGTGCACGCGACCGACGGACGCGAGTTGGTGTCCGCCGCCGACCGCGGCATGTACCAGTCGAAGCGCTCCGGGCCCGGTGGCTACGCGTTCGCCCCGATGGGCGACGCGGAAGCCGCCTGACCGGGTACGATCCGCCACAGATGGCAACGGAGTGCATGTGACATCCGAGTCGACCTCGCGCTGGTGGCTACTGGTCACGGTGGCAGTGCTGATCGCACTGCTGGTGCTCGTGATCGCGTTCACGAAGGCGTAGGCGCACAGGCTGGCATGGCCGCCACCGCCGAGATCCGCAGCCTCAACCCGGCTGACCCGGACGACGTCGTCGCAACCGTCGCTCCGGCCGGCGGGATCGAGGTCGACCGCGCCCTTCGCGACGCGGGGGCGGCGGCCGGCGGGTGGGGCGGTTCGCCCGCGGCTGCCCGCGGCGAGGCGCTGAGGCGCGCCGCCGATGACGTCGAGGCCGACGCCTCCGCGCTGGCAGACCTGATCTGCCGGGAGGTCGGCAAGCCGATCGTCGAGGCGCGGGGCGAGATCGCCCGCACGGTCGCCATCCTGCGCTTCTACAGCGGGGTCGTGCTCGACCCCGAAGGCGAGAGCTACCCGCCCAGCGACGGCCGCTCGCTGCTGGTCACGCGGCGGGCGCCCCGCGGAGTGGTCGGCCTGATCACGCCCTGGAATTTCCCGCTGGCGATCCCGGCCTGGAAGCTTGCGCCCGCGCTGGCATACGGCAACGTCTGCGTGTGGAAGCCGTCGCAGCATGCGCCGGCGTGCGCCGACCGACTGGCCGAGATCCTCCGCCGGCACCTGCCGGAGGACGTCGTCGGCGTCGTCCACGGCGAGGGTGAGACGGGCGCCGCCCTGGTCGCCGGCGCCGGCCTGCGGGCGCTCTCGTTCACCGGCTCGGAGCGCGTCGGCCACGAGGTTGCCACACAGCTTGCCGCCCGCGGGATCGCAGCCCAGTGCGAGATGGGCGGCCAGAACGCCTCGATCGTGCTGGCGGACGCCGACGTCGAGGCTTCGGCGGCGATGATTGCGTCGGCCGCGATGGGGTATGCCGGCCAGAAGTGCACCGCCACCGGCCGGGTGGTGTGTGAGCGGGGGGTGGCCGGCGAGATGCGCGACGCCCTGGTTGCGGCGATCGACCTGATGGGGATCACCGACCCGGCGTCGGACGCCTGCCAGGTCGGGCCGCTGATCACGCCCGAGGCGCGCGAGAACGGGCTGGCGGCCGTCGGCCGCGCGCGCGACGCCGGAGGCCGGGTGCTGACCGGCGGCGCTGCGCCCGACGATGCCGGCTGGTACCTGCGGCCGACGCTGGTCGAGGTCGACGACCCCGCGGCGGAGATCGCCCAGGAGGAGGTCTTCGCGCCGGTCTGCGCCTTCATCGAGGCGGCGGACGCGGCCGAGGCCAGGGAGATCGCCGACGGTGTTCGCTACGGCCTCTCGACAGCCGTCTACACCCGCGATCTCGACCGGGCGCTGGAGCTCGCCCGGACGCTGCAGACCGGCCTCGTGCGCATCAACCAGCCGACTGCAGGCGTCGACTTCCACGTCCCGTTCGGCGGCGAGAAGGCGTCCGGGTTCGGGCCGCGCGAGCAGGGCAGGGCGGCCCGCGAGTTCTACACGTCGACCCGCACCATCCTGGTCTCGCCCAGTTCCTGAGCGGGACACCTGGGGTGGCCGCGACAGGAATCGTCATCCCCTTCGAGCAGGCCGAAGCGGCAGTCTCGCGATGGCGGCGGGCGTCCACCACGGACGGAGCCGAGGGTATGCCGGCGCACGTCACGCTGATCTACCCCTTCGTCGACGACTCGCAGCTGGTGGCGCGCCAGGTGAGGGAGATCGAAGCGGTGCTCTCGACGTTCTCGCAGTTCGACGTCCGCTTCGCAACGTTCGGCCGGTTCGACGGGGCGCCGTCGGTGCTGTACCTGGAGCCCGACTCGGCGCAGCCGTTCGTCGACATGATCGAAGCCATCGCCGAGCAATTCCCGGAGTACCCTCCCTTCGGCGGGGAGTTCGACACCGTGGTTCCGCACCTCACCGTCGCAGAGACGGCCGACACGGTGCTGCTCGATGACGCCCAGCAGGACGTCGCTCGGCACGTGCCGATCGTCGCTCGTGCCACCGAGGTGCACGTGATGGAGCATCGCGGGGCGGACGGCTGGTGCATCCGCGACCGCATCGCCCTGTAGGGTTGCCCGGCTGGTAGAATAGTCACGAGGTCTAAAAGGTCGAACAGGACTGACTCGTGGCCGACAGCAGGCGCACACCCAAGGTCGCAGCCGACGTGGCGGCATTCGCCTATCTGAGCGGTGCAATGAACGTGCTGCTCGTCCGCCGGCGCTACAAGCCGTTCGAGAGCTACTGGGCCCTCCCCGGTGGCGGGCTCGAGGCCGACGAGACGCTGGAGCAGGCGGCCGTTCGCGAGCTGCGGGAGGAGACCGGGGTGGAGGACGTCTACCTCGAGCAGCTGGCCACCTTCTCGGAGCTCGACCGCGACCCCCGCGGCCGGGTCATCTCCTGCTGCTACCTGGCGCTGGTCGACGGCGGCGCCGTCACGCTGGCGGCGGGCTCGGACGCTCGCGAGGCGGTCTGGCGCCCCCTGCAACCGCTGCTGGACGAGGTCGCAAAGGGGTCGACGCTGGCCTTCGACCACGACAGCATCCTGCAGTACGCCCGTCGCCGCCTCGCGTACAAGCTGGAGTATCAGAACGTCGCCTGGAGCCTGCTTCCCGACACGTTCACCATGACCGAGCTGCGGCACGTCTACGAGGCGGGCATCGGACGAGCATTCGAGCCCAACAACTTCAGGCGCATCGCGCTCGGCTGGGGCGTGCTCGCCGAGACCGGCGAGCGGCCCACCGGCGGCCGTCCGGCGGCGCTCTACCGCTTCGCCGACAAACGGCCGCTGATCCTGGCCGAGAGTGCGCGCTACCGGAGGTCGTCATGACCGCGCTGCCCAGCGAGCTGCTGACCGATCGCTACCAGTTCACGATGGCCGACTCGTATCTGGCCGAGGGAACCGCGGACGGTCGCGTCGCGTTCGAGCTGTTCGTCCGCGAGCTGCCGCCGCGGCGCGGCTTCCTGATGGCGGCCGGCCTCGCCCAGGTGGTCGAGCTGCTGGTCGGTCTGCAGTTCGGTGACGAGTCGCTGCGGTACCTGCGGAGCAGCGGCACGGCGTCCGCGGCGCTGTGCGAACGGCTAACGACGCTTCGCTTCGACGGCGACCTCCACGCCGTGCCCGAGGGCACTGCCGTCGCCGCGGGCGAACCGCTGCTGCGGGTCGAGGGCTCGCGGCTGCTCTGCCAGTTGGTCGAGTCGGTGTTGCTGAACCAGACGAACTTCCAGACGCTGATCGCAACTAAGGCGGCGCGCCTGGTGATCGCTGCGGCCGGTCGGCCCGTGGTCGACTTCGGGCTCCGCCGCGCGCACGGCGCCGACGCCGGAGTGCTCGCCGCCCGCGCGGCCTACCTGGGCGGGTGCGCCGCCACCGCGACGGTGGCGGCCGGAATGCTGTGGGACATCCCGACGGTCGGTACGATGGCGCACAGCTTCGTAATGGGCCACGAGACCGAGCTGGCAGCGTTCGAGCAGTTGCTGCGCGACAAACCCGCAGACGCGGTGCTGCTGATAGACACCTACGACACCGTCAATGGCGCCCGCGTTGCGGTGGAGGCGGCCCGCACCACGGGCATCCGCCCGCGCGGGGTGCGGCTCGATTCCGGCGACCTCGACGTGCTCTCGCGGCAGGTGCGGGAGGTGCTCGACGCCGGCGGCCTCGAGCAGACGGCAATCCTGGTATCGGGAGACCTCGACGAGTACCTGATCGCCGGTCTGGTCGAGTCAGGCGCGCCGATCGACTCGTTTGGCGTCGGCACGGCTCTGGTCACCAGCTCCGACGCTCCCGCGCTGGGCGGCGTCTACAAGCTCGTCGAGAGCGACGGCCGCCCGGTGATGAAGATGTCGTCCGGGAAGGCGACGCTGCCCGGCCGCCATCAGGTGTTTCGCAACGGCGGCCCCGACGTGATCGGGATGTCGGACGAGGAGCTGCCCGGACGGGCGCTGCTGGAGGCGGTGCTGGTCGCCGGCCAGCCGGTGCGGCCGCTGCCGACGCTCGCCGACAGTCGTTCATACGCCGCGCAGGAGCTCGCCGCGCTACCGTCTCGGACGCGTGACTTGTTCAACCCATCCCCTCTCGAAACCCGGCTTTCGCCACAGGCTTCGGCGCTCAAGGAGCTGTTGACATGAGCAACGACACACCTGCCCTCGGACGGCTCGACCGGGTGCACCTGATCCGCTCCGACGCCGAGATCGAGTCGATGCTCGAGGCGAAGTGCCAGCGGCTGCACCAGGTGCTCGAGGGCGCCGGCCGGTCGCGGGTCGCAGTCGGCCTGTCGGGCGGCATCGACTCGTCGGTGGCGATGGCGCTTGCCGCGCGTGCTCTCGGCCCCGAGAACGTGATTGCCATCCGGCTGCCCTCGCGGCACACCGAGCAGGTGCACCTCGACGACGCCGCCGCGTGCGCGGAGGCCGCGAAGCTGCCGCCCGAGAACATGCTGACGATCTCGATCGAGCCGCTGCTGGACGGGATCGAGCAGGTGCGGCCGGGCGTGCACGAGGCCGCGCTGCGGTTCGGCAACGCCAGCGCGCGGGCGCGGATGATCCTGCTCTACGACGTCGCCCAGACATACGACGCGCTGGTGCTGGGCACCGAGAACCGCAGCGAGTACCACCTCGGCTACTTCACCCGCTTCGGCGACGCCGCGTCGGACATCGAGCCGATCCACGACCTCTACAAGACCGAGGTACGGACCGCGGCCCGCCTGCTCGGGCAGCCGGAGTCGGTGATCGTCAAGCACCCGACGGCCGGCCTGTGGGGCGGTCAGACCGACGAGGCGGAGCTGGGATTCAGCTACCGCGACGCCGATCTGGTGATGGTCGCGATGCAGGAGCTCGGCATGAACGTCGCCGAGGCATCCGAGCGCACCGGAGTGCCCGCCGACGTCGCCCAGCGGATCGACCAGCGCGTGCGGTCGGTCGCCTGGAAGCACGTCGTACCCCACGCTTGTAGAGCGTTCCCGAAAACGACGAAGGCCCTCCGGGCGGAGGGCCTTCGATGACGTTCGGTGTGGACTGAGGTCAGGCGGCGCGGAGCGGCTGCATGTCAGCCGACGCGGCCAGCTCGCGCAGGGCCTCGGCCTCCAGTTGACGCACGCGCTCGCGGGTCAGCCCGACGATCCGGCCGATCTCCTCGAGGTTGCGGGGATCGTTGCCGTCCAGACCGAACCGCAGCTCGAGGATCAGGCGCTTGCGCTCGCCCAGCCGTGCCAGGCCCGCCCGCAGCTTCTCGTGGCGCAGGTGCGCCTCCGCCAGCTCCTCGGGATTGCCCGCATCCGGGTCGGCGATCATGTCGCCCAGCTCGGAGTCGCCGTCCTCGCCGACCGGCTCGTGCAGCGAGACCGTCTTGCGCGCCAGTCCCAGCGTCTCGGCAACCGCATCCTGCGACAGCTCGGCGGCGCGGGCGATCTCCTCGTCGGACGGCTCGCGGCCGAGGCTCGCCTCGAGCGAGCGCCGCGCGCGCTCGATGGCGCGCAGGCGGTCGGACACGTGGACGGGCAGGCGGATGGTGCGGCCGCTGTTGGCGATCGACCGCTGCACCGCCTGGCGGATCCACCAGGTCGCGTACGTCGAGAACTTGAGGTCGCGGCGCCAGTCGAACTTCTCGACCGCGCGGTTCAGGCCCAGCACGCCCTCCTGAATCAGGTCGAGGAAGGGCACGCCCTGGCCGCGGTACTGCTTGGCGATCGACACGACGAGGCGCAGGTTGGACTCGATCATCCGCCGCTTGGCGACGGGGTCGCCGCTCTCGATGGCCTTCGCGAGCATGACCTCCTCGTCCTTGGTCAGCAGCGGGTAGCGGCCGGCCTGGCGCAGGAAGAGGTCGAGGCTGTTGGTGGTGGCGATCTCGACGTCGACGACCTCGACCCGCTCCTCGGGGGCCGGGGGATCGACGATCTCGACACCGAGACCAGCCAGCTCGTCGCGGAGGGCCTGGACATCGTCGCTGTCGAGATCCAGCTCCTGGGCAAGGCCCATCAGCTCGTCCTCGTACAGCACTCCTCGCTCCTGTCCAAGCTCCACCAGGAGCCGGGCTTCCGGCTCGATGATGAGCTGGTCAGTCATAGATATCAACTCCCTCGCTGTCGATCGGGCGGCTCCGTTCCCAGGCCGCGCTTTCGCTTAACGTTCGTGCACGGTTCCGTATTCCCCGCGCGCTGGTTCTTATATGCATGAGGCGTTGATGTTGCATTAACCCGCCTCTATCGGCGCCGCCGCGGTCAGACCCCAGTACCGACCCTGCGTCCGGATCGACCCCTCAGGGTACGACCCAATCCGCTCGGGGAACATCCCCGTTTTGCGGTGGCTTCTGGTCAATCGTATCCCCATTTCGGGGCTTCTACCAGGGGGAACCGTCGCGGGTCCCGCTACGAGCGATCAGCCTACTAGGCGACTCGGACGCCACCATCGAAGACGGCGGCGTAGTAGCCGCTGAGGCTCGAGATCTGGACGACGGTGCCCGTGTGCGGGGCGTGGATGAACAGCCCGCCGCCGATGTAGATGCCGACGTGCTCCTCGCCCGGGTAGAAGAAGACCAGGTCTCCCGGGGCCAGCTGGCTGTAGGTGACGTGCGTGCCCTCGTTCCACTGGTCGCCTGTGAAGTGCGCGCAGGTGGATGCCGAGCTGCGCGTACACGTACATGGTCAGCCCCGAGCAGTCGAACCCGGACGGGCTGGCGCCGCCCCACACGTAGGGGACGCCCAGATAGCGCTCGGCGATCGCCACCGCTTCCTGGCCGATCGAGCTCGGCGGAGGCGCCGGCCCACCGCTCGTACCGATGCCTGTGCCGCCACCCGTGCCGGTGCCACCGCCGACATCGCCGGTCGGTGCCGAAGTTGGGGCGGCAGCTGCCGCCGCCGCTGCTGCTGCTGCTGCGGCCGCCGCTGCCTGCTGCTGGCGGAGCCTGGCGGCGCGCTCTGCGGCCAGCCGCCGCAGGTACGCCTGGTGTTGTGCGATCAGGCGGCCGGATGTCGGAGTTGACGCTGGCAAGCATGTTGTGCTGTGAGGCCAGCTGCGACTCGACCGCCGCCTTGGCCGCCGCAGCCTTCTTGACCAGCGACTTGGCCTGGCGCTCGGCGACCCGAAGCTTGTAGGCGTGCACCTTGACCGAGTGCTGGTAGGACATCACCTGGTGCAGCACCTGCTGCTGGGACAGCGCCGTGTGGTTGATGTACTCGACGCGGTTGACCAGGTCCGAGAACGAGTTCGCCCCGAGCACGAAGATGGCCGATCGCCGTGGGGCTCTGGCCCTTGTAGGACGACACCAGGAACGCCGACAGCTCGGCCCGCGCCGTTGCGAGGTTCGCCTTCGCGATGGTCAGCATCCGCTTGTTGGCAGCTGACCTGCCGGCGGACGTCGCTCAGCTGCTGGTTGGCGTGGTCGTAGTTCTGGATCGCGCCTTCGAGCCGCATCTGCGACGACTGGATCTCACGCTCAATGCGTGCGGCCTCGGCCTTCTTCTGACTGATGGAGTCGCCTCGAGCGGAGCCTGACGCGGCAAAGAATGCCAGGAGGGAGACGACCGCGATACCGCCAAAAATGCGAGCAAATGCCGCGCAATCGGCGGCCGGGTGGGGACGGCATGGCGCGGAACTCTACCAGGATCACTTGCCTGCAACCAGAGGGAGTGTGTGCGTATTCCGTACGGAAACGATGAGGCTTGTTCGCGGGTTGACATCTTCAGGGACACGTAACTCCTCCCACGTTTGGATTGCAAAGTGGGGGAGAGTGGGGTAAAGTGGTCCGAAATGGGAGAGAGAGCCCGTGCTGCTCGGCGAGTTCGTCCAGAAGCTTGACGCCAAGAACCGATTCACCCTTCCTGCCAGGTACCGTCCGCGATTCGCGGACGGCGTCGTCGTCACCAAGGGTCTGGATGGCTGCCTCGTTGTCTTCAACAAGGCGGGATGGGAATCCTTCGCCGAGTCGTGGCTCCAGCGCCTCGATCCGCTGTCCCGCGAGGGGCGCCTGGTGAGCCGCTTCGTGTTCGCCGGCGCCAGCGAGACGGAGCTCGACGGGCAGGGAAGAGTCATGCTTCCTCCACCGCTGCTGGAGCACGCGCGGCTCTCCAGGGACATCGTCGTGGCCGGCGTCCGCGACTTCCTCGAGGTCTGGGACCTCGAGGCGTGGAAGCGTGTACAAACCGAATCCGAGGGGAGCGTTGAGGATGTTACCGAGCGTCTCTCACAGCACTAGTTCCGAGATGGCACACGTTCCCGTCCTGGCAGGCGAGACGGCCGACCTGCTCGACCTGCGGCCCGGCGACACCGTCGTCGACTGCACGTTCGGCGCCGGCGGGCACGCTGCCATGCTCGAGCCTGCCCTGCGCGGCAACGGTGTCTACGTGGCCGTCGACCGCGACCCCCTCGCGCGCGGCTACTTTGACAGGTTCTCGGCGCAGGCAACTGCCGAGACGCGTTTCCTGCGCGGCGACTTCGCGCTGGTGCTGCGCAACCTGGTTGCGACCGGGATGCGGGCGCAGGCGGTGCTGATGGACCTGGGCGTCTCGTCGATGCAGATCGACGAGCCCCTGCGCGGGTTCAGCTACGCGGCCGACGCCCCGCTCGACATGCGCATGGACCCCGCATCGGCGACCTGACCGCTGCCGAGATCGTCAACACCTGGCCCGAGCGGGATATCTCCCAGGTGCTGGCGAGGTACGGCGAGGAGCGGTTCGCCCGCCAGATCGCGCGGGCGATCATCCGCCGCAGGGAGAAGGCCGAGTTCTCGCGCACCGGCGACCTGGTCGACGTGATCAAGGGCGCCATCCCGACGCCGTCGCGGTTCGGGCAGGGACACCCGGCCAAGCGCTCCTTCCAGGCGCTGCGGATCGCGGTCAACGACGAGCTCGAGTCGCTCCAGGACGGGCTGGAGCAGGCGCTGCAGCTGCTGGCGCCGGGCGGCCGGCTGGTCGTGATCAGCTTCCACTCGCTGGAGGACAGGATCGTCAAGCGGTTCATCCGCGACCAGTCGCGCGGGTGCACGTGCCCGCCCGACTTCCCGGTCTGCGTCTGCGGCCACGAGCCGCTGCTGCGGCAGCTGGTCAACCGCGCCGTGGTGCCGACCGTCGAGGAGCGGAGCACCAACCCGCGCTCGGCGTCGGCCAAGCTGCGCGCGGCCGAGCGCACGGAGGTCGAGTGAGCGTTGCCGCCCCGGCACGGGCGCCGTCGCGGCCTGCGCCCAAGCGGCCGGCGTCGAAGGCTTCGCCGAAGCCGTCCGCTCCCAGGTCTCCATCTGGGCGCGCACGCGCGCGGGAGCGCGCCAGGACGGCTCCCGGCCGCAAGCTGCTGACCGGAGGCGTGCTGTGGGTGCTGCTGCTGGCGACCCTGTTCGGCGGGATCGTCGCGCTCAACGTCGCGGCGCTGCAGTCGAACCTCGAGGGCAACCGCCTGACCGGCCAGGCCGCCGAGCTGCGCACCCAGAACGCGCGGCTCGATGCCGACGTCGCCGCCGCCAGCGGGCTGGGGCCGCTGGGCGCCGCTGGCCGAGCGGATGGGCATGGTGCAGGCCTATCCCTCCAGGTCCGACTACATCCCGTTTGACCCGTCACGCCCGCACGTCACCCGCCCGCGGGCGCACCGGCACACCAGGGTCACGCAAGCCACCATCCCCAAGCTGCCGCTCAAGCCGGTCGGCCGGTGAGCAAGCTCGGCGACCAGCGCCTGCGCCTGATCGTCGCGCTCTCGCCGGTGGCCTTTCTGATCGTCGCCGGCCGCGCCGTTCAGCTCCAGGTGGTCGAGGCCAGCTCGCTGGCGGCCAAGGTCAGCCAGCAGCAGGAGGCCCGGATCACGCTGCCCGCGTCCCGGGCGTCGATCGTCGATGACAGCGGCCGCCCGCTGGCGGTGATGGAGCTGGCCGAGGACCTGATGGTGCACCCCGCCCAGGTCACGAACCCGGTCACCACCGCCGACTTCATCGCCCACATGGAGGGCATCAAGAAGCCCAAGGCGCTGCGCCGTGAGGTTGCGCGCCTGGAGGCACTGCTGCAGCCCAAGAACGTCACTCAGGCCATCGTCCTGCGGCAGGCGTCGCCCGACCTGGTCAAGGCGATCCTCCGCAGGCATCCGGCAGGGCTGTTCTCGGTGCCCGAGCCGCGGCGGGAGTATCCGTTCGGCCGGCTGGCGCCCCAGCTGCTCGGCTACACCGACATCAACAACGTCGGGCAGGGCGGTCTCGAGCAGCAGTACAACCGCTACCTGCAAGGGCATCCCGGCAAGGAGCTCCAGATCATGGGACCTGGGCAGGTGCCGCTGGAGACGGTGACGCTGCGCCGGCGCCGGCCGGGGCATCAGGTGCACCTGACGATCGACCAGGTCGTCCAGTCGAAGGTGCAGGCGGTGATGAACCAGACCGCGGCTCAGTGGCACGCCCACAGCGCGACGGCGATCGTGCTCGACCCGCGCAGCGGCGACATCCTGGCGATGGTCTCGAGCCCGTCATACGACAACAACGAGGTCCACAACCTGACGCCGGCGCAGTTCGAGCACATGTCGCAGAACGAGCCGACGAACTACACCTACGAGCCCGGCTCGACGTTCAAGGTGGTGACGATGACGGCGGCGCTGACCGCCGGGATCGTCTATCCGGAGATGAAGTTCGCCAACCTGCCGTACGAGATCCACGTCGGCGACCGGTGGATCCACGACGACGCCCCGCGCGGGCCGAAGACGTTCACCGCCGCACAGATCCTGGCCCAGTCGTCCAACGTGGGCACGATCACGATCGCGCAGATGGTGGGCAAGACGCTGCTGTCTCACTGGATCGACCGGTTCGGGTTTGGCCAGTTGAGCCAGCTCCGGTTCCCCGGCGAGTCTCCCGGCATCGTGCTGCCGCCCGACAAGTGGTACTCGTCCTCGATCGGCAACATCCCGATCGGGCAGGGGATCAGTGTGACCCCGCTCCAGATGGCGTCGATGTACGCCACCATCGCGAACCACGGCGTGCTGGTGCAGCCGCACGTGGTATCGAAGATCGACGGGGTGAAGCTGCCGCCGCCGACGCGACGCCGGATCATCGGGCCGCACGTCGACGGCGAGCTGGTCAACATGCTGGAGGGCGTCGTCGACTCGGCGCTCGGCACCGGCGTGCTGGCGAACATCCCCGGCTACTCGGTGGCCGGCAAGACCGGTACCGCTCAGAAGGCCAACGGCCAGGGCGGCTACTCGACCACCAACTACGTGGCATCGTTCGTCGGCTTCCTGCCGGCCCACAATCCGCGGGTCGAGGTGCTGGTCGTCGTCGACTCGCCGCGCGGGAATATCTACGGCGGATCGGTGGCGGCGCCGGCCTTCAAGACGATCGGCAGCTTCCTGACCCAGGTGCTCTCGATCCCGCCCGACCGGCCGCTCCACTAACCCCTCAACCTACGATGCCTTGCGGATGCGACTCGCCACGCTGATCGAGGCCGTGCGCCCGGACCGGGTGATCGGAGCCGGTGATCCCGACGTCACGTCGCTCACCTACCGGGCGGAGGCCGTGCAGCCCGGCTCGCTGCACGTCTGTATCCCCGGTTTCACCGCCGACGGCCACGACTTCGCCCCCCAGGCGGTCGCCGCCGGCGCCGTGGGGCTGGTCGTGGAGCGCGAGCTGCCGCTGGGAGTGCCGCAGCTGCTGGTCGCGCTCCTCGCGGGCGGCGATGGGCCCGGCCGCGGACGCCTTCTTCGGTCACCCGAGCCGCGATCTGGAGGTCGTCGGCGTGACCGGCACCAACGGCAAGACGACCACGGCCTTTCTGATGTATGCCGTGCTGGACGCCGCCGGCCGCCGTCCCGGCGCTGCTGGGAACGGTCGAGTCGAGGATCGGCGGCCAGGTGCTGCCGGTGGTGCGGACGACGCCTGAAGCCGTCGATCTGCAGGCGACGTTCCGCGCGATGCTGGACGCGGGCGACCTGTCGTGTGCGATGGAGGTCTCGTCACACGCGCTGGCGCTGGAGCGGGTGGCCGCCACCCGGTTCGCGGCGACGGCGTTCACCAACCTGACGCAGGACCACCTCGACTTCCACCCGACGATGGAGGACTACTTCCTGGCCAAGCGCCGGCTGTTCGTCGACGGCGGGCCGCCCGCCGCCGTCAACATCGGCGATGAGTACGGACGCCGGCTGGCGGGTGATGTCGGCGGCCGCCTGGTGACCTATGCCGCGGAGTGGCGAGGAGGCCGATGTCCGCCCGCACGCGCTGGAGATCGGCGAGGGCGGCGCGATCGCGCTGATCGCCCGCACGCCGCGCGGGCTGCTGCCCCTGGACGTCAGGCTGCGCGGCGGCTTCAACGTCGAGAACGTGCTCTGCGTGGTCGCGCTGTCCGAGCTGCTCGAGCTGCCCCACGAGGCGGTTCGCGCCGGGATCGCGGCAGTGCCGGGAGTCCCCGGCAGGTTCGAGGCGGTCGATGCCGGGCAGCCGTTCACGGTGCTGGTCGACTACGCGCACACCCCCGACTCGCTCGACAACGTGCTGCGCGCGGCGCGCGACATCACCGCCGGCCGGCTGATCTGCGTGTTCGGGTGCGGCGGTGACCGCGACCGAGGCAAGCGGCCGATGATGGGGGCGGTCGCCCGGCGGCTGGCCGACTGGCCGATCGTCACCACCGACAACCCCCGCAGCGAGGATCCCGCCGCCATCATCGGGGAGATCAGCCACGGCTTCGAGATGGACATCGAGCTCGATCGCGCGGCGGCCATCGCCCGTGCGGTGGACGGCGCCCAGCGCGGCGACGTGGTGGTGATCGCCGGCAAGGGGCACGAGCAGGGCCAGCAGTTCGCCGACCAGACCCTGCCGTTCGACGACCGCGAGGTCGCCCGTGCCGCGCTCGAGGCGCTGGCCACCCGATGATCCCGCTCTCGACCGGCGAGATCGCCGCACTGACGGGGGCAGAGACCGGCGAGGACGTCGTCGTGCGCGGTGTCAGCACCGACTCGCGTCGGGTGGAGGCGGGCGACCTGTTCGTCGCGCTCCAGGGCACGCGGACGGACGGCTCGGAGTACGTCGACCAGGCGCTGGCCGGCGGCGCGGCCGCCGCGCTGGTCGCGCGGGAGCAGGCCGGCCCGCGGCGGATCGCGGTCGACGACCCGCTGCTCGCGCTGGGCGAGGTCGCCGCCGAGGTGCGGCGCCGCAGCGACGCTCTGGTGGTCGCCGTCACCGGCTCGACGGGCAAGACCTCGACCAAGGACATCCTGCACGCGCTGCTCGCGCCGCACCTTGCCACCGTCGCCAGTCGCGAAAACGAGAACAACGAGCTGGGCGTCCCGCTGACCGTGTGCCGCATCGATCCTGGCACGGGCGCCGTGGTGGCGGAGCTGGCGATGCGCGGGCTGGGACAGATCGCCTACCTCAGCCGGATCGTTCAGCCGCGGATCGCGATCATCACCGGGATCGGCCCGGTGCACCTGGAGCTGCTGGGCTCGATCGAGAACGTTGCGGCGGCCAAGGCAGAGGTGCTCGCCGATCTGGAGCCGGGCGGCACCGCGGTCGTGCCGTACGGCGAGCCGCTGCTGGCACCGCACCTGAGGCGCCGCGACATCAGCGTGGTGACCTTCGGCGAGCAGGCCGCCGCGGACGTCCGGCTCGACGCGCTGCGGCGGCGCTCACTGACCGACGGAGAGGCGGAAATCACCCTCCATGGTCGAACCATCACAGTGCCGGTGAACTTCACCTCGCATCACAACGCGCTCAACCTGGCAGCGGCCGTCGCGGCGTACGACGCCGCGGGTCTGCCGCTGGACGAGGCTGCCCGGGGATCGGCCGCGGTGCAGTTCTCGCGCTGGCGCGGCGAGACGCTGGAGCTGCCGGGAGGCGGCCTGCTGATCGCCGACTGCTACAACGCCAACCCGACCTCGATGCGGGCTGCGCTGCGGCACCTGGCCGACGTCGCAGACGGCCGCCGCACCGTCGCCGTTTTGGGCGACATGGCCGAGATCGGGCGACGGCGCCGAGGAGCACCACCGCCAGCTCGCCGGGGACCTGCAGGCGCTGGGCATCGATGACGTGGTCGCGATCGGCCCGCTCTCGCAGGCCTACGGCGGCGACTGGTTCGCCACGGTCGACGATGCCGTCGATGCACTGCCGGCGCTGGTGGCAGCCCGGCGATGCGGTGCTGGTCAAGGGCAGCCGCTCGATGGGTCTCGAGGCCGTGGTGGAGGCGCTCCTCCCGTGAAGCTGGTGCTCGCCGCCGGTGTGCTCGCCATGGTCCTCGCCATCGCGCTCGGCCCGGCGTTCATCGCCTTCCTGCGGCGCAACGCGTTCGGCCAGCAGATCCGGGAGGAGGGGCCCGCCGGCCACATGACGAAGCAGGGCACCCCCACCATGGGCGGGGTGCTGCTGCTGTCCTGCTCGTTGCTCGCGTTCGTCATCTTCAGCAAGCACACCGCGCCCGCGCTGACGGTGGCGGGCGTCACCGTCGCGTGCGCGGCGATCGGCTTTGTCGACGACTACTTCAAGCTGGTGCACCGGCGGTCGCTGGGGCTGTCCGGGCGCTGGAAGCTGCTGCTGCTGGCCGTCGTCACCGCGGCACTCGGGTACATGGCGCACCGCGAGGGTCTGTCGACGGACGTCTACGTCCCGCTGATCGACTTCCGTCTCAGCCTCGGCCCGGTCTACTACCTGTTCCTGTTCGTCGTCGTCGCCGGGGCGACCAACGCGGTCAACCTGACCGACGGGCTGGACGGCCTGGCCGCCGGCACGATGACGATCGCGATGCTGACCTATACGGCCATGATGGTGGTGGCGTTCCTGGCCTCGGGCGGCCTGACGGCCGAGGGCGACGCCAGCCGCCTCGACCTGGGCATCCTGGCGGCCGCGCTCGTCGGCGGCTGCGTCGGATTCCTCTGGTACAACGCCTATCCGGCGGACGTCTTCATGGGAGACACCGGGTCGTTCGGGCTGGGCGGCGCGCTGGCGGCGGTCGCGGTGTTCACCAAGACCGAGTTCCTGCTCGTGCTGATCGGCGGCGTGTTCGTGCTGGAGGCGCTGTCGGTGCTGATCCAGGTGGTGTGGTTCCGGAGCACCGGAAAGCGGGTGTTCCTGATGGCGCCGATCCACCACCACTTCGAGATGCTGGAGTGGACCGAGAACAAGATCATCGTCCGGTTCTGGATCATGGCGTCGATCTGCGGCGCCAGCGGCTTCGTTCTGTACTACCTCGCCTACTCCAAGTTCCGGTGAGCGGTCAGCGCTACCTGGTCGTCGGGCTCCGCCGCTCGGGCGTGGCCGCGTGCGAGGCGATCCTGCGAATGTGGCCTGGCGCACAGGTCGTCGCCACCGACCGTGCCACGGACGTCGACACGGCCAGGCTTCGGGCGCGGGCGTCGAAGTCCTGCTGGGAGATGAACCGCTGTCGCTGCAGGGCGTGACCGCCGTGGTCAAGAGCCCGGGAGTGCCGTCCAGCGCGCCGCCGGTCGCTGCCGCGCGGGCTGCCGGCGTTCCCGTCTGGAGCGAGGTCGAGCTGGCCGCCCGGATGCTGCCCAACCCGATCATCGGCGTCACCGGCACGAACGGCAAGACGACGACCACCGAGCTGATCGGCGCGATGCTGCGCGAGCAGGGCCTCAGGTGGAGGTCGCCGGCAACGTCGGGCGGGCGCTGAGCGAGCTGCCCGGGCGCGTCGGATCCGGACACGTGGATCGTCTGCGAGCTGTCGAGCTTCCAGCTCGAGGACATCGACCGCTTCCACTGCGCGCGTCGGCAGTGATGCTCAACGTCACGCCCGACCACCTCGACCGCCACGGCAGGATGGAGGAGTACGCGCGCACCAAGCTGCGCCTGTTCGAGAACCAGACGGCCGACGACGTGGCCGTCCTCAACGCCGACGACCCGGTGCTGCGCGCGGCCGAGCTGCCCGGCGACGGGCGGCGGATCTGGTTCACCCGCGAGCAGTCCGACCGGCTCGACTGGGACCATGCACGGATCCGTGGACAGCACAACCTGGAGAACGCGCTGGCGGCTGCGGCAGCGGCCGAGGCGGTCGGCGCGAGCGAGGCTGCCTGGAACCGGGCGCTGCGCGCGTTCGAGGCGCCGGCCGCATCGGCTGCAGACGGTGGCGGAGCGCGACGGCGTACGCTTCGTCGACGACTCCAAGGCCACCAACCCGGAGGCGGCCATGCAGGCGCTGACGGCGTTCGACCGCGGGGTGCACCTGATCCTGGGCGGCTCGCTGAAGGGCGCGTCGTTCGCGCCGCTGGCAGCAACGGTCGCCGCGGGACCGGTGGTTTCGGTGCACCTGATCGGGGAGTCCGCCGGCGGCGATCGCCGAGGCCCTGGACGAGGCCGGCGTCGCCTATTCCGACGACGGCACCCTGGAGACCGCGGTGCGGTCGGCCGCCGCCGCTGCTGAGCCGGGCGACACGGTGCTGCTGTCGCCGGCCTCCGCCAGCTTCGACCAGTTCCGCGACTACGAGCATCGGGGCCAGGTCTTCGCGCGAGCTTGCGCGCGAGGTGCCCGTTGGCAGCTAGCAGCGAGGCAAAGCCGGCCGCGGGACGGGCCGCGGCCCAGCGCGCCGCCGCGCAGTTCGAGTACCACCTGCTCCTGCTGGTCACGCTGGGCCTGGTCGCGTTCGGCCTGATCATGGTCTACAGCGCGTCCAGCGGCACCGCCGTCTACCAGGGCGCCGACCCGGTCGGGGCGCTCGTCAAGCAGGGCGTGTGGGCGGTGATCGGCGTCGGCATGCTCGCCTTCGCCGGCGCGGTTCCCGTACCGGCGCTGGCGCTTCTTCGCCGCGCCCCTGCTGTTCGTGGTCATCGGCCTGCTGCTGGCCGTGATGGTGCCGGGTGTCGGCGCGCAGATCAACGGCGCCCGCCGCTGGATCCTGATCGGGCCGATCTCGCTTCAGCCGTCGGAGTTCGCCAAGGGCGCGGTGCTGCTGTTCAGCTGCGCGGTGCTGGCCGGTCGCCGCACCCCGCCGCGAACGATCAAGCAGCTGCTCAGCCCGGTCGGCCTCGTCGCGCTCCTGGTCTGCGCCCTGGTCGTGAAGGAGCCCGATCTGGGAACGGCGATCGCGATTGCGATCATGGTCTGCGGGGTGCTGCTGGTCGCCGGAACGCCGTACCGGCTGTTCCTGACCTCGGCCGGCGTGCTCGGTGCGGCGGCCGCCCTGCTCATCTACCTCGAGCCGTACCGCCGCGTCCGGCTGCTGGCCTTCCTCAACCCCTGGAAGGATCCGGCCGGCGCCGGCTACCAGAACGTCCAGGCGCTGCTCGCGCTCGGCCACGGCGGGGTCTGGGGTGTCGGTCTGGGCAACGGCACCCTGAAGATCGGCTCGGTGCCGGAGGCCTCGTCAGACATGATCGGAGCGGTGATCGGCGAGGAGCTGGGGCTGGTCGGGATCATCGCCACCGCCCTTGCGTTTGCCGTGTTCGCGTTCCTCGGCTTCCGGATCGCGCTGCGCTGCCGCGACCCCTTCGGCCGCTACCTGGTCGCGGGCGGCACGGCGCTGATCGCCGGCCAGGCGTTCGTCAACTTCGGCGCCGTGCTCGGCTTCCTGCCGCTGACCGGGGTGCCGCTGCCGCTGATAAGCTCGGGCGGCTCGAGCCTGGTCGTGATGCTCGCCATCGTCGGGGTGATGCTGAACGTGGCCGACAGCCAGCGCACCCCAGCTGCTCGCTCCCAGAGGAAGGGCGATGCCGACCGAAGCGAACCCCCGAAGCGCGCGACCGCCGCGCGTGCTGATAGCGGCCGGAGGAACGGCGGGACACGTCGTGCCGGCACTGGCAGTCGCAAGCGAGCTGCGTCGTAGCGGCGCGGAGGTCGAGTTCGCCGGAGGCGACCGGGTCGAGGCCCGGATGGTGCCCGCCGCCGGGTTCCCCCTTCATCGGTTCGCGACCGCGGGCTTCGAGCGGCGGCTGTCCGCGGGCACCCTGCGCAGCGCGTGGCTGGCGGGGACGGCGCCGCTTGCCTGCCGGCGGATCATCGCCTCCGTCCGGCCGGACGTCGTGTTCGGAGCGGGCGGCTACGTGTCCGGCCCGATGCTGCTGGCCGCCAAGGCAGCCCGGATCCCGGCGGCGCTGCTCGAGGTCGACGCCCACATGGGTCTCGCCAACCGGATGGCGGTGCCGCTCGTCGGCAAGGTCTATCTGTCGTTCCCGATCGAGGGCCGCAGCGGCGGCAAGTTCGAGGTGACCGGAAGGCCATGTCCCGATGCGGCCCGCGGTCGCCCCTGACGCGGGTCACCCGCTGGACGTGCTCGCCTTCGGGGGAAGCCTCGGCGCCACCCGCCTGAACCAGGTCGTCGCGCAGGCGTGGGCGGCGCAGGATCCCGGCTTCACGGTCTGTCACATCACCGGCGACCGCGAGTTCGAGCAGTACCGCGACCGGGCGGCGGCGTGGTACCAGGTGATCTCGTTCAGCGACGACCTCGGCGGACTGCTGGAGCGCTGCCGGCTGGTCGTCGCCCGCGCCGGCGGTTCGGTGTTCGAGATCGCAGCCGCCGGCAGGGCGTCGGTGCTGATCCCCTCGCCCAACGTGACGGCCGACCATCAGACGAGGAATGCCGAGCACCTCGCCCAGGCCGGGGCCGCCGTGGTGCTTCCCGAGTCCGAGCTGACCCCCCAGCGGCTGGATGCCGAGGTGCGGTCGCTGCTCGAGGATCCGAGCCGGTTGGAGGCGATGGGACAGGCCGCGCGCGCCTGGTCGCGACCCGACGCCGCCTCCCGGATAGCCGCAGGCTTGCTAGAAATGGTCCGATGAGCTTCGCGGACCGCCGTTTCCACATGCTGGGCATCGGCGGGGCCGGCGTGTCGGCCCTGGCGACGGTGGCGTATGCGTGGGGCGCCGAGGTGACCGGCTGCGACCGCGGCGAGTCGCCGTATGCCGAGCGACTGCGGCGGTTCGGCATCGAGGTGTTCACGGGAGCACGACCCGGCCCACCTCGACGAGGGCGTCGAGGTGGTGGTCTCGTCGGCGATCCCGCCGGACGAGCCCGAGCTGGCGCGCGCCCGCGAGCTCGGCCTGCGGCGCCTGCACCGGGCCGAGCTGCTGGCCGAGATGGTGTCGTCGCGCCGGTCGATCTGCGTGGCCGGCACCCACGGCAAGACGACGACCTCGGCGATGATCGCCTACGCGGCGCTCGAGCTGGGGCTCGATCCCACCTTCCTGATCGGCGGCGAGGTGCCGCAGCTCGGCGGCAACGCAGGGCCCGGCGGCGGGTCGCTGCTGGTTGCCGAGGCCGACGAGTCGGACGGCAGCCTGACGCTGCTGCGGCCGCGGGTGGCCGTCGTCACCAACATCGAGCTCGACCACCACACGCGCTTCCGCTCGCTGGCCGAGGTTCAGGATCTGTTCCAGGGCTGGGTTGCCGAGGTCGACCGGGGCGGCGCCGTGATCGTGGGTGAGGGCGTCAGGCTGACCGCCGACGTGCCGGTGCACCGGGTCGGCCGCAGCACCGATGCGGACTGGCACGTGGGTGCCGTCGAGACCGGCGCTGCCGGCACGGGCTTCTGGCTGCGCACCCCGGAGGGCACGCCGCACCACGTCGCGCTGGCGGTTCCCGGCGCGCACAACGCGCTCAATGCGGCATGCGCGATCGCGGCGCTGGTGGCGGGGGCAGAGGTCGAGCCGCTGGACGCAGCCGGGGCACTGCGCTCCGTTCACCGGCGCCGGACGCCGCTTCGAGCTGCGGGGCGAGGTCGCCGGCGCGCGTATCGTCGACGACTACGCCCACCATCCGACGGAGCTGGCGGCAGCGATCGAGGCGGCTCGTGCGTTCGAGCCCGCGCGGGTGGTGGTGTGCTTCCAGCCGCACCTCTTCTCGCGGACGCAGCAGATGGCCGACGGGTTCGGGCGCGCGCTGGCGCGGGCCGACGAGGTCGTCGTCACGGAGATCTACCCGGCGCGCGAGCAGCCGATCGAGGGCGTCACGGCGAAGCTGGTCGTCGACCGCGTCAGCGAGCTGCGCCCGGGCATGCCGCTGGCGTACGAGCCGACGCTGGAGGCCGCCGCCGGGTATCTGAAAGGACGGCTTCGCCCGCGGCGACCTGCTGCTGACCGCCGGGGCGGGGGACGTGCGCAGGGTGGGCGACCTGCTGCTGGGATGACCGGGCTGCCGGACGGCGTCGAGCGCGATGCGCCGATCGCGCGGCTGACCACGCTCGGCACCGGAGGGCCGGCGCGGTTCCTGGCCCGCCCGTCCACCGAGGCGGGCCTGCAGAACGTGCTCGACTGGATCGGCGCCGAGCAGCTCGACATGGCGGTCGTCGGCCTCGGCTCGAACCTGCTTGCCGCCGACGCCGGGTTCGACGGCGTGGTCGTGAAGCTGGTCGGCGAGCTGGCAGCCGTGCACCGCGACGGCGATCTGCTCCGGTGTGGGGGCGGCGCCTCGCTGGCCGTCGTCGTGCGCCGGAGTACCGACTGGGGCCTGGCCGGGATCGAGTTCGGCTGTGCCATCCCCGGGACCGTCGGCGGCGCCGTGCGGATGAACGCCGGTGCGCATGGCGGCGAGATGCGCGACGTGCTGGTCGAGGCGACGGTCGCCCGGCCGGGCGGCTCCAGGCGCGCCGACGTCGGTGGCCTTGACCTCTCGTACCGGCACTCCAACGTGGCCGCAGACGAGGTGGTGGCGGCCGCCCAGCTGCGGCTCCGGCCGGACGATTCCGAGGCCGTGCGCGCCCGCGTCGCCGCCATGCAGGCCCAGCGCAAGGCGACCCAGCCGGCCAAGGTACGCACGTTCGGGAGCGTCTGGAAGAACCCGTCGCCTGAGCTCAGCGCCGGCCGCCTGCTCGAGGAGAGCGGCCTGAAGGGCTACGCGATCGGCGGCGCCCGCATCTCGCCGGTGCACGCCAACTTCATCGAGAACACCGGCGGGGCCACCTCGGCCGACGTGATCGCGCTGATGGCGGAGGCTCGCCGCCGGGCTCGCGAGCGTGGGGTGGAGCTCCAGCACGAGGTGCAGATGGTCGGGCCGATCGCCCTGCCGGGCGACTAGAAGGAGCACAGCGCCCGCCGCCGAACCTCGCATGGATGGAGCTTGTGGCAGGTGTCGACAACGCGCTCGTGCTGCGCCGCCGGGCGCTCGCCAAGACGCGAGGACGGCGGCGGCTGATGCTGCTGCTGGGGACGCTCGGGGTGCTGGTGTTCGCCGGCGGGTACGAGCTCCTGGCCACGTCGTCGGTGTTCGCCGTGCACCGGATCGAGGTGACCGGAGCCCCGCCATGGCTGGCCAAGGACGTGCGGCACGTGGCCAACCACCACATCCACGGGCAGAGCCTGCTGCAGCTCGACACCGGCTCGATGGTGCAGGGCCTGCGATCGCAGCCCTACGTCCAGAGCGTCACGGTCAACCGCCAGTTCCCCAACACCCTCGCCATCCACATCCACGCCTACCGGCCGGCGGTCTACGTGCAGGCCGGGGCGGTGGGGTACCTGGTCGCTCGATCGGGCCGCGTGCTGGAGCAGGTGACGGCGTGGCCGAACGGACTGCCCCGGGTGCGGCTGCCCATCGGCACCACGCTCGCGGTCGGACACCAGAACGGCGACGTCAACCTGGCCGGCGCGCTGGCCGTGCTGCGCGCGATCCCGCCGCGCTTCCAGGCCAAGGTGGGACCGATCCACGACCTCGTCTCGGGGTCGGGCACGGTCGCCATGCTGATCGGCCAGCACGTGCGGATCCGCCTCGGACAGGCAACCCAGCTCGCGCTCAAGCTGCAGGTCGCGGAGCGCGTGATCGGCCGCATCCAGGGCGGCCAGCGGGCGAACCTGTCGTACCTCGACGTGACCGCTCCGGCCCGTCCAGCACTGGGCTGGCGAACCCTTCCTCACCCTTGAGTTGAAGGTGAGACTTTGATGTATCACGCTCCGCTTGACAGAGAGACAATGGCGCGGTACTCTCCTGTCGATGCCCCAGCGCTCCCGCTCGATAGCGGTGTGCTCTGTGGGCTCGACGTGTTTATGGGACAAGTCTCAAGCTGTACGGAAGCTCGAGGCGAGCCGTCGACGACGGAGGTCGCACGGAGATGAGAGATCAGAGCGGGAACTACCTGGCAGTGATCAAGGTCGTCGGCGTTGGCGGCGGCGGCACCAACGCGGTCAACCGGATGGTCGATGCCGGCCTGCGCGGGGTCGAGTTCATCGCCGTGAACACCGACGCCCAGGCGCTGATGATGTGCGACGCCGACGTCAAGATCCACATCGGCTCGAAGATCACCCGCGGACTCGGAGCGGGCGCTGACCCTGCCATCGGGCAGGAGGCCGCCGTCGAGAGCCGCGACGAGCTGAAGGAGGCGCTGAAGGGCGCCGACATGGTCTTCGTCACCGCCGGCAAGGGCGGCGGCACCGGCACGGGGGCAGCCCCCGTGATCGCCGAGATCGCCCGCGAGCTCGGCGCGCTGACGGTCGGCGTCGTCACCCGCCCGTTCCAGTTCGAGGGGCAGCGCCGCGGCGACCAGGCGGAGCAGGGCATCCGCGTGCTCCGCGAGAAGGTCGACACGCTGATCATCATTCCCAACGACCGGCTGCTCCAGGTCGTCGAGAAGCGCACCTCGATCGGTGACGCGTTCCGGATCGCCGACGACGTCTTGCGCCAGGGCGTGCAGGGCATCACCGACCTGATCACCGTGCCCGGCCTGATCAACCTCGACTTCGCCGACGTGCGGACGATCATGCGCGACGCGGGGTCGGCGCTGATGGGCATCGGCGTCGCCAGCGGCGAGAACCGTGCGGCCGAGGCGGCCCGCGCGGCGATCTCCTCGCCACTGCTCGAGGCCTCGGTGGAGGGCGCGACCGGGATCCTGCTCAACATCACCGCGGGCGAGGACCTCGGGCTGTTCGAGGTCAACGAGGCGGCCGAGATCATCGGCAGCGCGGCCGACCAGGACGCCAACATCATCTTCGGCGCCGTCATCGACGAGGCGCTCGGCGACCAGGTGCGCGTGACCGTGATCGCGACCGGGTTCGACCGCGGCCGCAGCACGCGAGGCGTGATGCCGTTTGCGACAGGCCAGCGTCCGGAGCCGCAGCAACAGCGCCGCCCGGAGGCCCCGGACGAGACGCAGGCGGGTGAGTTCGAGCTGCCTCGCGAGGCACTCGAGATTCCGTCATTCCTCCGCGAGGAGTAAGGAACCGGCTCGGCTAGGCGTCTTGCGGGGTGCCGGGTGCCGTATTGGTGCCGCGAGTTGCGGGGTCCACCTGACCGCGCGTGGCATCGCGGCGTACGAGTCGTTCCCCCGGTCGATCAGCACCCCGCTGGTTGGCATAACCACGGCCGCCCGCATCGCCCTCAAGCTGGGGAGGGGAAGGCTGTTGGGAGACTCCAAGGAGGTGCGAACCGCAACGCGGGCGTCCACGTTCCGGATTGAGTACGATCGTTCGCCTCGTGGACGGCAGGCCGGATGCGATGGATCGCTACCTTGCAGTTTGGAATGGCGAGGTGGCGGTGGACGAGCTCGGTTCGATCCTCGCTTCCGACTACCAGGGGCATATCGGTTCGCAGGCGCGTACCGCCGACGAGTTGCGCGGGGACATCCTGGCGTATCGAGAACGCGTCCCGGGTGTGCGGTTCCGCTGGGAGCATCAGTTCGGCGACGGGGAGTACATCGCCACCCGCGTGACGGCGCACGCCACCGATCCAACGACCGGGGAGCCAATGTCTGTCACCGGCATCAACATCAGCCGGTGGCAGGACGGAAGCCTCGCGGAGGAGTGGGCGGTCTGGGAGACGTTTGGCGCTAGCCGGTAGCGGGCCTCGCGAATTCCCACCGCCGCCGTTTGAATGCTGTTGCGGGCGGCGAGGAACCACAGTGTTGAATCGTCGTCTAAGTCAACGGATGCTCTCTCGGAGTACGACAGTCTTCTTGGTGGCGGTGATCGCCCTGGCGGTCGGCTGCGGTAGTGCCGACGTGACCACGGGTAGCGGCGGGAATCGCCTCGTGGTGGCTGGGCGGATCTTCAGTGCAGGGTGTCCGGCCCAGCGGCAGGGTCAGCAGTGCGGTACCTGGTTCGCCGGTACGGTACGCATCCTGCGGCAGTCGGGATCACGATCGTCTGTCGTCGCGACCGCTCGCAGCGATGAAGGGGGCCGGTTCCATGTCTCCCTCCCGCCCGGACGCTACGCGGTTGAGGCAGTCGGTCTGTTCAACCGGCTGACCGGTCAGACGTTCACCGTTCGCGCGCGACAACGTCCGGTGGTGGTTCACCTGTCGATCAACAACGGGATCGAGTAGCGCGCAAGAGGGGCGTTCGTGGCGCGGGATGACCTTCTGGGCGCTGCCGAGTTGGCTCGTCATTCGCCATGCCATCATCGAGGTGTCTGCGCGACGGGGACGTGCCAGAGCCAGACGCACCGCAACGGTCGTGACGCGACCGGGCGCGTAGGAGCGGCCGGGGATGGGGACGGGGAGCTCCAACTCCTGACCCCGGGCCGCTCTACCCGCGACGCTACCGGCAGCGAGTGAGAAGCGCCTGAGACTCCTCCCCAGTGTGTCCAGCGTTCAGCAGGCGACGGCTACCTAGTTGACTTTCCGCTCTGCGGTGGGAGAATCGGTCACGCTCCGTCACGGCCCGAGCCCGCCTTGCGGTTGCTGGGCACTGGTTCGTGACACACCAGACGAAGGGGGCAAGTATGAGGTTTCGTATCCTGTTCGGCGTAGCCACGTTGCTGACGTCGTTGGGGGCGGCGGCCGCCACTGGCCTGGTCGGTACCGCTAGCGCGGCTCCCGGCTACACCTGCACAGGCGGTAATTTCGCCAAGGGGCACTTCACCAGCATCCCCTCGGGGACCTACTCCAGCATCACCGTCGCGGGCGCGTGCAACATCGTGCCCAATGCCGTGATCAACGTCACCGGCAACATCAACGTCGCCGCCGGGGCCGTACTCGACGCGCAAAGCGCTCCGTCGACGATCACCGTCGGACGCAACGTCACGGCCGGCGCGGGTTCATTGCTGGGCATGGGCTGCCAGCCGAAGGACTCCATCGGCATGTTCGCTGGAGTGCCGTGCAAGATCCATCGACAAGAAGCACACGGTTATCACGGTTCACGGGAACGTCAGCGCGACCGCCGCGAACACTGTGCTGTTGCGACAGTTGACGGTCGGGGGCAGCATCACGCTGACCGGTGGAGGGGGCGACATCCCGTGGTCGATCAAGGGCAACACGGTCGGCGGCAACGTCGCAATCAGCGGAGTAACGGCTGACTGGCTCGGCCTCCAGTTCAATACGATCGCGTGGAACGCGACGCTGACCAACATCGTTGTGACCGATCCGGGAGACCCGGGCCGCTCGGTCGCCGTCGTGGAGAACACCGTCGGGAACAACCTCAAATGTACTGGACTCGCTCCAGCCGTGTCCGGAGGGTTCATCCCCGGCGAAGTCAACCACGTCGGCAACAAAGCGCTCGGTCAGTGCGCCGACCTGGTCGGCGGGGAATGATCTAGCAACGCCGCGTCCGTCTGCCACCCCCTTGGATCAAGCGGGTGGCAGACGGACACCGTGACGAGCGGGTTCCGTCAGGGCGCGAGACCTGTTTGGCTGGATGCTTGTCGGCTGGTGCGTTCGCAACCGTCGTTCAGCGAGGAACGAAAGGCCGAATAGGAGCAGGGGCGGGGCGGCCGCGGAGATAGAGCCGGATCGCTCGCGGCGGGTTGCGGCGAGTTGCACGGGAACCGTCCGCGCGCATCGCACCGCGTAAAGACGGGTTCGTTGCCGAGGCCGGCGGCCGATTCGTTCGTGTCAGCGAGCGGCGCGCTGCATCAGCGTGATAGGCGGACATGTCCCTGCTTGGGCGATCCCGGTGACCGTGAATCCGGCGCGCTGGTAGAACGGAACTGTCCGAGGGTTAGGCGTCTCCAAGTAGGCCGGAAGCCCACTGGCGTCGACGACTTCCAGGCAGTGGCGCATCAGATGCGTCCCCAGCCCGCGCCCGTGAAGAGCGCGCTCGACTCCGAACCACGGCAGATACCAGTGCGGCTCAGTGGGATGCCCCTCGGCCATCTGCTCCAACGTCGCGAACGCATCGGCGTGCACGACATCCGAGGTGGTCTCGACCAGGACGCGCACGACCGCCTCGCCGTCCGGCTCGCGTCCCGGCCCGAACCAGAACGCGACGGCGTCGAAGTCCCCGAGCCGCCACACCGTCTGATCTCGGAACGCGGCGCCACCGAAGGCAGCAATGAACGTCGGGAAGTGTGCGTGATACTCGGCGTCGCCGGGGTACAGCCACCGCTCAACAGGGTCATCCTCGAACGCCGACACCAGCGTACGGATCGCACGATCACGCTCAACCTCGGCTGCGGCTGCGAACCCCATCTCGGCCATCGCGGCGACTCTACCGGCCCAGTGACTGGCGGCGTCTGACTCTCAGCGTCTTGGAGTAAACCGGACGCGGCGGCCAAACCGAACCGGAACCGGTCCAAATAGGGGTCCGGGGTTGGAACACCGATGATTCCTAGGCTTGGTCGCCGGTTTGGAAGAAGGACGCGATTGCGCCGGCCGAGCCAGCGACCACGAGAACGGCCCAGGCTTCAAGGGCGACGTCGATCAGTCGGCCGATTGGCGTCAGTGGGTTCTGGATCGACGACGACACGGTGAGAAGCTGCGTGGTGACGAAGAATCCTGCTTGCCCCAGCGTGTGGACCTGTGTGCCTTTGGCGTGGCGTTCCGCCAGAAAGAACGCCACAGTCCCGACGGCAGCAACAACGAGACTCGCGATGATGACGAGGATCAGCCTGGCCGCAAGTCGGCGGTGCCGCTCCTCGATCGTTCCCAGTCGCGTGATCTCCTCGCCAAGCAGACTCATGGAACCAACTTTCGACGCGTCACCAATACCACCCTCCCGATGAACCACCGAGACGCGGGAAGCCGATCAGTTGACCGGCTCGGGATGTCCGCCAGGCCCAGCAGCGCGGACGACGAACGGCTCACACAACCCGGCCAGTCCTCGGCCTCGGCGGTATCTGAGCGGCCGGGGTGGCGGAGCACTCACCCCGGCTGCTCTGGTGCCGTATTGGTGCCATCAGCCAGAAAACCCCTGCACGTAAGCACCATCAGTGGTGCCCGATGAATAGGCGCGAAACGGCGTAGTTGACGCGGGGCGGCGCGGCTGTCGTCTCCGTGCGAGTTCCTCCGCGAGGAGTAACCGGCCGACCCGGTTAGGCGTCGCCGGGGCTAGGCGGGCGGGTTGCCCTTGCGGGCCTCGGCCAACATCTTGCCGGCGGCGATGACTGCGTCGCCCTTGTCCTCGAACACCTCTGCGGTCAGGTGCTTGTGGTTGTCGTGGTCCTCGATATAGCCGCGCCACGTCTGCGCGACGGGATCGACGACCTCGACCCCGTCGTGCCAATCCAGGTAGTTAACGCCACTCAATCTCGACCTCCTGCCCGTCATCGACCACCTTGCCGAAAGCATAGTGGCGCTCTGAGGTGCCCTCGGAAGGGTTCCCGGCCACCCGCACACGTACACCGTCCGTGTGGTCGCAATCGACGAGGACGGGGAGCGCAACACCACGAAGCCGTCAGTCGGCCCGATCTGCGTGAACAACCCTGGCGACTTCCCGAACCAGGACCGTTCATCAGGTGTCGGTGCGTGGGGGTGGGTGGTTCAGCACGTAGCGTCGCTCGGCCGCTTGGATGTGCGTCGTCACCATCCGCGGCAGGCGGCCCGCGAGGCTGCCTGCCCGTCCGGCGCCTGGTGCGGCAGTGAATGAGAACGCGTTGGCGAAGTCGTAGCTCTGGGCGTCGGTGCGGCCGAGAGGTGGCAGGGCGAACAGGTGCTCGGTGAAGGCCAGCATCGACTCGAGAGTTGCCGGAGTCGAGTCGGTGTAGCCGGCCTTGGCGTACGGCGACACAATCACCATCGGCACGCGCAGACCGTCGCCCGGGGGCGGCGCAGCGTGGTCGTAGAAGCAGCCACAGTCGTCGTAGGTGATGAAGATTGCCGTCGACTGCCACTGCGGCCCGTGCATGATCGCACTCACGACCTGCCCGATCCAGTTGTCTCCCATCGCCATCGAGTAGGTGTTGTGCTGTGAGTGGAGCAGGTCGGGCATCACGATCGTGACGTTGGGGAGCTTGCCGTTCGTGGCTGCGTTGATGACCTGCGCGGATGGGTTGATGACGTTGTTCTTCTGGGCGGTGTACTCGCAGTCGGCGAACGTCGGGCAGATGTCCCAGCCGTACGGCAGCCCCTTGGTCTGCCGGGTCGTCTCGAACAGCCGCCAGGTCAGGTGCTTGGTTCGGAGGTCGTCCATCAGCGTCGGCTCCCACTGCACCGGTGTCGCACGGTACGCGCCGCCGTAGGGGTACGTGGTGGGATCGAGCTTGGGGTCGGGCACGCACGAGGGCACCCACTCCAGCTGGCCGCTCGGCGAGAGCCACTTGGCGTCGAGGTTGGAGTCGCAGCCCCAGCCGTAGCCGACCGGGGCGCCGGTGGTCGACGGGCTCGGGTTGTCGCCGGTGAACCCGTCCATCGAGGCCGTCACAAGGTCGAGGTGCGACCCCCACGAGGGCATCGGGTTCGCCTCGAAGGTCGCGTCGGACACCGTGAACTGCTGGACGAGCGAGATCAGGTTCGGGATCTGAGACGGCTGGAACTGCTGGAGGCACCCATAGGTCGGCGCCGCGCAGCCGCTGAGGGTCTGCCACTTGTCCATCTTGCCGCCGTCCATGGCCCTGATCTGCCCGGTATCCGTGTGGTCGATGGGTGGCACCACGTCGGCCGCCGGGACGAGCGGCACCGTCTTGGTCGTTGTCCCGTTGAACACCTGCGCCGTGGTCGCGCCGTTGCAGCGGCCGGTCTGCACGCACCAGGCCCCGAGGACGTTGTCGAAGCTGTGGTTCTCCTGGTAGATGATCACCACGTGGCTGATCGGGTCGCCGGGGCCGATGGTGTCGGCGCGTGCCGGCGCCGACACGGCCAGCGTGCCCGAAACCAGACCGAGAAAGACCAGCCCGAACCTCAAGCTGCCTCCCCGTCCCCGGAGCCGTTGCGATGAGGCCAGCAGCACCGAAACCACGGTACGAAGCGGTCTGGTTTCTGTCAAGCGGCGCCGCTCGTTGCCGCCGTGAACGCGCGCCGGTCGAAGCCGCCGCTACGAGCTACACTGGCGCCTAGACCGTCGGGCCTCACCGCCTCTCGGTTGACCCTGACGCAGACGTCCCCGGCAGCCGCAAAGCTGTCGGGGACGTCTCTTTCTTGCACCCGTAGGTGACCGGCTGAACCGCGGAGTAGACTGCGCTCCCGGATGCCCGAGGACACCGCGCTGCGCCGGACGCCCCTCCACGACCGTCACGTCGCGGCCGGGGCCCGAATGGTCGACTTTGCCGGCTGGTCGATGCCGGTCAGCTACGAGGGCCTGATCTCCGAACATCTGGCAGTCCGGTCGGCTGCCGGGGTGTTCGACGTCTCCCACATGGGGCAGCTGCTGGTGGAGGGCGACCCGGCCCTCGTCTACCTGCAGCAGATGCTGTCCAACGATCTCGGCCGGATCTCCGCCGGCCACGCCCAGTACACGCTTCTGCTGGACGACAACGGGTGCCCGGTCGACGACCTGATCGCCTACCGGATGTCGGACACCCGGCTGCTCCTGGTGGTCAACGCCTCGCGCGTCGGCGACGACCACGAGTGGCTGGCCCAGCGGGTGCCGGACGGGGTCTCCGTGACCGACTGCAGCGATCGCTACGCGATGCTGGCCCTGCAGGGCCCGCGGGCGCTGGGGCTGGTTGCACTCCCCGACCTGACGCCGTTCGGGTTCACCGAGGCGGAGGTCTGCGGCGTCCAGTGCATCGTCGCCCGTACGGGATACACCGGCGAGCCCGGCGTCGAGCTGATGTGCGGCCCCGACGACGCGGGCAGCCTCTGGGACGCGCTGCTCGAGGCTGGGGCGGTTCCCTGCGGGCTGGGCGCGAGGGACACCCTGCGGCTGGAGGTCTGCTACCCGCTGTACGGGAACGACCTGTCGCGTGAGCGCACGGCGCTCGAGGCCGGGCTGGGCTGGGTCTGCGCCCTCGACGCCAAGGACTTCACCGGCGCCGCCGCCTTGCGCGAGCAGAAGGCGCGGGGAGGCTACGACCGGCTGGTCGCGTTCCGGATGGACGGGCGCGGGATTCCCCGCCAGGGCATGCCTATCGAGCCGGCCGGGGAGGTCACCAGCGGCACCATGTCGCCTTCGCTGAAGATCGGGATCGGCATGGGCTATGTCCCGCCCGCCTCCGCCGAGCCCGGCACCCCGATCCAGATCGACGTCCGTGGCACGCCGCATCCGGCCACGGTCGCCAGAAAGCCCCTCTACGTGAAGGAGCACACTCCATGAGCGATGCCAGCTATCCCGACGGGCTCTACTACAACGAGGAGCACGACTGGGCCCGGATCGAGGGAGACACGGCGACGTTCGGCATCACCTGGTACGCCCAGGACACGCTGGGCGAGGTGGTGTACTTCAGCCCCTCCGCCGTCGGCAGCACGATCGCCAGGGGCGGCGAGTACGGCGAGCTCGAATCGACCAAGGCCGTCTCGTCGCTGGTCGCGCCGTTGTCCGGTGAGGTGACGGAGGTCAACGAGGCGCTTCAGGGCAATGAGGCCACCGTCAACGACGATCCGTACGGCGAAGGCTGGCTGGTCAAGGTGCGGCTGTCCGACCCCTCCGAGGTCGAGCAGCTGCTCGATGCAGCCGCCTACCAGGCCCACCTCGAGTCGCTGTGAGCTTCACGTCACTCACCCCGGCCGACCTCGATCAGATGCTGCGGGCGATCGGCGTTGGGACGGTCGACGAGCTGTTTGCCGACATCCCGGCCACCCTTCGCTTCGACGGCGATCTGGCCGTCGGGCCGGCGCTGTCGGAGGCCGAGCTGTGGGCCCACATGAGCGAGCTCGCGGCGCAGAATGTCGACGCTGGGCGGGAGCTGTCGTTCCTGGGCGCCGGGATCTACGACCACTACGTGCCGGCCGTCATCGACGTGGTCATGCAGCGGGGCGAGTTCCTGACCGCCTACACGCCCTACCAGCCCGAGATGAGCCAGGGCGTCCTGCAGGCGATCTTCGAGTACCAGACGGCGATCTGCGAGCTGACCGGGATGGACGTCAGCAACGCCTCCGGCTACGACGGGATGACCGTGGCGGCCGATGCCTGCTACGTCGCCAAGCTGGCCACCGGCCGCGACAAGGTGGTGCTCGCCGAGACCCTGAATCCCCAGGTGCGACAGGTCGTGCGGACGTTCGCGCCGGGGTTCGGGATGCAGGTGGTCGAGGTGCCCCACGAGGGTGGCGCGGTCGACCCGGCGGCGTTCGGCGCTGCGGCCGAGGACGCCGCCTGCGCGATCTTCGCTCAGCCCAACTTCTTCGGCGTGCTCGAGGATGCGCCGGCGCTGGCGGACGCCGCCAAGCAGGCCGGCGCCCTGGCCGTGGCGCACGTCGACCTGACAACGCTGGGAGTGCTGGAGGCGCCCGGCGCATATGGCTGTGACCTGGCGATCGGCGAGGGCCAGGCGGCGGGCAACCCGCTTGCCTACGGCGGGCCGCACTACGGCTTCCTGGCGGCCCGGATGGCGCTGGCCCGCCAGCTCCCCGGCCGGATCGTCGGCGAGACCGTCGACCGCACCGGCCAGCGGGCGTACGTGCTCACGCTGCAGACCCGGGAGCAGCACATCCGGCGGGAGCGGGCGACCTCGAACATCACCTCCAACCAGACGCTGCTTGCGCTGGCCGGCCTCGCGTACCTGTCGTGGCTGGGCCCGCAGGGGTTGCGCGAGCTGGGCGAGCGCTGCCTGGCGCTGGCCGAGCACGCGAAGGCGCGGCTGGGTCTGCCGCCGGCGTTCGCACAGCCGACGCTGAAGGAGTTCGTGGTGCGCACCGGCCGTCCGGCCGGCGAGGTGATCGCGGCCTGCAAGCAGCGCGGCGTCCATCCGGGCTATGCCATCGGGCGCGACTACTCCGGGCTGGACGACTGCCTGATGGTGGCGCTGACCGAGAAGCGGACGACCGCCGACATCGACCGCCTGGCCGACGTGCTGGACGAGGTCCTGCATGGGGTGCCGGCATGAAGCTGATCTACGAGAAGTCGCAGTCCGGCCGGCGGGCCAGTTCGCTGCCCGACCCCGACGTTGCGCCGGCGAGCGTGCCCGAGCACCTGCGCCGTGCCGCTCCGCCCCGGCTCCCGGAGATGGCCGAGCCCGAGATCGTCCGCCACTTCACCGAGCTGTCCACTCGCAACTTCGGGATCGACACCGGCTTCTACCCGCTGGGGTCGTGCACGATGAAGTACAACCCGCGGGTCAACGAGCGGCTGGTCAACCTGCCCGGCTTCCGCGACCTCCATCCGTACCAGGAGGAGGACGACTGCCAGGGCGCGCTGGAGCTGATGTGGCGGCTGCAGGAGATCCTGCGCGAGGTTGTCGGGCTGGACGCGGTCACCCTCCAGCCGGCCGCGGGATCGCAGGGCGAGCTGACCGGGCTGACCCTGATGCGCGCCTACTTCGACGACCGCGGCGAGCTCGAGCAGCGGCGCGAGATCGTCATCCCCGACACCGCCCACGGCACCAATCCTGCCAGTGTGACGATGGCCGGCTTCTCGCTGGTCAAGGTGGCCACCGACAGCCGAGGCAACATCGACGTCGACGACCTGCGGGCGAAGGTCGGGCCGCAAACGGCGGGGCTGATGTTGACCAACCCGTCAACGCTGGGCCTGTTCGAGGAGAACATCGAGGAGATCGCATCGATCTTCCATGACGTAGGCGCGTTGCTCTACTACGACGGCGCCAACCTGAACGCCGTCTGCGGGATCTCCCGGCCCGGAGATATGGGCTTCGACATCCTGCACTTCAACCTCCACAAGACGTTCTCGCAGCCGCACGGCGGCGGCGGCCCGGGCGCCGGGTCGGTGGCGGTGCGCGACATCGTCGAGCCCTATCTGCCCTCGCCGGTGGTCGCCCGTGACGGCGACCGCTACCGGCTCGACTACGACCGGCCGAAGTCGATCGGCCGGGTGCGCGGGTTCGGCGGGCCGTTCGGCGTGTTCGTCCGCGCGTACGCGTTCATCCGGATGTGGGGTCCTGGGCTGCGCGACATGTCCGAGACGGCGGTCGTCAACGCCAACTACCTGCTGGCGCGGCTCCGTGACGCGTACGACCTGCCCTACGACCGTCACTGCATGCACGAGTTCGTACTCTCGGCGCGGGGTCTGAAGAGGGAGTACGGGGTGACGGCGCTCGATGTCGCCAAGCGGCTGATGGACCACGACTTCCACCCGCCGACCGTCTACTTCCCACTGGTCGTGCCCGAGGCGCTGATGATCGAGCCGACCGAGACCGAGGCCCGCGAGACGCTGGACGCGTTCTGCGAGGCGATGTTGTCGATCGCGGCCGAGGCGGAGACCGATCCCCAGGTGCTCAAGGGCGCGCCGCACAGCCGGCCGGTGTCACGGCCGGACGAGGCAACGGCGGCCAAGCGGTTGACCGTGCGCCACCACTTCGACCAGGAGTGAGCCTCAGCCGGGTGGGCGTGTCCACACGCCCGAGTCGGGCGGCTGGTTTCCCAGCCATCCCCCAAACTCAGGCCCGGCGACCCAGGCACGGCCTGAGGGTGCGATGGTGACGGCCTGGAGCTCGCGGTCGCCGGCGCCGGGGAGCTGCTCCCAGCCGGCGGCGGTCTGCCGCAGCGCGACCGAGCCGGTCGTGTTCGTCAGGTCGTCGCCGACCAGGTAGACCTGGTTGCCGTCCGTCGCCACACTCTCGAGCACCGTCCTGCCGAGCGGGGGCAGGCCGCGGACGCGATCGAGGTTGTGCGAGTCGCCCGTCCAGGCGGCACCGCGGTCGAATCCGTCCGGCATGGGGACGCCGCCGACCGCCCACACCGTCGTCGAGTCGCCGGACACCTGGCTGAGGCCGAACACCTGGCGGCCTTCGCCCAACCGGAGCACCGTGTGCCAGCTCCTGCCGTTGAAGAACTCGACGGCTCCGGCGCGCCCGGAGTCGGCCGTCTCACAGTTGAAGGCGACGAAGACGCCCTGGCTGGTGGCGCTGACCGCGGTGACCCAGATCTCGTGCCGGAACGGGCAGTTGGTGCGGGCGAGCACGAGCGGCACCTGCGTCCACCGACCGCCGTCGTCATGCCAGAGCAGCGGCGTGCCGAGTGGCTCGTGGTCGACGTCGGGATCCTCGACGCCCCCCACCCAGACGTCCCCAGGACGCGCAGACACAGTCGTCAGGTCTCCGCTGTTCGTGGTGCTCCCCTGAGTCCACGGTTCGCTCACCCCTGACCACGTGGTGCCGTCCCAGTGTCCGACCAGGGGCGTCGCCGCACCGGTCGCGAGCGCGACGATGCGACCGACCGCCCAGGCCTGGCCGTCGCTGCTGCCGCTGATGCCGGACAGGTACCCCCAGCCGTTGGTCAGGTCGGCGGGTATCGGCTCAGCCGTCCAGGTGTGCCCCGTCCGCTGCCATACGGTCGGGGTGTCGTAGCTGGTGCCGGTGGAGTCACCGCCCGCCGCCATGATGCCGGCGCCGGGAACGGTGGCGATGCCGTCGATCGACGTCGCGCCGCCTGGCGGGGCAAACGACCGGTGCCAGCCGTTCGACGCCATCGCGCTGCGGGGCAGCGCGAGCGCCACTACCGCCATCCCCACCAGAGCCCCCCGCATGGAACCATCGTACTGTGTGTAGCTAGCCGCCGGTTGCCAGCCGGATGCCTTCGTGGCATCCCGCCCGCGACGCCTTCGTCACCATGGCACTCTTGTAGTGCCTGAACGGGAGAGCGGAGCCCGGGACATCGACGGTGATCTGGTTGGCCCCGTTGTTGGAGCGCACAACGGGAATCGCTTTCATCAGACGCTTCTCGATCGCCCGGCATGCGGCCTCGCTCTTCGCATACGCCTCGGCCGCGCTCGTCGACTCTCGGGACGACCACCACCACGCGCCGGCGACAATCAGCAGACCTGCACACATCAGCATGGCGATTCGCCCTCGCACGCGGCGATCGTAGCCCTATCGTCGTACTGCGGAATTATCTCGACGACTGGAAGCGCCCCCGGCGGAGTTTCCACTCGATGCGCTGCTGGCGGGCCTTCGCTGTTGATCCGGCCGGCTTCACGACCCCAGTGATGTGTTCGACCGGTTCAGCGATACCCGCATCCTGACGATCCTTCAGCACGACACGGGCGTCCTCGACGCTCTGCATGAACTCCTCTTCGTTATCAAATGCTGCCAGCGTGACGTGCCGCCGCTCGCGACGTTCGGGGTCATATCGGTAGTGCTGCAGCATGATCCGCTCAATCGTGTCGTCGTCAGGGTCAACGCGTGCCATTTGGAGTTAACCCTAGCCCTGTGCCCTGCCCACTAGGGTGCGGCCATGGCCCATAGACAATCCCTGCAGGCGGTGCTCCTCGACTACGGCGATACGCTGTTCCACTTCAGGTACGAGCGGGCAACCCACCTGCGCGCCTGCGAGGAGCTGCTGCGCGCGGCCGGCGGTGACCCGGCAGACGCCGACACGCTGCTGGAGGCGTTCGGGCCGGCCTTCGAGCAGGCGGTCACCGAGCGCGACCCCGACACCGAGCTCGACTACCCGCTGCTGATGCGGGGACTGCTGGCGGCGGTCGGCATCCTTCCCGACGACGAGCGGCTGGAGGCTGCGCTGGAGGCGGAGCACCGAGCCTGGGATGGCGCGCGGGAGCTACACCCACAGACGCTCGAACTGCTGGACGGCCTGCGCGCTGCCGGGCTCGCGATCGCGATCGTCTCGAACACGTTCGATCCGCCCCGCCTGATGCACGAGGACCTCGCGGAATTCGGGATCGGCGAGCGGGTCGACGCCGAGGTCTTCTCGTCGGAGCTCGGCTTCCGCAAACCGCACCCGGAGATCTACCGGCAGGCGCTGACTCGGATCGGCGTCGAACCGGCGGCGGCCCTGTTCGCCGGCGATAGGGTGTTGGAGGATGTGATCGGGCCTGCATCGCTGGGTCTCCGCACCTGCCTCTGCGTGTACTACCGGCAGGACGAGGGAGACCGCTCGCTGGCAGACGTTTGTGCTCGGACACCCTTGGATGTGTTGAGTGCTGCCCATGAGGGGCTTGACGCGGCGGTATAGACTCTTGACCGTGGGCAGGATCCGACAGCCGCTGCCGATGGCCCCTCAGACCGGCGAGGTTGAGTGCAGGCGCTGCGGCGTGGTCTGCCAGAAGGTCGTCCACCCCCAGCGCTGCCTGGAGCAGGCATGCCCGTTCCTGTACGCACGGGAGGCGTTCGGCCGTCGATACGCGGGTTGCATGCACGGGGTGTTCGCCTCGGAGATCGACGTCGAGTCCCTGGAGCAGGCCCGTCGCCGGCGCTTCGGGTTCGGCAGCGTGCGGGCGGTGCGCGACCCGCTTCCGATCTGCCCGTCTGCTGTGGAGCGCGCCTACGAGAACCGTGAGGAGCCGCTGGGCTGCGTGAACCCCGAGTTTCACGAGCTGCCCGACCGGCCCGCGTTCCGCGTCCTGGTCAACGATCCGAGGTAGGTCCACGTTTGCGCTGGGTCCGGCGCTTGCTGTCCACGTCTGTCGTCTCACTCGCGGTACTGCTGGCACTAGGGAGCTCGTCGGTCAGCAGTGGGCTCAGCCGCCCGGCGAGCCCTCCGTCGCGGATCCATCCCGACCTCACGTCCCGCGGGGCGATCAACCGCGGGCTGCCGCGGCGCCCGGCCGGTGAGGCGTTCCTGCTCGTCCGGCTGCCGGGTGAGAGCGACCTCGGCTCGCCGCGGTGGGGCTGGGCCGTCACCCGCCACCATGGCTGGGCGGATGTGCTCGCACAGGGACCGGACTCCACCATCACCCAGCATGTCCGGCTCGCCGCCGTCAACGTGCGCTGGTCGCGGATCCACATCTCCGTCAGCCTGCAGCAGAAGCGCCTGGTGGTCTGGCGCGGCCGGCATGCGCTGGGGCGGTTTCCGATCGCCGACGGCAGCGTCTCGACTCCGACACCCGTCGGCCGGTTCGTTGTCACCGACCGCGTCGACTTCCCGTCCGGCAGCGTCTACGGCACCTTCGCTCTCGGCCTTTCGGCGCACCAACGCCATTCGCTCCCGGCCGGCTGGGTCGGTGGCAACCAGATCGCCATCCACGGCACCGACGATCCCGGCTCAATCGGCCGCAGCGTGAGCCTTGGCTGCGTCCGCGTTGGGCCGGCGGCGCTGACCCTGCTGCAGCGCACCGTACCGCTGGGCACGCCCGTCCTGGTCAGTCGTTAGCGTCAGCCGGCGGACGCCGGAGCCGCTTCCGCGTCCCTGCCCGGCGCTTCGAGTCCAGCCGTTGCTCCTGCGACGACCGTGTCGGCTTCGTCGCCCGGCGCGGCGGCGGCGGTGGGCGCAGTGCGTCGCGGAGCAGCTCCTCGAGCCGCCGCGTGGCTAGCTCGCGGTTGCGCAGCTGGCTGCGCTCGTCCTGGGCGATGACGCGAACCGTGCCGTCGGCCTCGAGCCGGCTGCCCAGCCGCCGCACGGCCCGCGATCGCTCGGCGTCGGTCAGGCTGGGCGAACCGAGCAGGTCGAAGACCAGCTCCACCCGCGTCGAGCTGGTATTCACGTGCTGGCCGCCGGGGCCGCCGCTGCGCGAGAACCGGAAGCGGAGCTCAGACAGCGGGATCGGCTGTGCCGCCCCTACCTGGAGGCCACCGTCGACCATCGTTTGACCCCCTGCTTGTGGTACCGGCGGAGCACCTTCATCTCCGGCAGGTCCGGCCCCTTGCCCTTGATCCCGGGCGTCTCCAGGATCGCCGGCAGCCCCTGGACGGCGGGGTGGCCGAGGATCAGCGACATCTTCGTGCCGATCTCACCCTTGCCCAGTGCGGCATGCCGGTCTCGGTGGGAGTCGAAGGGCATCACCGAGTCGTTGACGTGGAGGCAGCGCAGGCGATCGAGCCCGATCCGGCTGTCTATGTCGCCGAGCAGCGACTCCACGCCGTCCTCGGTGGTGATGTCGATGCCCGACGCGAACAGGTGACAGGTATCCAGGCAGATACCGACGCGCTCCGGCCGGCCGAGGTCGTCGATCACCTGCGCCAGCTCGGGGATGGTGACGCCGATCGTCTGCTGGTGCCCGGCGCTGTTCTCGAGCAGCAGCCACGGCCCATCGGGGCCGCGCTGGTGAAGCGAGAGCTCGATGCCGGGAACGATCTGGTGCATGGCGGCGTCGAGGCCGCGGCCGAGGTGGCTGCCCACGTGAAAGACGACGCCCTCGGCGCCGATCCCCTCGGCAACCTCGGTGGTCACCCGAAGCGTCTCGACCGAGCGGGCGTAGGTGGTGTCGTCGGTGGCGCCCAGGTTTATCAGGAACAGGGCGTGGCAGACCGAGTACCGGATGCCCGCCTCGGCGGCCCGCTCGCGGAACCGGTCCATGTCCTCCGGCGTGTGGTTCGTGGGCTTCCAGGCTCTGGGGCTCTGCGTGAACACCTGCAGGCAGTCGGCGCCGATGGCCTCGGCATGGTCGACGGCCTTGTAGATGCCGCCTGCGGTGGAAACGTGTGCCCCGAACAGCATGGACGCATCGTATCGACCGGCCATCGGGACCCGCCGGTACCATGACGACGTGCCAGAGCCGGTCAAGGTCCGCTTCCCGCCCAGCCCGACAGGGCTGCTGCACGTCGGCAGCGCGCGCACGGCGCTCTACAACTGGCTGGTCGCGCGGCACACCGGCGGCAGCCTGGTGCTGCGGTTCGAGGACACCGACGCCGCGCGGTCGACCGAGGAGGCGATCGACCAGGCGCTGCGTGTTCTCGAGTGGCTCGGCATCGACTGGGACGAGGGGCCGTTCCGCCAGACCGACCGCTATCCGCTCTACACCGCCTGCGCCGAGCGCCTGCTGGCCGACGGCAAGGCCTACTACTGCTACTGCACGGCGGAGGAGCTCGAGGCGGAGCGCACCCGGCGGCAGGCGGCGCATGAGCCGCTGATCTACTCGGGCCGCTGCCGCCACCTGTCCGCCGAGGAGCGGGCGGCCTTCGAGGCCGAGGGGCGGAAGCCCGCGATCCGCCTTGCCATCGACCCGGCCGGTGAGACCGTCATCGAGGATCTGATCAGGGGCACCGTCCGCTGGGACAACGCTCTGGTCGGCGACCACGTCATCGTTCGCGCCGACGGATCGCCGACCTACCAGTTCTCGAACCCGTTCGACGACATCGACATGGGGATCACCCATATCGTCCGCGGCGAGGACCTGCTCTCGTCGACGCCGCGACAGCTCGCCCTGTACGAGGCCCTCGACGCGCCGCGGGCGGTATACGCGCACCTGCCGATGATCCTCGGGCCCGACAAGAAGCGGCTTTCCAAGCGCCACGGCGCGGTCTCGGTGGAGGAGTTCCTGGATCGCGGCTACCTGGCCGAGACGATGCGAAATTATCTTGCGCTTCTGGGGTGGAGCCCGGACGATAAGACGACAGTCATGTCGACGTCCGAACTGGTGGACCGCTTTGAGGTGTCACGCGTGAACAAGAGCCCGGCAGTATTCGACCCCGTAAAACTTGAGTGGCTGAACGGCGAGCACCTCCGTGCGCTTTCACCCGAGCAGTACACCGACGAGGTGCTCGGATACCTCCAGCGCGAGGGCTCCCCGCTGGCCGAGCAGCCCGACCGGGTGCGCGAGGTCGCGCCGATCGTGCAGGAGAAGCTGCGCGAGCTGAGCCAGTTCGAGTCGTTCGCCGGCTTCCTATTCGGGCCGGTGGAGATGGACGCCGAGGCCTGGGCGAAGGTCTCGCAGGATCCCGAGGCGCCGCGAGCGCTGGCGGCCGCCGCGGATGCGTTGGAGGCTCTCGACTCCTGGGATGTCGAGTCGATCGAGGCGGCGCTGCGCTCCGCCTGCGAGGCGGTCGACCTGAAGCCGCGGGTGCTGTTCCTGCCCGTCCGGGTGGCGATCACGGGGCACACCGTTGCCCCCGGCCTGTTCGAGAGCCTGGCCCTGCTCGGCCGCGAGGAATCTCTCAGCAGGATTGAAGCCGTGAGCAGGAGTTTCGCCGCCGGGGCCTAAAAGGCGGTAGATGATTGATCGATATCTCGCGTGGTGTCCTGGGCGGCGAGAACCCGTGCCTCGCGCTGAACGCGGGACGCGTCAATACCGGAACGTATTGACGCGGAACGCGGGCACCGCGAGGTGCAGGTTCACAGGCGCAGCCACCCCGACCACCTTTGCCCACCCAACCTCCCGCAGCGGCCAGGCCCGCGGGGGATGTCGATCAATCATCTAATGGTGGAAACATCGGAACGTCCTCGCATGCGTGAAGCGCGCGTCAGCCTGGCATCGATGCTGCTGGGCGTCGGCGTGGCGTTCGCCCTTGCCATCGTGCTCGGTATCGCCGCCTACTCCATGGGCGACGCTGCCGCCCGCAGCGCCCGCTCGCAGCTGGCGACGGCGAAATCGACTGCGTATCAGAGCGGCTACAGCGCGGGGCTGGCGAAGGGCCGGCAGGCCGGCACCGCAACCGGGCATCAGAAAGGGTTCGCAGCGGGCAAGAAGGCGGGGATGAAGGCGGGCATCCAGGCCGGCCGGCACGTCGGCACGGTGATGGGACGGCGACTCGGCTACACCAGGGGGCGCGCTGACGGCTACGCGGCCGGATACGCCGCCGGCATCGCCCACCAGGCTGCCGGCACCAAGAAGAAGTCGCACGGGTAGCTCCTCGCGGCCGGCGGGGTGGGAAACTCTACCCTGGCGTTTTCCCGAAACGGGGGTAGCCTCGGTGGGTGGTGGAGTCGGCACTGCACCTGACCGCTGTGATGGCGGCGATCGCGATGGTCCTCTTCGCGGTCTCGTGCTTCTGCGCCGGCATGATGGGGCTGATGATGATGAACGCCCCCGGAGATCCCCGCGCGCCCGCTGTGTTCCGGGCCAGCCAGATGATGGCGGTGGCCGGCGGGACCTGCGCGTTTCTGGGCGGCCTGGCGGTGATGCCGTACATGTGGATGCACGGCACCGTCTCGCTGCGCCCGTTCGTGCTGACCGAGATGGCCCTGGTCGGCTGTGCCGCCCTGTGGGCGCTCTCCGTGCTGGTGATGCTCACTCCCAGCCGCGGGTCTGAACGCTAGGGAGCGCCGGCATGGGCAGGTAGCCTGCTGCCGATGGGGTCGCAGCTGGTTCTCACGCGCGAGCAGATCCTCGGCTTCCGGCGGCATGTCGGCGCGTTGGATGCGCGGCTCCCGGCCGGGGACGCGTCTCTCCGCCAGGCTGCCTGGGCCGGCCTTCAGGACAGCATGCCGCGGGCGGCGCTGCTCTCGATCCATGCCCGCGTCGAGGGCGCCGATCCGGCGAGCTGGGAGCATTCCTCGCTCGTCCAGCTCTGGGGGCCGCGGTACAGCGCATATGTCATAGCCGCATGCGACGTGCCTGTGTTCTCGCTGGGCCGGTTGCCGGACGACGAGAAGGGCCGGAAGCGCGCCGAGGACGTGGCCGGCCGCCTGCACGCGCTCCTGAACGGCACGCGCATGGGCAGTCAACACGCCGGAGCTGCACTGGGCGGGGATGCGAACAGGCTGCGCTACGGCGCGGTGACGGGGACGATCCTGATCCGCTGGGACGGCGCACGGCGGCCGACGGTCTGGACGGTGCCGGCGCCCGACGTCGATCCCAAGGATGCCCAGCGGGAGCTGGCGCGCCGCTACCTGCACGTCTTCGGGCCGTCCACCCCGATCGCGTTTTCTGTCTGGGCGGGGATCTCGAAGCGCGCGGGGGTGTCGACGTTCGGGTCGCTGGAAGGGGAGCTGATCACGGCCCGCACGCCGATCGGCGATGCCTGGCTCCTGACCGCAGATGAGGCGGAGATGCGCGAGCACCGAGGACCGACCACGGGTGCCCGCCTGCTGCCCAGCGGCGATGCCTACTACCTCCTCCAGGACGACGACCGGGCACTCCTGGTTCCCGATCCGGCCCGCCGGAGCGAGCTGTGGACGTCGCGGGTGTGGCCCGGCGCCGTACTGCTCGACGGCGAGATCCGCGGCGTCTGGAGGCGTGCCGACGCGAGGCTGACGATCGACCCGTGGGGTGACCTGTCAGGCGCCCAGCGAGACGTCGTCGAGGCCGAGGCCGCGGCGCTGCCCGTCCCGGGGGCAGCGGGGCGGATCACCGTTGATTGGAGTGCCTGACCTCAGGCCGCCGCCTTGCACGCCCCGCTGTAGAAGTTCGGACCGTCGAGTCCCGGCCCTGAGATCATCGGCCGGTTCACGCCGCCGCCCTTCGGATAGGCGGTGTCCCACCACTGGCCGAAGAACTGGCTCAGCCGGGTCTGGCACGCCTGGCTCTGAACGGGCAGCCATGCCGCGAACGCGGCTTCCAGCTGCGGCTCGCTGACGGCCTTCCCGCCGTAGACGCGCTGAATCTGCTCCAGCGCCTTGGTGAAGTTGGTGTGGCCGAGGATCTGGCGCAGCGCGATATAGCCGATGCCGGGCCGGACGTAGGTCGAGGAGCCCGAGAACAGCCCGACCGCCTTCGGGTTCGACGGCGCCACCGTCCAGAAGCCGCCGCCTCGCTTGTAGAAGGTGTTGAAGCTGCTCACGAGGCTGGCCTGGAACGCCGTCGGGTTCGTGGAGCCCTGCTGCGCCCGGCGCGCCCCGTACAGGAACTCGGAGAACGTGGCCAGGCCTTCCTTGAAGTAGGTCAACCGGTAGTCGCCCTCGCTGACGTTGTCGCCCCACCACTGGTGCATGTTCTCGTGGTAGAGCGTGTCGGTGTCGATACCGCCGCCGGAGAAGGCGATCATCGTCTCCATCTCCTCGTCGAAGCTGGTCGGCGGGGTACCGATGATGATCCCGTCGGACGTGAACGGGAACGGGCCGGTGAAGCGGCTCTCGAATGCCGTGATGTTCGCCTGCAGGCGCATGACCGCCAGGTTCGCCTTGCGATCGGCCGGGCTGATCGACGTGTCCTGCGCCCGGTAGAACGGCATCCCGTTCACGAGCGTCTTGGTCAGGCGGTAGTTGCCGATGCTGTCCTCGACCAGATAGCTGGCGATGGGCGCCTCGGAATGCCAGTTCCACGTCTCCGAGCCGTTCGGGAAGGCCGTGCTGGCCGGGTGGTGCTGGACCGAGACCAGCACGCCGTTGGCGATCGCGCTGCGGCCTGCGGCGACCGTGTCCGAGAAGTCGTAGGTCGGCTTGGCTGCCGGGTAGTCGTTGAGCGGCATCCAGTCCTCGGAGCCGACCGGCTCGGTGGTCACGAATCCGCCGTCGGACGCCCGGAACCATCCCTCGGTCGTCCCGTCTCCGTCGTTGTGCACCCCGGGCGTCCCGGTGTAGTTGACGGCGACGGTGAAGACCGCACCCTTCGCGATCTGGAATGGCGGGACGACGACCAGCTTGTTGGCCGGGCATTGAGTGCCGTCCATGGAGTTGGTCTTGACGTTGGTGTTGGGCAGCTCCGGCGTGCAGGCCGGCGGCAGCGGGTTGTGGAGCGGGCCGCCGACCGGGTTGTTCTCGGAAGCCTCGTGCGCGGCGGGGTTCGGATCGTCCTGCCCGCTGGGATCGCCGGGATAGGTCGGCTGGACGAAGCTGAAGGTGGCCGGGACCCCGTTCACGGTCACGGAGTCGACCTGCATGTTCGGCCCCGCCTTGGTGTTGGCGGAGTGCCGCTCGAAGTCGAGGCTGAAGCTGGTCAGGCACTGGGTGGCGCGGTCGGTGAGCGACACGCGGTTACCGGGCAGGAAGCGGTTGGCGCCTGCGTTGTAGACGAGCTGCACCAGCGTGTGCAGGCTCGTGTAGCCGCCGTTGCCGGTCTCCGGGTACAGCCGCGAGCCCGGAGGCGCCAGCGTGTGGGCGCCGGCGGAGCAGTCGGCAGATGCCACCGGCGATGCGCCGGCGGGACCGGCTGCGCCACCCCACAGGGAGGCCAGCGCGGCGCAGCTTGCCACGACAACGATTCTCAGCCAGCGACTCGCCATGTCCGCCCCCAGTGGTTCGTTTTCACGCCGAGGACGACATGTTATCCAGGTCAAGGCCCGAGGAGCGTGGACAGCGGTAAGGCCCGTGGAGCGGATCGTGGGTCGTGGTGATGACGTGGCGACAGGCGAGGTCCCGTTCACTCCGCGCGCCAAGACGGTTCTGGAGCTCTCGAAACGTGAGGCGCTCTCGATGGGGAACAACTACATCGGCACCGAGCGCCTCTTGTTGGGACTGGTACGCGAGGGGGACGGTGTGGCGACGCGCATTCTTTTTGACGCAGGTGTGGAGCCTGACGAGATTAGGCATGTGGTAACCCACAAAGTGCGGACTCCGGGTTACGTCCGGAGGCCAGACTCAGGGTCCAGCTGGGGACACTCTACGGTGCCCGGGCATGCTCAGCTGCGAATCGCCTGTCCGGCATGCGCTGCCCCTGTCGACGTGATCCTCCGCTTGGGCGACCGACCGTCTGACGAGGTTCTCAGTCTGCAGTCCACCGGGTCCCGGACGTGTGGTGGATGTGGACGTCGCTGGCACCTGGACTATTCCATCCGCTGGGAGCCGGAAACGGTGGAAACTGATCCTCCGCCCTCGGAGCTAGAGCCGGACTAAGCCTCAGGCGGCCATCATCCGCCGGTACCGGGCATGGAACGCCCCGATGTAGCGGTCGGCGTAGGGCAGGATGCCGCCTGCCGCGTAGCTGCGGGAGGCGTTGCCCAGCTGGGCGCGCTCGCATACGTCCCAGTCCTCCTGGGCGAGGGCGTCGCGAAACGCGACCACCGGGCTGGGGTCAAACCCTGGGTCGGCAACGGTCTCGGGCCGGAACAGGTAGTGGGAGACGACCGTTGTCTCGCCGGCGGACGCCGGCAGCAGCAGAAACGTCGAGACGGTGTCAGACGTCAGGTTGACGATCAGGTTGGGCAGGATCGTGGTGCCGTTGAAGACGCCGATGTCGCCGGGTGAGAGCCCTGGCAGGGTGGGCAGCTCCGAGGTGCCGCTGAACGTGAACGAGGTCGCGCCGTCGCGTAGCAGGTTGCCGTGGCTCTGGCCGGGGCGTTCCTCGACCTCGCCCACCCGGTAGACGGGGATCAGCTCGGTCAGGGCGGGGTGGACGGTGGGGCAGTGGAGGCACTCGTTGTAGTTCTCGACGATCAGCTTCCAGTTCGCGGCCACGCGGTACTCGCTGCGCGCACCGACCACCAACTCGGACAGGCCGTAGCGCCCCCACTGGAACGGGTCGACATCGGCCCAGGAGGCCAGGTGATCACGCAGCGGCACTGGGTCGGAGGCGAGGCTGACCCAGACGAACCCCTCCCACGTCTCGACAGCCGTGGGCACGACCAGCTCGCCGGCCAGGTCGTACGCCGGTGACCCGCCCATTGGCGCCTCCTCGTCCCGTCCGACGCAGAACCAGCCGGCGTGGAAGATGCGCCGCCGCTCTTGCTCGAAGACCTCCGCCGAGCAGTACTCAGGGCCTGTCGAGGGTCGCTGGCGGCTGCCACGCCGCGGCGCGACCACGATGAGGGTTCTCTCGCACGGCACCCACGCAAGCGAGCGTACCAGCCAGGGTGGGTCAGGCCGCGTTACGAAGACGGCCGTTGGCAGACAGCCAGGCGGTCAGCCCGTCCACGGTCGGCTCGATGACCGGCGTCCCGACTGCTGCGGCCAGGCGCAGCGATCCCGCGCACGCCCCGTGCAGCGGGGCAAAGCCGTCGACGGCCAGATGGATGGCCGCCTCGGTGTCGCCGCGCAGATGCTGCATGACGATCGCGATGTCCGAGCCCTGGTCGAGGTCGGCGCCGGCAGCCGCGGCAGCCTCCAGCACCCGGCTGGTGATCGCCGCCTCGTCGCCGTGGAGGCGCGGGTCGGCCAGCAGGTACAGGCAGGCGCTCTGGCCGGGCGAGGTCACCTGTGTCCAGGAGCGCAGCAGCTCGCCGAGTCGATCGTGGCCGCCCAGCCAGGCGGGCGTTGCCAGCAGACGTGCATCGAACTCGCCGTCGAGCGGGAACGGCACGGTCGGCGGCGCGGCGGTGCGGGGCGGCCGGGCCGCGATGGCGACGATGCGCTCCTTGTAGCGCTCGGCCACCGCGTCCCAGGAGTACTCTGCTGCCGCCTGCCGGCCGGCTGCGCCTCGCGCACGGCGGCCCGTCTCATCGGCCACGGCGTCGATGCAGGATGTCCCGCAGCGCCGGCAGATCCGGCTCCAGCATGAACGGCCGGCCGGCGGTGACCCAGTGGTCGACCTGGTTGGCCTCGTACGGCTTCACCGCCGAGGGGATCCGCCAGCAGGCGTCGTCCGGCACGAACTCGTCGGTCGGCCCGCCGGCCGTGATCACCAGCGGCACGCCGCATGCCATCGCCTCCAGCGCCGGCATCGTGAAGCCCTCCCCTCGGTAGGGCAGCACCACGAGGTCGCACGCGCGGTAGAGCGCGGCCAGGTCGGCCTCCTCCAGCTCGTCGTGGAGGTACACGATCCGCGGCAGCTTGCCCTCGCGGGCGTACTTCTCGAGCTCGCCGCGGTCGGAGCCGGGGTAGAACGTGTCGGCGCCGAAGTCCTTGATCACCAGGGTGACGTCGCTGCGGCCCTCGAACGCGTCCAGGTAGGCGGCGAGCAGCAGATCCGGCCCCTTCCGCTCGATCAGGCCGCCCACGAACAGGAGCTTCGTGCCGGTGGCGCCGGCCAGCGGTAGCGTGGGGCCATCCGGCGTGTAGACGTCGAGGTCGACCCCGTTGGGCACGACCACCACGCGATCGGCGTCGACGCCGCCGCGGACGTACATGTCGCGGACGTAGGCGCTGGGCACCCAGATCTCGTCGACGTTGGCGTTGGCCGGCGTCACCCACTCGGCGGGGATCGCGCCGAACTCCCACGGCTGGATCACGGCCAGCCGCGACGGGGCCGGGCCGAAGTCGTAGGGCCACTGGTGGCGCACCTCGAGCTCCGCGGGTTGGGGGAGCGCGTGGTCGTGGGGCTCGCCCGCGATCGTGATCCGCTGCAGCGCCACCGTGGGGTCAACCTCCAGGCGTTGTCCAACCTGGCGATTGATGGTGGCGAGGCTGGTCGCCCGCCGCTGGTCGCCGCGCCAGCGCACCGTGACCGGGCGCTCGGGGGCCTTTCGCTGGGAGGGCCGCTCGCCGGCGTAGTAGCGCTCCAGCTCGTCGACGTAGGCCGAGAAGGCGCGCGGCTCGCGAATCGATGCCTGCAGCCGCTCCAGCAGGTCGGGCTCGCCGGCCAGGCGGTCGAGCTGACGGGTCAGGTCGCCGACGTCGCGCCCGGTGAACAGCAGGCCGTCGACGTCCTCGGTGACGAAGTCGGGGATGCCGCCCATCCGGGCGGCCAGCACGGGCACCCGGCCGGCCAGGCACTCGGCGACCATCAGCGGCGCGCAGTCCCACCACAGCGACGGGATGACGGCGACGTCGACGCCCGCCAGCAGCTCCGGCAGGTCGGCGTGGTCGAACCCGCCGTGGATCTCGACGACGCCGCGAGTATCGAGCGAGCGCAGGTGCCTGGCGAACGCCTCGGGAACCTCGCCGTGGATCCGTACGGTGATCTCCTGCCGCGTGCGCTGGGCCGCGTCGACCAGCAGGCTCGGGCCCTTGTGCGGGTAGGCGGAGCCGAAGAACCCGACGGTCAGCCGGTCGCCGACCCGGCCCGGCTCCCGGTCGCGGCCCAGCCGCTCCCAGATCTCGGCCTCCTGCGGCATGGCCTGGGCGACGACGTCGATCATCTCGGCCGGGTAGCCGGCGCCGACCAGTGTGCTCTTCATCGCCTCGGACACCGCCAGGCAGACCGAGACTCCGCGGCCGAACCGGGTGCGGATCTCGTCCAGGCGGGCCACATGGCCGGCGTGGTCGGCCGAGCCGACGCAGTCAGCGCAGCCGGCGCCGCGGTCGGGCGGGCCGTCGCAGAGGTCGAGCTGGTCGGTGTAGAGGAAGCTTCGGGGGCAGACCAGCCAGTAGTTGTGGGTCGAGAAGTAGGCGGGGATCCCGCGGCCGGCTGCCTCGTCGAGCAGGCCGGCGCCGAGGTTGTGGAGGTTGTGGAAGTGGATGACGTCAGGCGCCAGTCGGTCGAGCGCCTCGGCGAACGCGCGGGTGATCGGCGGGTCGTCGATCTCGCGGCCGGGGTTGCCCAGGTCGAGCAGGCCGTGGGGGCGGTTGTGCACGCCGATCAGCCGCACGCCGTCCTCCTCCCACTCCCGAATCGCGTAGGCGGGGCCGTCGATGCGGCCGACAGCGGCATGAAAGACGGTCACATCCCAGCCGCGGCGGGCGAGCTCCTTCGACACGTGCCGGGGCACGATGGTGCCGCCGCCCGAATCGTTGTAGCCGAACGAGGTGAGGAGGATGCGCGGCACGAGTCCTCGCGTGGATCGGCACTCGGCTCAGGAACTTGAGCCTGCGGACGATTAGAGGAGCGCAATGGGGCTTCCTACCGTCGCAGTCGTTCTCTCCGTGCGCAACGGCGGCGAGCATCTCGCCCGCTCGATCGAGTCCGTGCTCGCTCAGACCGGCGTCGACCTCGAGCTGCGGGTCTACGACAACGGCTCCAACGACGGCTCGCTCGCGATCGCGCAGCAGTACATGCCCGACGGCCGGGTGGCGGTCACCCGCAACCCGCCCGGGCTGACCTTCCCGCACAGCATGAACATGGGCCTCGAGGCGACCACGGCCGAGTACTTCGTGGCCTGGGCGTGCGACGACGAGATGCGCCCCGGCAACCTGCAGCACAAGGTCGAGGCGCTGGCATCGTCGGGCGCCGGGATCGCGATCGGCGGCTGGGAGTACGAGGGTGCCGACGGCGGTCTGTGCGGCGTCTCGTGGCCGGCGATGGGCGACCAGCCGAAGCTGATCGAGGGGCCCGGGCTGTTCCCGATGATCGCCACCGCCAACGCGATCGCCATGCCGACCGTGGTCATGCGGACGGATGCGCTGCGGGCGGTCGGCGGGTTCGACGTGCGTCCCGAGCTGACGTGCGACTGGCTGCTCTGGCTCCGGCTGGCGCTGCGGGTGTCGGCGGTCTGGCTGCCCGCGCCACTGGTGCTCTACCGACAGCACGACGACAACGGGTCGTCGCGGGCCTGGCGCGAGGGCACCTATGCGCGCGAGTTGCTGGCGACGGTCGACCAGGCGCTCGCGGACGAGGCGTTCCCGCCGGCGTGGCGCGATCACGAGGAGCAGATCCGCTGCGGCGTGGCCGGCTTCCTCGCCGACGGCCTGCTCCGGCACGGCCACCGCACATTGGGCGACAGCGCGCATCCCGCGCACGCGTCGGTCGCGCACGCGCTGGTGCGCCATCCGGCGAGCCTCGACCTCCGCGATCTCTACCGGCGCACGGTGACGGCCGGTGGTCTGACGCCGCCGAGCTTCCCTGCTCCCGCGGTGGCAGCGCCGACCTGGGAGGACGAGCGCGTCGAACAAACGCTCGACCTGCTCGACCAGATGCACCAGGGCGGCCTGGTGGAGGGAGTGGCGATCGCCGTCCACCCGGACGAGCTGGACAAGGCCGTGGGTCTGCTCGAGCCCGCCCTGGAGCGGCGGCCGGGCCTGGACGTCGACCTGGTGGTCTGCGAGCAGCCCGAGCAGGTGCTGCGACCCGGCGCAGTGTTTGCCGGCGCCTGGGGCGAGCCGGGTGCGCTGGCGGCGGAGCGCAGCGGCGTCCCCGCCGTGACGCACGGCATGCCCACGCCCTTCGACGCGTAGCTCGGGCTAGTACCGGCCTTCGGCGCGGGCCCGGTCGAGCAGCCCGTCCGGGATCGGCACACCGGGCGCCTGCCCGTCGACCAGGTAGTGCACGAAGACGTAGAGCATCGGCGCCCACGGTGACGCGAACTGGAGCAGGGGCATGTTCGCAGGCTGCAGCTGCACGGCCGGGACGCCGTTGGTGCCGGTTGTCGCTGCCAGCGGTCCCGCCTCGGCGTACAGCAGCGACTTCGACTGCGCCTGGTTCGTGACCACGAGTCGCTGGTTGGTCATTACCAGGTCGGCCGTCCCCAGGTTGTGCCAGCGGGGGATCGCAGCCTGCTCCGCCTGGCGCTTCTTGGACTGGTGGTGCGCGTAGCTCGCAGCGCCGGTGACCGCCAGCCCGACGGGCCCGCCGATCAGGAAGAACGACCTCCCGACCTCCTGGTTCTCGCCGAAGAAACCGGAGATGGCGATGGGGGCGACGTGGAGGTGCGTGACTTCGCCCGGGCCCATCGCGACCGTCGCTGCCTCCTGCGGCAGAGGCGATCCTGCGGCCAGCGAGCCGGACCACTGGTAGGCGCGCAGGTAGCCCTCGTCGTAGGCGCTCCAGGCGGGCGTGCTCATGGGACGATGCTACCGCGGCGGAGTCAGGCGGAGCGAGCCATGAGAAACCTCAAGGCCGAGTCGGCCCTCTCTGCCCCCTTGTTCCCGCCGGTTCCCGGGTTGCGGATCGGGGTTACGCGGCGGCCCGCTGCTCGCGCGGGCCGTCGATGGTCTCCCAGCGGTCGGGATCGCGGGGACGGTCGAAGCAGTCGGGTATGTCGTAGATCTGCGCGGGGGCGCCAAGGTGCTCCGCCTCGGCCGCCAGCGGTGATTCGAACGGCGTGATGAAGAGCATCCCGGGGCGCAGGATGCTGCCCAGCGTCCCGGTCGGGGCCAGGTCGATGTCGAGGTCGTCGCCCGTGGCCAGTGCGATGCGGAGCAGCTCGGCCGCCGCGGGCGCCTCGCCGGGCTCGGTGATGACGATGACGTGCTCGGCCACCTGGCCGGCCTTCAGGTACCGAAGCTCCTTGACCAGCCGGGTGACCGCGGCCGGGTTCAGGTCGGGCTTGGCGACCACGGTGCAGGGCAGCTCGGGCGCGGCCAGGCTGCCCAGCTCGAGGAGCTGGCGCCAGTACTTGTGCATGCCCTTGTCGCCGGGCAGCATCGGCAGCGCCTGGCCGGCCAGGCCGTAGGCCGCAAAGCCCTGCTCGAAGCGGTAGATCTGGTTCATCATCAGGCCGTGGGCGACGTGCGCGATCAGCTGCACCATCCAGACGCCGGCTGCGCTTTGCCACTCTGGCCGGAACATCGGGTCGCGCAGCGCCTGCCGCAGAACCGCGGGCTCTTCCTTCGCATATCCGCCGCGCTTGGCGGCGAAGCTGCCGCAGCCCTCGTGCTGGCGGTACTGGATCAGCGAGTAGGGGACGGTGACGACGCCGAAGCGCATCGAGAGCTTCATCCAGCACAGCCAATCGCCGACCAGCACGGAGCGGGCGTCGAATCCGCCGACCGCCCGCATCGCGTCCGTTCGGGCAACGACCGACGACATCACGACCTGCCCGACCGGCACCAGGAACGGGAAGAACGTCGGAGCGGGGGAGAACGGCTCCAGATCCTTGACGCTGGGGTAGAAGTCGTGGATCTGGTCGTGGTCGTCGACGATCAGGCTGGGCGACCAGGCGAAGCCCGCGTCGGGATACTCGCGCAGCGCGGCGCACTTCTCGGCCAGGTTGCCGGGGAGCATCACGTCGTCGCAGGCCCAGGGGCAGAAGAACTCGGCCTCGGCGCCGTGGATCGCGCGGTTCATGCTGCAGAAGTAGTTCAGCCCGGGCGGGTTCTGGATCAGGTGGACGCGGGGGTCGGCCTCGACGTAGCGGCGGGCGATGTCGAGCGACCCGTCGGTGGAGCCGTTGTCGTAGATCTCCAGCCGCAGGTCGACGCCCTCCTGGTCGAGCACGCTGGTGATCGCGCGCTCCAGGAACTCCTCGCCGTCCTTGACGGACAGCGGCACCAGCACCGTGGGTCGCCCCTGGGCGGCGAACTTCTGGACGTCGGGGCGGTAGACCGGCTTGTAGAACATCGCGGCTAGGCGGCGTGACGGCGCCGCAGCGCGCTCTCGACCTCGGCGCCGATCGTCGCGCAGACACGGGCGACCTGCTCGCGGCGCAGGCGCACACCGCTGGGCAGGTTGATGCCCTCGGCGCCGATCGCGTTGGCGGTCGGCTGGGGCGCCTGCTTGCGCGGCCAGAACGGGTACTGGCTGATCGGGGTGAACACGGGACGGGTGTCGATCCGCTGGGTGGCGAGCGACTTCATCAGCCCGTCCTTGGTGACGCCGGACTCGGCCCCGACGCGGATGCTGCTCATCCAGTAGATGCTGCGGGCCCAGTCGGTCTCGTGGTTGAGCGTGATGCCGGGCAGGCCTTCCAGATCGTCGCGGTACCACTCGAAGATCCGGCGCTTCATCTCGATCAGCTCGTCGACGCGCTCGAGCTGGGCGAGGCCGAACGCGGCCTGCAGGTTGGACATCTTGTACTTGAAGCCGAGCTGCTCGATCCAGAACCCGCGGGCGCGGTCGCGCCCGTGATCCCACAGGGACATCGCCTGCTCGTACAGCTCGTCGTCGTTCGTGACCAGGATCCCGCCCTCGCCGGTGACCAGCAGCTTGGCGCCCTGGAAGCTGAACGCGGCGGCGTCGCCGAACGTGCCAACACGCCGGCCGCGCAGCTCGGTGCCGATCGCCGGCGCAGCATCCTCGATCACCTTCAGGCCGTGCTGCGAGGCGATCGCGCAGATCTCGTCGGCCGGAGCCGGGTGGCCGTACAGGTGCACCGGCATGATCGCCCTGGTGGCCGGAGAGATCAGCGAGCGCACCGAGTCGGGATCCATGCACCAGCTGTCAGCCGCGACGTCGGCGAACACGGGGGTGCCGCCGGCGTACAGCACGGCGCTGGCGGTCGCCACCCAGGTCAGCTCGGGGACGATCACCTCGTCGCCCGGCTTGACACCGGCCGCCAGCACCGCCAGGTGCAGGGCGCCGGTGCAGCTCGACGTCGCCACGGCGTGCTTCGCGCCGACGTAGGAGGCGAACTCGGACTCCAGCCGGTCGAGGTAGCCAGACCACTTGCTGTTCCAGCCGGTGCGGGCCGCGTCCATGGTGTAGCTGACCTCGCGTGCGGTGACCGAGGGGCCTGCCGTCAGGATGGGCTCGTCGAGCTCGGCGGGGCGGCTCGGCCGGTAGACCATGTGCAGGAAGTGGGCATCGGGCTCGTCGTGGTCGTCGCCGGTGACCGGCTCCAGCACCTCGCGGGCGCCGTCCTGCCGTGCCCGCAGGGGCACCAGACGGCGGTCGGCGAAGCCCAGCCGCCGGTAGTAGGCGACCGCGCGGTCGTTGTCGTTGAAGACGTGCAGCTCGATGACGTCCGGTGCGAACAGCTCCTCGGCCCAGGCGAGAAGCGCGGTCATCGCGGTGCTCATCAGGCCGGGCGCCCGCTCCTTGTCTCCGCGGACGACGTTGTCCACCTCCATCCGCCCGTCACCGTCGCCGGCGTTGGCAAAGCCGAGGTGACCGACCGGGTGGCCGAAGCGGTCGACCACCAGGAACAGCATCCGCCCGGGGACGTCGAGCAGGCCCTTGCGCAGCCACGTGCGCGTGCCCTCCTCGGTCACCTCGAAGCGGGTGGGGAAGGCGAACTCGTTGTCGATCCGCCAGCGCGAGAAGCTCGAGATCAGCGCGTCGTCGCCGGTGTGCAGCTCGCAGACCGGCAGCAGTGACCCGGAGCCGTCCTCGAACGGGATCGAGCGCGCGTGCAGGTCGGCGAGCGTCGCCGTCGACTTCAGGAACGCGAACTCGCGGCGCACGGCGTCGGCAAGGACGCTGGCGCGGCGGGGATCGGTGGGCTGGGTCATTCACAGGCTCCTTGGGACGGTCCGTCGAGGAGGGTGCGTGCGGCGGAGGCGATTGCATCGGCATCGAGGCCGTAGTGCCTTACGAGATGTGCGCGTGACCCCACCGCGTGCGCGAATTCGTCCCGCAGGCCGACCCGGTGCAGGCGGGTGGATGAGCCGTGCTCGGCGAGCGCCTCGGCGACGGCGCTGCCGAACCCACCCATCACCGTGTGCTCCTCGGCGGTGACGACGAACGGGCAACGGGCTGCCGCTGCCAGCACGGCGGCGACGTCGAGCGGCTTGACGGTGCCGAAGTGCACCAGCGTGGCGTCGATGCCACGGGCGGCCAGCCGGTCGGCGGCGGCATTGGCTTCGGGCAGGATCGTGCCTGCGCTGAGGATGGCGACGTCACGACCGCAGCGAAGCTCGACCGCACACCCGACATCGAGGCCAGTGCCCTCGGGGAGGACAGACGGCTCACCGTTCTTGCCCAGGCGCAGGTAGACGGGGCCGTCGATCTGCGCCGCTGCCAGCGTCGCCAGGTACGCGTCGTTGGGATCGCCCGGCGTCAGCACGGTGAGGCCGGGGAGGGCGCGCATCAAGGCGATGTCCTCGATGGCGTGGTGCGTCGGGCCGAGCGTCCCGTAGGCAACGCCGCCTCCGACACCGACCAGCTTCACGTTGGCCTTCGGCAGAGCCACGTCGACGCGGATCTGGTCGTGCGGCCGGGAGGTCACGAACGGGGCGATCGAGTAGGCGAACGGCAGCTTGCCCGCGTAGGCGAGGCCGGCCGCGACGCCGACCAGGTTCTGCTCGGCGATGCCGACGTTCAGGTAGCGGCCGGGCGCCGCCTCCTGGAAGCGGTCGAAGAGGCCGATCCCGAGGTCGCCGGTCAGGGCCCAGACTCGGTCGTCACGGGCGCCCAGCTCGGTCAGCGCGCGGAAGTAGGCGTCTCTCATGCTGCCTTCCGCTCGTCGAGGGCACCCAGCAGCAGGTCGCGGTCGTGTGGCTTGAAGCTCTTGTAGTGCGACATCACGTCGCCCTCGAGGAAGCCGACCCCGTAGGCCTTCACCGTCCGCGCGACGACGGCGCGCGGGCTGCCGTCGCGCGCGCTCAGCACCCGCTCCAGCGTCTCATGGTCGTGGCCGTCGATGTCGGCGACCGACCAGCCGAAGCTCGCGAGCTTGGCCGTCAGCGGCTCCATGTCAAGAACGTCGCCGACTGCGCCCAGGCCCTGGAAGCCGTTGGCGTCGACGATCAGGGTCAGGTTGCTGAGCCGGAGGTGGCCGGCGAGGGCGATTGCCTCCCACACCGATCCCTCGTTCAGCTCGCCGTCGCCGATCAGGCAGTAGGTGCGCCGGTCGCTGCCGTCCTGGCGGTCGGCGAGGGCCATGCCGACGGCGATCGACGGGCCGTGCCCGAGCGAGCCACCGGTGATCTCGACGCCGGGGTAGCCACGCTCGGGGTGGCCGGCCAGCGTCCCGCCGTCGCGGCAGTAGCCGTCCAGCACCTGCTCGCGGGTGAGCACGCCGGCCTGGGCGAGCACGCTGTAGAAGCCGGAGGCGGCGTGGCCCTTGGAGAGCAGGAAGCGGTCGCCGGGCGTGCCGTCGGGCCGTCCGGTGGGGTCGCGCATGACTTTCAGGTAGAGCACCGTGCCGACGTCGACCAGGGAGAGCGAGCTGCCGATGTGGCAGGTGCCCGCCGCCAGCGCTGCCTCCAGCACCAGCCGCCGGGCGGCGTGGGCGGCAGCGGCGGTGTCGGTCACGCAGCCCGCCGTTCGAAGGCCACGTCGGCGTCGGCCGCGATCCGGTCCTCCCAGACGCGCCAGGGCGCCTTGCCGGCGTCCCACAGTGAGCGCAGGTACTCGACGTCGCGCACCGTGTCGGCGCACTGCCAGAAGCCATCGTGCCGGTAGACGGCCAGCTCGCCGTCCCGGGCCAGGCCCTCGAGCGGCTCCCGTTCGAGGATGCAGCTGGGATCGCCGTCGATCCGCTCCAGCACCTGGGTGTCGAAGACGAAGAAGCCGCCGGAGATCCGGCTGCCGCCGTCGATCGGCTTTTCGGCGAAGTGGTGGACGAGGTTGCCGTCGATCTCGAGCTCGCCGAAGCGGGACGGCGGGTGCACGCCGGTGACGGTCGCCAGCTTGCCGTGCGAACGGTGGAACGAGACCAGCTTGGCGATGTCGACGTCGGCCAGGCCGTCGCCGTAGGTGCAGAGAAAGATGTCGGAGCCGTGCAGGTGGCCGCCGACCTGGCGGACGCGGCTGCCGGTCATCGAGTTCTGGCCGGTGTCGACCAGCGTGACCTGCCAGTCCTCGAGGTTGCGGCGGTTGTACGTGACCTCGCCGGTGGCGGTGTTGACGACCATGTCCGAGCCCATCCCTCGGTACTCCAGGAAGTAGCGCTTGATGATGTCGCCGCGATAGCCCAGGCAGCAGACGAACTGGTTCAGCCCGAACTCGCCGTACAGCTTCATGATGTGCCAGAGCAGCGGCCGGTCGCCGACCTCGACCATCGGCTTGGGCCGGAACTCGGTCTCCTCGCGCATCCGCGTACCGAGGCCGCCGCAGAGGATGACCACCTTGGGGAGGCCGGTTATGGCGCGCGGGGACGTCATCACCGCCCGGTAGTCGGCGGCTCCTGCTGCCTCTTGAGGAAGCCCTACCAGGGATGCCTCGCGGCGTCTGACGCGCGTCGGGCTGGCGCAGGAGGCTATGCCGCGGCTCGCCCAGATGAACTCCGTACATGGGCTTCACCACGGCATGCATCCGGAATCTGCGTGATCGCAGATTCCTCCTGAACCTTGCAAGCCTGCGGCTTGCAAGTCTGCTGGCCCGCCGCGTGCCAGCCATCCACGATTCATCCCTGTCAGAGCTTCTTGAGGCTCGGGCCACCCACCCTTACGAGTGATACTCAAGTAACCCCTAGGGGGTGCCGATATGCGGTGGGCATGAGCATCGACCCTGGCCTGAATCAGATTCTGGAGCTGGTGGAGCGGTACGCTGAGCAGCGTCATGCCCCCCGCGAATTCGACCCTTCCGAGCCGCGCGTGCCGTGCTCCGGCCGCGTCTACGGCGCCGAGGAGGTGGTCGAGCTCGTACGGTCGTCGCCTCGACTTCTGGCTCACCGCCGGCCCCGAGGCCGCCGCGTTCGAGAAGAAGCTTCGCGGGGTGACCGGCCACCGTCACGCCCTGCTCGTCAACTCGGGGTCTTCCGCGAACCTGCTCGCCGCCGCCGCGCTGTGCTCCCCCCGCCTGCGCGACCGCCGGCTGCGACCCGGCGACGAGGTCATCACCGTCGCCGCAGGCTTTCCGACCACCGTCAACCCGATCGTGCAGAACGGTCTGGTGCCGGTGTTCGTCGACGTCACGCTGCCGACGTACAACATCGACGTCGCCCGGCTGGAGGAGGCGGTCTCCGACCGCACCCGCGCCGTGATGGTCGCCCACACGCTGGGCAACCCGTTCGACCTCGACGTCGTCACCGAGTTCTGCCAGCGCCACGGCCTGTTCCTGGTCGAGGACTGCTGCGACGCGCTGGGATCGACGTGGCACGACCAGCACGTTGGCACCTTCGGCGACGTCGCCACCTGCTCGTTCTACCCGGCACACCAGATCACGCTGGGCGAGGGCGGTGCGGTGCTGGTCAACCGCCCGATCCTGAAGAAGATCGTCGAGTCGATCCGCGACTGGGGCCGGGACTGCTGGTGCGAGCCGGGCCAGGAGAACACCTGCGGCAAGCGCTTCACGGGCCAGCACGGCGACCTGCCGTACGGCTCCGACCACAAGTTCGTCTACTCCCACCTTGGCTACAACCTGAAGGCGACCGACCTCCAGGCCGCCATCGGGCTCGTGCAGCTCGACCGCCTCCCCGACTTCGTCGCCCGCCGCCGCGCGAACCACGCCGCCCTGCTGCGTGAGCTGCGCCGCCACGACGATGTGCTGATCCTGCCCGAGGAGACGCCCGGCGCCGAGACCTGCTGGTTCGGGTTTGCCATCACGATCCGGCCGGACGCCGGCTTCACCCGCCGCGACCTGGTCACCCACCTCCACGACGCCGGCATCGACTCCCGCCAGCTGATGGCCGGGAACCTGCTGCGGCATCCGGCCTACTCCGAGGTCACCCACCGCGTGGTGGGCGGGCTCGAGACCACCGACCTGATCGCCGACCGGTCGTTCTGGATCGGCTGCTATCCCGGCCTCACCGACGCGATGATCGACCACGTGGTCGCGACGTTCGACTCCTTCCGGTTGGGCGCCGTCACGAGGGCGGCGTGACCCGCCCCGACGGCGATTGCGATCTTGCCGTTGTCGGCGGCGGCATCCTCGGGCTGGCCGTCGCCCGTGAGCTCCTGCACCGGATGCCGGGGAGCCAGGTGGTCGTGCTGGAGCGCGAGCCCCGGATCGCCACGCACCAGACCGGCCACAACAGCGGCGTCATCCACCAGGGCGTCTACTACACCCCGGGGTCGCTGAAGGCCGACCTCTGCGTCCGCGGCGCCCGCGCGCTGTACGAGTACTGCGACCAGAACGGCATCGACGGCCCAGCGCTGCGGCAAGCTGATCGTCGCCACCGACGCCTCCGAGCTCGCCCGGCTGGACGAGCTCGAGCGCCGGGGCTACGCCAACGGCGTTCCCGGCCTGAGGCGGCTGGAGGGACGCGAGATCCCGGAGTTCGAGCCCCACGCGCGCGGCATCGCCGCGCTGCTGTCGCCCGAGACCGGCATCGTCGACTTCGCCGAGGTCGCCGCGTCGTACCGGCGCGACGCCGAGGAGGCGGGCGCCCTGATCTCCACCAACTGTGAGGTGACCGGCGTCTGGCCGGCGCACGGCCGGCTGCGGATCGTCCACAGCCGCGGCGAGCTGCGCCCTCGCCACGCGGTGTTCTGCGCCGGCGGCTGGTCTGACCGGCTGGCCGTGATGGCCGGCGGTGATCCCGACCCGAGGATCGTCCCGTTCCGCGGCGGCTACCTGAAGCTGGTGCCCGAGAAGCGCGACCTCGTCCGCGGGCTGATCTACCCGGTGCCCGATCCCGGACTGCCGTTCCTCGGCGTCCACCTGACCCGTCACTCCGACGGCGAGGTGCTGGTCGGGCCAACGGCGCTGATGGCCGGCGCCCGCGACGCCTACGACCTGCGCCGGATCGTCAGCGCGGACGTACTGTCGACCCTGACCTGGCCAGGCACCTACCGGATGGCACGGCGCTGGTGGCGGAACGGCATCACCGAGCTGCGGCACGCAGCCCGGCCCGACGACTTCGTTCGCGCCGCCGCCCGATTCGTCCCCGAGCTGCGGCCCGGTGACGCGGTGCCCGGCCCGGCCGGCGTGCGTGCCCAGGCCGTCCGCCGCGACGGCTCGCTGGTCGACGACTTCGTCTTCTCCCACACCGAGCGGGCGCTCCACGTCCGCAACGCCCCCTCGCCGGCTGCGACCTCATCGCTGGCGATCGCCGAGTACGTGTGCGATCGCGCCGCCGAGGCCTTCGATCTGCCCCGTTCTCGTACCGCTGCTGTCACCAAGGAGCGAACATGAAAGTGCTTGTCACCGGCCATCGCGGCTACATCGGCGTCCATCTGGTCGACCTCCTGAAGGAGGCGGGTCACACCGTCACCGGCATCGACCTGTGCCTGTTCCGCGGCTGTGAGTGGGAGCCGGTGGTGCAGCCCGACTTCGAGATGGTGGCGGACGTCCGCTACCTGGAGGCGCGCCACCTGGAGGGCTACGACTGCGTCATGCACCTGGCCGCCATCAGCAACGACCCGATGGGCGACCTCGACGCCGACCTCACGCTGTCGGTCAACCGCGACGCCTCGATCCGCCTGGCCCGGCTGTGCAAGCAGGTCGGCGTGCCCCGGTTCCTGTTCTCGGGGAGCTGCTCGGTCTACGGGCAGGGCGAGAAGCTCGACCTCGACGAGGGCGACCCGCTGCACCCGCTGACCGCCTACGCCAAGTCGAAGATCGACACGGAGCTGGCCGTCGGCGAGCTGGCCGACGACAGCTTCACGCCGGTGTACCTGCGCAACGCGACCGCCTACGGCCACTCGCCGATGCTGCGGATCGACCTGGTCGTCAACAACCTGCTTGCCTGCGCGCATGCCCTGGGCGAGATCCGGATCATGAGCGATGGCTCGCCGTGGCGGCCGCTGACCCACTGCCGCGACATCGCTCGCGCGTTCGTCGCCTTCATGGACGCTCCCCGCGACGCCGTGCACAACCTGGCCGTGAACGTGGGCGGCAACGCCGAGAACTACCAGGTCAAGGACGTGGCCGCCCAGGTCGAGCGGCTGGTTCCGGGCGCCGCGATCTCGTTCACCGGCGAGATCGGCGCCGATCCGCGCGACTACCGCGTCAACTTCGACCTGCTGGGTCGCGTGCTGCCCGACTTCCAGCTCGAGTACACGCTGGAGAGCGGGATGGAGGAGCTGCATCGCAAGCTCCAGGAGCACGGATTTACGGCGGAGGACTTCGCGGGCGACCGCTTCGTACGGCTGCGGACGCTGCGACACCGGATGGATCTGCTGAACCCGCCGCTGGCGGCGTAGGCACCCCACCGCCGGCGGCCGGGACGGCCGGTCCGCCGGACTCGACACCCGCCTGAGTCGGGTTCGGCGTCGCGGGCGCATCCTGCCGGGCGCGCCCGGTGGATGTCGCGACGACCGTGGCCGGCGGTGGCGGTGCGCCGGCGGCGTGAGCGGCAGGCTTCCGCCTCTGGGGCGTCGCCTGGGCCGCGTTGCGGGTGATGACCACGGGCGTCCCCAGGATCAGGTGGGCCTTCAGCACGCCGAGTGCGTAGGAGCTGAGGTGGAGGCAGCCGGCTGACTGGTTGCTGCCGATCGAGCCGGGGTTGTTGGTTCCGTGGATGGCGAGCTGGGTGCCGCCGCTCCAGCCGGGAGGGAGATTCGGCTGGTGGCCGGAGAGGCCGAAGGCGTACCAGCCGAACGGTCCGGATGGGTCGCCGGTTGCGACGAGGTCGGTGACGTTGTAGCGGCCGGTGGGGGTGGGGGAGTCGGGGGCGCCGATGCCGATGGGGAAGGCAGCGACCATTCGGTTGCCGTTGAGCAGCACTAGGCGGTGGGTGTGGAGGGTGGCTCTGACCCACCAGGTGGTGTGCCGGATGACAAGGCCGGTGAGGTGGATCCAGCCGGTGTGGTTGTTGGGCAGGCCGGGAAGGATGACCCGGGCCCAGGATCCGTTGGGGGTGGTGGAGAGCGCCCACACCCAGGTCGGGGTGCCCAGCTGGGTGGTCGAGGGGATCGTGCTTGACGCCGGACCCGCCGGCCACCGGTGGACGGCGACTCCGGCGGCCTTGACCAACAGGAACGAATGCGGCGCATGTGCGGTGGCCGTCGCCGGCCGGAGTGCTACGAGAAGCACGGCGGCGCACAAGAGCGCCGCGCCGGGGGTGCGCAGGGAGCGGTACATAGGAGCTGGAGACGCGTCTGCCCACGACGCGCTCGCGCATCCTACAACTTCGCGAGGACGAGCCTCACGTCACCGCGACGCCCCGTTGTCTAGCGGTGCAACAGTGGGTCGAAGTACGCGTCGTCGATCCGCCACCCAGCAGCGCTCCCGACCGGGTGGAACTTGAACTGGACGCTCTGGGTGAGCAGCGGCAGCAGCCCGCCGAGCATCGCAACCCTTTGGGACGGATGCCACGCTCCGCCCTGGACGGTGCCGTAGTCGGCGATGCCGAGCACCTGGCCGAGCCCGCCGTGGTAGACCGCCTGCACCTGCAGCTTCGCCGACGGGTTGGCCGTGTTGGATGCGAAGAACCGCATCTGGGGCGAGAGCAGCCCGATGCACATGGCCGGCGTGGTCGCGGTGCTGCCGGCGGGCAAGCTGAGCGAGTGGGAGTCCGCGCCGGAGTGCACCGCGAACGGCTCGTTCCCCCCGACGACGGCGGCGCCGCCGGTCAGCGTCCAGGCGGTGGCTCCGTTCTCGAGTCCGCCGTTGGGCACGAACCAGTACGACGTCGTGTCGCCCCAGGGGGTGAACGGCCTCGTGGTCGAGCTCGGGCAGGCGATCCCGAGTGAGGCCGATGCCGGAGTTGCGGTCACGGCGGCGCCCGCGAGCAGGGCGAGCACGCTGAGCAGAGAAGCACGGGTGCACAGGCGGTTGAACCGCATCGAGCCTTCTTTCGGGGGGTTCCCCCGGCGGAGCCGCGCCGGAGTACTCCCACTGTGTTTCGGAGGGCTGCGGTGCGCCTCACCCTGCCGGGTGATCGTGTCTCGTGAGAGAACGCCGATGGGGCTGCATGCGCGTGTGGAGACGCCGCCGGGCCTCCGCCGCGCCTGGTGCCGGAGAGGAGCTCGTCGCACAGGCGCGTCGGCGGGACGCCACCGAGCTGGACCATCGCGAGCGAGTCGCGACGCTGGCTCTGGCGGCCGCATTTCTGGCGACGGCGGTGGCCTTGCCGCTGCTCGTCCCGTCGCCGAGGGCCGCCAACCTCAGCCTGATCGTGGTGCTGACCGCGTGCTACGGCCTGGCCGCACGCGTGCAGTTCGAGGTCGGCTTTGGGTTTGCCGTTCCCACGCAGCTGGTCTTCGTCCCGATGCTCTTCCTCGCCCCTCCGACCTGGGTGCCGCTGCTGGTGGTCGCGGGGTCGGCGATCAGCCGCGTGCCCGAGCAGGTGCGGGGCGACGCCCACCCCGAACGGCTGACGCTGCACCTGGTCAGCGCCTGGTACTCGGTCGGGCCGGTGCTGGTGCTGTGGGCCGCCGGCTGGCCCTCGGCGACCGCGGGCCATCTGCCGGTGGTGGCGCTCGCGCTGGCAGCGCAGTTCGCCTTCGACCTGGCTGCGGCGGCGGTTCGCGGCTGCCTCGGCATGGGCCTGTCGCTCCGCAGCATCGTCGAGATGCTCGCTCCGGCGTGGCTGGTGGACGTCGCGCTGACGCCGATCGGCCTGGCGCTGGCGATCGCGGCCGCCGGCTCGGGATACGCGTTTGCCCTGGGGATCCCGCTGACGGGGCTGCTTGCCTACTTCGCCCGCGAGCGGCGGGCACGGATCGACCAGGCGCTCGAGCTCTCACACGCCTACCGGGGCACGGCGCTGCTGCTGGGCGACATGGTCGAGGCGGACGACACCTACACCGGCCTCCACAGCCAGGACGTCGTGTCGCTGGTGGTCGCCGTCGCCGAGCGGATGGAGCTCTCTGAGCGCGACCGCCGGGACGCCGAGCTGACCGCCCTGCTGCACGACGTCGGGAAGGTGCGGATCCCCAAGGCGATCATCACCAAGCAGGGCCCGCTGACCCCGGCCGAGCGCACCCTGATCGAGACCCATACGGTCGAGGGCGAGCAGATGCTCGACCAGGTCGGCGGCCTGCTCGGCCACGTCGGGCGGCTGGTGCGCTCGTGCCACGAGCACTGGGACGGCGGCGGCTACCCCGACCGGCTGGCCGGTGAGCGGATCCCGCTGGTGTCCCGGATCGTGTGCGCCTGCGACGCCTACAGCGCGATGACGACCGACCGCAGCTACCGGCCCGCGCGCCCGGCGGCGGAAGCCCTGGCCGAGTTGCGGCGCTGCACCGGCACGCAGTTCGATCCACGAGTGGTGGATGCGCTGGTCGAGGTCTGCGGCTCGGCCCAGCGGCCGGTGATCGAGCAGCGGCTCGACCCGGCTGCTTGAGCGTCTAGGACGAGAACGCGCCCGGCATCAGGCTGTTGGCGTCGGCAGCGCCCGCCGACCCGAGCCCACAGAGCGCGCACGCGCTGAGGTTGAGGGTCGTCTCGGCGCCGTCGAGCGTGCCACGGAGGCGCCAGGGCGCGTTGGCCGGCATCATCGGGCACATGCAAATCTGCGGGTGAGCCTTCATTCGATGCCGCAGGTCGAAGAGCGCCCGGCAAGCGGCGGCCGGGTCGTGGTAGGTGCCACCTGCCGGCGAGCACGTCAGGTGCAGGTGGACGACCGGCATCCAGATCTCCGCGCCCTCGCCGCTGGTGCCGACGGCGGCGAAGGTGCATCTCGCTCCCGCCGGGCATGCGCCTGCCGCCTTGGCCTTCGACCCCATCCCCGACCGGATCGGGTAGGTGACCGCCAGGTTCGTGGTGGGGGCGTGGTTGTGGTGTGTGGAAGGCGTGGATGTCGCGCCGCTGCCGGCAGCGCCACATCCCGTGAGGACGGCTGCCAGCAGCGCCGCGACCCCGAGCGCTCCGATCGGGATGGCAGAACGCGATCCGGTCGCGAGTAGGCGGGTCAGCCGGTGCATGGTTCTTGGACAGAGTTCGGCGCCACTCGGTTCCCGTCCTACTTGATGTCGACGAACAGGTGCACGGGGGCGGTCGAACCTTGTCTGACCCCGATCCGCCCAGGCCGCGCGGGCAGTGGGCGTCCGTCCGCCATCGGGGAATGGCCGGTCATCTCCACGTGATAGACGCCGGGTGTCAGAGCCACGCCGAAGCGCCCGGCGCTGTTCGCCTGCACGTTCGCCGTGGTGCCGTTGCCCATCAACTGGAACCGCGCGCCCGCGATTGGTCTCGGCGCGCCGGGAGCCGGCCCACCGACTGTCTGAATGGTGCCGTGCACCTGGACGGCGGTCGAGTGAGAGGAGCCGGCGCACCCGGTAGCGGCGACTGCCACTGCCAGGAGGGGCATCAGGCGCAATGTCTTCATGCTGGATGGACGCTCTTCAGTCTTACGCGGTTCCCGCAGAACGAAAACCCCCGCCTGAGCAGGGGTTTTCGGAGTACCGCATACCGGATTCGAACCGGTGTTACCGCCGTGAGAGGGCGGCGTCCTAGGCCCCTAGACGAATGCGGCACGGGTCGTCCTGAGGGCGCCGAGGATTCTAGCCAATCGCCGTTAGGGAGGCGTTGGCGTCAACCGTCGACCAGCGCGTCGATCTCCCACTCGACGATGTAGCCGGGAGCGGCCAGACCGGTGATGCCGATCATGCTCGAAACCGGCCGCACGTCGCCGAAGTACTCGGAGTGCGCGCGGCCCACGTCCTCCTGGTTCGCGAGGATGTCGACGACGAACATCCGCGTTCGCACCACGTCCGGCAGCGACGCGCCGACCTCCTCCAGCGCGCCGCGGATCCGCTCCAGGGCGGCGACTGACTGGCCGTAGGCGCCGCCCTCCGCCGGTCCGCCGTCGGGTCCCATGCCGATCGTGCCCGACACGTACACGTGCGGCCCAACCCGCAGCGCGCGGCAGTAGCCGATGCGGTTCTCGAACACGGTGTTTGTCGAGTAGGTCTGGCGCTCCATCAGGCCTCCCAGGTGAGGCCGCCGGCGGCCGCGCGCTCCACCCGGGCGGTGAGCGCGGCCTTGACCTGCGGCCAGTCGTCGTCGATCACGCTGTACCACGCGGAGTCGCGGCGCTCCCCGTCCCGCACCACCATGTGCTTGCGATGGACGCCCTCGAACTCGGAGGGCAGGGCCGCCAGCGCCGCCCGCGCCCGCTCGTTGGTGGCGTCGGTCTTGAACTCCACGCGGAGGCAGTCGAGCCGCTCGAACGCGTAGGTCATCATCAGCAGCTTGGCCTCCGAGTTGACGCCGGTGCCCCACAGCTCCGGCGTAACCCACGTCCAGCCGATCTCAAGGCTCCGGTCCTCCGGGCGCATCGACAGGAAACGGCTTGATCCCACGGCGCGGCCGTCGTCGCGGCGCACCGTCGCGAACGCGTACTCGGTGCCGGTCACCCAGGCGTCGAGCGCGTCGTCCATCCAGCCCTGGAACCGCTCGCGGCTCTCGACGCCGTTGTAGCGCATCAGCCGCCACACGCGCGGGTCGCGGGCCGCCTCGTACAGCTGGTCGGCGTGACGGGGCTCGAGCGGCTCCATCCGCACGATGCGGCCGTCGAGCGGGGGCGGAGCTGCGAAGCCATCGGGCACCCGCCTAATCTAAACCACATGAGTTCGGGTGCGACACGCCCGGTGGTGGGCCGCTTCGCGCCCAGTCCGAGTGGGGCGATGCATCTCGGTAACGCCCGCACAGCCCTGCTGGCGTGGCTTGACGTGCGCGCACGTGGCGGCCGGATGCTGCTGCGAATCGAGGATCTCGACCGCGAGCGCTGCCGCCCCGAGCTGGCGGACGGCGTCCGCCGGGACCTCGCATGGCTGGGCCTGGACTGGGACGCCGAGACGCCCCCGCAGTCGACCCGCGACGGCGCCTACGAGTCGGCCCTCGAGCGGCTGACCGCCGACGGGCTGACCTATCCGTGCTTCTGCACCCGCCGCGAGCTGAGCATGGCCTCGGCGCCCCACGGCGCGGACGGGGAGCGCCGGTATCCCGGGACGTGCCGGCCACTGTCGCCAGAACAGCGGACGCGGGCGATCCTCGACGGGCGCCGGTTCGCGGTCCGGGTTGTCATGCCCGATGAACCGGTCAGCTTTCGTGATCGTATGGCCGGCATGGTCTCGCAGCCCGTTCAGGAGGTCGTCGGCGACGTCGCGGTACGTCGCTCGGACGGCCTCTTCGGCTACCAGCTTGCCGTGGTCGTCGACGATGCCGCCGACGGCGTCACGTCGATCATTCGCGGCGACGACCTGCTGGCCTCGACTCCACGGCAGCTTGCGCTGCAGCGGATGCTGGGCCTGCCGGAGCCCGAGTACGCCCACGCTCCGCTGGTGATTGGGGCCGACGGCGCCCGGCTGGCCAAGCGGCACGGTGCGCCCTCGATCGCCGATCTCCGTGACGGCGGTGCCCAGCCCGCGGCCGCGGTTGGGGCGCTGGCTGCCAGCGTCGGGCTTGTTCCTGCGGGTCAGCGAGCGCTGGCGGCCGACCTCGTCCCCGGCTTCACGCTCGAGCGGGTCGTGCCCGACACGTCCGGTCTCGGGGAAGGCGGTACACTTGACCCAATGCTCGACCTGCCAGGAGGCACCGAATGAGCGGAATCGATTCTCCAGTCAAGATCCTGTTCGTGCTCGTCATCGCGCTGATCGTGCTCGGCCCCAAGCGGCTGCCCGAGGTGGGCAAGTCACTGGGCCAGGGGATCCGCGAGTTCCGCTCCAGCGTGTCCGGCGTGATGGACCATCACGAGGAAACGCCCGTCGCACCGCCGGTCGTTCCCCCGGCCGCCACGCCCATGCAGAGCACTCCCGTCGAGCAGCACACCGACCCGCCGGCCCAGGCCTAGCCGCAGATGGTCTGGCTGCTCGGCGCCGCCGTGTTCGAGGTGATCGTCGTCTGGCTCGTGATCCGGGCTGACGGCGGCTTCCGCGGCCCCGCCTGATCGCGCCTCAGCCCGGCGGCCCGTGCTGGATGGCCCCGTAGTTCGGTGACCCGTTCGGGTGCACCGGGATGAAGTCGAAGCCGTCGGGGATGTGCAGGTACCCGGGCGACGTCCCGCCGACCGCCGTGTGTCCGTACTGCCAGACGATCCGCTTGGTGCGCGGGTTGATGACGACCACGCGATTGTTGTAGTCGTCGCCGACGATCACGTTGCCGTTCGGCAGCATCGACGCCAGGCTCGGGTGGTCGAGCATGCCCGGACCGGATGCCGGCTGGTACCGCCAGAGCTGCTTGCCGGTCTGGCGGTCGAGGATCACCACGCCGCCTGGGCGGCTGTAGTCGGCCAGGATGATGTTGCCGCCGTTCGTGAGCTGGGGATCGCTTGGGTAGGACACCGGCGCCCTGAACGAGCGGACGAGCTTGCCGGTCATTGTCACCTCGTCGATGTACGACCCGGTGATCTCCGAGATGAGGATGTGCCCGTCGGGGAGAGGGGTGTCCCCGTTGGGCAGGCCGATGTACCTCGGCGGATCGTGGCGGCACACGCCGGCGGTGCCGATCGAGCGCACGATGTGGTAGCCGCGGATCTCGAGCACCCGGCAGTTGAGGTCGTCGGAGACGATCACCGTGCCGTTGGCAAGGCGGTAGGCGTCGTCGGGTGTGTTCAGGTAGCCGAGGCTGGATCCGGGCACGCCTGGGTGCCCGTAACGCCACTCCAGCTTGCCCGATGGGAAGGCGATCTGGACGATGTCGTGGTTCTCCTCCTCGTTGGAGATGATGCCCTTTCCGCCGGGGGTGAAGAACGTGTCGTCGTCGAAGTGCAGCTTGATCTGGCCGGGGCGTCGGGGGAACTCCCAGAGGATCTTGTGAGCCGGGTTGACGATCAGCATCCGGTCGTTGCCCCGATCGGCAATCAGCAGGTCGCCGGGCAGCGGCCCCTTGAACATCGCGGCCTTCGAGGTCGCCGGTTTGGAGGAGGGAGTCGGCGGCTTCGGCGCTCCCGCTGGACGCATGCGCACCCATCCGATGGCCTGGATCGACGTGACCGCCTGGGAGCCATTGTTGCCGCCGATGATCAGCAGCCGGTTCCCCAGCGTGGCCACGCCTGCGTCCGAGAGCGGTGTGGGCAGCGACAGCCGGAAGGTGTGGGCCGTGCCGGAGGCGTTGATCGCCACGATCCGGTTCGTCGGCCGGCCATCGGAGCCGATGCCGCCGATCACGTACATCGTGCTCCCGATCACGCCTGCGCCGGCGTGCATCAGCGGCGCGGGCAGCGTGCCGACCCGCGTCACGGTGCCGTCGGCCGGCCTGAACCTGTAGATGGCGCTCGACGGGCCGGACGTCGTGCGGCCGCCGGCGATCAGGACGTTCCCGCCGAGCGCCGAGACGGCCGCGTAGCGCAGGCCCACCGGCAGGTGGGCGACGGTGCGGGCGTGCGTCCCGTCGAAGGCGACGATCGCGCGCGAGAACACCGAGCCGGTGTACCCCCCGACCGCGTACGCCTTCGAGCCGACCGTGGCGACCGCCAGGTCGGACAGCGGCGTCGGAAGGTCGGTCACCATGTGGGTGGTTCCGGTGGCCGGGTCGAACCTCCCGATGCCCGGGTAGCTCTGCAGCTGGCCCCCGCCGAGAACGTAGAGCTTCCCGGCCACCGTCGCCGCCGCTGCGTCATGGATCGCAACGGGAAGGCTGGCGATCGTCCGCGCGGGCCCGTCGATGCGCAGGATCCCGGCGGACGAGCTGTCCGCCGAGGTCAGCCCGCCGAACGCGTACACCTTGTGCCCGAGAGGCGCGACCGCCGGATCCTGGAGGGCACTGGGCAGCCGCCCGATCGTGCGGAGCACGAGCGTGGGGCGAGGCTTCTGGGTGACCGCTGCCGACGACGGCGGAGTCGTGCTGGAAGCCGGCGGCTGTGTGCTGCTCGGCTGGGGTGACGAGGACGAGTTACAGGCGGCTGCGGCCGGAATCAGGCACAGGCAGAGCAGGAGCGTTGGGAAGCGCATGCGCGCCGGAGGGTAGCGGCCGACGGTGAGACACGTATGAGAGCCGGGGGTCGGCTCTCGGCGCTGAACGTCAGGAGTGGTGGAGGATTACCGGCTGGCTGTCGGCGCCGGCGCCGACCACCCAGAGGTCGGACTCATGGCCAGGGACGGCAGTGATGTCGAACAACTCGGTGTCGTTGGCGCCGCCAAGGTCGGCAAACGATGAGCCGCCCGTGTAGTGCTCGATCAGCGCTCCGGTGCTGGATTCGCCGACCGCCCAGGTGTTGTCCGGCCGGGTTGTGACCACACCGAACAGGTCTATTTCGGTGGGGTCGCCGGCGGCGTTGACCGGCGTTTCGGTGGTTCCGTTCCATCGCATGGCGACCGGGCTCCAGAGGTGGGTGGTCGAGTTGAAGACGTTGCCGACGACCCACACGTTCTCAGCCGAGCTGGCCGAGATGGCCGTTATCTGGGTACCGAGGGCGAACGGGACAGCCGATCGCCAACTCCCGTCGGGCAGTTCACGCTCGAAGCGGCGCGGAGTGCCCGCCGAGAACAGGTGGTTTGACAGGGTCCCGGCGATCCCCATGATCTCGCCCCTGTAGGACACATCGTGCACCCGTGACCACGTCTTGCCGTTCCAGCGGATCAGATAGCTCGCTCTCCCCGTTTCCCCCGCCGATCAGCACGTTCGTGTTGGAGAAGACGTGCACCGTGTTGTAGATAGTCGAGTAGGAGAGCTGCTTGGGAATCCGCGACACGGACCCAGGTCGTTCCGGTGTATCGCGCGGCGCACCCGTACGGTCCGGTGTCGACGTGGCACTGACCCACCATCCACATGGCGGAGCCGTGCGCGCTGATCGCGTGAAGTTGCACGTGCGGGAGGGGTGGCGACGCTACGACATGCCACGACGAACCGTCGTAGTGCTCAACGAGCCTCGTGCCGGCGGAGTACTGGCCGATCGCCCAGACGTCGGAGGCTGAGACGGCGGCAACCCTGTACAGGACGCCGCCGCGGGGAAGCGTGGGAGACGCCACGGCGGTGAATCCGCTCGGCGTCTGCGGCGCGCTGTCGGCCGTCGGCGCGGCGGCCAGCAGCACCAGTCCGGTCAACGCCAGGCCAAGGAACAGTCGCTTGCGCACGCCAACACCTTCCGATCGGGAGACACCACGATCATCCGACCGGTGGGCGAAGCCGTCAATCCGTACCTTCGGACGCCGCCCTCAGTGGTGGTTGAAGTGGCCCATCCACGCCTGCGCATCGGGCAGGGTGACGACCGCGAGCGCGACGCCGAGACCGAGCGACACACCGACTGCCGCACGGCGGCCGAGCGACCCTCCGAGCCGATCGCCTCCCCTCCAGTCGGCGGCGGCGAGGCGGGGGATCCTCGGCAGATAGGCGAGCACGTGGATCGCGGTGACGCCGAACCAGACGATGAAGGACGCCTTGTGGAGGCCGACCATCCACTGGTAGCTGGGGCCGAGCAGGAGCAGCGCGACGCCGGTGCCGAACACGCCCAGCGTCGAGAGCACGACCACCGGGGCGAGCACGCGGAGCAGCAGCTGCGGTGGGCCGGCGCGCCGGTACGCGGGATCGTGGGTGTAGTAGCGGGTGAACCGGTACCCGGTCGACGCCAGCTTCAGCAGCACCGGCGGCACCAGCATCATGCCCACGAACACGTGCTCGGAGAAGAGCGGGTGGACCATGAGGATCGTGATCCCCTCGACGGCCAGCAGCACGAAGAGCACGACCGCGGTCGCGGCGGTCAGGCGCTCGTTGCCGCGTGTGCCGCCGCTCGGTGGGGTCGGCTCTGCCGCGCCGCCCTCAACCCGGACCGTCCACGTGTTCGCGTGGTGGGAAACACGCTCTCATGGTGCGGAAAGTCTCTGAGAAGTTCCGGAGAGATCTAAAGAGGCTCAAATTGAGCGGTGAAGTGCCGCAGCTGTGCCGGTTCGGACACGATCCGCATCCCGCGCAGCTCCGATGCCCGCGCGGCGACCGCAAGGCAGACCTCGATCACGTAGTCGATGTGGCTCTGCGTGTAGGTGCGGCGCGGCACGGCCAGCCGCACCAGGTCCATCGGCGCCGCCTGCTCGCTGCCGTCTGCCTGGCGCCCGAACATGACGGTGCCGATCTCGCAGCCGCGGATGCCGCCCTCGCGGTAGAGGGCGACGGCGAGCGACTGGCCCGGGTAGTGGAGCGGGTCGATGTGGGGGAGCAGCCCGCGGGCGTCGAGGTAGACCGCGTGCCCGCCGATCGGCAGCACCACAGGCACGCCGGCCTCGTCGAGCGCGTCGCCGAGGTAGGCGGTGGAGCGGATCCGGTAGCGCAGGTAGTCCTCCTGCACCGACTCCCGGATGCCCTGGGCGACCGCCTCCATGTCGCGGCCGGCCAGGCCGCCGTAGGTGGGGAAGCCCTCGGTCAGGATCAGCAGGTTGCGGCACTGGTCGGCGAGGGTCTCGTCGTTCATCGCCAGCCAGCCGCCGATGTTGGCCAGCGGGTCCTTCTTCGCCGACATCGTCATGCCGTCGGCCAGGGACGCGAACTCGCGGACGATGTCCGCCACCGGCCGGCCCTCCTGCCCCGGCTCCCGCTCGCGCACCAGCCAGGCGTTCTCGGCGTACCGGCAGGCGTCCAGGAACAGCGGGAGGCCGTGCCGGTCGCAGACGTCACGCACCGCCCGCAGGTTCTCGAGGCTGACCGGCTGGCCGCCGCCCGAGTTGTTGGTGATGGTGATCATCACCAGCGGGATGGCGTCGGCGCCGCGCTGCTCGATCAGCGCCTCCAGGCCGGCCACGTCCATGTTGCCCTTGAACGGGTGGCGGGACGACGGCTCGCGGCCCTCGGGGATGACCAGGTCGACGGCCTCGGCGCCCGTGAACTCGACGTTTGCGCGGGTGGTGTCGAAGTGCGTGTTGTTGGGGATCACCTTGCCCGGCCCGCCGACCACCGAGAACAGGATCTTCTCGGCCGCCCGGCCCTGGTGGGTGGGGATCACGTGCCAGAACGGGAACAGCTCCTGGACGGCGTCCTGGAAGCGAAACCAGGACGGCGATCCGGCGTAGCTCTCGTCACCGCTCTGGATCGCCGCCCACTGGCTCGAGGACATGGCGCCGGTCCCCGAGTCGGTGAGCAGGTCGATCAGCACCCGCTGCGAGGGGATCGCGAACAGGTTGTAGCCGGCCGTGGCCAGCTCGTCCGCCCGCTCCTCCACGGTGGTCATCACGATCGGCTCGACCGAGTGGATCCGGAACGGCTCGATGATCGTGCGCCACTGGGTCATCGCAGCACCCGGGCTAGGCCGGGACGGCGGGCTTGGGCAGCGGCTCGATTGCCCGCAGCGCCCGCTGGATCTCCTCCTCCGGCAGCTCGTGATCCTCGAGTCGGTGGTGCAGGTAGGCGTCGTAGGCCGACATGTCGAAGTGGCCGTGGCCCGACAGGTTGAAGACGATCACCTTGGCGACGCCCTCCTCGTCGGCCCGCTTGGCCGCGTCCATGGTGCCCTTGATGGCGTGGGCGCTCTCCGGCGCAGGCACGATCCCCTCGGTCTGGGCGAACGTGACGGCCGACCCGAACACATCGGTCTGGCGGAACGCCTCCGGCCGCAGCAGCCCGTCCAGCATCAGCTGGGAGATGATCGGCGCAACGCCGTGGTAGCGCAGCCCGCCGGCATGGATGCCGGGCGGGACGAAGTCGTGTCCCAGCGTGTGCATCGGCACCAGCGGGGTCAGCTGGGCGGTGTCCCCGAAGTCGTAGGAGAACGGGCCGCGGGTCAGCGTCGGGCACGCGGCCGGCTCGCAGGCGATCACCTCGATGTCGGCGCCGGCGATCTTGTCGCGGATGAACGGCAGCGCCAGGCCGCCGAAGTTCGACCCGCCGCCGACGCAGCCGACGATCACGTCGACCCCGTCCTCGCCGGCAGCCGCGAGCTGCTTCTGGGCCTCCTGCCCGATCACGGTCTGGTGCAGCAGGACATGGTTGAGCACCGAGCCCAGCGCGTAGCTGGTGTCGTCACGGGTGGCCGCGTCCTCGACGGCCTCCGAGATCGCGATCCCCAGGCTGCCCGGTGAGTCCGGGTTCTGCTCCAGCAGGTTGCGGCCGGCATTGGTGTCGGGCGAGGGGCTGGGCACCACCGACGCGCCCCAGGTCTCCATCATCATCCGCCGGTACGGCTTCTGGTCGTAGCTGACCCGCACCATGTAGACCTTGCACTCCAGCCCGAAGAACGTGCAGGCCAGGGCCATCGAGCTGCCCCACTGGCCGGCGCCGGTCTCGGTGGCGATCCGCTTGCGGCCGGCCTTTGCGTTGTAGTACGCCTGGGCGACGGCCGTGTTGGGCTTGTGCGAGCCGGCGGGGGAGACGCCCTCGTACTTGTAGTAGATGCGGGAGCCGGTGCCGATCGCCTTCTCCAGCCGGTGTGCCCGGTAGAGCGGCGTCGGCCGCCACAGGCGCAGGACGTCGACGACCTCTTCGGGGATCGGCACCTCGCGGTCGGTGGAGACCTCCTGCATGATCAGGTCCATCGGAAACAGCGGAGCGAGGTCGGCAGGGCCGATCGGCTGCCCGGTGCCCGGGTGCAGCGGCGGCTGCGGCGGGGTCGGGATGTCGGCCAGGATGTTGTACCAGGAGCGTGGGATGTCGCGTTCGTGGAGGACGATCTTGGTGTCTGACATGACAACTCCTCGCTGAGATGGCTGCGTCGGGGGGTGCTCGGGGATTCTGCCGCAAATGGGCCGCTTGCGCAGTGCGCACGGCCAATCGAGGGGCCGCCGCGAGGGCGAGGCGACCGCGCTCGCTGGTAAGGTTGTGTTGTCAGGGGGGCATGTAGCAAGGGACGGGAAGGACTGTTTTTGATGGCGTCGCGACCGATGACAACGCTCTCTGGGCTGGACTACACGAGCGCCGAGGTGTTCGACCTCGAGCGCGAGAAGGTCTTCTTCCGCAGCTGGATCTACGCCGGCTGCGAATCCTCGCTCGAGGGCCCGGGAGACTTCCGGACGGTGGACGTCGCGGGCGAGAGCGTCCTCGTCGTGCGGGATGCCGACGGCGCCCTGAACGCCTTCTACAACGTCTGCCGGCATCGCGGCTCACGGCTCTGCGACGACGCCGGCGGCCGCATGAAGGGCGCGGTGAAGTGCCCGTACCACGCCTGGGCGTACTCGTTCGACGGCCGCCTGATCGGCACGCCGAACGTCGGCAAGGAGGAGATCGACCGCGACCAGCTGGGGCTGTGGCGCGTCGCACTGGAGGTCTGGGAGGGGTTCATCTTCATCAACCTCGACCGCAACCCTCAGCCGCTTGGCGAGTGGCTGGGCGCGCAGGTCGACTCGCCGCTGCCGTTCGCGCGATACAAGCTCGGTGAGCTCCGCACGGCCCACACGACGGTCAACGACGTGCATGCGAACTGGAAGATCCTGATCGACAACTACAACGAGTGCCTGCACTGTCCGACCGTGCACCCGGAGCTCGTCCAGGTTGTTCCGACGTTCCGCAAGGGCCAGAACTACGACACGGAGCGGGCCGACGGCGGGGTCGCCCTTGCCGGTGGCGGCAACAGCTTCACGCTGACCGGGCACTCGAGCGTGCCTCTGATGCCGGGGCTGAGCGAGGAGGACGAGAGCTCGCTGTTTGGGTGCACCATCTACCCGAACATGTTCATGGATGTCACCGGCACGAGCGCGATCGCCACGGCGATGTACGCAAAGGCACCCGACCTGACCACGGTCGTGACCGAGTACCTGTTCCGGCCGGAGGCGATCGCGATGGAGGGGTTCTCGCCGATGGAGGTCGTCGAGTTCAGCGAGCTGGTTGCCCGCCAGGACTACGACGTCTGCGAGCGGGTGCAGAAGGGCGTCCAGTCCCGGGCGTTCACCCACGGCGTGCTGGCCGAGAAGGACGAGATGCTCGAGCGCTTCAACGCCCGCTACCGGGAGCTACGGGCCGCGGACTAGGACGCGAGTGTCGTGGCGGGAAGGCCGCCGCGCGGCCGCAGCGTGAACCGGGGGTCGAGCGCCAGCGGTCTCACCTGGTCGGGGACGACGCGCCAGCGGCCGGCCATCGTCGCCAGGGCGAGGACGCCCTCGGTGATCGCGAACCGTTCGCCGATGCACAGCCTTGGCCCTCCTCCGAACGGGAAGTAGGCGCCCGGAGGTGGGGCTGGCCCGTCGATCCAGCGCTCGGGCCGGAATAGCTCCGGATCGTCAAACCAGCGGGGGTCGCGGTGCACCACCCACTGGCTCATCACCACCGTGCCGCCGGGCCTCATCGGCCAACCGCCCAGCTCGTACGGGCCTGTTGTCCGCCGGGCAATCGCCCACACCGGCGGGTACAGGCGCAGCGACTCCATGAACACGGCCCGGGTGTAGGGCAGGGCGTCGACGATCGCAGCCGTAGGACGGTTGCCGTTCAGCACGCTGCGCAGCTCGTCCCGCATGCGGTCCTCGGCGTGGGGGTTCCTGGCCAGCAGGTACCAGGTCCACGTCAGTGCCTGGGCGGTCGTCTCATGGCCGGCCAGCATCAACGTCACCGCCTCGTCGCGGATCTCCGTGTCCCCGAGGCCGGCATGGGGGTCGTCCGGGTCGTGGGCCGTCAGCAGCCGGCCGAGCAGGTCGTCGGCCCCGTCCGGCGCTCCGCGGCGCTCCGCGATCGTCCCGTAGATGAAGCGGTCGATGCCGGCGCGCGAGGTGTTGAAGGCCCGCGTCGCCGGGAGCGGCGCCTTCCAGAGCAGATCCGATCCGGGGATCAGGAAGCGGTGGAAGACCCGCATGCTGGCGTTGAGGACGGCCCGGATCTCGGGGGCCTCGGACTCGACGTCGGTGTCGAAGATGGTGCGGCCGACGACCGCGAGGGCGAAGCTCATCATCTCGGCGTTGGCGTCGACAGGGCCGCGGTCTGACCAGCGGTCTGCGGTCGCCTCGGCGGCGTCAACGATGGCGTCTGCGTAGCCGTCGACGCGCTTGCGCGAGAAGACGGGCTGGATCAGGCGGCGCCTGCGCAGGTGGTCGGCGCCCTCGCTGGTCAGCAGGCCTTCGCCGAGCAGACGCTTGCCCGCCTGCAGCGCCCGGCCCTTGACGAACGACGCGTGGTCGTCGACAAGCACGCGACGGATCAGCGTCGGTTCTGTAACAAAGAAGAAGTCGTGATCGCCCGGAAAGCGGACGTAGGCGAGGTCTCCGAAGCGCGTCAGGCCACTCATCATGCGCAAGGGGTCGCCCAGGTAGCGGCGAAGACTCGTCCAGGCGCCGGTGGCGGGGCCGGGTGGGCGGCGCGGCGGTGCGGCAGTTGTCACGGGAAGAGACTAGCTACCATCGCTCGATGCGTAGGCTCCGCTTGCTGATACCGAGGAACCGCTGGGTGCGGATCGCTCTGACGGCCGTGATCGCGCTCGTGTTGATCCCGCCGCTCACCTGGCTGGCAGTGAATCTGGTCACCAGGAACGACCGCTACTCGTCGATCGCCTCTGTGCCCCATCGCCAGGTCGCCCTCGTGTTCGGCGCCGGGCTGGGCGCGCACGGACGGCCCTCGCCGGTGCTCGCCGACCGTGTCAAGGACGCCGTCGCTCTCTACGACCGAGGCACGGTGGACGGCCTGCTGATGAGCGGCGACAATCACTCGAAGTCGTACAACGAGGTTGGCTCGATGCAGGCGTACGCGGAACGGCTGGGCGTCCCGGCAGCCGCGATCACCACCGACCACGCCGGGTTCGACACCTACGACAGCTGCTGGCGCGCCCGCCATGTCTTCGACGTCAAGAGCGCGGTCATCGTGACCACCAACTTCCACGTGTCCCGCGCCGTGCTCACGTGCCGCAGCTTCGGGATCGATGCGGTTGGCATCGGAGCACGCGACTTCGGCAAGTACCGGGCGTCGACCGTGCTGAAGTGGAACATCCGCGAGATGCTGGCGACGGTGAAGGCGGTGTGGGACGTCGACGTCACGCACCCCGGGCCGACGCTGGGCGGGCCGCCGGTGCCGCTGCGGATCGACCCCATCTCCCGCTAGGACGATGCCGGGCTGGTCAGCCGCTCGAGGCCCATCCAGACCGCTGACAGCGCAACGATCACGAGGCCGGTGAGCATCACGGCGTCGGCCACGTTGAGCACGATCAGATAGTCCCCAACCTGCACCGGTAGGTAGTCGCTCACGCCTGCCGGGTCGAGCAGCAGGCAGACCGCGTTGCCGGCGGCGCCGGCGATGCACATGACGATCCCGAGCTGGCCGGCCGCCGGCAGCCTCGCGCGCGTCAGCCAGGCGATGATGCCGAGCAGCAGCGCCGGGATGATCAGGGTCGCGGGCCGGACGTGATGGTACGTCGAGGGCCGGTCACCGAGAGCCCGGTCGACGAACAGATCGGCGGCGGTGAAGGCCGCGACGGCAATCGCCGCAGGCAGCGTCGGCAGGGGCGGGCGTTGGACCACTCTCCCCGTTGTACTCACGTCTGGGGCGCGGGGGAACCCCAGGCGCGAATCTCATGCCATCGGCCGGCGACCCGCGATCTGCTCGATCGTCCGCCAGGTATCGCCCGTGACGTGGGCGATCTCGTCGTCGGGCCAGCCGGCCGCCCGCGCCTGACGGATCGCGTCCGCGTACGCATGCTTGCCCTGGACGTGCTGGAGTGAGGTCGCCAGCAGGCGCTCGGTGATCTCGGCCCGTTCCCCCATCGGACGAGCCACTATACCGAACAGGTGTTCGCCTGGCTAGCTCGCGGAGTTAGTCAGCCTTCTCGCTGCTGTCGGAGTCGGGCTCGTCCTCGACCTCGGCTGCGATCGCAGCTGCGGCGTCGGCCGAGACCATGTGCTTGGCGATCCGCTCGTACCCGTCGAGGCCGCGCTCGAGCTGTGCGACGACCCGATCCTGCGCGACCGCGATGATTGCCGACGACCCCGGCGGCAGGCTCTCGCCGATCGCCTTCAGATCCTCGTCCTTGAAGCCCTTGTCGCGCACCTTGCCCCAGATCCCGCCGGCGGCCCCACCGACGATGGCCGTGCCGATGATGCTGGGCGGGAAGATCAGGCCGACCACGCCGCCTGCGATCGCGCCGCGCTTGGCCCACTTCTTGCCGCTGGGATCTGCGGTCTCCTCGAACTTGACCTTGTCCTCGGTGGTGTGGACGATCACCGCGGCGTCGATCAGGTCGATCGCGCCTTCGCGGTGTGCCACCTGGAAATCCTTCAGCGCGGCGCCCGCGCCGCCCTCGGTGCTGTATGCCGCCACGAACAGCTCGATGGTACTGCTCCCACTGGTGCTCATTTTGCCCTCCTCGACTGGCGTTCCGCACCAGGGTAGATCAGTGGAGCTCGTCACACGAGGGGGCGGACATCCTTGACAGGGGATGGGTGGATTCGATATCACCAGCCAGCCAATGTCTGAAAATTTGGGAGGTTTGCCGTGAACGCGCTTCGACTCGCCGCTCTTTGTGTGGGTGCGTTGCTGATCGCATCCCTTACGGGCGGCGCCGTGCGGAGCGCGCACGCGGCCGCTGTCCATCGACCGGCCGGGTACGCGGGCCCCGCCCGCGACCGCCAGATGCGTGACGGTACGGGGTCGCTGGCTTCACGCAACTGGGCGGGCTACGTGGCCTACGACCAGGCCGAGGACACCGACTTCAACGTCATCAAGTCGACCTGGGTCGAGCCGGCCGTGACGTGCGAGGCGAGCAACGCCTGGACCGTGTTCTGGGTCGGGCTGGACGGCTGGTTCGACGGCACCGTGGAGCAGGGCGGGTCATCCGCGCGGTGCGTCGGCGGCGTGCCCCAGTACACGCTGTGGTGGGAGATGTTCCCGACCAACTCGATCCAGACCATGAACGCGATCAGCCCCGGCGACACGATTACGGCGTCGGTCACCTACAACACGGGCACCGCGAAGTTCCAGATCAAGGTCCGGGACGTCACCACCGGCAACGGGTTTACGCGCAACGAGAAGTGCGCGAGCAACCAGACGTGTGACCGCAGCTCGACCGACGTCATCGCCGAGGACGTCGGGCAAGTTTGGAGGCAGCACCTACTTCCCCCTGGCTAACTACGGGACGATGCAGTTCACCAGGTCGACCAGCACCGACGTCAACGGCACCTCCGGCGGGTTCACGAAGCCCGCGTGGGAGTACGCGGCGATCACGGAGCAGAGCGGCACGACGATCTACGCGACGGTGTCGGCGCTGTCCCACCAGGGCAAGACCTTCAGCGCCACCTGGCAGCACAGGTAGCTTCTCGGGTAACACGCTTCCAATCAAGCGCACGTACTTTTGTCGCGGTCGCTCCCCGGTCCACGAGGGCGGGCGGATGACACCGGCTACCGCGCATGACTGGATCGGACACACCCACACGCTCTCGCCTCTCGCGCGTCGCCGAGGTGACGGTGCTGTTCTGGGTCATCAAGGTGCTCAGCACCGGCATGGGCGAGGCCACCTCGGACTTCCTGGTGCACAAGGTCTATCCGCCGGCCGCCGTGATGGTGTGTGGGCTGCTGCTGGCGGTGGCCCTGCTGCTGCAGTTCCGGGCCAAGCGCTACGTGGTCTGGCGCTACTGGCTCGCGATCGTGATGGTGAGCGTCTTCGGCACCATGGTCGCGGACGTGACGCACGTGGTGCTGGGCGTGCCCTACCTGGTGTCGACCGTGTTCTTCGGAACGTCGCTGGCCGTGATCTTCACGCTCTGGTACCTGAGCGAGCGGACGCTCTCGATCCACAGCATCGTCAACGACCGCCGCGAGCTGTTCTACTGGGCGACTGTGATCGCCACCTTCGCGCTGGGCACGGCGGCGGGCGACATGACCGCCAAGACGCTGGCGCTGGGGTGGCTGGGCTCGAGCGTGCTGTTCACCGTCGTGATCGCGATCCCCGCGATCGGGTATCGCTGGCTCGGCCTGAACTCCATTGTCGCGTTCTGGTTCGCGTACATCGTCACGCGCCCCATGGGAGCCTCCTGGGCCGACTGGCTGGGGCTGCCTCCGAAGCTGGGCGGCGTCGGTCTCGGGCGCGGTGACGTCGCTCTCGGCCTGACGGTGATCATCGTCGTCCTGGTGGCCTACCTGGCGGCGAGGCAGCGCAGCGACGGCGGCCCCACCGCCAGCATCGCGGAACCGCGGCGGACGCTGGCCACGGACTCCATCTCGGGCTAGGGCTTCGGGTTCGTGCGGTAGTCGGCCGTGGTCTGGCGGTCCGTCATCCACTGGTCGGCCGGAGCGGCCTCGTCCTGCAGATCCTTGCGCGCGGCGGCCTCGTTGCGCTTGACCAGCGCACCGGTGTAGGCCTCGTTGGTGGAGGTGACCCACTCCGCGGCCTGCTCGACCTTCGTCCCGACCTCATCTCGTGAGCCCGCCCGGAACTCGAGCGAGGAGCCGGTGAGTGTGAAGAACGGCGCGGATTCGCGCATCCGCTGCTCCAGCAGCGCGGTCCAGTCCCCGAGCATCGAGGGATCCTCGGCGACCAGGGGCACGGTCACCGCGTAGCTGCCGTCGGCTTGCCCGCTCGCCGCGGGGGTGCCCAGGCGCACGTAGTGGGGGGAATGGCCGGCCGTCATCAATACCACCACCTGGTCGGAGAGCGAGGATTCGACTGCGGCGAAGGGTACCTGGCGGGGACGTAGCACGCTGGTGCCCGGGAGTTCCGCCTGTAGATTGGCGTCAGTGCACGGCTGGGAACTGGCAACGGTCGGGGCGATCCTGCTCGGCTACGCGGCGGTGTCGGGGTGGCTGCAGCGGTCGCCGATCTCGGCCGCGATGGTGTTCGTCACCTGCGGGTATGTCGTCGGCAACCACGGATTCGGGCTGATCAGCGGCGCCTCGGCACGGGAGAGCGAGCGGCTGCTGGCCGAGGCGACTCTGACCCTGCTGCTGTTCGCGGACGCCGCGCGCATCGACCTGCGCGTGCTGCGCACCGAGTACGCCCTGCCGGTGCGGCTGCTCGGCGTCGGGCTGCCGCTGACGATCGTCGCCGGCGCGCTCGTGGCGGCCGTGATGTTCGGCGGCCTGACGCTGCCGGAGGCCGCCGTGTTGGGGGTGCTGCTGGCGCCGACCGATGCCGCGCTGGGGCAGGCGGTGGTGACCGATCTGCGGCTGCCTTCGCGGATCCGGCAGGGGCTGAACGTCGAGAGCGGCCTCAACGACGGGATCTGTGTGCCGCTGCTCTTTCTCGCCCTGGGGTTCGCCGAGGCGGACTCGAACACGGCCAGCGCATCGGGAGCCGCGCGGCTGATCTCCGAGGCGATCGGCTACGGGTGCCTGGGCGGGGTGATTGCCGGCGGCCTGGCCGCGATCCTGCTCACGCAGGGACGCCGGCACGGGCTGACCGCCGAGGTGGCGGTACCGGTGATCCCGGTGGCGGCGGCCGCGCTGGCCTACGGGATCGCGACGCCCCTGGGCGGAAGCGGGTTCATAGCGGCCTTCGTCGGCGGCCTGGTGTACGGCGGCATCGTCAGCAACGAGCACGGCACGGACAGCCTGCTCGCCGAGGAGATCGGCAGCATTCTCGACGGCGCTACCTTCGTCGTGTTCGGCGCGGCGATCCTGGGCCCGGCGCTCTCGGTGCTCGACTGGCGTATCGCGCTCTACGCGGTGCTCAGCCTGACGGTGGTCAGGATGGTGCCGGTGTGGCTGGCCATGGCCGGCATGCACGCCCGGCCGCCGACCATCGCCTATGTCGGGTGGTTCGGCCCGCGCGGCCTGGCGTCGATCGTGTTCGCCCTGATCCTCGTCGAGGGCTCGCATCTACCCGGGACACCGACGATCCTTGCGGTCACCTTCTTCACCGTGGTGCTCTCGGTGTTCGCTCACGGCCTGACCGCCCCGGCGCTGACCGATCGCTACGCCGGCTGGTTCCGGAGCCACCCCGCCGACGGCGCGCCGCCTATGGAGAGCGTGGATGTGCCGCACCAGCGCTGGCGGCGCGGTCCCCGGCCGGCAACCGCTGCACTGGTAGGCACCAGTGCGCCCGGGGGTGCGGCGTGATGGAGTCGCGCGGTGACGACCGTGGCTGAAGCGCCCGCCGACGCGGCCTCAGGTAGCAACCGGCTCGCGATTCTGCTGTCGATGGCGATGTTCGTGCTGGTCGTGGACACGTCGCTGATGAACGTCTCGATCGCCGCGGTCGTGCACGACCTCCACACCACCGTCAGCGGCGTCCAGTCCGCGATCGCGCTGGAGGCGCTGGTGTCGGCCGCGTTCATCCTGATCGGCGGCAAGGTCGGCGACCTGATCGGCCGCAAGCGCGCCTACGTCATCGGGCTGCTTGCGTATGCGGTCGGTGCCCTGTCGATGGCGCTCGCCCAGGACCTGCTCGCGATCATCGTGTTCTGGGCGATCGTGGGCGGGCTGGGGGCCTCGCTGCTGCTGCCGGCGATGCAGTCCCTGATCCACGGCAACTTCCAGGGGGCGGCGCAGGCGAAGGCCTACGCGATGGTGGGAGCGGCGGCGGCCATCGCTGCGGCGGTCGGGCCGCTGCTGGGCGGGTTCATCACCACCTACCTGTCGTGGCGGATCGCGTTCCTGCTCGAGGACGCGGTGATCGTCGTCGTGCTGACGGGCATCAAGCTGATCCGCGACACGCCCTACACCGGGCCTCCCGGGATCGACATCGTGGGATCGCTGCTGTCCGTTGTCGGCATGGGCGGGGTCGTGCTCAGCATCCTGGTCTGGCAGGAGGGCGGAGAGTCGGTTGCGGCGCTGCTGATCCTCGGGCTGCTGGCGATGGGCGGCCTGGTGCGCTGGCTGCTGAGGCGCAAGCGCGAGGGAAAGCCGGCGCTGCTCGACACCGACCTGTTCAGCTCCAAGGTGTTCCGGCTCGGGATCACCCAGCAGATGCTCCAGCAGATCGCCCTGGGCGGGACGATGATCGTGCTGCCCATCTACCTGCAGATGGTGTTCGAGTACACCGCGATGGAGGCCGGCCTCTCGATGGCGCCGCTCTCGCTGAGCATGTTCGCGGTCGCGCTCGTGGCCGGCAGGCGCGGGGGGCACCGGAGGGCGAGCGTCATCATCCGGGCGGGCTTCGCCCTGCTCACCCTGGGGATGCTGATCCTGCTGCCGATCGTGCCCCGCGTCGACTCCGGGTGGTACCTGGTGGTGCCGTTGCTGATCGCCGGCTGCGGGCTCGGTCTGCTCGTCTCGCAGCTCAACAACTACACGCTGGCCCCGATGTCGGAGGAGCGGGTCAGCGAGGCGGCCGGGGTCAACTCCGCCTGCGGGTCGTTCGGGCTGTCGTTCGGGCTCGCCTTCGCCGGCGCGATCATGCTGGCGACGCTGTCGCTCGCATTTACCAACATGGCCGACTCGAGCGCGGTGCTCACCCCGTCGCAGCAGACGCAGGTGTCAAAGACGCTCGAGCACGACGCCGAGGTGATGAGCAACACGGCGCTTCAGAAGCAGATCGCCGGCGAGCCCAAGGCGACGCAGGAGGAGATCCTGCGGATCAACACCGACGCACGCCACATCGCGCTGCAGGTGGCGCTGCTGGTGCCGATCCTGGCCGGCTTGCTCGGCCTGCTGAACTCGTTCCGGATGGTGCGGATCCCCGAGCCGGTCGCGACCGCCTCGCTCGAGGGCGTCACCCTGGGCTAGGAGGTGTAACTCGAGGCGGACAGGGCTGATGCCCCGTCCAGGGGGTTGCCGCGGCGCCGTGCGTTGGGCACCGTGCGACCAGACCCCGAAGGCTCCAACCTAAGGCTCCCACAATGCATGAATCACCCGATCGTCACGACGCGCGTGCTCTCGCGCTCATCGACCAGGCGTTGACTCTCGGTCGCTTCACCGAGTCGCTCGTTGCTCAGGTCGCCGAGGCGTTGGCCGCGGCCGAGCAGGCCGAGCGCGGCGCCGCGCGCTTCTGAGTTTCGCCGGGCTGCGGTGTCCAAGAGCGCCTAACAGAATGCCTCGCGGCGTCTGGCAGGCGTCGGGCAAGCTGACTTGCAAGCCTCAGGCTTGCAAGGTTCAGGAGGAATCTGCGATTTACGCAGATTCCGGATGCGATGGCGCGTCGCATTCTGTTAGGCGCTCTAAGTCGCCTGCGACTGGGCGCCGCAGCCCGAGCACACCCAGGACATCAGCGAGTGCGACGGGCTCGACAGCGGGAAGTCGTCCGAGTCGACCTCGGCTTCGAGCAGGTCGCTGGGCTGCCAGTGCAGCCGGTCCTCGCCGCCGCACTCCGGGCTGTGGCACGGACGCGTCTCGGTGACGGCCCCCGCGGGCGGCGTCTTCGGGTCGGACTGCACGCCCAGGACACTACACGGTGGCCATTGGTGATCGGCGTTCCTGTCCGTCGCCGGCGGCCGTCGCGGAGTAGGCAGCCGGGAACCCCTGCCGCCAGCTCGGGTACCGAAGCACCCAGCCAAGCTCGCGCTTTGCCTTCGCGTTGGATGCGCCCCGTGACTCGGTGGCCATGACGACGGCAGCCTCGCCCGCCACCAGCCTTGCCAACCACGCGGGGAAGTGCCGCGGCGGCCTGGCTCCGAGGGCCTCGGCGAGAACCGGCAGCCAGTCGCGTGCCGGTGCGGGCTCGTCGTCGACGACGTTGTAGATCGCGGGCCCCTCGTGCTCCAGCGCGAGCACGGTTGCGGCCGCAGCGTCGTCGAGGTGGATCCAGGGGATGATGCCGCCGCCGTCGCCGATGATCGGCATCCGCCGTTTGCGGACGAGGTCGCCCCAGCCATCGTCGGGTGCACCGTAGAACCCTCCGTAGCGCAAGGCGATCCCTCCGAAGTCGGTGACGGCGGCCTCGAGATGGGCCATCGCGGCGAAGGTCTCGTGTGTATTTCGCGGCGGGTTGGTGTCGAGCGGATCGTCCTCTGTCTTCACCGGCCCGCCCACCCGGGCGTAGCGGTACGGCGCGAAGCTCTGGGCGACGAATCGGCGCGCACCGACGTCCCGGGCGGCGGCGATCAGGACGTCGGTGCCCTTCGTCCGCAGCTCGTTCGTCCGTGCGAACGTCCTGTCGAGGCTGCGTCCGAACCGAGCGCCGGCAAGCGCCGTCGCCTCGTGCACGATCGCTTCGGGCCCGGTCTCGAGCACCGCCTGGCGTACCGCTTCGGCGTCGAGCAGGTCGACCGCGACAGCTCTGGCGCCGAGCGACGTCAGCCGCTCGCTACTCCCGCGCGTGGTGTGGGTACCGATCACCTCGTGGCCCGCGTCGATCAACTGGGGTACCAGCCGCCTGCCCAGGACGCCGCTTGCTCCTGCGACGAAAATACGCATCAGATCCTCCCTTTCGTGCCTCTGGTCACATCCCGCTCGTCCGGCGGGTCTACTTCAGTGACACGCTGCGCAGGAGGAACGTGACATGGATCAGCAGGAATGGCTCGCCCAGGAATTCGAGGCCCAGCGGCCGCACCTCCGTGCGGTGGCCTACCGGATGCTCGGCTCGCTGAGCGAGGCCGACGACGCGGTCCAGGACGCGTGGCTACGGCTCGCCCGCGCCGACACCAGCGACGTCGAGAACCTTCGCGCGTGGCTGACGACGGTCGTCGCGCGGGTGGCCCTGAACACGCTGCGCGCGCGCAACACGCGCCGCGAGCAGGCGCTCGACGCGCACGTGCCCGACCCGATCATCGACCCCAGCGAGGGGACGAATCCCGAGCACGAGGCGCTGCTCGCCGACTCCGTCGGCCTGGCGCTGCTGATCGTCCTGGAGCAGCTGACACCGCCCGAGCGGCTGGCCTTCGTCCTGCACGACATGTTCGCGGTGCCGTTCGAGGAGATCGCGCCCATCGTGGAGCGCTCGCCGGAGGCGACCCGGCAGCTGGCGAGCCGTGCGCGCCGGCGCGTGCGCGGCGCCGACCCGGTCCCGGATGCTGACCTGGCCGCACAGTGGGAGGTTGTCGAGGCGTTTCTGGCGGCCGCCCGCGACGGGAACTTCGACGCGCTGGTCGCCGTGCTCGACCCGGACGTCGAGCTACGGGCAGATCGTGGACTCACCGGCGCGTCGCAGCACCTGCGCGGTGCGGAGACCGTGGCCAGCCAGGCGCTGCTGTTCCGGCGCCTCGACCTGACCATGCGGCGCGCGCTCGTCAACGGCGCGGCCGGGATGGTGACCTTCCTGAACGACAGGCCGTTCTCGATCTGCGCCGTCACGATCAAGAACGGGCGGATCGCGGAGCTCAACTTCCTGGCCGACACGGAGCGCCTGGCGCGACTCGACCTGACCGTCCTCGACGACTAAAGAGCGCTCTACGGCGTGGCATCGGTGATTGCGGCCCACACCAGCCCGTCGGCGCGCGCGTTCTCCTCGCGTGGCACCCAGCGGAACGAGACGTGGGCGAACCCTGCAAGCTGGCTGATGACGGGCCGAAGCGGCCGCGCGCTGGCCGGCGGCCGTGGATCGCCCAGCAGCCAGCCCACGACCACCTGCGAGTCGAGCCTGACCTCCAGCTCGTCGAGCTGCAGCTCGGCCGCCTGCTCGAGCGCCGCGGCGATCGCAAGGCATTCGACCTCCTCGATGGTGCGGGCTCCGACGATCCGCGCCTCCTCCGCGATCACGCGGCCGGTGGGGGAGCTGAGGACGTATGCCGCCGCTGCCTGGTCGCCTCGGACACCGCCGTCGCACCACGCGACGTACAGCTTCGGCTGATCACCTCGCTGGGCGCGTGAGTCGGCCGCCAGGCGCCGCCGCTCGGCGTCCTTCAGGGTTGCACCAGACCGGCGTTTCGCGGTCTTTTGCCGCTGTGGACGGTTCGACATTGAGGCCGATCCTACGCCCGGGCTGCTCCCTAGGACGCAAGGTCGAAGACTGCCTTGAGGATGATCGCGGCGCCGATCGCGGCAAGCAGGGCGACGCCGATCGTGCGTTGGTGTTTCGCGATCCATCGCCGCAGCCGGCTGCGGTCGTCGACCGCTCGCTGAGGGGCCAGGGCGGAGAAAAGGATCGGCGCGGTGATGGTCACGATCGACGCTGCGGCGAAGACGATGAGGGCGACAACCCGGTCGACGGTACCGACGTTGGCCTTCAGAATCTCGAGGGCGGCCACGAGGGTTATCGAATAGGTGAGCATGACGCCGCCGGCGGCAAGCGCAACGGCCCAGTGCCGTCCGACCAGATTGGTCAGCCACTGCGGCACCGGATCCTTCGCAGTCTCCGACACCGGCCGGCGGTTGAGCACGACTGCCCCGACGATCAACGCGGCGCCGATCACGATCTCAGCTATCGAGGCGAGCCGGGAGGGGGTCGTCTGTGAGGTGCGGAAATCCAGCGCCGGGACCAGGACCACCACCGCGCCGATCACCGCGATCGTGACCACCCACCCGATCACGAACGCGATGGCTCGGCGGATCCCCGAGGGTAGATCCAGCAACACGAGCACCGCCAGCACCGATGTCGGGCTCGAAAACGCCACCGCCAGGCCGAGCGCCGCGACCGAGACGATCAGCGTTTCCACAGCGTCCCCAACCGCTCCCGCTCGGACACCCGCATCCGCCCGGGGCATCCTGTCGGGGCGCTCACCCGGCGAGCTGTGGGGCGGCGGCCCAGTCGGCTGGAATGTCTGAGCCGCCCTCCTGCGTGATGCGACCGCTGACGCGCGCGAAGGTGGGATGGCTGACGATCGTTCCGGCGACAAGCGCCTCGCCCTGACGGAACAACGTCGACTGCTCGATGAGGGACGCCGGGGCGTAGGAGAAGAGTCCCGTCAGGTGGGCGATGTCGGCTGCGGAGTTCATCCGCATGAGAACGAGGTTGTCGCACTGCGACAGAACGTTGTCATGCACCTTGGACGGTCGCTGTGTCGAGACCAACAGGTGAATGCCGAACTTGCGGCCCTCGCCGGCGATCCGCACAGCGTGCTCGGTCGAGAGCTGCGTCAAGGGATCGCTTGCCGCTGCGGGGCACACGTTGTGCGCCTCGTCGATCACGCACAGCGTCGGCCGGCGCCGCTCCCGCATCTCCCACAGCTCGGACAGCACGGCCTCCGCGACGGTCGAGCGGGCTCGCTCACCGGGAATGCTGCCGAGATCGACGACCAGCGCGCGCCAGTCGTCGTCGGCCAGTCGCTCGAGCAGACCGGCCGACGTGTCGCCGCGAGACCAGATCGGCCAATCGAGCAGGCCGAGGTTCCGGACGCGCAGACTGAGCTGCTGCAGCTCGGGGGGCGGCTCGACGATCCAGCGCTCCAGATCGGCCAGGGAGGCGCCCGCCGCCTCCCGCTCGATGACCGACAGCAGTGCTGCGTACTCGTCACGGTCGCGCAGCGGGTCGAGCTGGGCCACCGCCGCGCGACTTCGTGCGTCCAGGTCGAAGAACCGCAGGTGGAGCCGGGAGTCGCCCTCGCCCCCTGAGCGCCGCACATCGATCCGCGATGCGCGGTCGGCCCAGCGTTCGGCGGTCGCCGGCTCGGCGTCGTCGCGGGCCAACGGCAGGCGGGCGAAGTCCGAGTTGGGATCCAGGATGACCACGCGCAGGTCGGTTTCCAGCAGGAGCTGCTCGAGGATGACGCTGAGCGCGTATGACTTGCCCGAGCCCGATTGGCCGCAGAGAAAGGTGTGCCGGGCGAAGCCGCCGGCGTCGAGACGGGCGGGAACGCCGGGTGCGAACGTCAGCTCACCGATGGTCAGCCGTGCACGCGCCGGAGCGGTACGGTCGAGCCATGCGCCGACCTCACCCGGCTCCGCCGCCCGGATCGGTGCGTCGTTCAGCGGCTCGCCGATCTCGAGCACACGGCCTCGGCCGGCGACGGCGTAGTAGCGCACCCGCGTCCGATACCGGGTGGCGGCATCTGTGGCCGACTCCACCTCGGGCCCCTCCCGGAGCTCGAGCCGGCTCTCGATCACCTGTCCGAGCAGCGCCCGCGACGGAGCTGCGATCGTCACGTACGAGCCCGCCTCGAGGGGCCGGTCGACCGGCGCCTCGAACTCGAAGGCGCGGCCATCGAGCGAGCGTGCAGCGGCGGCGACCCCGGCCTCCAGGCGTTGTCGCTCGTGCTCCGCGCCGATCATGGCATCAGAGCCTAACCGCCGATCCGCGGCGCGAGTTCATCCTCTTCGGACGATGCGTTCTCGCGGGGTGATTGAAATGCTCACACCTGGTGAAGACGCCCTTGAGCGGGAGGAGTCAATGAGCATGGACGACGAGCTCCGACAGGCCGAGGCCGGGGTTCTCGGTTGGATCGACCGGGACATCACCGGGCCTATGCGGGACTTCCAGGATCCGGGCCAGGAGTGGCGGCGCCTGTTCTCGGAGGTCTACGGCACCTTCCTGCTTGTGATCGTGGCCGCCGGCGGCGGGATGATGGGGCAGGCGTTCCCGAACACGATCAGCCGCACTGCCGCCGTCGTGGCGCCTGGCCTGATGGTCCTGGGGATCATCATGTTCATGGGCAAGGTGTCGGGCGCCCACCTGAACCCGGCGGTCAGCATCGCCTTCGCGCTGCGCGGCGACTTCCCGTGGCGCCGGGTGCCCGGCTACATCGTCGTGCAGCTCTTCGGCGCCACCCTGGCCGCCCTGTTCCTGCGCGGGGTGATCAAGGTATCAGCCACATACGGCTCGAACTACGTCGCCCATGGCTACGCCGATTGGCAGGGCTACCTGATGGAGGCGCTGCTGACGCTGGGGCTCGTCAGCGTCATCCTGGGCACGGCGTCGGGCGCCCAGAACATCGGCATCTTCGGGGCCATCGGCGTCGGCTCCTACATCGCGCTCGCCGGACTGTGGGGGAGCCCGATCTCCGGGGCCTCGATGAATCCGGCTCGCACCTTCGGCCCCGACCTGGTCGGCCGCGACTTCACCGGCTACTGGGTGTATGTCGCCGGCCCTCTGACCGGAGCGGCGGTCGCAGTAGCCCTGGCCTTCGTTCTCCGGGGTGCCGGCGGTGGCCGGGCCGGATCGGGGGCCGCGCAGGGCGACCTGTTCACCGAGCAGCAGAGACCCGATCAGGCCTGACTCTTCGGTGCATCGCGCCCGGCGGGCGGTGAAATTGACGTAGGATCCGGGCGCTGCCCTCTGAGGGGAGGAGTAGATGGGCGTCATCGATCGTGTGCGGTCGGTGTTCGGCGATCCGGAGACCCCGATCCAGCCGAGCGACGAGTTGGTACCAGACGTTCCGCTCGAGGACGATGAGCCTGGGCCTGATCAGGGAGACGCTGATGGCCAGGCGGAGGCTGACAGGCCGGCGGGGGCTGATGGCCAGGCAGACGCCGACGTTCCGGCGAAGGCTGGTGATGGTTAAGGCACCCGATTGGAACGGGCGGATCCTGGAGTTCCGCCGCTTCCGTCCGGTGCACGGGCGAGACGTGCTGGCGGTCGAGCGAACATTGCGTCAGCGGGGCTTCCGGACGTCGCCGCCGTCGATGGGATTTGGCCGTCACGCACGCGCCAACGTGAGGGCGTTCCAGCATCACGCCGGGCTCACCGTCGATGGTCAGTACGGCTCTGACACCCACAAGAAGCTCGTCCCCCTGTTCGACGACTACGCGCGATGGCTCTACGCGCACCAGTCTCAGGGACCGTCATCTTCACCCATCGCACCGGCCGGCTCTGACCAGGCGACGAGGGAGAAGATCGGCCACCTGATGTACCACCTGTGGGGCTTCTACGCAGAGCGTCCATGGACGTACAACGCCGTGCGCCCGTTTCGGCTGTACCGGTCGGCGGACCCGGTCACCGAGGCATTTGACTGCTCCTGGCTCGCCACCGAGGTGTACTTCGCCGCCGGCCTGCCCGATCCCAACGGCTTCGGCTACCGGGGCGGCGCCGGCAACACCGAGACGTTGCGCGCCCGCGGCACTGCCGTCACCAACGCCCAGCCCGGGGATCTGATCTTCTACGGCTTCTTCGGCGACAAGGGCAACCCGGCGCACGTGACCATGTACAGCGGCAACGGCAAGTGCATCGGCTTCGGCTCGAGCGGCGGCCCATGGCTCACCCCGATGGACTACCGCCCGATCCGAGCGATCCACCGCTACGTCTAAGGCAGGGAGCGCGAATCCAAGCGGCCTGCAGACCCGTATTCCGGGACGGAGCGATTGCCAGGAGTGGTCTAGGATCTGCGCGCGAGGATCGGAAGTCGACTTTTCAGCAGCTATGGGCGTGGCCGTCCCCCGGTTGACGTGGCAAAGAGACCCCAAGCCCTCCCAGTCAGGCACGCGAGTAGCGCCGCCGATGCGTGAGCGCCCCTACACCCTGCTCAGCTGCAGCATGTCGATGGACGGCTACATCGGCAACGCGAGCTCGCGCCTGCTGCTTTCGAACGACGCCGACTTCGACCGGGTGGACGCCGTCCGTGCCTCGTGCGACGCAATCCTGGTCGGTGCGACGACGGTGCGGGTAGACGATCCGAGGTTGCTCGTTCGGTCACAAGCGCGCCGCGACGAGCGGACGGCTCGCGGCCTCGGGCCGTCGCCGATCAAGGTGACCGTCACCCGGCGCGGAGAGCTCAGCCCGCAGGCGAACTTCTTCACCGCAGGGGATGTCGAGAAGCTGGTGTACTGCCCCAGCTCCCGGGTTGAGGATGCCTGCGCGCGCCTCGAGCCCGCGGCTGCGGTCGTCGACGGCGGCGACACGGTGGAGATGAGCAGGGTCGGCCGCGACCTTGCGGCTCGCGGGGTGGAGCGGCTGATGGTCGAGGGCGGTGGCAAGGTGCACACCCAGTTTCTGACCGACAACCTCGTGGACGAGCTCCAGCTCGTCGTCGCTCCGGTGTTCGTCGGCGACTCCAAGGCGCCGAGGTTCGTCCGCGACGGGCACTTTCCCTGGAACACCGGGCGCCGCGCGACGCTCGCCGAGGTGACCCAGATCGGAGACGTCGTGCTGCTGCGCTACGCGCTGTCGTCGCGGTTTGAGACCGACTGAGCGCTACGGGCTCGTCGGTTGCGAGCCATACGCCCCGAGGAAGCGGTCGCGGAATGCGCTCATTCGCCACTCCGGCGCCGTCGGGGTGGGGCGCAGGCCGTCAGTCCAGCCCCAGCTCGAGATCTGGCTAAGCACCTTTGGGTCGTGGGCGATGATCGACACCGGCACGTCGTGGTTGGTGCCAAATCCCGTGATGAAGTGGGCGGGTTGGTGGTCGCCAAGGACGATCAGTACCAGGTTCTTGTTGCCGTAGTGCTCGATGAACGAGAACAGCGCCTGCAGCGAGTACACGATCGAGTGGGCGTATCCCAGCTGGGCGTCGCTGCCCCCGGTCTTGTCGACCGGCAGCGTGTTGTAGATGGAGCCGTTGCCGACCTCGTTCCACGGGATCAGCGGAGGGACGCGGGTCCACGGGAAGTGGCTGGACACGGTGTCGATCTCGGCGAACAGGGGCTGCCGGTGGGTCTTTCCCAGCTCCAGGCGCTGCAGGGCGAGGTAGGTGTACTGGTCGGGCATGGATGCGTACGCGTACGTCGGGCCGTGGTAGCCGACGTCATTGCGGTTGTAGACCTTGTCGTAGTGGTAGAAGGCCTTGCCTCGCGGCCAGGGGTGGTCGTCCGGCGGCACGTCGTCGATGACTCTCCAGCCGGCCCGCTTGAAGGCGAGGCTGAGCGAGAGCCGGTGGCTGGCCATCAGCTCGTCGTAGCGACTCGGGAAGTCGACCCAGGCACCGGTCTGCATCGTCGAGTGGGCCAGCCAGCTGATCCCGCCGAAGGTGGGCGAGGACAGCCAGCCGCTCCGGGAACCGAAGCCCGCCGCGTTCAGCTCCTGGGTCCCGCTGTGCAGGACGGCGTCCACCTGCGGCGAGTACGACGACCCCTGAACCGCCACCTGGCCGTAGCTCTCGACAAACACCAGCAGCACGTCCTTGCCGCGCAGTCCGGTCAGCAGCCGGTTGCCGGGTGTCGAGGCGTAGGGGTCATGGCGGAGCTGGGCGGCGAAGATCGCCTCATCGTTGAGGTCGGCCTGCACCGTCCGCACCTCCTGCACGACAAGGTTGGCCGCGCTCATGGAGGCAAGAGGCATCCCGGAGACGATCTGGGCGCCCAGAGCCCAGCACACCAGCCAGGCGCCGCCGAGCGCGATGACGACGCGGCCCGACCACAGGCTGTGGCCGGTTGCCACGCGCATCGTCCGCCGCAGCGCCAACGTCGGAATCACGATCGCCGCGATGACCAGCAGCACCAGTCCCACCTCGACCAGATCGGCGCGCGTGCGGCCGACCGTCTCGCGCAGCGTCTCGGTGCCAATCGACCAGTAGCCCCAGTCCTCAACGGGGTTGAACGGGCGGTCGAATCCGGTCAGAAAGCCGGCGTCGAGCAGCTTCACCAGCACCAGCAGACCCAGCAGCGGGCCGGCGACGAAGGGTATGAACCGCCGAAACCTGTCGGGCAGGGCCAGGGCCAGCGCGACGAGCGCCAGGAGCTCGAGCGGGAGCCTCACGAACGCGACCGCGTGGACGCGTTCCGGCTGGATCGGGGCCAGTAGAGCGACCCACACGATCAGCAGCGCGGCGACGCTGAGGGCGACACCCAGGCCGGCCCGGAGCCGTCGGCGCCGGGTGCTGGGCGGCCGGGCCGGCGCTCGATCGGGTTCGGGGCTCCCCTTCTCGAGCGTTGCCGGGGTGTCGGCAGACCCGTGTCGGTGGCTCCAGAGCCAGTGGACGTCGCGGCCGAAGGACTCGGCCAGCAGGGCCAGCACCGCTGCCAGCCCCAGGCTCGTCAGCGTGCGTGGCAGGACATCGGCGGCGGCGATCACCAGCGCGATACCCACCGCCGCGGTCACGGTCTTTCGCCAGTCGCGCCTCGGCAGCGGCGCGCGCATCCATGCGAACGGCCATCCCGCCGCCAGGAACGCGTACCGAGCTGCACCGAAGGCGACCACCCACCAGCCGACCGCCGGGGCGACGTACAGGCTGAGCGTCAGGATCAGGAACGCGTCGACCTCGCCGTCGAGCGCGGCGCCAAGCCGCGACTCGGTCTGGGTGTTCCGTGCGACCCAGCCGTCGACGTAGTCCAGGCACAGCGCGGCGGTCGCGAGCGCCACCAACATGGCCACCGGCGTCTGGGTGGCAAACGAGTTCGCGGTGAGCGCCGCCACGTCGACCACGAGCGCTGCCCGGGCAACGGTGACCCAGTCGGCCGGGCCCAGCCCCGCCGAGCCGTCGCGGGCGAGACTGCGCGCGAGCAGCGTGTACAGGACGACCGCACAGGCCAGGCCAACCACCCATCCTGCGCCGTCCAGCCCGACCGTCGCAGCAAGCGCCATGAGCATGAGAAGCTGGACGATCGGCACGACGGCCAAGCCAACGTGAACCGTCCTCAGCGTCCCGTCGTACTCGGCCATGTGAAGGGAGGTACCGTGCGCGTCGCGTTTTGGATCGTTCAAGGTGCACCCCGAGCGTGAGGCGCGACACGCCTGCGCCCTACCTCCAGGCCCTTCGATCGGCGCAGGAGGCGGCTTTCGACCCGGGCGAGTACGTCGAGCAACAGAGCTTCATGCGCGCCGGCGAGATTCGGGAGCTGGCCCGGGAGGCCGGCATCACCGACCGCACCTCCGTGCTCGACCTGTGCTGCGGGGTCGGCGGCCCGGGGCGGCTGATCGCGCGGGAGCTGCGGTGTGGCTATCTGGGGATCGATCGGGACCCGGACGCGATCGCGATCGCCCGCACCCGGGCTCGCGGCCTGCCCTGTCGATTCGAGGTCGCCGAGGTGCCGCCGGTGCCGGGAGGCCCGTACGACGTGGTGCTCCTGCTGGAGACCATGCTCGCCTTCGCGGACAAGGAGGCGCTGCTTCGCGAGGTATCGGGCGCCCTCGGCGTGGGAGGCCGGTTTGCGTTCACGATGGAGGTGGGGCGGCCGCTGAGCGGCGCCGAGCAGGAGCGGATGCCCAACGCCGGCACGGTATGGCTGACTCCGCTGGCAACCATGCGCCGGCTGCTGGAGCAGACCGGGTTCGCCGTTCGCCAGGTGGGTGACTGCAGCGCATCGCACAGCGCCGTGGCCGCGGCCCTCCTGAACGCGTACACGGCCGACGCGCCGGCGATCGCGTCGCAGATCGGGCAGGCGCGCCTGGACGATTTGCTCATCGCGCACCGCTTGTGGGTGGAGTGGCTGGACAGCGGGCGCGTCCGCAAGGTCTCGGTGGTCGCCGAGAGAACCGAGGCGCTCACGCACCGGCGGTCCCCTTCGGCCGGAAGATGATGCGCCCGCGCCCCGACGACCGCCGCCGGGCGACCCACGCCAGAACCAGGACGAGCGCGCCGGGGAGGCTGGCGGCGAGCACCATCACGCCATAGGCGACGGCGGCCGCCGCGCCACGCCCCGCGCCCAGTCCGGCCGCGGCGAACACCCATGCGGTGGCGCCTTCGCGCGGTCCCCAGCCGCCGATGCTCGGAAGCACCATGGCCAGGATCGCGAGGAACGCCAGCGGCAGGAGCCGGGAGACCGGCGCGGAGACTCCGGCCGTCCGCGCAGCGATCAGGAATATGGCCGCATAGCCGAGGGTCGCCACGACCGACGCGAGCACGACTGCGGGCAACGCGTTCCTGTGCAGCAGACCGTCACGCATGTCGGCCGCAACCGCGCTCCGCGCCCGCCTCCACCGCGAGCCACCGTGCAGACGGTCGACGAGAAAGACGCCGAGGGCGGTCGCGGCCAGCGCAACCACGACGAGCGGCATGTAGGAGCGCACGGGGGACGGCAGCACGAGGAGGACGCAGATCGTCAGGGCGATCTGGACGACCTGGCCGGCGCCGCGCTCCCAGACGACGGCCCGCAGGGCACGGTTGACGTCGTGCACGTCCCGCCCGTGGCTGACGCCGCGGTGGACGTCTCCGGCGACGCCGCTGGGAAGCGTGACGTTGAGGAACAGACCTCGGTAGTAGGCGGCGACGGCGGCGGGCAGGGACACGCGCACGCCCAGCCCGCCGGCAACGATCTTCCACCGCCAGGCACAGCAGGTGGTGGTCACGAAGAAGATGGCGGCCGCGGCCACAAGCGCACGGGCGTCGAGCGAGCGGACGCCGTCGAGCAGCGGGCCGGTGCCGAGGCGCCAGACCACGGCGGCCAGAGCGGCAACGGCGACCGCTGGTCGAGCCCACCGCAGAGCGCGCATCATGGGAGCACCAGCAGATCGGCGTGGCCGACGCTGACGGCGAGGCGGCCGGCTTCCAGGTCTCTCTGACGACGGCGTCGATAGCGGGCGGCGTCAGCGGCCAGCACGGGCGCCTGCTCGCACGCGGCGCCGACCCAACCGTCCAGCCACTCGGCGGCCACGCCGGTGTCGGGGGCGCCGAGCTGCCACGGGGTCTGCCTGACGATGACCTCGGCCCCGAGCCGGCGGAATCCAGCCGCGGCGGCCTCGACGGCATCCGGGCCGAGCAGGCGCCCGCGGGGTGTCGTGCGGCGCTGGTGTGCATCGAACGCGGCCGCCACGCGCGAGTCGAGCGGATCCGCCGGCAGCCACCGGACGCGGCCGGTGACGGAGAGCGTGAGCAGCACCGGGCACCCGGCGCCGGCACATGTCCGCATCAGGCTGCCCAGCTCGTCCGCCGTCAGCAGGTCGAGCAGCGCTGAGGCGGTGATCAGAGTCGCGCCGGCCAGGTCGTCGCGGCCGAGTCGGGTGATGTCGCAGAGCCTCGTCTCGGCGGTGACCTCAGACCCGTCGGCGGCGGGGCCGGGCTGGTCGGTCTCCGCGAACGTCAGCAGGTCGGGGTCGCGGTCGTGGAGAACCCAGTGCTGTGGCCCGGGCAACAGCGGGGCGAGCCACCGGCCCATGGCACCGCTGCCGCAGCCGAGGTCGTGGATCGCCAGGCGGTCGCCCGCCGGCAGACGGGGGCGAAGGTGCGAGACGAGCTCGCGGGATCGGGCCGCAGCGTCCGCACGCTCGCGCAGGTCGAGCCAGGCCGGGCTGACCGAGATCGCCGCGACGGTCATCGCGCCGCTCCCGCGAGCACGCCCGCGACAGCCGAGACGGTGGTCGACCAGCCGGCGAGCGATTCGCGCCGCTCGCGCGCCGCGCGCCGCAGCCGCCGGCGTAGGTCCGTGTCCTCGAGCCAGGCCCGCAATGCGGCGCCCAGCGCGGCCGCGTCGTCCGGGGGAACGAGCAAGCCCGGCCGGACGGATTCGGCGCCGTGACCGAGCGCCTCCGGCACGCCGCCGACGTCGGCGGCGACTACCGGCAGCCCCCGTGCCAGCGCCTCGGCGACGACCATCCCGTAGGTCTCCGCCCGCGAGGGCAGCACCAGCACGTCCGCAGCGCTGTAGCTGCCGGCCAGCTCGGCTCCCGCCTGCGGCCCCGAGAAGCGCACCCGGTCGTCCATCCTCGCTGTAGCAATGCGGCGCCGCAGGCGTGCGACGAACGCTGGGTCGCGCTCCAGGCTGCCGACACACAGGCACTGCCAGCGGAGGGACGTCAGCGTCGCCAGCGCGTCGAGCAGCACGTCGTGGCCCTTGCCGGGTACGACCGCCGCGACCGAGAGCAGTGACCCGGCGCTTGCCGTGCCGGGCGCGAGCTCGGCGGCGTCGACGCCGGGCTCGGCCACCTGGACACGGTCGGCCGGCAACGCGTAGAGCTGGAGCAGGGCTCGCCGGGCCCATTCGCTGGTGGTGACGACACAGGCGGCGGCCGAGAGCACCGCGCCTTCCCGTTCGCGGGCGCGGTCATCCGCCGTGCCCCCGCCGAGCGGCATGTGGACGAGGACGACCAGTCGCAGGCGACCGCCCGCGGGGACGAGCACCTCGGGGGCCGGCGAACCGACCAGACCGTCGACGAGGACGAGGGCGCGATCGGGGATCCGGGACACGGCATCGGCGAGCGCAGCGTGCGACGGCCCATCGGGCCAAGGCCACGACCCGGGGACTTCGTGTAGGTGCACCGTCCAGCCGGCCGCGCCGAGGCCGTCGCACACCCGGCGGTCGTACGCGTTGCCCCCGCTCGGCCGGTCGGGGTCGTCAATCCCTGCGGGGACGACGACGTGCACGGCGGTGGTCACAGCCCGCGCTCGTAGCTCGCCGAGGCGACGTGGGACTCGTGCAGCGTGACGACCAGTCCCTCGAGCGTGCGCGCGGTGTCCCCGAGGGCGCCGGCATGCGCGCGCTCCGCCAGCCGATCGGCGATCAGGCGGGCCAGCTCCTCCGTGGTGGTGTTCATACCGGCGAGCGCCGGCTCGTCGTCGAGATTGCGGTAGCTGAGCTCCGAGAGCACCGAATGGAGCTCGTCGGCGGCCCGGCCAATGTCCACGACGACGCCGTCGGCGTCGAGGTCGGTGCGCCTGAACGTGGCGTCGACGACGTAGGTCGCGCCATGGAGCCTCTGGGCGGGCCCGAACGCCTCGCCTCGCAGGCTGTGGGCGATCAGCATGTGGTCGCGGACGGTTACGCTGAACACGGCGCTATGCCTCGCCGTACGTGATCGTGTGGCACACGGCCGGCAGGCTCCCCGTGGCCAGCCGGGCCATCACTTCGGGAAGCTCGTCGAAGTGCGACTCGCCGGTGAGCAGCGCGTCGAAGGCGGGGTCGCGCAGCAGCTCGAGGGCGAGTGCCACCCGGTCGGCGGCCGTGCGGCGCGCCGCGCGAGCGGGGGAGACGACGCCGACCTGGCTCGAGCGGATGCCGAGGCGGCCGGAGTGGAACGCCCCTCCCAGCGAGAGCCGAACCTCGGTGTCGCCGTACCAGCTGAGGTCGAGGACGGTGCCCTCGGCGGCGAGCAGGTCGAGCGCGCGCTGAAGGCCCGCTGACGTCGCACTCGTGTGCACCGCGAGGTCGCAGTCGCCGTCGGCCTCGTCCGGAAGGGCGAAATCGACCCCGAGGGCCGCCGCAACGTCTGCCCGCGCGGGGTCGACGTCGACGAGGGTGACGCGCACGGCCGGGAACCCCTGGAGCACCCTCGCGACGCAGCATCCGAGCATCCCCGCGCCGACGACCGCAACCCGGTCGCCAACCAGCGGGGCGGCGTCCCAGAGCGCGTTGACCGCCGTCTCGACGGTGCCCGCGAGGACGGCACGGGCGGGTGGGATGCCGTCTGGCACGACCGCCACCGCGCCGGCCGGCACGACGTAGGCGGTCTGGTGGGGGTAGAGGCAGAACACGGTGCGGCCGCGCAGGTCGGGCGGGCCCTGCTCCACGGCGCCGACGTTCAGGTAGCCGTACTTGACCGGGCCCGGAAAGTTCCCCTCCTGGAACGGCGCCCGCATCTTCGCGCGCTGGTCAACCGGCACGCCGCCGCGGAAGACGAGCATCTCCGTGCCGCGGCTGATCCCCGACCGGACGGTGCGCACCACAACGTCTGCCGGGCCGGGCTCAGGGAGCTCGACTGCGCGGATCTCGCCACAGCCGGGCGCTCGCAACCAGAACGCCTGTGCGACCCGGCGATCGACGTCCTCGTGTGTGCGCAGTGTTGTCACAGGAGTCTCATGCCGAGGGTACGCCCAGCGTCAGGGGCTGGATTGGCGCCCGGCGGCGAGAAACGCGGTCCCGAGGAACAACTCGTTCCACGAGAGATCGGCCAGCGTATCGTGCATGGCTGCGCGAATCACCTCCCACGGACGGCGTGCGACCCACTCGTCGATCGAGCCGAACGGGCGCGCAACTGCGGTCGTGAGCTGCGCCAGCCATCGAGGAGCGTTGTTTGGCGCCTTCAGATCGAGCACGACCCAGCGCCCGCCGCCCGACAGCGCCGCGGCGCCGTGGGCGATCACCTCGCCGCACGCAGGCACCTGCGTCAGGGCGTAGGTGGATAGGATCGCGTCGACCTCGCCCGGGAAGTCGTACTCCGCCGCCTCGGATTGCACGAGGCTGACGTTCCGCCAGCCGTGGCTCTCGATGCGGCGCTGGGCCTGGGCGAGCATCGCGTCGGTCAGATCGACGCCGACGATTCGGCCCTCAGGCCCAATCAGATCCTGGATCAACGAGAAGTTGAGGCCGGTGCCGCAGGCGATGTCGACCACGGTGTCGCCTGGGGAGAGCCGGAGCGCTCGGATTGCCCGGAGGCGGTAGGCCTGCTGCGGGTAGCCAGGGGCAGGGTAGAGGCGGGAGGTGAGGTCGTAGTGCTTCGCCTTCCTGCGGTATGTCGCGATCAGGTGCTCGCGCGTGGTGTCGGTCATGCTCACGGTGTCTCTTACTCCCCGCGAGCCTTGATCGGATTCGGCCACTGCGCCGACCGCCGTCTAGGAATCCGAGTCGGGCGGCGTGCCCGACTCGACCGCAGCCTTGATCGCCGCCATCTCGACATCCATGACGCGCCGGATCCTGCCGTTCAGGACGCCGCCGGGGATCGCGCGCATGACGCCCTCGAGATCGACCTCGACCCACATCATGGCGTCGGTGTGTCCCTCGTCGATCGGCTCGAACTTCATTCCCCAGCGCGCCGAGGAAGTGCCCATCGGCCCGGCGAACGCCAGGCGGCGAGGCGACTTCACAACGGTCACCCTCTGGGCCCTGTGGCGGCTCGTCCCGAATGGCCCCTTCGCCCGCTGCTCCACCTGCGCGCCGGGCTCAACGGCGCCCCCGCCGGTCACCCAGCATTCGCGAACCGTCGGCGCCCACTCCGGCCAGCGTGCGACGTCACACAGATACGCCCAGACCTCGGGAACGCTGCTGGCTATCGTCAGGCGGCTCTCGGACCTGATCCCCATCGCGTCGGCGAGGCTACAGCCTGCCCGTGGCGCCCGCAAGTGCCGCTTCGATGGCGCAGCGGCCGCCACGGGTTCTCCCAATTCCGGACTTCTCGACAGCGGCAGAGACGGTGCTAGAGCGGGCCGGTGGCGTCGTCTCTGCGCGGCCCGACGTCGTTGACGCCGCGAGCGTCCGCAGCGGATGAGGCGAGTGCGGCGGCCGCGGTTTCGACGCGATACGGCTCAAGCCGCGCGAACTGGTCGTTGGCGCGCCCGATGAGACGATCGAAGTCGACGTCGGCCAGCGCTTGGTGGTTGGCGGCTCGGAGTGCCAGCCACCCGGCTCGTTTTCCCAAGATCCCAATGCAGAGCGCCTCCAGCTCCAGCAGGCGGCTGAGGGCATCATTCCCCGTAACCGCGTTGCTGGCCTTGAGCCGGAATGCCTTCTCGGCAACCCTGGCAGCCGTCTGCTTCACCACGCCGGCATCTGCATCCACCCGCGCCATGATCTCCAGCAGCGTCTCGCGATCCTGCTCAATTTCGACGGTGACCGCATCGACCACTCCTTCGAAGACCTCCGTGTGGGCATGCCCACGCATGGCCGCGAGCAGATCAAGCGCTGCCGCCGACCCGGCCAGGTGGTCATTGAGGTAGGTCGCAATCGCCTTTGACTCTGCCACCTTCACCCTCCGCCGGGTGCCGGGAGTATCGACGGCGGAGTCGGTACCCGGGCGGTGGCGGGGTGGTGTACGGATGGGTTCGGTCACGCGGGCGTCTCCGGGTCGCCGTGGACGTCTGGTGTCTTTTCAGGCGACTTTGGGGTCGGCTCAGGCTTGGCCGGCGGTTGCGCCTGACCCGGGCCGTCTGCCTCGGGACGTGTTCCTTGCCCCTTCTCTGGGGTTCGGGGGTCGCTGCTCATCTGATGCCCTTCGGTTGCTGGTGGTCCGTGCTCCAGTGCCCCGTCAGTGCATCAAGCAAACCGTTCGCCGCCTGCGTTTGCACACCAGCACTCTGCGCGTCCCCGTCTACGTCTCGGCGACGCCAGTCGTTTCGACGATCCGGGCTACGACGTCGTTCTCAGGTTCGCGGCGGGCGGCTGCGGGGTACAGGGATGAGGCGGCGTGCGGAGGGGGAACAGGACGCTCCGGTGTCGCGCGTGTTTCGCCCAGGCCCGGGATACCCCGATGGTCGCTCCCCGGGTCTGGGCGACACTCCCGATTCCGTGGCCTCAAATGCTGCCCTGCTACGCTGTGAGTTCAGAGGAGAGCCCGCCGCTGGTTTCTGCGATTTAGCCTCCCCGCAGCCCGCCGTCCTCATTGCCGACCGCCGTTCGCGGTGGTCCGAGAGGAGAGGACGCAGGCATGGAACCCGAATCATTCCAGCCCGGCCCGGCTACGCATGGCGAGGAGCTGTTCATGCCTCCTCCGCGGCGGCCCGATGGCACAGGGCGTCGAATGAAGGCGGTCGCGACGACGACGCGGTCGGCGGTTCGTCCATGACACGCCTTGACGCATTCGTGGTGTTTCCGCCTCGCTACGCGCGGACGCCGGCGGGACTTGGTGCGGCCGAACAGGAACTGGCGCGGCTGACGGCAACCCACAGCGCATATGCCAATCAGCCGAACATCAGCAAGACATGGCAGGGATACATTGACAAGCAGGCCGATGCGGTCGATGCGCAGCGGACGATCGTCGAGGCGCTCCGAACAGCCATTGCCGGCTCGACGACGAGATCGCCCCGGCTTGCCGGCTCACCCGCAACCTGATTGAGGCGGTCGGTGGCAAGCACTCCACCGTCAAGGCATGAAGACGCGACACAGCAATCGTAGTTCGGTGATCGGCAGCTATACCTTGGTCGCAGGGGCACGCCGAGCACGACCAGCGGACGCCGGACTCTGCACGAGTTGCGGCGCGCACCTGTCGGTCTATCGGACAGGCAGCGAGACGAAGTGCGCACCCTGCGCCTCATCCGCCCAGCGGCAATGATGTACGACATGACCTGCAAGGGGGCGAGCGAGAAATGGCCCGTGCACCAGTTGGAGCGCGAGTGAACCGCCGGAACCTGCGCGACGCGATCCTCACGCTCTTCGGCGTGATCTCTGTCGTCAACGGTGCCTTCGGCAATGGGCATCTGCTGATCGCCGTACTAGGGGCGATAGCGCTCGCGTTCGTCGCGTGGCAACGGTTGCCCCGACGCGCGGCATCCGGGTAGGTCGTCTGCCGGGCATCGGAGCGTCGCCCCGTCGGGGATACTTGACCTGTAGAACGGAGGGGGCCCGGTCCCCCGGCCTGCTCGACTTGCCTCAGTCATCGGCCGACTCTCCACGTATGCAACCCACACGATCCGCTGATTCTGTCAGAGTGTCTAGTGGGTCACTGGGTCACAACTGGGTCATGCAGTGGCCCACGGATTTGTCGTGTTCTCGCTGCCGAAACTCAGGTGCCGGCTTCTGCAGTACGATTGTCAATAGCGGAAACTACCGCTGGCCGATCGATCGTCCAAGAGCCGCACCACCCGTCCTGGAGACGGCTCGCCGCCCTGATTGTCACCGCTGCGCTACTGCTACTAGCTATCGGTTACTGGAACCACACTACCCAGCCCGCTGATCCGCTCCGCTCCGGAGGCGGCTACCTGGGTATAGAGGGAATGGGCGCTCGTGTTCCGGTCGGCAAATCGGGCGCGTTTGTCTGGTACCTCGTTGGCCGCAACGCGAACAGCCACGCCGTCATCACCGGCGTCACCGTGCCCCACATCCAAGGCCTTCGGCTGCGACTGCAGCGAGTCATGGGCCCCCCACACGCCGGCGGCGAATGGGGAGTACTTCCCCAGACCGCCAGCCATCCGGGAGGGGTGAGCCTGTCCCAGCTCCGACCGCTGGTCGGCGCTCATCTGCGGTTGCAGCCATGGGGCGCTGGATTGACGACCACCGGTCTCGCCTTTGCGCTGGTGGCGACGCCGACACGGCCCGGCTGCTACACGATCAACGGGCCGGTGACCATCCGGTACCGCGTCGGTGACTCCACCTTCAGCCGCTCGTTGAACGGCACCGACTGGGTATCGACGCGGACCGACGACTCCTGCGGAAACCTGATGCCTGGTTAGGACCCCGGCAGCATCCCGGGGCAGCTCGATGACCTGGAGCGCCGACAGAGGGGGCCTAGGTGCAACTCCTCCAGCGGCACCTACACCGCTGGCTGATAGCTGCTGATCCGCAGGTGTAGGCCTGGCGGGATCCGTCAACGGGCCTACCAGAGCTGCTCGGGGCCGCGCCAGCCGGGCTCGTCGCTGACCCCGAAGAGCAGCTGGCTGCGAGCGTCCATGCTGGCAACCAGGGCCTCACCGAGGTTTAGGGCGCGCAGGGCCTGGGCGGAGCTGAACTGCGTCAGCAGGTCGCGGGCGAGCGCCGGCTGGCCTGACTGGAGCAGGAGGCGGGCGGCCTCGGTCAGTGCCGGCAACTGGGCCGCGATGTCCAGCTCCAGCGCGACCCAGACGGGCGTCACCTCCGGCAGGAACAGCTCGTGGTGCTCGGACACCAGGTAGAGGAGCCGCTTGAACGTCGCGACCGCTGACCTCGTCGCCTCGACGCTCTGGGAGACCGAGGAAGGCGGCTCGTCATCGAGGACGTCGACGTACGCGGCGTCCTCGCCCGCCGTCAGGTAGCGGTGGCGGCGGAACTCCGGCGGTACCGAGGCGGCGCCGAGGAAGAACGGCGTGAGCGGCGCCGCCACCGCGCCCACGGTCGCGTGCCAGAGCACCTGCAGGTCGGAGTGCTCGAGCCTGCCGAGCGGCACCACCTGTCCGTACCCAGCGGAGTCGCCGGTCAGGCGCTCGGTGCGGACGGCCCAGATCATGTCGGTGAGCGTGATGCCCTCCGGCCGGGCGGCGCGCTCGGCGAGCCCCGCCTCGATCCATCGAGCGCCCTCCCACTGTCCCTGCCCGTCGCCGTACACCGCGTTCGCGTTGAACGGCCCGTCGGCGCGGCTGTACCAGCCCTGGTCGACCGCGAAGGAGATCAGGTGCGGGGAGCCCATGTAGTCAGGGTTGGCATCGAAGTCCGCGGGCACCTCGCCGATCACGCCGGGGCGGCTGATGCGGATGGCGTCCGAGCCGACGCGCTCGGCGACCCACAGCTTCTGGGCGCCGGCGAACTCGATCATCACCCAGGCCTCGTCAGCGTCGGCGATGAGGTGGGAGTTCCCGCCGTAGGTCGCGTCGCCGTGGCGGTCGACGAGCTCCCCGATCAGCTGGGCGCCCTCGCGGGCCGTCCGCGCCCGCTCCATCACGATGCAGGCCAGGTCGCTGTAGTTCAGGCCCTGCTGGTCGGCCGGGGTCATTTGGCGGAGTCGCTCGCTACTCGGAGACCAGACGTCCCGTACGGCCACGCCGTGCTCGTTCACCCCGCCGTTGGTGATCGGCTCCGGCACGCCCCGGTAGTACGAGTAGCCGACGCGCATGTGGCGTGCGGTGACGGGAGTCTGAGGGATCGTCGAGCGGACGCCCGGCATCAGCGACTCCGGCGTCACTCCGACCTCGATCTCGGAGCCCGCGGGATGCTCGGCGCGCGGCACGATCTCGAGCCAGTGGCTCGACGGCTCGTCGCCGTACCCGGCGAGGTACGCGCAGCCGTCGGCGGTCAGATCGCGCCCGACGTAGACGGCGTAGCTCACCGCGCAACCCTAACCGGCGTTGGCGGGATCGCGGCGCTCCTCATACGTGGTGCCCTCGCTGGCAGCACGGTGACTACGGTGCTGGAGAGGTCAGGGGGTTGGGCGAGTGCCGTTCGAGAACTGATTCGGCTCTATCAGTGAGGCTGCGGGGCAGGGACTCGAACCCCGACTACCTGATCCAGAGTCAGGCGTCCTACCATTAGACGACCCCGCAAAGGGCGAGCGCAGGATACCAAAGGCTTCCGGCGCTCCTCTGTTATCGGCTAGAAGCGGAAGCTCTCCAGCAGGCGCTTCTCGGACTCGCCCTCGATGGTGGCCGCCACCTCGATGTAGGGCTCGAGGCCCGAGCCGCGCAGCTTGCTCTTCAGCAGGTTGTCGACCTGGTAGAGGCCGGCCGAGTTGTTCATCCGGATCTCGACCAGCACCTTGTCGCCCTCGCCGCTGCCGATCGAGACCTCCTCGATGGCCGCGGCCGACAGCGAGTGGATCGAGACGCGGCCGGACTCGAAGGGGATCCGGGAGCGGCCCTTGGCCATGTCGAGGGCATCGGCCACCCGCACGATCCCGGCCTCGAGCGACAGCGGCTCGCCGTCGCTGCGGTGCGAGATGATCGTCTGCAGCACCTCGGCCTGGACGATCGTCGACTCGGGCTCGTCGTAGATCCCTTCCAGCAGGCGCGGCAGGCGGTCGGCGGCCAGGAACAGGCTCATCTCCTCGTGGCCGTTGCGGTGGATCGCCATGCCCAGGCAGTGCGTCAGGCAGCCCAGCGCGACCACCACCTCGGCGTCCTCCTGGCGCATCCCGTAGTCGCGCACCATCCCCGGCTCCACGCCCGTCCGGCGCAGCTCGCGCAGGAGCTTCAAGCCGATGTTGGTCACGATCTGGATGTGCACCCAGGAGTGGTCGTTGATCTGGAGGCGGGTAACGGCGTTGACGTTGGCCGCGTGCCACAGCGCCTTCAGCGAGTCGTCGTGGTTCACCCGATCGATCAGCTCGCGGAGCGGCCGGTTGCCGCGCGCGGGGAGGTTGATGCGCATGTCGCGCACAGCCTCGGCGGGCGTCATCCGGGCGCCGCGCTCCGCGCGCACGCTGACCGGCGTGCCGGGAGCGGGCTCGGATCCGGCGGGGATCTCCTCGGGCTCTGGGGCGCTGCCTTGCTGACTCTCTGCTTCCACCGCGGTGGAGGCTATCAGCCGCGACGCGCGCCTATTTGCCGACGGGCATTACGCGCCAGCCGAAGGCAAACGCGTCGTGGTACCAGCCGGCGCCCGGCCCCATGTAGTCGAGCGTGACGCCCGCGCCGTCGCCGTGGCTGTTGATCGTCCAGCCGTTGCCGAGATAGATACCGGTGTGGTACACGGTCGAGCCGGCGGTGTAGATGCCCCTGGGCGCGCTGCTCCAGAACAGGATGTCGCCCGGCCGCAGGTTGGCGTAGGTGATCCGTCTTGCCAGCGGCACGTGCGAGGCCATGTCGTAGGTCGTCCGCCAGGGGATCTGGGCGTTGCCGCTCCAGGTGCCGTCCGAGGCCGTGTAGGTGTGCAGCTTCAGCACCCACCACACGAAGCCCGAGCAGTCGAACCCGCCTGCGGCCGGGAGGCCGAACAGGTTCTGCGGCCGGGGCGAGATGCCACCCCAGATGTAGGGCGCGCCGGAGAAGGCAAACGCGGTCCCCAGCGCCTCTCGCTTCAGCGGCGGGTACAGCGGCAGCTTGCCCAGGATGGTCGTCAGCTGGGTCGCCGAGTACCGCCAGTACGAGGACAGGTGGGCCAGCTGGTACGCCTGCACCGCGAGGTTCGCGCGGCGCAGCGTCGTCCCCGGCCAGGTCTCCCAGCTGTCGGCGCCGAAGGGCACGTTGTACCGCGCTCCGATCGCCTTCACGACCTGCTCGACGCCGAAGCTCCCCGGCACCGGCGGATGCCATCCGCCACCGTCGGTCAGCGCCACCTGCAGGTGCGCCGCGGTGCCGGCGAGTCCGAGCATGCGGACGACGCCGGTATCGAGCTGGTACTGGTTGAGCGTTCCGAACGGGCCGCCGACCGGGCTCAGCCAGCCTGCCTTGAGCGCCTGGTTGTACGGGCTCGCCCACATCGCGACGTGGTTGATCTGCCTGTTGGCGAGCGCGAGTACACGCGCCGCGGAGTAGCGCGTGGCCGGCGCCGCCGGCGCGAAGTCGGCGGCGGAGGCGTCCCGCAGCGGTACCCAGGTGGTGCCCACCGACCAGAGAATCTGCGGCCGCGCCCAGAAGCTAGCCGAGACGTCCTTCGGCGCCGGCGTCGTGGCGGCCGCCGTGGACGGCGCCACCAGTGCGGCCACCAGGACCGCGATTGCCATGAGACCCTTGAACCCCCGCATACCCGGTGCTTATCGGACGGTGTGCAAGTAGTCTTGAGTAAGCAGACTGTTAGCTCGCCGGACGACGCGTTGCCGGGACGGCCTACCCACCGGGCGACAGGTGGACGTACACGTCCGGCATCCCGTTGACATCGCCGGGAAGCAGGTCGGATCCATCCGTCGCGAACGCGACCTCGCCGCCGTTGCCATCCATCGAGAACGCCGTCGCGTGACCGGTCGAGGAGTCGCCGGCCGCGTCGACCGTGGCCGGGTCGGCCTCGTAGGTGAGCCGGTTCCAGGTCACGACGCCGACCGACCGCGTGGGAACCAGCGGCACCGCCGCGGTCAGGAACCCGACCGTGGTGCCGTTGGCGGAGATCTGCGGCGGCCCAGCTGAGGGAACCGGCACACGCGTCAGCCCACCGGTGGCGCGGTTGCGGATGAAGATGTCCCATGAGCCCGCGGTGTCGCCCCGCGTCAGAGGCGCCAGCGACTCGAACGCGACCATGTTGCCGTTGGCGCTGACAGACGGGAACAGGCTGCGGCCGGTTCCGCTGACCCCCGGCTGAGGCGTGCTGATTCGGGACGTCAGGCCCCTCGGCCGGTACCGGACGAAGACGTCCCACTGGCCGTTGATGTCGCGACGCACCAGGTTGGTGGCGGCTGACGAGAATGCGATCACCGATCCGTCGGCGCTCATCGAGACGACCTGCGGATCGGCCGCGCCGTTGGCCTGGACGCCGCGTGCCCCGACGTCGACGCGGCCGGTGGTGCCGTGCAGGCGGTCGCGGACGAACACGTCGACGGCGCCGTTGGTATCGCTGGAGACGAGGTTGGATGCTGCCGACGCGAACGCGATGTAGCGGCCGTCCGCACTGATCGCGGCGCCGCCGCTCGACCGGTTGCCGGGCGCGCCGGTCGTCGCCTTCGACACCAGGTCGGTTCCGCCCGTCTCGCGGTCGAACACGTAGATCTCGACGACCCCGCGGGGGACGACCGCACCCAGGTTGTCGGCGGTCGAGGCGAAGACGACGAAACGGCCGTCCGCGCTGATGGCGAGCGGCGTCGAGCTGCCGTCGGCCGGCTCGCCGTCGGGGGCCTGGCTGATCAGCTGTGGCGGACCGCCGGTCGCCGGCGCCGCAAACACGTCGTCGTCCCCGTTGGTGTCTCCGGCCACCAGGTTGTCCGCCGCCGACTGGAACGCCACCGTGCTGCCGTCGGCGCTGATCAGCGGCGCGCCGCTGGGGCCGTCGGTCTCGGCGGCCAGCGGGCTGACGCTGATCCGGGCGAGCGTGATGGGATCGGCCGACGCCCGCTGCTGCGTGAGCACGGCTGTCCCGATCAGGGCGGCAAGCGTGCACAGCTGCGCGGCCCGCCGAAGCGTGGCCGCGCGCCGTGTGCTCCCCCAGCGATGACCTCGAAGAGGCGACATGACTTGCCGTCACGTATCGGACAACGTGCAAGCTGGGCTGAGTAAAGATGTTGTTAGGGCGGAATACGCCCCTGGATAGACTGGCGCATGGTTGTCTCGCTGCGGCCGATCACCGACGAGAACCGGGACGCGGTGCTGGCGCTCGAGTTGGCGCCCGGGCAGGAACGGGTCGTCAGCACGGTGGCCGAGTCGATGCAGGAGGCGATCGACGACCCAGCCGGTCGCGCGATCCAGTGGGCGATCTACGCCGGCGACACGCCGGTGGGCTTCGTGATGGTCAGCGACGAGGTCGACGACGTGCCCGGGTACATCCCGCACTACCTCTGGAAGCTGATCATCGACCGCCGGCACCAGCACCGCGGCTATGGCACTGCCACGCTCGACCTGATCGTCGCCTATTTCTGCGGTCGCCCGAACGCCGAGGTGCTGACAACCAGCGCCCAGCGTGGCGAGGGTAGCCCGATCCCGTTCTACGAGCGGTACGGGTTCCGGCAGACCGGCGAGACCGTGTTCGACGACGAGGCGCGGCTCGAACTCCGGTTGTCGTCGGTTCGGCCGTGACGACCGTCCGCCCGGCCGTGATCGACAGCCGCGACCCTAGGAGGACTCGTGGACGTTACGACCCAGACCGTCAACGAAGTGGCTGGGAACTACAACTAGGCGACGGCCTCGACCCAGTCGTCGTAGAGCGAGTAGTAGCGGCCGCGCCGGGCCAGCAGCTGCTCGTGGGTGCCGGCCTCGATCACGTCGCCGTGCTCCAGCACCACGATCAAGTCGGCGCGGCGGATCGTCGAGAGCCGGTGGGCGACCACGAACGCCGTGCGGTCGGCGAGCAGCGTCTCCAGCGCCCGCTCGATGCGCGACTCCGTCGGAATGTCGACGCTGGAGGTCGCCTCGTCCAGTATCAGCAGCCGCGGATCGACCAGCAGGGCGCGGGCGAACGCGACCAGCTGGCGCTGGCCGATCGAGAGCCGCGCCCCACGCTCCTCGATCTCGGTGTCGTAGCCCTCGGGCAGGCCGGCGATGAACTCGTCGGCGCCGACAGCCTCGGCGGCGGCCATCACCTCGTCCAGCGTCGCGTCGGGCTTGCCGAAGGCGATGTTGTCGCGGATCGTGCCCGCGAACAGGAACCCCTCCTGCGGCACGATCCCCAGCTGGCGGCGCAGTGACGGCGTCGTGACGTCGCGCAGGTCGTGGCCATCCAGCGTGATCCGGCCCCCGGTGGGGTCGTAGAAGCGGCTCAGCAGCTTGACGATCGTCGACTTGCCGGCGCCGGTGTGACCGACCAGGGCAACGGTCTGGCCGGCGCGGGCGTGGAACGAGACGCCGTGCAGCACCTCCGAGGATCCCTGGTTGTAGGCGAACCGGACGTCGTCGAACACGACGTCTCCGCGCACCTCGGGCAGCTCGATCGCGTCGTCCCGGTCGGTCATCTGCGGCTTGGTGTCGAGCACCTCGAACACCTTGTCCAGGGCTGCCATCCCGGCCAGGAACGTCTGGTAGAACTGCGACAGCTGCTGCACCGGGTCGAAGAAGTACGTCAGCAGCCCGATGAACGCGAACAGGTCGCCCGGGGGAATGTCGCCGTTCATCACGCGCACCCCGCCGTAGCCGAGCACGATCGCCAGCGCCAGCGCGGACAACAGGCTGACGAAGGGGAAGTAGACGGCGGCGATGTTGACCGTGTCGACGTTGGCGTCGCGGTAGGAGCCGTTGACCTCCAGGAACCGGCTGTAGTTGGCCGGCTCGCGCCGGAACGCCTGCACGACCCGCACGCCGGAGATGTCCTCCTGCAGGCTGGCGGTGACCTCGCCTAGCCGTTCCCGCGTGCGCCGGTAGGCGCGGGCGGAGTGATAGCGGTAGATCACCGTGGCGATCGCCATGCCGGGGAAGATCGTCAGCGTGGCCAGCGCCAGCCGCCAGTCGACCAGGAACAGGACGACCGCCGAGCCGAACAGGGTGATCGTGTTCTGGATCAGCGTGGTGGGGCCGTCGGTGACCAGCGAGTCGAGGGCCTCGATGTCGTTCGTCAGCCGCGAGATGACCACGCCGGTGCGCGTGCGCTCGAAGTAGCCGAGGTCGAGCGTCTGGACGTGGTCGAACAGGTTCACGCGCAGGTCGGTGAGCACCCGCTCGCCGACCCAGGACGTGAGGTAGCTCTGCAGGGCAGCCGCGGCCCAGCCGATGACGACCACGGCCAGGAAGATCGCGACCCACTGGTCGAGCGCTGCCAGGTCGTGCGTCTCGATGCCGTTGTTGATCGCGTCGCGGACGATCAGCGGGCCGGCGATCGTGGCGGCGGTCGAGACCAGCAGGGTGACGAACGCCAGCGACGCCCGCAGCCGGTAGGGCCAGGTCAGGCGAACAAGCTGCGTGATCCGGTGCAGGGTGCCGCGCAGGCCCAGCCCGGCGGAGGCGATCCCGCGGGTGTTGATGTGGCTGCCGAACGAGACCGCCCTCACGCCACGCCCTCCTTGTCGATCGGGCACCCGTCCGGGTCGAGCTGGACGAATGTGCGGTCGACCAGGCCGTGCTCGTAGATCTGCCGGTACACCGGGCTATCGTCGATCAGCACCGAGTGCTGGCCACGGGCGACGATCCGGCCCGCCTCCAGCACCACGACCTCGCCGGCCAGCGAGATGGTCGACAGGCGGTGGGCGATGATCAGGGTCGTACGGCCCTTCATCACCTCGCGCAGGGCGAGCTTGATACGGGCTTCGGTCGAGGCGTCGACGGACGCGGTTGCATCGTCGAGGATCAGCACCCGCGGGTTCATCAGCAGCGCCCGGGCGATGGCGATCCGCTGGCGCTGGCCGCCGGACAGCGACAGCCCGCGCTCGCCGACCCGGGTCTCGTAGCCGTCGGGCAGATCCATGATGAAGTCGTGCGCCTGGGCACGGACGGCCGCCTGGACGATCTGCTCGGGCATCGCGTCCGGCACCCCGAAGGCGATGTTCTCGGCCACGCTGGTGGAGAACAGGAAGGTGTCCTGGGAGACGATCCCGACCTGCGAGCGCAGCGACTCGAGGCTGAGGTCGCGGACGTCCTGGCCGTCGATGCGCACCGAGCCCGAGTCCACGTCGTAGAACCGCGGGATCAGGGTTGTCAGGGTCGTCTTGCCACAGCCGGTGGGGCCGATCAGCGCGACGGTGCTGCCGGCCGCGATGTCGAGGTCGATGTCGTGCAGCACCGGGTGCTCGGCGTCGTAGCCGAACTCGACGTGGGTGAACCGGATTGCCCCGGGGCCCTCGCGCAGTGGCTGAGCGTCGGGCGCCTCGACGATCTCGCGGTCCTCGTCGAGCACCTCGAAGATGCGCTCGCCCGAGGCCATCGCCCGCTGGTACTGGCCGACCCACATGCCGACGCCGCGCAGTGGGATCACGAGCAGCAGCAGGTAGGAGTTGACCGCGAAGAACGCACCCAGGGTGATCTGGCCGCTGATCACCTGACGGCCCCCGACCAGCAGCACGGCGGCGATCGCGAGGCTGGGCAGGCCGGACAGGGCGGGCACGTAGCGGGCCTGCTGGACGGCAGCGACGACGGCTCGGTCGAAGATCCGCTCGGCCCGCTTCCGGAACCGCTCGACCTCGACCTGCTCCTGGCCGAACGCCTTGACCACGCGGACGCCGACGACGTTCTCCTCGGCCTGCTGGGTGGCGTCGGCGACCTTCTGCTGGATGTCCTTGAGCACGGGGTGCGTGACCCGCGAGTAGCGGTAGGCGCCGATCAGCAACGCCGGCGTGATCGCCAGCGCGATCAGCGCCAGCTCCCACGACAGCAGGCTGAGCGCGACCAGCACGGTGAGCGCCGAGAGCACGTTCTGGGAGAAGAAGACCAGGCCGTAGCCCAGGAAGACGCGGACGGCCTGCGTGTCGACCGTGGCCCGCGACATCAGCTGGCCGGTCTGGTGGCGGTCGTAGAAGCGGTACGACAGCCGCTGGAGATGCCCGTACATCCGATTTCGGAGGTCGTACTCGACGTCCAGCGAGAGACGGCCGGCGAGCCGCCTCCGGAAGTACATGAGGACGCCGGAGACGGCGCCGCAGACGACGATCAGGGCAGAGAGCTGGAAGAGCCGGGTGCGGTCATGGCTCCCCTGGGCAGCGTTGATCGAGAGGCCCGTCAGATACGGGATGACGAGCGCGACCAGCTGCGAGCCGACCGCGAGCACCGTCGTTATCACCGCCTGTGCCCGGTATGGGCGCAGGAAGGTGAGCAGACGACGGAATGTCACACCACCCAGCGTAGCGGGCAGTGGCTACCTGACGGCTCTAGAAGCTTCTAGTGGCCGCTGCGAATCTGGTGGAGCAGTACGAAGAAGGACACGCCTTCGAGCTGGGCCATCACCCACAACACGCCCAGCAGCAGGATGCCGACCACGACCACCCCGAACGACAGCTCTGAGGTTGCGCTGCCGTCCTCGTGGCGAAACCAACGGTTCATCCCTGACCCCCAAGTCGAGATGCCACACGACCCCCGTGCGGCTACCTCAGGTATCGGTGCATTTCGGCCGGTCGGCGATCCCAAAACCGGGTGATACGTCGCATCGCGTCACCGTGTTTCGCGCAGAGGCGGGCGCTACTGGCCCGAGGCGAGGCCGAGGCGTTCTGCGACCTCGTTGTTGCGGTTGGCGCGCACTTCGGCGCGCAGCGCGACCTCATCGGGATTGCGGTTCTCGATCTCGCCCTCGGAGGTGTGCTTGTCGGCCAGCTCGGTGATCGCCGTGCGGTCGCCGTCGGAGATCTCGGTGATCTCACATCCGGCCCGGTAGCGGCCGTAGGGCGCCGGATCCACGCGGACGACGCGCACCTCGATCATCATGGCGCGGCCGACCAGCAGCACCTCGAGCGTGATCAGATCGCCTGGATCGAGTTCGCGTTGGGTGACGAATGCCAGGCCGGTCGACGACAGGTCGACCAGCCGCACGTCGAGCTCGCTGCCTCGTGGCATCGAGCGGCAGAAGCGGACGCGCGCGATCGCGGTCTCGGAGACCGCCGCTCGCGGGGCGGCGCGGCGGGCCTTGCGGTGACGGACCGCGGACACCTTCATCTGCACCACCGCCTCGGTGGTGCTGTGGAAGAACGCCTCGTCGACGACGAACTCGACCTCGTACCGGCCCCGTTCCGGGTCGGAGACGCGTGCCAGCAGCAGCAGGTCCTTGCGCATCGCGGTGCGTGGCGCGCGGGCGTGGATCATCCCGTCGCTGCACTCCACTAGCTGCATCGGGAAGCTACCCCCGTCTTCTGAGAGCACGTCAACAGAGCAGGGCGGCTCAGAGAGCACGCCCAGGGCGAGCATCAGGAGGGCATCGTGCTGAGGGTCAGACATCCGTCGCCCCTGTAATCGGCGTGTAAAGGCCCGGGCTGTAGACCTGCCGGAAATCCCCCGTCGGCGGCAGGGAGGAGTACCCTGCACGGTGTGGCGCAGTTCTGGACGGTCATTTTCCTTGGCCTGGTACTGAAGATCCCTCTGGTCTTCCTGTTCTGGGCGATTTGGCGGGCCGCAAAGCTGTTCGATGCCCAGGAGCCGCCGCCGATGCCGCAGAACTCGCGGTTGGCGCTGTGCGCCTACTGCGGCACCCGGATCACGGTCGGATACGACGCCGCCGCGGTTCATCTGCGGGCGGCCCAGATCGCCGAGAGAACCGGTCAGGCAGCGTTCGACATCGAGTCCCGGCTGGTGCGCGAGGAGCTGTCGCGGCCACGCCACTACGCCATCGAGCCGAGCCGCTGCCCGGGCTGCGGCGAGGTCGCCGCTTGGGCGCCGATCGAGCTGCTCGACGAGGAGTCGATGGCCGCGATCCGCTCGGTCCGCAAGTAGCGCGGCCGGAACCGACGGCTAGAGCGAGGGGTAGCGGCGCTGGGTGCTGCTGTTCAGCGTTCGCTGTGTGCGGGCCCGCTCGAGCTGCTCCACGACGTCCGGCCGGCGGCCGGCGGCAGAGTCCCGCGCGTTGACCTGAGCGGCCAGCTCGGTCAGCACGTGCCGGTCGGAGGGCAGGATCGCGGTCACCTCGCAGCCTGTGCGGTGGCGGCCGTAGACCGCAGGGATCGAGTCCACGACCCGGCATTCCAACCGCAGGCTGGTGCCGTCGACGTCGGCGTACACCTCGAGGATGTCACCGGTCGAAAACGCCCGGTCGGCGATGAATGCGATCCCGCCCGGGCTGACGTCGACCAGCCGGATGTCGAGCTCGAAACCCGCCCGCTGCTCGCGGCCGAACTGCACACGCAGGGCCGCCTGGGCAGCCAGCGGGGCGCGCGGGGACGCGCGCTCGCCGCTGCGCTCCTCGACCTCGATCACCTTCAGGTGGAGCAGCAGCTCGTCGCCCGACTGGAAGTACGAGCGCAGGATCTTGAAGCGGATGTCGTGGCCGTCGCCGCTCTCGCTGCGCGGTCGGGCCTCGAGGATGAGGTCGTCACGCACAAGGTCGCGGTCGCCGTAGGCGTAGATGATCGTGCCCTCGACAGCCGCCAGCGTCAGCGGCAGCGTGCCGCCGTCCTCCGAGATCACCTCGATCGTGTCGGGGAGCTTGGGGAGGAGGGCGAGGGCCTGGCGGAGGAGCGTGTGCTCCTCGCTGTGCTGGCGCGCGGCGAAGCTCATCTCTCTCGTTATCGGCGGTCATCGCCCGGATCTCAAGTCGGGCTCCTCAGAAGCCGCACACGACGCACAGATCTGACCACCAGCGGGCGTAGCGGGCATACGCCGCACCGTCGCCCGGGTGCCCGGTGATCACCGACTCGGGATCCGTCCACACCTGCTTGTCCCACGGGGCAACGGATCCGGGGTCGAACTCGGCGCCGGCCCGGCGAGCTTCGTCTGCAGGTACCAGGCGCGGCCGGACGACCCGCCCATCGCCATCCCAGGCATCGCCGGCGACGTCGATGCCCTCGCGTCGGAAGCTTCCCGCGTGGCTGCCCGAGGCGCGGTAGACGGGCGCAGGGTATGGAGCCCAGTCGGCACGCGCGAGGTCCCACCACGGGTGCAGGCCGTTCCAGCCCAGGTGCGCCGAGGCGCGGGCGCCGACGACCGTCCCGTCAGACCGCAGCTTCACCAGCACGCCCTCCCAGTCGTCGGGTGGTAGCCGTCGAAGGCCGAGAGCCCGGTGTGTGCGGTGCGTGAGTCCGGGATGTACTCCCAGTACTCGAGGTAGAGGAAGCCGCCCCGACGGACGCCGTGCAGGAACAGCACCGGCCGGGCGCTGACCGCGCGCACAGGCAGGCGCGCGGCAGCGGCGGAAGTCGACCGGCACCTCGCCGTCGCCGTGCGACTCGAGCGTCAGCGCCGGCGTGTTGCGGGAGGCCAGGGGCAGCAGCGCTGCGTCACCCGACGGCCGAGCTGCTGTGAGGCGCGTCGGGCGACCGCCCCCATCCCGAACAGCAGCACCAGCAGAGCGAGCGCCAACCCCGCGTACTCGACGGTCGATTGCCCGTGCTCGTGCATGGCGGGATGCTCCGCCGCCGGTCGCGGTGTGTCAGTCACGAGGTGTGACGGATACGTCTCAGCTGTGGGCGGCTACCCTCACCACCCGCTGGAGGTGCGACGTGGCGGCCACGGCGCCGGCAGGCACTCTGTAGCCGTCGAAGAAGCACTGAATCTTGTCCAGCGCACCCGTCTGGTTGACCAACCTCGCGTAGAGGTGGCCGGCACCGGGGACAGTCACCCCGGGCTCCAGGGGGACAACCCCGTTGCCGGGCGTGAAACCAATTTCGGCCACGGGGCTGATGCACGAGGAATCCGAGAAGAACTCGAGCGTGTCGGTCGAGCCGCCTCCCTGCTGCACCGTGTACGTGATCTGGCGCAACACCAGACCGTCGGTGCCGGGAGTCGTTGCCGCGATCAGGCACGGCGAGGTTCCTGCCGCGTTCGACGATGCCAGCAGGCCGGAGGTGAACAGGCTCGTCGGCGCGGCGGAGGCGGTGAGTAGCTGGTGGACCTTCGTGACCTGGGCGACGGTCTTGCCGTTCGAGCCGACGATCTGGGTGAGTGTGGCGGCGGCGTAGGTGGCGCCCGGCACGACCAGGGCGGCCACGATCAGGCCACCGGCGATCCAGGCGCCGGTGGGAAGCGAGCGCTGCATGAGATATCCCCCTTTCACTGCGCGACGGTCCTTCCGGTCGCGATCGGGGAGATGGTGGCAGACATCACTTCGCGCTTCAACCGCCGGCGCAGGCTGTCACTCCACGAACGGCGGCAGCGACAGGGCGCGCTCAAACGCGGCCCGGTCGTGCACAGGCTGACCGTGCGACACGATCACGTGCTCGAACGGCAGCTCCAGCATCGCGCGCAGCGCAGGCAGCACCCGCTCCTCGTGCCACGGCGTGCCCCAGACCAGCAGCTCGCCGCGGCGCTCGGTCAGCGCGTCGGCGAAGACGAGCGCCCGCTGATCGGGCACCCAGATCGGCGTCTCGCTGCGGCCGCGCCCGTCGTAGAGCGCCACGATGCCGCCGGGCAGCACGGCGCCGGGCTCCATCCCGTGCAGCTTCGTCTCGGGAATGTTGTCGGGCCAGTACAGGTAGGGGCCGTAGCCACGCGCGCCGTAGCGCTGCACGAAGACGTCGACGTCGCGGACGTGGTCGGGCTTGAGCACGACCGCCAGCGTCGGGGGTCGCGCGTCGAGGCGCTGCCAGACCGGATCGTCGTCGGCCGGCGCCATGCCGTCGACGACGGCCGTCTCGCCGCCGCACTCGATCCACACCGACGTCACCGGCGGCTCCCAGCCGGCGTCCGGGCGCCAGTCGGGGTGCTCCAGCCGCCAGACCCAGAGCCCGTCGGTGACCTCGCGAACCTCCGCCGGGCTCATCGCGCGCCGGCGGCGAGCGGTGTGCCAACCGCGAGGCCGGCCTCGGTGCCCTCGCGAATCGCTTCCTCGAACGACCGCGGCCCCAGCGCGTCGCCGACCCGCACGACATCCACGCCGCGATCCTCGAGCTCCTCGAACAGCGCCGCCTCGGCCGCGCGGCCGCCGTTGAGCACCAGCGCGTCGACCCCCTCCATCGCCACCGCCCGGTCGGAGAACGCGTTTCGGAACTCGACCGCGCCGGGCCGCACAGCCACCGGCCGCAGGTGGTGCACGAGCTCGACGCCGACGTCATCCAGCCGGCCCAGGTACATGTTGCGCTGATACTGGTGGATCCCCTCTCCGAAGGCGGCGGCGCCGGTGACCAGGCGCACGGCGTGCCCGCGGGCGGCCAGCACCTCGGCGACGGCGAGGCCGGTCCAGTCGCCGCCCCAGTCGGCGACCACGATCTGGTTCCCGATCAGGTCGAGGCCGTCCAGCACATCCCAGGCCTGAACCACCGGCATGTCCGCGCCCGCCAGCGGCTCGACGTAGGGCACCGCGCCGGTGGCGACCACGATTCGGTCGGGCCGTTCGGCGAGCACCGCCTCGGCGTCCACCGCCGTGCCCGTCCGCAGGTCGCAGCCCGTCAGCCAGCCCTCGAGGGTGGCGACCAGGGCCGCGGCAATCTCTGCGTGGCCGGGCGCTCCCAGGGCGTGGCGCATCTGGCCGCCGACCCCGTCGGCTCGCTCGAACACCACCACCTCGTGCCCGCAGGCCGCGGCGGACGCCGCCGCCGCGCATCCCGCCGGTCCGGCGCCGACGATGACCACGCGCTTTGCCTGCTGTGCCTGCTCCGGCCGCGGGAGGGTCAGCTCGAACCCCGTCCACGGGTTGATGGTGCAGGCGATCGGCGTGCCCGCGTGGTAGTGGCCGATGCAGCCCTGGTTGCAGCCGATGCAGACCGTGTGCCGCTCGCCGGCACGCGCCTTCGTCGGCATCGACGGGTCGGTGATCAGCGCCCTCGTCATCCCCGTGGCGTCGCAGACACCCTCCCGGATCAGCCGGTCGGCGTCTGCGGGCTCGACGATCCGGCCGGTGGCGATCACCGGCACGCCGGCCGCCATCCGCATCGTCCGCGCGAACGGGGCGATCGCGTTGTGCTCGACCGGCGCCGGCGGCACGATCCAGCTCGACCCGCGGTAGGTGGACGAGCCGCCGGGCGCCACCGACAGGTAGTCGATCAGGCCGTCGCGCGAGAGCACGCCGGCCGCTCGCTCGAGCTCGTACTGGCTGTTGCCGTCGTACGAGAGCGACTCGTCGGTCAGCCGCGCGCCGACGGCGCCGTCGCCGATGCCCTCGCGCATTGCCTGCAGCACCTCGCGCAGGAACCGCAGCCGGTTCTCGAACGTCCCGCCGTACTCATCGGTGCGCAGGTTGACGTGGGGAGAGAGGAACTGCGTGGGCAGGTATCCAAAGCCTGCGCACACCTCGACGCCGTCGATTCCGCCCTCCCGCGCGTACTCGGCAGCCTGCCGGTAGCCGTCGACCATCTCGCCGGATCTCGCGCCGGGTCAGCGCGCGCGGCTCGCTCTTGAACCGCGGGCTGGGCACGCTCGAGGGAGCGACCGCCGCCGGCCTGGGCGGGGTGGAGATCACCTCGCGCCCGCCGTGGAAGAGCTGGACGAACAGGCGGGTGCCGTGGGGGTGCACGGCGGCAGCCAGCCTCCGGTAGACGGGCACGATCTCGGGCAGGTAGCCGCCGATCGTGTGCGCCGTGAGCAGCCCGGTGTGGTGGATCGCGGTCGCCTCGACCACGATCAGGCCCGCGCCCCCGCGGGCGCGCGCCTCGTGGTAGGCGATCAGATCGTCGGTCGGCAGGTGGTCGTGGACCAGGCTGGTCTGGTGCGAGGTCGAGACGATCCGGTTGGGAAGCTGCACCGAGCCGATGTCCAGGGGCGAAAAGAGCGTCTCAAGCACGGTCACCGACTCTAGATGATTAGCCCGGGCGGTTTGTCGGTCTGCGGTAGCGGGTACCAGCCTCACTCACGACGAAGGGAACGCGATGGGTGACAAGGTGCACGGCAAGCTCGATCAGGCCACCGGCAAGATGAAGGAAGCCGCCGGACGAGCCACCGACGACGAGGGGCTCGAGCAGGAGGGCAAGAACGAGCAGAGCAAGGGCCACCTGCGCGAGGCGGCCGGCAAGGTCAAGGATGCGGCCGGCGACGTCAAGGATGCAGCGACCAAGTAGCTCCGCGCGGGGGAGATGACGGGGCGGACGGCAGGCTCACTGCCACTTTCGCGGCAACTGCCCCCCGCAGTCGCCCGCCGTCCGCTCACCGTATCGATTCGGATCGAGGTGCGCTTCCGGGGTGCCTAGCCCCCGGGGGCGCGGGCGCGGCGAGCGAACTCGCCACTAGGTGGACGCTCCCTCGCAATCCTCCCGCGTGTGCGGCGCGGGTTGGGATTGCCGTTTTCGGAAACGTCCCGGTTTCGGCAGCCGAGCCGTCTCAACCAGTGAGACCTCTTGCTTTGCGTGCCCGCCTCGCAGCGGGTTTGCCATTTTCGATCCGCAGGGTCATCATCGTCCGCAAGGGCACCGGCGGCGTCGCTCGGAGCGGGAGTGTCGGCCTCCCCACTTCGGGGTATCCCGGGCGGAAACGGGGCTCGGTTTCCCCCGGTGGAGGCATGCAGCGCTGATGACTGCGGCCGACGCCGGGGCCGTCTGCCGCGACCAGTACCATTGGCGATCACCGTGGCACTGATGGAGGCCGTCCCGAACTTTTCCGAAGGGCGCGACCAGACGGTGCTGGACAGCATCGGGTCGGCGATGACCGATGCCGGCGGACGGGTGCTCGACATCCACGCAGACCCCGACCACAACCGCTCGGTGTTCACGTGCGTCGGCGACCCGGACTCGTTGGTCGAGGCGCTGGCCGCCGGTATCGCGGTGGCCGTCGCGGTCATCGACCTCAACCAGCACCAGGGCGTTCATCCCCGCGTCGGGGTGGCCGACGTCGTGCCGTTCGTGCAGTTCGACCCCGAGGACGACCAGCCCGAGCGGGCGGCCCGCGCCCTTGCCCGGCGGATCGCCATGCTGGGCCTCCCGGTGCTCGGGTATGCCGAGCTCGGCGGCGGGCTGCGGCCGGCGTTCTTCCGCCACGGCGGCACGGAGCGGCTGGCCGAGCGGCTGGACAGCGGCGACGTGGTGCCGATGCTCGGGCCGGCCCGGCTGCACCCGACCGCCGGCGCGGTGCTGCTCGGTGTGCGCCCGCCGCTGGTGGCGTTCAACGTCGAGCTCGACTCCGACGACCTCGAGCTGGCCCGGCTGATCGCCACGGCCATCCGGGCGCGGGACGGGGGGCTGCCCGGCGTCCAGGCCCTCGGTCTGCAGCTCGGCAACGGCAACGTCCAGGTGTCGACCAACCTGATCGACATCGATGCCACGCCCCTTCATGCGGTGGTCGAGCGGATCGAGCACCTTGCCCGGGAAGGCGGAGCCGCCATCCGCGCGGCCGAGCTCGTCGGTCTGATGCCGGCGTCCGTTGCGTCCGCGGCGGCCGGGGCTGCTCTGCGGCTGCCGGGTATGCGGCCCGACCGCATGCTCGAGGTCTCGGTCCACGGAGAGTTCGGCTAGCGCATTCACCTAGAAGCTCTGGCGGGATGCATCGTGGATGGATGGCGCGTGGCGCGCCCAGCAGACTTGCAAGCCGCAGGCTTGCAAGGTTCAGGAGGAATCTGCGATCCACGCAGATTCCGTATGCATGGCGCGGTGAAGCCCGTATACGGAGTTCATCTGGGCAAGACGCGGCATAGCCTCCTGCGCCGCGCGACGCCCGCCAGACGCCGCGAGGCATCCCGCCAGAGCTTCTTAGCGTTACACTGCGCGGCGCCGTGGCGGCCACCGTCGAGCTAACCGGGTCGGATCTGTCGATCGAGGACGTCGAGCGGGTCGCCATCGGCGGCGCCACCGTCTCCCTCACCGACACCGCGCTCCAGCGCATCGCCGCCGCGCGTGAGCTGGTCGAGCGAGCGGTCGAGGCGGGCACGCCCACCTACGGCGTTAACACCGGGTTCGGGCGCTTCGTCGACGTCGCCATCTCGCGAGAGGACGTCGGCCGCCTGCAGCTGAACCTGCTCCGCAGCCACGCGTGCGGCGTCGGTGAGCCGTTCCCGCGCGAGGTTGTGCGTGCTGCGATGCTGCTGCGGGCCAATGCGCTTGCCACCGGGGCGTCCGGCGTCCGCCGGGAGACGGTCGAGCTGCTGCTGGCCATGCTGGCGGCGGGCGTCCACCCGGTGGTGCCGTCGCGAGGCTCACTGGGCGCCAGCGGCGACCTGGCACCGCTCGCCCACCTTGCCCTACCGCTGGTCGGCGAGGGGCAGGCGGAGCACGGCGGTCAGGTGATGTCCGGCGCCGATGCCCTGCAGCTGGCGGGACTGGCTCCGGTCACCCTGGACGCCAAGGAGGGGCTTGCGCTGATCAACGGCACCCAGTTCATGGCCGCCATCGGTGCGCTCCTGCTGCGCCGCGGCGAGCGGCTGGTGAAGACGGCGGACCTGGCCGCAGCGCTGTCGGTGGAGGCGGTTCGCGGCTCGCGGACGCCGTTCTCGCCGGAGATCCAGGCTCTGCGGCCGCACCCCGGGCAGATCGCGTCGGCGGCGAATCTCTACCGGCTGCTGGACGACTCCCAGATCGTCGAGTCGCACCGCTGGTGCGGCCGAGTCCAGGACGCCTACTCGCTGCGCTGCTCGCCGCAGGTGCACGGCGCGGTGCGCGACGCCGCCGCCTACGCCGCCGGCGTTGTCTCGATCGAGATCAACGCGGCCACCGACAACCCGCTGGTGTTTGCCGACCGGGGTGAGGTGCTCTCGAACGGCAACTTCCACGGAGAGCCGGTGGCGATCGCCCTGGACACGCTGAAGATCGCGTTGGCCGAGCTGGCAGGGATCTCCGAGCGGCGGATCGAGCGGATGATCAACCCGACGATGAGCGAGGGGCTGCCGCCGTTCCTGACCAAGGAGGGCGGTCTCAACTCCGGCTTCATGATCCCCCACTACGTGGCGGCCAGCCTGGTGGCCGAGAACAAGGTGCTCTGCCATCCCGCGTCGGTCGACTCGATCCCCACCAGCGCCGGCCAGGAGGATCACGTATCGATGGGCGCGACCGCCGCCGTGCACGCCTGGAAGGTCTGCGACAACGTCGAGCACGTGCTCGCCGTCGAGCTGCTGTGCGGCGCGCAGGGGCTCGACTTCCTGGATCCACTCAAGCCCGGGCCGGGCATCGGGCTGCTCCACGGAGCGATCCGCGAGCGCTCGCCGCACCTCGAGGACGACCGCAGTCTGGCCGGTGACATCGAAGCGGTTGCCTCAGCCATCCGCGACGGCAGCCTGCTGGCCGCCGTCGAGTCGAGCTTCGGCGCCCTGCGCTAGGTCTCGACCAGCCGGTAGACCGAGCCGCTCAGCGACACCAGGAACAGTCCGCCGCGGGCACCCTGACCGAATGAGCTGATCTCCCTGACCTTCCCGGAGAAGGCCATCGGCTGTGGGCGCCCGCTGGGTGCCTGCATCTTCCAGACGCGGCCGGAGCAGAAGTCACCGAAGACGTACCAGCCGTAGAGGAACGGGATGTCGGTGCCGCGGTAGACGTAGCCGCCGGTGACTGCGCAGTTGCCGCCCGGGTTGTGCGGGTACTCGGCGACCGGGAACACCAGCCGCGACCGGTTGATCGGCTGCACCTTGTAGACGTGGTCGCCCTCGTAGTAGCTCCAGCCGAAGTTCGTCCCGGGGCGCGCCCCGGAGCCCAGTCGGTCGATCTCCTCGTAGCGGTCCTGGCCGACGTCGCCGATCCACATCGTGCCGGTCACCCGGTCGAACGAGAACCGCCACGGGTTGCGCAGGCCGTAGGCGTAGATCGAGACCCTCGGCGTTGCGCCGCTGACGTTGATGCGCAGGATCTTGGAGAGAAACCCGGTCCGCTTCTGGCCGTTCAGGTTGGGATCGCCCTCGCTGCCGCCGTCGCCGAGCCCGTAGTAGAGGTTCCCGTCCCTGCCGAACGCGATCATGCCGCCGTTGTGGTTGGCGTAGGGCTGGTGGATGGTCAGCAGCACGCGGCGGGTGAACGGGTTGGCGATGTTCCGGTGGTCAGGCAGGACGTGGTAGGCGATCAGCTGGCTGTCGCCGGCGGGGTCGGTGACCGACACGAAGAAGCGGCCGTCACTTCCGTACCGGGGGTCGAACGCCATCGACAGCAGGCCCTGCTCGTTGCCCTTGGAGACGCTCCTGGTCAGGTTCAGGAACGGGGTCGCGAGCATCCGCCCGTTCTGGAGGATCCGGATCAGCCCACCCTGCTGGACGATGAACAGCCGGCTGGTGTCGTTCGGCGCCTCGGTCACGTAGACCGGCCGGTCGAGGTGCGAGGCGACCAGCGCAAGGCCGATGGCGCGGGTCGTCGCATCGGCTGACCCGAGCGGAGCGCACCCCACCAGGATCGCGCAGATGACGCCGACGATGAGTGCGCGAAGCCTCACGCGGCCATGGTACCCGCAGCCGCCCGGTGTCACGGCTCGCGTGTGTGGCGCGCTACTGGTAGCGTCCGCGACGATGGTTGCGTCCGCGGTGCACACCGAGGTCGAATCGCTGGTCGGGGATCTCAGCTCGGTCCGGGCACCCCATGGCAGCCGGCTCCGGTGCAAGGGATGGCACCAGGAGGCGGCGCTGCGGATGCTCTGCAACAACCTCGATCCCGAGGTGGCCGAGGATCCCGAGCGGCTTGTCGTCTACGGCGGGTCGGGGCGCGCCGCGCGCAGCCACGAGGCGCTGCGGGCGATCGTCGCCTCGCTGATCGAGCTCGAGAACGACGAGACCCTGCTGGTGCAGAGCGGCAAGCCGGTCGCCGTCTTCCGCACGCACGCGGGCGCTCCCCGGGTGCTGATCGCCAACTCGCTGCTGGTGCCCCGGTTCGCCACCTGGGAGGAGTTCCGCCGGCTGGAGGCCGAGGGGCTGACGATGTTCGGCCAGATGACCGCCGGCTCCTGGATCTACATCGGCAGCCAGGGGATCCTGCAGGGCACCTTCCAGACGTTCGCCGCCGCCGGCGAGAAGCACTGGGGCTCGCCCGATCTCAGCGGCCGGACGATCCTGACGGCCGGGCTGGGCGGGATGGGCGGCGCCCAGCCGCTGGCGGCGTCGCTGTCGGGTGCCGCGAGCCTCAACGTCGAGGTGGATCCGCACCGGATCGAGCGGCGGCTGGAGACGCGCTACCTGGACGAGCTTGCGAGCGACCTGGACGACGCCGTCGACCGGGTGACCCGCGCGGCGCGCGAGGGGCGCGGCGTGTCTGTTGGCCTGTGCGGCAACGCCGGTGAGGTGTTCCCGGAGCTGGCGCGACGGGGCGTGCAGTTCGACCTGGTCACCGACCAGACGTCGGCCCACGACATGCTGAACGGCTACGTCCCGATGGGCATGTCGCTGGCGGAGGCGCTCGCCCTGCGCGAGTCCGACCCCGACCGCTACGTCGCCGAGGCGCGGCGGACGGCCGTCGAGCACGTCCGCGCCATGGTCGCCATGCAGGAGGCGGGCAGCCATGTATTCGATTATGGCAACAACCTGCGCACCGAGGCGCTCGACGCAGGCTACGCAGACGCGTTCTCCTTCCCCGGCTTCGTGCCCGCCTACATCCGACCGCTGTTCTGCCGCGGGGCAGGCCCGTTCCGGTGGGCCGCGCTGTCGGGTGACCCGGCCGACATCCACCGGATCGACCAGGCGATGCGCGAGGCCTTCCCGGATGACGCCCTGCTGCAGCGGTGGCTCGCGATCGCCCCCGACCGGATCGCGTTCCAGGGGCTGCCTTCGCGGATCTGCTGGCTGGGGCTGGGCGACCGGGCCAAGGCCGGCCTGATCTTCAACGATCTGGTGCGGCGCGGGGAGGTCTCGGCGCCGGTGGTGATCGGCCGTGACCACCTCGACACCGGCTCGGTGGCGTCGCCGTTCCGCGAGACCGAGGCGATGAAGGACGGGTCGGATGCGATCGCCGACTGGCCGATCCTGAACGCGCTTCTGTCCACGTCCTCCGGCGCCTCGTGGGTGAGCGTTCACCACGGCGGTGGTGTCGGCATCGGCAACTCGATCCACGCCGGGCTCGTGATCGTGGCCGACGGCAGCGCTGAGATGGACGAGCGGCTGGAGCGCGTGCTGACGAACGATCCCGCCATCGGTGTCGCCCGCCATGCCGACGCCGGCTACGAGGAAGCGATCGCGACCGCCCATGCCGCCGGTCTGAACCTCCCGATGGAGAACTGAGAGTGCCCGAGGCCCGCACCGCGCTGCTGACCGGGGTCACCGGGGGGTGGGGCAGAGCCGTGCTCGACCGCTTCGTCGAGCAGGGCTGGAGCGTCTGCGTCTCGTACTTCGGCGATCCCGGCGACCTCCCCGACGGCGTGCTCGGCGTCGAGACCGACCTGACCGATCCCGACTCCGCCCAGGCCGCGGCCGACGCCTGCCGCGAGGCGTTTGGCTCGATCGAGGCGCTGGCCTGCGTGGCCGGCGGGTTCGCGATGGCCGGGCCGATCCAGGACCAGCCGGTGGACGTCTGGCGCAAGCAGTTCGCCCTCAATCTCGACACGGCCTACACGGTCACGCGGGCCGTCGTCGGCGGGATGGTCGAACAGGAGCGCGGGTCGATTGTCTACGTCGGGTCGCGCGCTGCGCTCCGTCCGTTCCCGGGAGCCTCCGGGTACATCGTGTCGAAGGCGGCCGTGCTGGCGCTGATGCAGGCCGTCGACGCCGAGGTGCGTGGCCACGGCGTGCGCGCCAACGTGGTCGTCCCCAACGTCGTCGACACCCCGCGCAACCGGGAGGAGAACCCGGATGCCGACTTCTCCAAGTGGACGACGGGGGGCGAGTTGGGCCGCGTCATCGAATGGCTGTGCGGGGACGATTCGGCGCCGCTCTCCGGGGGCGTCATCCCCGCCTATGGGCGTAGCTAGCGTCCTCATCGACCGGCTGGGGCAGGTTGCCTCGCCGGCCGGTGCAGGCGCGCCGCTGCGCGGGGAGGCGCTGGGCGCGGTGGACGTCATCGAGGACGCCGCGATCGCGATCGTCGACGGCAGGGTCGCCGCCGTCGGGCCGCGCGACCAGGTGCTGGCGGTGCACGGGGAGCTGCCGGTGCACGACGCCGGCGGGCGGGCGGCCATTCCCGGGCTGGTCGACTGCCACACCCATGCCGCGTTCGGCGGCGACCGGGTGGGGGAGTTCGACCTCCGCGCCCGGGGCGCCGGCTACGAGGAGATCGCAGCGGCCGGCGGTGGGATTGCGGCCAGCGTCCGGGCAACACGGGCCGCCGCGACGGATGGGACGCTGCCCGAGCTGCTGGCAGGCAACCTCGACCAAATGCGACGGGCGGGCACGACCACGGCCGAGGTCAAGTCTGGCTACGGGCTGGATCACGACACCGAGCTGGCCATGCTGGACGCGATCCGCCTCGACCACCCGATCGAGACGGCGGCGACATTCCTGGGCGCTCATGCCGTGCCGCCGGAGTGGGCCGACGGGGACGCCTACCTCGACTTCGTGATCGGCGATGTGCTGCCCGAGGCCGCGAATCGGTGCGAGGCAGCAGACGTGTTCCTGGAGCGCGGCGCGTTCAGCGCGGCGCAGGCAGAGCGCTACCTACGCGCAGCCGCAGAGCACGGCCTGGCGCTGAGGATGCACGCCGACCAGTTCAGCGAGGCCGGCGGGGTGGAGCTCGCAATCGCGCTCGGCGCCCGCTCGATCGACCACCTCGAGCAGACCGGCGACGCCGGCGTCGCGGCGCTCGCCGCATCGTCCGTGGCCGGGGTGCTGCTGCCGGCCTGCATGGTCACGCTCGACCTCCCACGGCCGCCGGCCCGCGCGCTGATCGACGGAGGGGCGATCGTCGCCCTGGCGACCGACCTCAACCCGGGCAGCGCGTACTGCCACTCCCTGCCGCTCGTCGTCTCGCTGGCGACCATGCTGCTGGGGATGTCGCCTGCCGAGGCGCTGGGCGCCTGCACGGTCAACGCGGCCTGGGTGCTCGGCCGCAGCGACCGGCTGGGCCGGATCGCTCCTGGATACGATGCCGACGTGGTGCTGCTGGATGCAACGGACTGGCGCCACCTCGCCTACCACCTGGGCGGCGAGGACGTGCACGCAGTGTTCAAGCGGGGAGTGCTTCTGTGAACGAGCTCGCGCGCAGGCTGCGGCAGCTGCCGCTGCCGGAGGCGGTCGGGTTGACCGGGGTGGCGATGGCGGTCGCCGGCGTGGCGATCACCGCCGACGCGCTCGTGCGCGCGGCCCAGGACACGGCCGGCGCCTCGCTGCTGGCCTGGTACCAGCGGCTGCTGCTCGGGCTGTGGACGTTCCGGGTCGAGGAGACCCTCTGGTTCACCGCCGGGCTGCTGCTGCTGTGGTGGGCGCTGGGCAACGGCTGCCGGCTGGGGGGCTGGGCGCTGCCCGCCTCGAGGCTGGCCGGGGGCGTCGCGGTTGGCTTCGCCCTGGTGGCGGTGGCGATCGTCCTCGCGTCGACGTTCGTCGCGCTCACCGGCCACATCGGCAGCGGGCTGTCGGAGGTGCAGTTCACCGGGCGCGAGCGGGCCTTCACCTGGCTGCGGCAGGTGACCACGGCCCTGGCCGGCGGGCTGGTCTGGGCGATCCTCGCTGCCCGCCTGCCCGATGCCGAAGGGCAGCTTCCCAGCCAGGCCGACGAGGAGGAGCTCGACGACAGGCCCGACTTCGAGCGGCAGCCGCTGTCGGTCGCTCCGTCGCTGATCCCATTCGAGCCCGCGGCGCCGCAGAACGAGCGCGAGCCGGAGCCGGAACCCGAGCCGGAGGCCGAAGCGCCGGTCGACCGGCGCTGGCCCGCGCCGGCCCCGATTGGCCCACCGGAGCCCGAGCTACCGGCCGCCGACGGCAACGCCGGCAGCCCGGCCGCGCGAGCGCGCAAGGACTACCACGACCGGCTCGCCTACTCCCCTCGCCGCGACGAGGCTCGGGCACTGGTCGAGCGGATCGCCGAGCTGGAGCAGGCGGGCGAGACCGGTGAGGCAGAGCAGCTCGCCGCGCAGCTCGCCGAGCTGTAGGAGCGGCTGCTCAGCCATCGGTAGACTTGGCTGATGGCCACGAAGAAGCAGCAGCGCCGCCGGTACCAGCGCGCGAAGGACCATCAGCGCACCATCCACGACGGTGATCCAGAGGCCGAGAGCCCGGCGAAGCCCGACCGCAAGTCGAGCAATGGCCGCGGTGTGCGCCGGGTGCAGGAGGTGGGGCCGCCGTCGATCATGCGTGCCGCCCGCCGCGCAGCGCTGTTTGCGATCGTCGTGTTCGTGATGTTCCAGGTGCTGCCGCTCGGCAAGAAGCTGAGCCCACAGGCGGCCGCGATCGAGGCGGGTGCGTTCTTCCTGTGGCTGATCCCCCTCCAGTACCTGATCGACCGCTTCAAGTACAACCGGTGGCTGAAGAGCCGCGGCTGACGGTCGACGTCGTCGCGCTGCCCCTCGGCGACTACCAGACGAACTGCTACCTGGTCGCGGCTCCCGGCGCGTCGGAGGCGGTCGTCGTCGATCCCGGCGATCAGCCCGAGCTGGTGCTGTCCGTCCTCGGCGAACGGGGCTGGACGGCCGCGGCGATCCTGGTCACGCACGGTCACTTCGACCACCTGGGCGCGGTCGCGGGAGTCGCCGCCGCAACCGGCGCCGAGGTCTGGATCCCCCGCGGTGAGGCCGACGAGCTGCGCACGTTCGACAGCGCGCCGTACGAGCCGGAGCATCTGGTCGACGGCGGAGAGACCCTGCAGCTGGCCGGGCTCGAGTTCCAGGTGCTCGCCGTCCCTGGTCACTCGCCGGCTGCCGTCGCCTATGCGACCGACGGGCTGGTGTTCATCGGCGACCTGCTGTTCGCGGGGTCGGTCGGCCGCACCGACCTCAAGGGCTCCGACCACGACACGCTGCTTGCCAGCATCTCGGCCGTGATGGATGCGCTGCCCGGTGAGACAGTGGTCGCTCCCGGACACGGGCCGGCGACCACGCTGGAGCGCGAGCGGCTGACCAACCCGTTCCTGGATTCGCTGCGATGAGCGAGAAGTTCCAGCCGCCGCGCGGCACTCGGGACTGGTACGGCGACGACTCGGCGCGGCGCCGCTACGTGATCGACCTCGCTCGCGGGGTGTTCGAGCCGGCCGGCTACGGCGAGGTCGTGACGCCAGGGTTCGAGGACACCGCGCTGTTCACGCGCTCCTCCGGCGAGACGTCCGACGTCGTCAGCAAGGAGATGTACACGTTCGAGGATCGCAGCGGCCGGTCGCTGACGTTGCGGCCCGAGAGCACGGCCCCGGTCATGCGCGCCTACCTCGACGGGATGACGCGGCTGCCGCAGCCGGTCAAGCTCTGGTATTGCCAGAGCCACTTCCGCTACAACGCGGTGCAGCGGGGCCGCGCACGCGAGCACTACCAGTTCGGGGTCGAGGTGATCGGCTCCGAGGACGCCGCCGTCGACGCCGAGGTGATCGCGCTGCAGCACCGTTGGTATCAGCGCTGCGGCGTCCCCGAGCTGCGCCTGGAGCTGAACTCGATCGGCGATGCCAACTGCCGGCCGGCCTACGTCAAGTTGCTCACCGAGTTCCTGGACGCGCACATCGACGAGCTCGACGACGAGTGCCGCGAGCGCCGCAAGACCAACCCGCTGCGCGTGCTCGACTGCAAGAACCCGGGCTGCCAGACGGTGCTGAAGGACGCGCCCAAGATCACCGACCACCTGTGCGAGGCGTGCGCCACCCACTTCGCCGAGGTGCGCGGCTACCTCGACGCCCGCGGCGTCCCCTACGAGCTGGTGCCGACGCTGGTGCGCGGCCTCGACTACTACACCCGCACGACCTGGGAATGGACGGCTGCCGGCCTGGCCAGCTCGATCTCGGGCGGCGGCCGCTACGACGGCCTGTCCGAGCAGATCGGCGGGGCGGCGGCGCCCGGAGTCGGGTTCGGCGCGGGCATCGAGCGGCTGCTCGAGGTGGCCCGTCCTGAGCTTCCGGAGGCGGCCGGCGGCGTCCTCTTCGCCGTGCTGACCGATGTCGCCCGTCCGCGCGTCTATGCGCTGCTCGATGACGCGCGTGCTGCGGGTATCCGGGCGGACGCAGCCTACGGCGGCCGCAGGCTGAAGCGGGTGCTCGAGCTGGCGTCGAAGCGCGGCGACCGCGCCGTTGTCATCGTTGGCGATGACGAGTGGTCGCGCGGCGAGGCGGCGGTGCGCGATATGACTACGGGCGAGCAGCGCGCTGTCGCGCTGGACGACCTGGTGGAGGAGCTGACGCGGTGAGCTACAGGACACGGCTGGGAGGGGAGCTTCGTGCTGCCGACGCCGGGCAGGCGGTGACGGTTGCCGGGTGGGTGGCCAGCAGCCGCGATCACGGCGGGCTGGTGTTCGTGGACCTGCGCGACAGCGGCGGCGTTGTCCAGCTGGTCTTCGACCCCGAGCTGCAGCCGGAGGCACACCGCACCGCGCACGAGCTGCGCAACGAGTTTGTGATCCAGGCCGAGGGCGTGGTCACGCCGCGGTCGGCGGCGACGGTGAACCCAAAGCTGGGCAGCGGCCAGGTGGAGATCCGCGTGGAACGGCTCGAGATCCTGTCGAAGGCCGGCGTGCTCCCGTTCCAGCTCGATGAGGAGAACGTCGACGAGACGCTGCGCCTGCGCCACCGCTACCTCGACCTGCGCCGCGACCGCATGCGCCACAACCTGGAGACGCGGTTCCGGCTGACCCAGACCATCCGCCGCCAGATGGAGGAGGAGGGCTTCTGGGAGCTGGAGACGCCGATCCTCTACAAGTCGACGCCCGAGGGAGCGCGCGAGTTCATCGTGCCCGCCCGAACGCACCCGGGGAACTTCTACGCGCTGCCGCAGTCGCCGCAGACGTTCAAGCAGCTCTACGTGATCGCCGGCTACGAGCGCTACTACCAGATCGCCCGGTGCTTTCGGGACGAGGCCACGCGGGCCGACAGGACTCCGGAGTTCACGCAGCTCGACATCGAGGTCGCCTTCGCCGACCGCGAGGAGATCTACGGGCTGATCGAGCGCCTGTTCGCGCGCATCTGGCGCGACGTTCGCGGCGAGGACCTGGCGATCCCGTTCCCGCGCTTGGCGTGGGAGGACGCGATGCTGCGCTACGGCTCCGACAAGCCGGACGTGCGGTTCGGCTGCGAGATCGCTGACGTCACCCAGGTGCTGGCGGCGACGGAGTTCAAGGCGTTTCGCGGCGTGGTCGACTCGGGCGGGGTTGTCCGCGGCTTTGCCTGCCCGGGCGCTACCGACTTCTCCCGCAAGGACTTCGACGACCTGGTCGAGTTCGCCAAGACGTGGGGCGGCAAGGGCGTCGCCTGGCTGCAGGTGTCAGGAGGCGAGATCCGGTCGCCGATCGCCAAGTTCCTGAGCGAGGCCGAGATCGAGGGCATCGTTGCGACGATCGGCGCGGACGACGGCGACACCATCTTCCTGGTGGCCGACGAGAAGGACGCCGCCGTGCGCGTGCTGGGCCCGCTGCGCCTGCACCTGGGCGAGCGGTTGGGCCTGATCGAGGAGGGATGGCGCTTCCTCTGGGTGACCGACTTCCCGGCGTTCGAATGGGTGCCCGACGAGAAGCGCTGGAAGGCGGCGCACCACCCGTTCACGTCGCCCAACCTGGCGCTCAACCCGCAGTTCGAGGACGACCCGGCAGGCGCCAAGGCGCTTGCCTACGACCTCGTTCTCAACGGCAACGAGATCGGCGGCGGGTCGGTGCGGATCCACGACCAGGATGTCCAGCGGCGGCTGTTCGGCGTGCTCGGCCTGTCGGCCGAGGAGGCCGAGGAGAAGTTCTCGTTCCTGCTGCGCGCGCTCTCCATGGGAGCGCCGCCGCACGCCGGCATCGCCTTCGGGCTCGACCGGCTGGCGATGCTGCTGGCGGGAGCGGAGTCGTTGCGCGAGGTGATCGCGTTCCCCAAGGGCCAGGGCGGCTTCGACCCGCTGACCGGGGCGCCCAGTGCGGTGCCCACCTCGGCCCTGACCGAGGTTGGGCTCCGGCTGATCAACCCGCCAGAACGCCCACCAGGGGCGCCGCCGCAGCAGCCGTAGGAGCGCCGCCGGGCGCGGGAGGGTGTTCGTCGCGGCTGAGGCCGGGCGGAAGCCGGATCCCGTCCAGCGCCCAGGCCATCGAGTCGCCGGTAGCGGGGCGCAGCGCGTAGCTGAACACCGTCTGCGGGCCACGCGTGATCTGAATGCTCACCCGCGCACCGGGAGCGCTGCGCGCCTCCTTCACGAGCTGCGTGGCGCGGCGCGCGATGTAGGCGTTTGAGTCGCCGTCCATGACCCAGATCTGAGCGGTGTAGCCCTTGGGGTCGGCGACGTGCTGCGGCACGCCGCGGGCCACCTCGACCACGTCGGGCCCGAAGCGGTCGGTGACGACCTCGTAGCCCCGCAGCCGGCACCCGCAGGCCCGCTGCACGCGGCTGGCCGCGATCGCCGAGTCGACCGAGATCTGGGGGATGTCGGGCGGGGAGACCAACCGCATCATCGCGATCAGGGTGCCGTGCTGCTCGGTCACCGTGCTGACTCCCTCGCCGAGCTTGATCATCGCCGCAGCGTAGAGGTCGGTCGGCGGGCTCGGGCGAGCGGTCGCGACGTGCCCGCCCGACTGCCCGAAGCCCAGCAGCACGAACGTGGCCGCCGCGACAACCACGCCCAGGAGGAGTCGGCTCACCATCTTGCGAATCCTGCCACGTCCGCTACCGTTTGGTCTGCCGGCGCCATTTCGTCAAGCGCACTTCCTTCAAACGTCGTGCGACACTTCCAGCGCAGAGGCAAGGTCAGACCGGTCGAAGCATCCAGAAAGTGGCCGGGAGCCAAGCCTCAGGCGTCGGCTTGCCCCGATACTCTGCGGCCGTGAGCGTCTACCTCGACCACGCGGCGACCACGCCGCTGTCCCCGGCGGCCCGCGAGGCGATGCTGCCCTACCTCGATGCCTGGTTCGGCAACGCATCGGAGCCCCACGCCTACGGGCGGGACGCGAAGGCTGGTCTGGAGCGCGCGCGTGGCCTGCTGGCAGAGCTGCTCGGCTGCGAGCCCGAGCAGGTGGTGTTCACGTCCGGCGGCACCGAGGCAGACAACCTGGCGCTGTTCGGCCAGGCGGGCGAGCCGCCGGGCCGCATGGTGGTGTCGGCGGTCGAGCACGCGGCCGTGCGGGAGGCGGCGCTGGTCCTTGAGCGGCGCGGGTTCGAGATCGCCTGGGCGCCGGTGACCCCCGAGGGGGTGGTGGACGTCGCCGCCTACGAGCAGCTGGTGCGGCCGGGTGACCGGCTGGCAGCGGTGATGTGGGCGAACAACGTGACCGGAGTCGTGCAGCCCGTGGCCGAGTTGGCGGCGATCGCCGCCGAGCACGGCGTCCCGCTGCACACCGATGCTGTCCAGGCGGCTGCCGGCCTCCCGATCGACGTCGGGGCGGCGGGCGTCGCGACGGCCGCATTCTCTGCCCACAAGGTGAACGGGCCGAAGGGTGTCGGCTGCCTGGTGGTACGTGAGCCCGCAGTGCGCCCCCAGCAGGTCGGCGGCGGGCAGGAGCGAGGGCTGCGGTCAGGCACCGAGAACGTGGCGGGCGTGGCCGGGTTCGCGGTTGCGCTGCAGGAGCGGCGGTCGCGGGTGGACGGCCGCGCGCAGGTGCGCGACCTGCTGGAGCGGCTGGTGGACGGCGCCGCTGTGCCGGTCGCGGCCTCGGCGCCGCGTCTGGACGGGCATTCGCTGCTGCTGGTGGACGGCGTCCGCGCGGAGCTGCTGGTGCTGGCGCTCGACCAGGCCGGGTATGCGGTGTCGGCAGGTTCGGCCTGCACGGCGGGGGAGAGCGAGCCAAGCCACGTGCTGCTCGCCCAGGGGCTGACGCCGGAGCAGTCCCGCAGCGTGATCAGGGTTTCCCTCGGACTCGACACGACGGTTGCCGAGATCGAGGGGTTCGCGTCGGCGCTGCGCGCGGCGGTCGACCGCCTGCGTGCCGGCGCGCTGCTGCCCGGCCCGGCCGGTCACTAGGCTTCCGTCCATGCCCAGCCAGGCCGTCATCAGTCACGCGCTGAGCGCACGGCGAGCCGGCTCGTGTGATGCCGCCGGCTGGGTTGGCGTGGCGGGCTCCGACAGCTGCGGCGATCGGCTGCAGGTCGAGCTGGCGGTGAGAGATGGGCGGGTGGTGCAGGCGCGGTACCGGGCCCACGCCTGCGTCCACGCGACCGCTGCGGCAGCTCTGGTCTGCGAGCTGGCGGAGGGTCGTCAGGTGCTCGACGCGGCCTGTATCGGCGAGAGCGACCTCGAGCAGGCGCTGGAGCCGGAGCCCGGGCACCAGGAGTGCCTCGCGCTGGCGGCGGACGCGCTGCATGTCGCGCTCGCCAGTGCGCTGGTCAACGGCTCGCTGCCACCGGTCGCCGGTCGCGCGGTCGTTGCGATGAGTGGCGGTGTCGACAGCGCCGTGGCTCTCCTGAAGTCCGTCGAGCAGGGGCTCGACCCGGTCGGCGTGACGCTGCGGCTGTGGATTGATCCCGCGGCGCCGGATGCGGGCCGCGCCTGCTGCTCGGCCGACTCGGTGCGGGCAGCCCGTTCGGCGTGCCACGCGCTGGGGGTGCCGCACGTGTCGCTCGACCTGCGCGAGGCGTTCCGGCTGGCCGTGGTCGAGCCGTTTGTCGCCGGATATGCCGAGGGGGCGACACCGAATCCGTGCATTCGCTGCAACGGCGGCTTCCGGCTGTCCGAGCTGGTGGGGTTTGCCGACCGAATTGGCGCAGGCCCGGTGCTCACCGGGCACTATGCGCGGCTGGTCGAGCGGGATGGTCACATCCTCCTTGCAACCGGTCACGACCCCGTCAAGGATCAGTCATACATGCTGTCGCAGGTACCCGAGGCGGTGCTGCGGAGGCTGCAGTTCCCGCTCGGGGAGCAGGACAAGACGACGACGCGGGCGCAGGCGCGGGCGGCGCATCTCGAGGCCGCCGGACGACGCGAGAGCCAGGAGATCTGCTTTGTCGGCGGCGGCGACCACCGCGCCTTTCTCGAGGCGCACGGCGGCGCCGGCCCGCGCGGCGAGGTGGTCGACGAGGACGGGGCCATGCTCGGGAGACACGAGGGTTTGCACCGCTTTACACCTGGGCAACGGCGTGGGATCGGCGTCGCGTCGTCCAGCCCTCTGTTCGTCCTCCGCAACGAGCCTGCGTCCGGGCGGGTCGTGGTCGGCCCGCGCGAGCGACTGGCGACGACGACCGTGCGCGTCGAGCCGGCCGAGTTGCGGGTCGCGGTCAACCGGGTGCAGGCGAAGCTGCGGTATCGCTCGCCGGCGGTGTGGGCAAGCGTCCGCGAGGAGGGTGGCGGACTTCGTGCTGGAGCTGGACGAGCCGGCCTACGGTGTCGCGCCGGGCCAGGCCGCCGTCCTCTATGACGGAGACGCTGTCGTCGGCTCGGGCGTGATATCTCGATAAGATGGCGCGGCAGTGAATTCGACTGACGTCTGGCATTACGCGCTGGCCCTGTTCCTGGTGCTCACGGGGATCGGCCTCACCTACATGCTCGTCCGCCTGGGCGGGACGCTGCTCGAGGTGACCGTCTCGTTGAAGCAGGTGATGACCGAGCTGGTGCCGATGCTGGGCAAGACGTCGGTGACGCTCGACCACGTGAACGACGAGCTGGGGAAGGTCAGCCACATCACCGACAGCGCTGTCGACGCCGCGGACAAGCTCGACCATTCGGTGCGCACGGTGTCCGCGGCGGTTGGCAAGCCGGTGAAGGCGGCGTCGGGGTTCACGGCCGGCGTGTCGGGCGCATTCAGCAGCTTCAAGGCCCGGCGTGACCAGCGCGGGGGTGCGGTGTGAGGGGCGTGACGACGTTCCTGGGCGTGGCGGCGGTGGGCGCGGCCGCGTACGTGTACCGGCGAGCCCAGCAGGTGGCGGAGCAGGAAGGCCGCCCGGTCGGTGAGGTGCTGCGTGAGATGCCGACCCGGCTGGTGTCGAACTTCGAGTCGATGGGCGACGACCTGCGGGCTGCCGCCGACGACGGGAAGCAGGCGGCGCAGGACCGCCAGGACGAGATCGACGAGGAGCTGCGCGACGTGTACGGCCAGCCCTCGGCGTCCGAGCAGCCCACGGCGTCCGAGCAGCCTCCCGCCTCCGACGCCTAGCAGCTAGTCGAGCAGCCGCGCGATCAGCTCGCGGCGGTCGATCAGCCGCTTCGGCTCGCCCGCGATCCGGATCTCGTACCCCGCGCCGCGCGGGAAGAGCACCTTGTCCCCTGGTGCGACACCGGTCGCGTCCTCGCCGACGGCGACAACCACGCCCGAGCGGCACGGCAGCTCGGTGCTGCCGGGGATGATCAGCCCGTGGGTGGTCTCCGTCTCCTCGTCCACCGGCTCGACCAGGACGTAGTGGTCGAGCGGCTCGATCCGGCCCGTGTCTGGCTCCGAGCGCTCGAAGCGCGAGATCGTGTCGTCACCGTGCATACCCTCACGATACCTGCACCCGTAGCTGCAGCCACCTCCGCTCTGCGTGCCAGCGGTGGAGGGTGCGGGTGCTGGGTGGTCGGGCGGGGCAGTCGCGGTAGTGGGTGTGGATGTGTCTGGCGAGGGAGTCGGGGGCGGCGCCTTGGGCGAAGGCTTGCTCTGCGCGGCGGCGGAGGTCGGGCCAGGCGTAGCTGCCCGGCTTCTGTCGGGGTTTCTTGGCGGCGTGGCGGGCGGCGGCGAACGCTTTCAGCGCTTTTTGTCGGGCGAGTGTCCAGCAGCCGTGGGCTTGCCAGAGTCGCATCAGGGTGAGGTCGAAGTCGCTGCCGTTTCGTTGGCGTTGGAACTGGGGGCTGGCGTGGTGCTTTGCAGAGCCAGATCTCGATGCCGTAGCCGAGGATCAGTTTCTGGGTTTTGCCTCTGGTGCGTTCGACGCAGATGCAGCAGGCGATCTGCTTGGTCGGGAAGTCGCGGGCTTTGTAGAGGGTGGGGAGGTAGCTGCTCATGCGGGGAGTTCACCACCGAGCGTGCGTCACGGGTCCAGGCGTGAGGCGTGTCGGAAGGCACGGGAAATACGATTGGCAGAGCGGCATTTGCCATGTGGTTGTTCCTGCGCAGCTCGACCCTGGACCTCGAGTGCTCCCCCGACTCCCGGCCCGAACCGCCCGCCGTCCCCGGGCCACCAGTCGAGCACGCCGCTCGCGGGTGGGCGGCGCCGCCCTTTCAAGGGGGGCGGCGACGTCCACCACCCCCAACGCCACATCCGCCACGCGCCCCGAGCGCCTCGCCGACCCGACCCGACCCCCGCCGCCGAGTGTCAGCCGGCGGTGGCGGCGCGCACGTCTTCGAGGAGGTCGCGCAGGTCGAACGGCTTCTCCTTGAAGGCGAACGCGCCGAGGCGTTCGGCGTGGCGCCGCGAGGCCGTGTCGCCGACGACCGAGATCAGGATCACCGGGCACTCGATCTGTTCCTCGCGCATTCGCTCGAGCAGCGTGAAGCCGTCCATCCCCGGCATCCTCACGTCCACGATCGCCAGCGCGGGCATCCCGCTGCGGAACACCTCGAGTGCGGCGGCGCCGTCGCCGGCCCCGATCGCGTCATAGCCTTCCCCGCGAAGAGCCTCACACAGGGCAGAGCGCAGGCCGTCGTGGTCATCGACGACCAACACGGGTGGGGGGGCTGGAGCCATTTCGCACATAGTCAGCCACCTGATGAGGGGCCGCCATCCTCGATTTGCGGTAGCAAATGTTGTCAGCGATCGAGGTCTCAGTTTGAAGCGCAGGGCGTGAGCGGCCCGCCATAGGCCCCCAGATAGAATGGCCCGATGCGAACGCACGAAGTCCGTAGCCGGTTCCGCGCCTACTTCACAAACCGCGACCACCTCCAGTGGCCGAGTGGATCGCTGCGCCCGCCCGACTGGGACACCAGCGTCCTTCTGACCACCGCCGGGATGCAGCCGCTGAAGCGCTTCTTCCTCGGCGTCGAGCCGCCGCCGGCGCCACGCCTGACCACGGTGCAGAAGTGCTTCCGCTCGACGGACATCGACCAGGTCGGCCACACCGCACGCCACCTCACCTTTTTCGAGATGATGGGCAACTTCTCGTTTGGCGACTACTTCAAGCGTGAGGCGATCGCGTTCGGGTGGGAGCTCTCGACTGCCCCCGGCGGGTTCGGACTCGACCCCGACCGGCTGTGGGCGACGGTGTACGAGGGCGACGAGATCGTGCCGGTCGACGAGGAGGCGATTGGCCTCTGGCGCGAGATCGGTGTGCCCGCCGAGCGGATCGTCCGCCTGGGCGGCGATAACTTCTGGCAGGCCGGGCCGACCGGCCCATGCGGCCCCTGCTCCGAGCTCTACCTCGACCGCGGCCCCGAGCACGGCTGCGGCGAGGCCGACTGCGCTCCGGGATGTGACTGCGACCGTTTCATGGAGTACTGGAACCTCGTCTTCATGCAGTACAACATGCTCGACGGCGGCGAGCTGGAGCCGCTGCCGGCCCCCAGCATCGACACCGGCTGCGGCGTCGAGCGCACGGCCACCCTGACCGAGGGCGTACACAGCGTCTACGAGACCGACGCCTTCGCCGACATCATGACCGAGATCGAGCGCTGGAGCGGGGCGCGCTACGGGGCCGACGAGCAGCAGACCAAGGCCCTACGCGTGCTTGCCGATCATGCGCGGGCGATGACCTTCCTGGCCACCGACGGCATCGTGCCCGGCCGCGAGGGCCGTGACTACGTGCTCCGCCGCGTGATCCGCCGTGCCGTCGAGCACGGCCGCCGGATCGGGCTCACCGATCCCTTCCTGGGCCGGCTGCACGAGCATGTCGTTGCCCTGCTGGGCGAGCCCTACCCCGATCTCGTTGTCCGTCAGGACGATGTGCGCCGCGTGCTGGAGGCGGAGGAGGAGCGGTTCGCCCAGACGCTCGAGACCGGCGGCAAGCTGCTCGACGACGTGCTGGCCCGGTCGGAGGGCGTGATCTCGGCCGAGGACGCCTTCAAGCTCCACGACACCTACGGCTTCCCGTTCGAGCTGACGCAGGAGATCGCCTCAGAGCACGGCAAGGAGGTGGACGAGGACGGGTTCGCCCGGCTGATGGAGGAGCAGCGCGAGCGCGCCCGCGCCCACACCGCCGCGGTCGGCTTCACGGCCTCCCAGCTCGACACCGGCTTCCGGTCCGAGTTCGTCGGCTACGACACGCTCGACGTCCGCACCCAGATCGGCGCCCTCGAGGAGAACGACGACGGCACCCTGTCGCTGAAGCTGCGGGAGTCGCCGTTCTACCCGGCCGGCGGCGGCCAGGTGTCCGACCACGGCTACATCGAGTCCGAGAACGGCCGCGCCGCGGTCGACCAGGTGCTGCGCCGCGACGACGACCAGCAGATCGTGGCCCGCCTGGAGCGGGGGACGCTTGCGGCCGGCGAGCCCGTGCGCGCCCACGTCTCCGGCGAGGCTCGGCGGCCGACCATGGCCAACCACACGGCGACGCACCTGTTGCACGCAGCTTTGCGCCAGGTGCTCGGCGATCACGTGACGCAGGCCGGCTCCTACGTCGGGCCCGACAAGCTGCGGTTCGACTTCCGTCACTCATCGCCGATGACGCCCGACGAGCTGCGCCAGGTCGAGGAGATCGTCAACGAGAAGATCATCGAGAACCGGCCGGTGCACATCTTCGTCACGGAACGCGAACAGGCCCGTCAGCTGGGCGCGATGATGCTGTTCGGGGAGAAGTACGGCGAGCAGGTGCGGGTGGTCGAGATCCCTGAGTTCTCGCGCGAGCTGTGCGGCGGCACGCACGTCCGCTCGACCGCCGAGATCGGCGTGTTCGTGATCACCCGTGAGACCAGCTCGTCCCAGGGTGTCCGCCGGATCGAGGCAATCACGGCCGGACCTGCCATCGAGCACCTGCGCCACCGCAGCGCCGACGCCGCCCGGCTGGAGCAGGAGGTCCACGACCTGCAGTCGCAGCTGCGCAAGGCCGCCCAGCAGGGACCGGCGCAGCCGTCGTCCGGCAACGGCCGTGAGGCCGGGCTGGTCGAGGCCGCGTCCGAGGAAGATGGGATCCGGATCGTCGCGGCCGTCCTCAACGATGTCGATGCCGACGGCCTGCTGCAGGTCTCCGACCGCGTGAAGGCGAAGCTCTCGCCCGCCGTCGTGGTGCTGGGCAGCGCCGCGGACGGCCGCGTGCACCTGGTCGCCAACTTCGACCAGCCGGCCGTCGACCGAGGGCTGTCGGCCGTCGACCTGATTCGCGAAATCGCCCCGATCGTCGGTGGGGGCGGGGGCGGCCGGCCGACCATGGCCCGTGCCGGTGGCAAGGACCCGGAACAGCTTGACGCGGCGATGGCCGCCGCGAACTCGGCGATCCGGCGTGCTTTGCGTGGCGCATGAAGGTCGTCGCCATCGACTATGGCCGGGCTCGCACCGGGCTGGCGGTGAGCGATGCGACCGGGCTGCTGGCCCGGCCCGTGGGCGTGGTGGAGAAGGTGCGCACGCGTGCCGGCCGCGACGCGCTGCTGGCACAGCTGGCCGAGCTCGAGCCCGAGCGGATCGTGGTCGGGCTGCCGCTGACGCTGCGCGGTGAGCGCGGCGAGCAGGCCAGGGAGACGCTCGGCTTTGTGTCCGACCTCGCCCGCCTGACCGACGTTCCCGTGGAAACGTACGACGAACGCTTCACCACCACGCTCGCCACCCGCGGCCACGGACACCATCCGACCGACGCGGTGGCCGCCGCCCATCTGCTCGAGGGATATCTGCGACGACTCGCCGGCTAGTCCTCATCGCATGTCTCGTGTTCGCAGTCGGCGCCGTGTACTACGGCGTACGCAACGTGCTGCCCGACTCGTCGAAGCCGACACCGAACCCGCACGGGCCGATGCTGACGGTCGTGATTCCGCGCGGCGCGACGGCGGTGACGATCAGCGACCTGCTCGAGCAGCACGGAATCGTGTCGGACGGGACACGCTTTCGTAACTACGTGAAGGCCCAGAACCAGGGCACTGACTTCCACCCCGGCAGGTACCAGTTCCAGGCGGGCACGGACTACAACGTGATCATCCGCAAGCTCAACAAGGGGCCGGTTCCGCAGGAGGTGAAGCTGGTGATCCCGGAGGGCTACCGGATCACCCAGATCGTGGACAGCCTGAAGGCGGTGGGCATGTCGCCGAAGGCGTACAAGGCAGCGCTCGCCCACACGCCGCCGCCGGCGGGCTGGGGCGCCACGTCGATGGAGGGCTTCCTGTTCCCGGCCACCTACACGATCAAGCCGCACGAGAAGCCGCAGACCCTGATCGACCAGCAGCTGGCGGCGTTCCAGGACGCGTTCAGCCAGGTGGACATGAAGTACGCCCGCTCCAAGAACCTGACCGACTACGACGTGCTGAAGATCGCCTCCATGATCGAGCGCGAGGCGGGCGCCCCCAGCGACCGGGCCAAGATCGCAGCCGTGATCTACAACCGGCTCCACCTGCAGATGGCGCTCGGCATCGACGCCACGCTGCTCTACGAGTACGGGTCGTGGACGCATCAGCTCACGGAGTCGGAGCTCCACGCTGACACGCCCTACAACACGCGGGTGCGCCAAGGGCTGCCGCCGACACCGATCTCGAACCCGGGGCTGGCGTCGCTGCAGGCGGCCGCGCACCCGGCGCACGTGGACTACCTGTACTACGTTGCGCACAACGGGCGCACGTACTTCACGAACAGCTACAACGACTTCGTCGCGCATGGCGGCTGACGGGCCGCCTGTCCGCGGCACCACCCGGCTGGCCGGGCTGATCGGGTGGCCGGTGGCGCACTCGCGCTCGCCGCAGATGCACAACGCGGCGTTCGCCGCGCTCGGCCTGGACTGGATCTTCGTCCCGCTCCCGGTGCCGGAGGCCGGGCTGGAGCGAGCGCTGCGGGCGCTCCCCGACCTCGGTTTCGCCGGCGTCAACGTGACCATCCCCCACAAGCAGCGGGTCTGCGAGCTCTGCGACACGCTCAGCGACGAGGCGGCCCGGGCGCACTCGGTGAACACCGTGCTGGTGGGTGAGGACGGGACACTGGACGGGCATACCACCGACGGCCGCGGCATGCTCGGCGCCATCGGGCTGCCGTTGCCGGATGAGGCACTGGTCATCGGCTCCGGCGGGGCCGCCCGTGCCGCCGTCGTTGCCCTGCAGGACGCGGGACTGCGGGTGCGCGTGAGCGCGCGCAACAAGGAGGCGGCTGCCGAGCTGGGCGCTGACGTCGACCCATGGCCGGCGGAACGCCCTGCCCCGTTGCTCGTCAATGCAACACCGGTCGGGCAGGTTGGCCCCGCCGACGAGCTGCCGGTGTCTGAGGAGCTGGTCGCTGCCGCCGACGTCGTCTGCGACCTCACCTACCGCGGCGACGGTGTGGAGACCGGGCTGGTGGCAACCGCCGCGCGCCACGGCGTGCGCGTGATCGATGGGCTCGACGTGCTGGTGTTCCAGGGCGTGCTGGCGTTTCAGCTGTTCACCGGGCAGGAGCCGCCGCTCGACGTCATGCACGCTGCGGTACGGGGGACGACGTGATCGTGCTGGTCACCGGCGCGTCGAGTGGCATCGGCCGCGAGCTGGCGCGGCTGTTCGCGCGCGACGGCCACGACCTGGTGCTGGCGGCGCGCAGCCAGGAGCGGCTGACCGCGCTGGCCGGCGAGCTCGAGGAACGCCATCGCGTCTCGGTCAGGGTCGTCGTCAGCGACCTTGCGGAGCCCGGCTCGGCCGCCCGCCTGATGGACGAGGTCGGCCGGGTCGATGCGCTCGTCAACAACGCCGGCTTCGGCTCCAGCGCACCGTTGGTCGATGCCGACATCGAGGTGCTGACGGAGCTGCTCGAGGTGAACGTGGTGGCGCTCACCCAGCTGACGCGGCTGGCCCTGCCGGGGATGGTCGAGCGGGGCTACGGCTACGTCCTCAACCTCTCGTCGACCGCCGCCTTCCAGCCCGGCCCCGGCGCGGCGGCCTACTACGCGAGCAAGTCCTACGTGCTGTCGTTCACCGAGGCGGTGAGGCTGGAGGTGCAGGGGACGGGGGTGCACGTGACCGCCCTCTGCCCTGGAGCGACGGCAACCGGGTTCGCCGAGCGGGCGGGGTCTGCGCACTCCCGGCTGTTCAGCTCACAGGTGCTGGATGCAGCGTTCGTCGCCCGCGAGGGCTACGCAGGGATGCTGGCCGACCGCGGCGTCGTCATCCCCGGCACGGTGCACCACGCGGCAGCGCGCCTGGCCCAGTTCTCGCCGCACACCTTGACGGCGCGGTTCGCCAAGCGGGCGAACGAGTCCGGCTCGTAGACCGACCCGCGCTACAGCCCGGACGGGACGCCGCCGATATCAGTGGCGTGGAAGCTCTCGTCCCTCTCGCCGGCGTTGCGATGGCATGGCCCCTGGAGTGGGTCGTGCAGCGCTTCCCGCGCGGCATCGGGACGTCGCCGTCGGTACGCCGCGCGATCGCGATCGCTGCCCTGATGGCCGCGCTGTTCGCGCTGCTGGTGTACCGGATCGGGCTCGAGGCCCGGCTGGTGCCGGCGCTGATCCTGACGGCACTGGTCGTGCCGGCGGCGATCATCGACCTGAACCACCGGATCATCCCCGACCTGATCAACCTGCCCGGCGCGGTGCTCGTCTTCTTCGCCGCCGGCCTGGCCCAGCCCGACCGCTTCGTCGAGCTGCTGCTGGGCGGCCTGCTGTGCTTCCTGTTCCTGTTCCTGGCCTGGAAGGTCAACCCGGCCGGAATGGGGCTGGGTGACGTCAAGATGTCGCTGATGATCGGCCTCGGCCTCGGCTGGTACGCGTTCACCGCCCTGCTCGTCGCGTTCACCGTGTCGCTGGTGCCGTCGCTCTACATCCTGGCGCGGCACGGCCTGAAGGCCCGCAAGGTCGGCTTCCCGTTCGGCCCGTTCCTGGCCGTTGGGGCGATCGTCGCGCTGTGCTGGGGTGCGCAGATCTCGCCGCACCTCATCGGCGGCCACTAGTCACCTCCCGCTGGGTCGGGGAACTCGGAGGCGGTGCCATGCGTCCAATCAGCATGGTGTGGTTCCGACGTCTTCTGGGCGCCGCCACTGTGGCTCTGGCGCTCCTCCTGGCAGCAGCCTGTGGCCATGGCTCGGGCGCTGACAGCCATCCGCCTGCGCCGCCGGCGATCCACGGCACGGTCCGCTCCTACGTGTCAGCCTCGAAGGCGCACCTGATCCCTATGGCTCGCGTTCGGGTCGCCGCGTACCGAAGGGCGTTCCCTGTCGTCGGCCCGATCATGGCCGACGGCCCGCCGCCGGTGGCGATCACCGCCACCGCAGACGACGGCACGTTCTCACTCCGCGACCTGCCCGCCGGTCGCTACTTCGTGGTCGCGGCCGACTCCGCTCAGTGGGTGACACTTCCGCCGGGTCACGGCGCGACCGCCGACTTCCGGGTCTGTGCGGACTGTCCCAAGCCGATGTAGGTCGCCGCTCCTGCTGACCGACCCGAAGGGCCGGTCAGTTAGGCTCTCGCGCACCGATGCCGCTGAGCTACGTCACCGCAGGTGAGTCGCACGGGCCGGGCCTGACGGTCGTCATCAGCGGCCTTCCGGCCGGCCTCGAGCTCGACCAGGAGCTGATCCGGCTCGACCTCGGGCGGCGCCAGGCAGGGTACGGCCGCAGCCCCCGCCAGCAGCTCGAGCGCGACGACGCCCGCCCGGTCGGCGGCCTCCGCCACGGCCGCACGCTGGGCAGCCCGCTGGCGTTCTTCATCGAGAACCGCGACCACAAGAACTGGACCGAGCCGATGAACCCGTGGCCGGTCGAGGCGGCCGCACTGGAGGAGTTCGGCTGGCGCGGCAAGCCGATCCGGCTGCCGCGGCCGGGCCACGCCGACCTCCCCGGCACGCTCAAGTACGGGCACGAGGACGTCCGCAACGTGCTGGAGCGCGCCAGCGCCCGCGAGACCGCTGCCCGGGTGGCCGCGGGCGCGGTCGCCAAGGCCCTGATCCGCACGATCGGGATCGAGGTGCGATCGCACGTGCTCCAGGTGGGCAGCGTGCGCGCGACGCCGCCGGCCTGGCTGTCGCTGCAGGACTTCGACCGGGCCGAGCGCTCCGAGGTGCGCTGCCTCGACCCCGACGCCGAGGCGGCCATGATCGAGGAGATCGAGGCTGCGAAGAAGGAGCGCGACACGCTCGGCGGGATCACCGAGGTGCGGGCGTTCGGCGTTCCGCCCGGGCTGGGCTCGCACGTCTCGGCCGACCGCGGCTGGACGGCCGGCTGGCGGCCGCGATGCTCTCGATCCAGTCCGCCAAGGGCGTCGAGATCGGCGACGCGATCGCCTCGGCGGGTCGCCGCGGATCGAGCGTCCACGACGAGATCCAGTACGACGACGACCGCGGCTACTTCCGCGAGACCGACCGCGCCGGCGGCCTCGAGGGCGGCATCACCAACGGCGGCGAGCTGATCGTGCGCACGATCTGGAAGCCGCTGCCGACGCTGATGCGGCCGCTGCGCAGCGTCGAGCTGGGCACCCACGAGCCGCGCGAGGCGCACGTCGAGCGAAGCGACGTGACCGTGCTCCCGGCCGCTGCAGTGGTCGCCGAGGCAGGCGTCGCCTTCGAGCTCGCCAGGGCCGCGCTGGAGAAGTTCGGCGGCGACTCGGTCGAGGATTTCACGGCCGCCCACGCGGCCTACCTGGAGCGCATCGGCCGGGCATGATCCCGGGCGCCTACCGCAACCTCGTCCTGATCGGCTTCATGGGCGCCGGCAAGACGTCTGCCGGGCGGACGCTGGCCGAGCGCCTGGGCTGGGACTTCGTCGACGCCGACGCCGAGATCGAGCGGGTCGCGGGCACGACGATCGCGGACATGTTTGCCATCGAAGGCGAGGCGGCGTTCCGCGAGCTCGAGGAGCGGGTGGTCGAGGAACACCTGCAGCGGGTGGATTGCGTGATCGCCCTCGGCGGTGGCGCGATCATGTCGCCGCTGACGCGCGAGCGGCTCCGGGACGGGAGCTTCACCGTGCTCCTGGACGTCACCGCCCAGACCGCCTGGCGGCGCGTCGAGGCCGAGGCGGGTGAACGGCCGCTGGCCCGCGAGGGCCGGGCGTTCTCCCGGCTCTACAAGCAGCGCCAGCCGCTCTACCACGCCACCGCCGATGCCCTCTGCGACGCCGAGTACGAGGTCGGCGAGGAGCCGCTGCTGGTGCCGCTGGCCCGGCCGGCGGCGCTGGCCGAGCTGCCGCGGCTGGTGGGCGTGCGGCGGCCGGCGCTGATCGCCGACCGCAACGTGCTGCGGGTGGTCGGCCCCCCGGTCGAGCCCTTCGTCACCGTCCGCCTGCCGCCGGGCGAGGCGGCCAAGACGCCGACGGTCGCCCGCCAGGCGTGGACGCGCCTCGCCGACCTCGGCCTGGAGCGCGGCGACGTCGTGGTCGGATACGGGCGGCGGCGCCGCCACCGATCTGGCCGGGTTCGTGGCAGCCACCTACCAGCGCGGCGTGCCGTGGATCGCGGCGCCGACAACGCTGGTCGGGATGGTGGACGCGGCCATCGGCGGCAAGACCGGGATCGACCTGCCGTCAGCCAAGAACTACGTCGGCGCCTTCCACCCGCCGGAGTGGGTGGTCACCGACCCGGCCGTCCTGGACACGCTGCCGGTGCGGGAGTGGGCGTGCGGGTTCGCGGAGGTGATCAAGACCGGTCTGCTGGCCGGCGGTCGCCTGTGGGACCTGGTCAAGGACTGGGAGCCGGGCCGAGGCACCGCCGATCAGCGGCTCGAGCTGATCCGCCGCTGCGCCGCCTACAAGGCCCACGTGGTCGCCGACGATCCGCGCGAGCAGGGGCTTCGAGCCGTCCTCAACCTCGGCCACACGATCGGCCACGCCTTCGAAGCCGCTGCCGGCTACAAGGGGCTCGCCCACGGTGAGGCGGTTGCCGTCGGCCTGCTTCCCGCGCTCTGGCTGTCGTCGCAGATCAGCCGGGCTCGACCCGGGTGTGGAGGCCGACGTCCGCGAGCTGCTGACGCTCCATGAGCTGCCCACCTCCTACTCGCAGGTCGGCCTCGAGGACGTGCTGGCCACGCTCCAGCGGGACAAGAAGGCTCGCGGAGGGCGGCCTCGCTTCGTCCTGCTGGAGGCGATCGGCAAGCCGGTCTGGGGCATCGACCCGGGCGACGACCTGATCGAGCAGGCGATCGCCCGGGCCCTCAACGCCTCCTGACGAGCGCCGAGTTTCAGCCGGGCGCCAGCACCACCGGCACCCGCACCTTCGTGGCGGGAACCCCGCCGCCGGCAACCGACGAGACGACCACGGCTCCCAGCTGCTGCTGGCCGACGTGGAAGCGAACGAACGCCGAGTACCAGCCGCGGCAGGGGGCGGCACAGCTCGCCGAGACCGGCGCCTTCGCCAGCACCGCTCCCGTCGACGACAGCACGCGGACCTGCAGCGCGCCCTCGAACACCTCGGCGTTGCCCGTTACGGCGCACGGCACCGAGCTGGGTCGAACCGATGCCGGGCGTGCCGACCGCGATCTCCGGCAGCAGGTCCCAGTAATCGCCGACAGCGAACCGGGCCAGCGGCTTGCCGGACTCCAGCAGCACTCACCGTCTTCACGGTTGAGAACTGCCCGAGCGTCTGGGCGAGCTGGCCGAGCTTCATGCGAGTGCCCTGGCCGAACGTCGCCGTGACGTCGAGCGTCGCGACGCCGCCCGCCACCGACAGGGAACGCACCCTGGTGCCGGCCGGGATCGTGGTGCTGACGCCGGCCGCCCGCTCGGCACTGGTGGGCCCGAGCAGCAGCGTGTCGAGGGCCGCCCGTACTGGCGTGATCGTGGCCGGCACGGTGCGCTTGGTCAGCCAGAGCTGGCTGCTGCGGGCGAACCAGAGCTGAAAGACGGTGGTCTGGCCGCTGTTGGACAGCGTCGCGGCGGCTGCCGCGGGCACGGCCACCAGCATGATGGCAGCCGTTACGAGAAGGACGATACGACGGTTGGACATAGGTCTCCGATCCGGGTTTGAACGTGCCCGGCCATGCTGACGGGGAAGTCCGCGCGGGTGGGTGACGACCCGTGCCGGAGGTGCGGCGGGACCGTGCCCGCGCCCCTGACGCCTTCAGGTCATTTACGCTAGGCGCGATGCAGGTCGCGGTCCTGAACGGTGTCAACCTCAACATGCTGGGCCGGCGTGACCCCGCGCAGTACGGCACCCTCACGCTGCGCCAGCTCGAGACCCAGATCTACGAGTGGGCGCAACGAGCTGGGCGTCAACATCCGCTGCTTCCAGTCCAACAGCGAGGGCGCCTACATCGACCAGATCCACGACGCCTGCGACTGGGCCGGCGGCCTGATCGTCAACCCCGGCGCCTGGACGCACTACAGCTACGCCGTGCGCGACGCCCTGGAGATCTTCGAGCACCCGATCGTGGAGGTGCACCTGTCGGCCATCGAGCAGCGGGAGGAGTGGAGGCGCCACTCGGTCGTGGCCGAGGTCGTGTCCAAGCGGATCAGCGGCCACGGCGCCGACGGCTACCGGGAGGCGCTCAGCTACCTGGCCGGAGGGGGAGAGGCGTGAGCTTCGCCGACCGCCTGGCGCGCCTGGGAGCGAGCCTCGATCCCGCCGGTGTGGACGCCATGCTCGTCACCGACCCCGTCAACCTCCGCTACCTGTGCGGATACGACGGGTCGAACGGCCTGCTCGTGGTGCGCCCCGACGGCGCGGTCTTCCTGACCGACTTTCGCTACCTCGAGGGCGCCCGCGCCATGGAGGACTTCCTGGACGTGCACCAGGCGACGGTCGACCTGGTCAAGGCCGCGGCCGCCCGGATCGGGGAGTTCGCGCCCGGCGCCGAGCGGATCGGCTTCGAGTCGGCGCACATGACGGTCGCACGGCACGGGCTGCTCGACGAGGCCGGAATCCAGAGCATCCCGGTGACGGACCTCTGCGAGAACCTCCGCCTGATCAAGGAGGACGATGAGCTCGACGCGATCCGTCGGTCGGCCGCTCTGATCAAGCCGGTGTACGAGGCGATCGCTGCCGAAGGGCTGGTCGGGCGCACCGAGCGCGACGTGGCGTGGCGCGTCAGGGAGCTCTTCCACCAGGGCGGCGCCGAGGGACTCTCGTTCGACACCATCGTCGCCTCCGCCGACGCCGGCGCCCAGCCGCACGCCACCCCGCGGGACGTGGAGATCGTCCCCAACACCCTGGTCACCATCGACCTGGGCTGCATCCTGGGCGGCTACTGCTCCGACTGCACCCGGACGTTCGCCACCGGCGACCTCCCCGACGAGCTCGCCGAGGCGTACACCCTCTGCCTGACCGCGCAGCTGGCCGGCATGGCGGGCATCCGCGCCGGAATCACCGGAGCCGAGGCCGATGCGATCGTCCGCGGCGTGATCGAGGCCGGCCGGGCACGGCGACCACTTCCAGCACGGCACCGGCCACGGCGTCGGCCTCGACATCCATGAGGGGCCGCGGCTGGGCAAGACCGGCACCGCAACCCTGCAGCCGGGCATGATCGTCACAGTGGAGCCGGGTGTCTACCTGCCCGGGGTCGGCGGAGTCCGCATCGAGGACCTCGCAATCGTCACGGCGGAAGGCCTTCAGCGGCTCACGGGGTACCCTAAGGAGCTGATCGTCTGCGGTTAGCCTCCCACCACCAACCACAGGTCGCGCATGGCTGAGATCATCTCCACCAACCAGTTCAAGAACGGCATGCACGTCGAGGTCGACGGCACGGTCTACCGGATCGTCGAGTTCCAGCACGTGAAGCCGGGCAAGGGCGGCGCGTTCGTCCGCACCAAGCTGAAGGCGCTGGAGTCGGGCGCGGTCGTGGACAAGACCTTCCGGGCCGGGGAGAAGATGCCCCGCATCCACACCGAGGTCAAGAACGTCACCTACCTCTACAACGACGGCTCCGACGCCCACCTGATGGACTCCGAGACGTTCGACCAGATCGCCCTGTCGGTGGCCTCGATCTCCGACGAGCTCCAGTACATGCGGGAGAACGACACCGTCCAGATCCTGACCGTGGACGGCAAGCCGGCATCGCTGCAGCTGCCGGCCGCGGTGGAGCTGGCGGTGGCCGACACCGAGCCGGGCGTCAGGGGCGACACGGTGTCCAACGTGACCAAGCCGGCAACGCTCGAGACCGGCGCGGTCGTCCAGGTGCCGATGTTCGTCAACGTCGGCGACAGGATCAGGGTCGACACGCGCGAGGCGCGGTACATCTCACGGGCGTGACGCGCATCGTCGACACCACGGTGCGGCTGCTCTCCCAGCAGCCGCTGGCAGGCACGATCTCGACCGCCGGCGTGCTCGAGGTGGCCGAGATCCTCGACGCCGCCGGCTTCGCCGCGCTCGAGGTGAGCGGCGGAGGCTGCTTCGCGGCCGCGGTCGAGCACGGGGCGGAGAGTCCCTGGGAGCGCATTCGCGCGCTCAATGCGCAGGTGCTCGCGGACGCCGCTGCAGATGGCGCTGCGGGGGCGCTTCCTGGTCGGCTCGCAAGCCGCTGCCCGACGACCTGGTGCGCCGCTTCATCCTCTGCGCCGCCGAGAGCGGGATCGAGATCTTCCGGCTGCAGGACCCACTGAACGACGTCGAGAACCTGGCCTCGGCAAGCAGCGCCGTGCGCGAGGCCGGTGGCCGCTTCTACGCCGGCCTGGCGTTCTCCGGCTACATGCCCAACCTCCAGCGGGTGGTCGAGAAGGCCCGCCGGCTGGCGGAGCTGGGCGCCGACCACATCCTCCTCCACGACCCCGCCGGGGCGCTCGACCCGGGCACCTGCGGCCACGTCCTCAGCGAGCTACGGGAGGCCTCCGGCGTGCCGGTCGGCCTCTACTGCCAGGGCACCGGCGGAAACGCGCTGGCGATGGCGATCGAAGCCGCCCGCCTGGGCGCCGAGCCGATCGCCGCCGCCGTGCTGCCGGTCGCCTACACGCTGCACCGGGTCGCGGCCGAGGTGCTGTGCGACGCGCTGACCGGGCTCGGGCTCGAGCACGGCGTCGACGCCGAGCGGGTCTGGGAGGCGTCGCGGTTCATCGACGACCACGTCACCTCACAGATGCCCGCCCTGCCGATTCCGCCGCGGATCACGCTGCGCACCGCCTTCAACCGGCTCCCGGTCGGGCTGGTCGGCGACCTCGACGCCCGGCTGCGGATGCTGGGCGCCCACGATCGGCTGGACGAGGTGCTGGAGGAGTTCAAGCAGGTGCGGATCGACTGCGGCATGCCGCCGCTGGGCCAGCCGGTGGGCGGCATCCTGGCCGGCCAGGCGGTGCGCCACGTGCTCTCCGCGCGGCGCTGGGTCGAGGTGTCGGGCGACATGGGCGAGTACCTCTCCGGCGTCTACGGCAACCCGCCCCAGGAGATCGCGCCGGAGGCGGCGGCGCACGCCGGCGAGCGGCGAGATCGAGCAGCCGTCCCAGCACGACCTGGAGGTGGCGCGAGCCGAGGGCCTCGCCGCCAGCGAGGAGGACCTGCTTCTGGTCGCGCTGTTCGGGGAGGACGCACACCGCCTGCTGCTCACCCTCCGCAACCGCGGCGAGCGCGACGACATCGTCCGCGACGGCCTCGAGCGCACCCAGTCCGAACGCATCCGCGAGCTGATCGAGATGGTCGAGGGCTCCGAGGTGGGCGAGCTGACCGCTGGAGGACGCCGGCGTCCGGATCACGGTCAAGAAGCAGGAGCAGCGGGCGGCGGCGCCCGCCGCGCGCGGACCTGCCGGCGAGGCGCCCGCGGCGGCCCCGGCCGCCGAGAACGGGGCCGGGGACAGTGCCTCGGTGGCGATCAAGATCGAGTCGCCGATGGTGGGGACGTTCTACCGCTCGGCAACGCCCACCGCCGATCCGTTCGTCGAGGAGGGCGACCGGGTCGAGGTCGGCCAGACGATCTGCATCCTCGAGGCGATGAAGCTCTTCAACGAGCTGAAGTCGGAGCACGCTGGCGTGATTCGCTCGGTGCTGGTGCGCAACGCCGAGCCGGTCGAGTTCGGGCAGCCGTTGTTCGAGCTCGAGCTGGTCTAGATGATGAGGGCAAAGCCGTGCTGAAGCGCGTCCTGATCGCGAACCGAGGCGAGGCCGCGGTGCGGCTGGTGCGAGCCTGCCACGACCTCGGCATCGAGGCGGTCGCCGTCTACTCGACGGCCGACAAGGACGGGCTGTGGGTCGACCTGGCCGACCGTGCGGTGTGCATCGGGCCCCACCAGGCGGCCGAGAGCTACCTCAAGGTCAGCAACCTGATCGCGGCAGCCGAGACCACCGGGTGTGACGCCGTTCACCCCGGCTGGGGTTTCCTGGCCGAGAACGCCGGCTTCGTGCGCGCCTGCAATGACAACGACCTGATCTTCGTCGGCCCCTCCCCGCAGGCCATCGAGCTGATGGGCGACAAGAGCATGGCCAAGCAGACGATGCGCCGAGCGAAAGTGCCGCTGGTGCCTGGTGGCGAGGACCGGCTGGAGGGCGTGGCCGAGGCCGCCGGCCTGGCCGCCGACGTCGGCTACCCGGTGCTGCTCAAGGCGGCCGCCGGCGGGGGTGGGCGGGGAATGCGCCTGGTCGAGTCCCGAGAGGAGCTCGAGGAGGCCTTCCGCATGGCCAGCGCCGAGGCGCAGGCGGCCTTCGGGGACGGCGGCATGTACCTCGAGAAGGCGGTGCTGGATCCCCGCCACGTCGAGATGCAGGTGCTGGCCGACGGCCGCGGCGGGGTGCTGGTGCTGGGCGAGCGCGACTGCTCGGTGCAGCGGCGCCACCAGAAGCTCGTGGAGGAGGGCCCGTCCCCGGCACTCGACGACCAGATCCGCTCGGGTATGGCTGACGCCGCGCGGCTGGCCTGCCTGGCGTGCGACTACGCAAACGCGGGCACCGTCGAGTTCCTGCTCGATACCGAAGGCCGGTTTTTCTTCATCGAGATGAACACCCGGCTGCAGGTCGAGCACCCGGTCTCGGAGCTGGTCACGGGCGTCGACATCGCCTGCCAGCAGCTGCTGCTCGCCGGCGGCGGCGACCTGCCCATGACCGGCCTGGCGCCGCTCCGCGGGCACGCGATCGAGTTCCGGATCAACTGCGAGGACCCGCGCCGCAACTTCATGCCGGCGGCAGGCACGGTGACGCGGTTCCGGCCGCCGCTCGGTGCCGGCGTGCGGGTGGACACCCATGCCTACGAGGGCTACCGCGTGCCGCCGTTCTACGACTCGCTGCTGGCCAAGGTGATCGTCTACGGCGAGGACCGGGCGCAGGCGCTGGCGCGGAGCCGGCGGGCGCTGGCCGAGCTCGAGATCGAGGGCGTCGCAACCACCCGTGAGCTGTTCCTGGAGATGCTCGAGGAGCCCGAGTTCGTGGCCGGCCGCGCGACGACGGCCTACCTGGAGCGGTTTGGCGACCGGCTGCCGTCGCTGGCCGAGGCGCAGGGGGCGGCGTGAGCGTGCGAGTGACGGGCGCGGTAATGGCCGACGAGGCGATGGTCTCGATCGTGCGCGGCGCGGTGGCTGCGGAGCGCGGAGCCCGGCTCGACACGCCGGGCCGGATCTCGCGGGTGCTGCCCGGCCGCCGTGGGCCGGTGTCGTGGGAGATCGACAGTGGCGGGTGCGCCTCGACGTGGACCTGGCGGTCGGCTACGGCACGGTCATCCCGACCGCCGCCGAGGGCGTGCGGCGCCGCGTGGCCGAGGCGGTCACCCAGATGACCGGCCTCGAGGTGCGCTCGGTGGACGTCACCGTCACCGGCCTGGATCGGGCGGAGGGGCCCAATGGCGGCTAGCCGTCGCGCCCAGCGCCGCTCAGCAGCGTTCTTGCTCTACCAGCGCGACCTGATGGACGAGCAGTTCGAGCCGCTGTACGAGGCATACGAGCGCGACAACCAGCAACCGGTGACCGAGTTCACCCGCCGCTGCGCGGAGGGCGTGTGGGATGACCGGGCGGCACTTGACAGCAGGATCGACGCCGCCGCACGCGGCTGGACGGCCGACCGGCTGGCCGTGCTCGAACGCAACATCCTGCGGCTTGCGGTGTGGGAGCTGCAGGCGGGCGACCCGCCCCCGGCAGTCGTGATCGACGAGGCTGTCGGCCTGGCGAAGCGCTACGCCTCGCCCGAGGCTGCCGTGCTGGTCAACGGCATCCTTGGCAAAATCGCCAGGACGGAAGGAGTGGGAACGTGAGCACGACACGGCTGCATCAGCTGGCGGACGACCTGGATCAGCTGCGCCGCAGGCTGGAGGAGGGGAACCTGACGACCGAGCAGGCGACGGAGCTGCTCGAGCAGGTGACCGAGGTCGCCCAGGCGGTCATGGCCGAGATCGAACGGCAGGCGGAGGCGCTTGATCGTTGATTCGGCAGGAGCGGGCGCCCTGATCGAGGACTACCTGCGCGGGCTGCGGGTCTCCGACCTGCCCGAGCTCGAAGAGGCGATCCGCTACTCGCTGCTCTCCGGCGGCAAGCGGATCCGCCCGCGCCTGTGCCTGGCCGCCGCAGTCTCGGCGGGTGGCGACCCCGAACCGGCACTGCCGGTGGCCGGCGCGATCGAGATGGTGCAGGCGTTCTCGCTGGTCCACGACGACTTGCCTGCGCTGGACGACGACGACACGCGCCGCGGTCAGCCCACCAGCCACGTCCGCTACGGCGAGGGGGTGGCCGTGCTGGTCGGCGACGCCCTGCTGAACGGCTCTCACCGGCTGGTCATCCGTGAGGTGCACCCGCCCGAGCTCGCGCTGGCTGTCGCCGCCGAGCTGTCGGACGGCGTGGCGGGGATGATCGACGGCCAGTACCTGGATGTGACGGCGGTCTCCGACCCGACCGTCGAGCAGCTCGCCCGGCTGCATCGCCTGAAGACCGGCGCCCTGATCGGAGCCTCCGTCGTGTCCGGCGCGCTGGTCGGCGGCGCCACCGACCTGGCGCCGTACCGCGCGTTCTCGCTGGAGCTCGGCCTGCTGTTCCAGATCGTCGACGACATCCTCGACGACGGCACCGAGGACGAGCCCAGCTACGTGAACCTGCTCGGCCTGGAGCGGGCTCGGGAGCTGGCGGTCGCATCTCAAGGTCGGGCGCTGGAACTGCTGGCGCACGTTCCCGGGGACACTCGCGAGCTGGCCGGGCTGACCGACCAGATCGCCAACCGCCGGTCATGAGGCAGCGGCTCGACCTGCTGCTGGTCGAGCGAGGACTGGCCGAGACCCGGAGCCGTGCGCAGGCGCTGGTGATGGCGGGGCGCGTGCGGGTCGAGGGGGGCGTGGTGGACAAGGCCGGCGCCCAGATCGATCCCGGCGCCAGCATCGAGGTCGAGCAGCCGCCGCGCTACGTCTCGCGCGGGGGCGACAAGCTGCAGACGGCGCTCGACCGGTGGTCGATCGACGTCAGCGGCGAGCTGTGCCTGGACGTGGGCGCCTCGACCGGGGGGTTTACCGACTGCCTGCTCCAGCACGGAGCCGAGCGGGTGCTGGCGGTGGACGTGGGGCGAAACCAGCTTCACGAGCGCCTGCGGGCTGATCCGCGCGTCGTCTCCATCGAGCAGGTCAACGCCCGGGAGCTGCACCCCGGGCAGCTGCCCTTCGTGCCGCGCTTCCTCGTGGTCGACGTCTCGTTCATCTCGCTGCGGCTGGTGCTGCCGCCGGCAGTTGGCTGCCTGGATCAGCCGTGGCGGGCGGTGGTGCTGGTGAAGCCGCAGTTCGAGGCCGGGCGCTCGCGTGCGCCGGGCGGGGTGGTGCGCGACCCCGAGGTGCGCCGGGAGGTGGTGCAGAACTGTTGCGATCTCGCGGCGGCGTTGCCCTCCGTCATCCTGGGCGTATGCGATTCTTCGGTGCCTGGGCCGGCGGGCAACCGCGAGTACCTCCTGTATCTCGCCTCGCCGGACCATCCGTCCAGCAGTGAGCACGAGGTCGATGTCAACGCCGAGATCGCAGCCGCCATCGCCGCCGGTATCCCGGGCGAGCGTCGTCCTGCACGGCCGGCCTGAGCGGATCGGCGGCGCTCTCGACCAGCTGAAGCGGCTGGCCGACCGCTGCGGCGTGGAGCTCGTCGACGAGGGCGGCGATCTGGTGGTGGTGCTGGGCGGCGACGGCACGACGCTGCGCGCGCTGCGCCGGGAGCTCGACACCGGCACGCCCTGCCTGGGGGTCAACTTCGGCCGCGTCGGCTTCCTGACCAGCATCGACGCCGAGGACATGGAGGCGGGGCTCGAGCGGGCATTCGCGGGCGACTACGTGGTGGTCGACCTGCCGACGATCGAGGGCCGCCACGGAGGGCAGCCGATGATCGGGGTCAACGACATCGTGCTGACCAGCGGCGTGCTGGGCCGGATGGTGTTCGTCGAGTGGGCCGTGGACGGCACGCCGATGGGCGAGATCGGCTGCGACGGAGCGATCGTCGCCACGTCCACCGGATCGACCGCGTACAACCTGTCGGCGGGCGGTCCGGTGGTGGCCTGGGGGACCGACGCCTTCGTGGTGTCGTTCGTCTCGCCGCACTCGCTGCACGCCCGTTCGATGGTGCTCGGCCGCGGCCACCGGGTCGAGCTCGTCAACCGCTCCGACGACGTCCATCTCGAGGTGATCGTGGACGGTCACACGACGGGGCCGATTCCGCCCGGCGGGGACGGTCGAGGTGGAGCTGGCCGCCGGCCGCGCCCACCTGGCACGGCTGGCCGGGACGTCGTTCTTCAGCCGCTACCGGGAACTGTTCTCCCACTGATCGCTTGCATCCGCGCTGCAGATCGAGAACCTGGCGCTGATCGAGCGTGCCGAGCTGGAGCCGTCGGCCGGTCTCAACGTGCTCACCGGCGAGACCGGGGCCGGCAAGACCATCCTGGCTCAGGCGATCGGGCTGCTGGCAGGGGCCCAGCCCGCCCCGGGGCTGGTCGGGCCGCATGGCGACGAGGCGTACGTGGAGGCGGAGTTCGAGGTGCCCGACGGGTTCCTCGACGATCCCGAGCTGGAGCCGGTGGCGGCCCTGCGGCCGGAGGGCGAGGACACCCTGGTGGTGGCGCGGCGGCTGTCGAGGGCGGGTCGCAGCCGAGCGCTGGTCTGGGGCCGTACCTGTGCCCGGGCCGACCTGGCGCAGCTCGGGGAGCGGCTGCTGGAGGTGTCGTCCCAGCACGAGGCCCGGCGCCTGGCCCGCCCGTCCCACCAGCTCGAGCTGCTCGACGCGGCTGCCGGGCACGACGACCTGGTGCGGCAGATGGCCGAGGCCTGGGCCGCTCTCCGCGCCGCGCGCGATGCCGTCCGCCAGGCGCGTGACGACGCGCGGGAAGCGGCGCTGCGACGCGACGAGCTGGAGGAGCTGGTACGCCGGCTGGACGCGCTGGAAGGTGAGGGCGCCGACCCCCAGGCGCTGGCGTCGGAGCGTGAGGTGCTACGGCACGTCGAGGAGTTGACCGCGGGCATGGCCGGCGCCGCCGAGCTGCTCAGCCCCGACGAGGGCGAGGGCGCGGTCGTGATGACCGCCTCTGCGGCCGACCTGGTGGCCGGCGGGGCCCAGTTCGACCGCGATCTGGAGCCCGTTGCCGCCGAGCTGCGCGAGCTGGTCATGCGGCTGCAGGAGGTGGTCAGCGATCTCCGCGCCCGACTCGACGGCGTGGCTGCCGATCCCGGCCGGCTGGAGGTGGTCGAGCAGCGGCTGCTGGAGATCGCCGAGGTCGAGCGGCGCTTCGAGCGCGCCGCTGCCGGAGCTCGTCGAGCGGGCGGCGCAGGCGCGCGGAGCGCTGGAGCTGCTGGCCGGAGGCGCAGACCGGCTGGCCGCGCTCGAGGCCGAGCAGGAGCGGGCACTCGCGGAAGCCGAGGCCGCTGCGGCAGCGCTGTCTGCGTCGCGGCAGGCGGCCGCTGCGCCGTTTGCCCGGTCGGTCGAGGCGGAGCTGACCCAGCTCGGCATGGAGGGTGCACGGCTCGAGGCGAAGCTCGAGGAGGCTGAGCTGGGAGCGCGCGGGGCCGACTCGGTGACGCTGGTGCTGGCGGCCAACGCGGGCCTCGACCCGGGGCCGCTGGCGGCCGTTGCCTCGGGTGGCGAGCTGTCGCGCATCGCGCTGGCGATCCGGATCGCGGCCCGCGCCGACGGCGGGCCTGGGCTACTGCTGCTGGACGAGGTCGACGCCGGCGTGGGCGGCCGTACGGCGCGGGCTGTCGGCGGCGCACTGGCGCGGCTGGCGGCAAGCGCACAGCTGCTGGTGATCACGCACCTGCCGCAGATCGCACAGCTGGCAGACACCCATTTCCAGGTCGAGAAGGAGACGGGCGACCCCGCGGTCACGAGCATCCGCCGGCTCCAGGGCGACGAGATCGCATCCGAGCTGGCGCGGATGCTGGGCGGCGAGGACGACCAGGCGGCGGTGCAGCACGCCCAGTCGCTGATGGCGGGCGCGTCGGACGGTTCGTAGGCGGGAATGCCGGGGCGAACGACGGTCCGTCCCTGGCGTCGCGTATCATGCAATCCCGGGACGGGTCACTCTCGGGGAAAGGCGGGGCGGCATTGAGTAAGCAGGCGAAGTATGTATTTGTGACCGGGGGCGTTGTCTCCTCGCTCGGCAAGGGCATCACGGCAGCGTCGCTTGGCCGCCTGCTGAAGGCGCGCGGCCTGAAGGTCTCGCTGCAGAAGTTCGACCCCTACATCAACGTCGACCCGGGGACGATGAGCCCGTTCCAGCACGGCGAGGTGTTCGTCACCGAGGACGGCGCAGAGACCGACCTCGACCTGGGGCACTACGAGCGGTTCGTCGACGAGTTCCTGTCCCGGAACTCGAACCACACGACCGGCTCGATCTACAACGCGATCATCCGCAAGGAGCGCAAGGGCGAGTACCTGGGCGCCACCGTCCAGGTGATCCCGCACGTGACCGACGAGATCAAGCGCCGGATCCAGCGCGTTGCCCAGTCCGACGAGGTCGACGTCGTCATCACCGAGATCGGCGGCACCGTTGGTGACATCGAGAGCCTGCCGTTCCTCGAGGCGATCCGCCAGTTCAGAAACCAGATGGGCCGCGAGAACGTGATGTACGTCCACTGCACGCTGGTGCCGTTCATCGAGGTGGCCGGTGAGCTGAAGACCAAGCCCACCCAGCACTCGGTGCAGGAGTTGCGCCGCATCGGTATCTCGCCGGACATCGTCGTCTGCCGCTCGAGGCAGCGGCTCGACCGCGACATCCGCGAGAAGATCGCCCTGTTCGCCGACGTGCCGGTCGAGTCGGTGATCTCCGCCTTCGATGCGGAGAACATCTACATGGTGCCCTCGATGATGCAGGAGCAGGGCCTCGACCGCGCGGTGTGCGAGCGCCTGTCGCTGGTCACCGGCCCCGCCGACATGCGCGAGTGGGACGCCGTCGTCGAGCGGATCAAGAACGCGACGGGCGAGGTGCGGATTGCCATCGTGGGCAAGTACGTCCAGCTGCAGGACGCCTACCTGTCGGTGGTCGAGGCGCTGAACCACGCCGGCTATTCACCACGGCACCAAGGTCGAGGTTGTCTGGGTGGACGCAGAGACGCTCTCCCGCGAGGAGGCCGAGCGCGCGCTGCGCGAGGTCGACGGCGTGCTGATCCCCGGCGGCTTCGGCGTGCGCGGTATCGAAGGCAAGATCGCCGCGGCCAGGTTCGCCCGCGAGAACAACGTGCCATACCTGGGAATCTGCCTGGGCATGCAGGTCGCGGTCGTCGAGTTCGCACGGCACGTGGTGGGCATGGACGGCGCCAACTCGAGTGAGTTCGACCCCGAGACGCCGTACCCGGTGGTCGACCTGCTGCCGGAGCAGAAAGAGGTCGAGGACATGGGCGGCACCATGCGCCTGGGCTCCGATCCGGTGAAGCTGGTCGAAGGCACCCGCGCCTACAGCGCGTACGCGGAACCGGTTGTCTACGAGCGGCACCGTCATCGCTACGAGGTGAACAACCAGCTGCGGCCGAAGCTGGTGGCCGCCGGGCTGTCGGTGTCCGGCACGTCGCACGACGAGCGGCTGGTCGAGGTGATCGAGCTACCCGACCATCCGTGGTTCTGCGCCAGCCAGTATCACCCCGAGTTCAAGTCGCGACCCAACCGGCCGCAGCCGTTGTTCCGCGACTTCGTCGGCGCAGCGGTCGCGCGGTCTCGAAGCCTGGAGCCGGGCGAGCAGCTCGCCGAGCGGCTCCCGGCCTAGCCCCGGGCCTCGTCGGGGAACCACGGCGGGAAGACGACCTGGCCGCGGACGTCCGCGCTGTACGCCCGCAGCGGGATCGCCATCCACGCTCCATCGGGGTCGCGGATCGCCTCGATCATCCGCGCCTCGACCGGGCGGCCGAACGCCACCTCGGTGATGGTCGCGATCACCGCATGGTCGTCGGGTATCTCGGTGCGTATCTTCGGCATCAAAGGTAGGCGTCTTGCACTCTGATCAACTAGGGTATGAAACGCAGGGCGGCTATCGGTGTCCGCTCTCTCCCGACTGATGACGACAGCCGCAGACACCTGGGGAATCCTGGAGCAGCGCATGCAGGAGTTCAACGACCTTGCGCGGGTCGGGGCTCTGCTCCAGTGGGACCACGAAACCTACATGTCGCACCGCGGCGCGGAGGCTCGCGCTCGCCAGCAGGCAACGATGCGGGTGGTCCGGCACGAGCGCCTGGTCGACGACCGGCTGGGCGAGCAGCTCGACGAGCTGGCCGAGTCGGATCTCGACCTCTACCGGGCGGCGATGGTGCGCAACCTGCGCCGCGAGCGCGACCGTGCCGCGCGCCTGCCCATGGAGTTCGTCCGCCGGCTGGCGCTGGCCGAGAGCCTGGGCGCGTCGGCCTGGCGCATCGCCCGCGAAGAGGACGACTTCGAGCTCTACCGCCCGGCGCTGGAGGAGATCGTCGCCGTCAAGCGTGAGGAGGCGGATCTCGTCGGCTTCGACGGAGAGCGCTACGACTCGCTGCTCGACGAGTACGAGCCCGGGATGCGGGTCGTCGCGACTGGAGCCGCTGCTCGGAGATCTGCGCCGCGACCTGGGCGAGCTGCTGGGCGCGATCGTCTCGTCTCCGCGGGCCAAGCAGCCGGCCGCCGAGTTCATCGGGCGCAGCTTCCCCGACCAGGTGCAGTGGGACTTCACCGTGCGCCTGCTCGCGGATCTCGGCTTCGACCTCGAGGCCGGCCGCCAGGACCGCTCCGCGCACCCGTTCTCGACCACGATGGCGCTGCACGACGTCCGCGTGACGACGCGGATCGACGAGCACGAACCGTTCGACTCGATCTTCTCGACCATCCACGAGTGCGGCCACGCGCTGTACGAGCAGGGGTTCGATCCGGCGTGGGAAGGCACCCCGATTGCGGAGGCGCCGTCGCTGGGCTTGCACGAGTCGCAGTCGCGGATGTGGGAGAACATCGTCGGCCGCAGCGCCCCGTTCTGGGAGCACTACTGCCAGCCGATGCGCGAGGCCTTCCCCGACGTCCTGAACGACGTCACGCCCGAGGATCTGTACCGCGAGGTCAACCGCGTGCACCCGTCGCTGATCCGGGTCGACTCCGACGAGGTCACCTACAACCTGCACATCCTGATCCGGTTCGAGCTCGAGCTGGCGCTGATGCGCGAAGAGCTCGAGGTCGTCGACCTGCCGGCGGCCTGGAACGACTCGTACGAACGGACGCTGGGGGTGCGGCCGCCCAGCGACGCACAAGGCGTGATGCAGGACATCCACTGGTCGCAGCGGCTCGTTCGGGTACTTCCCGACGTACACGCTCGGCAACCTGTACTCGGCGATGCTGTGGGACGCCTACGCGGCGCACGATCCGCAGGCGAGCGTCGCGGATCGGAGCCGGTGACTTCGCGCACGCTGCTGAGCTGGCTGCGCGAAGCACGTGCACCGCCCGGGCTACCTGTACCTGGCCGAGGATCTCGTGCGCAACGTGACCGGCAGCGGGCTCGACGCACGAGCCGTTCATGCGCTATCTGTGGGCGAAGTACGGGCCGCTCTACGACATCTCCCGTGACGGCTCACCGCAGCTGACCATGTCGGCCACCGAGTTCGCGACCCTCGACCTGTTCTGCGAGCTGGCGGCGATCCCCAGCCCGTCGGGGCGGGAGCGTGCCGTCGCCGACCGCGTGCTCGAGATGCTGCGCGGGCTCGGGCTTGAGCCCGACGAGGATGACGCCGGCCCCAGGATCGGGTCCGAGATCGGAAACATCTACTGCCACGTGCCGCCGTCAGAGGGAGCGTCGGGCGCCCCGATCTTCTTCAACGCCCACCTCGACACCGTCCCGCCGACCGCCGCGGTCGACCCGGTGGTCGCCGACGGCATCGTCACCAACGCCAACGACACCATCCTGGGCGCCGACAACAAGGCCGCGGTTGCCTCGATGCTGATTGCCGTTCGCGATCTGGTCAACAGCGGCGCGGCGCACTCCGGGGTCGAGCTGGTGATCACGCCGATGGAGGAGGTCGGGCTGCTGGGAGCCAAGGCGTTCGACGCCTCGCGGTTACGGGCGAGGTTCGGCTACTGCTACGACCACGCTGCCCCGATCGGCAACATCGTCGTGGTGGCGCCGTCGCAGCAGACGCTTCAGGCTCGAGTTCCGCGGCCGGCCGGCGCACTCCGGGATCGCCCCGGAGGACGGCCGCTCGGCGATCCTGGCCGCGTCGCGTGCGATCGCGGCGATGCCGCTGGGGCGCATCGACGAGCAGACCACCACCAACGTCGGGATGATCGAGGGAGGCGTGGCGCGCAACATCGTCCCGCCGAACTGCACGCGCCTGGGCCGAGGCGCGCAGCCGCGACGAGGCGTCGCTGACCAGACTCTCGCAGCAGATCGTCGACGTCTCCACGGCTGCCGCGCAGGAGACCGGCTGCGAGGTGGAGATCGGGATCAGCGGCGAGTACCGCGGATACCGCTCACAGCCCGCGCAGCGCCCCGGTCGTGCTGGCCCGGGAGGCGCTCGAGAAGGCGGCTTCGAGCCCGTGCTGATGGAGTCGGGTGGCGGCGCGGACGCGAACGTGTTCAACGCCGCCGGCGTGCCCTGCGTCAACCTGTGCAACGGCATGGCCGAGATCCACACCGCGGACGAGTGGATTTCGGTGGCCGACCTCGAGGCGATGACCACCGTCACGCGCCACCTGATCGATCTCGCACATAACGGCTCATGTAGGCCGTACAATCGCCGGGTTGCCCACGCCAAGAACCGTACGAACGCTGGAAGGCTGCCCATGAGGATCGGTGTCGCCAAGGAGATCAAGCAGGACGAGTACCGCGTCGCGCTGACCAACGCGGGCGTACGCGAGCTCGTCCACCGCGGCCACGAGGTGCTGGTCGAGGAGGGTGCGGGCCACGGCAGTGCGATGTCCGACGAGGATTACCGCGGGGCCGGCGCGTCGATCGTCCGACGTCGACACGGTCTGGGGCGACGTCCGAGATGGTGCTGAAGGTCAAGGAGCCGCTCGACGGCGAGTACCAGAAGCTCTCGCCCGGACAGGTGCTCTTCACCTACCTGCATCTGGCCGCGGCGCCGGAGCTGACGCGCGGCCTGGTCGAGAGCGGCGCCACCTGCGATCGCCTACGAGACGGTCGAGACGCCCGACCGGCGGCTGCCGCTGCTGGCGCCGATGAGCGAGGTGGCCGGCCGGCTGTCTGCGCAGGTCGGCGCCTACTACCTGATGAAGCCGTTCGGCGGCCGTGGCCGGCTGATGGGCGGCGTGCCGGGCGTGCTGCCGGCCAAGGTGCTGGTGCTCGGCGGCGGCATCGTCGGCTACAACGCCGCGCTGATCGCCCAGGGCATGCAGGCCGACGTCACGATCTTCGAGCGCAGCGTCGACCGCATGCGCGAGCTCGACGTCAGCCTGGGCCGCACGGTGCTGCTGACGATGTCCAGTCGCGCCACGCGATCGAGGAGGCGCTGCCCGAGGCCGACCTGGTGATCGGCGGCGTGCTGATCCCGGGCGCGAAGGCGCCGCACCTGATCACCCGCGACGATGCTGGGCACGATGAAGAAGGGCGCTCGGTGCTGGTCGACGTCGCGATCGACCAGGGCGGCTGCTTCGAGACCTCCCGGCCGACCACCCACACCGATCCCACCTACGTGGTCGACGACGTGCTCCACTACTGCGTCGCGAACATGCCGGGTGCGGTGCCGATCACGTCGCACCTGGGCGCTCACGAACGTCACGCTGCCCTACGTGGAGGCGATCGCCGACAAGGGCGTCAGGCGCGCCCTCGCCGAGGATCACGGCGCTGGAGCAGGGCGTCAACGTGATCGACGGCAAGGTCACCTACGAGCCGGTCGCCGAGGCGGTCGGCATGCCGTACACGCCGCTTGCCGAGGTCAGCTGGTAGCAGCTGGCTGCCCGGGCGGCGTCCAGGCGAGCCAGCGGGCGACAACCGGCAGCTCGAAGCGCTGGCGGCTGCTTGCGACGTCCGTGAAGATGATCGCCTCCGGGTTGGAGAGCGCGAGCGTCCGGCCGTCGGGCGAGGCCGCGGCGGCCAGGATCGAGCCCTCCGCGTCGATGAACACGTCGCCGGTCTTGCGCTGGTAGACGACGGTCTGGTTGGGACGGGTGTAGTAGGCGAACCTGCCGTCGTCGAGGAGCCCGACGGTGTCGGCGGCGATGCCGGTGTCCCAGCGGCCGTGCAGGCGTCCGGCCGAGTCGTAGAACAGGATCACCGTGTGCGGCGCGACGGTTGGCGACGACGGCACGGTGGTCGCCGGCACCGCGACGGTGTCGCCCAGTGCCGCTGGCCCGGGGATCTGGTCGACTCCTGCGTGGAGCAGCCTGCCCAGCGTGCCGGCGTCGGCGAGCTTCTTTCCGCCGAGGATGACCGACCCGCCGAGGGTGGACTGGTAGGCAAGCCGCGTGCCGGCGTATCCGGGGTAACAGGCGCTGTGGCGCAGGGTTCGCACGGTGCCGGTCGGCACATCGAGGGAGAGGAGCACCGAGCTGACGTGGTTCGCGTCGCAGGCGACCAGCGTCCGCGAGTCGGGACTCCAGGCCGGCGCCGAGACGCCCAGGTCGGGTCGGTGGAACGGCCGGGTGATGGTGCCGGTGCCGAGGTCGAGCAGCTCGAGGTCGCTCGGCTTCGTGAACGGAGAGCCGACGTGCATCGCGATCTTCGTGCCGTCGGGTGAGATCCAGAACCGGCAGTGGCCGCCGCCCGGGGTGACCGCCGTCCGCCGGAGGGTGGCCAGGTCGACTCGGATGATCCGGCAGCCGGCGTCGGCGTACCACAGCGTGCCCTGGAACACGCCCTTGGGGAGTAGCGGCAGCACCGAGCCCTGCAGGGGCCTGGAGGTGGGGGACTGTGCCGCCTCCGGCGAGCGCCCGGTCAGCCAGTCGAGCCCTGCGACCAGGATCACCAGCAGCACGACCGCGGCAACGGCGATCGTCTTCGTGCGCTCGCTCACAGGACAAGTATCGCCCCGCACCCGGCTCGTGCGGCATCACTTGCGCCGGAAGGGATCCACTCGCCGGTGACGAACTCCGTGCCACGATGCGCACCTATGACACCAGAAGCTCGCGGACTTCCTGACCAGCCTGCAGCTCGAGCGCGGCGCCTCGCCGCACACGATCGAGGCGTACAAGCGCGACCTGATCGACCTCGGCGACGTTCGTCGAGCATCGTCGATCCGGATCAGATCGAGGTGAGCGTCCTCGACGACTACGCCGTGGCGCTGCAGCGACCGCGGGCTGTCACCCGCCACCGTTGCCGGCGCCGGCTCGCGGCCGTGCGCGCGTTTCTCAAGTACCGGGCCCGCGAGGGCGGCCGCGCCGACGCCGGTCGCACGGTGCCGCTGCCGCGGCTGGGCCGCAGGCTGCCGGAGCCGCTGACGCCGCGACGAGGCGGAGGCGATCGTGACCATCTCCCGACGCGTCGCCGCGCGGCCTCCGCGACCGCGCGATGCTGGAGCTGCTGTACGGCGCCGGGCTGCGCGTGTCCGAGCTGGTCGCGCTGCGGGTGTCCGACATCGACCTCGAGGAGGGCCTGGTGCGCTGCATGGGCAAGGGCGCCAAGCAGCGCGTGGTGCCGACCGGGCAGCCGCGCGATCGAGGCGATCCGCATCTACATGCAGCGCGGCCGCCCCTACCTGGGCCGCATGCAGCGCGGCGACATTCTGTTTCTCAACCATCGCGGCCAGGGAATCACCCGGCAGGCGGTATTCCAGCTCGTGCGCGAGCACGCCCGCGAGGCGGGAATCGACAAGATCGTCACTCCGCACACGCTGCGCCACTCGTTCGCCACCCACCTGATCGAGAACGGCTGCGACCTGCGAAGCGTGCAGGAGATGCTCGGCCACGCGTCGATCGAGACGACGCAGGTCTACACGCACGTCTCGGTCGAGCACGTGCGCGAGGCGTACGCAGAAGGCGCACCCCCGGGCTTGAACGCCGAGGTGCGGGATCGCTCCGGGCGCAGGACGTCGCCTGGCTGGCCGACCTGCACAACGCTGCCTTCGCCGACTACCCGGTGCCGGCCGTGCTGGACGCCGCCGTCGCTCGAGATCTACCTGGACGAGACCGACGTCGACCCGGCGCTCTCGCGCGTGGCGTGCGTCGACGGCCAGCCCGCCAGCTTCTGCCTGGGTGCCCTGCGCGGCGACCGCGCCAGCATCCGCGGCGAGGGGACGGCGCCCGGAGCACCGGCGATCGGGGCTGGGCCGGCTGGTGCTGGAGCAGACGCTGGAGGCGCTGGCCGGCGGCGGGCGCCGCGACGGTCACGCTGGAGGTGCTGAACGGCAACGACGCCGCGCTGCGAGCTGTATCGCCGCGAGCGGCTTCGAGCAGCTGCCGGCGGCTGCTCGGATTCGTGGTCAAGCGGTCGGATCGCCCGCCCGCTGCGCGAGCGGCTGATGCGCGGCCCGCTGACAGCCCTCGATTCCGACGACGCCGTCCGCTTACTGACACAGTGGGGTTGGCCAGAAGCACCCTGGCAGCTCCAACCCGAGTCGCTGGCGCAGATCCCGGCGCAGGTGCTCGCCGAGAGCGTCGTGGTGTTCGGCAAACGGCGAGGCGATCAGTTCTGGCTGTATGCAATCGTGGTCGACCCGGCGCACCGCCGTGAGGGGCTGGCCACGCGCGCAGTCGTAGCCCTGGACGCCGCGTGGGTGGGGGTTCCCGCGCTGGTGCCCCAGGAGTGGGAGCAGGCCCGATTGCTGTTCGAGTCGATGGGCGGGACGGTCGAGGCGCACACCCAGTGGGAGATGGTGCGGAGGCTCTGAGGGTATTGACTGCGGCTGGAAGTTACTGTGCAATACTGTGCGGGTCGGCTGTCAGTCAATGGGAGAGGCTCCATGAAGGTGTTCCGGATCGTCACGCTTGCCGCGGTGTTGCTTGCAACCGCGGGTGTCAGCTCTGCGTCGGCCACGACCTGGTCTCGCAGACGCTGCCGCAGTCGATCTGGTTCGCCGGCGCCACCGATTGGAACAACCACATCATCCAGGCCGGGCGGCTTCGGATTCCCGGGCGGAAGGTACAGCCCGATCGCGTCGACACACGGCTGGCACCGGGCAGAGCCCGACCGCGAGCCTGCAACCGCTGCCCGTCGGCACGCTACGGCGAGGCGGTCGTCACCGGACAGAACGGGTAAGGTCTACGCGTTCGGCGGGCTGAATGCCGGGCAACTCCGTGCAGGGCCGACGTGGCTCTTTACCCGAACGCATCTTCGCAACCGCATGGATGGCAAGCGGTCCGCTTCCGATCCCCCGTGTTGCGCTATCTGTCGGCGGTCGTTCAGAGCGGCCTCGAATCGGGCGACATCTTTACGATGGGCGGCGACCGCAGGCGTCTCAGACGGGCAGCCTCACCCCGACGGCGGTCGTCGAGATCTACAACCCGACGACCAACGCCTGGAGCACCGGTCCCGGCGCTTCCAATGGCACTGGATGACACGGCCGCCGCGACGTGGGGACGCACATCTACGTCTTCGGCGGCTTCTCGAGCGACCCGGCAGGATCCGGGGCCTTCCGCAGCTCGGCCTATTCGCTGGACACGTCGACACCCCGGGCGCACACTGGGTGCAGCATTCTCCACCATGCCGAGCGCGGCCGACCTTCCCGGAGCGGCCAGCCGATCCCACCGATGCCGACGGCGACATCTACGTCGCGGGTGGAGCGAATCGGGTCGACCGACCTCAGGCGCGTCGACGTGTTCGACCCGCACGGAGGACCTGGACCTGCATCAGGCCGATGCCCGGGAGTCACGGGTTGGCGCTCCCGCTGCGACGGTGCCGCAATCGAGCAACGAGACAGCTGGCGGTCAGCGGCGGGCTGTCCGGCAACACCGTCGAGAACACCGTGTATTACACACCGACGGGCCTCAACACGACTGACGTCGTGCCGCCGTGGTGACCGCTGCGCCGGTGCCGCATATCGTGTCGGGCGTCCAGGCGACCTACGACGCACGTCGAGACGCAGTTGATCTGGACCCGCGCCGACTCGGCAGACGGACATCCTGGCCGACAACCTCCAGGTGCATACGCGGTACCGGATGGTACACGAGTGGGCACCCCGTGGGCGACGCTCGACGCCCGGAGTACGTGTTCTTCGAGAACAACATCACCATCGTGCAGTACGGAGTTCATCCGACCGACTGCAACAACAATGCCGCTCCGCTGACGCCGGGACCGGCGTTCAGCACCACGTCTGTACACCGAGAGCGCCCTGCATTACGCGGGCTCATGGGCCTCGGTACGCATTGTCGTCGGCGCAGGGCGGCCACTACCGGGCCTCCACGCAGACCGGCGCGGTGGCGACGTACAAGTTCACCGGCGCACGTGACATCGGCTGGGTGGCGGTCAAGGGGCCGAGCCGCGGCAGTTGCCTACGTCTCCGTCAACGGCGTACGGGTTGCGACGATCAACCTGTACGCGAAAGCGCTGCAGCCGCGCGAGGTGATCTGGCACCACGCCTATGGGGCGTTCACCAACGGAACGCTGACCATCAAGGTCGCCGGGACCAAGGGGCATCCGAGCGTGGACGTCGACTCGCTATACGTGATCGCGCGGCCGATCGGCTCGCTCGGACCCGATCAAGCACGGACTGGCGGCCTCGCACCTCGTTGCGCTCGCCGGCGTCTCACGGCGGCCCGGCGAAGCGGGTCGCCCGACCGTAGTATTCGCCGCATGCCTCGAGCGTGCGTGATCGTGCTGGACGCCGTCGGCGCCGGCGACCTGCCCGACGCGGCCGACTACGGCAGCGCCGGATCGAACACCCTCGCTCACGTCGCCGAGGCGGTGGGCGGGCTGGGGACGCCCGCCCTGGAGTCGCTCGGGCTGGGCAACATCGAGGGCATGCGTGGCGTGACGCCGCGGCTCGACGCGCCCGCCGTCTGGGGTCGCCTCTCCGAGCTCAGCCACGGCATGGACACCACCACCGGGCACTGGGAGATGATGGGCATCGTCACCGAGCGCGCGTTCCCGACGTACCCGCACGGCTTCCCGCAGTCGGTGATCGACGAGTTCGCCGAGCGCACCGGCCGCGGGCGTGCATCGGCAACTACCCGGCGTCCGGCACCGAGATCATCAAGGAACTCGGCGAGGAGCACCAGCGCACCGGCAAGTGGATCGTCTACACGTCCGCCGACAGCGTGTTCCAGATCGCGGCGCACGAGCAGACGATCCCGCTGGAGGAGCTGTACGAGGGCTGCCGCACGGCGCGGGCGATGCTGACCGGCGAGAACGCCGTCGGCCGCGTGATCGCCAGGCCGTTCGAGGGCACGCCCGGCCACTACGTGCGCACGCCGCACCGCCACGACTTCTCGCTGCACCCGCCGCTGCCCAACTACCTGCGGTACCTCCGCGAGGCGGGGGTGGCGGTGCACGGCGTGGGCAAGATCTCCGACATCTTCGCCGGTCAGGACATGGACTCCTCGACGACCACCGAGTCCAACGCACAGGGAATCGCGGTCACCCGCAAGCTGCTGCACGAGGTCGACGACCAGAGCTTCGTGTTCGTGAACCTGGTCGAGACCGACATGATCTGGGGCCACCGCAACGACCCGGTGGGGTTCGCGGACTGCCTTCGCGAGTTCGACGAGGAGCTGCCGTCGCTGCTGGCGGCGATGCGGCACGGCGACCTGCATGATCCTCACCTCCGACCACGGCTGCGATCCGACCACGCCCTCGACCGACCACTCGCGGGAGCACGCGATGCTGCTGGCGCAGGTCGCCGGGGCGCCGCTGCGCGGTGGGCGCCACGACGGGAGCACCTTCGCGGACGTGGGCGCGACGGTCTTCCGCCACCTGACCGGCGAGACGGTCGACGAGCTGCCCGGGACGGCCGTTGTCTGATCTGCGAGCGGTCGACGTGATCGCCCGCAAGCGCGACGGCGAACAGCTGTCGCGGGCCCAGATCGACGTCATCCTCGACCCCGAGACGCCGGACTATCAGCTGTCAGCGTTCCTGATGGCGGTGCGGCTGCGGGGGATGACCGAGTCCGAGACGGTCGACCTGCTCGAGGCGATGGTGGAGTCGGGCGAGCGGCTGTCGTGGCCCTGGCCGGTGGCAGACAAGCATTCGACGGGCGGGGTCGGGGACAAGACGACGATCGTGCTCGCTCCGCTGGTCGCCGCCTGCGGCGTGTTCGTGGCCAAGATGAGCGGACGCGGCCTCGGTCACACCGGCGGCACGCTGGACAAGCTGGAGTCGATCCCGGGCATGCGCACCGAGCTGTCCGCTGGCGGCGATGCGCACCCAGGTCGAGCGAGTCGGGGTCGCCGTCTGCGGCCAGTCCGCCGACCTGGCGCCCGCCGACGGCCGGCTCTATGCGCTGCGCGACGTCACGGCGACGATCGACAGCATCCCCCTGATCGCGACCAGCGTGATGTCCAAGAAGGTGGCATCTGGCGCCACGCGGCTGGTGCTCGACGTCAAGGCCGGCGAGGGGGCGTTCATGCCCGACGCCGCCTCAGCCGGCGAGCTGGCGGCGCTGATGGAGCGCCTGGGCGCGGCCAACGGGATCGAGACGCACGCGGTCATCTCGTCGATGGACGAGCCGCTCGGGCGCGCCGTCGGCAACGCCCTCGAGGTCGAGGAGGCCGTCGCCACGCTCAGCGGCGCGGGCCCGGCCGACCTCCACGAGCTCGTGCTGTCGGAGGCGGCGGTGCTGGTCGGTGACGCCGACCGGGTCGCCGAGGCGCTGCGCTCGGGCAAGGCGCTGGAGACCTACCGGCGGTGGATCGCGGCTCAGGGCGGCGATCCCGACGCCGAGCTGCCGAAGGCGCCGGTGGTGGCCGACGTTGCAGCGCCGGCTGACGCGACCGTCGTCCGCTGCCACGCCCGCCGGGTCGGGGATCTGGCGATGGAGCTGGGCGGCGGCCGGCTCGTGAAGGGAGCGCCGATCGATCACGCGGTCGGCGTGGTGGTGCACAAGAAGGGTGGCGACCGGGTTGCCCGCGGCGAGCCCCTGGCGACGGTGCACTCGCGCGAGCCGGTGGAGCCGGAGCGCGTGCTTGCGTGCTTCCAGCTCGATCCCGCCGATGCCTGAGCTGCCCGAGGTCGAGACCGTCCGCCGTGGGCTGGTCGACGTCCTGACCGGGCGCGAGATCGTCCAGGCGGAGATCATGGACGGCAGGCTGACCGCGCCGGTCGCCTCCGGACGTGGTTGCCCACGAGCTGCTCGGCGCAGTCGTCGAGAGCGTCGGGCGGCGCGGGAAGTACCTGGTGATCGGGCTTGACGACGGTCGGTCGCTGGTCTGGCACCTGCGCATGACCGGCTGGTTCCACCACGTATCTGAGCGGGCGGACCGGCCGCACCTGCGGGCCGTCTTCGGGCTCGACGACGGTACCTGGCTGCTCTACAGCGACCAGCGGCGATTCGGTACCGCGCGCCTGGTGGAGGCCGGCGGCCTGGACGACTTCTGGCGCCGGCGGGTCGGCCCGGAGCCGCTCGAGGACTGGACCGCCGCAGACCTCCGCAGGGCCCTGCGCGGCCGGCGTGCGCCGATCAAGGCGCTGCTGCTCGACCAGAACGTGGTCGCCGGCGTCGGCAACATCTACGCCGACGAGGCGCTGTGGCAGGCACGCATCCATCCGCTCACGCCTGGAGAGTCGATCGGCCCGGCCAGGGCGACGCGGCTGCATGACGCCGTCGTCGACGTGCTCGGCCGTGGGATCCTCGCTCAGGGCGCCAGCATCGACACCTATCGCCGCGTCGACGGCGAGCCCGGGTCGATGCAGGAGCGGTTCGCCGTCTACGATCGCGAGGGTGAGCCGTGCCCGCGGTGCGGCTACCCGATCCGGAAGATCCGCGTCGCTCAGAGAGGAACCCACTATTGCCCGAACTGCACCCCACGGCGCTGAAGCTTGCTGACCGCCTGCGGGCGGCCGGTCTGGAGATCGAGCCGGTGGAGCTCGAGGCCTCGACCCGGACGGCGGCCGACGCCGCCGCGGCCGTCGGCAGCGAGCTGGGGCAGATCGTGAAGTCGGTTGTGCTGGTCGACGGCGGCGGGACGCCCGTCCTGTGCCTGTGCGCCGGCGACCGGATGATCGACCTTGCGTCGCTCGGCGACGGTGTGCGGATGGCCCGCGGCAGCGACGGTCAAGGAGGCGACCGGGTTCGCGATCGGCGGTGTGCCGCCGCTGGGCCACGACCGGCCGCTGCGAACGGTGGTCGACCGGTCGCTGACCCGGTTTGCGACCGTCTGGTGCGCCGCCGGCACGCCCAACGCCGTGTTCGAGGTCGATCTCCAGCAGCTGATCGCCGCGATCCCGGACGCCGAGGTGCGCGACGTCGCCCAGGAGCCGGCGTGAGCTACTGCGACTTCGCACCCGGACATCCCTGGCACGGGCCGTACCACGAGTTCGAGTACGGCTTCCCGACGCGCGACGAGTCGGTGCTGTTCGAGCGGCTGATCCTGGAGATCAACCAGGCCGGGCTGTCCTGGCTGACGGTGCTGAAGAAGCGGGAGGCGTTCCGGGCGGCGTTCGACGGGTTCGACGTCGAGAAGGTCGCAGCCTATGGCGACGCCGATCGGGCGCGGCTGCTGGCCGACGCGGGGATCATCCGCAACCGCCTCAAGGTGGACGCGGCGGTCGCGAATGCGGGAACCGTCCTCGTGCTGCGTGACAGCCACGGCGGCTTCGCCGAGTGGATCGATGCCCATCATCCGCTACCCAAAGACGAGTGGGTCAAGCTGTTCAAGAAGACCTTCCGGTTCACCGGCGGTGAGATCGTCGGCGAGTTCCTGCTCTCCACGGGCTACCTCCCGGGGGCGCACGACGAGACCTGTCCCGTCGCCGCGGTCATCCGCAAGCTGAACCCGCCGTGGCTGGCTGTTCCGCTGCCGGCGACGGCATGACCTCCCGCGCCTGCCCGACGCCGCCCGACGCCGCGAGGCATTCCCGTCAGAGCTTCTATGTATCGTCCTGCTGTGGGACGGACGTACAAGACCGAGGCCGTGGTGCTGCGCTCGATGCGCTACTCCGAGGCTGACCGTGTGCTGCACCTCTACACCGCGGAGCGCGGCCGGGTGAACGCGATCGCCAAGGGCGTGCGCAAGACGGGCTCGCGGTTCGGCGCACGGCTGGAGCCGTTGACGGTGGTCGCGCTGCTCATGCACGAGGGCCGCGGAGAGCTGCACACCGTCTCCGGTGCCGACATCGTCAGCTCCCACGCTCCGTTGCGCGAGGACGGGGGCCGTCTGGCCGTTGCCCAGATCGGCGCCGAGGCGATCCTCAGGCTCCAGGTCGAGCCGGAGCCGCAGCCGCGCACCTACCAGGGGCTGACGCGGTTCCTGGATGTGCTCGAGGAGTGGCAGCCGGCCACCGACCCCGCCCGCGACGCGCTGGGCCTGGCATTCCAGCTCAAGCTGCTGGCCCTGGCGGGGTACCTGCCGCACCTCGACGCCTGCGCGGGATGCGGCGAGGAGCACGCCCTGACCGGCTACTCGGCCGCAGCCGGCGGCGCCGTCTGTGCTTCATGCCTGGCGGCATCCGGAGGCTTCCCGCTGGGCGAGCAGAGCGTGGAGGCGCTGCAGACCATGCTCGACCGGCCGCTGGGGTCGGTGCAGGTCGCGGGGCGGGCGTCCAACGACGCGCTGCGGGTGGTCGAGGAGACCTACGCTCACCACGGCGGCTTCCGCCTGCGGACGCTGGCGGCGCTCTGATAGCTTGCCGCTTTCGTGCCTGCGACGACTTTCCAGTCACTGATCAGCGAGCTGCAGGCCTTCTGGGAGGGTGAGGGCTGCGTCGTGCTCCAGCCCTACCACACCGAGGTCGGGGCGGGCACGTCCAATCCGGCGACGTTTCTGCGCGTGCTCGGCCCGTGGCCGTGGCGGACGGCGTACGTCGAGCCGTCGATCCGGCCGGACGACGGCCGCTACGGCGAGAACCCGTACCGCTTCCAGCAGTTCTACCAGTACCAGGTGATCCTCAAGCCGGCTCCGGCCGACGTCCAGGACGTCTACCTGCGGTCGCTGGCCGCCGTCGGCATCGATCCGGTCAGACACGACATCCGCTTCGTCGAGGACAACTGGGAGAGCCCGACCCTGGGCGCCTGGGGCCTCGGCTGGGAGGTGTGGGTGGACGGGATGGAGATCACCCAGTTCACCTACTTCCAGCAGGCCGGCGGCCTCGAGCTCGATCCCGTCTCGGTGGAGCTGACGTACGGGCTGGAGCGGATCGGCATGTACCTGCAGGGCGTTCGCCGCGCGCAGGACATGGTCTGGGCGCCCGGCGTCACCTGGGGCGATGTCTACCAGCAGAACGAGCGCGAGTTCAGCACCTACAACTACGAGGTCGCCGACACCGAGCGGCTGGCGGCCCACTTCGAGGACTACGAGCGCGAGGCCGGACGCTGCCTGGAGGCGGGGCTGCCGCTGGTCGCCTACGACTACGTGCTCAAGTGCTCCCACGCGTTCAACCTGCTGGACGCGAGGCGGGCGATCGCCGTTACCGACCGCGCCGCCTACATCCTGCGGGTGCGGCGGCTGACCCAGGCGGTCGCCAGGGCGTACCTGGAGGCGCGCGGTGCCTGACCTGCTGATCGAGATCGGGTGCGAGGAGCTGCCCGCCGCCGCGTGCCGGGAGGCGGAGGACCAGCTGCCCGGCCTGCTCGGCGGCGCGCTCGAGGCGGCGGGCCTGCCGGCGGAGTCGACGGCGGTGTACGTCGCGCCTCGGCGGCTGGTGGCGATGGCGTACGGGCTGCCGGCGGAGAAGGCGGCGGAGCGAGTGGAGCGACGGGGGCCCAGGGCGGATGCGCCCGAGCAGGCGCGCGAGGGGTTTGCCCGCCGCAATGGCCTGGCGGCCGCCGACCTTGTCGAGCGGGAGGGCTTCTTGTGGGCCCTGTCCGAGGGCGAGGCGACGCCCGCTGCCGAGCTGGTCGGCGGCATCGTCGACGCGGTCGTTGGGGGCATCCAGTTCTCGAAGACGATGCGCTGGGACGACGGCCGGTTCTCGCGGCCGGTGCGCTGGCTGGTGGCCATGCTCGACGGCGACGTGGCCCCCGCTGAGGCGTTCGGCCTGCGGTCGGACAACCTCTCGCACGGTCATCGCGTTCTCGGCGGAGAGGTGCGGCTGACGGGCGCCGGTCACTACGTGGAGCAGGTGCGGTCGGTGAAGGTGGTCGCCGACGCGGCTGAGCGGCGGGAGCTGATCGAGGCCGGGCTGAATGCCGCGGGGGAGTGGATCGACCCGATGCGCAAGCTCGACGAGGTCGTCCACCTGGTCGAGTGGCCGTCCGTGCACGTCGGCCGGTTCGACGACCGTTACCTGGAGCTCCCGCTGCGCGTGCCGGTGACGGCGATGCAATCCCATCAGCGGTACTTCCCGATGGTGTCGGGCGGCCGGCTCGAGCCGCGCTTCGTCTTCGTCGCCAACGGCGGCGACCCCGAGGTCGTCATCCGCGGCAACGAGGATGTGCTGGTCGGCCGGCTGGAGGACGCGGCGTTCGCCTACAGAGCGGACGTCGAGCGCGGACTGCCGGCGATGCTCGGCGAGCTTGACCGGGTCAGCTTCCTGGAGGGCAGCGGGTCGCTCGCCGACAAGTCGATGCGCGTGCGGGCGCTGGCCGCCCAGCTCTGCGAGCGGGTGGACGCCGAGCCCGAGGTGCGCGAGGCGGTGCTGCGGGCGGCCGAGCTGTGCAAGGCGGATCTGGTGTCCAGCCTGGTGTCGGAGTTTTCCGACCTGCAGGGATATGCCGGCTCTGTCTACGCGCGGCTGGCCGGCGAGCCGGCGGCGGTGTGCGATGCGATCGAGGAGCATCACATGCCGGTCGAGGCGTCGGGGGCGCTGCCGATGTCGGTGGCGGGGGCGCTGCTGGCGATCGCCGACAAGGCCGACACGGTGGCGGTGGCGTTCGCGCTGGGCGCCCAGCCGACGGGAAGCCGGGATCCCTACGGCCTGCGGCGCGCGGCGGCGGGCATCGTCGCGATCGCCCTCGAGCGCGGCTTCGAGCTCGGCCTCGCGGAGCTGGCGGGCGAGGCGATCCAGCTGCTGGTCAGCCAGGGCCGTGAGCTGCGGCGAAAGCCGCTGGAGGCGGTGCCCGACGCGGTCGAGTTCGTGCTCGACCGGGTAGAGCCTGTCGTTGCCAGCGAGGGCGTCACGGTGGAGGAGATGCGCGCGGCGCGCGGCTCCGGCGTGACCGGGCCGCTGCCGCTGGCCGCGCTGTCGAGGGCGCTTCACCGGGCCGCGAACACCGAGCACCTCGCCGCGCTGAAGGACGCCTACGGCCGATGTGCCCGGATCGCGGCGAAGGCGGCGGGCGAGTCGGCCGTGACGGTCGACCGCTCGCTGTTCGTCGATCCTGCCGAGCGCGAGCTGTGCGCCGCGCTGACCTCGACCGACATCGACATCGCCGACAACGCGGCGCGCCGCGACTACGACGCCGCGCTGATCGCGGCCGGCGCGCTGGTCGAGCCGATCACCCGCTTCTTCGAGCAGGTGCTGGTGATGGACCCGCAGAAGGAGATCCGCGCCAACCGCCTCAAGCTGGTCACCGACGTCGCCACCTCGCTGCGCCTGCTCGGCGACTTCGAACAGCTACCGGGGTAGCTCGCGGTTGCTGACGGCCCCGGCCGGGCGCGGAGGTCGGCGCCCGTGGTACGGTCGCCGCCGACGGCTGGAGACGTACGAACTGGAGGGTGAGAGATGGCGATCGAGCGGATCGTGGTGGCGCTTGACGGCTCGGAGGGATCGGAGCGCACCCTCCCCATCGTGCGCGAGCTGGCAACGGGGCTGAAGGTTCCGGTGACGGTCGTCTACGTGCGCGAGATCATGCTGTTCCCCGAGGTGGGTGGCCAGCCCCGCCGCTTCAACGAGGAAGAGCTCTCAGCCCGGGTGTCAGAGGAGGCAACGGGCCTGACCAAGGACGGCATCGAGGTCGACCTACAGGTCGTCGAGTCGACATATCGCGGCGGCCCGGCACACGAGATCGCTCAGGTGGCCAGGCAGGTCGGGGCAGGGCTGATCGTCGCCGGGTCGCGCGGGTCTGGCGTGATTGCGGGCCTCCTGGTGGGGAGCGTCGCCCACCGCCTGCAGCAGATCACCCCGTGCCCGGTGGTGATCGTGCCACCCGCCCGCGACTGACAGGGACCTGGTCCGCGTTAGAGCGCCGCGGCCCCCTCGGCGAAGGCGCGCCAGGCCCGGTAGTCCTCGTCCGCGAAGTCGACGGCCGCTCGCGGCAGCCGGCTCGACCAGCGGACCGCTCCGGCGGTCAGCCGCGCCAGGTCGTCCATCGAGAGCAGCCCGGCGCCGACGCCGGCGAAGGCGGCTGCGCCGAGGGCCGTCGTCTCCGGCTGGGCGGCGATCAGCACCGGGAGCCCCAGGACGTCGGCCTGGCGCTGCATCAGGTAGGCGTTCGCCGTCAGGCCGCCGTCGACCCGCAGCACCTCCGGCCGCTCGGGCAACGCGTCCACCACGTCGCGCACCCGGAAGGCCAGCGCGTCGAGCGCCGCGCGCACGATGTGCGCCCGGGTGGTGCCAGAGGTGATACCGCCGATCACCGCCCGCGCGTCCGAGCGCCACCAGGGAGCGCCCAGACCGGCCAGCGCACGGCAGGAAGCGCACGCCGCCGGTGTCCGGCACCGACTCGGCCAACGGCCCGGATTCCGCCGCGCCCCCGAACGCCCCCAGCCCGTCGCGCAGCCACGAGATCACCGTCCCCGCCGAGAAGATGCCGCCGTCCCGTGCATAGACCACGCCGGTCGTGTCGCCCCAGGCGACACAGGGGAGCAGCCCGCGCAGATCCGCAGGTGGCGCCGAGCCCGCGTTCTGGAGCAGGAAGATCCCGGTGCCGTACGTCGCTTTCGCCATCCCGTCGGCGACGCAGCCGTGGCCGGCCAGCGACGCGGTCTGATCCACCAGCATTCCCCGCAGCGGCAGCCCGCACAGCTCACCCAGCTCCCCGACCGACGGCCCCACGGGCGGCAGCCACTCCCGGGCCACGTCGTGCAGCTCCAGCAGCCGCGGATCCCAGTCGCCGGGCGACGCCAGCGCCTGCAGCTGCGTCCGCGCCGCGGTCGACGGATCGGTCCTCGCCCCCGACCCGAGCCGCGCGCACAGGTACGCGTCCAGGGTACCGACCCGCAGCGCCCCGGCCTCGGCAGCCTCCGCCACCGCGGGCACCGACTCGACCAGCCAGCGCACCTTCGTGGCCGAGAAGTAGGGATCCAGCGGCAGTCCTGCCAGAGCCTCGATCTCGGCGCCCAGCCCCGCGGCCTCGAGCCGCTCGACCACCGGCTGCGACACCCGCGAGCCCCACACCACCACCGGCGCCAGCGGCCGCAGCGACGACGCGTCCCACGCCACCACCGACTCGCCCTCGTTGTCCAGCCCGATCGCGGCAACCTCGCCCGCTCCGCCGACGGCGTCTACCACCTCGGCAACGGACTCCGCGACAGTGGCCACCATCTGCTCGGCGTCTTTCTCGATCCATCCGGGGTGCGGATGTGAGACCTCCGATGGCCGGTAGGCCTCCGCCAGCTGCCGCAGCTCGAGGTCGAACGCGACCGTCCGCGTCCCGCTGGTGCCCTGGTCGACGCCGATCAGGACGCTCATCGACGGCGCGTGAGAGCCACCAGCACGACGCCCACGCCGAGGGCGATCAGCGGGCCGCGCAGCGCCCGTGCCAGCATCGGCACGTCGCCGGGGCCGATCTCGATCCGCGACCGCCACGCCCCGAGCTCACCCTCGACGACCAGCCCCTCGCCGCCGGTGCGCACGCGCTGCACCGTGAACGGAAGCTCGCCGATGGGAGACGTCACCTTCACAGAGCGGATCGTACGGCCTCTGCCGCCTCCCTGCCCGCCCGCTCGGCGCCGGCGACCGATGCCGGGTCGTCCAGCGGCTGGGCGAATACCACCCGCTCGCCGTCCCACACCGCCCCGTCCACGTTTCGCACGGCCACCAGCCCGTGGCCGAGCACGAGCGCGTCGCACGCGATCTCCTCGCCGCCGGCCAGCCGCACCGACTCCACCCGTGGCGATCCCGTCACGCCGACCACCTGCGAGCCCGTTCGCACCAGCACCCGGCCGTCCGGCGGGAACGACGTGTGCACACCGTCGGGCGCGACCACGGTCACCCCGATCGCCCCGGCGACCAGCAGCTCCCGGACGGCGCGGGCGGCCCAGTCACCGCCGCCGTAGACCAGCGGCCGCAGCCCGCAGGTGACTCCGTTCTCGGCCAGATGGCAGGCCACCGTCGCCGCCAGAACGCCCGCCGGCCGCCCGCCTTCGATGTCGAGCTCGGCGCGCCCCAGCGGCCGCGTCCCGGTCGCCACCACCAGCGCATCGACCGCCAGCCGCCGCGCGCCGTCCTGACCGATCACGATCAGCTCGCGGCCGTCCCAGCGGATCGCCGTCTCTCCCAGCAGCATCCGCGCCCCGCCGGCTTCGGCAAGCAGCCGCTCCGTCTCGGGCTGCTCCCAGCCGTGCACGCCGCCGGCCACCGGGATCCGGTCGACCACGGTCACCTCCGACTCGCCCGCCAGCGAGGCTGCACAGGCCAGTCCGGTGATGCCCGCTCCGACAACGGCGACGGCGGTCACTGCTCGACCCCCAGCGTGGCATCGGGCTCCGACACCGGAACCCGCCACGGCGGCCCGTTGTGGTGCAGCGAGTGCAGGAACGAGACGCCGGCCATGCACAGCGCACCCTGGCAGCGCCCGCCGGTCGCCCGGGTGCGCTTGCGGACTCCCTCCAGCGAACGCGCCGGCACCGCCATCTCGTGCGCAGCCGCGATCTCTGCGGCCGTCACCTGTTCGCAGGCGCAGACCACCTGCCCGTACCGCGGGTCCAGCGCGAACAGCCGCTCCGGCTCGGGGTGGCCGAGCAGCCGGGGGATGGGCTCCAGGGCCCGCAGCGCGTCCCGGCGGTCCTCTTCGACCGGCAGCCCCAGCCCGGCCAGCAGCCCGCGCACCATTCGTGCGGTCGCCGGTGAGGACGACACCCCGGTGGAGCGGATGCCGGCGGCGTGCACCAGGTTCTCGATGCGCGAGTCGACGGCGATGCGGTACACCGGGTCGCTGGCCGGCCGGTTGGCCGCAAACGTCTTGATCGCGTACTCGCGGCGGACCGACGGCACCAGCCGCTGGGCGGCTGCGAACACCGCGTCCAGCGTCTCGGCGTCCACCGCCTTCAGCCGGCGGTCGTCGTGATCGACCGCGGTCGGGCCGAGCAGCAGCGACTGGTTGGTGGTCGGGACGCAGTAGATCCCGCGTGTCACCTCGGTGGGAACGCCGCCGACGACCGCCTGAAACCGCCGGCCGAGCTCGCGATCGAGCAGCCAGTACTGCCCCTGCCGGGGCCAGCAGCGGAACTCCTCGCCTCCGGCCAGGCGCGAGATCGTGTCCGCCTCGACACCCGCGGCGTTCACCACCGCACGCGTCCACAGCGTGCCGGCCGGCGTCCGCACGGCGACCACCCGTCCTTCGGCCACCTCGAATCCGGTCACCGGGCACCCGCGCAGCACGCGCACGCCGTTCCGCGCGGCCAGCTCCGCGTAGCCGATCGTCAGCCTGATCGAGTCGATGATGCCGTCCTGCGGGAAGTGGAGGGCGGCGACGGCGTCCTCGCTGATCAACGGCTCGATGGCGCGCGCCTGCTCACCGGTCACGATCTCGGCCGGCGCCCCGTTCTCGCCTGCCTCCGCAACCAGTGCCGGGAGCCGGTCGCGCTCGTCCTCGGTCATCGCCACCGCCAGCGTCCCGATCCGCCGGAACGGCGTGTCCAGGGTCGCGCACAGCTCCTCCCAGCCCGGGCTCGACTCCCGTACCAGCCGCGCCTCGAGGGTTCCGGGCGTGCAGTCGGCGCCGCTGGTCGTGATCCCGGTGTTGCCCTTGGAGGCACCCTCGCAGAGATCATGCGCCGCCTCCAGCAGCACGACCCGCGCGCCGGTAAACGAGAGCTCGCGGGCGATCGCGCATCCGACCACGCCGCCGCCCACGATCACCACGTCATAGGTACCCGTTACCGCCTCTGCCACGGGCGAGATATACCGCACCGCTACCCGAGCTGGTCAGGCAAGAGGCCGGGGTAGGGCACCCATCTTGACCGCGGAAGCTCGGCGAAGATCGCCCGATACGCCTCGGATGGGCTGCGCGTCTCTCGCTCGACGCTTGCGCCGAAGCGGGCGGCCAGACCGGAGACCGGGTACACGATCCCTCCTGTACCACGACCGCGGGCGCCGACGGCGACGACGATCGCAGGGCCGTCGCCTGCGCCCACGAGGGCATGCTCCGTCCCCGGCGGGCAGTGGAAGAAGTCCCAGGCGCGGAGGAGTCGCTGCTCCCCTTCCACAATCAACGTGCACTCGCCTTGCAGCACGAGAAAGTCTTCCTGGGCACGCTCGCGGTGGTAGAAGCCAAGCGGCTGGCCGGGCTCGAGGACGCTGATGTTGAAGCCGAGCTGGGCAAACCTCCGCTTCCCCTCGAAGGTGCAGTACCGGCCCAGCGGCCCGTCATCGCGCCACCGCGAGTCGCGGGCGTTGATGATGAACCATCCCTCGCCGTCCGGCGAGACACCGCCGCGGGTCGTCCGGAGCTCAGCTTCGGCCGTCATCCCCCGGAGTCTGCCAGCCCCGCCGGTGGCCGGACGGCGTCGCCGCGTTCCACGGTAGAGTCTCCTCCGTGGCGGACACCCTCGAGATCCACATCGTCTCCGACTCGACGGGTGACACCGCAGCGCGCGTTGCCCGGGCCGCGCAGAGCCAGTTCCCCGACTTCGAGACCGAGCTCTTCCGGCACGCCCGCGTGAAGACGCGCGAGCAGCTCGCCCGGGCCCTGGATGCGGCCTCCGGACGCCGGGCCGCGGTGTTCTACACGCTGGTCGATCCGGAGCTTCGCGAGGCGGTGGTCGAGATCGCGCGGGAGCAGCGAATCGTCGTCCTCGACGTGCTCGGCCCCGCCCTGAATGCGGTCACCACCGCCTCCGGCATGCAGGCGATGCAGGTGCCGGGACGCCAGGCGCCGCTGGACGCGCAGTACTTCCGCCGCATCGCCGCCATCGAGTTTGCCGTCAAGCACGACGACGGTCGCGGCGCCGACGACCTCGGTCACGCCGACGTGGTGCTGGTCGGCGTCTCCCGCACCTCCAAGACGCCGACCTCGATGCACCTCGGCTACATGGGCTACATGGCGGCCAACATCCCCATCGTGCGCGGGGTCGACCCGCCGCCGGTGCTGTTTCAGATCGAGCCCTGGAAGATCGTCGGCCTGACCATCGACGCCGACCGGCTGGCCGAGATCCGCCGCCGCCGGGTGCGCGCGCTGGCCGCCGGGTCGAGCGCCCGGTATGCCGACCTGACCGAGATCTACGAGGAGCTGGAGGCGACCGCGAAACTCCACAAGCGCCTCGGCTGCCCCGTGATCGACGTCACCAAGCTGGCGATCGAAGAGGCCGCCGCCCGCTGCGCCGAGCTGGTGGAAGAGCGCCGCCGCGCCGCCCTGGAGGGCGTGCGCACCTGACCCCCGGCTGACCGCCGTGCCGACCTACGTCTACGACTTCTCCGAGGGCTCGGCCGACATGCGGGCGCTGCTCGGCGGCAAGGGCGCCAACCTGGCCGAGATGACGTCGATCGGGCTGCCCGTCCCCGACGGCTTCACCATCACCACCGAGGCGTGCCTGGCCTACCTGCGCGATGGGAAGACGCGTCCGCCCGAGCTCGACCAGCAGGTGGCCGACCACCTGGCCGGCCTCGAGCAGCGCACCGGCAAGCGGTTGGGCGACCCCCGCGACCCGCTGCTCGTCTCGGTACGCTCGGGGGCGCCCGTCTCGATGCCGGGGATGATGGACACGATTCTCAACCTGGGCCTCAACGACGACTCGGTCGCCGGGCTGGCCGCCGCCGGCGAGCGGTTCGCGCGCGACTCCTACCGGCGGTTCATCCAGATGTACGGGGACGTGGTGGCGGAGGTCGACGGCCACCTCTTCGAGGACGCTCTGACCCGCCGCAAGATGTCCCGGCGCGTGACCTCGGACGTCGACCTCAGCGCCGAAGACCTGGAAGCGGTGATCGAGGAGTTCAAGGCGATCTACCGGCGCGAGACGGGGGAGGACTTCCCGCAGGATCCACGCGTGCAGCTCGACCGCGCCGTCGATGCCGTGTTCCGCTCCTGGAACACGCCCCGCGCCCGCACCTACCGGCGCGAGTACGACATCCCCGACGACCTCGGCACGGCGGTCAACATCGTGCAGATGGTGTTCGGGAACATGGGCGACGACTCGGCGACCGGCGTCTGCTTCACCCGCAACCCCTCGACCGGCGCCAGGGAGCTGTACGGCGAGTTCCTGGTCAACGCGCAGGGCGAGGACGTCGTCGCCGGCATTCGCACTCCTCAGCCGCTGGCCGAGCTGGAGGCGGTGATGCCGGAGGCGTTCGCCGCCCTGCTGGAGCAGATGCGCGGCCTCGAGCAGCACTACCGGGAGATGCAGGACATCGAGTTCACGATCGAGCGCGGCACGCTCTACATCCTGCAGACCCGCACCGGCAAGCGGACGGCTGCAGCCGCCGTGCGGATCGCCCGCGAGATGACCGAGGAGGGCGTGCTGACGCGCACCGAGGCCCTCACCCGGGTCGATCCCAGCCAGCTCGACCAGCTGTTGCACCCGGGCCTCGACCCGACCGCCGAGACGACCGTGATCGCCCACGGCCTGAACGCATCGCCGGGCGCGGCCGTCGGCGCCGCCGTGTTCGACGCCGAGACCGCGGAGGCCCGGGGAAAGGCGGGCGAGGACGTGATCCTGGTGCGCTGGGAGACGACGCCCGACGACATCCACGGCGTGATCCGAGCCCAGGGGGTGCTGACCGCCCGCGGTGGCATGACCTCCCACGCCGCGGTGGTCGCGCGGGGGCTGGGCAAGCCCTGCGTCGCCGGCGCCGAGGGCATCCGCATCGACCTCGAGCACCGCATGTTCTCGGCCTCGGGCCATGACATCCACGAGGGCGACGTGATCACCATCGACGGCGGCCGGGGCGAGGTGATGCTGGGCGCGGTTCCGCTGGTTCCGCCGCAGGTCAACGAGGACTTCGACACGATCACCGCCTGGGCCGACGACGTCCGCCGGCTGGCGGTGCGCGCCAACGCCGACACGCCCGAGGACGCCGTGCGGGCGCGGGAGCTGGGCGCCGAGGGCATCGGGCTCTGCCGCACCGAGCACATGTTCTTCGGCGAGGAGCGGCTGCCGGTCGTGCAGGAGATGATCATGGCCACCGGCGAGGATCAGCGGCGGGCGGTGCTCGGCCGGCTGCTGCCCTTCCAGCAGGGCGACTTCGAGGGCATCTTCCGGGCCATGGCCGGGCTGCCCGTGACGATCCGGCTCCTCGACCCGCCCCTCCACGAGTTCCTGCCCGATCTGACCGACCTGGTGCTCGAGATCGAGCAGATGCGCGAGGCCGGTCGGCCCGAGCACGAGATCGCACCACGCGAACGCGTCGCCGCTCGCGTCCGCGCGCTCCGCGAGGTGAACCCGATGCTGGGCACGCGCGGCTGCCGGCTGGGGCTGCTGTACCCGGAGATCTACGAGATGCAGGTGCGGGCGATCATCCGCGCCGCGCTCGCCGTGCAGGCGACCGGGGTCGAGATCATGCACCCGCTGGTCGGCTTCCGCGAGGAGCTGCGGCGGCTGCGGGCGCTCACCGAGCGGGTGATCGAGGAGGAGTCGGGCGACGCGCTGGGTGTCTTGGTGGGCACGATGATCGAGGTGCCGCGGGCCGCCCTGACCGCCGACGAGATCGCCGAGGTCGCGGACTTCTGCTCGTTCGGCACCAACGACCTGACACAGATGACGCTGGCCTTCTCGCGCGATGACGCCGAGCGATCGTTCCTGCCCCGCTACCTCGAGGAGGGCGTGCTCGAGTCGAACCCGTTCGAGACCCTCGACCAGTCAGGCGTCGGCCGGCTGATCCAGACAGCGGCGGTGCTTGCCCGCGAGACCAAGCCGGCGATCAAGCTGGGGATCTGCGGCGAGCATGGCGGCGACCCCGCATCCGTTGCGTTCTGTCACCGGGCTGGGCTCGACTACGTGTCGTGCTCGCCGTTCCGGGTGCCGATTGCGCGACTCGCGGCGGCTCAGGCGGCGATCGCAGAGGCGGCCGACGCGGCATGAGGATCGACGTCGCCTTCACGCCCGGGGAGCCCGATGCCTGCGCGGTCGCGGTGGTGATCGACGTCCTGCGCGCGACCAGCACGATCACGCAGGCGCTGGCCGGCGGGTACCGCCGCGTGCTGGCCTGCGGCGAGCTCGATCACGCCCGCGAGCTGGCCGCTCGGATCGAGGGCGGCGCGGTGCTGGCGGGCGAGCGCCAGTGCTTGAAGCCCGAAGGGTTCGACCTCGGCAACTCCCCGGCGGAGTTCGCGGGAGCTCCGCTCGGCGAGACGGTGATCCTGACCACCACCAACGGCACCCGCGCGATCGTCACCGCCGCCGGGCACGCCGACAAGGTGGTCGTCGGCAGCCTGCTGAACCTGACCAGCTGCGCCGCCCAGACCGCGCGCATGGCCCGGGCGGCTCAGGGCGACGTCCTGATCCAGTGCGCCGGCGTCCGCGGCACCTTCACCATGGACGACGCCTACACAGCCGGCCGGTACGTCCAGGAGCTGGCGGTGTGGCTGTCGGAGTGGGAGCTGAGCGACGCCGCCCGCGCCGCGGAGGCGATCTGCGGCGGGTTCGAGTCCGCGGTCGAGGGCCTCTCGGCTTCGGCCAGCGCCCGCAACCTGCACGACGCCGGGTTATTCGACGATGTCCGCTACTGCGCGCGTGAAGGGGTGCTCGAGGAGGTGCCCCAGGTGCTGGATGTCGACCAGGGCGTGGCCCTGATCACCCTCGACGGGCATCGGTAGCCAAGAAGCTCTGACGGGATGAATCGTGGATGGCTGGCGAGTGGCGGGCCAGCAGGAGGCCATGGCGCGGTGAAGCCCATATACGGAGTTCATCTGGGCAAGACGCGGCGTAGCCTCCTGTGCCAGCCCAGTTGCAAGCCTGCAGGCTTGCAACGTTCAGGAGGAATCTGCGATCACGCAGATTCCGAATGCGCCAGACGCCGCGAGGTATCCCGTCAGAGCTTCTACGGTGCACCCGGCGGGGTGATGCCCCTACCGGGCGCCGCGGGCACAGTGTGAGTACCTGCGTAACGAGAGGGGTCTCATGACACGCTGGATGGAGTTTGGCGATGACGATGGCGAGTTTGGCAGCGGCCACGCCAGCGTCCTCGAATGGGCCGAGGATCGGCCATTGGTCGCAGCTGCACTGATGGTCGCCGCCTGGGTGGCGGTGATCATCGCGCTGACGACCGCGTACGGCTGGCTTTTGGGTTAGTCGCAAGCCTTTCACCCGAAGGAGGGTGAACCGGCTCCCCCTTCGGGCGATCACTGGGGTGACATACCGCTCGAGAGGGGGTCTCAAGATGCGGAGAATCACCGGCGGCGGAGCCCGCTGGGAGTACGGTGGAATCGGCGCGGCCGAATGGGCGCAGGATCACGCACTGTTCGTCGCGACGTTGTGCGTTGTGGCGTGGTTGGTCGTCGTGTTGGCGATCGTCACGTCGTTCACGAGCCTGTAGGGCGCGCGGCCACGGCCGGGCATCGCTCGTCACTACCTTCGGCCACGGCCGAAGCTGTTTGCCCGAGGCGCCGCGGCCCGGAACCGTCGCAGCTCTGCCACCTCGTCTGCCTCGGCGGCCGGCCGGATCTCCGGCCTGCCGGGGCGGGTGAGGCCCGCCACCTGCTCGGCGATCACGTTGATGGTGCCCTGGCGCCGTTCCAGCTTGCCGGTCACCTCGACCAGCGGCTCGGAGCGGATCGAGATCCGGTCGCGCTCGTACACGTCGGGCGGCACGATGATGTTGCTCATCCCGTGCTCGTCCTCGAGCAGCAGGAAGACGATGCCCTTGGCCGTGGCCGGCCGCTGGCGGGCGACCATCATCCCCGCCACCGTCAGCCGCGAACCGTGGCGGTCGGTGCGCAGGTCGCGCGAGCTGCGGATGCTGTCAGGCAGCGAGGGGCGGAGCAGCGCCATCGGGTGCGGTCCGGTGGTGAGCCCCATCGCCTCGTGGTCTGAGACCATCCGGTCCCAGGTGCCCATCGCCGGCAGCGCCGGCGGCGGCGCGGCGTCCAGGGCCAGCGCCAGCTGGCCGCGCTCGGGCGCCCGGTGCAGCCGGATCTCCCACAGCAGCGACCGGCGGTCGTCGCTGAAGCATCCCAGCGCGCCCGCACGCACGAGCTGGGCGAGCACGTCCTTGCCGGCAGGCGCCCGGCGCACCAGGTCGCCGGGGTCTGCGAACCGCCCACCGGCCATCCGCTCGGCGACGATGTCCTCGCCGGTGCGGCCGACGCCCTTGATGTAGCCGAGGCCGATCCGCACTGCGCCCTCCTCGATGCTGCAGGTCGCCAGGCTCGCGTTGACGTCGGGCGGCAGCATCTGCACGCCCCGCCGCTCGCCGTCGCGAAGCAGGGTGGAGGGCGGGTAGAAGCCCATCGGCTGCGCGTTCAGGAGCGAGCACAGGAACTCCGCCGGGTGGTTGCGGTGCAGCCAGGCCGACTGGTAGGCGAGGATCGCGAACGCCGCCGCGTGCGACTTGGGAAAACCAAACTCCGAGAAGGCGACCACCTTGTCGAAGACCATCCGGGAGGTCGCCTCGTCGACGCCGTTTGACGCCGCGCCGTCGCGGAACCGGTGCCAGTGCGACTCCAGGGCGGCCCTGCTGCGCTTGCGGCTCATCGCCCGCCGCAGCCCCTCGGCCTCGCCGGTGGTGAACCCTGCCATCGCCATCGCCACCTCGAGCACCTGATCCTGGAAGACCACCACCCCCAGCGTGTCGGCCAGCGGCGCTTCCAGCAGCGGATGGTCGTAGGGCACCTGGAACCCGGGGTCGTCGCGCAGGGCCTGGCGGCGCTTGATGTAGGGGTTGACCGCATCGCCGACGATCGGGCCGGGGCGCACCAGCGCCACCTGCACCGTCAGGTCGTCCAGGTTCTCGGGCTTCGTGCGCACCAGCGACTGCATCTGCGCCCGGCTCTCGATCTGGAACACGCCGACCGTGTCGGCGGCCTGGATCTCGGCGAACACCTCGGGGTCGTCGAACCCGATCCGCGACAGGTCGACCGGCTCGGTGGCCGTCTCTGCCAGCAGGTCGACGCACTCCTCGACCGCCGACAGCATGCCCAGTCCGAGCAGGTCGATCTTGAGGAAGCCGGCGTCGGAGCAGGAGTCCTTGTCCCACTGGCAGATCAGGCGGCCCTCCATCGCGGCCGGCAGCACCGGCACCAGCTCGACCAGCGGGGAGGAGGAGATGACCATGCCGCCGGAGTGCTGGCTGATGTGGCGAGGCAGGCCCATGATCTCGTCCATCAGGAACAGGAAGGCACGCCAGCGGGGCGAGTCCAGCCGCTCCTGGGCCTGTGGCGGCAGCGTCTCGGGCGGTTCGACGGCGCCGCTGCCGTTGTCCCAGCCGTCGGTCAGCTTGGCCATCCGCTCGATCTCGCCGGGCGGCAGCGCCAGCGCCTTGCCCAGATCGCGGATCGCTCCCCGCGCCCGGTAGGTGGGGAAGGCGGCCACCAGCGCGGCGTGCTGGGTGCCGTAGCGGCGCTCCACCTCGAGGATCAGCCCCTCGCGGACGTCGCGCGGGAAGTCGAGGTCGATGTCGGGCACGCTGACCAGGTCGCGCGACAGGAAGCGGCCCAGAAAGAGCCGGGTTGCGACCGGGTCGACGTGCGACAGGCCGATCAGGTAGCAGACGATCGAGCCGACGCTGGAGCCGCGCCCGCGCCCGGGCGGCAGCAGCCGGCGAGCGGCGCTCTGGCCGCGCACCTGCCGGGCAACCTCGCGGGCCATCTCCAGGATCTCGCCGTGCAGCAGGAAGAAGCCGGCCAGCCTGTGGTGTTCGATCAGGTCGAGCTCCTGGGCCAGCCGGCTGCGGGCCTCGTGGATGTGGGGGAGGCCGGCGTAGCGGCGCTCCAGCTCGTCGCTGCAGGTGCGGGCGAGGGCGGCCTGCGCCGTCTCGCCGGTCTCCGAGACGAAGTCGGGATAGCTGTAGCCGAGATCCTGGGTGAGGTCGAAGCGGCAGCGGTCGGCGACCTCGCGGGCGCCGGACAGTCCCTGCTGTGGCAGCCGGGCGGCGGTCTGCGCCGGCTTGCGCATCACCGACTCGTGGTTGCCGCGCCGCTCCGCCTCGCAGGCCTCGAGGGTGGTGTTGTGGCGGATCGCGACCAGCGCGTCCTGCAGCAGCGCCCGGCGTGGGTTGTGGGCATGTGGATCGCCGGTGGAGACGGTGCGCAGCCCCGTCCGGTCGGCCAGCTCGGTCAGCAGCCGGTTGCGGCGGGCGTCCCCCTGCCAGTAGGGCCGCTGTAGCTCGATCGAGAAGCGTTCGCGCCCGAAGACGCTGCGCAGCATGCGGGCGTCCCGCTCGGCGTCGGCCAACCTGCCCTCCGCCACCGCACGTGCCACCAGCCCGTGGCGGGCGCAGCCGGACAGGCAGTGCAGCCCAGCGGCATGGAGCGCGAGCTGCTCGAGGGTGAGGCTGGGGGAGCGGCGATCCTCGACGTGGGCGAGGGTGATCAGCCGGCACAGGTTGCGGTAGCCGGCCTGGGTCTCGACCAGCAGCGTCAGGTGGGAGCCGTCCCGAAGCGTCACCTCGCAGCCGGTGATCGGCCGCACGCCCGCCTCGCGGGCGGCGTGGGCGAACTCCAGCGAGCCGCTCAGGCCGTCGTGGTCGGTCAGCGCGAACGCCTCGTAGCCCAGCTCGGCGGCCCGCGCCGCCACCTCGGCCGGCTGCGAGGCGCCGTCCAGGAACGAGTAGCAGGAGTGGGCATGCAGCTCGGTGTAGGTCATCCGCGCTGCGCGTACCAGAGACCGCCGCGGCGGTCGTGAAAGACGACCGTGTTGCGGCCGTCGGCCATCACCAGGTCGAAGTAGGTGCGGTGCACCGGCCGCGCCGTCCACCAGCCCTCCTCGACCCGCCACTCGTCACGGAGCTGGTCCACCTGCCGGCCGCCGACGGCGGTCGGCGTGCCCGCCCGGTTGGTGGTGACGGCGATCTCCCGCGGCGCCCCCAGCACGCGAACATATGTTCGCTTCATGGGTCGAGAATAGCACCTTCATGCGCCGTGCGACCTCTATCCCTCGAACGGCACGAGCAGGCTTCGCCCCTCGGGGATCCGCGACCAGGGGGCGATCTCGACCACGCGCATCAGGTGACCTTCGCCGAGCGCCGAGCTGACCTGGCGGGCGGCCTCGGCGGCGCGCTCCCGGCGCACCTCCTCGGCGGGGCGCAGGAGCTGCTCCTGGCGGCCACCCGGCTGGCCCAGCTCGGCCAGCTCGAGCGAGATCCGGTCGACGTGGCCGGGTAGCTCGGAGAGCCGCGGCAGGAGCGCGTCGCGCAGCCGCCGGGGATCGCCGGTGGCGTCGCGCAGGGCGACCTGTTTGCGCCATGACCCGCCCCCGGCCAGGTGCGCAGCCAGCACCAGCCCGCGCACCGGCCGCTCGCCGCGCACGGGCAGCGCCAGCACCCGGTCGACCAGTACCACCAGCGCCTGGCGCAGCGTCAGCTCGTTGCCGACCGGCTCGGGGAAGTCGATCGCCTCGCGCATCGGCTCGGGCGGGGTGCGCGGGCAGACGTAGCGCTCGTCCTCGCCGCGGGCCAGCCGCCAGGCAGCGATGCCGGGGCCGCCGAAGCGGTCGGCGACCGACGGCAGCGGAAGCGCCGCCAGCCGTCCGGCGGTCGTGATCCCGAGGGCTTCCAGCTCGTCGGCGACTGCCTGCTCCATCCCCAGCCGGTCGACAGGGAGGCTTGCCAGGAAGCCGGCCGCGCCCTCGTGGGTGACCTGCAGCGGCCGGCCGGGCCGCGCCTGCAGCGCCGCCACGTGGGAGACGAAGCGGCCCGGGCCCGCGCCCGTTCGGCCGCCGGCGCCGAGCCGGGCGCCGGCTGCCGCCAGCAGCCGGGTCAGGCCGCCGTGCATTCGCACCAGGCCGTCGGCGGCAAACAGCGCCCGGCCAGGCTCGACCGGCTCGACCGCGGCGCCCAGGTCTTCGAGCGCCCGCAGCATCGCCTCGCCTGCGTCGGCCACCGCGCTCGGGTCGGCGGGGATGAGAGAGATCCTGGGGCAGCGGGCGATCGCCTCGCCGACCCGCATGCCGGCGTGCACGCCGAAGGCGGCAGCGACCGCGTTGGGCTCGCCCACCACGGGAGGGCCGCCCGGCTCGGGGCCGAGCGCGACCGGCGTCTGGGGCAGCGAGCCTTGCAGCGTCGCCCGCAGCGCGAAGCGGGGGACGAGAGCGCAGACGATGGTGTCGAAGGTGCGCAACGGACCTTCGATCGTAGGCGAACATGTGTTCGTATGCAAGTGCTGCTGATAGTTGATCTAGGATCGGCGCGTGCCTGGGTCTGCCATCGTCACCGGCGCCTCCAGCGGCATCGGCCGCGCCGTTGCGCTCGACCTCGTCGAGGCCGGCTACGACGTCACCGCGGCTGCCCGCCGGGAGTCGGCAATCCCGGGAGCGGTCAGCGTGCAGAGCGACCAGAGCGATCCGGCGGCGCCGGCCGAGCTGGTGGCGGCGCACCTCGAGCGCTGCGGCGGGCTCGACCTGCTGGTGGCCAACGCAGGCGTGCTGATCGAGGAGCCGCTGGACGGCCTCACCGTCGATGCCTGGGACCAGATGTTCGACTTGAACGCACGGGCGCCGTTCCTGCTCGTCCAGGCGGCGCTGCCGGCGCTGCGCGAGTCACAGGGGCTGGTCGTGATCCTCGCCTCCCAGGCCGGGGTCGACGGGATGCCCGGCGCTCCCGCGTACTCGGCCAGCAAGCACGCCGCGATCGGCCTTGCGCAGGCCATTGTCCAGGACGAGAACATTCGCGCGACCGCGCTCTGCCCGGGCTACGTCGACACGCCGATGGTCGCCGGCGTCCCGGTGCCGCCCGAGCGGATGATCCGCCCCGAGGACGTGGCCCGCACCGTGCGTTTCCTGCTCGAGCTGTCGCCGGTCTGCACCGTCGACCAGGTGGTCATCCGGCGGCTGCGCCGTCCCCGCCAGTAGGCGTCAGACGCCGAGGCCGATCTGGCGTTCAACCAGGCCCGGGTTGTGGCGCTCGACGACCTCGATGTCGAACACCTTGCCGCAGGAGTCGCACAGGTAGCGGTCGCGCTTCTCGATGAACCGCAGCGCCCGCCGGTGGCACGAGTGGCACTTCGGGATCTTGGGCTTGGCCTTCCGCATCCTGACGGACGCTACTGATGGCGTCGGACGCGATGCCAGATCAGCGCAGCCGCCACGGCGACTGCCACGACGATCGCCGCGCCCGGCCCGAGCGCCTGCTCGATGGCGCCGACCGATGCCGCGAACAGGTAGCCGCAGAGCGTCACGACGACCACCCAGGCAACTCCACCGGCGACGTTCCAGACGGCGAAGCGGCGCACCGGCATCCGGGTGGCGCCCGCCATCCAGGGGGCGAAGATGCGCACGAACGGCACGAAGCGGGCCGTCACCAGGGCCTTGCCGCCGTGCCGCTCCACGAATCCTTCGATGCGGAGCAGCTGCTGCTGGCGGGGCCAGCCCCGCGCCACCAGCCGGTCGAGCAGGGGCCTGCCGCCGACCCACCCGATCGTGTAGCCGACCGACGCCCCCAGCACCGCTGCCACGGCGGCGAGCGCCATCACCGCCGGCAGTTCCAACCGACCCGTTGCGGCGGTTGCGCCGGCCGTGAGGAGGATCGTCTCGGCCGGGAACGGGATCCCCACCAGCTCCAGGCCGACCGCCAGGAACACCGCCAGATATCCGTTCCGCCCGAACCAGTCGAGCAGCGTCGTCAAGCGTCGAACTCGGGGTCTATCCGCCGCAGGTAGTCGCGCCGGGCGGCCAGCGTGGGCAGCCGCCGCTCGGCAGCGCGGGTGAACTCGCGTTCGTAGGTGGTGCGGTCGCGGGCCGCCATCGTCTCGGCATACCGGTCGCGGAGGGAGAGCAGCTCGTCCTCGGCCTCCTCGACGAGATCCATGTAGTCGCCGTACTTCTCCTCAGCCGAGTCGCGGCCGGCGTGCTCGTACTCGCGCTTGGCCTCGGACACGCGACGCAGCAGAATCTGCTGCTCGTCTTCGAACATCACAAGCTGACGCGAGATCACGTCCGAGAACCGGGCCCGCCGGGGAAGGTGCATACCCCGATGTTAACCCCGCATCGGCGGATCGCTGGTTGATTCATCAAGATGAGTGGTCGATATCTCTCGTGGTGTCCCGGGTGGCGAGAACCAAGGCTCGCAAGGACGCAGGGAGCATCAATAGTGGACCTAGTGATGCGACTGAGGACACAGCGAGGCGACGGTTCGCAGCCACAGCCCGCCGAGCGCTTGACGGACCCCGGGAGCCTATGGCGGCCAGGCCCGCGGGAGATGTCGACTAATCATCTAGGATCGGTGGCCCGTGGCCGAACGACTGACCCTCCAGGTGCGCACCTGGAACATTGCGCATGGACGCGACGTCCCGCCCCCGGGTGACAGCCACCGTCACGTGCGGCGAAAGCACCTCCGCGAGATGGCCCACATGATCACCGAGGAGCATCCCGACATCGTGATGCTTCAGGAGGTGCCGGTCTGGGCCGGCGACCTGCTGCGGGAGGCGACCGGGATGGGCATCACGGTCGCGCCCGCCTACGGCGCCCACATCCCGTTCGTCCACCTGCCGCTCCCGCTGGCGGTCGGCGCGAGCCTGGGCCGTGCGCTGCCGGACGTCGTGCGCACCCAGGTCGAGGGGCAGGCCAACGCGCTGCTCTACGGGTCCGAGCTGCTGCTCGTCTCGGCCCGCCGGGTGCAGATCAACGAGCGCCGGCGGCTGCGTGGGGAGCCACGGGTCGTCCAGCTCGTGCGGCTCCGGCATCGCAAACTGGGCCGCGAGTTCGTGGTTGGCAACGTCCACGCCGACCACGGCGAGAACCGCCAGCAGCTCGAGCGCGCCGGCTACCTGACCGCCCAGTTCGCCCGCGGGGCCCCGGCCGTGCTGGGCGGCGACCTGAACGCGACGCTACACTCGCCGGCGCTGCAGGCGCTCAAGGCCCGTGGCTGGAAGGAGGACTCCTCGGACGTGGCGATCGACCATCTGCTGGTGCGCGACTTTGAGATCGACTGGGCAGCGACCCGCTGGCTGCCGGATCGCCGCGACTACTCGGCGAACGGCGACCGGCCGCTTCGCCTGTCCGACCACGACCCGGTCGACGCGGTGATCTCCGCGTGATCCGCGACCAGCTGCCCTCGCTGGCCGGCTGTGCGTATCTGAACGCGGGCACCAACGGGCCGCTGCCGGCGGCCGCCGCGGAGGCCGCTCGGGATCTGATCGAGCACGACCTCCGCCACCCGCGCATCGGCAGGCCGAGCTTCGAGCGCTACTTCGAAGTCCGCGGCCGTGCCCGCGACGGGCTGGCCGCCGTAGTGGGAGCGCCGCCCGAGGAGATCGCGCTGACGTCGTCGACCACGCAGGGCATCGGCCTCGTCACGGCGGGCTTGCCCTGGCAGGCGGGAGACGAGGTGGTCACGACCAGGGAAGAGCATCCCGGACTGCTCAGCCCTCTGAACGTCCTCGAACAGCGCTTTGGCGTGGTTGTCCGCGCGGTCGAGGCGGGCGAGGTGCTGGATGCGATCGGGCCAGAGACCCGCATGGTGGCGGTCTCCCACGTGCTGTGGACGACCGGCCGCGTTCTCGACCTGCCTCGTCTGGCCGACGCTGTCCACGCCGTCGGCGGCACCCTGCTGGTCGACGGTGCGCAGTCGATCGGCAACATCCCCGTCGACATCCCGGCCACCGGCGCCGACTACTACGCGTTCTCGGGTCAGAAGTGGCTGATGGGAGCGCAGGGCAGCGGCGGCCTGTGGGTGCATCCCGACCGGGTCGACGAGATGTGGCCGGTGCTGTCCGGCTACCTGGCGCTCGACCAGGGGCAGATCGGGACGTTCAAGCCGGGAGCCCAGCGCTTCGACGCCGGGACGATCGACGGGGTGACGCTGGTCACGCTGGCAGCCTCCCTGGAGTGGGTCGCCGGCCTGCCCGGCGGGCGCGCGGCCTGGTATGCGAAGGCGGCCGAGAACGCCGCCCGTGCCCGCGAGCTGCTGTCGGCGGCGCCCGGTGTGTCGGTTGCGCCCGGCGAGACCGGCCTGCTCGCGTTCGAGGTCGAGGGGCACGAGTGCGAGCCTGTCGCGCTGGCGCTGAACGAGCGCAACGTGCTCGTCCGCTTCATCCCGCACACGCCCTACATCCGGGCATCGGTCGGCGCCTGGACGGACGAGAGCGACCTACAGGCGCTGCTCGACGCGATCGCCTCTCTCTAGCTGCGCAGCCCGAGCTCGGCCGAGATCGGCCGCAGCGCCGCGATCACGAACGCGATGTGCTCGTCGAGGTCGACACCCAGCTCCTCCGCGCCGCGCGTCACGTCGTCCCGGTTGACGCCCTTGGCGAAGCTCGGCTGCTTGAGCTTCTTGCGCACCGACTTCGGCTCCAGGGTGGCGATTCCGTCGGGTCGCACCAGGCCGCACGCGTGCACGAAGCCAGAGATCTCGTCGCACGCGTAGAGCGTCTTCTCGAGCTGCGTCTCGCGGGCCAGGCCAAGGTGGTCGCCGTGCGAGAGAACGGCGCGCACGAACCACTCCGGGTAGCCGTGCTCACGCAGCACCGGCGCTCCGTCCGCGGGGTGCTTGTCGAGCGTCGGATGCCGCTCGTAGTCGAAGTCGTGCAGCAGGGCGACGTTGCCCCAGGCTGCCTCGTCCTCGCCGAACGAGCGGGCGTACGCGCGGGTCGATGCCTCGACTGCCAGCGCGTGGCGGCGCAGCGCCTCGCTCTGCGTCCACTCGGTCAGCAGCGCCCAGGCGGCGTCGCGGTCGTGTACGAGCTCGTCGGCCATCGGCGGGCCAGGATACCCGATCATCTGTCGCCCTCCCGGGCAGGACCAGGCGAATTCCGGAGCGAATCGGGTTACCATCGATGACGATGCACATCGCAACCGCAGAGGGCACCGTGGAATCACTGGTGATCGAGGGCGGTGCGCCGCTCTCGGGGACAGTCCAGCCGGCCGGTAACAAGAACGCGGCGCTCCCGATCATTGCGGCGTGCCTGCTGACGTCGTACCCGGTCACTCTCGAGAACGTTCCCCGCATCCGCGACGTCGAGGCGATGCTGGAGCTGATCGCCGAGATCGGTGTGGAGGTCGAGTGGCTCGACGTCAACACCGTGCGCATCTGGGCGGCGGATGTCACCAAGACACGCCTCGACCCACTGCTCTGCGAGCGGATCCGCGCCTCGATCCTGGTCGCCGGCCCGCTGCTGGCGCGCTTTGGCGCCGCCGATGTGCCGCCGCCGGGCGGTGACGTGATCGGCCGCCGGCGCGTCGATACGCACCTGATGGCATTCGAGGCGCTCGGCGCCGAGGTCTCGAGCGATCGCGAGTACCGGATGCGGGCGCCAAACGGCCTGATCGGCGCCGACATCTACCTCGACGAGGCGTCCGTGACCGGCACCGAGAACGCGCTGATGGCCGCCGCCGGTGCGACCGGCGAGACGCGGATCACCAACGCCGCCTGCGAGCCGCACGTCCAGGACCTGTGCCGGATGCTGCAGAAGATGGGCGCAGAGGTCGACGGTGTCGGCTCAAACGTGGTCACCGTCCGCGGTACCAAGGATCTGCGCGGCTGCACCTACCGGATCTGCGCCGACCACATCGAGGTTGCGTCATTCATCGGCCTGGCTGCGGTCACCGGCGGCGACCTGACGATCACCGATGCCGCAGCCGAGCACCTGCGCGCCATCCGCCATACCTTCTGGCGGCTGGGCGTCGACATCGAGGTGACGGGGGACGACGTCCGGGTGGCGCCTGGCCAGACGCTCGAGATCGTCGACGACCAGCACGGTCAGATCCCCAAGATCGAGGATGGGCCGTGGCCGATGTTCCCGGCCGACCTGACGTCGATCGCCGTGGCCGTGGCCACCCAGGCCAAGGGCACCGTGCTGATCTTCGAGAAGATGTTCGAGAACCGCCTGATCTTCACCGACAAGCTGGTCTCGATGGGCGCTCGGATCATCCTCTGTGACCCGCACCGAGCGGTCGTCAGCGGGCCGGCGCGGCTGTATGGCCAGCGGATGGAGAGTCCCGACATCCGGGCCGGCATGGCGCTGCTGATCGCCAGCCTGTGCGCCGAGGGCACCAGCCGGATCGGCAACGTCGGCCAGATCGACCGCGGGTACGAGCGGATAGACGAGCGGCTGCGTGCACTGGGCGCGAGAATCGAGCGCGTCGATAACTGATGACCTCCGACTCCGTCGCGGGGGTCGCATCGTGCGGGCTGGTCACCCGCCACGAGCCGGTTGACCTGCTGGCTGCGTCGACGCTGTTGTTCGACGAGCCCGTACCGGTACCGGCCGACCACATCCGGCTCCTGGGCCTGACCAACGGTGCTGAAGCGTTCGGGGGCTACCTCCGCCTGTACGGGCTGGCGCCACGGTACGGGATCGATCTGCGCCACTGGAACCGCCCCGACGGCTGGCGCCAGGCCTGGCGCGGGCGGCTGGACGGCTTCTGGTGCTTCGGCGGCACCGCCTGGGGCGACCAGTACGCCTACCGGGAGGGCGAAGCGGGCGTGTTCCGGCTGGACGCCTACCGGATGGAGGCCGAGCCGGTCGCGGCGTCGTTCGCCGAGTTCCTGCGCTGCGAGTTCCTGCGCCAGGCGGAGCGGCCACATGACGACCTGACCGCGCAGGCGCGCCAGCGGATCGGCGACCTGGAGGCCCGCCAGATGCTGCTGCCGCTGCCGTCACCGCTGGGCGGTCCGGGCATCGACACGGGCGAGCTGGCGGTGCTGCCGGCCGAAGCCGTGATGACCGAGAACGGCTTTCGCCTGAGCGCTTTCGAGGCTCGCCTCGGAACCCGCCCCACGGCGACACTGTTCGCTCTCTAGAATCCTCGGGTGGAACCTGTGCGGATCACCGCCGACGATGTGCCCGGCATCGTCCGCGGACTGCGACCGAGCGAGAGCGATCGCGAGCACGTGCGCGGCGCCGTCGCCGACATCGTCGAGATGGTGCGGAGCGGTGGCGACGACGCGATCCGCCGGCTGACCAGCCGGCTGGACGGGATCGACCTCGATGACCTGCGCGTGCCGCGTCAGGCGATCGCCGCCGCGCTGGACGGGGTGCCGCCCGACGTTCGCGATGCGATCAGCACCCTGGCCGCCAACCTGCGCCGCACGTCCGAGGCTTCGATGCCGACGCCGACCCGGCAAGTGCTGCCGCAGGGGCAGATCATCAGCACCAGGCCGATGCCGGTCGACCGGGTCGGCATCTACGTGCCCGGCGGCCTGGCTGCCTACCCGTCCAGCGCCGTGATGGCGATCGTCCCGGCGCAGGTGGCCGGCGTCGGCGGGATTGCGGTCTGCTCGCCTCCCGCGGAGCACGGCGTTCCCGACTCGATCGTGCTGGCGGCCTGCGCACTGCTCGACGTGGACGAGATCTACGCCATCGGGGGCGCCCAGGCGGTGGCCGCGCTGGCGCTGGGAACCGAGACCATCCAGGCGGTGGACGTGATGGTTGGGCCCGGCAACGCCTACGTCGAGGAGGCCAAGCGCGGGCTGTTCGGCGAGGTCGGGATCGAGTCGTTGGCGGGCCCCAGCGAGCTGGTGGTGCTGGTCGACGAGTCCGCTCCCCCCGAGCCGATCGCCTGGGACCTCCTGGCCCAGGCCGAGCACGGCTCCGGCGCCCTCTCGGTGGTGGTGGCGGTCGACGACTCGGTGCTCGAAGCGATAGCCGGGCACGTAGGTGAGGACGACGCTCACATCACCGGCCTGCTGGCGGATAGCTGGGACACGGCGTTCGCCTTCGTCAACGCCTACGCCCCGGAGCACCTTCAGCTGGCCGTCGCCGATCCGCAGGCGGCGCTCGGGCGCGTGCGCCACGCCGGGGCGATCTTCCTCGGCGCCCAGAGCGGCACCGCCTTCGGCGACTACATCGCCGGCAGCAACCACATCCTGCCCACCGGCGGCCGCGGGCGCTTCAGCTCTGGCCTGGCGCCCGGGATCTTCCTGCGCATCCAGGAGATCGTCGAGATCCCCGACGGCGCCGTCGAGGAGCTGGCCGGGCCGCTGGCGGCGCTCGCCCGGGCCGAGGGGCTGATCGCGCATGCCCGCAGCGCCGAGGTGCGCGCCGAATCGATCACCCATCCAACCCGAGGAGCAGCCACGTGAGCCGAAGCGTTGTCGTCACAGACGGAGCACCCAAGCCCTTTGCCGGCGCCCCCTACAACCAGGCCATCGTCGCCGGCGGCATGGTGTTCTGCGCCGGTCAGGTGGGGCTCGATCCGGCCGCAGGCACGCTGGTGGAGGGCGGGATCAAGGAGCAGGCGCGCCGCGCGCTCGACAACCTGAAGGCCGTGCTCGAGGCGGCCGGCTCCAGCCTCGACAAGGTCGTGAAGACGACGGTGTTCGTGACCGACCTCGGCGAGTTCGGGGAGATGAACGCGGTCTACGCTGAGTACTTCACGAGCGACCCGCCGGCTCGCTCCACGGTGCAGGTGGCTGGACTGCCGGCCGGGGCGAGGGTCGAGGTCGAGGCGATCGCACTGGCTTGAACTTCGTCGCGGCAGGTATTCCACCAACGCTGGGACGCGGCCAGCCATGAGCACAACGATGGAACGGGCGTTGTTCGTGATTGCGATGGTGGTTGTCGTGGTGGGAGTGGACGTGCTCTTCTTCCGGAACTCCTTCTGGGAGCGCCTGGCCGCCAACGTCGGCATCGTGCTGGTGTTTGCCGCCTTCTACTTCAGATACCTGCGGCACTTGTAGCCGGCGTAGCCCGGTCGGGGTGTTGTCTGTGCTCTGGCATGCGATCCGCCGTGAAACCCTCCCAGCCCATAGGCTTCGCATGTGCGGCCCGAGCAGATCATCGTCACGCATGCCGGCACCGACTTCGACGCGCTGGGGGCAGCGCTTGCCGCACGGCGGCTCTATCCCGACGCTGTCATCTGCCTGCAGGGCGGCCTGAACCGCAACGTGCGCGAGTTCGTCGCGCTCTACGCCGAGGAGCTCGACCTGCACGACGCGTCCCGCCTCGACCTCGGCGACGTGCGGAGCGTGGTGGTGGTGGAGGTCTCCGACCTGGGCCGGCTGGGGGACGTCGCCGAGGTGATCCGCCGGCCGGGCGTCGAGACAGCCCTGTTCGACCACCACGGCGGGGAGGCGCCGGACTGGGTCTCTCCCGGCCACGTTGTCTTCTCCGAAGACGGCGCGCTGTGCTCGACCATGGTCGGCATCCTGGCCGAGCGGGGGATCGAGCCGACGCCCGCGGAGGCAACGGCGCTCGCGCTCGGTGTCCACGAGGACACCGGGTCGCTGACCTATCCGTCGACGACGCTCCGCGACGTCGAGGCGCTCGCGTTCTGCTCTCGGCACGGCGCCGGGCAGGAGCTGATCGGCCGCTTCCTGCACTCGCCGCTCTCCAACGAGCAGCGGTCGCTGCTCTCGACGCTGGTCGAGACTGCCGAGCCGCTCGACGTCAGCGGCGTGCAGACGCTGCTGGCAGCGGTGCGCTGGCCGCACTACGTCGACGGCGTGTCGGGGCTGGCCTCGAAGATCATCGACATCACCGACTGCGAGGCGATTGTCATGCTGGTCGAGATGGCGGGCCGCGTGTTCGCCGTCGGCCGCAGCCGCACACCGGCCCTGGACGTTGCCGCCGTGATGGCGGCGCTGGGCGGCGGCGGGCATCCGCAGGCGGCCTCCGCGATCGTCCGCGACCAGACGCTGGAGGCGGTGCGCGAGCGCGTCCGCAGCGCCTTGCCCTCCGGCACGGGTGGCGCGCCGACCGCATCGCAGATCATGTCGCGGCCACCGTGGTTCCTGGAGGACGGGACGTCGATCGAGGATGCGTTGGCCGAGTGCCGCAAGCGGCGCACGTCCGGCGTGCAGCTCTCATCGGGCGGGATGCTGGTGGGCACGGTCGACCGCGAGGATCTCGGCCGGGCGATCGCCCACGGGCTGGCCCACGCGCCGGTGCGGGCGGTGATGAGCTCGAGCGTGGATGCGGTCGCCGCGGGCGCCGGGCTGGGCGAGGTGCAGCGCGCGATCGTCCGCGGCCCCGGCCGAGTGCCGGTCACCGAGGCCGGCGGGCCCGGGCCGCATCCGCTCGAGTCGGTGCTGGGGATCGTCACGCGGAGCGACGTGCTGGAGGCGCTGGGCACCCAGCAGCGGCCCGCGGACGTCCCGGCGGACGCAGAGCTGGCCGCACGGCTGTTGGCGCTGTCCGGCCTGAAGCGGCTGTGGACCGCGGTGGAGGCGATCAGCGAGGACGGCCCGGCCGTCTACCTGGTCGGCGGCGCCGTCCGCGACCTGCTGCTGGAGGAGCCGAGCTTCGACATCGACCTGGCCGTGGAGGGCGACGGGATCGAGGTCGGCCGGCGCCTGGCCGAGGCGCTGGGCGGCCGCAGCCACGGCCACGAGGCGTTCCACACGGCCGTCGTGATCGCCGGCGACCTGCGGGTCGACGTGGCCAGCGCTCGCACCGAGCACTACGAGCGGCCGGGGGCGCTGCCGGTGGTCGAGCGAAGCTCGATCGTCCACGACCTGATGCGGCGAGACTTCACGATCAATGCGATGGCGGTGGCGCTGGCTCCGGACCGGTTCGGGACGCTGGTCGACCCCCACCACGGCGCCGACGACCTACGGGCCGGCGTCATCCGCGTGCTCCACAACCTCTCGTTCATCGAGGATCCCACCCGCCTGTTCCGGGCCGTCCGCTACGAGAACCGGTTCGCGTTCGCCATGAACGCGGCGACCCGCGAGCTGGCCCGCAGCTGCGTCGAGATGGGCCTGGTCGGCGACGTCTCGGGAGCCCGCCTGCGCGACGAGCTGGTCGCGATCCTCAGCGAGGCGGAGATCTCGGCGGCGCTGAGGCGGCTCGACGAGCTGGGACTGGCGGCGGCGCTTCATCCGCGTCTGCGCTGCGGGCCGGAGGAGGTCGCGCGCGTCAGCCGGCTCGACGAGCTGCGGCTGGTCCATGCGCCCGAGCTGCCCGCGTGGCGGAGCCGGCTGGGCGCGCTGTGCGAAGCGATCGGCGCCGACGAGCTGCTGGACTGGCTGGAGCAGATGCGGCTGCGCCGCCGTGAGGCGCGGGTGGTGGCCGCTGCGGCCTGCGTTCCCGCACGGCTGGCGGCACCCCTGGCCCGGGCCGAGGAGCCGGCGCGGGTGGCCGAGCTGCTGGCTCCCCAGCCGCTGGAGGTCGCGCTCCGCGTCGCCGCCGGAGACGACGCTGCGGCCAGCCAGGCGCTGCTCTACCTCGAGCGGCTACGCAGCGTCTCGCTCGACATCGACGGAGACACGCTGCGCGCCGAGCTGGGTCTGCCCGAGTCGCCTCGCCTGGGCGAGGTGCTGGCCGAGCTCCTGCGCCGCAAGCGCAACGGTGAGCTGGGTGGGGCCGACGAGCAGCTGGAAGTGGCCCGCGCGCTGGTCGAGGAGGTGGCGACGTGAAGCTGGCGACCGCCAACGCGAGCCGCTGGCGCGGGCAGGCGGGGCACTACGAGGCGTGGCACCTGCGGTTGCTCGACCCGGCCTCGGCGTCATCCGCGTGGATCCGCCACAGCTTCCGCGCGCCTGCAAGCGGCGGCGGCGATCCGCTGGCCGAGACGTGGTTCGTCGGAAGGCTGCCGGGAGGCGAGCTGTACGCACGCCAGGAGACCCATCGGATCGACCAGTTCCAGACGGGCGCCGGCGGATTCCCGATCACCGTCGCCTCCTCGACGCTCGACGAGGACCGGGCCCAGGGCAGGGTCGATGCGGCCCACTGGAACCTGTCCTGGGAGCAGGCCTCCGACCCGGTGGAGTACGGCTCGGGCACCCGCCTGCGGCGGCCGGAGATCGTCGTCAGCCAGCCGGCTATCCGGGTCAGCGGGATGCTGGGGATCGGCGACCAGGAGGTGGCGGTGCGCAACTGGCCGGCCCAGCAGGTGCATGCCTGGGGCAGCCGCCACGCCGAGGTCTCCGCCCGTGTCCACTGCAACGCGTTCGCCGCCGCAGCCGACTTTGTCGAGGTCGCCAGCCGCCGCTACGACCACCTGGGCAGGGCGACGCCGCTGGTCACCATGGGGTCGGTGAGCGCCGGCGGATTCCGGCACAGCGCGTCCAGCATCGCCGCCGGCATCGTCTCGCACGCAGACTTCGAGCCGGACTTCTTCCGGTTCACGCTTCGCGGCCCCCGCACGCGGATCACCGGCAGCGTGCAGTGCGCGCTCGACGACCTGGTCGGCGTCGCCTACCGCGATCCCGACGGCTCCCGGGTCTTCTCCTACCAGGCAGACCGCGCACAGATCGAGGTGCGGGTGCAGCGGCGCCGGGCGCGCGGCTGGTCGGTCGTGGCCGAGCTGGCGGCCTCCGCCGGCTGCGCCTACGAGTACGCCGCCCGCAAACCGGTGCCGGGCGTGCCGGTGGTGCTGTGAACGGGCTGTCGTGGGACCGGCAGCAGACCCCGCTGCTGCGGTGGGACGACGCGCCGGCCGGAATCGACGTGGCCTTCACGTCCAGGCTCGGCGGCGTCTCCGAGGGCGCGTTCCATTCCCTCAACCTGGGCGCCTTGACCGCCGATCAGCCGGCCTCGGTCGCCGAGAACCGGCGGCGCGCGGTGACCGGGCTGGGAGGCGACCCGGCGCGAGCGACGATGGCCTGGCAGGTGCACGGCGCCGACGTGCGGGAGGTGGGGGATACGCCCTCTTCGGGACGGTTCACAGAGCCCGGCAGGGAGCCGTTCCCCAAGTCTGACGGGTTGGTCACCTCGCGGCGGGCCCAGCCGCTCGTCCTGCTCACCGCCGACTGCCTGCCGGTGGCCGTGGCCCGGGAGGACGGCCAGCGTCTGGCGATCATGCATGCCGGCTGGCGTGGTCTGCGAGGCGGGGATCGTGGAGGCCGGGGTGGATGCCGTCGGCGGGGCGGTCACGGGCGCGATCGGGCCGGGCGCCGGGCCATGCTGCTACCAGGTTGGGCCGGAGGTGGCGGCCGCGCTCACGGCCCGGTTCGGCCCCGACGTGATCTCCGACGACCGCGCCGACCTCTGGCTGTGCGCACGGCGCGCACTGGAGGCACGCGGCGTGACCGAGATCGCCGAGGCCCGTGAGTGCACCATCTGCAACCCCGAGCGGTACTTCTCACACCGCCGCGACCACGGCGTCACCGGCCGCCAGGGAGTGGTGGCGCGCCGTGCTTGACGCCTCGGTCGTCGCAGAGAACCTCGCCCGTGTGCGCGACCAGGTGGGCCCGGGCGTCCAGATCCTGGCTGCCACCAAGTACGTCGAGTCAGAGGATCTGGGCGCGCTGCGGGACGCCGGCGTGGAGCTGGTCGGCGAGAACCGCACCGATGCGCTGCTGGCCAAGCAGGAGCGGTGGGGTGAGGCCTTCACCTGGGACTTCATCGGCCACGTCCAGAGCCGCAAGGTGCGTGACCTGGTCGGGCGGGTGCGGCTGATCCACGCGATCGACACGCTGTCTGCCTGCCGCCAGGTGCACGAGCGGTCGACCGAGCCCGTCGCCTGCCTGCTTCAGGTCAACGTGGCCGGCGAGGAGTCCAAGGCGGGCGTCGAGCCCGCCGACCTGGGCGCGCTGCTGGAGGAGGTGGCGGGGCTCGACCGGGTGGTGTTCCACGGCCTGATGACGATGCCGCCCCTGACCGACGACCCCGAACGGGCGCGGCCGTGGTTCGCGGCGCTGCGCGAACTCCGCGACAAACTCGCCCCGGAATGGCAGGGACGGCACGAATTCCGGGAGCTCTCGATGGGCACCAGCCAGGACTACGCGGCGGCCGCAGCCGAGGGTGCGACCATCGTCCGGGTGGGGAGCGTCCTGTATCGGCGGTAGAGTTATCGCGCAATGAGCGTGCGCGATATGTGGCATCGCACCCAGGTCTACTTCGGGATCCGCGAAGAGGACTGGGACGACGAGTACTACGACGACGACGGTTCGGCGGCTCACGAGGACCTGGAAAGGACCTACAGCGAGCGGCCTAACGTGCGCCGTCTGAACCCGCGCCGTCGCTCGGGAGCCGAGTTCGACGAGATCTTCTCGGACGAGCCGCCGCCTTCCGGTCGTGGGTCAGGCCGGGGCAGGTCGCGCGCTCCCTCGACCAACGGCGGGGGCACCCGCAACGCCAGCCAGGTCGAGCTGGTGGTGCCGAAGACGTTCAACGACGCACAGAAGGTCGCCGACCAGCTGAAGGCCGACGTCCCGGTGATCATCAACCTCCAGAACGCCGATGCCGACCTCGCCAAGCGGCTGATCGACTTCTCCAGCGGCCTGACCTACGCGCTCGACGGCACCATGCAGCGAGTCGCCGACCGCGTGTTCCTGCTGACGCCCAGCAACGTCATCGTGTCCGCCGAGGACAAGGCGTCACTGATGGAGCGCGGCTTCTTCAACCAGTACTGAGCGCAGGCCGCGCGTGAGCGCCACAGCGCCCTCGTAGACGAGCCACGCTGCCAGCGGCAGCAGCGCCACTCCGGCATACCAGCCGACCGCGGCTGCCAGCCCGAGCACAAACACGCAGGTGCGCTCTGGGGCGTCATGGCAGCCGTATCGGTGCTCCCCATAGCCAACCTTGACGACCTGCGACTCGGGGTATCGTGCGCGCCGATGGGCGAGACACCCAAGATCAGCGACCCGCTGGAAGCGCTGGAGGCCGCCCGGGTCAACTTCGAGGAAGGCACCGACTTCACGGTCGGGGTCGAGGAGGAGTTCGCGATTCTCGACCCCTCGACGCTCGACATGGTGCCCGGGTTCGAGCGGTTCGGCGAGGCGGCGCCGAGCCATCCGACGTTGTCCGACATGATCGCCGGCGAGCTGATCCGCTCGGAGGTCGAGGTGCGCACCGGCCGCTGTGAGAACTTCGCCGCCGCAGCCGAGACGATGGCCCGCCGCCGCGGCGACCTGCTGGATCTGTCTCGCCGGCTCGGCTACGAGCTGTCCGCCGCGGGCACGCACCCGTTTGCGCGCTGGCAGGACCAGCAGCTGATCGACACGCCCCACTACCACCTGGTCGAGTCGACCCTCCGCTACGTGGCCTGGCGCAACAACACGTTCGGCCTCCACGTGCACATCGGCATCCGCGGCGCCGACCGGGCGGTCGCCGTCTGCAGCGCGATGCGCACGGTGCTCCCCGAGCTGTTGGCCGTGTCGTCCAGCTCCCCCTGGCTGGACGACCGGCTGACGTACCTGCACTCGACAAGGACGCAGATCTTCACGCGCTTCTTCCCCCGCTGCGGGATACCCGACCACCTTGCCAACTGGGACGAGTACGCAGACTTCGTGCGGTTCCTGATCTCGACCAGGTCGATCCGCGAGCACACGGAGATCTGGTGGAGCGTCCGCCCCCACCAGGCGTTCCCGACCGTCGAGGTGCGGATCTGCGACGCACAGCCCGATCTCGGCCGCTCGGTCGCGCTGGCCGGCCTGACGGTGGCGCTGGCCGCCCACTTCGCCCGCGACTACGACCAGGGCCTCGAGCTCCCCGACTACGCCCCGCGGCTGCTCGAGGAGAACCTGTGGCGGGCGATCCGATGGGGGATGTCAGGCGAGCTGATCAATCTGCGGTCGGGCCGTACGCTCCCTGCCCGCGACCGGCTGGCGGATCTGGTCGACTGCGTGACCGAGACCGCCCGCGACCTCGGCATCCTGCCGTTCCTCGAGCCGGTGCTTGCGCCGACCTTGTCGGAGCTGGCGATCCCGCTGTTGGAGGAGGGCAAGGATGTCCGCGAGCTGTGGCCGCTGACGGTGGAGCAGACGCGAGAGTCGGTGGCCGGCTGGCTGTCCGAGCACGGGAGCATGCGGTGACCGAGGAGCGGCTGCCGACGACGCCCGAGCTGGTGCTCTCGACGGTGCACGTGATGCTCGAGCTCGGGTTTCACAGCACCGGGCTGACCGGCGAGGCCGATGCGCGTGACCTGCCGCAGACCGAGATCGCGATCGAGACGATCCGGGCGCTGCTGCCGGTCGTCGAGCGGATCGCGCCGGAGGCGCTGCCTCAGTACCGGCAGGCGCTGTCGGAGCTCCAGATGGCATACGCCGAGGCGATGAAGCCGCCGGCCGAGCCGGAGCCGCCGGCACCGTCCAGCGAGCCGCCGGCGCAGCCCGACGTTCCGGAGGCCGAGCGGCCGAAGATCTGGACACCGAGAGGAGACGTATGAGCAGCGCAGAGATCGGGGTCTTCGGCGGATCGGGCTTCTACTCGTTCCTGGAGGACGCCGAGGAGGTCGCCGTCGACACACCGTACGGACCGACGTCCGACCGGTTCGTGATCGGCGACGTCGGCGGCAAGCGGGTCGCCTTCATGCCCCGCCACGGCCGCCATCACCACCTGCCGCCGCACGCGATTCCCTACCGCGCGAACCTGTGGGCGATGCGGGAGCTGGGCGTGCGGCGGGTGATCGGCCCCTGCGCCTCGGGCAGCCTGTCACGCGACCTGCCGCCGGGGACGTTCGTCGTCTGCGACCAGTTCGTCGACCGCACCAGCGGCCGCCGCGACACGTTCTACGACGGTCCGCTGACGACGCACGTGTCGGCTGCCGACCCCTACTGCCCCGAGCTGCGCAACATCCTGCTCGAGACCGGCCGCGAGCAGGACCTCGACATCCGCGACGGCGGCACCGTTGTCGTGATCCAGGGGCCGCGCTTCTCGACCCGCTCGGAGAGCCGCTGGTTCTCGTCGATGGGGTGGGGCGTGATCAACATGACCGCCTACCCGGAGGGGTGGCTGGCCCGCGAGCTCGAGCTCTGCTACGCCAACGTCTCGCTGATCACCGACTACGACGTCGGGCTGGAGGACGACCCGGAGGTCGAGCCGGTGTCGCACGAGGCCGTGGTGAAGGTGTTCACCGAGAACAACCAGCGCCTGCGGGAGCTGCTGTTCGCCGCCATCCCGCGGATCGGCGCCCAGCCCCAGGACGTCTGCGCGACCGCCCTGCAAGGCGCCAGGTTCTAGGTTCACAATCCGGTTCGCGCATAGTTACAAGCCGCCCGGGGAACCGCATGGTTTAGCCGAGACCGCTGGTACAATCGCCCGGTTGTCTTCGTCCGTTCTTCGTCGTCTTAAGGAGCAATCCACGTGAGTTTCCTCGTTGCCCATGCGGTGCTGATTTCGCTTGTCTGTGGCGCCGCAGCCGTTATCTACGGGCTCTTGCTGACCTCCTGGGTGCTGAAGCAGCCGCAGGGCAACGATCGGATGCGCGAGATCGCCGCGGCGATCCAGGAGGGCGCAGCCGCCTACCTGAAGCGCCAGTACACGACGATCGCCGTCGTGGCCGTGGTGGTGACCGTCGTGATCGCGGTTGCCGGCCACTGGACCGGCGATCTCGGCGTCAAGGTGGCGATCGGTTTCGTGATCGGCGCCGTGCTGTCAGCGCTCACCGGCTTCATCGGGATGAACGTCGCGGTGCGCTCCAACGTCCGCACGGCGGAGGCCGGCCGACAGGGCATGGCACCCGCTCTCTCGGTCGCGTTCAAGGGCGGCACCGTGACCGGCATCCTGGTCGTTGGTCTGGGCCTGCTGGGCGTCGCCGGCTACTACGGCGTGCTCAAGCAGACCGGTAGCAGCGACCTGGACGCCTCGCGGGCCCTGATCGGCCTGGCCTTCGGCGGCTCGCTGATCTCGGTGTTCGCGCGGCTGGGCGGCGGCATCTTCACCAAGGGCGCCGACGTCGGCGCCGACCTGGTGGGCAAGATCGAAGCGGGCATTCCGGAGGACGATCCCCGCAACCCGGCCGTGATCGCCGACAACGTGGGCGACAACGTCGGTGACGACGCCGGCATGGCGGCCGACCTGTTCGAGACCTACGCGGTGACGATCGTGGCGTCGATGTACCTGGCCTCGCTGCACCACGTGGGCGGCCACAACGGCGTCGTGCTGCCCCTGCTGCTGGGCGCGCTCGCCATCCCGGGATCGATCATCGGCACCCTGCTGGTGCGGCTGCCGAGGTCGGGAAGCATCATGACCGCGCTCTACACGGGCGTGATGGCGTCGGCGCTGATCTCAGCCGTCATCTACCTGCCGGTGATCCACTCGGTAGCGAGTGACTTCGTCTTCGTCAGCTGGACCAGGATCTACTTCTGCGCCCTGACCGGCCTGGTCATCACGGCGCTGCTGGTGGGCATCACCGAGTACTACACGGGCACCCGCTTCGGGCCCGTGAAGCGGATCTCCGAGCAGTCCACCACCGGTCACGCGACGAACATCATCGCCGGCCTGGCCGTCGGCATGCAGGCGACCGCGCTGCCCGTGATCACGCTGGTCGTGGGCACTCTGGTCTCCTACAAGCTGGCCGGGATCTACGGAATCGCCACGGCGGTGACGGCGATGCTCTCGATGGCCGGCATGGTCGTCGCGCTCGACGCCTTCGGGCCGATCACCGACAACGCCGGCGGCATCGCCGAGATGGCCGACCTGCCGCACGAGGTGCGCGACAAGGTGACCGACCCGCTCGACGCGGTCGGCAACACCACCAAGGCAGTTACGAAGGGCTATGCGATCGGCTCCGCCGGTCTGGCCGCGCTGGTGCTCTTCCAGTCGTACAACGACGCCCTGGTGCTGAAGCTGGGCCACCCGGTGGCCTTCCGGATCAACGACCCGTGGGTGCTTGCCGGCCTCCTGATCGGCGGCCTGATGCCGTTCCTGTTCGCGTCGCTGGCGATGGACGCGGTGGGACGTGCGGGCAGCGCCGTGGTCGAGGAGGTGCGCCGCCAGTTCCGGGAGATCCCGGGCATCATGGAGGGCACCGCCAAGCCGGACTATGCGCGGTGCGTCGACCTGGTGACTCGTTCCGCCATCCGCGAGATGCAGCTGCCGGCGCTGATCCCGATCGCGGTGCCGATCGTGGTCGGCCTGATCAGCTACCAGGCGCTGGGCGGCCTGTTGGTGGGCACCATCGTCACCGGCCTGTTCCTGGCGATCTCGATGACCTCGGGCGGTGGCGCCTGGGACAACGCCAAGAAGCTGATCGAGGACGGCGCGCACGGCGGCAAGGGCTCGCCGGCGCACGCCGCGTCGGTGACCGGCGACACGGTGGGCGATCCCTACAAGGACACCGCCGGCCCGGCGATCAACCCGATGATCAAGATCACGAACATCGTCGCGATTCTCATCATCCCGCTCGATCACCCGGTAGCCGGCGGCTGCAAACCATCGCCTCGCGGTGTCGCGGCAGTCGGGCCGTGCAGAGCACTGTCCCTCCTTTGCTCGTGCGAGGCTCGGTTTTCGCTCGCCGGTCGGGTCGCCCGCGGACCGCGGTATAACGGCGGTATAACAACGCGATGCCAGTAACGCGTCGGCAGGCTGCGGGACTGCACCGGGTGCTTGGCACCTCGGCGCTGTTCTCGACGGCCTACGGCAACGTCGGCTCGTCGATCTACTACGCGCTCGGCCTGGTCACGGCGTACGCGCTGGGGCTGACGCCGATCGCGTTCTTCGTGTCGGGCGCCATCTTCTTCTTCACCGCCGTCACCTACGCCGAGGCGACCGCCCGCTTCCCCGAGGCCGGCGGCTCGTCGTCGTTCACCCGCCACGCGTTCAACGAGTTCGTCTCGTTCTTTGCCGGCTGGGCGCAGATGCTGAACTACACGGTCACGATCGCGATCTCGGCCGTGTTCGTGCCGCACTACCTCGACCGCTTCTGGCCGGGCCACCTGATCGGCCACCCGGGCGACATCATCGGCGGCGCGATCGTGGTCGGCTTCCTGGCGACGCTCAACGTGGTCGGGGTCAAGGAGGCCGCCGGCCTGAACATCTTCCTGGCCCTGACCGACCTCGCCACCCAGGCGCTGCTTGTGATCATCGGCCTGTTCGCGGTGTTCTCGCCGACCGTCCTGCGCGACAACGTGCACCTGGGAGTCACCCCCAGCTGGACGCATTTCATCATCGCCATCCCGGTCGCGATGGTTGCCTATACGGGCATCGAGACGGTCTCCAACATGGCCGAGGAGGCGATCGATCCGCCTCGCCACGTCCCGGCGGCGATCATGTACGTGGTGGCGGCGGTGTTTGCCATCTACGCGTTCCTGCCGTCGGTGGCGCTGTCCGCGATGCCCGTCAAGCCGGCCACCGCCCAGCAGGCGGCGATCACACACGACCCAAAGTTCGGCTGCGCCAGCCAGGCCCAGGTCAGCCAGGGGGAACCGACTTCGCCCCTTGCCTGCCAGTACGCAAATGACCCGGTTGCGGGCCTGGTCGACAATCTCGGCCTGCCGAGCACGGTCCAGAACGGGCTCGGCTACTACGTCTCGATCCTGGCTGCCACGATCCTCGTGATCGCGACCAACGCCGGCATCATCGGCGTGTCCAGGCTGACCTACTCCATGGGCCAGCACCGCCAGCTCCCGGAGGCGCTGCGGCGGGTGCACCCCCGGTACAACACCCCCTACATCGCGATCATCGCCTACAGCCTGATCGCGATCGTCCTGATGATCGGAAACGCCACGTTTCTGGGGAACCTGTACGCGTTCGGGGCCATGCTCTCGTTCACCCTGGCGCATGCCGCCGTGATCTGGATGCGGCGGACGATGCCCGACGACATGCCCTGGCGTGGCCCGCTCTCGTTCCACGTCGGCGGCTACGACGTCCCCGGGTTCGCCATCCTGGGCGGCATCGGCACTGGACTGGCGTTCCTGGTCACGATAGGGCTCCACATCTCCGACCACGTGGCGCCGGTCGGGTTCCTCTGGCTGCTCTTCGGGATGGTCCTGTACATCGTGTACCGCAAGTACCTGGGACTGCCGCTAGCCGAGACGGTGCTCGCCGAGCAGGCGGCGATGGGGCCGACGGTCGAGGTCGAGTACCGCTCGATCCTGATGCCGATCGCGTCCGGCCGGGTCGACGACGAGATGACCGCGACGGCGCTCAAGCTGGCCGCGGAGTCCCATACCAGCCTGGTCGTGATCTACCCGATCGAGGTGCCGCTGTCGCAGCCGATCTCCTCGCCGATGGAGGCCGAGACGGCCGAGGCCGAGCGCGAGCTGAAGGAGGCTGCCGCGCTGGGGCGCGAGTACGGCGTACGCGTCATCACCCGGATCGTCCGCACACGCAACGTCGGCGAGGCGATCGTCGAGGAGGCCGACCGCCGCGGCTCCGAGATCATCGTCATCGGCGCCGGGCTCCGTCCGCGGGCCGGGCAGCGGATGCTCGGGCCGAAGGTCGACTACGTGCTGCGGCACGCCAAATGCCGGGTGATGGTCGGCGCCCTGCCGGCGAGCGGCTGATGCTGCTGCGGGTCAACCACTTCCTGGCTGTCCTGTTCGTCGTCCTCGGCGTCGCGCTGCTGGTCAGGACGGCCACCGTGCATGGCGGCCAGGTCGGTTACCTGATGGGCGCGGTCTTCATCGTCCTCGGCGCCCTGCGCTGGCGAGCGCTCCATTGAACGGGGTGTCAGCCTGTCACCGATGGTTTGAGAAGGTCTGACGGCACGCCTCGCGGCGTCTGGCGGCGTCGGACTGGCGCAGGAGCGCTATGCCGCGTCTTGCCCAGATGAACTCCATATATGGGCTTCATCGCGGCATGGCCTCCTGCTGGCCCGCCACTCGCCAGCCATCCACGATCCGTGACGTCAGACCTTCTAAGCTAGTTCGATGGCGCGCAAGATCCCCGTACTGAACAGGATGCTCGGCGCCCCGGCGCTGTACGCGATCGCCTACGGCGAGATCGGGAGCTCCCTGTACTACGCGCTGGGAATCACGGCGGTCTACGCGCTGTCGCTGACGCCCGTGATCTTCCTGGTCGCGGGCGCGATCTTCGTGCTGGCGGCCGCGTCGTACGCCGAGGGCGGGGCCACGCTGGCCGATACGGGCGGAGCGTCGGCGTTCGCCCGGCGCGCGTTCAACGACCTGGTCGGGTTCATCGCCGGCTGGGCGACCGTGCTCGACTACGTGATCGCGATCTCGCTGGCGGCGCTCTTCATCCCGCACTACGTGACCGGCGCCTTCGGCAACGTCGACATGTTCACCGGCCGCGAGTCGACCGCGCTCGCTGTGGTCGTGGTCGTGATCGTCACGGCGCTTCGGCTGGTGCGGCGGGCCGACCTCTACATGGAGGCCGTGGTGGTCTCGCTGCTCGACCTGCTGGTGCAGGTGGGGCTGGCGGCGCTCGGCCTGGCCCTGCTCTGGAACTGGGGCGCGCTGAAGCACGACGTCAACCTGGGGGTCGAGCCGACCTGGAACTCGCTGGCCTTCTCATTGCCGATCGCGATGGTCGGCTTCACCGGCCTCGAGAAGCTGACCGGCCTGGCGTCACTCGCCAAGGATCCCGTTCGCACCGTGCCGCGCGCCCTCCGCAGCTCGGTGTTCACGGTCGTCGTCGTGTATGCGGCGATGGCAACGGCGGCGACGTCGGCGTTTCCCCCCACCGCGATCCCTCGCAGCCGGCCGGGTACTCGAGCGAGCTGTCCACGAAGTGGCTGGATGCGCCGATACTGGGACTGGCCTCGGCAGTCGGATCGCATTTCCCGCACCCGGTCGACGTGGCCCTGCGGGTGCTCGTCGGCCTGACGGCGACGGTGATCCTGCTGCTGGCGATGGCGACCAGCTTCTCGGGCTGCGCCCGGCTCACCTCCGCCATGGGCGAGCACCTTCAGCTGCCGTCGATCTTCGCGCGGCGCAGCAGACGCACGCTGACGCCGCCCGCTGGACTTGCCGCGGTCGGCGTCCTCTCCGCGGTCTTCCTGATCGTGGGGGCGTTCTTCCAGGGCGAGGAGATCCTGACCCTGGCGTCGATCTACAGCTTCGGCATCCTGATCGCACTGTTCCTGGCCCAGGTCTCGATCATCTGGCTGAGGATCATGGAGCCCGAGATGCCGCGGCCGTTCATGATGCGCGGCAACGTCCGGATCCGCGGAAGGCTGGTGCCCGTGACCGCCGCGGTCGGCGCGGTGGCCGCCTTTGCCGCGTGGATCATCGCCCTCGGCACCCACCCGGGAGCGCGCGACGTCGGCGTCCTCTGGATGGCCGGCGGTATCGCGATCTACGCGGCGATCCGCGTGCGGGCGGGACAGCCGATGCTGGAGCGGGTCGAGCCGACGGCGCCGCCGCCGGAGGAGTGGCTCGCCACCCCGTCGGGACCGATCGTGGTGCCGCTGGAGCGCAACGACGCCATCGGCGAGGAGATGATGGCGACGGCGATGCGGTTGGCGGCCGAGAACAACTCGCCCGTCGTCGGGGTCAGCGCCATCATGATCCCGGTGCGGGAGCCGATCGACTCCCCGCGGCCGGAGCGCGAACAGGAGGTCGAGGAGGTGCAGCGCGCCGCGCAGGCGCTCGCCCTCGAGTACCACGTGCCCTACACGCCGGTGGTCGGGCGCACCCGCAGCCCGGGGCGAATGATCGTCGATGCGGCCGTGGAGCACGAGGCCGCACTGATCGTGATCGGCGCGCCGGACAAGCGGCGGCTGGCGAAGAGCCGTGAGGAGGCAGTGTTCGGCTCGACGGTCGACTTCGTGCTCCGGCGCGCTCCCTGCCGGGTGATCGTCACGCACTTCCCCGCCGCAGCCGTGGGCGCCGAGGAAGCGGTGACCCACTGAAGCTGGGGTTGCCCTCGCACCCGGCGGTGCGGCGGCTGGTCACCGCCACGGCACTGGCATCGGGCGGAGTCGAGGCGGGTGCGGTCGCGCTGGCGGTGATCACCTACCACCGGACGCACAGCACGACCTGGGTGTCGGCGGTGCTGGTGGCGTCGCTGGGCCTCGCCGCCCTGTTCGGGCCTCTGGGCGGGGTGGTGGCCGATCGCCGGCCGCGGCGGCAGCTGATGATCACGGTCGCCGTGCTCGAGGGCGCGATCTACCTGGGCATGATCGCGGCGACGCACACCTGGCAGCTGGTCGTGCTGGCTGCCGTGGCTGCCGCCGTCTACGCGCCGTTCGAGGCTGCACTGGCCGGCGTGATGCCCAACCTGGTGCCGGACTCCGAGCTGAACCGGGCGACCGCTGCGCTGGCGGCCGGAGCGCAGACGGCCGTGCTGGCCGCGCCGGTGCTCGCCGGGCTGCTGGCCGAGGCGGCGGGCGGGGGCCCGGCGTTTGCCGCAGTCGCCGTCTGCTTCCTGGTAGCGGCGGTCTTGGTCGGCACCGTGAAGGGCCGGTTCGAGGGTGAGCGGCACGAGCGCTCGACGGTCGCCCACGAGCTGCGGGCGGGGCTGCGCGCGCTGTGGGGCCAGCCGGTGATCGCAGCGACCACCGTGTCGGCGACGATCGCGGTCGCCTTTGCCGGCGCCACGCTGGTCGCCCAGGTGGCCCTGGCCGAGCAGGTCTTCCACCGCGGCGGCTTCGGGTACGGCCTGATGACCAGCGGAGTCGGGGCGGGACTGATCCTTGGCAGCGCCGTCGCGGGCATCCTCAGCGACCGCCGTCCGCCGCTGCAGCTGTTCGTGCTCGGGATGGGCAGCTTCGGCATCTGCCTGGGGCTGGTCTCGATCGCTCCGCTGTTCATCGTCGCGCTGGGCCTGCTGGTCGTCGCCGGGTTCGGCAATGGGATGACCAACACGACCGAGATGCTGCTCTATCAGCGGCTGATCCCGAACCAGCTGATCGGCCGCGTGCGAGGAGCAGCGCTGTCCCTGATCCGAGCCACCTACGCGACGTCGATCGTGCTCGGCGGCGTGCTCATCCAACCGGTGGGCACGCGCGGGGTGTATGCGATAGCCGGCGCGGCCACGCTGCTGGGCACGTTGCCGGCGCTATGGGCCTACCTCAGCCAGCGCGCTCGAGGACCGGCAGGACCACCGGCGCCGAGCGGCTGAAGGGGTGCTCGGCGACCGCAGCCGCGGCTCGCCGGACGGCGCCCTCGGGCGCGGCGTGCGTGAGGATCACGATGTGGACGCCCTCGCCGTTGCCGCGCTGGACGACCTGGGCGACGGAGACTCCCTCGTGCGCCAGATGCTGCGCCACCTGTGCCAGCACGCCGGGCGTGTCGTCCACCGCGACGCGCAGGTAGCTCGGGCTGATGAGCTGGTCGGAGGGGAACCGCTCCAGAGCCCGGTAGTAGCCGTCGTGCTGGAGGAATCCGGTGCCCTGCGTGCCGATCACCGCCAGCAGGTCGCCGATCACCGCCGTCGCCGTCTCCTCGCCGCCGGCGCCGGGCCCTTCGAGGATCACCTCGCGGATCGAGCGGCCCTGCAGCATCACCGCGTTGAACGCGCCGCCGACCGAGGCCAGGGGGTGGTCCTGCCCGAGCAGGCAGGGGTGCACGCGGGCGGTCACCCGGCCGTCCGACATCCGCGCCGAGGCGATCAGCTTCACCCGATAGCCGAGCTCGGCAGCGTGCTGGACGTCGGCCAGGTCGAGGGTGTCGATGCCCGTGTGCTCGACCTCCTCCAGCCGCATCCGGGTATGGAACGCGATGCCGCCGAGGATCGCGATCTTGGCGGCCGCGTCGGCCCCCGTCACGTCCTCGGTGGGGTCGGCCTCCGCATACCCAAGCTCCTGTGCCTCCGCCAGCGCCTCGTCGTAGCTGGCGCCGGCCTCGATCATCCGGCTGAGGATGAAGTTGGTGGTGCCGTTCACGATCCCGTCGATGCGGTGCACGTTGGTCACGATCATGGACTCGCGCAGCACCTTGACCACCGGGATCGCCGCGCACACGCTGGCCTCGAAGCGGAGCTGGACGCCATGCCGCTCGGCCTCTCCGAACAGCTCCTCGCCGTGGCGGGCCAGCAGCTGCTTGTTGGCCGAGACGACCGACTTGCCCGAGCGGATCAGGTCGAGCACGTAGCCGCGGGTCGGCTCGATGCCGCCCATCACCTCGGCCACCACCTGGATCTCGGGATCGTCGCGCAGCCGGGCGAAGTCGGTCTGCAGCAGCCCGGCCGGGGCGTCGGGGCGCCTGAGCGGGTCGCGGACGAGCGCGACGGCGACCGTGACCGGCTGCCCGGTGACGCGCTCGATCGCCTCGCTGCTCTCGGTCAGCAGGCGGTGCACGGCCGACCCGACGGTGCCATACCCCAGTAACCCGATCTTGATCTCTGGCATTCGGCGCACGATACCGCCGCCTCTCCGGCCGTGACGCCGCAGGTGATCCGCCAAACTCTGTACCCTAAAGCCATGAAACTGCTGATCGTGGGGTGCGGCCGCGTCGGTTCCGGCATCGCCGCCCGGATGGCCGCCGACGGCCACGACGTGGCGGTCATCGACGATGACCCGGAGGCGCTGCAGCGCCTGCCCGAGGACTGGCCCGGCCAGTTCATCCACGGCCACGGCCTCGAGCTCGGCGTCCTCAAGGAGGGCGGGATCGAGACCGCCGACGCCGTGGTCGTCGCCACCAGCGGCGACAACACGAACCTGGTGATCGCTCAGATCGCCCAGACCCGGTTCCAGGCGCCGTGCGTCGTCACTCGTGTGCTCGACCCCGCCCGCGCGGCGTTCTACGAGACGCTCGGCCTGCAGACGGTGTGCCCGACGTCCGGCGCGATCGACCAGGCGTACAACGCGATCTGTGCGACCCCCGGCCGGATCGGGTAAGGGGAGCCGGTGTACATCCTGATCGTGGGCGGCGGCAAGGTGGGTAGCAACCTGACCGGGACGCTGATGAAGATGGGTCACGAGGTGACTCTGATCGAGAACGACCGCGAGCGGTACCAGCTGCTGGAGGAGCGGTTCGAGCACGTTGTCCGGCCGGGCGACGGAACCGAACTGTTCGTCCTGGAGCGGGCCGGCGTGGAGCGGGCCGACCTGGTGGTCGCCGTCACCGGTGACGACGAGGACAACATCATCGTCTGCCAGGTCGCCAAGGAGAAGTACGGCGTGCCCAAGGTGATCGCGCGCATCAACGATCCCCGCAACCAGCCGCACTTCGAGATGGTCGGCATCAACCTGACCGTGTCCGCGACCGCCACCATCCTGGCGCTGATCGAGCACGAGCTCCCCCAGCACGAGCTGGTCACGCTGATCGATCTGCGCCGCGAGAACCTGGAGATCGTCGAGTTCGCGATCAGCGAGCACTCGCCGGCCGCCGGCCGGATGGTGCGCGAGCTGAACCTGCCCAGCCGCTCGCGGCTGATCTCTGTCAGCCGAGAGGGCAGGGCCGAGATCGCGATCGGCGACACGCGGCTGATTCCCGGCGACCTGGTGATGGCGATCCTCGAGCCCGGCGCCGAGGACGAGCTGAAGCAGATGCTGATGCCCGCCTAAGGGCGGGCGGGCGGGAGGCGCGGTGACTGGTCTGATCGAGCGATACCGTGACCGCCTCCCGGTCACAGATGCGACGCCGGTGGTGACGCTGGGCGAGGGCGACACGCCGCTGCTGCCCGCTCCCCGGATCTCGGAGCTGACCGGCGTCGAGGTCTACCTCAAGTACGAGGGCCCGAACCCGACCGGCTCGTTCAAGGACCGGGGAATGACGGTGGCCGTCTCCAAGGCGCTCGAGGACGGCGCGCGTGAGGCGGTCTGCGCCTCGACCGGCAACACGTCGGCGTCGGCCGCGGCGTACTGCGGCCGCGCCGGTATCCGTCTCGCCGTCGTCCTGCCGGAGGGCGCCATCGCCCGTGGGAAGCTGGCCCAGGCGCAGATCTGCGGCGCCCGCGTGATCGCGGTGCAGGGCAGCTTCGACGACGCGCTGGGACTCGTCCGCGGCCTGGTCGACCGGCGCCCGGTCGCCCTCCTGAACTCGATCAACCCCTATCGGCTGGAAGGCCAGAAGACCGCCGCGTTCGAGGTGCTGGAACAGCTTGGCGGGGCGCCCGACTGGGTGGCGCTGCCGGTCGGCAACGGCGGCAACATCACCGCCTACTGGATGGGGTTCAACGAGATGGGGTGGAGGCCGCGGATGCTGGCCGGCCAGGCAGCGGGAGCCGCGCCGCTGGTAACGCGGCGGCCGGTGGCCTCGCCGACGACCATCGCGACGGCGATTCGCATCGGCAACCCGGCGCGGCTCGACCAGGCGCTGGCGGCGATCGACGACTCGGGCGGCGGGGTGCGCGCGATCGACGACGTGGGGATCCTGGCGGCGTACCGCCTGCTGGCGCAGGAGGAGGGGGTGTTCTGCGAGCCGGCATCGGCCGCCTCGGTGGCGGCGCTGCTGGAGGCCGTCACCGACGGCCTGGTCGAGCGCGGCTCGACTGCCGTCTGCGTGCTCACCGGGCACGGGCTGAAGGATCCCGACACGGCCGGCGCGGAAGGTGCCGAGATCGTGCGATGCCCGCCGGTGCTGGAGCGGCTCGAGGAGGTCGCCTTCGAGCTGGAACCGGCGCGTGCCTGAGTCGGTTCGGGTCACCGCGCCCGCGTCGTCGGCGAACCTCGGGCCGGGGTTCGACGCACTTGCGGTCGCGCTCGAGTTCCGCAACGAGGTCGAGGTGGTGCGCAAGGGCGACGGCCCGCCTGTCGTGCACGCGGTCGGCGAGGGTGAGGGAGAGGCGCCGACCGGGCCCGACAACCTGTTCGTGCGCGCGTTCGAGGCCGCCGGCGGCGACAGCCGCGGGCTCGACGTGTGGATGAAGAACCGGATCCCGTTTGCCCGTGGACTGGGCTCGAGCGCTGCGACGATCGCCGCCGGGCTGGTTGCGGCGCGCGCGATGGGTGCGGACGGATCCGGCGACCTGCTCGGCATCGCCACGACTCTGGAGGGGCACCCGGACAACGTCGCGGCCGCTCTCAACGGCGGGCTGACCCTGGCCTGGACGTCGGCCGAGGGACCCCGGGCGATCGGCTTCGGCACTCCCGCGGTGGCGTTCGTCGTTGTGATTCCCGAGCAGCGGCTGTCGACCGAGGCAGCCCGTGCGGCGCTTCCCGAGACGGTGCCGCACGCCGATGCCGTGCACAACGCCGCCCGGATGGGGCTGCTGGTGGCGGCGCTGGGATCGGGCGACGGGCATCTTCTGACCGAGGCGCTCGACGACCGCCTGCACGAGCCCTACCGTGCGCCGCTGGTGCCGCTTCTGGGCTCGGTTCGCGAGCACCTGGGCGGCCTGCCTGTCTACGGGGCGACGCTGTCGGGCGCCGGGCCGTCCGTCCTCGTCTGGTGCGAGCCGGGCTCCGAGCTGCAGGTCGCACGCACGCTCGACCGGCTGCCGGACTGCGCGGCACGGGTGGCGGCGGTCGCCGACCACGGCGCCACCGCGGGTTAGGCGAGCGCCAGCTGGACGAGCTCTGCGGGCTGCTCGACCAGGTACGCCGGGTGTGCGGTCAGCAGGTGGTCGCGGTCGCCGCCCGTCCACAGCGCGGCTGCCGTCGTCGCGCCGGCGTGCTTGGCCTCGACCAGCGAGGCGGGTGTTGCCGCAACGACCAGCGCCTCCTCCGGCTGCAGCTCGAGCTCCTCGATCAGCGACACGGCGGCGGTTGGCGCGGGGTCGACCCGTTGGTGGTCGAGCCGCCGCGTCAGGCCCAGGAAGTGCGTCACCACGACTCCCACCTCCGGCGGCCCCGGCGACCACGACGCCAGCAGCGTGCCGTCGGCCTGCAGGTGGCGGAGCACGGCGTTCAGGTCGGGGTTCGGCCGGACGTAGACCGGGATGTGCTCCTCGTAGTAGCGGGCCAGCTCGGCCCGCCACGTGTTCACGTCACCGTCAGCCCAGGCCTCGAGGGCGGCCAGCGCCTCCGAGCGATCCGCCGGGATGGTTGCGAGGTCGAGCGGCTTCACGCGCCCCAACCGGCGGGCCAGGTGATCGACGGCGTCTGTCCACAGCCGATCGACGGGAGCCAGCGCGTCCTCGGAGAAGATGACCGCCTTCACGGCGTCGGAGGGTAGCCGGGGCCTCGTGTTGGCAGAGGCACCTGGGGCTGCACCACGTGGCGGTAGTCGCTCGGCGGGTGTCACGGGAGTCGTGACTGATCTGCGGCTGCCTCCGTGCGGATCGTGTCTGGATCCGTTGCGAGGGGTGGGGGCAGGATCAGATCGACCCCGCGTTACCCCCTCGAAAGGAACGTTGTGCTGCTCCAACCTCTCCGACTGGCCGCGGCCGGGCTGCTTGCTGTGCTCATCCCGGCTGTCGCCATGACACCTGCTGCGCACGCAGGCACCTACTCCCTGACCACCAACACCAGGTCGGTGATCGACGGCTGGGCGTTGACCTCCGACCCGAGCTTCTTCGGATGCTCGGTGGCGAGCCACCCTGGCCCCTGTGCCGACTCCGACGTCCCCAGCCCGACCCCGCTGCGCATCCTCGGCAAGGGTTCGGTCACGACCGGCGACAACGCGCGGTGGTACTGGGTGGCGCCGCCGACCGTCTCGATCGACTCGGCCCGCGTCTCGGTGACGTACACGGCGGGTGCCGACACCCTGGTCTACTTCAAGAGCCGCCTCCGCAGCCAGACGTTCGACCACGTGAACCGAACGCACTCGGCGAGGGGCTCGGGCACCGAGACGTGGTCGGTGCCGGCCGGGATGGAGGCGCTGGGCGTGTTTCTCGAGGCAAGCAGCGGTGCGAACCTCTCCGACAAGTGGGCGAACACGATCCGCGTCGATACGTTCACGGCGACGCTGCGGGACGACACACCGCCGACCGCCTCGTTGTCGGGGTCGCTGGCGGGCGACGCCTGGCTGCGAGGGTCGCAGCCGGTGTGCCTCCATGTCTCCGCCGCGGACGAAGGGGCCGGTGTCTCGTCGGCCGCCATCGTGGATGGAAACCAGGCGGTGCTCGATTCCGATCAGGTCGCGAAGCAGAGCGGCCGCCAGCCGGGCAAGCCGGATTACGACGGAACGCTCTGCCTGACGCCTTCCGCGCTCGGCGACGGCGCCCACCCCTACGTGGTGCGCGTGGCCGACGGCGCCGGCGAGATGACGGAGATGCCGTTCACGGTCGACGTCGACACCACCGCCCCGACCGCCGCCGACCTGGCGCCGGCGTCTGCGACGACCGATCGCCGGGCACCGGTGTCGTTCTCGGTCGATCCCGGGCCCAGCGGCCTGGCGAGCTTCGGGGCCACCGTGGACGGCGTGCCGATGACGGTCACCGGAAACCGGGCCAGCTACCTGCCGGCCGCTGACCTCGCGTACGGGAGCCACCTCGTCCAGTGGAGCGCGACCGACGTGGCGGGGAACGTCCGCGACGGGTTCTGGACGTTCGCCGTGGCCGACGACAGCCCGCCGCAGCTGACGGACGCCGTGCCCGCGGACGGCTGGAGCTCGGAGATCAGGCGGCCTGCGATCGGCTTCCATGTGTCCGATGCCGGCACCGGTATCGATCCCACCACCCTGCACGTGATCCTTGACGGGACGGACGTGGCCGCGGTGGGGTCGTTCACGGACGGCGTGTTCAGCTACACGCCGGCCGTCGATCTGGGCTTCGGCATGCACTCGGTTCGCGTGTCGGTCTCCGACCTGTCGGGCAACCCGATGACGCCCGCGACCTGGTCGTTCGGAGTGGTCGACGCCACTGCCCCGGCGATCGCCGACGTCCGTCCCGACGACGGCAGCTCGAGCTCGGATCGAACGCCGACCATCGGGTTCGCGGTGACCGACGCAGGCACCGGTGTCGACCCGGCGTCCCTTCAGGTGACCCTCGACGGCCAGGACATCACCGCCCGCGGGCAGCTCGCCGGCGGCCGCTTCGGCTACACGCCGGCCACGCCGCTGGGGTACGGCACGCACGTGCTGACGGCCCGCGCCGCCGACCGGGCAGGCAACGCCTCGGATGTCGCCCGCTGGTCGTTCGAGGTGCGCGACGAGACAGCTCCGGTTGTGACCGGCCGGCTGCCGGCGGACGGCTCGACGGTGCCCGGTGCGGTGACGATCGGGTTCGACGTCAGCGATGCGGGCGTTGGACTGGACTCGGCGAGCCTCCGTGTGCTCGTTGACGGCTCCGATGTCACCAGCTGGGGAGACCTGTCCGCCGGCCGGTTCCGGTACTCACCCGGCAACCTGGGCGCGGGTGTCCACACCATCTCGGTGACGGCGGCCGACCGGTCCGGCAACCAGGTGGGCCCCGTGACCTGGCAGTTCGAGGTTGCCAACCCTGCGACGCTGCGGATCGGGTTCGAGCCGGCTCCTGCCAGCATCGTCTCCGGGCAGAAGGCCTTCCTGAGCGTTCGCGCGACGTCGAACGGCGTCGCCCTGGCGGGCAGCGAGGTGCGCATATCCATTCGTGTCGCAGGTCAGCCCACCTACGGGCCGGCGCGCCTGATGACGACGTCGGCGACTGGCGAGATCCGCTGGCAGATCGCTCCTGGACGGAACACCAGCTATCGGGTCGAGCTGGCGGCGGATCCGTCCGTGGCAGCCGCGCACACGGTGGTGGTGCGCCAGCACACGACGCTGGTCGCATCCCACGGCCGGATCGGCCATGGGCACCCCCTGGTGCTGGCCGGCAGCGTGCGGCCCGCGCATGCCGGCGGGATCGTCCACCTGCAGCTGCTCACCGCGCGCGGCTGGGTGACGGTCGCCAGCCCGCGGTTGAGCCGTGCGTCGGGATTCAGGGCGACGGTCGTGCCCCGGGTTCGCGGCACCTACGTCTTCCGGGCACTCACGTCGGCCACGTCCGCCAACGCGGCAGGCGAGAGCGGCACGGTAACCGTCCACGTTACGTAGGGCGGACAAGCGGCCGGCCGGGTGGCACAGACCCGGCCGGCCGCGCTGGTTCCTGCCGGAGGGACGGCGGGGCTGCTCGGTAGAATCCGTCAGGTGGGCGCGCATCGTTTCGAGGCAATCATTCTCACCGTCGGCGACGAGATCACGTCGGGCGACATCGAGAACAGCAACGGCAGCTGGCTGGCACAGCAGCTCGCCGAGCTGGGCGTGCACGTGCGGATGATGGCGGCGGTCGGCGACGACGTCGAGGAGATTGCCCGCTTCGTCGAACAGCAGCGTGACCGCTGCGACGTCCTGATCGTGACCGGCGGCCTGGGCGGGACGCCGGACGACGTCACCCGCGACGGAATCGCCCGCGCGTTCGGGGTGGGGCTGGCCGTGGATCAGGTTGCGCTCGAACGGTTGCAGGCGAAGTTCGCGGAAGGCCTGCACGACTACGTGACCCGGTTTGCCGAGCTGCCGGAGGGCGCAACCCCGATCCGCAACCCGCTCGGCGGGGCGCCCGGCTTTCGGATCGGCACTGTTCGCGTGCTGCCCGGCGTCCCGGCCGAGATGCGCGGCACGTTCGAGGAGCTGCGCCAGGAGCTCGCCGACGAGGGTGCTCAGCCGATCCGCACCGTTCGCCTGTCGTACCGGACGACCGAGTCGGAGATCGTGTCCGTGCTCGAGGAGGCCACCACCACTCACCCTGCGGTAACGGTCGGCAGCTATCCGCTGTTCGACGGCGGCCAGCGCAGGGTCGACATCGTGCTGAAGTCCCAGGACAGCGCCGCGCTGGGTGCGGCGGAGACGTGGTTCGGCGACCAGCTCGCAGGGGTTCCGGCGGGGTAGTGCCCACCGCCATCGATCTCGAGACGCTGAATCCCCAGCAGCGAGACGCGGTTACCCACACCGAGGGGCCGTTGCTGGTGATCGCTGGGGCAGGCTCCGGCAAGACCCGGGTGCTGACTCACCGGATCGCCCACCTGATCGCCGAGGGCAAGGCGTCGGAGTCGGAGATCCTCGCCATCACGTTCACCAACCGGGCGGCCACCGAGATGAAGGAGCGCGTCGAGCGGCTCGTCGGCGGCCGGCTGGCGGCGCGGATGTGGGTGATGACCTTCCACTCGGCCTGCGGGAGGATCCTGCGCCGGGATGCGGCCCGCCTCGGCTACCGCTCGACGTTCACGATCTACGACCAGGCCGACCAGGTACGCCTCGTCAAGAGCTGCATCGAGGATCTCGGCCTCGATCCCAAGCGGTTCGTGCCGCGCGCGGTGCACGGCGCGATCTCCCGGGCCAAGGACCGGCTGCTGACCGCAGCAGCGTATGGCGACCAGATCGGCTCGTTCTTCGAGCAGACGGTGGCCCAGACCTACGAGCTCTACGAGCGGCGCATGTACGAGGCCAACGCGATGGACTTCGACGACCTGATCATGAAGACGGTGATGCTGCTGGAGTCGGTGCCGGAGTCGCGAGCCGCCTGGCAGAAGGCGTTCCGCTACGTGATGGTCGACGAGTACCAGGACACCAACCACGCCCAGTTCAAGCTGGTCTCGATCATGGCCGAGCAGCACAAGAACATCGCGGTGGTCGGCGACCAGGACCAGTCGATCTACGCGTTTCGCGGCGCCGACATCCGCAACATCGCCGAGTTCGAGCAGGACTTCCCCAACGCGTACGTGGTCGCCCTCGAGCAGAACTACCGGTCGACGCAGACCATCCTCGACTCGGCCAACGCGGTCATCGCCCACAACCAGCAGCGCAAGCCCAAGCAGCTGTGGTCGGACCTCGGCACCGGCAACCCGGTGCGCGTGGTCGAGGCCGAGGACGAGCACGCCGAGGCGCGGTACGTGGCGGGCCGCATCCAGTCGGCGCTCGACGACGGCAACGCACCCTCGGAGGTCGCGGTCTTCTACCGGATGAACGCCCAGTCACGGGTGCTGGAGGACCTGCTGACCCGCCAGGGGCTCGACTACCGGGTGATCGGCGGCCCCAAGTTCTACGAGCGGGCCGAGATCAAGGACGCGATCGCCTACCTGCAGACGATCGACAACCCGGCCGACGAGCTGTCGCTGCGCCGGATCGTCAACCAGCCGCGGCGCGGGATCGGCACCACGAGCATCGATCGCCTTTCGACCTGGGCGCGGATGCTCGACGCGTCGCTGTGGGAGGCGGTCGCCGATGTCGAGAACGCGCCGCTGGGGCCGGCGGCGGTCACCAGCATCGGCAAGTTCCGCGACCTGGTGACGGGCTGGCGCGAGGACGCCCCGAACCTGTCTGTCGCTGACCTGCTCGAGCGCGTGCTGTCCGAGAGCGGCTACATGGACGTGCTCGAGGCCGAGCGCACGATCGAGTCGCAGGGCAGGCAGGAGAACCTGCGCGAGCTGGTCGGCGTCGCCCGCGAGTTCGAGGCCCGCGGCGAGGAGGAGGCCACCGGCCTGTCGTCGTTCCTCCAGGAGATCTCGCTCTACACCGATCAGGACGACCTGGACGACGACCGCGGGCGGGTGACCCTGATGACGCTGCACAACGCCAAGGGGCTGGAGTTCCCCGTCGTCTTCGTGATCGGCCTCGAGGAGGGGTTGTTCCCGCACCAGCGCTCGCTCGACGAGCACAACGAGGAGGAGGAGCGGCGGCTCTGCTACGTGGGCATGACCCGGGCCCAGCGCGAGCTGACGCTCGTCTACGCCCGGTCGCGCACGATCTTCGGCGCCCGCAGCTTCAACCTGCCCTCGCGCTTCCTGGACGAGCTGCCCGCGGAGGGAGTGGAGTGGGACCGCCCGCAACCGGCATGGTCGGTGGCGCCGCGGCGAGTCGAGACGACGAGGGCGTTCCGGGTGCCCGAGAGGGTGGCGCCGCCGGCGCTGTCGATCGGCGACGAGGTTCGGCACGAGAGCCTGGGGGAGGGCGTCGTCACCGATCTCGACCAGCGCGACGGGATCGTGGTGGTGCGGTTCCGAGAGGATCGCTCCGAGCGCCGGCTGGTGCTTGGCTACGCACCCCTCGTGAAGATCTAGGAGACCCGGACGGCCCCGTCGTAGTGGTGGCGGAACCAGCCGCGAAGGACGCCGTCCTGCACACGGGCTCCTGTATGCGGCGACTGGATGAACCACTCGTGACCGACCCAGATCGCAACGTGCCCGAGACGGTGGAAGAACACCAGATCGCCCGGCCGCAGGCGGTCGAGCGGCACGTGGGGGCCGGCGTGCCACTGCTGGTAGGTGACGCGGGGAACGCGGATGCCGAGGCGCTTGTAGACGTAGTAGACGAGCCCCGAGCAGTCGAACCCGGTACGCCGGCTCGCCCCGCCCCACGTGTAGCGGATCCCGATCTGGTGCCTGGCGACCGCGACCGCCCGCTGTCCGATCGGCGCCACCGGGGTACCGGGGACGTGGGCCAGGGGATGACGCAGCCGGACCAGTGTCCGGCGGGTGACGGTCCCCGTCACCGGCAGCCGGTGACTCCGCTGGAACGAGCGCACGGCGGCCTGGGTCTGGGGGCCGAACGCCCCGTCGGCGGTGATGCCGAGCATTCGCTGGTAGGAGCGGACGGTGCTGCCGGCGGCGCCGATCCCCAGCGGGTGGAACCGCCATGCGTGGTGGTGGTGGCGCCGGGCTCCCGGATGCCGCAGCAGCACCAACGTCCGGTGGTTCACCCGTCCGCTGACCCAGATCCCTCGTGCGTGCTGGAACCGCGCGACAGCCGCGGCGGTTGAGGCTCCGTAGACCCCGTTGGGATGCAACCCCAGCAGGTGCTGGATCTGACGTACAAGGGGGCCCCGCATCCCGATCCGGAAGCCAGGCCAGAACCGCGCACCGGGATGGGGCCGCACCTTCGGATGGCGCAGCAGCACCCAGGTGCGGCGGTCGACTACCCCGGTGGCAGCCACGTGGCGCGACCGCTGGAACCGGATCACTCCGCCCCGGGTCCTTGGGCCGAACATGCCGTCCGACGGGAGGTGCAGCAGATGCTGCACCTCCCGAACCGGACGCCCATGCGCTCCTTCGTGGAGTCCTGCCGCCCCCAGGGCGCCGTCAGGCATGGCAAGCCCCAGGCATACCAGGAAACCGATGGCGAAGCCCGTGCCAGGCCGCCACCCGATACTGCGGTGAAACGTGTTCAACGTGCCCCCTTGCTGCGGCTTCACCGTAGGCACGGGGTGCTAGCAGAGCATGAGATCCCCGTAAGGAATCGGTGATTCACCGGTTCTGCGGCCAGGGGCGCGGCGGAAGGCGGCTCACTGGTATCCTGAGCGCCGACCCGGGGCGGTTAGCTCAGTTGGGAGAGCACCAGCTCGACAAGCTGGGGGTCACTGGTTCGAGCCCAGTACCGCCCACTCCCCGCAATCTCGCTCCCCGTGCGAGGTTGCGACCGGTTAGAGCGAGCGGCGCAGGATGGTGGGTGCCGCCTCGGTGCAAGATGGGTGCAACCCAGATCCTTCGAGCTTGGGGCGAGCTTGGGTGATCGCGTCTGCCATCGGCGTGAGGGGTTGGAGGTGGGCGTCTGTGATGACGTGGCTGTAGCGGTCGTGCGTGCGGCTGGTCGAGTGTCCCATCATGGCGGCGATGTAGACGGCGGCGCGGCCTTCGTGGGCGAGCAGCGAGCAGTAGGTGTGGCGCAGGTCGTATGGCGTCGCGGCGACGCCCGCCTTCTTGGCTGCGGGCTTCCAGACGCGGTTGCGCCAGTTGCGAAGATCGACCGGTAGTCCTGTCGACGTCTGCAGGACTAGCTCGTCCGGCGCGGTCACTCGTGGCCGGTGCAGGGCGATGTCCGTGGCGAGCGGTGGGGCGAGGTCGACGACTCTGCGTAGGTGCGTCTTCGTCTGCTTCATCTCGCCGTAGGTGAACGCTCGATCGACGATCACGTGATGGTCGGTGACCGACTCCCACGAGAGCGCGAACGCTTCCTCGGGTCGCAAACCGGCATAGGCGAGCGGGCCGACCAGGACGACATCACGAACGGTCGGCATATGTGCGCGGATGCGTTCAACGTCGATGGGTGCCAGGGCGCGGGGACGAGCGATCAGGATGGGCAGCTTGCGGATACCTGTGCACGGGTTCGCCGGGAGTAGGCCGTCACGTACCGCGATGCCAAGACTGGCGGAGAGGACGGCCAGGGCGTGGTTGGCCTGCGTCGGGGAGGCCTTCGCGTCGACATCGAGTGCTCCCTCTGCTGGGGGGAGGGGGAGGTAGATGCCCGTATCGGGCGGGCGACGAATCTACCGGTCACCGAGTCTGGCTGCAATCGGTGCCTGGAACGTCCGAGTGGCGCCGGTATTTTTGATCGCAGTGAATACGGGTGTGGCCGCATTCGGGTGCAGCCCCATGTCCGTTAGGGATGGGCGTGTCCGCGCCGACGCTTATCCACCTCAGTGATGGCGACTAGCGCGATTCCGGCCGTGATGATCCCGATCGCAAGCGCGGAGCTTGACCCGGTAAAGATCAGATCGACGCCAGCGAGCATCAGCACGACGGCCACAACGCTCAAAGCCCAGTGTGGGATATGCCGCGTCATCAGAACACCTCCTTTCGCTCTCGACGCTATGGCACGGCCCGGTGCTACGCATCCGGGTATCCACGGTTTCGACCTGCGTAGAATTACGGTGTTTCGCTTCGTTGATGCGGTGGACATTGTCGGGTGGCGTCGGTATCTTCGCCGGTGTGAGCACGACGACGGTGGGCACGTTGGCGAGTCCCTCGCCCTGTCGGGTCACGTCAAGTCGCGTCGGGGCGGAGTGGGTGGTGCTGGAGCCACACCTTTTCCCATTGCGGAATCGGGTGAGTCTTCAGGCTGAGCGGGGGGAGAGGTGTCTGGCTGAAGTTGAACGATCTGGAGTAGTCGTAGGCGTTGGCGTCGCTCGTGCCCAGCGGCGCCAGACTAAATACGTGTTCGGTAAAGGCGAGGATCGAGGCGAAGGAGGCGCTCGTATGGTCGGTGTAGCCCGGCTTCGCGTAGGGCGAGACGATCACCATGGGCACGCGGACGCCCCAGCCGTTGGGTGGTGGGACGTGGTCGTAGAAGCAGCCGCAGTCGTCGTAGGTGATGAAGATGGCGGTTGAGTTCCAGTACTGGCTCTGGCCGATGGCGTTGACGACCTGGCCAATCCAGTTGTCTCCGTCCAGCATCGATTCGCCGTTGTGCTGGGAGTCGTCTGCGGTTGGGATGACGTAGGAGAGGGCGGGCAGCTGGCCGCCTGAGATATCGGTCAGGATGTTCGACGCTACCCGCATGTTGTTGATCTGGGAGCTGTACAGGCAGTCGGCGAAGGTCGGGCAGACGCCCCAGAGATAGGACTGAGTGTTGTTGTCGGCGTAGATCCGCCAACTCCTGCCCGCGGCACTCATCCGATCCATGATGGTGGGCACCCACTTGACCGGAGATGATCGGTATGGCCCGCTCCCGTCCGGCTTTGGGATACACGACGGAACGGCGATGTTCTTCTGCTGGGTCGGGCTGTACCACCACGCGTCTCGCAGCGAATTGCAACCCCAGCCCGGACTGCCCGCTCCCGCGGTACCGGGGAAGGGATTGACGCCCGGATTCTCCGCAAACCCGTCAAGCGTCCCCGATCCCAACTCCATGTGAGCGTGCCAGCTGGGAACGCGGCTGAGCTCGAAGGTGCGGTCGGAGATCACGAACTTCGTGGCCAGACTGGCCAGGTTGGGGATCTGCGACGGCAGGAAGTGCGTGTAGCAGGCGTATGCCGGCGGGCCGCATCCCGCGATCGCCGGGAAGTTGTTCATCTTGAAGCCGTTGATGCCGTTGATGGCGCTGATCTGGCCAAGGCCGTCGTGCTCGACGCTGGGAACGATGTCCGGCTCCTGGGTCAGCTTGATCTTCGAGCCGTCGGGCAACAGACCCCTCGCACGCCCGTTACAGCGCGGTGAACCATCGGGCAGGCGCTGCGACAGGCACAGCGCCCCCAGCGTCTCATCAAAGCTGTGGTTCTCCTGGAAGATCACAACCACATGCTTGATCGGACTCGACGGGCCGATGCTGCTGGCGCGATCGATCGACGCCCGGGCCGCTGGGCCACCGAACGTCACCACCATCAGTGACAGGACACCAATCAGCCATAACGATGCGAGCCTTGTGCGGATCATCACGATCACCTCAAAGGCGGAGCCTGGAGCGTTATCCAATTGCCGCACAGTCTTCCGGGAGCCCGGTCATCTCTGCATCAGCGCGCTCACTGAAACCGACTACGGGGATCTGCGCATCCGAACGGCCGCTCGCCCGAGCAAGGCCGCACCGGTTGGCTCGACCATCCACCGGAATGTTGCCTGGTGCCGCGCTGCCCCCTCGGGGCCATGCGCGGTGCAACGTGGGTGCAACAGAGATCCGGCAATCCGGGGTACGCCAGGGTGGACCAGTGATCGGCGAAACCGACTGTTTCCAGGGTTTTCGTAGCCGTCGTGTGCCGTCGTGTGCCGCTGCTGGCTTAGCTCGACAAGCTGGGGGTCACTGGTTCGAGCCCAGTACCGCCCATCTCTGGTACCCCGAGCTTCCGGCAAGATGGAGGGGGCTCGTGGGGGAACCCTGGTTCCCCCACGTAAAGGCTTGGGGTCACTGGTTCGAGCCCAGTGCCGCCCATCTGTAGTTCCCCTGGCAAAGCGCCTTGCCCGCTATGGGTGGATCTTCTGCCCCGCCTCCAGCATGTCCACGTATTTCTCCAGCCGGCGTGCGCGTGTGTCAGGCCGTTTGGCCTCGGCGAGGCGGTACAGAATGGCATACCGGTTGGCTGAGTCGAGCGACTCGAAGAAGGCCCTGGCCTGCGGCCGGCGTTCCAGCTCGCGTTCAAGATCCGGCGGCATCGAGGCTGTGCGCTGGCCCGCGTAGGCGGCCTCCCAGCGGCCGTCCGCCTTGGCCAGCTCGACCTCGCGCAGCCCTGCCGGCCGCATCGCGCCCTGCATCTCCAGCTTCTCGGCCAGATCGGTGTTCCGCTTCGACCATCTGCTCCGCGCCGACCGTGGAGTGAACCGCTGCAACCAGTGCGCGTCGTCAAGCGAGCGCTTCTGCCCGTCGATCCAGCCGAAGCACAGCGCGGCCTCCAGCGCCTCCTGGTAGGACACCGTCGGGCCAGCCGCGCCCTTCTTTGCGATCCGCAGCCATACCCCCGGCGAGGCGGCGTGATGCTCGTCCAGCCAGACAGTCCACGCGGCCTGCGAAAGGAAGGAGATCACCGGCAGGTCGGACGGGGAGTCCGCGCTCATCGCGTGATCGTAGCCACCGGTAAGAGTCCACCCCGGGCGTGGCGACGGTCAAGCTGCCGCCGAGAATCCTCCGCCCGACGTCTCGCTGTGTAAGATTGCGCCGTGGAATGGCTTCGCCACATCCGGGGCGGCCACTTCGCCGCCTGGCAGGAGCCGGAACTCTTCACGTGCGGGTTACGGGCCGGGTTCCGGTCACTCCGTTAGCGAAGGGAGCAGACATGTCAGAGACCGCACCCAGCGGCGATGGGACCGTGCCAATCCTGCCTGACTCGGGATTCGTGTTCGACAGGTCTCGAGCCGCGCTGGTCGTGATCGACCCCCAGAACGACTTCCTGAGTCCTGACGGTGCCGGATGGCCGATCTTCGGTCGAGGCGTCACCGAGAACGACGTGGTCGCAAATCTCGCGATGCTGTTCGAGGCGGCCGAGTCCATCGAGATGACCGTAGCCGTCTCGCCTCACTACCACTATCCGTATGACGTGGAATGGCAGTTCGGAGGTCCAGCCGAGCAGCTCCTGTTCGCAGTGCGCATGTTCGAACGCTCGGGGCCGCTGACCGTCGAGGGCCTGCCCGGGTCAGGTGCCGACTTCCTCGAGCAGTTCAAGCGGTTCATCCTCGACGAGTCGACGATCATCGCCTCGCCACACAAGATGTGGGGCCCACAGAGCAACGATCTGGCATTCCAGCTGCGAAAGCGCGGCGTCTCGCAGATCGTCCTCGCCGGGATGTCTGCGAACCTCTGCGTGGAGTCCCACCTGCGTCATCTTCTGGAGGAGGGCTTCGAGGTTGCAGTCGTCCGCGATGCTACGGCCGCGCCACAGGTCGCCGCAGGCGACGCGTACCTCGCGGCTCTCACGAACTTCAGCTTCCTCGCCAACGCCGTCTGGACGACCGAAGAGGCGGTCTTGGAGATTCGCGGAGACGGGACGCCCCTGGCGCGACCGCACGGGCGGATGGCGAGCCTGGCGCATTGAAAGCACCAAAGGAGAAGAGCATGGCTACCAGTCTCATTGACGCAGCGCTGAGCGCCAACGCAACCATTGCCGACGACTACGATCCCGACCGTGGGCGGCCGCCGGCCCCGAAGATCGCAATCGTCACCTGTGCGGATCCACGGCTGAGCAACATCGAGCAGATGCTGGGTCTTGCCGAAGGCGATGTCGACATGATCAGGAACTTCGGCACCGTGATTGATGACGACGCTGTCCGATCGCTTGTTCTTTCGACCAGACTGTTGGGCAGCCGAGAGATCATGATCATCAACCACACCGACTGCGGGATGCTCAGGTTCACCGACGGCGAGATGGAGGATCGGCTCCGCAAGGAGACGGGCCGGGCGCCGATTGCGCCGGCGAGGTTCTACAGCTTCACCGACGTGGAGGAGAACACCAGGGAGCAGATCCAGAAAGCCAGGTCACACCCATGGATCTCACCTGACGTTCCAGTCAGGGGGTTCGTCTACGACGTTAGCACCGGGCGGCTGAGCGAGGTATTCCCGGCCTGAGCCGGCCTGAGCCATCCGGCCACGCGGGTACGCTGGGACCGTGTTGATGCTCGACACGGCGGGAGCGCTTACCCTGGCGACCGCCATTGCAGCCGCAGTCGCCGCTGTGGCGGCGTGTGCAGCCGTCGGACTCGACGTCTGGCGGGATCAGAAGCGTCACATCCCCCATGTGTCGGCACAGGCTGGACGGCCGACTGATGGGGTCGGGCCGACGCTTGCCTTCGCGAACGCTGGTCCGGGGGTCGCCATCGGGGTTGCCTACTTCGGCGTGGACGGCGGCTATCGATTCGGAAACGGCGTCGGCCCGGGCGGCCACCTGATGCCGTTTGCAGAGACAACCGAACGGGTGGCGCTCCCCGATTGGGCGGCCGACGCACCGACCCTGGTCTTCTCCTGCCGGGATATCGACGGCGTCCTGCATCTCTGGACGCCGGATGGCCGATACGACCAGTCCCGGCCGACGCCGGGAGCGTGGCCGACGGCGGATGAACAGTTTCGCACCATGTACCCGGACGTTCCCATCCCTGACAGGGTGTGGGACACGTCCGCTCGCGTCGAGTGGAAATAGCGCCCGGCTACACCAGGACCTGATGCGCGAGGCGGACGGCGATGGATCCGTCGCCGACTGCGCCCGCGACACGCTTCGAGGCGTCTGCCCGGACGTCGCCCGCGGCGAACACGCCCGGGCGCACCGTTTCGAGAAGCTGCGGCTCACGGTCGGCCAGGGGCCACCGAAGGTGACCGTCGTAGGTCGCCGCGCCGGTTCCACAAAGCAGGTAGCCGGCCGGATCGAGTGCGAGGATTCCGTTGGCGGCCTCGGTGCAGGGTTCAGCGCCGATCATGACGAAGACGGCCGTGCACCCGACCGAGGTCACCGCGCCGTCGCGCCGGTCGCGCAGGCTCGCCGACTCCACCGTGGCCAACCCGTCGACGCCGACGAGCTCCGTCTCGGTCATCACCTCGATCCGCGGGGAGCGTTCGATGCGGTCGACGAGGTAGTGGGACATGGTGGACTTGAGGGCCTTGCCGCGGACGAGGACGCGCACGCTGCGGGCACGCGTCGCCAGCTGCGTCGCGGCCTGTCCCGCGGAGTTGCCGCCGCCGATCACGATCACGTCCTCGTCCCTGGAGCGCTCGATGTCGGTGGGCATGGCGGCGTGGTAGACCCCGGCGCCACGGAATCGGTCGATGCCCTCCGCCTGGAGCTCTCGCCAGCGCGCGCCCGTGGCCATCACCAGACAGCGCGCGAGGACGTGCTGGCCGTCATCGAGATCGACACGCACCAGCCCTTCGGGGCCATCAGCAAGCTCCACCGCACGGTGGAAGCTCGAGAGCACGGCGTCGAAGCGGCGGGCCTGGAGGGTGGCCTTGCGCGTCAGTTCCGTCCCCGAGATGCCGGTCGGGAAGCCGAGGTAGTTCTCGATGCGCGTACTCGTGCCGGCCTGCCCGCCCGGCGCCCAGGCCTCTGCGACGAACGTCCGCATGCCCTCCGAACCGGCGTACACCGCGCTGGCCAGGCCCGCCGGCCCGGCTCCGAGCACGACCATGTCAAAGCGCTCGCCGTCCACCTGGGCCCGCAGCCCCAGCGACCGAGCGACCTGAGCGGCAGACGGGTTGCGCATCACCTCGGTGGCGTGCACGAGGACGGGGGTCTCCGAGCGCGGGATCTGCAGCCAGTCGAGCATTGCGGCGCTTTCGGCGTCGCTATCGGCGTCGTACCAGCGCACCGGCAGCAGGTTGCGTTCGAGCAGATCGCGCACCTCGAAGGCCCGCCGCGATCCGCGGGTCGCGATCAACCGCATGACGCCATGCCCCTCGGCCACGTGCCAATCGCGTCGCGCCTGGAGCGTGCGGAAGACCAGCTCGCCGAACTCAGGCCACCGCGCCACCATGTCGCGCAGACCAGCGCGGTCGAACTCGATCACGTCGGTCGGCTGCACCGCCACGCACGCGCTGATCGTCGGCTCTCCAGTGAACATCGCGATGTCCCCGACAAACGTGCCTCCGTCGGCTTGCGCGATGTAGACGTCCTTTCCCGGTTTGCGGTCGATGAACTCGACCAGGCCGCTCTCGAGTACGAAAAACGGCGCGTCGCGCACGCCGTGCTCGTAGAGGAGCTCGCCGGGGTCGAACCTACGCCGCGCGCCCCGCTTCCCCAACCACGCGAGCTTCGCGTCGGAGAGGCGCGGAAACAGGAGCTCGTCGTCGAGCTCCGGGAAGCGCGCGCTTCGAATCACCTCGGTGGTCGCCACGGGGGAAGGCTATCGGTTGAAGCGAGGCTAGAGCGGGCGGTGGTGCCAGGTGCCGACGAGATCGGCACGAACGCGGATCAGAGGCCCCAGAACGCTCCCCTGAGCCCGACGGAGTGGAAGTACTCCCTGGCGTCGGACGGCTCGCGGCGCTGGTAGCCGGGCTCGAGCCGGCCCGCGTACCATCCACGGGCGAGCCGCCAGAGCGTAGGGATGTCCATCACGTATCCCCGCTCGTTCCCCGTACGGTCGAGCCATTCGGCGACGCACGGTTCGCCGCAGAACAGGCGCTGGTGTCCGCACGTGTGCACCACGTCATCCCAGATGTGGGCAGCGGGAACCAGGAAGTGCGCAACTTCGTCGCCAGCGGGCGGAGCTTCCCGGCCGACCACCCAGGCGAGCGCCCGATCGCAGCCGGGGCATCTGGTGGCGACCAGCACGTCGGGCTCGTCCACCAGCAGGTGCGGCAGTGCAAACGAGTCCCACGCACAGCCGCCCCACCAGAGCGTCGCGCGCCCCATCACCGAGAAGCCGAGCGGGACCGCCGAGAACGGGTGCGCCATAGCGATCTCACCGTCCGGGTCGAGTACGACGTGGCGCTGCTCGTGGAGCTGGTGCAGGGCCCGGCGCTCCAGCGATCCCGCGGCCGGGGCACGGCCTGTGTCGGCGAACGAGCGGTAGACGGCGAGCCTGACCTCTTCGGAATCCACCTGGGTGAGCGTAGTTGGTCACATCTCCGGCCGGCCCCGTGTCATACGGGTAGACACGAAACCATCCGACCGAGGAGGACGACGATCATGAAGGCACGAATCGCGAACCCCGCCGTGAGCATCCCGGGAGTGCTCGAGGCGCTGCAGCAGCTGGGTGCCGCTGCGACCACCGCCGGCGTTCCAGAGACCACGCTCTACATGGTTCATCTGCGCGCGAGCCAGATCAACGGCTGCAGCGTGTGCGTGGACATTCACTCCCGCGAGCTCGACCACGCGGGGGAGCGCCCCGAGCGCATCCACATGGTGGCCGCGTGGCGCGAGGCGCCGTACTTCAGCGACGCCGAGCGCGCCGCCCTGGCGCTGACCGAGGCCGCCACGCGCCTGGCCGACCGCTCCGACCCCGTCTCCGACGAGGTCTGGGACGAGGCGGCGAGGCACTACAGCGAGCAGCAGCTCGGCGCTCTCGTGGTCGCGATCGCGGGGATCAACGCGTTCAACCGCCTGAACGCGACCACCCGGCAGGTCACCGGCAACTGGGTCGACCAGATCGCCCGCGCGAGCGCGCAGGCCGCCTGACCACCACGAGCTGAAGGCCGCGTTCAACCGTCGGTCGGAGTGGGTACCCGGCTGGCGTGCACAATGGGCTCTCACTGCCGACCGGCGGGGAGTGCGGCGACCCCCGCTTCCTCGTCTCGCTCGCCGAGCGCGCCGAACGTGCCGGGTGGGACGGCCTGTTTCTCGAGGACTACGTCTGCTACAGCGGCGATCGCGGGATGGCGACCTGCAACGTGTGGGCGGTGCTTGCCGCGGTGGCGGTGCGCACCGAGCGGATTGCGCTGGGCACGGCCGTCACGCCGCTGCCCCGTCGCCGCCCGTGGAACGTCGCCCGCGAGGCGGCCGCGGTCGACCAGCTCTCCGGCGGCCGGATGATCCTGGGCGTCGGGCTCGGGGACACGGGCGAGGCGATCAACGTCGACGCCAGCTTCACCTGCTTCGGCGAGGAGCGCGACGCGCGCAGGCGGGGCGCGATGCTCGACGAGGGGCTGGAGATCATCGCCGGCCTGTGGAGTCGCGAGCCGTTCAGCCACCACGGCGCGCACTACGAGGTCGACACGATCACGTTCGAGCCCCAACCCGTCCAGCAGCCCCGGATCCCGATCTGGATCGGAGGCGGCTACCCGAACCCGCGGCCAACGCGTCGCGCCCTTCGCTGGGACGGCTGCTGCCTCTACAAGGAGACCCACGGCGGTCCGTGGGAGGACATGTCCCCGGCGGACGTGCGCGCGCTCCGGGAGGCCGCCGGCGACCGCCCCTACACCATCGCCGTGGGCGGCACGGGGCGCCGCGAGGACTGGGACGCCGAGCGGGAACACATTGCGGCCGTCTCGGAGGCCGGCGCCGACTGGTGGATCGAGTGGGTGCGCCCCGGAGAGCGGGGCGCCATGGTCGAGGCCGTGGAGCGGGGCCCCCTGCAGATCTGAGCCGTTCAGGCGCTTCGAAACTCGACGTCCGCAGTCGCGACCGTCCCGGCAGTTCGCCCGGGCGCCGTCTGCTCGCTCCAGTAGAGATTCGTGTGGGCAATCACCTGCTCGGGCGGAGGGGCGCCCCACTGTGACAGATCCTCGGTGGTGTGCGCGTCGCTGACCAGTGTGGCGTCGTAGCCCCTGACCAGCGCCCCGTGCAGCGTCGAGCGGATGCAGGCGTCGGTCTGGGCGCCGACGACCAGCAGCCGACCGATGCCCAGCCCCGACAGCACCGGCTCGAGGTCGGTGTCCTCGAAGGAGTCGCCGTAGGTCTTCTCGATCAGCGGCTCTGCCTCGCCGGGGGTGAGCTCGGGGACGATCCGCCACTCCTCGCTCCCCTGCTTGAGGTCGTCGCTGTGGTGCTGAACCCAGACGACCGGGATGCCCTCCCGGCGGGCCCGTTCGACGAGGCCTCCGATGTTCGCGACCACCGTGTCGCGGCCGGGAGATCCCTCGACGACGCCGTTCTGGACGTCGACGACGAGCAGGCCGGTGTTCGGCCGGTTGTCGAGCGTGGTCATTCCGCCCCCTCGTGATCGGATCGGTGTGCGGTCACGGTAGCGCGACCACTCCCGGCCGGCGAAGCGGCTCGCCGGACGCCACCCGCGAGGGCGGCGCCCGGCGCCTGCGCTTCGGACCGCGAACTACGACACGTCGGTGTCGATGCTTGCGGAGTTGTTCTCGGGATGCGGGTCGTGGGTCTTGCTGGACACCGATGCCGTGTCCGTGATCGTCTGACCCGACGACGCGGTGATCGTGGCCGTCAGCGAGACCGTGATCGGTGCGCTGGACTTACCAAGCCGGCCGAGCGAGCAGACCACGGTGCCGACCGCGCCCACGTGCGGCGCGGTGCACTTGCCCACCGACGTCGTCACCGATGCGAATCGCGTCCCGGCCGGCAGCGTGTCGGCGAGCGACACCGCCTTGGCCCCCGAGGGGCCGGTGTCCCAGACGGTCAACGTCCACGTCACCTGGCCGCCGTTCGCCACCGGCGACTCCGGGCTCTCCGAGATGTCCACGTGCAGGTCGGCCGAGGCGACCGACGTGCCGTCCATCGGGACGTCGACGCTGGCTCCGGGAGCGGAGGCAGTCAAGGTGGCCGACCTGTCGCCGACGCCGGAGCCGTTGAACCGCACCGTCGCCGTGCACGCGCTGTGGGCAGGCAGCGTCGAACCGCAGGTGGTGGAGATAACGTGGAAGGCGCTCGCGTTGGGGCCGCTGACGACGAGCCCGAACGTTGTGGCATCGGTGCCGCCCGTGTTCGAGATCGTCACCGTCTGCTTCGCGGAGCTGCCCGCGTAGACGTTGCCGAAGTCGAGCCCGTCCGGAGTCGCGGAGAGCGTCGCCGAGCTCACTCCGGTGCCCGTCAGCGTGAACGAGCCGAGCGTGACGTCGCTCTCGTCGACGATGGTGAACGTCGCCGAGGCCGGCCCGGCGCCCATGGGCGCGAAGGCGAAGGTGACGGAGCACGACTCGCCGCCGTTCAGGGTCTCGCCGTCGGTGCAGTCACCGCCTGTGGTTGCGAACTCGCCGGCGTCGCCCGTCGCGGAGGAGTCGGCCAGGTTGAGGGTGATCGGGTCCGAGCTCGTGTTCTGGAGCGTGAACGTCTGCGGTGAGCTCTGCGTCCCCACCGCGACCGACCCGAAGTCGAACGGCTGCGGCGTGACGGTCAGCGGCGGCGCCGGCGGCGTGTAGTAGAAGCCGCCGTCGAAACTGGTGTGGATCTGGGTGCCCGGGTCGGTGCCCTGCGAGTTGCCGATGTTGTTGAAGAGATCCTTCGCGGGCGTCCAGACGGTGCCGTCCGGCGAGGCCTCGTACAGCATGTTCACCTTGTACCCGGACAGGTTGTCGTTGACCGAGACCTGGCCTCCGATCCCGCCGTCCAGGCCCAGAGAGGCTGGATCGGTAAGGCTGAGAGGGGTGTTCGAAAGGTCGGTCGCAAGCAGCGTGAACCGGGTGTCGAAGGAGGTCGGCGTGTACCCGGAGCCGTTGAAGATGGACATGTCGGCGTGGCCCGCGAACACGATCTTGCCGTTGGCCAGATCGGAATCGGCGGAGTCGAACTGCAGGACCTCGCCGGGCTGGCTGTAGCTGGTGTCTGCGGTGGCGTCGAACGAGAGCTTCACGGAGTTCGCGTCCCACGGGCCCCACACCATCTGGCCGAACTGCGACGTGTCGAAGCCGCCGAACGTCCACGTTTCACCGCCGGCGCTGGCGATGTCGCCGGAAGCCGAGAACGTGTTTCCGCCCGGGGCGGGGTAGACCGGCCCCTGGTAGGAGCTCGTCGCCTGCGCCGCTCCGGCGCCTGCGACCACGAGCGCGCCCGTGGCACCGGCAGCTGCCAGCGCCCGGCGGATGGTGCGGTACATCTGCATCCCCCTTTTCTCGAACAGCCAAGCGGCACGACGGTATGCCGTTCGGGCGTCTGCGTCAAGCACAGGGCTGGAACTGACTGTCAGTTGACCGGTGTCAGGCGCACCACCGGGATCTCCCGGTCGGTCTTTGCCTGATAGGTGGCATAGCGCTGATGGGCGGCGGCGATCTCGGCGAACCGGCGGGCCCGCTCCTCGCCCTTCAGCGACTCGGCCGTGACCCGGTGCTTCTCGTGCCCGAGCTCCACCCAGATCTCCTCTGGATGGGCAGCCATGTTGTGGTACCAGGCCGGGTGCTTGGCCGCGCCTCCGACCGAGCCCACGATCAGCCAGCCTCCCTCGCCGTCGTCGAACCGGGCGAGCGGCACCGTGCGCGCCTCGCCCGACCTCGCGCCGACGGTGGTCAGGTAGAGCAGATCGAAGCCCATCGCGCGGTCCCGGGTGCGCCGGTGCAGCCAGGTCACCGCCCGCATCCCCGTGCGAAAGACGGCGCCAGGGCGCGGGCTCTTGCCGCCGGTTGTGCCCGATGGGGTGATCTCGACGCCGATGCGGCGGACGTTAGCGGCTGACGGCCAGGGGGAAGAAGCCTGCCATGACATAGATGTCATGCCGCAATCGACAGGAGCCCGCGATACCGCCGCGCCCTAAACACCACGACCACCCGCACCACCACGACCCGCCCGAGGATGGACGGGGATGGGCCATCGTCTCGAACCACGGATACGCGCTCCTGTGCCTGTCGGTGAACCCGGATCTGCGCCTGTGGCAGCTGGCTGCGATGGTCGGCGTCCGCGAGCGGAGCATCCACCGGATCCTCGACCAGCTGGTCGAGGCCGGGTACGTGACACGGGTGCGGGAACCGGGTCACCTCCGCTATCAGGTGCACCGGGAGATGCCGCTGGGGCGGGCACGGCTGTCCGAGTTCACCGTGGGAACGCTGCTCGACGCCCTCGACACCCCCGGCGGGCTGGATGCCTGAGGCGATCAGCGAGGCGGTGGCAGCCACCCTCCCGCTGGCCCTGTTCCTGACCGCCGCGCTGTCGATCTCGGCGGACGCCGAGCGGCACGGGGTGGCACGCGTCGCGGCCGGACGGCTGGCGGCCTGGGGCAGGGGGGATGCGCGCCTGCTCTACGGCCTGGTCTGCCTGGCGACCCTTGTGCTGACTGCCGCCATCTCGCTGGACGGCGCCGTGATCCTGCTGGTACCGGTCGTCAACACGCTCCACCAGCGCTACCGGGTGCCGCTTCGCCCGCTGTTCCTTGGCTGCGTGGTCGTCGCCAATGCGTCGTCGCTGGCGCTCCCGCAGGGGAATCCGACCAACCTCGTCGTGATCCAGGGACTCGGCGTCGACCCCGTCAGCTTCAGCCGGCACACGGCGATGCCCGCGCTGGTCGCAACGGCGGTGGTGGTGATTGCGGTGGCGGTGCTCGACCGGGGGGTGCTGAACGGCGGGTACAACGCGTCCGGGGGTGCCGCGGGCGGTACCGGTCTGTCGCTCGGCACCGGTGCTTGCGATCGCCGCGACGACCGTGGGCAACGTCGCCGCGCTGGCGCTGGGCGCTCCCCCTTGGGCGCCGATCTGCGTGGCCGGACTGGTGCTGTGGGCGTGGCGGGCGCTGTCGGGCGCGGGCGGTGGGTTCCTGCGCGCGCCGGTCAGGATCTCGCTCCAGGTGCTGGTGCTGGTCGCGGCCACCGACCTTGTCTTCACGCGCCTGGGGTCGAGCGCTTCCCACCTGGGACCAGCTGCTCTGGTGCCGATGGTCGCGGTTGCGGCGGCGGCGGCCCTGCTCGCGGCCGTGGTCACCAACCTCCCGCCCAGCGTGGCGCTGGGGCAGCTGCCGGTGCACCTCCCGTTTGCCTACGCCGCGCTGGCCGGGCTGTCCGTCGGCGCGTTGGTGGCGCCGCGGGGGTCGGTCGCCACGCTGATTGCCTTCGACCTGGCGGAGGATGGTGCGGCGCCGATCAGGCGCAGCTTCGCCTGGGCCGTCGCCCCTGCGGCGACGGTCGCCACCGCAGCCGCGGTCACGCTGCTCTGGGCCGGCGGCGCCTAGAAGCCCGAAGCTTTCAAGCAGCCCAGCGCTCGAAGGCGCTGGAGAACGCTCCCAGCAGGGCCGCGCGGAGGTCGTGCGGCTCGGCCTGCTTCAGCCGCCGCGCCCAGCGGCGGCGGTTGACCGCGCGCTCGACCAGCCAATCCTCGCCGAGCGCCCCGGCAGCCACCCGTCCGGCCTCGGCCCGCGCCTCGATCGCACTGCGGATGCGGGGAGCATCGGACGGACGCCGCTCGAGGCGGTCGAGGTCGGCCAGGCAGTCGGCACAGGGGCGGGTCTGGAGGTGGCCGTCGAACGGCCCTCGGCATGCGCCGCAGACCGGGCACCCGAAGGCCGCCAGCCGAACGTGCTCGGCCCGTGCGGCGGGCTGATCGGCAAGCAGCACCCAGACGACGCCTTCACCCGCCTCGAGCTCCGTGCCGCGCACGGTGGCCGGCTCGCCGTCGTACGGCCAGACCATCACCCGGTCTCCCGCGCGCAGCCCGGTATGCCGGCAGACCGTTGCCTCGGGCTCCGCCTCCGTGGCCGGCTCCGGAGAGGGCCGCTGGCCCGCCGGGGGTGCGCATATGGGGATCGGGCCAGTCGCGACCGCTCGTGATCCAGCCCGCGACCACCGCACGGGCGTCGTTGAGAGCCCGGGTGAGGACGGTGGCCGCTTCGCTGCGTGCCTCCGAGGCCGTGTGGAGGTCGGGATGGGTGCGGCGCACACGCTCCCGGTATGCGGTCGTCAGCTCCTCGGGGGTCACCGGGGGCGTCAGCCCGAGCAGCCACAGGGAGCGGGCGCAGTCACGTGAGCTGGGGCCTCGTCGGGGCATGCTCCAAGCGTAGCTTTGGGGTCAACCGAGCAGGCGCGCGACCACGTCGGAGAAGGGCGAGGGGCCCATCGCGGCAGCGACCGCGCGCGCATCCGGCACACGGTCGACGTCCCGAAGCCGGGGGAGGTCGGCGACGGCCAGCCCGAGCTTGTCCAGCCGGGCACGCTGGCGGGTGCAGGTGTCGGGCGCGCTCATGGGTACGGCCTCGAACACCCGGCGGTCAGCCCGCCGCAGGCCGATCGCCCAGTAGCCGCCGTCGTCCGCGGGTCCCAGCACCGCATCGACGGCCGGGTCGCCGAGCCTGCCCATTGCCCCGTCGAGGAGCTCTGCCGTCACCTGGGGGGTGTCCATCCCGATCGCCAGGGTGGCCTCGCCGATGTCATCGAACGCGGCGGCGAGGCGCTCGGAGAGACCATGACCGCGTGGCGTCAGCAGCTCGAACCCGTCCGGCAGCCACGGCCCGGCGGGGCCGTCGAGGACGAGAACCCTGCGCGTCGCCGCCGCGCGTGCGACGGCGGCCAGCGTCGAGGCCAGGCACGCCTCTGCCAGCTCGGCGGCCTGCTCGGCGGTCAGTGGGGGGCACATCCGGGTCTTGACCGCGCCCGGCCGGGGCGCCTTCGCCATCACCACGACCGCAGTCACGCGGCGAATCCTACGACCGTACACTTGGCCGGATGTCCAGGCACGGTCCGAGCTTCACGATCGAGGTGCATCTGACGGCGGCAGATCTCGCGCGCGAGCTCCGCGACGACGTCCGCACCGGCCTGTCGGCGACGCCGAAGTCGCTGCCCGCGAAGTGGCACTACGACGAGCGGGGATCGCAGCTGTTCGAGCAGATCACGACGCTCGACGAGTACTACCCGACCCGGCGGGAGCGGCAGATCCTGGAAGCCCGCACCGGTGAGATCGCGGCTGCCAGCGCCGCCGACACCCTGATCGAGATCGGCGCCGGCTTCTCGGAGAAGAGCCGGATCCTGCTGCGCGGGCTGGCCGACGCGGGAACGCTGCGCCGGTTCGTGCCCTTCGACGTTTCCGAGGCGACCCTGCGCGAGGCAGCCGAGCGCGTGCTGCGCGAGCATCCGGGGATCGAGGTGCACGCCATCGTCGGCGACTTCGAGCGACAGCTCGAGCTGCTCCCGGCGGGTGATCGCAGGCTGATCGCGTTTCTGGGCAGCACCATCGGCAACCTCGACCAGACCCGGCGGGCCGCTCTGCTGTCGGATGTCGCGGACGGAATGGGTCCCGGCGACCGTTTCCTGCTGGGCGCTGACCTGGTCAAGGACACGGCGCGCCTGCAGCGCGCCTACGACGATTCGCAGGGGTTGAGCGCCGCCTTCGACCTGCACCTGCTGACCCGTCTGAACAACGAGCTGGGGGCGGATTTCGACGTCGACCACTTCGCTCACGAGGCGCGCTGGGTGCCCGAGCACGAGTGGATGCAGATGGGCCTTCGGTCGGTGAAGGCGCAGAAGGTGCGGATCCGGTCGCTGGAGCTGACGGTGCCGTTCGATGAGGACGAGATGCTGCTGACCGAGATCAGCGCCAAGTTCCAGCGGGCGCGGCTGGAGAGCGAGCTCGGCCGTGCCGGCCTGCGCCTCCACCGCTGGTGGACCGATCTGCGCGGAGACTTCTCGGTCTCGCTCTGGCGCAGAGCCTGAGTTCTCAGATGTCCCAGTAGCGGCGGAGCACGCCGCGGGCGGCGGCGATACCGGCATCGCCGCGGGTGATGTCGTCCGGCAGGAAGGCCATCGGGTCGTCGAGCAGCGCGCCCGTCCCCAGCACGCCCTCCAGCGTGGCGTGCATGCAGAGCCCGGAGTAGGAGCGGCCGTAGCCGCCCTCCTGCACGAGCACCAGCCGGCCGTCGCTGTGGCGGTCGGCGAGGCTGCGGGCGATGGCGCCCATCCCGCGGAATCCGGCCATCGAGACGCACTGGCGGCCGTTGGGGTCGAACTGGCTGGCGTCCTGGCCGGCCGCGACCATCACGAGGTCGGGGTGGAAGGCGTCGACGACCGGCGCCACGACCTGCTCCATGGCGGCCAGGTAGGCGGCGTCGCCACTGCCGTAGGGAAGCTCGATGTTGACGTTGCGGCCGGCGCCTGGCCCGATTCCGACCTCCAGGTAGGAGCCGGTCTGGGGATGGGCCTCGCTCCACGAGCCGTGGGGCATGTGCAGCGAGATGGCGAGCACGTCCGCGCGGTCGTAGAAGCACTCCTGGGTGCCGTTTCCGTGGTGCACGTCCCAGTCGATGATGGCGACTCGCTCGACCCCGCGGCGGCGGGCAGCCTCGGCCGCGATCGCGGTGTTGCCGAACAGGCAGTAGCCGTCGGTGGTCGCCGGCTGGGCGTGGTGGCCCGGCGGCCGGACAAGGGCGTAGGCCAGCTTCGTCTCCCCGTCGAGCACCGCCTCCGTCGCCCGCAGCGCGGTGCCGGCCGCCGACAGCGCCGCCGGCCACGACCCGGGCACGCAGACGGTGCTCCAGGCCAGGATTCCGCCGCCGTCGGCGCAGAACGCGCGCACCGACTCGATGTAGTCGGGGTCGTGCATGGTGGCCAGCTCGTCGACGGTGGCGTGGCGGCCGTCGCGGAATTCGAGGTGGGTCGAGATCGGACCGTTGCGGAGCGCCGAGCGGATGTTCTGGATGCGGACGGCGTTCTCGGGGTGCAGCTCGGACACCTCGATCAGCGGCGAGGGCGGGTGCTCGAAGACGCCGCTCCCCGTGTCGTGGAGCAGGGCGTCGTCATGCCAGAACACCTGGAGCTCAGCCATTCGTCATCCTAGGATTGCGGATCGATCTTGGTCAGGCTCTTGAGGATGTGCACGACCTCGGCCTTGGTGCGGGTCAGGGTGGTGGACGGCGGGGCGATGTGCATGCTGACGACGTAGACCCGCCCGTTGGCGTGGAAGATGGCCGCGATGTGGCCGGTGTGGGAGGCGAGGTTGTGGTCGTACCAGCGGACGTGGAAGGCGCCGACCTGCTGGCTCCCCAGGTAGCCGGCGAAGCACGGCCCGCCCTCGCAGTGCGGCGGGAACGCCTGGGGGACGTAGCCCTCGAAGATGATGTGGACGAGGTTGTTGAACTCGAGCCAGGCAAAGCCAAGCTGCCAGTTGTCGCGGCCGGGGGCGTACGCCGTGTTCCACTGGCTGTGGATCTGACCTGTGACGGTCGGCATCCAGCCGGGGCAGTAGACCGGCATCTGCACCTTGTCGGCCCACCTCTGCCAGCCCGGGCGCCAGGACCTCGGGCAGCCATGGGCCGCCGCGGCGGTCGACGGAGTCGTGTCCGCGCTGCTCGAGCCTCCGCAGCCTGCGGCCGTCAGGATCGCCACTACGACCAGCATTGCTGCCAGAGCGGGCCTTCTCACAGGCTTCTCACAGGAGAGCCGATGCCGTCCGAACGTGCCTGGATACTCTTGATCTCCTCGTGAGGGAGTGGTAAATGTTGACGTCGCTCTGGTTGGTTCGGCCCGCCGGCGACCGTCTCGGTCAACCTAGCATGGAGGCATTTGTAATGAGATCGGTTCGACGCCGGGGGCTCGTGGCGGGACTGTTCATGGTCCTCGTTGCGATGCTGGTCGCTGCCGGCTGCGGAAGCAGCAGCAGCAGCGGCTCTAGCGGGGGAAACGGAGGTGGGGGCGGCAGTGCGACGCCGGTCAACACCTCGACCTGCCAGAAGGTGGTCGGCTCCGGCAAGTACGAGATCGTCTCGGACTTCCCGCTGCAGGGTTCGTCACAGCACCAGACGAACCAGATGAACCAGGCCATCGAAATGATCCTCAAGCAGGACAATTACAAGGCTGGCAACGTCACGGTGCAGTTCCAGCCGTGCGACGACTCGACCGCGCAGCTCGGCTCGTGGGATTCCGGTACCTGCAGCTCGAACGCCAATGCGTACGCACGTGATGCGTCCGTCATCGGCGTCCTGGGCACGTTCAACTCCGGATGCGCCGAGCTCGAGATCCCGGTGCTGAACCAGGCCCCGGGCGGCGGAGTCGCGATGGTCAGCCCGGCCAACACGTGGCCTGGCCTGACTCAGAAGACCAAGGTTCCGGGTGAGCCTGACAAGTACTACCCGACGGGCACCCGCAACTACGCCCGCGTTGTGGCGGCCGACAACTTCCAGGGCCCGGCCCTGGCGCTGCTGGCCCAGGGACTGCACGTCAAGAGCGTCTACATCCTGAACGACAAGCAGGCCTACGGCGCCGGCGTCGCCGGGTACTTCGAGGACGCTGCCAAGAAGCTGGGCATCAAGGTGCTCGGCAACTCGGCGTACAACACGAAGACCGGCACGAACTACCAGGCCAGTTCCAGCAGATCGCGGCGCTGCATCCGGACGCCGTCATGGTCGGAGGCCTGATCTGCGAGAACGGCGGCCAGCTGATCAAGGACAAGGTGTCCGTGCTCGGCGCCAACAGCAAGGTGAGGCTGCTCCTGCCTGACGGGTTCACCACCCAGTCCACGATCGACGACGCGGGTGCGGCTGCCGCCGGCGCCTACATGTCGGTCGCGGGCGTGCCGCCCAGCCAGCTGAAGGGCGAGCCGGCGCCACGTTCATCACCGGACTTCACCAACACGTACCATCCCGACGCGATCGACCCGTACACCGCCGTACGCGGCCGCGGCTGCGCAGGTGCTGATGCAGGCGATCGCCGCGTCCGACGGGACGCGGGCGGACGTCGCCAAGCATCTGTTCGGCACCAACGTGACGAACAGCGTGCTCGGCAAGTTCTCGATCGACAACAACGGGGACACGAACCAGGGGTCGATGACGATCGACATTGCGAAGGGCGGAAAGCTGCAAGACCTTCTCGGTCATCACGCCTCCGTCCAACCTGGTGGAGACCTTCTAGACACACGAATCGAAAGGGAGCGCCGCGATGGCCGTAGAAACGAAAGCCGCTCGGCGGCCGGTCATCGCGGTGCTCCCGCGAGTGTCGCAGGCCCTCACCACCTTCTTCATGTGGTTGATCGTCGGCGGGGTGGGATTGGTGCTGCTGGGCAACCTGATCAAGACCCCGGCCCAGTTCTTGAGCGTGATGCTGCTGGGCATCACGTTTGGGGCGATCTACGCGCTGGTCGCCCTCGGATACACGCTCGTCTACGGCATCATCGAGCTGATCAACTTCGCCCACGGCGACGTCTTCATGTGGGGGACGATGGTGTCGGTGACGGTGGCGGCCCACTGGCTGGGGCTGAACGGCTCACAGCCCGGGTGGGAGACCACGCTCGGCTGCCTGGTCACGCTGCTGTTCGCGATGACGTTCTGCGGCACGCTGAACGTCGTCATCGAGCGGTTTGCCTACCGGCCGCTCCGCAACGCGCCGAAGCTGTCGCCGCTGATCACGGCGATCGGCGTCTCGTTCATCCTGCAGAACGCGGCGCTGCTCGTCTACTCCCCGCAGGAACAGGGCGTCGGGCCGATCTTCCCCACAAACACGCTGTTCACGCTCGGGCGGAGTGCCGTACGAGGCCAAGTCGCTGCTCGTGGTCCTGATCACGATCCCCGTGCTGGCAGTGCTGACCTACCTGGTTCGCAGCACGCGGCAGGGCAAGGCCATGCGGGCGGTGGCCCAGGACACCGACGCCGCCCGCATGATGGGCATCGACGTCAACCGCACGATCGCGTTCACCTTCGCGCTGGGCGGCGTGCTGGCCGGCGCCGCCGGCATGCTGTTCGTCATGTACCAGACGACCACGCGGTATGACCTCGGCTTCCAGCTCGGCCTGTTCGCGTTCACCGCCGCGGTGCTGGGCGGTATCGGAAATCTCCCGGGCGCGGCCCTCGGCGCCCTGCTGATCGGACTGATCCAGGCGTTCAACGAGGGGCTCGGCTGGCACATGCCGGGCAGCGACTGGACGCAGTCGATGATCTTCACGATCCTGATCCTGGTGCTGGTGTTCCGGCCGCAGGGCCTGCTTGGTGAGCAGGTCGCGGATCGCGCATGAGCGGCGCCTGGCATGACCTCGAGGGAGCAACGTACGGCGGTCGACGCCGCCGGTGGGTCCGCCGCTACGCTGCTGCCCGCCGCTCGGGCTGGTGCTGCTGATCTTCTACCCCGAGATCACGAGCAAGCCTCGTCTCCGGGCAGTGCGACCTGGATCCAGTTCATCCCGGCCATGAGCACGATGGTCAAGATGGTCGTCTTCACCATCATGGCTCTGGGCCTGAACGTCGTGGTCGGGTACGCCGGCCTGCTCGACCTCGGGTACGTGGCCTTCTACGCCGCCGGCGCCTACATCGCCGGCTGGTTCGCTACCCAGCAGTTCACGCCGCACAACATCAACTTCTTCGCGCCCACCGTCCCGTCGACGCCTGGAGGGCATCCACATCAGCGTGTGGTTGTTGCTGATCATCGCGGCGGTGTTTGCGGCGACCCTCGGCATCCTCATCGGCCTACCGACGCTGCGACTGCGCGGCGACTACCTGGCGATCGTCACGCTCGGGTTCGGCGAGATCATCCCTCAGGCGGTAAACAACGGCGACAACTGGTTCGGGCACAACATCACGAACGGCCCCAACGGGCTGACGCCGATCGACCAGTTCGGCTTCGGGTACACGATTCACAACGCGGCGCCGTTCCTGCCCGCCAACTACGGCCGCGAGTTCAACCTCGACTATTACTACTACTGGACCGCGCTCGCCCTGCTCGGGTTCACGTTGTTCTGCTGTATCCGGCTGCGCGACTCGCGACTCGGACGTGCCTGGGTGGCGATCCGCGAGGACGAGATCGCCGCGTCGGCGATGGGCATTCCGCTGATGCGCACCAAGACGCTGGCGTACGCGATCGGCGCGTTCTTCGGCGGCATGGCCGGCTGCTACTACGCGGTCTACAAGAGCTCGACGTTCCCCGGCGACTTCTCGCTGAACATCTCGATCTTCATCCTCTGCATGGTGATCCTGGGCGGCATGGGGAACGTCTGGGGGGTGATGCTCGGCGGATTCGTCCTCGCCTACCTGAACTTCCAGGGTCTGGGCGCGATCGGCAATCAGTTCAACTCGACGTTCGGCACCAACGTCAACGTCGGCACCTACCAGTACGGCATCTTCGGCGTCGATCATCGTCGTCGATGATGCTGCTCCGCCCGCAGGGACTGATACCGGGCAAACGCAGAGCGCTCGAGCTGGAGGTCGGCGTGCATGACCAGTCGCTGTTCGACGTGGAGCACGACGAGGGGCCGGTCTGATGGCCGTCGACAACCTGCTGGTGGCGACCGCGGTGCGCAAGGAGTTCGGCGGGCTGGTCGCCTGCAGCGACATCGACTTCACGATTCCGCGCGGATCGATCGTCGGTCTGATCGGCCCCAACGGCGCCGGCAAGACCACGTTCTTCAACATGCTGACCGGGCGTCTACACGCCGACGTCGGGCGAGATCCTGTTCGACGGCGCCGAGGTGGCCGGGCTACCTCCGCACACGGTGACCAAGCTGGGGGTCGGGCGGACGTTCCAGAACATCCGGCTGTTCCAGACCATGAGCGCGCTCGAGAACGTGATGGTCGGGATGTACTGCCGCACCAAGGGGGGGATCGTGCGCAGCATCCTGCGCACGCCGGGCGTGCGCCGCGAGGAGCGCGAGTCGCGTGACAAGGCGAAGGAGCTGCTGCGCTACTGCAGCCTCAGCGAGCGGGTATTCGAGGAGTACGCGATGAACCTGTCCTACGGCGACCAGCGCCGGCTGGAGGTGGCACGGGCGCTGGCCACCGACCCGAAGCTGCTGCTGCTCGATGAGCCGACGGCGGGCATGAACCCGAACGAGAGCGCCGAGTTCAACGTCGTTCGTCTCGCGCATCCGCGACGAGCTGCAGATGACGGTGCTGCTGATCGAGCACGACATGCGCGTCGTGATGGGGGTCTCCGATCGGGTGACGGTGCTCGACCGCGGGCAAAAGATCGCGGAGGGCACCCCGGCCGAGATCCAGAAGGACGAGCGTGTGATCGAGGCCTACCTGGGCACAGGCACCGCCGGATCGGCGGGGGCGCATTGACCGACGTGCCTGATCAGCCCGCGGCGACGCCCAAGTCGGTGGCCGCCGAGCCCGCGGCTCCGCCGGCCGCCGCCAGCGCTGACCAGCCGGCCCCGGAGGCGAAGCCGAACGGCAACGTCCTGCTGGACGTGGCCGACATCCATACCTTCTACGGCCGGATCGAGGCCCTGAAGGGGATCTCGTTGACGGTGAACGAGGGCGAGATCGTGACCCTGATCGGCGCCAACGGCGCGGGCAAGTCGACGACGCTGCGGTCGATCCAGGGCATCACCCGGCCTCGGCGAGGGACGATCACGTTCGCCGGCAAGGACGTGCGCGGGATGCGGCCGCACGACATCGTCAAGTCCGGCATCAGCCAGTCGCCCGAGGGGCGCAGGCTGTTCCCGCGCATGAGCGTGCGCGAGAACCTCGAGATGGGTGCGTTCCAGCGCTCGGACAAAGCGGAGATCCTGGCCGATATCGACCACGTCTACACACTGTTCCCGCGGCTGGAGGAGCGCAAGGCGCAGAAGGCCGGCACGCTCTCGGGAGGCGAGCAGCAGATGTGCGCGATCGGGCGGGCGCTGATGGCGCGCCCCCGGCTGCTGCTGCTGGACGAGCCCTCGATGGGTCTGGCGCCGATCCTGGTCGAGAAGATCTTCGAGATCATCCAGGAGATCAATTCCGAGGGAACGACGGTGCTGCTGGTCGAGCAGAACGCGTTGATGGCGCTGCAGATCGCCCAGCGCGGGTACGTGCTCGAGACCGGGCGGGTCACGCTCACTGACAGTGCTGCCGCGTTGCGCGAAAATGAGCAGGTGCGCAAGGCGTATCTCGGCGAGACCTGAGGCGTTGCTGTGCAGCGGGCCGCAGCGCTCGTCACGGTTCTCCTCGTCGCGCTGACCCTGATCGCTGCGGCGGGGTCGGGCAACGCGGCGCCGGCCCCACGAGTCACCGGCGAGTCCGGCCCGAAGATTGTCACGCCGCCGACGCGGCCGGCGATGCTGCGCGGCGCCGGTGGCCGGATCTGGTGGTCGGACGCTCACTGCCGGCTCCACGTCGAGGTGCTGGCTACCGGGCACATCGGGCTCCTCCCGGGCGTCCACTGCCGTTTCTGGCCCTCGCCTGACGGACAGGTTGTGGTTGCCACGGCCGGCGACCCCACGACGCTTACCTTCGACCGCAAGCTCGCGATCCTGAGCGGCACCTCGCTGACCCAGGTCGCCCTTCTGCACCACCCGCTCGGCTATCTCGACTCGCCGGTGAGCTGGGCGCCCGACGGCGCGTCGTTCGAGTTCTGCGTGAAGACGGCCCACGGGTTTGCCGTGCTTCGCGCCGTCAAGCCTTGGCGCCACACCGACCCGCCCCGGGTCGGCGAGTGCAACCCGGTGGACGGCCATGGGGGACCCGACCTGGCGTCGATCATCCCCGGAGACGTCGCCCGCAACGGCAAGCCGCTGGGCTGGATTCAGGCGCTGGCGGAGGCCAACGGCGTCCCGCCGCCCACGCTGCGGATCACCGCGCTGGCGACGCACGGTCGCCGGGTGGCCGTCGGTCTCGCCACGCAGGGGAAGTTCGGGACGGTCGGCACGCCATCCCAGTTCGTGGAGCTGGTCGGCGGAAAGGTCCGCTTCACGGAGCCCGTGATCGGAAGCGGCACCGTCAGCGAGTGCGGCTTCTCGCCAGACGGCTCGGCGGTCTGGTACGAGACCGCTCCTTCCGACCAGGTCGAACTGGCCGGTCAGGGCGGGATGAGCTTCAAGATCCCAACCACGGCGCGGCGCTACGCGTGGTCGCCCGACAGCGTCTACGTCGCGGTAGCCGAGCCGGCATCTGTCGAGGTCTTCAACTGGCGCACCGGCCAGCAGGCCTCGCTCCCTGGAGTCGTCGCTCACGACCTGGCGTGGACGCCCTGACGGTGCGATAACCTTGCGCCGGTGACCGACCAGCGGCAACCAAGCGTCTACGGCTGGCAGACGAGCGTCATGTTCGCGGTGGTCGGCACCGTGATCAGCGTCGCGCTGATCATCATCTTCACCGAGCTGGTGGGATGGGTCGGCGACTTCTGGTCACAGGTGATCTACTTCGCGGCCGCCGGCGGCGGAATCGTCGGCGCCGCTGTTCGTAGCCGCGGCAAGGACGCAGAGGACCCGAACCGCCTGCGGCGGGGAGGCACTCCGATCACCCCGGCCGGGCTGCCCGGGCCGTTCGTGGTCACTCAGGGGCTGGGCGTGCTGGCAGTCGCCATGCTGGTCGCTGGGTTCGTGATCGGCGGCGACCGCGGCATCATCTGGATCTTCTCCGGCATCGTGCTGCTGCTGGTCGGCGGCGTTGGCCTCGCGTTCTGGCTCGCCGGGCTGCGCGCGCGCCGCACGGCCTGAGGCCTTGCGCCGCCTTCACCGATCCTCTACAGTTGTGACGCGCCGCTCAGGGCAGCCGAGTAGGTCGAAGCCGGCCGGACGAGTTGTAGGGGTGACCCGAAGGTTCGTTCGACCGGGGGACGAAAGGCAAGCCGGGGCGGCGAACCCTTTTTTCTCCGCGCCCACCGACACGCCTCGCGGGCACGGCCTCGCAAGGCGGGTGCGATGATCGCTCCCGCAGCGTCATGAGATCCGACGAAGTCGTCAGGGCTGCCGGCGCCGTCCTCGTCCGCGACGGGCTGGTGGCCGTCGTGCATCGACCCCGCTATGACGACTGGACCCTGCCCAAGGGCAAGCTCGAGCCGGGCGAGTCCGACGCGGAGGCGGCGGTGCGGGAGGTGGGGGAGGAGACGGGGTTCACCGGCACGATCGTTGCCGACCTTGGCACCGTCGAGTACATGGTCACCAAAGCCGGACGCACGCTGCCCAAGCAGGTTCGCTACTACCTGATGTCGGCGACCGGCGGCGGCTTCACCGGCGAGAACGAGGTGGACGAGCTGCAGTGGCTCGACCGCTCGGCCGCCGAGGCGCTGCTGACATACGAGCGGGACCGCGAAGTGCTCGCGCGCTGGCTCGTCTAGCGGGCCGCCGAAACCGAAAATTCACGCTCTTTGCGAACTTCGGGCTTGCCGAGGATGGGGCTCGTGCGTAGCTTTCCTTCTGCGCCGCCAAGGGCAGCTGAGTAGGTCGAAGCCGGGCGGACGGATCGTAGAGGCGACTCGAAAGTCCGTTCGGTCGGGGGACGAAAAGCCAGCCGGGGCGGCGAATCTCTTTAACCACTCTCCGCCGCCGCGAGCCGCCCGCCCCGCTGGCTACGATCACGCCCAGATGCCACGCGTGCTGATAGCGGAAGACGATCGCGTGATCGCCAACGCGATGGCAACGCACCTTCGCCGGGCGGGCATGGAGGTCGAGGTGGCCGAGGACGGGGAGCGCGCCATGCGCAAGCTCCGGTTCGAGCGGCCCGACCTGCTGGTCGTCGACCTCATGCTGCCGGGGATCGACGGCTGGCGGATCACCGAGACGCTCCGGGCGGAGGGCATCGAGACGCCGGTGGTGATCGTCAGCGCCCGCAGCAGCGAGCACGACAAGGTGCACGCGCTCGCAATCGGCGGCGACGACTACCTGAGCAAGCCCTTCGGCATGCGCGAGCTGGTGGCCCGTGTCGAGGCTGTCCTGAGGCGCTCGGGGATGACGCCCGCCGGCGGCCGGGGCGAGCGGATCGAGGCGCCCGGCCTGGTGATCGACACCGACCTCCATACGGCGATCCTCGACGGCGAGGACGCCGGCCTGACCCCGACGGAATTCCGGCTGCTGTACGTGCTGGCCTCCGAGCAGGGCCGCGCGCTCAGCCGCGACCAGCTGCAGCAGCGTGTCTGGGGGGTGCCGCACCGCCACCGCGACCGGTCGGTCGACGTCTGCGTCCGCAAGCTGCGGGAGAAGCTCGACCGCCGCTCGGGCAGCCACACCTACATCCAGACCCACTACGGGGTCGGCTACCGCTTCGACGCGGTGGCCAAGACCGCCTGACCTACGGAGCCTCGGCGACGACGGGGGCGTCCTGCTCCCGCCGGTTCGCGGCCGGCGCGCGGATGACGACGCGCACGGTGGTGCCCTTGCCGACGGTGCTCTCGACGGTGGCGCGGCCGCCGTGCGACTCCGCGATGTGCTTGACGATTGCCAGCCCGAGGCCGGTGCCGGGGCCGGAGCGAGAGCCCTCGATGCGGTAGAAGCGCTCGAAGATCCGCGCCAGGTGCTCGGCGGGGATGCCGGCGCCGGTGTCCGCGACCGTCACCTCGACGGCGCCCGCCAGCCCGCGGGCGGCGACGGTCACCTGCGATCCCGGGCCGGCGTGGCGGATCGCGTTCTCGGTCAGGTTGTCGAGCACGACGTCGAGCAGGCGCGGCGCGATGCCCGCGACGAGCCCGTTCGGTGCGACCGCCTGCAGCTGAATGCCGTGCTCGTCGGCGCGCAGCAGGTTCCGATCGACGCACGCGGCGACGGCGGCGGTGACGTCGGTGACGGCGCTCTCGTCTGGGTCGTCGCCGGTCTGCAGGCGAACGAGGAGCAGCATGTCCTCGATCAGCTGGCGCATCGCGTCGATCTCGGCGCGCATCTGTTCGATCGTCCCCTCGCGCTCCGGCTCCTCGAGGGGCAGCGCGAGGGTGTCGACGAGCGCGAGCATGCGCGCCAGCGGTGTCCGCAGCTCGTGGGAGACCGCCGCCGAGAACAGGCTGCGGGCGTCGCGGAAGTCCGCCTCGAAGCTCTCGTCTGCCAGCACCAGCGCCGCGCCCCGGCCGCCGCGCGCCGTGTATGGCCTCAGGAACCCGTGGAAGCGCTGGCGCTGCGGCTCGTAGACGGTCAGCTCGAACGTCCGCGGTGGCCGCCCGGACAACACGTCGTGGACGGCGCTGTGCATGGTCGAGTCGGTCGCGGGCTCGCCGACTCGCATCGCAGGGAGCACCTGGCGCCCGGCACGGTTCATCCGCACCAGCCGGGCGTCGCGGTCGAACAGCAGCACAGGCATCGGCGTCGCCTCCAACAGGGCGTCGCGCGAGGCCAGCACCTCGGCCAGCTCCTCCCGGCTGACCTTGCCGCGCGTCGCGCGCCGGGCAGCGGTCAGCAGGTCGTCCTCGCCGGCCTGCAGGACGTCCATCGCCCGGCGTTGTTCGCGGGTCTGCCGGAACACGACGAACGCGAGTGCGAGCACCGCGATCCCGAGCAGGATTGCCAGGGCTTCCATGTCAGGATGAGCGTACCAACGACCGGTCGATATGCTGCGCCGATGAAAGTCGAGCTACCCGACGGGACGTCGATCGAGCTTGCCGACGGGGCGAGCGGCCTCGACGTGGCCGAGGCGATCGGGCACCGCCTGGCGAAGGCCGCGGTTGCCGTGCAGGTCAACGGGGAGACCCGCGATCTGCGGCTCCCGGTGGGCGAAGGCGAGCGGGTGCGGATCATCACCGACCGCGATCCCGAGGCGCTGGCCGTGCTGCGCCACTCGACCGCACACGTGATGGCCGAAGCCGTCCTGCACCTGTGGCCGGGCGCCAAGATCGCGATCGGCCCGGCCATCGCCGACGGCTTCTACTACGACTTCGACTTCCCGTCCCCGATCTCGGCCGACGACCTGCCCCGGATCGAGGAGGAGATGCGCCGCATCCTGGGCACGCAGCACCCGTTCGTGCGCGAGGACGGAGTGGACAAGCAGGAGCTGATCGACCGCTACACGGCCGAGGACCAGCCGTACAAGCTGGAGCTGGTCGAGAACCTTCCAGCCGGCGATATCAGCCTGTACGTCCAGGACGGCTTCGAGGACCTGTGCCGCGGCCCGCACCTGCAGACCACCGCGCCGATCAAGGCCTTCAAGCTGCTCTCGACCGCCGGCGCCTACTGGCGTGGTGACTCCGACAAGCCCATGCTGACCCGCATCTACGGCACCGCCTTCTTCTCGAAGAGCGACCTCGAGGCTCACCTCGAGCGGCTGGAGGAGGCCCGCCGCCGCGACCACCGCCGGCTCGGCCGCGAGCTCGACCTGTTCCACATGAGCGACGTCTCGCCGGGTGGGCCGTTCTGGCATCCGCGGGGGATGGTGATCTGGAACGAGCTGACAACGCTCTGGCGCGAGCTCAACGGGCAGCGCGGCTACCGCGAGGTGCGCACGCCGATCATCTACTCGGTCGACCTGTGGAAGCAGTCCGGGCACTGGGACAAGTACCGCGACAACATGTTCTTCACCGAGAAGGAAGGCCGGTCGCTGGGGCTGAAGCCGATGAACTGCCCGGGCCACGTCGAGCTCTACCGGTCCGGCCACCACAGCTACCGCGACCTGCCGCTGCGCCTGGCCGAGCAGGGCCTGGTGCACCGTGACGAGCCCTCAGGCGCGCTGCTCGGCCTGCTCCGCGTCATCCACATCACCCAGGACGACGCCCACATCTTCTGCACCGAGGAGCAGATCGAGGACGAGGTGATCGGCTGCCTCGACCTGGCGACCACGATCTACGACATCTTCGGCCTCGACCTGCGGGTCGAGCTCTCGACCCGGCCCGAGAACCGGATCGGAGACGACGCCCTGTGGGACCGGCGCCGAGGGCGCCCTCGCCGGCGCACTGGCCCGGGCGGGCGTCGAGTACGACCTGAACGAGGGCGACGGTGCCTTCTACGGGCCGAAGATCGACCTCCACATGACCGACGCGATCGGCCGCGGCTGGCAGATGGGCACCATCCAGCTCGACTACCAGATGCCGGAGCGGTTCGACATCACCTACACCGGCGAGGACAACGCCGAGCACCGACCGGCCATGATCCACCGGGCGCTGTTCGGCGCCTTCGAGCGGTTCATCGGGATCCTGATCGAGCACTTTGGCGGCAACTTCCCGACCTGGATCGCACCGCAGCAGGTGGTCGTGGTGCCGGTCGCCGACCGACACAACGACCGCGCCACCGCCGTCGCCGAGGAGCTGTTCGCCTCCGGCCTCCGCGCCGAGGCCGACGTTCGCTCGGAGTCCGTCGGCCGCAAGATCGCCGACGCCGAGCACCTCCGGCTGCCCTGCATCCTGGTGGTCGGCGACCGCGAGCTGGAGTCAGGCATGGTGTCGGTCAGGCGGCGGGGAAAGGGCGACCTGGGCGCCAGCACGCTCGAGGAGCTACGCGATCAGCTGCTCCACGAGGTGCGCACCCGGCAGCTCGAGACCTAGTCAGGCCGCGCTGCAGATCGGCTGTGCGGCGGCGTGGCTTCCGCCGGCTACGAGCGCAGGTCGATGACGAACCGGGCACGGTCGCCGCGAAACACGTCGCGGGCGAACTCGACAGGGCGATCGGCGGCGTCGTACGTGGTGCGGGTGACCAGGATGGCCGGCGACCCGGCGCGGGTGGTCAGGAGGCGGGCGTCGTCCGGCTCGCAGGCGGTCGGCTCGATCGTCTCGTGGGCGCTCACCGGGTCGACCCCGTACGCCGAGCGCATCAGCTCGTAGAGCGAGCCGTGCACCAGGTCGTGGCGTCCCAGGTCGGGGCACACCGACTCCGGCACCTCGAACGTCTCCACGACCAGTGGCTCGCCATTGCCGAAGCGCACGCGCCGTACCAGCCAGGTGCGGTCGCCGGCCCCGAGCTGCAGTGCCTCGATCACCGCGTGGTCGGCGGGCGCCTGCAGGGTCGCGGCGAGCACCCGGCCGCTGGGATCGATGCCCTGGTCTCGCATCTGTTGCGAGAAGCCTGCCAGCCGCTGCAGGGTGTGCTCGATCCTCGACGGCGCCACGAACGTCCCGCTGCCGGGCCTGCGGTAGACGACGCCCCGGCGGACGAGCAGCTCGACCGCCTGGCGGGCGGTCATCCGCGAGAGCCCGAACTCGTCGGCGATCGCGCGTTCCGATGGGACTCGCGACCCGGGGGAGAGCTCGCCTCCCTGGATTCGCTCCTGCAGGCGATCGGCAACCGCGCGGTATCTGGGTGTCGCCGCCTTGGGCAGGGCTGTAGTCATCTTGAACCGATCTATACCACTATCCCTTTCACAGGGAAGCGCTCTCTCGAGCCCCGGCGGGTATCGTGAAGTCGTGGACGCCTCGCTCCAACGGCTTCGCGGCCTGCCTCCGGTGGCGCTGACCGGGATCGTGGTCGCGGGCACCGTTGTGCTCGCCCTCCTCGGCTACGCGATCGCCGGCTCGACCCGGGCCGGCCTGGTCGTCGCAACCGTCGTCGTGGTGGCGGTGCTGGTGGCGGCCGGGATCCTGGCGCACCGTCCGGCGCTGCTCGTCTGCGCCGGGCTGCTGGGTCTGGGAGGCGCGCTGGCGACGGCCGGGCTGGTGCTGGGCGGCGTGGCCCCGGACGCCCCGGTCGGGCATCCCGCCCCCGACGTCGTCGGGCTTCCGCTGGCGAAGGCGAGGGCTCAGTTCCTGCGCTATGGGCCGGTCAAGATCGTGGTCACGCGCGAACCCTTCGGGGCGTGGGGGATCGTCCTCCACGAGACCGGGGCCGAGTACGACGGCACGTTCAACGCGGCGTCGGTGATCCATCTGCAGATCGGCGGGCGCCATCTGAGGACGCCGTAGTCGACGGCGCGGTGGCACCGAGGCGGCCTCCGGCGACGGTGGGCCGTTGTGCAGATCGTCAAAGGCCTGGGGCCACTTTTAGGACAATCTGCCACTTCGCTTCTGACCGTTTCACCTGTACCTTCTATCGATGCTGATCGCACAGTCAGGATCTCGGTGCCGTTGAGGTTGGCCGGCGAGAACTTCCGGGGGCGTCATGGCAACTAGCGCCGCCCACACCCTGCCCTTGCTGCGCGTCGAGGGCAGCCACTACGAGGTCGGCTTGCAGATCGGCGCCGCGACCGCCGCGGCGGTGGCCTCGCGCGCCGAGGCCGTGCCCGAAGGCGTGCTGGCCGCGGCGCAGCCGTACCTGGCGGTGACTCGCCGCGAGCTGCCCTGGCTCTGGGAGGAGATGTGCGGTGTCGCGGAGGGCGCCGGAGTCGACCCGGCGCGCGTGTTCGCGGCCTCGGTCGAGGAGCTCGACGAGGACATCTACGACCGCGACGGCCGCTGCTCCGATCTGGCCGCCGGCCCACCCGCCACCGCCGACGGTCACGTCTGGATCGCGCACAACAATGATCTCCCCGCCGCCACCGAGGACGACCTGGTGGCGATCGAGTGGCGCGTCCCCGGCGACCCCACCGTGCTCACGATCGGGATCGGGCCCTGGATCAGCGTCGGCTTCAACAGCGCCGGCCTGGCGCTGACCGGGAACGAGCTGGCCCCGAACGACAACCGGGTGGGAATCCCACGGCTTCTGGGCGTGCGCGATCAGGTCCGTCGGCCCACGGTCGAGGCAGCCGTCGAGGCCGCCCTTCACCCACACCGGGCGTCCTCCTACAACACGGTCTTCGGCCACCGCGACGGAGAGATCGTGAGCGTCGAGGGGTCGGCGACCGACTGCGAGCTGCTGCTGCCCGACAAGCGCGGAACGCTGGCCCATACGAACCACTACGTCGGGTCGCGAATGAAGCGGTACGAAGCGGACGTTGCTGGGGCGCGGCGCTCCGCAGTCCGGTATCGTCGCGCGCTCCGATGGCTGGCCGAGGGCGAGATCACCCGCACTACGCTTCGGGCGGCGCTGTCCGATCACAGCGACGCTCCCGAGTCCATCTGCCGTCATTCCCAACACGGTTCCAACTCGAAGACAGTCTTTTGGTGTGTCGCCGACGTCACAGTTGGAGAGATCACGTTCGGACGGGGCAACCCGTGCGACTCTGAGGAACAGCTCTATGTCTTCGCCTGAGCCCCGACCCCACCGATATGCAGAGCTCCGCTGGCCGGAGGTGGCGGAACGTGCGAGCGAAAACCCGGTGTGCGTGATCCCGGTGGCAACGCTGGAAGACCATGGCTACCACCTGCCGATCGACACCGACGTCGTGATCGCCGAGACGCTGGCAGAGCAGGCGGTGCTGCGGCGAACCGAGCACGCCCTGCTGCTGCCGACCGTCACTCACGGCTACACGCCGCACCACATGGACTTCCCGGGGCCGATCACGATCGACTGGAAGCGGTTCGTCGACTACCTGCTCGACATCGGCAAGAGCCTGTTGCACCACGGCTTCCGGCGGATCCTGTTCGTGAACGGCCACGGCTCCAACGTGCCGCTGGTCGACATGGCCGCGCGGCTGCTGATGCTGGAGCAGCGCGACGCCATCGCCGCCACCTTCTGGTACCTGTCCACGCCCGAGTCGGCCGAGCTGCTGGCGCGCACGCGAGACTCGGAGGTACCCGGCGGCATGGCGCACGCGTGCGAGCTGGAGACGTCGCTCTACCTGGCCATCCGGCCCGAGCTGGTACGGATGGAGCACGCTGTGCGCGAGATCCCCGACTGGGACTCCGACCACGTCTGGATGGACTGGAACGACGGCCCGCTCTCGATCAAGGGCCAGTGGAGTGGATGGACAGAATCGGGCGTCATCGGAGACGCCACCGTCGCGACCGCCGAGAAGGGCCGGATCTGGCTCGAGCAGGCGGTCACGGAGGTATGCCAACACATCGACGAGCTGCACCGTCGTGCTCCGCGCCCCGGGCGCGACCACCACGACGATGCTGAATTGCTGAGCAGACACGAGGAGGAAGCACGATGACGAAAGGGATTGTTCGCCTGCTGGCCGTGGGCGGCGCCATTGCGGTGCTGGCGGCCGGTTGCGGCGGCGGCGGCGCGGCTGGTGGGGGGTCCGGGGGACAGGTCAAGAAGGGCGGGATTCTTCGGGTCGGCACCACCCAGTACATCGACTCGCTGAATCCCTTCGTCGCGATCAACTCCCAGTCGTACAACGCCTTCAACATGATCTACCCGCAGCTTGTCCAGTACGGGCCCGGTACCAAGCTCGAGGGCGACTGGGCGACCTCGTGGTCGCACTCGGCCGACGGCCTGACCTGGACGTTCCACCTGAAGCCGAACGCCAAGTGGTCGGATGGGAAGCCGCTGACGGCCGACGACGCCGTGTGGACCGCGAACACGATCGTCAAGTACCAGAACAGTGCGACCGCCGCGGTTGCGCCCGCGCTGACCCACGTCAAGAGCTTTTCCGCTCAGGGGCCGGACACGCTGATCGTTCACTACGACAAGGCAGTCGGTAACGTGCTGCCGCAGCTCGAGCAGTTCTGGGTGCTGCCCAAGCACGTGTGGGCCAAGTACGTCGCGAACAACGGCAAGGACCTGAAGACGTTCGACCCGTCGCAGCATCTGCCGACGGTCTCGGGCGGCCCGTACGTCATCACCTCGTTCCAGGAGAAGGGCACGACGGCCTTCAAGCCCAATCCCAACTTCTACGGGCCAAAGTCGAACGCGGCCGGCGTGGCGATGACCTACTACACCAACTCGACCTCGATGATCGCCGACCTGCAGTCGGGGAACATCGACTTCGTCGACCAGATGCCGTTCGACGCGGTGGCGTCGGTGAAGAAGAACCCGAAGTTCGACATCCAGGTCTCGCCGTCCTCGACGGTGAACAACATCACCTTCAACTCGAATCCGGCGAAGCCCAAGAACCGGGAGCTGCTGAACCCGAAGGTGAAGGAGGCCCTGGAGTACGCCACCGACCGCCAGGCGATCGTCAAGGTCGTCTACTTCGGCTACGCGAAGCCGTGGGCGAACTTCCTGTCGCTGGAGTCGCCGCAGTACCTGGATCCCTCGATCCAGCCGCTCCCTTACGACCCGGCCAAGGCGAGCCAGATGCTGGACTCGCTGGGCTTCAAGATGGGCCCCAACCACATCCGGATCGCGCCGGCGACGACCGGCAAGTACGCGCAGCCGGCCCATCCGATGTCCTATGACCTGATGGTGCCGGACGGTCTCGACTTCAACGTCGACCGCCAGTTCCAGATCGTGGCGGCCGACTGGGCCAAGGTGGGTGTGAAGATCCACGAGGTCTCCGGCGGCGATTCCGCCCAGGCCTACGCGTACGAGACCAACAAGGCGTACACCACGTACGACCTGGCGATGTGGGACTGGGCGGAGTACGTCGACCCCGACTTCCAGCTGTCCGTGCTCACCAAGCCGCAGTGGTACTCGTGGAGCGACACCGGCTACAACGACCCCGCCTACGACAAGGAGTACCTGCAGCAGGGCACGCTGGTCAACACAGATCAGCGGATCGCGCTGGTCAAGAAAATGACCCGACAGGTGGAGGCAACGCGCCCGTACATCCAGCTTGTCAACGAGGAGCTGGTGACCGCGAGCGACAAGCAGTGGACGGGCTTCCAGCCGGAGCTCAACGCCTACTGCAAGTGCTACTACACGAGTCCCCATCTGGCGGGCTGAACCGGATCACGGCGCGGAAGAGCAGATGACATGAGAGGGATGGACTACATCATCAAGCGCACGATCTTTGCGCTGATCACGGTGTTCGTCGCCATCTCGCTCAACTTCGTGCTCTTCCGTGCCGTCCCCGGCTCCGCCGTCTCGGGCCTGAAGTGCCTCCACTGCACCAAGCAGTTCAAGGAGGCGATCACCAAGCAGTACGGGCTCGACAAGTCGAAGTGGGAGCAGTACGTCGTCTATCTGCAGCGACTCGCCCACGGCGACCTGGGGACGTCCATCGCCGACAACCGGCCGGTGTGGGACGACATCAAGCAGCCGCTCCTGAACACGCTGCCGATGATCGCCGTGGGCACGATCGTCTCGATCCTGCTCGGCGTCCTATCCGGGGTGATCGCGGCCTGGCGCCGCGGCACGAAGCTTGTCGACACCGGCAACATGTGGACGGCGCTGACGTTCTACGCCGCGCCGACGCAGTGGATCGGGCTGCTGGTGATCTTCTACATCGCCATCCCGCTGGGCCTCCCGGCCGCAGGCATCTCGTCGAACACCCTCGGCCTGTTCGGCAGCGCGTCGGAGTGGGCGATCCTGCAAGACCGGTTCAACCACCTGCTGCTGCCCGCGCTGACTCTCGGCATCGGCCTCTACGGTGAGTACTCGCTGATCGTGCGCTCCTCGATGCTCGAGACGCTGGGGGAGGACTACGTGCTGACCGCGCGGGCGAAGGGCCTCCCCAACTGGGCGATCGTCTGGAAGCACGGTCTCCGCAACGCGATGCTGCCCCTGATCACGTTGATCGCGCTCTCGCTGGGCTATATCGTCGCGGGCGCGATCGTGGTGGAGGACGTGTTCTCCTATCCGGGGATCGGCCTGGCCACGATCGATGCCCTCAACAAGCGGGACTACCCGGTGCTGGAGGGGATCTTCCTGGTGCTCACGCTGGCCGTGATCGCCGCAAACTTCGTCGCCGACATCCTCTACTTCGTCTTCGATCCGCGGGTGACCACGTGAGCACTGCAGTCGAAACCGCCGCCCAGGCGGAACTCGCCGACCAGCCCATCTCGCCGCGGCATGGATTCATCCGCTCGGTCGTGTTCGGCCAGCCGGCGTGCTTTGTCGGCGTGTCGGTGGTGATCGCCTTCACGTTGATCGCGATCTTCGCGCCCCTGCTCGAGCCCTACAGCGTCACCCAGCAGGTCGGCAAGGTCTACCAGCCGCCCAGCTCGCAGCACTGGCTGGGCACCGACGACGGCGGCATCGACGTCTTCTCGGAGCTGATCGCCGGCGCCCGGGTGTCGATGCTGGTTGGCTTCGCCGGCGCGGCTGTGGCCATGTTGATCGGTGGTCTGGTCGGGCTGATCTCCGGGTTCTACGGCGGCAAGTCGGACATCTTCCTGATGCGCATCACCGACTACTTCCTGGTCATCCCGGACGTGCCGCTGATGATCGTCGCGGCCGCGATCTTCGGCCGAAGCCTGACCAACATCATCATCATCATCGGCGTCATCTACTGGACGAGCACGGCGCGCCTGATCAGAGCCCAGGTGAAATCGGTACGCGAGCGCGTCTACGTCAAGCGGGCACGTGCGCTGGGCGCGGGCAACCGCCGCCTGATGAGAAGCCACGTGCTGCCCCAGGTGACACCGCTGCTGGTCGCAAACACGGTGCTGATGATCGCCACCGCGATCTTCGCGGAGACCTACATCAGCTTCCTCGGCCTCGGTGACCCGTCGACCATCTCGTGGGGCAGGATGATCCAGAACTCCCTGCAGGGCGGGGCGATCTTCTACAAGGCGTGGTGGGCGATCATCCCGCCGGGCTTGATGGTGACCATCATCATCCTGGCCTCCACGATGGTGGGCACCTCGATCGAAGACGCGCTCAACCCGCGGCTGAAGGTCGGTCACCTGTCGGTGAGGCGGTTCCGGCTGCGGCCGCTGGTCGGAAGGCCGGGTGCCGATTGAGCGAGAGCAACGGCGCGACGCCGGTGCTGAGTGTTCGCGATCTGCACGTCTGGTTTGACCTCTCGGAGGGGCGCGAGCTGCACGCGGTGCAGGGGATCGATCTCGACCTGCTTCCGGGCGAGCGGCTGGGGCTGGTGGGCGAGTCGGGATGCGGCAAGACGACCAGCATCCTGGCCATGATGGGCCTGCTGCCGTCCAGCGCCGCCGTCGCCGGCCAGGTGATGCTGAATGGCGCCGACATCATGGCGGGTGGCGAGGACACGGTGTCGCCGCACCGCTGGAAGGACATCGCAATGGTGTTCCAGGGGGCGATGAACGCCTTCAACCCGGTGAAGCGGATCGGCGAGCAGATCGCGGAGCCGATGCGGCTGCACGACGTGGCCAGCGGCAAGGAGGCGCGCAAGCAGGTGGGGGAGCTGCTCGAGCTGGTCGGGATCTCCGGAAACCGCCAGGACCGGTTCCCACACGAGTTCTCGGGCGGGATGCGACAGCGCGCCGCAATCGCCATGGCGCTCGCCTGCAGCCCCAAGGTGCTGCTGGCCGACGAGCCGACGACGGCGCTCGACGTGATGGTGCAGGCGCAGATCCTCGACTTGCTGGTGTCGCTGACGAACGAGCTGGGGCTGGCCATGATCCTGGTCACCCACGATCTGCCCGTCGTGGCCCAGGTGTGCAAGCGGGCCGCCGTCATGTACGCCGGAAAGATCGTCGAGCAGGGCGCTACCGACACGCTCTTCCACGAGCCTCGCCACCCGTACACGCGGATGCTGTTCCAGGCCACGCCCGACCTGTACGGCGACGACGCGGTGCTCTCGATCCCCGGCGCGCCGCCCCGCCTCGACCGGGTTCTCACCGGCTGCCCGTTCGCACCGCGCTGCGACTCGGCCTTTCACCCCTGCCTGCTCGAGGTGCCCGAGGAACGCGAGGTCGGTGAGGCGCACGTCGCCTCCTGCCACCGCAACGACCCGGCCCACGCCGCCGAGGCCGCCGCGGTGGTCGTATGAGCGCCGAGGGCACGTCCGCACCGCTGCTCGAGGTCAAGGGCCTGGTCACCCGCTACCCGGTGCCGCGGGGGATCGTGGGCACGGTTGCTCGACGGCCGAAGCTCGAGGTGCACGCCGTCGAGGGCGTCGACTTCACCGTCGCTTCCGGCGAGATGGTGGCCCTGGTCGGCGAGTCCGGCTGCGGCAAGACGACGACCGCGCAGACGGTGATGCGCATGGTCGAGCACACCGAGGGCGAGATCCTGTTTCGCGGCCAGGACATCGGTGAGATGTCGGCAGGGCAGCTGCAGCCGATCCGGCGCCAGATGCAGATCATCTTCCAGGACCCCTACGAGTCGCTCGACCCCCGATTCCGCGTGCACGACACGGTGATGGAGCCTCTGCTGATCCACGGGATCGGCGACAACGGCAAGGATCGGGACGAGCGGGTGCTCCATGCGCTCGAGCGCGCCGGGCTGACGCCGCCCGACCTGTTCGCCGACCGCTTCCCGCACGAGCTCTCGGGTGGCCAGCGCCAGCGCGTGGCGATCGCCGCCGCCCTGGTGCTCGAGCCGGCCATGCTGATCGCGGACGAGCCGGTGTCGATGCTCGACGTCTCGGTCAGGGCCGGCATCCTGTCGCTGCTCGACGGGCTCCGTCGAGGCGGGCTGGGGATCCTGATGATCACCCACGACCTGTCCACGGCGGCCCACTTCGCCGACCGGATCGCCGTCATGTACCTGGGGCGGATCGTCGAGGAGGGCCCCTCCCGCGAGGTTGTCCGCAACCCGCGGCACCCGTACACCAAGGCGTTGATCTCGGTGGTGCCCAAGCGCGACCCGCGGATGCAGGTGGAGCCCCAGATCCTGACCGGCGAGACGCCGAACCCGACGCTGGTGCCGCCGGGCTGCCGCTTCCACCCGCGCTGCCCGATCGCAGAGGCGCGCTGCACCCAGACCGATCCCCAGCTCCGCGAGCCGGACGGCGCGGATGAGGGCCACCGCGTCGCCTGCATCCTGGCGTGATCGCAGATCTCCACCTCGACATGCCGATTGACCTGGCCGACCGGCACGTCCAGGGCGAGACGGACGTGTTCATGCGGCGGCACCTTCCCGAGCTCCAGGGCGGCGGCGTCGAGGTGCAGGTGCTGCCCACGTTCATCGACGACCAGTACCTGCCTGACGGCGCACTGCGGGCCGCGCTGCGCCAGATCGAGGCGGTCCACCGGGCCGAGCGGGAGTCGGGCGGGGCGTTCGAGGTGGTGGGGTCGCGGGCGGAGCTGGCGGCCGCCCGGGAGCGGGGAGCGCTGGCGGGCATCCTGGCCATGGAGGGCGCCGAGGCCCTGGGCCGCGAGCCGGAGCTGGTGCACGAGTTTCACCGGCTGGGCGTGCGCATGATCGGGCTGACGTGGAACCGCTCGAACGAGTTCGCCGACGGCCTGGCCGAGGATCGCGGCGTGGGCATCACACCGCTGGGCGAGCGTCTGCTCCGCGAGATGGCCGAGCTGCGGATCGCGCTCGACCTGTCGCATCTCACGCCGCGCGGCTGCGCGCGTGCGTTGGAGGTGTTCGACGGCCCCGTGCTGGCGTCCCACGCAAACGCCTTCGCGGTCTATCCCAACCCGCGCAACCTCGCAGACGACCTGCTGGCCGAGATCGGCCGCCGCGGCGGCGTGGTCGGGCTGGTCGGAGTAGCGGCTTTCGTCGGCAGCCCGCGGATCGCCGAGTCGCTGGCCGACCACTACGACCGGATCGTCGAGATGGCAGGGCCCGCTGCGCCGGCGTTCGGCGCCGACTTCTGCGACTTCCTGCTGGGCGGGCCGGGCACCCCGATGGTCATCGCCGACGGCGCCTCCGCCGCCGATCTCGACCTCGCCGAGCTTCCCCAGCTGCCCCGGCAGACGTTCTACCGCGACGTGCTGGACGCGGTCGAGCGCCGCAACGGCGCGGACGCCGGACCGGCCCTGGCCGAGGGAAACGCCATGCGGTTCTTGACGGAGCTGCTGCCGTGAGCGCGCGCTGGCGCGACATCGGGGGCCCGGTCGGCCTGTTCGACACCGGTTCCCGGAACGCCATCACCGACGTCGATGGCGTACTGGTCGGCCACGCGCAGGCCGGGAGCGGACAGGCCACCGGCGTCACGGTGATCACGCCGCCCCGGCTGCCGGTGCGGGCGGGGTGCGCCACGGTCAACGGCGTGGGTGAGATGACCGGCAAGCTGGAGATCGACGAGTGGGGTGACTTCCGCACCTCTGTGTACCTCTGCGGGACGCATGCCGTCGGCACCGTCTACCACGGCGCTGTGCTGGCGGAGGGCGGCGACACCGGCCGCACGCTGATCCCGATCGTCGGCGAGTGCGACGACTCCGACATGGGCGACTCGCGGACGGTCACGGTCGAGGACGTGTACGCGGCCCGCCAGGCGCGCGGCGTCGAGGTTGCCGAGGGGTCGGTCGGCGGCGGCACCGGCATGACGTGCTTCGACTTCGCCGGCGGGATCGGCACCGCCTCCCGGGTGGTCGAAGGCCACACGGTCGGCGTGCTGATGATGTGCAACTTCGGCGACCGCGAGCGGCTGACCGTCGCCGGCCTGCGCTTCGACCCGGTCCCTGGGCCGCCACCGCCGGAGGGCTCGTGCATCACCGTCTGCGCCACCGACGCGCCGCTGTCCTCGCTGCAGCTGCGGCGGCTGGCACTGCGGCCGCTGCTGGGGCTCGCCCGGGCGGGCAGCTACGCGTCCAACGGGTCGGGTGAGATCGGCCTGGCGTTCTCGACGGCCGCCGACCAGTCGTACCCCACCGCCGACATGTCGCCGCTGTTCGCCGCCGCCTACGAGGCAGCCGAGGAGGCCGTCTATAACTGCCTGGTCGCGGCCAGTCCCGGCACGCGGCTGAACGGCCTCCCGCACGAGGTTTTCCCGGCGCATCTGGTGCGCCGGGCGTGACCCGGGAGCTCACCAAAGGAGGCGGATCGGCATGGAAGGTCTGACAGTGGAGCTGCGGACGCGCCTGTCCGCAGCAGACGTGCACTACGGCGGCAACCTGGTCGACGGTGCTCACGGGCTCGAGCTGTTCGGCGACATCGTCACCGAGCTTGCGATCCACACCGACGGTGATGAGGGGCTGTTTGCCGGCTACGAGAAGGTCGAGTTCCTGGCCCCGCTCTACGGAGGCGACTTCGTCCGCGCCCGGGGCACGATCGTCCGTATGGGCAACACCAGCCGGACGGTCGACCTGGAGCTCTGGAAGGAGGTGGCGGCGCGCCCGGACGTCAGTGACTCGGCTGCCGACTACCTGGATAACCCGGTGCTGGCCACCCGGGCGCGGGGGACGTATGTGGTACCGAAAGAGCACTCGCGCGGCCCACAGGGCCGAGCGGCCAGCGGCGCCTGAACGACCGAGGTTGCCTCGGATCGACATCCTTCGATATATTGATGGACGTCGATATGAAGGGGTGACCGATGTCGGAGATGCTCGAAGCGGTTGAGTGCTGCGGGTCGTTGTCTGCAGTGGCGCTCTCGGACGAGGAGGCGGCCGCCACCGCCGAGGTGTTCAGAGCTCTGGCCGATCCCGCCCGAGTGCGGATCGTCAACGTGCTGGCGACGAGCGGTGAGCCCGTCTGCGTCTGCAACCTGATCGCCCCGCTCGGGCTCGCGCAGCCGACGGTTTCACATCACCTGAGGAAGCTGACCGACGCGGGCCTGCTGGAGCGGGAGCAGCGGGGCAAGTGGGCGTACTACTCGCTGCGCCCCGAGGCCGTCGCCAAGCTCGCCGTGGTCGTCGACCTGAACCAAGCGTGCTGTTGAGCCCAGGGCTCGCGCGCTCGCTCGGGGCCGAGGCACTGGGCACCTTCGCGCTGGTGTTCGCCGGGTGTGGCGCGATCATGGTCGACCACAAGACCGGCGCCCTCGGTCACTTCGGGGTGGCGATCAGCTTCGGGCTGGTGATCATGGTGATGATCTACGCCGTCGGCCATATCTCGGGCGCGCACTTCAACCCGGCGGTCACGTTCGCGTTCTCGCTGACCCGTCATTTCCAGTGGCCGCGGGCGGTCCTGTACTGGATCGCCCAGCTCGCGGGCGCGCTGGCGGCCGCGCTCGTGCTGCGCGCCTCGCTCGGCGACATCGCCCACGTCGGGGCGACCCTGCCCAGCGGCTCCGACGGGCAGTCCTTCCTGTGGGAGGTCATCCTCACGTTCTTCCTGATGTTCGTGATCATGGCCGTGGCGACCGACACGCGGGCGGTCGGCGAGGCGGCGGCCATTGCGATCGGCGGCACCGTCGGCCTGGATGCGATCTTCGGGGGGCCGATCAGCGGCGCCAGCATGAACCCCGCCCGCTCGCTGGGGCCGGCCATCGCGGCGTCCGATTACACGGCGATCTGGGTCTACATCGTTGCGCCGCTGGTGGGCGCGGCTGCGGCGGGTGTGGCGTACCAGCTGCTTCGGGGAGAGCCGGAGTGAGCAACGTCCTCTTCGTGTGCATCCAGAACGCAGGCCGAAGCCAGATGGCCCAGGCCCTCTTCGAGCGGGTCGCCGGCGGGCGGCACGAGGGCCGATCTGCAGGCAGCCGCCCGGCCGCCCACGTTCACCCGGAGGTCGTCGAGGTCATGGGCGAGCTGGGCATCGACGTATCTGCGAACCGTCCACACAGGCTCGACGGCGCCGACATGGAGTGGGCGGATATCGTTGTCACCATGGGCTGCGGCGACGAGTGCCCGTTCATCCCCGGCAAGCGGTACATCGACTGGGAGCTGACCGATCCTGCGGGTCAGCCGATGGAGGTGGTGCGGGCCGTCCGTGACGAGATCTCTGTCCGCGTCGACGAGCTCGCCGCCGAACTCGCGGCGCGCCTTAGACCTGTTCGACGGCCGGCTGAGCGGCCGAGAGCAGTTCGCGCACCCGCTCCTCGGACACCGGGTGGAAGTCCTCGTAGAACTGTCCGACTGATTGGAACCGCTGCGGCGCCCGGAGGGTGACCAGCCGGTCGCACTCCCGGGCCAGCCGCTCGGCCGCCGGCCGCGGCAGCACAGGCAGGGCGATCACCGTCTGCCGCGCCGAGGCGTTGCGCACCGCGGCCAGAGCCGCCCGCACCGATGCGCCCGTGGCGGCGCCGTCGTCGACCACCACCGCGACGCGCCCGGCCAGCGGCAGGGGCACGCCGCCTCGCAGCCGCTCGTCCATCGCCCGTGCCTCGGCCGTCGCCGCGTCGTAGGCATCCTCGATCTGGCGGGTGGTGAGGAGGGAGGCGATGCGGCGGTTGGTGAACCGCTCGCCCTGCGGCGCGACTGCTCCCATCGCCAGCTCGGGATAGCCCGGCATACCCACCTTGCGGATGCAGAGGACGTCGAGCGGCAGGCCCAGCAGGTGCGCCATCTCGGACGCAACCTCGACGCCGCCGCGGGCGAGCCCGACGACCGTGACGTTGCCCTTGCCTCGCAGGTCGGGCAGCGCCGCCGCCAGCCCGGCCCCCGCCTGAATCCGATCCTTAAACACGAGGGCGATCATTGCGCAGCAACGGGCAGGTGGTCAAGGGTTTTGCAATCGAGTTGTCACAATTGTGACCCGTGGAGCTGATGCAGGGCCGAGCGGCTCGACCACGTAGCTAGAGTCGCCGCGTGGGGACGCAACCGCATTCACAGCAACCGCTGACCCTCAGCCCGGCCCAGGGGCGCTTCGTCTCGTGGGTGTCGGAGGTGCTGGTCGACATCGTCGTGCTGAACCTGTTCGTCGAGTTCGTCCACACGATCGTCATCGACTCGTTCCTCATCTCGGTGCTGACCGCCGTGCTTCTGAAGCTGATGGTGGACGCAGTCAAGGGCCTGGAGCGCGCTGTTTCCGATTCCCTGTCCGCCAGGGGAGGCACGGGGTGGAAGGCGGTTCGGGTGCTCGCCGTGTGGCTGATCCTGTTTCTGAGCAAGTTCGTGATCCTCGAGGTCGTGAACTTCGTGTTCGGCGACCACGTTGAGCTGGGCAGCTTCATCGAGATCGTGGCCCTCATCGTCACCATGCTGGCGGCCAATGCAGCCTTGTTCGGCGTCTATCGATGGCTGGGAACGCGGGACACCCGGCACGTGAACTACGAGGTGTGACCGGGCGGGTGTGCCCGACGCTCACCGGGTCAGGCGCCTGAGGGTCGGCCGGGAGGGTGCCGGCCACGCGCTATACTGCCGCCCTGGCAAAGCAGAGGCATCCGGCTTCTCACCCGGCAGGACACGTTCCGGTCGGGTTCAACCGAGGTAGTGATTTCGGTCCGCATCCAGATCAGGATGCGGGAGACGGGTGCCCGCGCGGCGCCCGTTTTTGTGTTCGAAGGAGGGAGCTTACGAGCTTGAGGATGATCGTGACTGGGCACTCGGTTTGAGGCCCCGACGGCGTATTGACCAGCGGCCGCAAGAGCCGCAGACCCGGATCAACGACGCGATCCGCGTCCCGCAGGTGCGACTGATCGACAACGATGGGACGCAGATCGGGGTGAAGTCAACCGACGAGGCGCTGAAGTACGCCTGGGACAAGAACCTCGACCTGGTCGAGGTTGCTCCCGAGGCGAGGCCGCCTGTCTGCCGGGTGATGGACTACTCGAAGTACCGCTACGAGCAGGAGCAGAAGGCAAAGCTCGCGCGGAAGCATCAGTCGACCATCACGATCAAGGAAATCAAGCTCCGACCCAAGATCGACCCCCACGACTACGCGACCAAGAAGGGCCATGTCGTCCGGTTCCTCAAGAACCGCGACAAGGTCAAGGTCACGATCATGTTCCGCGGCCGGGAGATGACACACCCGGAGCGGGGCAGGGTGCTGCTTCTGAAGCTGGCCGACGAGGTGCAGGATCTCGGGATCATCGAGTCGCAGCCCCTCCAGGACGGGCGCAACATGGTGATGATGCTCGCTCCGCACAAGAATCCCGTGGTCGAACGGCCGGAGGATGATTCGGAGAAGGCCGATCAGCAGGTCGTCGAGCAGCCCGAAGCAGAGCAGCCGGAAGCTGTGCAGCAGGAGCCAGAGCAGGAACCGGAGAAGCAGGAAGAGTCAGCGCCGGCACTGGCCGAGGCGCAAGAGACGGAGTAGTAGGAGACATCCCGATGCCGAAGATGAAGACATCCTCCGCCGCCAAGAAGCGGCTCAGACTGAGTGCCGGCGGCAAGGTGCTGCGGCGCCGCGCCTTCAAGTCGCACCTGCTCGAGCACAAGAGCGCCAAGCGGCGCCGTGCGAAGCGCAAGGACACCGGTCTGGCGCCGGCGGACAACCGCGAGGCGCTGCGCCTCCTCGGGAAGCGATAGGGAGGGCGACCGATGGCTCGGGTAAAGCGGAGCGTTCACGCAAAGAAGAAGCGGCGCGAGGTGCTGGAGCAGGCCAAGGGCTACCGCGGCATCAAGAAGAACACGTATCGCAAGGCCAAGGAGCAGGTGATGAAGTCCCTCACCTACGCCTACCGCGATCGCCGGAACCGCAAGCGCGACTTCCGCCGCCTGTGGATCATCCGCATCAACGCCGCCGCGCGGCAGCACGACCTCTCCTACAACCAGCTGATCCACGGCCTGAAGCTGGCCGAGATCGACCTCGACCGCAAGGTGCTGGCGGACATCGCAGTCACCGATCCTGACGCGTTCGGCGCGCTCGCCGAAGCTGCCAAGTCGGCGCTCAGCGCCGCCAAGGCCGCCTGACCCGGGCGTTCCAATCGTCGAGCCGATCACCTCGCGCTCCAACGAGCGGCTGAAGGCTGCGCGTCGGCTGCAGGCCAAGAAGCACCGGCTGACGGCGGGGTTGTTCCTCGCCGAGGGTGAGGACATCGTGTCCGAGGCGCTGGGCGCCGGCATTTTGCCGGCCGAGTCGTTCATCGCCGCCGACCGCCCACCGGACGAGCTGCTGGTGGCCCGGCTCGCGCGAGGCGGCCCCGTCCACGTGGTCACCGACGCGCTGCTGGCCGATCTGGGGACGCTCGGGCACCCGGCGCGGGTGATCTCGGTATTCCGGATCGAGGATCTCCCTCAGCGGGCGGCGGAGGCCGCGCTGGGCGTGCATCTGCACCGCGTGATCGACCCCGGCAACGTCGGCACCGTGGTGCGGGCCGCGGGTGCGCTGGGGCCGGCGTTCGTCTCACTGTCTCCGGGATGCTCCGACCCGCTGTCGGGGAAGGGCGTGCGCGCGTCGATGGGCGCGGTCTTCCGGGTGCCGATCGCGCTGTCGGCCGACCTCCCCGAGGGCGTGGAGCTGGTGGGGCTGGTACCGGACGGCGGCGAGCCGCTGTGGGCGTGCGACCTGGCCGCGCCGCTGGCGCTGGTGATCGGCGCCGAGCGCCTGGGGCTGCCCGCCGACGTGCTCGCCCGCTGCGACCGCGTCTGCACGGTGCCGCTGGCCAAGGACGCCGAGTCGCTCAACGCCGCTGCGGCCGCCGTGGTGGGCCTGTACGAGGCAGTCCGCCAGCGCTCGACGGGGTAACCCGCCCTCAATCTGAGCGCTCTACGGTGTCCGCAGATGACGCCGGGCGCCCGCACGATCCGCCTTGCGATCCTGGCGGTCGCCGCGATGACGACGCTCGCGGGGTGCGGCTCGTCAACGACCGCGAACACCAAGCTTGCGGGGAACCCTGAAGCCGGGATCCACAAGATCCGCCACGTGATCGTGATCGTGCAGGAGAACCGGTCGTTCGACTCCTACTTCGGCACGTATCCCGGCGCGGACGGGATCCCGATGAAGAATGGGGTTCCCACCGTGTGCTCGTACGACTACGAGATCCGGCAGTGCGTGTCCCCGTACTACGACCCCAGCGTCATCAACACCGGCGGCCCGCACAACGTCGTCAACTCGCGCCGCGACGTCGCCCACGGCAGGATGGACGGCTTCGTCCGCCAGGCGCTCGACGCCCGCACCCAGTCGTGCGGCCAGCACGTGCTCGACCCGTCCTGCACGATCGACGTCAGCCGCCCCGACGTCATGGGCTACCACGACTACCACCAGATCCCGAACTACTGGGCGTACGCGCGCAACTTCGTGCTGGACGACCACTTCTTCGCATCGAACGACGGCTGGAGCGAGCCGATGCACGAGGCGATCGTGTCGGCCTGGTCGGCGAAGTGCACGTCGCCCTTCGATCCGATGAGCTGTGTCTCGTCGGCCGACCGCACCGGCGCACCCCACACGCCGGGCCAGCCCTGGTATCCCTGGACCGACCTCACCTGGCTGCTCCACCGCTACGACGTCAGCTGGGCGTACTACATCTCCGCCGGGATGCAGCCCGACTGTGCGACCGGCGTGATGGGCTGCCACTCTGATCCCGCAGAACGCCGCAACGCCGTCGATCTGGAACCCGCTGCCGCACTTCACCGACGTGCAGCAGGACCACCAGGTCAACCACGTCCAGGACTCGTCGTACTTCTTCAGGGCGGCGAAGGCGGGCAGGCTGCCGGCGGTGTCGTGGGTGATCCCCAACTACGCCGAGAGCGAGCACCCGCCGGCCTCGATCACCGCGCGGACAGGACTGGGTGACGCGCGTGATCAACGCGGTCATGCGCAGCAAGGACTGGAAGTCGAGTGCGATCTTCCTGACCTGGGACGACTGGGGCGGGTTCTACGACCACGTGGTGCCGCCGCACGTTGACTCGCTGGGCTACGGGATCCGGGTGCCGTCGCTGATCATCAGCCCGTACGCCCGGCGGGGGTACATCGACCACCAGATCCTCAGCCCCGACGCCTACCTGAAGTTCATCGAGGACGACTTTCTGGGCGGTCAGCGGCTCGATCCGCGAACTGACGGCCGCCCCGACTCGCGGCCCGACGTGCGTGAGAACGAGCCGATCCTCGGCAACATCGCCTACGACTTCGACTTCCGCCGCGCGCCGCGGCCGCCGATGGTGCTCAGCCCGGACCCACGCGCCGCGACGCAATCCAGACAGAGTCGCTAGACCCGGGGCGGAGGCGCCTGCGGTCGAACCAGCCGTAGGACTCGATCGCGTCGAAGCCGGCGGCGCGAAGCAGGCGCCGCCAGTCGGGTGGGTCGACCCACCAGAGCTCCATCGCCGCGTCGGTGCCGCCCGAGCGGACGGTCAGCGTCAGGGCACGCTCCTCCGGCCGCCAGTCGGCCCGCTCGTGGATGCCCGGCTCCCGCTCCAGCCAGCGATCGTGCGTCTCGGCGATGTCGCGATGGTCGGGATGGAAGACGTCGAAGGCAAGTCGGCCGCCGGGCTCGAGCCGCTCACCGACAGCGGTGAGCACCTGACGGCGCTCGTCGTCGTCACGTAGGTGGAGCAGCGCCCGAAACGGAATCGTCACCAGCGGGAACGTGCCCAGTTCGGGCAGGGCCCGCATATCCGCCTCGTGTACCTCGATCGGCAGCTCGAGCGCCTCCGCCCGCTGCCGGGTCAGCTCCAGCATGGTGGGTGAGGTGTCGATTCCGACAACGCGGACGCCGGCCAGTGCGGTCGGCACGGCGATCGCGCCCCGATCCGACCCCGATCTCCAGCACCGGGCCGCCCGACTCGACAGCGAGCTGCACGTAGAAGCCCACGTCCTCGGTGACCGACCGGCACCACGCGTCGTAGAGCGGCCCAAGCTCGTCGTAGGCTGACATGCCGCCAGTACACTAGGCCGCCCATGGATACCGAAGCCCTGACCCGTGGCGGCCTCGACCGCATCGCCGGTGCGGACAACACGGATGCACTCGAACAGGCGCGCGTCGAACTGCTCGGCCGCCGCGCCGAGCTGACGGTGGCGCTGCACGGCCTCCGCGATCTCCCGCCCGACCAGCGGGCGGAGCAGGGCAAGGTGCTGAACATCGCCAAGCGGACGCTGGAGACGGCCCTGGCCGAGCGCCAGACGGCGCTCGAGCGCCTCGACTGGGAGCGGACGCTGGAACAGTCCAGCCTCGACGTCACGCTCCCGGGGAGGCCGTATCCGCGGGGCTCGTCGCACATCCTTCAGGAGATGACGCGGGAGATCCTCGACGTCTTCGTCGGCATGGGCTACCGGGTATTCGACGGGCCCGAGATCGAGACCGTCTACTACAACTTCGACGCCCTCAACGTCAAGCACAGCCACCCGACCCGGCAGGAGACGGACACCTTCTTCGTCACCGACAGCCTGATGCTGCGGCCCCAGACGACGCCGGTGCAGGTGCGGGCAATGGAGTCGCAGCCGCCGCCGATCTACGGGGCCGTGACCGGCCGCGTCTACCGGCGCGATACACCGGATGCGACGCACAGCCCGATGTTCACGCAGATCGACGGGTTTGCGGTCGATCGCGGCCTGACGCTGGCCAACCTCAAGGGGACGATGCTGACGTTCGCACGCGCCATCTTCGGCGAGGAGCGCGAGGTGCGCCTGCGCCCGCACTTCTTCCCGTTCACCGAGCCCTCGCTGGAGACCGACGTCTCGTGCTTTGCCTGTGCGCGCGACGGCTCGCCCTGCAAGCTCTGCAAGGGCACCGGCTGGATCGAGATCCTGGGGGCCGGGATGATCGACCCGACCGTCTTCGCCCGGGTCGGGTACGACCCCGAGGAGCTCAGCGGCTTCGCTTTCGGGATCGGGCTGGAGCGGGTGGCGACGCTGCGCCACGCGATTCCCGACCTGCGCCTGCTGTTCGACAACGACCTGCGCCTGCTGGAGCAGTTCTCATGAAGGTGCCCGTCTCGTGGCTGCGCGACTACGTCACGTTCTCCCAGTCGGTCGAGGAGGTGGCCGACCGCCTCAACATGACCGGGACGGCGCTCGAAGGCCTGCACACGCTGGGAATCTCGCCCGACGGCCTGGACAGCTACCGCATCGGCAAGGTGCTGACCCGCGAGCAGCATCCCAACGCCGACCGGCTGTCGCTGTGCACGGTCGACGTGGGGGAGGGCGAGCCACGCCAGATCGTGTGCGGCGCCAGCAACTTCGAGGCCGGGGCGACGGTGGCCGTGGTCCTGCCCGGCGGCACGCTTCCCGACGGGACGGTGCTGCGCAAGGCCAAGCTGCGGGGCTCGGAGTCAGACGGGATGATGCTCTCGGAGCGTGAGCTCGGACTCTCCGACGAGCACGAGGGGATCATGGTGCTCGGCGATTCGCTGCCGGTGGGCGCCCCGCTGTCTGACTACGTGCCGATCTCCGATCAGGTGATCGACCTGGAGATCACCTCGAACCGCCCGGACTGCCTCTGCGTGTACGGCGTCGCCCGCGAGGTGTCGGCGGTCTTCGACCTGGATCTCGCGCCCTGGCCGGGCATCGAGCCGGAGCCGACGGGAGAGGGGACGGTCGACGATTACGTCAGCGTCCGGGTCGACGAGCCCGAGCTCTGCCCGCGCTGGTCGGGGCGGGTCTTCACCGACGTCAAGGTGGGGCCGTCGCCGCCGTGGCTGAAGGCGCGCCTGGTCGCCGCCGGGATGCGGTCGATCAGCAACGTCGTGGACATCACCAACTACGTCATGCTGGCCGTGGGCGAGCCGACGCACGCGTTTGACCTCGACCGGGTGGCAGGCCGCCAGATCGTCGTTCGCCGGGCGACCGAGGAGGAGCCGATCGTCACGCTCGACGGCCAGGCCCGGATCCTCGACACCGAGACGCTGGTGATCGCCGACGCCGAAAAGCCCTCGGCGATCGGCGGCCTGATGGGGTCGGAGTGGAGCGAGGTGCACGATGGCACCACCACCGTGCTGATGGAGTGCGCGAATTTCGACGCTCTGAGCTGCTACCGCTCGTCGGTCCGACTGGGGCTCCGCACCGAGGGTTCGACACGCTGGGAGAAGGGGCTCGATCCGCATCTGCCGCCGCGGGCGCTGGCCCTGGTGTCGCAGCTGATGGTCGAGCTGTGCGGCGCGCGGCTGGTGCCGGGCACGGTCGACGTGCACGGCGAGCTGCCCGAGCCGCCGGTGGCTCCGCTGCGGCCGGAGCGGTTGAAGCGCATGATCGGGATCGACTACGCGCCCGAGGAGGTGACGCGGATCCTGACCCGGCTCGGGTACACGGCCGAGAATGGCGGCTGGCGGGTGCCCACCTGGCGGGCCGGAGATGCCGTCCGCGAGATCGACCTGGTCGAGGAGGTGGCGCGGGTCGCCGGCTTCGAGCGCGTTCCCGCCATTCTGCCCGGTCACCAGGACGTGTCCGGCCGGCTCGATCGCCAGGAGCGGCTGCGCCGGCGAGTGGTGCAGGCCCTGCTCGGCGCCGGCCTCAGCGAGGCGGTGACGGTCACCTTCAGCGATCCCGCGCTGCTCGACACGCTGCGGCTGCCCCCCGACGACCCCCGCCGCGATGCGATCCGGATCCGCAATCCGCTCGGCGCCGACCAGGCGCTGATGCGGACGCTCGTCTTCCCGCGGGTGCTCGACTCGGCGGCGCACAACCTGGCCCACGGGCGGCCTGGCGTCGGCCTGTTCGAGATCGGCAACACCTATCGGCCGTCGGACGGCGAGGTGCCTGACCAGCCCCTGCACCTGGCGGCCGTGCTGGTGGGCGACGGCGCTGGGTTCTTCGAGCTGAAGGGCCGGCTGGAGACCGTCTACCGCGCGCTGGGGGTCGAACTCGCTGTCGAGGCGACGTCGCAGCCGTTCCTGCATCCCGGCCGCGCTGCGCTGGTGGAGCGGGAGGGCTTCATCGGCGAGCTCGATCCGATGGTTGCCCGCGATCTCGGGCTCGACGCACCCGCCACCGTGCTCGAGCTGCCCCTGGAGCCCTTGTTCGACCGGGTGGTGGACGTGCCCGTCTACCGCGACGTGGTCAGCTTCCCGCCGGTGCGCCAGGACATCGCGGTGGTCGTCGAGCGCAACGTCCCCGCAGGAGACCTGGTTGCCGAGGTCCGCCGAGCTGGCGGCGAGCTGCTGGGCGACGTCCAGGTGTTCGACGTCTACGAGGGACAGCAGCTGGGCGAGAACCGAAAGAGCGTCGCGCTGCATCTGGTCTTCCAGGCGTCAGACCGGACGCTCACCAACGCTGAGGCCGATGCCCAGCGCGACTCCATCGTCAAGGCGCTGACCGCGCGCTTCGGCGCCCAGCTGCGCAGCTGAGGGATAGGAGGGTGATTCGACCTAGGTCGTGCCCTGTGTGCTGACGGGGCGCACGTCCGACACCGCGGAGAGCCGCTGCAAGGTGCCCTGCACGCCCAGCGAGTCGAGCGTGCCCAGCCGTTTGCGGCAGAGCCCGGCGGCGGCGCCGTAGCCGAACGTGTGCGCCGCGCGGAAGCGGAACACGCCGCTGCGCCAGTCCCGCTCGTGCCACGGGTTGAGCGGCGAGAGCACCAGCCCGGCCTCCTCGGATTGCGCCGCGTCGCGCAGCTCGAGCTCCAGCGTGACCGACGACCAGTCGCTGGGAACGGAGCCCATGATCGAGTCCCACTGCTCGGTCAGCGTCGCCATCGCGGCGCATCCTACCCGGGGCAAGCGCAGGCGCGTCTCGCTAGAGTGAGCGCGATGGACGAGGGCATGATCACCCGCCTGGCAGATCTGCTGGTCGGGGTAGGCGCAAACGTCCAGCCGCACCAGATCCTGTGCGTCAACGCCCAGGTCGGTCAGGAGGACATCGCCCGTGCAATCGCGGCGCGCGCCTATGAAGGCGGCGCCCGCGGGGTGGAGGTCGTCTACGACGACAAGCACGTGAAGCGGGCGCGGATCGAGCACGGGTCGGACGAGGCGATCGGCTTTGCGCCGTCGTGGCAGGTCGACCGGATCCGCGGCATGGGCGACCAGCACGTGGCGGTGATCGCGCTGGAGGGGCCGACCAGCCCCGACATCCTGGCCGGGCTCGACCCGGTGCGGGTCGCCAACGACCAGCTTCCGACGCGGCGCGAGTGGCTGAAGGTGGTCAACGACCGCTCCGTCAACTGGACGATCGGCCCCTACCCGAACCCGGCCTGGGCCGGGCTGGTGTACCCCGACGAGGAGCCCCGGCAGGCGCTCGCGCACCTGTGGGAGGCGGTCGCGCACATGTGCCGGCTGGACGAGGACGACCCGGCCGCAGCCTGGCGCGAGCGCATGGCGACGCTGCACGGGGTCTCCGAGCGCCTCACCGAGCGCACGTTCAGCGCGCTGCACTACGAGGGCCCGGGCACCGACTTCACGCTTGGCCTGCTTCCAGGCTCCAAGTGGCTCTCGGCCAGGTTCACCACGGCGGAAGGGCTCGAGCACTGGCCCAACCTGCCCACGGAGGAGGTCTTCACGGCCCCCGACCCGGCTCGAGCCGACGGCGTCGTCCGCTCGACCAAGCCGCTGGAGCTCGACGGCACCATCATCCGCGACCTCGAGGTGCGGTTCGAGGGCGGCCGTGCGGTGGAGATCAACGCCAGCACCGGCGCCGAGGTGCTCCGCGGACGGACGTCGCTTGACGACGGGGGCGCGCGGCTGGGTGAGGTCGCGCTGGTCGACCGCGAGGGCCGCATCGGCCCGCTCGACACCGTGTTCTGGACGACGCTGATCGACGAGAACGCCGCCAGCCACCTGGCGCTGGGGAATGCCTACGCCTTCTCGGTGGAGGACAGCGACCGCGAGAACATCAACTCCAGCACTATCCACATCGACTTCATGATCGGCTCCAACGACGTGGCCGTCACCGGCATCACCGGCAGCGGCGACCGCGTGCCCGTCCTCCGCGACGGCGCCTGGCAGATTTAGAGCTCAAGCCCGAGCAGATCTCGCTTGCCACGGCAGTCGGATGGTCGAGCTCATTTGTCCCGCAGCTCAGTGCAGGCAGGGATCCGCTGGTTGGGCTCGCGCGGCGCCTATGCGGCGCCGGTGCGCATCCGGTGGATGGTCGCGATCACCTCGGCGGGATCGAGGTCATCGTCGGTGCCCAGGTTGCCGCCACGCAGCCGCAGCGACGTGTAGGCCATCAGGTCGCGCATCGACACCAGGCCGATCACATGCCCCTCGCTGTTGACGACAGGCAGGTGGCGAAAGTGCCCGTCCACCATCAGAGCCATCGCCTGGGCCAGCTCGGTGCTGGGCGAGGCGGTCAGCACATGCCGGGTCATCCGTTCGCTGACCGGCGTGGCCCGGTCGATGTTGTCGCTGACGCACCGCAGCAGGTCGCGCTCGGTGATCACGCCCACCAGGTCGTCGGTCTGCGTCAGCACCACGGCAGCTCCCACGTCAGCCTCGATCATCCGCCGGGCGGCGTCACCGATCTGCGTTTCGGGCGCCACCGAGATCACGGTGGTGGACATGACGTCGGTCAGCTGCATTGGGGCAACTCTAGATGAGTGGTCGCCATCTCGCGTGGTGTCCTGGGTGGCGAGAACCGAGCCTCGCCGGGACGCAGGGAGCCCCAATACTGGATGGTATTGGGGCGACCGAGGACACAGCGAGGCGACGGTTCGCAGCCACAGCCACCCCAGGGAATCCCCTCAACCCACCTCCCGGAGCGGCCAGGCCCGCGGGAGGTGGCGACCACTCATCTCACGCGAGGAGCGCCGCGGGGCCCTGCAGCAGGCGCTTGATCGTCTGCAGGAGGCGTGCGCCGTCGGCACCCGAACAGGCGCGGTGGTCGCAGGCGAGCGTGGCGTTCATCATCGACCGGGGCACGATCTGGCCGTCGACCACGACTGCGCGCTCGGCCACGTTTCCGACCGCGAGGATCGCCGACTCGGGCGGGTTGATGATCGCAGCGAAGCTGGATACGTCGAGCATGCCCAGGTTCGAGACCGTGAACGTCCCGCCCTCGATCTCGCGCTGCCTGAGGCCGCCGCTGCGCGCCCGCGACGCCAGGTCGCGGGTCTCGCGCGCGATCTGCCGCACGGTCTTCACGTCGGCCTCGAACACGACCGGGACGATCAGCCCGTCGTCCAGCGCCACCGCCATGGCCACGTTCGCGTGGGGGTGGTAGACGTGCTTGCCCTCGACGTAGGAACGGTGCGCCTGGGGATGCTCGACCAGCGCCATCGCGCAGGCGCGGATGATCAGATCGTTGAGGCTGACCTTCTCTCCGGAGGCGCTGAGGGCCTCGTTCAGCTCCTTGCGCAGCTCAACGGCCCGCGTCATGTCGATCTCGGACGTCAGGTAGAAGTGGGGGACGGTCTGTTTGGAGTGCGCCATGCGCGTGGCGACGGCCTTGAGCATCGGCGTCAGCTCGCGCACCTCCGCCTCGGTGACCACAGCTGCCGGGGGTGCTGCCACTGCGGGAGCCGAACGGGGCCGGAGCCACCGGCGCCGCGACCGCTCCGCCGCCCGCCAGCATCCGCTCGACGTCCGCCTTGACGATCCGCCCCTCGGGACCGCTGCCCGTGCCCGCCAGCGCGCTCAGGTCGAGGCCCGCCTCGTCGGCCATCCGCCGGGCGATCGGGCTGACCTTCAGCGCGCCGCCGCCGCTGCCGTTCCCGGCAACCACGGCCGGCGCGGGCGGGGGAGCGGCCGGCGCTTGCTCCGCCGGCACCCCCTCGGGCTCCCTGGCCTTCTTCTCCTTCTTCTTCGGCGCCGCGGCGGCATCCTCGGGTACCGACTCGCCTGGCTCGCCGACGATCGCGATCGGAGAGCCCAACGGCGCCGTCTCGCCGTCCGAGACCAGGATCTTGAGCAGGGTTCCGTCGGAGTACGCCTGGAACTCCATCGTCGCCTTGTCGGTCTCGATCTCGGCGATCACCTCGCCCTCGTGGATCTCGTCGCCCTCGGCCTTCAGCCAGCGGCCGATGGTTCCCTCTTCCATCGTGTCGGACAGGCGGGGCATCACCAGCTCGTCGGTCACATGCATTCCTTCCTCACAGCACGCCGCAGTCTCGCAGGAGGCCGCGCGCGGCGGCCTCGATCTTCGACTCCAGGGGCAGCGCCGCCAGCTCCAGCGGCTTGGAGTAGGGCATCGGCACCTCCGCCTGCCCGACCCGCTCGACCGGTGCGTCGAGATCGTCGAAGCAAATGCGGTGGATGCGGGCGGCCAGCTCGGCGCCGACCCCGTAGGTCGACCAGCCTTCCTCGGCGACCAGCGCCCGGTTCGTCTTGCGCACCGACTCGGCCACCGTGTCGATGTCCAGCGGGCGCAGCGAGCGGAGGTCGACGACCTCGGTCTCGACGCCGTCCAGTGCGAGGTGGTCAGCCACCCGCAGCGCGCGCTGCACCGTGTAGGAGTGGGCGACGATGGTCAGGTCGCGACCCTCGCGAACGACCGAGGCCTTGCCGAGCGGCACGGTGAACTCCGGGTCGTCCGGCACCGGGCCGGTGACGTTGTACATGACCAGGTTCTCGCAGAAGAGCACCGGGTCGTCGTCGCGGATCGCGGTCTTCAGCATCCCGAAGGCGTCGGCCGGGCTGGCCGGTGCGACCACCTTCATGCCCGGGCAGCCCGCGAACCATGCCTCCAGGCTCTGCGAGTGCTGCGCGGTCAGCTGGGCCCCGGCGCCGCCCGGGGTGCGGATCACCAGCGGCACGCCGACCGTCCCGCCGAACATGTAGCGCACCTTGGCCGCGTGGTTGATGACCTGGTCCATCGCGACCAGGATGAAGTTGATGGTCATGATCTCGACCACCGGCCGCAGCCCCATCATGGCGGCTCCGACGCCGGCGCCGAGGAAGCCGGCCTCCGAGATCGGTGTCTCGCGCACGCGCTTGGGGCCGTACTTGTCCCACAGCCCCTGGGTCACCTTGTAGGAGCCCTGGAAGCGGCCGATCTCCTCGCCCATCAGGAACACGTCGGGGTCGCGGTCGAGCTCCTCGTCGAGGGCCCGGCGCAGCGCCTCGCGGTAGGTCATGTCTGCCATGACCGTGCCTCTCCGCGCTCGCCGAACGGCGCTCCCGCCTGCATGTGCGAGAACTGGCTCTCCCAGTTCGGGTCTCCGTAGACGTGCTCGTACAGGGTGTCGATGTCGGGGAAGGCTGCCTCGAGGGCGTCGTTGATCGCATCCTTCACCTCTGCCGCGACGTCCTTCCAGATCCCGTCGATGTCCTCGGCGGTGAGGACGCCCCGCTCGGTCAGCAGCAGTCCGAAGCGGGTGATCGGGTCGCGCCGCCGCCACGAGTCGATCTCCTCGGCCGTGCGGTAGACCTTGCCCGCGTCGGCAACGGAGTGGCCGCGGAAGCGGTAGGTGACCGTCTCCAGCACGGACGGCTTCCGGTCCTCCCGCGCCTGGGCCAGCAGCCGCTCGGCCGCCTCCCGCACCTCGAGCACGTCGTTGCCGTCGACCCGCTCGCCGTGCATCCGGTAGGCGCAGCTGCGGTGGAACAGCTCCGGCTCCGCCGAGGACTGCTCGACGGAGGTGCCCATCCCGTACTGGTTGTTGATGATCTGGAAGACGATCGGCAGGTTCCAGACGGCGGCCAGGTTGAGGGCCTCGTGGTAGGCGCCCGTGTTGGTTGCCCCGTCGCCGAACTGGCAGAGCACCGCGTGTGGCTCGTCGCGGTGCTCCAGCGCGAGCGCTGCCCCGACGGCGATCGGCAGGTGTCCGCCGACGATGCCCCAGCCTCCGAAGAAGCGGCGCGAGGCGTCGAGCAGGTGCATGGAGCCGCCGCGGCCGTGGGCGACGCCGGTCTGCTTGCCGAACAGCTCGCCCATGACGGCAGCCGGGGAGCTGCCGACGGCCAGCGCGGTGCCGTGGTCGCGATAGCTCGCGAACAGGCAGTCGCCTTCCCGGAGGGCATCGATCGCGCCGACGGTCGCGGCTTCCTCGCCGATCGCAAGATGGCAGTAGCCGCCGATCCGCGCCCGGGTGTACTGCTCCTCGGTGCGCTCCTCGAAACGGCGGATCAGAGCCATCGTCCGGAACAGCCGGCGGGCGGTGTCGGCGTCCTGGAGAACGCCCTCCTCACTGTGGGCAGCGCGCGCCATAGAGCCGAACCTTACAGCGGCAAGCGGCTACGATCTGCGCTGATGGCGACCCCCGTGACCGTCCCTCGGCTGGGCTCTGACATGCACTCCGGCATCCTCATCCGCTTCCTCGTTGCGCAGGGGGACCAGGTGCGGCGGGGCGACCCGATCTATGAGCTCGACACCGACAAGGTGACCCAGGAGGTCGAGGCCGAGGCCGAGGGCGTGCTGCTGCGGATCGACGCCGCCGACGGCGCCGAGGTCGAGGTCGGGGCGACGCTTGCCTGGATCGGCGAGCCGGGAGAGGATCCGCCTTCTCCGGCCTGAACGTCCACCGCTTCGGCTCCTCGGACGGCCCGCCGGTGCTGGCGCTGCACGGGGTCACCGGCCACGGCGCGCGCTTCCGGCGGCTGGCAGCGGAAGGCCTGCCCGAGCTGCGCTGGATCGCGCCCGACCTGCGCGGACACGGCCGCTCTGACTGGAATCCGCCCTGGAGCGTCGAGCAGCTCGTCACCGACGCGATCGAGGTGCTGGACGCGGAGGGCCTCGGCCGGGTGACCGTGATCGGCCACTCCTACGGCGGCCTGCTGGCGACCCATCTCGCGGCCCGCGACCCGCAGCGGGTGGAGCGGCTGGTCCTGCTCGACCCGTCGATCGGCCGCGATCCGGCCGAGATGCTGGAGGCGGCCGAGGAGACCCGGCTCGACGAGGGCTGGGACTCCGCCGAGACAGCACGTGCCGAGCGCACGTCGGGATTCCCCGTCCACGCCCGCGCCGAGGTGGCAGCCGACGTCGAGGAGGCGCTGGAGCTGGGTGATGACGGGCGCTGGCGGCTCCGCTACTGCCGCTCCGCGGTGGTCACCGGGTGGAGCGAGATGGCCGCTCCGCCCACGTCCATCGCCCGCTGGCCGGGCTCGGCGCTGGTGCTCGAGGCGCTGCGCGACGGCACGACCACCGAAGCTGCGATCGAGCAGATGCGCGGTGACCTCGGCCCGCGGCTCACGCACCACACGCTCGACTGCGGGCACGTCGTCTACTGGGAGGTCTTCGACGAGGTGGTTGCGCAGCTCCGAGCGTTCCTGCTGGAGGCGTAACCCCTCAGCCGTCGAGCAGGCTGTCCTCGGCGGCGTAGTCGAACAGCTCGGCGTAATGCTGGGCGCTGCGCGGCAGCACCTCTCGCCAGTCGCGGCCGTCCACCACGTCCACCAGCCAGCGGCAGGCCGACTCCACAGCCGCGGGGTGCGGGCGCACCTCGCCGGCGCCGAGCTGCTGGGCGGCGGCGGTGGTGTCGAGGACGATCGGCACGCTGGCAGCCCACGGCGATGCCCCGGCCCCGGATTCCGGGTCGGGACGGTCGAGCACCCGCACCTCCCGCCAGGTATGGCCGAGCGCCGTCGCCACCGCCTCGGCGATCTCCGGCACCGGTCGGGACTCCGCGTCGGCGGCGTTGAGAACGCGGTCGCCGGGGGTGTCGGCGGCTCTCCGCACCAGATCGGCGACCAGCTCGACGTCGGTCTGGTGGAACCTGCTGGAGGTGGTGACGATCCGGTCGCGCCCGTCCAGGATCCGCTTGACCACCCACCATTCGCGCGAGGCGGTGTCGCCTGCGCCGAAGACGGCTGACGGCCGCAGGATGGTCACCGGCGCCGAGGCCGACTCGCGCAGGACGGCCTCGACAGCCGCCTTGCGGGCGGCGTACCCGTCGTCTCCCGGCGCCGCCGTCGGCTGGGACTCGGTGATCGGGATCGGCAGCGCCGGCGCCGGGTCGTCGGGCCCGGCGAGGATGGCGCGTCCGCGGGCGTCGGTGTAGACGGCGGCCGAGCTGATGGCAACGATGCCGCCGACGTCTGCGGACAGGGCAACGAGCTGCTCGCCGTCGGCTTGATCCATCGGGATCACGTCCACCAGCACGTCGGCATCGTTGCCTACGGCAGCGCGCAGCGCCTCGGTGTCCTTGCGATCGGCCGGGATGTGGCGGGTTCCCTCCGGCCCCGGCGTGGTGCGGCTGACCACGTCTACCAGCCATCCTCCGGCGACCAGCGCCCGGGCGGTCGGCGTCCCGATGAACCCGCATCCGCCGATTACAACTGCTCGACCCGCCATCGCGTGACCATACCGGCCGGGAAGTTGGCAGAGTGTCCACCTTGTGCCAGGCACTCAGCACGCTGAACTTCGCCGACGACCACGGGCCGCTGCGCAAGGTCAAGTCCTGACCCACGCGCGCGGCAGGAGCTACAACGACCCGGTGGTACGATCCTCGCGTTTTGGAGGAACGAGTCCGGGAGCGTACGTGATCGAGTGTGACGTCGCCGTTCTGGGGGCGGACCGGGTGGATATCCGGCCGCCATCCGGGCGGCCCAACTGGGCGCCAACGTGGCGATGATCGAGCAGGACCGGATCGGCGGCACCTGCATCACCGTCGGCTGCATCCCCACCAAGACGTGGGTGCAGACGGCGCATGCGCTGAAGGAGGCACACGAGGTCTTCGCCAAGATCGGCGTCCGTGTCAGCGGGGCCGAGCTCGATTTCGAGGCCGCCCAGCAGAACAAGGACGGCATCGTCAACGGGCTGGTCAACGGCATCACCGGTGTCGTCAAGGCGAACGGGATCACCGTTGCCAGCGGACGTGGCGCGTTTACCGGCCCGAATACGATCGCGGTCGAGGACGGCGAGGAGGTGCGGTTCCGCTCGGCGGTGATCGCGACCGGATCGCATGCGCTTCGCCCGCCGGTCGACGGCATCGACGGGCCGCTGTGCGTCGACTCGACCGGCCTGCTTGCCTCGAACCGGGTGCCGAAGCGGCTGGTCGTGCTGGGCGGTGGCGTGATCGGCGTCGAGTTCGCCTCGATCCTCAACCACTGGGGCACCGAGGTGACCGTCGTCGAGATGCTCGACCACCTGATCCCGATGGAGGACGTTGACGCCTCCAAGGAGCTGGAGCGCGCCTTCAAGCGGCGCGGGATCACCATGCACCTGGGCGCGCGGGCGACCGGGATCATCCACGGCGACCACGCGACGCTGAGCTTCCAGAGCGCCGACGGCACCGAGGGCAGCGTCGACGCCGACCTGGTGCTGGTGGCGACCGGCCGCGGGCCGAACGTGGACGGAATCGGGCTGGAGGCGGCTGGGGTCGCCTCCGATCCGCGCAAGGGGGTCGGCACCGACAGCCACATGCGCACCAACGTGCCGCACATCTACGCGGTCGGCGACGTTGCGGGCCGGTTCCAGCTTGCGCACACCTCCTTCCGCGAGGGCGAGATTGCGGCCGAGAACGCGCTCGGCCACGAGGCCGAGATCGACTACTCGGCGGTGCCCCGCTGCATCTACACCGATCCCGAGGTTGCCGGCGTCGGACTGACCGAGGAGCAGGCCCGCGAGGCCCACGGTGACGACGTCGCGGTCGGCCGCTTCCCGTTCTCGGCGTCTGCCCGGGCGCAGATGTACGGCGAGAAGGGCGGCTGGGTGAAGACCATCCACGAGACCCGCTACGGCGAGCTGCTGGGGATGGTGATCGTCGGCCCGCAGGCCACCGAGCTGGTCAACTCCGGGGTTGTCGGAATCGGCGCCGAGGCCACGATCGAGACGCTGGGCGACGCCATGACAGCCCACCCGACGCTGTCTGAGGCGGTCAAGGAGGCGGCCCTGGTTGCGCTGGGGCGGCCGATCCACCTGCCCCCGGCGCGACCTCGCGCCAAGGCGGCCGCGGCGCGGTGACCGTTGTCCGCGGCTCTGCATACCTGATCCCGACGCTCAAGGACGACCCGGCCGACGCGGAGGCGATCAGCCACCGCCTGCTGGTGCGAGCGGGGTTCGTACGCCAGGTGGGGGCCGGCCTCTACACGTACCTGCCGCTGGGCTGGCGGGTGATGCGCACCGTCATGGACATCGTCCGCGACGAGATGAACACCATCGGGCTGGAGTGGAGCATGCCGGTGCTCAACCCGGCGGAGCTGTGGGAGCAGACCGGCCGCTACGGGATCGAGGCCCTGTTCAAGCTGGAGGACACCTCAGGCAAGCCGTACGTGCTCGCCCTCTCGCACGAGGAGGTGATCACCTTCCATGCCGCGCGCGAGCTGCGCAGCTACCGCGACCTGCCGCAGATCTGGTACCACATCCAGACCAAGGAGCGGGACGAGCCGCGGCCCAAGAGCGGCATCCTGCGCACGCGCGAGTTCCTGATGAAGGACGCCTACAGCTTCGACCGCGACGAGGAGGGGCTGGAGGAGAGCTACCAGCGCCACATCGAGGTCTACAAGCGCATCTACGACCGCAGCGGGCTGACCTACTGGATGGTCGAGTCGGACGTCGGCATGATGGGCGGCTCCGGCGCGCACGAGTTCATGGCTCCCAGCTCCGCAGGGGAGGACGAGGTGGCGCTCTGCTCCAACGGCAACTACGCGGCCAACGTCGAGCTGGCCGTGTCACGGCCGCGGACGCCGCAGTTTCCGGATCCCCTCGACACTCCCGGCGAGATCGAGACGCCCGGGATCACGACGATCGAAGGGCTTGCCCAGCACCTGGGCATCGATCCTGCCGCGACCGCGAAGGCGATGGTGCTGCACCATGACGGCCAGGTGATCCTGGCCCTGGTGCGCGGCGACCATCGGTTGCACGAGCTGAAGACGATGAAGGCGCTGGGCGGGGAATGGCGGCCTGCGACGCCGGAGGAGATCCGGGCGACGTTCGGCGCCGATCCCGGCTCGATCGGGCCGGTTGGGGTCGACGTGCGGGTGATCGCCGACGACGCGCTGCGCCACGGGCAGTACGTCTCCGGAGCGAACCGCACCGGGTACCACCTGCTGGGCGTCGAGGCGGGTCGCGACTTCCAGCCCGAGTTCGCTGACATCCGCGTCGTCAACGCTGGCGAGACCTGCCCGGTGTGCGATGGCACACTTCGGATCGAGCGGGTGATCGAGATAGGGAATATATTCAAGCTGGGCACCAGGTATTCGGAGCCCATGCACGCAACCTACCTGGACGAATCCGGGAAGGAACGGCCGATCGTGATGGGCAGCTACGGCATCGGGATCGCACGGATCATGGCCGCCGCGGTGGAGCAGTCCTACGACGACGCGGGCATCGTTTGGCCCGCGCCGCTGGCGCCGTTCGGGGCGCACCTCGTGGTGATTGGCGAGCCGGGGTCGGAGCAGCGTGCGATCGCCGAGCGGCTGGCCGGCGAGCTGGACGAACGGGGAGTGAGCGTCCTGCTCGACGACCGCGATGCGAGCCCCGGCGTCAAGTTCGCCGATGCGGAGCTGCTGGGGGCGCCGGTGCGCCTGACGATCGGGAAGCGAACGGTAGAGAGCGGGACGGTCGACGTCCAGGTGAGACGCGGCCGAACCGCGTCCACGGCCACGGTGGCAGAGGCCGCTGACACCGTCAGCGGGCTCGTGCGATAGGAGGGAATGCTATGGCGAAGACAGCCAGCAAGGCCCAGGCCAAAGGGCAGACGGCCAGCAAGGCCCAGGCCAAAGGGCGATCCGCGAAGAACCAGGCTGCGAGCGAGCCGTTCGGGCCGGCAATCGAGAAGCTGATGGGCGAGAAGGGCGTGTCGTACCGGGCGATGGCGGAGAAGACCGGTCTGTCGGCCGGCTACCTCAACCACCTCGTGCACGGCAACCGGCCGGTGCCGGCGAACTCCGTGATGGAGAAGGTCGCGAAGTCGCTGGGCGTGAAGGCAGACCGCTTCCGCGAGTACCGCGTGCGGCGGATCTCCGACCATCTGGCGAAGAAGCCGGAGCTCATCGACAAGCTGTACAAGGATCTGCTGAAGTAGCGAGCCCTGCTAGGGCTTTCTGCGCAGCACCACCAGCACGCTCGGTTCGTTCTTGTGCCGCGCGTGGGCCAGCGCGAGCGCCTGGAGGTGGGCGCGAGCGACGCCATACTGGGGGCCCCGCAGGGTTAGCGTGACCTTGCCGCCTGCCACTGCGGAGCCGGCGCCAAACGAGTCGGCGCTCGACCCGGGGGTGGTGGTGGAAGGGGTGGCGGTCGAACCGGTCGGTTTCGGTGGCGGCACGAATCCGAGAGCCGACAGGCTCCGCGCAGCGCGGGCGGAGATCACGAAGCGTCGACTGGCGTTGACCCCTTGCTTCTCTGCGGAACGTTGCACGTTGGCGTTGCCGGCCGACGGCGCGGCGGCGCGACTCTCGCCCCCTGCGGAGCTCTCGGACGACGACAGGTTTCCGAGGTGGGAGATCCCGACCACCAGGGCCGCAGCGGCAGCCAGGCCGAGGGCGGGGACGAGCACCGCCGGCCGCCGGAACTGGAACCGGCGCTTTGCCCGATGCGTGCCGGCCTCGGTGCGGACCTGCCGCATCACCTCGTCGGCGAGGTCCGGTGGCGCCTCGACGGGACCCTGCTCGCGCAGCATCCGGGCGATCTCCTCTCCGTTTGGGTGCTGCTCGCTCATGCCCGGTTCGCCTCCAGCAGCGCCGCCAGCCGGTCGCGGCCGCGGGACAGGCGCGACCGCACGGTCCCCGGGGGCACCTCGAGCACGGCCGCCGCATCGTCCATCGAGAGGCCGACGATGTCGCAGGCGACAACGGCGGCCCGGAAGTCGGGGTCGAGCGACCCGAGCGCGGCGATGATGTCCAGCCGGTCGTCAGCCGGCCGCTCGGCCGCGGCCGTCAGGTCGAGCTGGTCGGTCGGCTCGGCGGTGCGGCGCCTGCGGTCGAGCACGTCATAGGCCTTGCGCAGGACGATCCGGTAGAGCCAGGTCGAGACGCGCGCGTCGCCCCGGAAACGCCCGATCGACCGCCAGGCGGCGATCAGGCCATCCTGAACACAGTCGCGGGCGTCCTGCTCGGACAGCGTCACCCGCAGCGCCAGCGTGTAGAGCATGTCCTGGTGGCGCCTGACCAGCTCCTCGAAGGCATCGGTTTCGCCTGCCGCCGCGCGGCGGGCCAACGCCTCGTCGGAGACAGGTTCGCGCACCCGTCCATCGTACGTGCGGGGCCGGGTGAGTGGCAGTGTGACGGTGGCTGCATAGGTCATTCGTACTGGTCTGACCGCGGAAGCAGGCGGATGGTTCCCGGTATACTCGGACTCCTCGGGGCGTGGCGCAGCCTGGTAGCGCACCCGGCTGGGGGCCGGGCGGTCGGAGGTTCAAATCCTCTCGCCCCGATTCGCGAAATACCTGCGAATCAGCCCCTTCCGTCCAGCAGCACCGGGCGGGAGGGGCTTTCGCGTGACTCGAACGTGACACTATGCCCGTGATGTCCGGCTTTGGTGATGTGAGGCCCGCCACCGCTGGGTCGTGTACCGGCTTCTACGACGGCTTCGCCGCCGACTATGAACTCGCTTACGGGGGCGGCTGGGACAGTGCGGTTGAGCAGCAGGGCGCGGGTCTCGATCAGTTGATCCAGGGCGCTCTGCCTGGTGCCAGGGATGTCCTCGATTGCTCGTGCGGGATCGGCACGCAGGCGATCGGTCTGGCGCGACTCGGATACTGCGTTTCTGGAACTGATGTCAGTGAGGGCGCGATCGACCGGGCACGTCGAGAGGCTGAGCGGCTCGGGGCGTCAGTTTCGTTCGGGTTAGCCGACTTCCGCGATCTGAGCAGCGTGAGCGGTGTATTCGACAGCGTCATCTCATGCGACAACGCCATCCCGCACCTGCTCGACGAGGAGGACGTTCCCAAGGCGCTTGGTCAGATGCGAGCCAAGCTTCGCCTCGGTGGGCTCCTAGTCCTCACGATGCGCGACTTCGACCGGGCGCTGATCGAGCGACCAGTCGTAGCTCCTCCAGTGATCGTCCCCGGGCCGCCGCGCCGCGTGCTTCTTCGCCTGCACGACTGGGACGAAGACGGCCCCTTCTATACGGTGCGCTTTCTCGTGCTGACACAGAATGAGAGTGGCTGGGCCGCCGTCGAGCACACGACTCGGTATCGAGCGATCACGCGCGACGAACTGACGCAGGCGGCACTAGCCGCTGACTTCAGAGCCATCACGTGGCTGCCGACCGGCCAGATCGAAGGGCTTGACCAGCAGGTCATGACAGCCATCGGCCAACAGGCTGACTGACCGACCCGTACGGCCGACTGCATCGAGCGGCCTCGGCTGTGCGAACATGTGTTCGTGACTGCCCAGGCCGGCCCTCACGCGCAGTTTCGACGCGGCATCCGTACCGGCAGCGTGTTCCTGGCTGAAAGCGCGGCGCGGGAGCTGGGACGGCCGCTCAGCCTCTCCGAGGCATTCAGCCTGCTCCTGCTCTACCGGGATGATCCGGAGCGGTACGGGCGCGCAGCGGCGCGCTGGGTTGGCCTCTTCATCGGCAACGGGGAAGGCGTGACGCTTGGCGACGTCCTGGTCGTTTCGGCGGCGCTTGCCGCGCTCCGTGACGACCCCGGCCACGCGTCCGCCCTCGCAGCGTTAGAGCGGCTGCTCGCTGCGCGAGGCGAGCAGTTGAACTCTGCCGCGTAGCCGTCGGTCACGGATGTAGACGGATGCGCTCCGTGGGGTAGACATGCCTAGCGATGCTAGGTATACTGTCGTCAGCAAGTAGTGGTCGCGCGTCTCCCCCGACGTTGCTCGCGGTCGAAACCGTCTGGGAGTGAGGTACGCGAGATGACCATGCCGCAGCGATGCTGTCGGTCGGACGACGTAGCCGGCCGGCTATCGAAGCAGCCGCGCTGGGTTCGCACGCACGCGGCCGTGCTCGGCGGCAAGAAGCTGGGCGCGCAGTGGCGCTTCCCTGCCGAGGCGATCGACGCGGTTGCCAGCGACCCGGTACGCGCCGACGCGGCTGAGTACGCGCGGACGCTGGCCGTTCGCACGTCGACCGAGGCGAACCAGTGAGCACGACGGCTGAGGCTGAGGCTGCGCCGTTTGATCCGCGCGAGGTCGTGACCGATCAGACCGTGGACATGTACGCGCTGAACCGCTACGTCGTGCGCGGTCACGCAGCGCGGCTGGCGGCGATAGATGAGCGAGTGCGCCAGGACTACCCCGAAGCATTGGGCGTGGCCGCGCTCGCGGCCGGCGAGGAAGCCCGGGCGCGGATGCGTGCCGGGTTGGCCGAGGACGTCAAGGGCGAGGCGGAAGCGGCCGTGCAGGGCTTCCGGGATCGTCAGGCGCTGATCGCTGACGCGTTGAAGGCAGTAGCGCCCGGAGGTGGCAACCTCGACCATGCCCGGGTGCAGACGCTGTCGTCCGACCTGTCGAACCGGCTGCAGAATCCGCCGCCGTCGCCCGAGGTCGGGATTGACGACCGGCTCGCGGTGATCCATTCCGATTGGCAGCGGGCATCGCTCACGGGCGACGCCGAGCTGGCCGAGGCGACGCGGATCGTTGCCACGCCGATCCTGGAGGGGTTGAAGCGGAAGACGGCGCTGAGTCCCGGGTCCGGCGACGGGCAGCTCTCGCGCTCGCTCTCATCGGCGTTCCACGAGCATTCGGGCGCTGACCTCTCGCACGCGCTGCTCGCCGCGCACGCCGACCTGGAGCGGCTCGGGCTGCAGATGGCGGGGATGATCGACAACATGCAGGTACTGGCGACCGGCGGCACGCCCAGCGGCGTGCAGGAGGCGTGGTCGGCCGGCCTCACCGGAACCGCCGCGCGGCAACCGGGGATAATCACGCCGAGCGGGCTCGGACTCGCGCGGGGCGGTGGTAACCGATGACCGACCAGCGGGAACGCGAACTCGCGAAGGGACGAGCCGAGTTCGCAGAACAGTTGGACCGGCCCGGTGTCCGCGACCGGTTCGACGCTCGCGTGTCGGATGCCTATGCGGAGGTGTCGGCTGGTTGGGAGCCGGTCGTGCGTCGCGCAGCACCCGTCGCGGCGGCTGAGACGCCGGCGCGGTCGCTGGATGACGGTGAGAGCAGCCGCGCTGGAACCGCAGGAGGGCGACACGCCGATGACGCCCGTTCTCAGGGAGACGCGGGCAATCGGCGAGTGGCTCCGCAGGCAGAACGCGACGCCAAGCGCGCCGATCGTGCCCGAGAAGCCAGCGACGCCGGCCGCGCCACCCGAGACGGACGCGCAGCGCCGCGCACGGATCATGACCGGCGGCGGCACCTACGGCGGTGCATGGTGACTGAGCGCAGCCACTGGTGGTTCTACTACGCCGAACGCGGCGAAGGCGTCGTGCCGGACAGGAATCGTCAGTGGGAGATGCTGCGCGAACTGGACGAGCGGCTAGCCGCGCTGGAAGCCAAGAAGCCGCGCAAGCCGCAGCAGCGGGACGGAGGCGATCAGTGACGCCCGAGTCACGCCACGAGTCCGGCGACGTCTGGGATCGGCTCCAGGACGCGCCTAGCGAGCCGCTGGCGGCCCGGAACCGCCCGGTGGGCTCCCGGAAGGCGGCATCGAGTACCTGGAACCGAGCCAGCGAAACGCACGTCGATACATCTGCCCCCTCCCGTCGGTTCGCATCCACCGAGTTACCGGCGTACGGTGAGTCTGATGGACACGCTCGATCCAGATACGGAAGATCCGCGCCCGCGCTCCAAGCCGAAACGAAGCCGGCGCGAGTGGGCCTACGTGTCCGCACTCGCCGTTGTGGGACTGCTCCTCGGCGGCGTCGCGGCCGATCACTTCAATCCCCACGGCGGCCCCGGCTGCAACCACGACATCCAGCTGGACGGTGGACGTCGCTTCTACTCCCCCGTCGACACTCACCACCTCATTGCCCACGGCACGCGATTGCCGGACAGGGGTTGGATCTCCGCGTGTGCATCGTCCACCGGGAAGGCCGCCTACCTGATTGTGTATCCGATCAGCGGTGTTTCGGTGAGGAAGGCAATCGCCGTCGACGGGTACCCGACGACTCGATGGGTACGAACCGCGCCACCCCCGAACAGTTAGGGGGGTGGCGGACCGATGGCCGCAGCGGCCAAGCCCTGCCCAACTGGACTCACGCGCCTAGTGACCAGCTGGAGGCCGGGAACCGCCCGGCAGCCGACCGGGAAGCGTCGTGAGCCGCCGCGCGTGCGCCGACCCCGACTGCACAGCGCCAGCCGTGCCACGCGGCCGACTTTGTACCCGGCACGCCCACGCCGTAAGCATCGCCTCCACGTCGGAGACGCCGACCAGCTCCGCGCCAGTCGCATGCTCGGAGACGAACAGTCGAGGCGAGCCATGCAAGGCAACGCCGATGCGCGCTTCACACCTCTGCGTCGCCCACGCGCGCGGCAAAGGATTGGCGAAGGTTCCCGAAGGTTTCGGCGGCCCGCAGCCGGGCAGCGGCCGGCCACGGTCGACCACGTTCCGCGATGCACTTCGCGAGCGGGTAGAGGCGGACGTCGAGCGCTGGGTCGCTCCGATCGAGACGGCGCTCTCCGCGGTCGATGAGAGCGGCGCGCCGGATCACCGCGTCCGGTTGCAGGCGGTGCGTGAGGTGCGCGAGTTCTTGGAGGGCCGACCCAGAGCAGGCGACGGAGTTGTCCGGGCGAGTCGACACGCTCACGATCGCCGACCTGGCGCGTATGGCCAGGGGCGACTCGTGAACGACGCGAGCCACGTCGACATAAACGCGTGGTACGAGCGCCACCGAGCGGTCGTGACCGACCCGACGCGCACCCGTGACGAGCGGCTCGCAGCGGCAGAGACGGTGCTACAGCGCGCCTACGGGAAACCGGGGCAGCCCGAAGCGGTGGACGCTCGCCGCGCGCGCTCGCACCTGGGAGCCTATCCGGGTAGTGTCAGCCCCCCGACTCCCGAAGGAGTCATCGCCTTCTTGACGGCATGTAAGGGCGAGCTTCGTGGAATCCTCGGCCTCATTACAGGGGCGAACCGCCGAGACGCGTAGCCGGGTACACGCTGTCGCTCCCCGGTCGATAGCCGGGCGGTTAGCAAGCCTCCCACGGCGTAGCCATGCGGCTAACCAGTGGCCGGCGTGACTCCAGCGTCACTCGGGACGCGACAGATCAAGTGCGTGCTTTCGCTGCCCGCTCCCGCAACACCATGCCCAACCCGACCAAGAACAAGACGCCGCAGATCAAGACCGGCCACCACGTCCCAGTCGCCCCAGAAACCAAGAAGAACACCGTCGCGACGCCAAGGACAACCGTAACAATCGTCAACCGATTCCAGGTCATACCATCCTCAATTCCAGTCGGAGCCACTCGATGTTGTCCCGATTATGCGCCTTTCCCACGACGCAGTAAAGGACGACAGCCAAACGCCGGGCCTCGGACGGTTGCCGACCTGGCGCGCATGGCGCGTGCCGAGGGGAGCCTGAGTCCGCGCGTCACGCGCCTGGTGGATAGCCGGGCGGTCAGCCGTGCGGTCGGCCGGCGCGGGCGTGACTCCAGCGTCGCAGATCGTGGCCCCGGAACTACGGCGTGGGTGATCCGCTGGCCGGGTGGTTGAGTCGCTCCCCGTGCGCCCGGAAGGTGGAGCCGTGCCTACGCGATCTACCGGACGGGATGGCGTGGTCCGGCACGCGAGGGATGACGAGCCGTGACCGGAGACGAGTTCGCCGAATAGCTCTGAATGAGGGATTCCACGGATGTCGGATCCGGGTGTGGCCGGATGCGACTGGGGTCCGGCGGCGCGATCATGTAGCCCGATGTGTGGGATTGCTTGCCGATGCGAGATGGAGGGATGGCGGTTATGGGCGTAATGAGTCGGATTCACGGTGTACGGTGGGCGCTTGCCCGGGAATGCCTGGCGGGCGTGGCTGTAGCTGCTGTGCTGGTTCTGGCTGTGCCTGCTGAGGCCGCGCCCGTCTCGCCGTGGCGGGTGGTCGCGAGCCCGAATCAGGGCACGAAGGGCAGCGAGTTGTATGGGGTTTCGGCGGTGGGCCCGGAGCATGCGTGGGCGATCGGCGAGGGTAGTGGTGCGGCGTTGATCGAGCGGTGGAACGGCACGGCGTGGAGCATCGTGCACCCGGCCGCTCTGAGAGCCACCGATCGGCTTGAGCACCTGGTGACGCCGGGGGTAGGGAACATCGTGGTGTCAGGAGTGGCCGCGTCCGGATCGCCGCTTGTGCTGCATTTCGACGGCAGCGCCTGGACGCGCACCGTGCTCACCATGCCGCCGGGAGCCGACGTCGTCCAGTCGGTGGACGCGACGTCTGCGACCGACGTGTGGGCGGCAGCCCAGGGATCGGCCGGGGACACGCTGGAGCATTGGACCAGCATCGGTTGGAGGCAGAGCATCCCGGTCGTAACCGGCAGCATCTGCGTCGGCATCCATATCCAGGAGCTCTACGTGATCAACGATTCCGACGTGTGGGCGCGGATCTGTCAAGGTAAGTTGATGCGCTGGAATGGTTCCCAGGTCGTGGTCGAGCCCGGTCCCCAGGCTTCGCCGGGCTCAGCCTCGGTGTACAACGGGATCGGCGCGTCATCGGCGTCCAACGTGTGGGTGGTCGGCTTTTGGGTCAATGACGTGTTCTCGCCGTCGGAAGGTCCGCTTGCCGGGTACTTTGACGGAGCAACGTGGACGTCGCCGCAACCGCCCAGCTACGCACTCTGGCACGGATTCAACGCGGTCGCCGCGGCCTCCCCGGCGTCGGTGTGGGCGGTTGGGCTTCGTTGGGTCACCGATTCCTCGGGCCATCACGTCGTTGGGCAGGACAACCTGCTGGACTACTGGAACGGTCACCGCTGGGCAGAGTACGGCGGCCCCAACCCCACCGCTGGTGACAGCGAACTGCTCGGAGCATCCCCCGTACCCCACTCAAAGACGTTCTGGGCGGTCGGGGAGACCGGCAACTTCGAAGACATCGGCGGCAACACGATCATCCTGCACTGCTGCAGCTGACCCACGCCTACGAATCGGCCTGTCACACCTTGGCGCGGCTACGGCTCAACCGTATAGTCGTCCGGCTCCGAACCACCCGGCAAGGAACCGGGCGGGGCGGAAGGGCCGGACTGTTCGGTGTCTGCCCGGCAGTCCGACCCTTCCCCATCAGCAGGATGTCCCGTCCCACACACAAGACCCGCGAGCCCCCGAAACCCTGCGGTCGCGGAGCGAGGAGAAAGTGGCGAGGCCAGGTGGAGACTGGTATCACCACCTGGTAACGTCGGCACGATGACGGACCGTCCACCCGTCCCGCCGCGCGAACCTGACCATGAGGAGGACGCGCCAAGCGGCGATCCGGACTACGTGCCGCATGAGCGCGAAGAGTTCCTGGAGGAGATCGACGAGGAGCGCGAGCACCGGACTGATCGCGATAAGCAGCAGGACGTTGAGGGCGGGAGCGACGTGTGAACCGGCTTCGTCGGATCTGGGCGGAACGCAACCCGCCGCCTCAACCTGACCGAGGGCTGATGGTAGTGCTCGCTGTGTATGCCTTCGGAGTCGCGGGGTACAGGCTGTACTTCGGGCACTCGCTGCTTGAGCCGGGCGGGATGTCGCTGGCGAGCTTGGCGTGGGCGGGGTTGGTGGTGGTGCTCGCCATTCGTTCGGGCCGGCGTCAAAGCGCGACGCGCTGACGCCCCCCGGGCACCCCTGAGCCACGCCGGAAGTGGGCGAACGGCTTGGCTGTCCCGCCGGACACGCGCTGACCGTCCGGCCTAGCCACCGTGACGCTGACCCGTAGTCCGAGCGTCCCGCCCCGCTGACCGCCACACAACCGCTGGAGATATTACGGAGTAGGGTGGGCTTGATCCTGACCCCGAGCATGGAGAATCGCGTCATGAGTTTTCTTGTTCGTTTCGTTCCGACGTCTCTGACGGCTGCGAAGTACGACGAGACCATCAAGCAGATTGAGGCTTCCGGCCCGTTTCCTCCGGACGGTCTGCAGTTCCATGTTTGCTTCGGGGAGGAAGGGAAGTTGCGTGTGAGCGAGGTCTGGCAGTCGCGGGAGCAGTTCGAGGCGTTTGGTGAGCGGTTGATGCCGATCCTGGCGACTGCTGGGATCGACTTCGCGGGTCCGCCGGAGGAGCTTCCGGTTCATAACCTGATCGAGGGCTAGCTTCCGGCACCGAACCGGGCGGTCCCCGGGACGTGTGCCGCGTAGCCATGCGGCTCGGCCGCTGGCCGCGTTGCTGGAGCGTGACTGGAGGGCGTGCGGTGGGCGATCCAAGCCCCCTTTGATCGCCCACCCTGGCCGCACGACTCCTTGCCAGTATCTCCCAGTCGGCCGGCAGTTTCAACAACGATGGCGATACCTCGTGTTACTAGGTATATCCGACCCCGGCGAGTTAGGCGGACGCGCGGCGATTCATGCGCCGCCCGGGTGCTCAAGCAGCCCGTTTATTCGGTTCGCTGGTCGCGAATCTGGTAGCGGTTCATGGCTACACCGCTCTCGAATGCAGCGTGCTCGAGCAGGTCGCACTCCAGCGGTTCGGTGATGTCGTCGAACAGCGGGCGGCCTGATCCCAGGATCGCCGGGTGGGTGTAGAGCAGGAGCTCATCGAGCAGCCCGTGTTGCAGGAGCTGCGTCGCCAGCGTGGCCCCGCCGACTGCGATCATGCCGTCCGTCTCGTCGCGAATGGCGGCGAGTTGAGCGATGGTGTCAGCGCCGCCGACGATGCGCGTGTTGTGGCCGGCGGTGGTTCGTGAGTTGGAGACCAGTATCTTCGGTGCGGCCGTCCAGATCGTGCCCCACTCGCGCAGGTGGTCGGGCAGCGACTCGTCCTGTGCAGCGGAGGGCCAGGCCGTTTCCATCATCTCGTAGATGATGCGGCCCTCGACCCACAGAGCCACGCCCCGAGCGCGTTCGTTGAACTCGTGAAAGAGCTGCTCGTCAATGCGCGTCCACCCGCCGCCCTCCTCGCCGGCAACGTGGTCCTCCGCAGACCGCTCGATGCGAAGGTCGAGCGACACATTCATCCAGTACGTCATGCGGCCCATGCGCGGAAGCTACTCCATCACTCTTTCGAGCGGCGGGCCTCGCCGCCGGACCGCGGTGGCGTAACCTGTCGGATCGCCGACACGGCCTAGTCGAGGGGAGACCATGACCACACTTGAGAACCGGCCGAACACCGCACTCCTGGTCGTCGACGTGCAGAACGCGGCCGTCGAGCGGGCCCATGAACGTGACGCGGTCGTGGCCACAGTCGGCCGCCTCGTCGAGAGCGCGCGCCGGGACGGGGTGCCGGTGGTCTGGGTTCAGCACTCCGATGAGCAGCTTGCGCGGGGAAGTGAGGCCTGGCAGATCGTGTCCGAGCTGATCCCCAGCGACGCCGAGCCGCTGGTCGAGAAGAACTACGGCGACTCCTTCGAGGACACAACGCTTGAGACCGTACTGTCCGGTCTTGGGGTTGGGCGACTGGTCGTGGTAGGCGCCCAGACCGATTGGTGCGTCCGCGCCACGTTGCACGGCGCCCTGGCGAGAGGGTACGACGCGCTGCTCGTCAGTGACGCCCACACAACGGAAGATCAGACGGCTTGGGGGGCGCCACCGCCGGAGCAGGTGATCGCTCACACGAATATGTACTGGACGTACCACACGGCGCCCGGCCGAACCGCCGGGACAGTCGACTCGAAGGACGTCGACTTCGGCGGTCGCGGCGGCGTCTGAGGCGGCCCAGTAGCGCGGCGATGTGAGACGGTTTGGCGATGTCGAGCTGGTCGCCGCCGCCCCTCCTGCTCGCCGTTCTGACGCGGCACGAGGGCCGTTCGTTGATGCTCGTCCTGGCGGCTTCGGCCGGCGGGGCGCTCCTGTCGCGGATCCACCGCCGGATCGTCCTGCCCACGGTGGTCATCGAGATCGTCCTCGGCATCGTCATCGGGCCCCAGGCGCTCGGCGTCGCCACGGTCAACCCCTACCTCACGTTCCTCGCAAACTTCGGCCTCGTCTTTCTGTTCTTCTTTGCCGGGCTCGAGGTGATCGAGAAGCGCGTTCCCAGGGCTGCGGTGGTGAGGGGTACCGCGGGGTGGGGGATCTCGATCGCGCTCGGCGGCCTGGCCGGCCTGGCGCTGCATGCATTCGGCGTCGACGCGGAGTGGTGGCTGCTGGCGGTGGCGCTGGCAACGACGGCGCTGGGCACGCTCGTGCCGATCCTCGCCGATGCCGGGATTCTGCCGACGCCGCTGGGCATCGCCGTGCTCGGAACCGGCGTCGCCGGTGAGTTCTGGCCGATCGTCGTCATCTCGGTGTTCCTGACAGGGGTATACGGCGCGGCGGCCGAGGTGATCCTGCTGGTGGTGTTCGGCGGAGTCGTCGCTGCGGCGGCCGCCGTCGCACTCCGGGCGCGACCGCCGCGTGTCCTCCAGGTCTTACGAGAGACGATCCACACCACCGGACAGGCGGCGGTGCGGATCTCGGTCTTCGTGGTCGCGGCGCTCGTCAGCCTTGCCGTGGACGTCGGGTTCGACTTCGTGCTCGGCGCGTTCGCGGCCGGTCTCGTCGTCGGGCTCGCCCTCGGGTCGCCCGAGGGCGAGGTCGTCCGCGTCCGCCTGGAGGGGATCGGGTTTGGCTTCCTGATTCCGATCTACTTCGTCGTCACCGGCATGAACTTCGATCTGGACAGCCTGCTGACGGCGTCCGGCCTTGCCCTCGCCGGGGTGTTCCTCGTCTTCCTGCTCGTCGTGCGCGGAGCCTCGGCACTTCTGTGGGCTCGCGACCTCGGCCGCCGCCGGGCCCTGGCGCTCGCATTCTTCGGAGCGACGGGCCTGCCCTTGATCGTTGCCATCGTGGGAATCGGTGATGGGCGGGGGGCGGTGTCTCCCAGCGTGGGAGCGTCCTTGATCGGGGCGGGCATGATCTCGGTACTCGCCTTTCCACTGATCGGTGGGCGGATTGGGGGCGGGCCGCCGAGCCCGCCCGGTACCGTCCTGGAGGCCGACACCGCCGTTGCCGAGTACTGACGACCAATCCCGGTGCAGCGCGTGCTTTGGCGGCGGCGCGGGCAGTTGCGGTTGCCCACTCCGTCGCCTGCGACGACGCGGTTGTGCTGGCCGCCGGCAGCAACGTCATGGTTCACCTCAAGCCCGCTCCGGTCGTGGCGCGGGTGATGACCGGCACCGCGATGCTGCACGCCGACGTCGAGGGCTGGCTTGCCCGCGAGGTCGCCGTTGGGGTGTTCCTGGGAGAACGGGGCCTGGCGGTTCCACCCAGTGACCTGCTTGCACCGGGGCCGCACCAGCACGACGGGCTCTGGATGACGTTCTGGGAGTTCGTCCAGCACGATGCCTCAGGGCCACCGCCGACGCCGGACGAGCTCGGCCGCTCTCTCCGCGAGCTGCACGCTACCCTTGCCGGCTTTCCGGGCGAGCTCGGTCCGGTCAGCGATGTGTGCGACTGGCTCGACGGGCTTCTCGCCCAGCTTCATCCGTCGCCGACCCTCACCGCGGACGACCTGGATGTGCTGCGATCCCGCCTTCACGAGCTGTCACCGACCGTGTTTGGCAGTTCGCTCCCCGCGCAGGCGATCCATGGCGACGCGTCGGTCGGGAACCTGCTCCGGACCAGGAACGGACTGATCTGGAACGACTTCGAGGACGTCTGTGTCGGCCCCGTGCACTGGGACGTCGCCGGGCTCGTCAGCGAAGGCGGCCCGCCCGAGGGGCGCGAGCCGTTCGTCTCGGCGCTCCTCGCCGCCTACGGCGGACCCGACCTCGAGGAGCTCCACGACTTCATCGCAGCCCATCACCTCTACACGACCATCTGGCAGGCGCACGCGTCGCAGGGTCCGCGCTCCGAACCGTCAATGTGAAAGGGTACGCCGATGCCCCGACAACAGCGAATGCCAAGCAGGTTGCGCCGTGCGAGGATCGCACGGCGGAAGCGGCGGCGAGCGATCCGCCGGATGGGGGGCGGCTCGTAGCCGTTTCACGGCGTCTGGCGGGCGTGTTGCGAGGCTAGCGCCTTTCGCACTGCTGGCGAATCGATCGCCAACTGGCGAGCAGGTGGGGCCGCGCCCGCTGGAATCAGGTAGCCGCGCATCACGAAGCTCGTGCTTGCTCCGTCGTCCGGGGAGTACAGGACGAGCGCCTTGCGGCATGCCGCCGCGTCACGCATCATTCCAGACCAGGTTCGGGAGCGGGCTCCCCGCTGGGTCGAGGCTGTTCGGCTGTGCTCTTCACACCTCGTCGGGGCCGGGCGGCCTGCTTGGGATCGATCACGTTGCTCGGCGCGAGCGCCGGGGTGGCCGGGGGGTTGGCTCGTGGAAGGAATCGGATTCCGGGTCGGGCCTGCACTGTCGCCTCCAGGGTTCTGCTCAGGCGAGGCTCGACCCGAGCTGCATAGGAATACGTGTGCCTGGTTCCTACCCCGAAGCGCCTGTCGCCAACCGTGGGCGGACATCCAGCGGCCGGGCGGGTGCGCTCGCCGGTGCGGGAAGAGAACGGGCCGGGTCGTGCGCCACACGGGCCCCGGCCCGCTCGCCCCGTGTCGCAGCGGTACCTCGTCCGATTAGAAGACCCGCGAGGCTGCGAATTCCTGCGGTGCGCAGGCGGTGGTGAAGATTGAGCGACCAGGTACTGAGCGGATAGGGTGAACCATGACGTTTGTGGTCGATCCGGCGTCCTATGACGCCTTCATGGGCCCGTATTCGGGGCCGCTGGCGTCGCAGTTCGCCGACTTCGCGGGCATTGCCGCCGGCCAGAGCGTGCTCGACGTCGGGGCCGGCACCGGGATCCTCAGCGCCGAGCTGGTCAGCCGCGTGGGCGTGAGCTCCACCGTCGCGGTCGATCCCTCGCCGCCGTTCGTCGCGGCGCTCGAGGTGCGGCTCGCGGGCGTCGAGGTCGTCCGCGCGGCGGCGGAGGAGCTGCCCTTCGAGAGCTCCAGCTTCGACGCCGCTCTGGCGCAGCTCGTCGTGCACTTCATGGCCGATCCAGTGGCCGGCCTCACCGAGATGGCGCGCGTCGTGAGAACGGGCGGCGTTGTCGCCGCATGCGTGTGGGATCACGGCGGCGGGCGAGGGCCGCTGTCGCCCTTCTGGGGGGCGGTACGGGAGCTCGACGTGGCTGCGGATGACGAGTCCGAGCTTGCCGGCGCGCGGGAGGGGCACCTGGCCGAGCTGTTCTCGGCCGCAGGACTGCAGAACGTCGAAGGCGGAGCCATCGCGGTGTCCGCGCGTTACGCGACCTTCGAGGACTGGTGGGTGCCCTACACGTTCGGTGTCGGGCCGGCAGGCGCCTACGTGGCAGCACTTTCGGACGAGCGCCGCGCCGAGCTTCGCGACCTCTGCCGGCGACGGCTTCCCGAGCCGCCGTTCGAGATCACCGCCTGGGCCTGGGCGGCACGCGCAGCCGCCTGACCGACGGTCAGAGCCGGGACGGCAGCCGGTGCCTCGGACTGCCGCGCCGCACGCCGCTGTTCGACCCCGAACGCTCAGGCGACCCGACCCGTCGCTCGAGGCCGCGATCGGGCGGTGTCCGCGGCTTCGGCCGCCAGCGCCACCCGCCGTCGTCCGGGGGATCGTCGCCGCCCCACAGGCGCGAGCACAGCTCCGCGACCCGCACCAGTCCGAACGAGACCCCTAACGCAGCGCTGAAATCAGCGAGAAACAGCACCAGTGGGTGCATGCGCTGACCATAGCCGATCCGGCCCCCATCGGGCGGGCCGGCGGAACGTGAGAAATCGCACTCAAGAAGGGATGCCGGCGGCCGATTGCTGCGGCAGCATGACCGTCGAAGCTCCCCGCCTGCCGACGCTTGCCGACGAGCCGAACGAGCCCGCCGGCCCCGGCATCAAGCTGACGTACTGGGTGCTCGGCCTGATCCTGGCCGCATACACGGTCTCGCTCTTCGTGCGCGCCAACGGCGCCGGCTGGACGTGGCTCGACGGCTGGGGAGTCTCGTCCTTCGAGCTGCTGGCCGGCCTGCTCGTGATCGCACGGGCTGCCCGCAGCGACCGGTACAAGAACTTCGCCGTGGTGCTCGGCATGGGCATGTGCTTCTGGGCGCTCGGCGACTTCGCGATGACCTACGACACGCTGAACGGCGCGACGCCGCCGGACATCTCGCTGGCCAACATCCTCTGGATCGGCTTCTTCCCGTTCGCCTACGTCGCCGTGATGATGTGGATGCGGATCGAGGCGCGGAAGATGACGCTCGCCAACTACCTGGACGGCGTGATGGCCGCCCTGGCCGCCAGCGCCGTGTTCGTCGCCTTCTTCTTCGGCGTCACCAACCAGGCGGCCGGCGGCGACGTGAAGGCCACGGCGATCAACCTCGTCTACCCGATGGGCGACCTCTTCCTGTTCGTCCTCATCCTGGTCGGGATCATGCTCCTGCCGGTGGGCAACAAGGCCCGCTGGTGGCTGGTCGGCGCGGCCTGTCTCGTGAACACGAGTGGCGACGTGGCGGCGCTGTTCCCAGGCGTGGTGGCGACCCGCCTCGGCTTTGTGTCCAACTCCGACGCGTGGCCGATTTCGTTGTTCCTGATCTCACTGGCGGTGTGGATGCGGCCGCGCCTTCCCGAGCGCGAGCTGAGCGAGCTGAAGCCAAGCTTCGTGCTGCCCAGCATCGCTGCCGGCACGGCGCTGTTCGTCGTCCTCGTCGATTCGCTCGGCTACCACGCCAACCAGGCCGGGATGCTGCTGGCAAGCGCCGCCCTGATCACGGCCGGCATCCGCTTTGGCATCTCGCTCAACCAGCTGCGCAGCCTGAACGAGCAGAGGCACCGCCAGCTCGAAGAGGCCGCCCGGCTCGACCAGGAGTCGCGCGAGAAGCTGCAGGTTGCCCTCGGCGACCTCGAGAGCTCGGCCCACGCCGAGCAGGAATCGCGCGAGGCGCTCCAGGTCGCGATGCGCGACTACTCGGAGTTCTCGGCCCGCGCAGCCGAGGGAGCCAGCCATCAGTCGGCGGCGCTCGCCTCGACCGAGAACACGGTGGCCGAGGTCTCGACGGCCGCGAACACCACCGCCGAGAAGGCGACCGAGGTCGCCCAGCGAGCCCGAGACTCCCTCAGGGTCAGCGACGACGGCGCGGCTGCGGTCGCGACGATCAGCGCGACCATGGAGGAGATTCGCGCGCGGGTCGAGGAGATCGCCAACGATATCCAGGCGCTGTCGGGGCGCACGCAGCAGATCGGCGAGATCACCGTCACCGTCAACCAGCTTGCCGACCGGTCGAAGCTGCTGGCGCTGAACGCCAGCATCGAGGCGGCTCGCGCAGGGGAGCACGGCCGGGGCTTCGGCGTCGTCGCCGACGAGGTGCGCAGCCTGTCCGAGCAGTCCAAGGAGGCTACGGCCCAGGTCGAGAGCGCGCTTGCCGAGATCCAGGACGCGACCGCGGCCGCGGTGCGGGCCAGCGCCGAGGGCACCAGGGTCGTCGAACGCGGCCTCGAGCTCACCTCGCAGGCGGGCGAGGTCATCAACAGCCTCACCGAGACGATCCGGGAAGCGTCCCTGTCCGCTGCCGAGATCGCCGCCTCAGCCGAGCAGGAGCGCGCCGGCATCGACGAGATCGCCGCCTCGGTGCGCAGCGTCAACGAGGCTGCTGAGCACCTGAACAAGCTTTACCGCAGCCTGCAGAACCCCGGCTCCCAGGCCGAGTTCAGCGACGCCGCGTAGCCGCTCGGCAGCCGTCTTTCGGGCGGCGATGTTTAGCGCATTCGCTGCTCGGGTAGAGCGCGATCGGACAGAGGGGTGCCGCGGCCGGCCGTCTCCAGCCTGTCACCGGTCGCGGCGGCCTCTCTCAGCGGAACACGGGATGGTGGCCGGCCTCATCCCCTCCGGCCACCGTCCCGTTCCGCATCATCATCATCCAGGGGCAGGTTTGACCCGCGCCCCGCGAGGGTATGGGGCGGGTTCCTCGCTGAAAGGCGCGGAAGGAGCGCCGGGGTCCCTGGCCCCGGCGCTACCAGTTTCCAGGGTCTGCGGGAGCTGGCTACTCGGTGCGGTCCTGGCCGGTCTTGTGCTCGAACCAGGTTTCGAACCGCGCCGTCCGGCTCGCCTTGTCGGGCTCGATTCGGGCGCTCTCGGGAACGTCGTGGAGCGGAAGCGCGCGAGCGTCCTCGGCCGTGATCGAGAGGGTGATCCGCCCGGGATCGATCGACGCGACCTGGTCGGCCTCGACGTAGTGCGGGCGATCCTCGTAGTTGTGAAACACGAAGGAGCCGCCGTGTTGCGTGATTGCCAGGCCGTCGAAGATGTCCTCGCCGTCGTCGCCGACCACCATGAACAGCTTCCCAACCAACTGTCCGTCGGAGGACTCGACGTCCCAACCGTGCTCGATGCTTTTCCAGGAGATGGAGGTCATGAGCTGACGATAGCTCGGAGAACAGATGCGGGTGGGAACTCCGCTCAAGTCCCCACCCGCGTGCGTGTCCCCCGTGGGAACTGCTGCCCGGAAGATCGACGGGCGCGCTCGTGTTCTTTACGCCGCCAGGGCGCAGCTACGGTGAACTGGGGGAGGGGCTACGGAAGTCCGGTGGTGCGCCTACTCCGAATTGGGGAGGGGGGCGTCTCGCTGGGCCGCCTCGACGCGCTGCTGCTCCCGGTTTGCCAGGATCAGCAGGAGGGCTGCGATGCCCGCCAGGTACACCAGCGACTGCTCCGCCGTCATCACAACCCCGCCCAGGTTCTGGTCTTCGGTGGGCGACATCCCCAGCACCCGCGGGGTGTGGGTGTAGTACGGGTAGAAGGGGTGGGGGATGAACGTCAGGCCCAGTCCCAGGAACGACACCGCCACGAACGCCACGATCAGGTAGGGCACGAGGCCCACCGGCGACCTGCCGCCCCAGCGGGTTCCCACCACCGGCGACCAGAAGGCAAAGCCGGCGCCGATCAGCACCGCGTGCTCGAGGTTCAACCACTCCGGGTGGGAGACGGCGGCGTCGTAGATGGCCGCCAGATGAACCCCGTACCAGGTCACCAGCCAGATCGGGAGGGCGACCATCGGCTGTGCGAAGACGTGCAGCGGGCGGGGGATCACGGCCGAGCAGCGGCTCCACATCGCCGCCGTCAGCCCGAGTAGGACGAGCGGCGGTGCGATGTCGGCGATCAGTGCGTTCTGGGCCAGATGGGCGAGCAGCAGGTAGTTGACCGCCAGCGTCTCGAGCGGGGAGTTCAGTGAGGCGCCGATCAGCGCGACGCCAGTCACAAACGACGCCATCATCAGCACCGGCGGTCGATCGCTTCGCGCGGCGCGGAAGTAGAGCACGAGTGCGGCCACCGCGAGGAGGGCGAAGAGAGGCTCGAACGTGAAGGACCCGGGGCTCGGGGCGGCCAGGATTCCCATCCTCCGGCTGAGTATCGCAGGGAGCTTCTGTGCGATGCTGCGATGCATGCGACCGGCTCGGGGAGCGAGATGAGCAACCTGTTCCAGCTGGGGACGGATCCAGCGTGGCTGGTGGCGATCTTGCTGTTCGCGCTCGACTACGCATTGGTCGCCCGGTCGCTCGCGCGGCGCGGCTCGCCCGTGCCCTGGCGGGCGCGGCTGGCATGGATCGCCGGGCTGGTGGTGCTGGCCGCCGCCCTGCTGAGCCGGATCGAGCACCTTGCCACCACCTCGATGCTGAGCTTTCACCTGCTCCAGAACGTGATGCTGGCCGATTGGGCGCCGCCGCTGCTGCTGCTCGGGCTGACGGCGCCCATGGTCGCAGCCGTTGGCGCGCGCTTGCCCATGCACCGGATCGGGCGACCCGGGGTCGCGCTCGGCGCGTGGCTCACGGCGTGGTATGTGATCCACCTGCCACCGGTCTACGACGCCGCGCTGCACAGCCAGGCAGCGCTTGGGGTGGAGCATCTCGTCTTCCTGCTGACCGGCCTGGTGTTCTGGTGGCCGGACATCGTCGACGGCTACCTATCGGCGCGCGGCCGCGTGATCTACCTCTTCGTCGCGATGGTGGCGATGATGCCGCTCGACATCTTCATCGCGCTGTATCCGCGCGGCCTCTACTCGTTCTACGCGAACACCGAGAAGCTCGGTGGGATCAGCGTGCTCACGGATCAGCGCATCGCCGGCGCGGGAGCGCTGGCCGCCGAGACGCTGGTGCTCGGCACCGCGCTCGGCTTCGCGGTCGCGCAGCTGATTCGAAGCGAGCGCCGGCAGTCCGCAAACCCGACAGCCGTGGCCGGCACCCCTCGAGTGCCACCCACGGCTGTCAGCATGCCCCCCCAGTGAAACTGTCCGGCCTTGCGGCCGGCGATCAGACCATCGCGCGGTGCGTTCCGGTGATCCGCCAGGCGCTGTCGCGCCGCAGCCAGACCTCGGTCACGGTCTCGTACCCATCGTGGTAGGAGACGAGTGCGGTGTCGTCCGCGATCGTGATCGTGCCGTCCTCGATGCCGTGCTCCGACAGCATCATCTCGAGCTCGGTGACCGGATCGATTGCGATTGTCATCGTCGTCATTGTGAGACCCCCCTCACGTGTCGGCCGCTGACCCCTGCGCGACCTGATACTCACGTTATCGCCGCATCCCGGCGGTGATCAACCTGCAAGCTGGAGTATTTGCAAAACCATTACAGTTTCCGGTTTCCCTTCCAGGATCCCTCGCCCGCTGCCCGGCCGGCGCGCGAAAACCGAGCCTCGCACGAAGCAAGGGAGGGACAGTGCTCTGCACGGCCCGAGCGCAGCGACACCGCGAGGCGATGGTTTGCAGCCGTCGGCTACCTGCAGGTGATCGTGCCGGTGTCGAACAGCTTGGCGGTGGAGGGGTTCGACCCGGTGACCTCCCAGTACTGGTACACCGCGTGGTCGGAGTAGAGCATCAGCTTCAGCGCGCCCCACGACGTGTTCTGGCGAATCGCGGAGCGGCTGTCGTTGGTGTTCCACGTCTGGGCGAGGACGTTGCCACCGGTGCCGACGATGAACTGCGTCATGCCTGCGGACTGGGTGGTCACCTGGCCCGAGTTGTTCAGTGGCTGCCAGCGCTCGTAGACGTGCGAGTGGGCGTTGATGATGAGGTCGTTGCCGTACGGGTAGAGCTGGTTCCAGAACGCGACCGTCGACGGCTTCCGGAGACTGATGTCCGAGAAGCGTGCGGCGTGCCAGAAGGCGAGCGTGCACGGGTGTGTCGACCTGGGACGCGCGGCGAGGTCGGCGGCCAGGTCCTTCTGGAGCCAGGTCCCCTGCGGAGTGACCGGATTCAGGCTCATGCCGACGTTGCTGTTGAGGCTGATGATGTGCCAGGCGTTGTGCGTCGGGCCGCCGACGTTGAGGCTGTACCAGCTACCGCCGCCGCCCTTCTTGGTGGGCGATCCGTTGGGGAAGTTCCAGTACCAGAAGTAGCCCGAGCCGTCGGTCAGCTCCTTGTACTCGTGGTTGCCGATCGTCGGCACGGTGATGTTCGCATTGCCGCCGTACAGCGGGTTGTAGAAGTTCATGAACTCGTCGGGCATGCCGCGCTGGTAGACGTCGCCCAGGTACATCAGCATGTTCGGGTTCCAGGAGTGGACGAGGTTGGCCACGTTCTGCGTCTGCGGAGAGCCGGAGGGGCCGTCGCCGAAGGCGGCCACGGTGAACGGATACGTGCTGTCCTGACTGAAGATGGGGAGCAGCCCGTTGTTCTGGATCGGGGACGGGAAGCTGCCGGGCATCGAGTTGCTGATCTGCACCTTGAGGCTCGCCGAGGCCGGGACGCCGTCGAGCTGGATCTGCGCGGCGAGCGTCGCGGACTTGTTCTGATACTGAGACGTTCCCCACGTCCAGGTGTAGGTGCGGTTCCCGGTCACCCCCGAGGTCGAGTAGAGCTGGGTCAGCGTGTAGTTGCCGTTGAACAGCCAGCTCAGGCAGCCGGACGGCGTCAGCCGCTGGCCGGAGCAGCCTCGCACCTCACCGGCCGGGAGCTTGGCCGGGGCGTAGGTGACCGTGGCCGTGATCTTGGTGTTCCCAATCACCGTCACCGGCGTGCCGGCGGTGGGGCTGACGGCGACGCCGCCCTGCGGCTGCACCGACGTGATGCAGACCGTCCCGGTGGTGCCCTGCTTGTCCTTGATGCTGGTACAGATGCTTGCATGCGCGGTCGAAACCACGCCGAACCACGCCGCGGCTGAGAGCGCAGCCACCAGCCCGAACCGAATCAGAGCACGCATGCCCACAGAGCCGACCCCCGAGTCAGGAAACTGATCGACAGGGTACCCGCGGTTCCGGAGGGCGGCAAGGGCGTCACCCCGCTCTTACCCAGGTATTGGCATTCCTGGGAGCGCCGTCCGGGACCGCGCCGATACTCCGGCCTGGGAATGCGCGTCACCGCTCCGCATCGACGCTTGAAGGTCGCCATCCTGCCGCTGATGGCGGTGGTCGGGCTGCTCGCGATGTCCGGGGACGCCGCGATCGCGGCCGGCGGCTGGACGACCGGCGGGCCGTTCGGAGGGCCGGTCGATGGAGTCGCCGTCGACCCGTCCAACCCATCCATCGCATACGCCGTCGGCGCCACCGGCGGGTTGTTCCGCACTGCTGACGCCGGGCGCACGTGGGCTCGCTGCCCCGACTCCGACGGCGCCCGGTCGGTCACGTTCGACCCGCATTCGGGCGTGGTGTTCGCCGGGTTCAGCAACGTCGGAGTCGAGGTGTCCGCGGCCGTCTCCTGCTTCTTCATCCAGACCGGGTCGGGTCTGCCCCAGAGCGACTGGTACATCGTCGCCGTGCAGCCGCCGCCGGGCCACGTCCTGTATGCCGGAACGGACGGGGTGGGCGTCTACCGCAGCACCGATAACGGCACGACCTGGCACGCGGCCAACGGTGGGATTGCGACGGCCGCCATCACCTCCGTCGCGGTCGACGCACGTCAGGTGGGCACGGTGCTGGCGACCACCGAGGAGGGTGCCGTCTACCGGACGACCGATGCCGGCGCGAGCTGGGATCCCACCGCCGTGCAAGCCTCGGCGGTGGTTGCGGACCCGTTCCACGCCGGGGTGCTGTTCGCCGACGGCCAGCGCAGCGCCGATGACGGGGTCACCTGGTCGGTCAGTCCGCTGCCGTTCACGCACCTGGCACCGGATCTGTCGGCCAGCGGGGTGCTCTACGCGGTGACCGCGACGGATGGCATCGAGCGCGGGTACCGCAGCACGGATGACGGCCTCACCTGGTCGGCGGGCAGCCTGCTGCCGCCGGCGTCAGGGCGCATCGCCGCCCTGTCCGCCGCCGCCGCACGGGTCTATGCCGGGGCCGGCAACGGCCTGGCCACCACGGTCTGGGGCTCGCCCTGGACGCAATCGCTGACCGGCCTCGACCAGATCCCCGACCGGGAGGTGGCCGTCGCCGCCCTGAGCGGCCAGAAGCTGGTTGCCCCGGCGCCCACCGCGGGCGCATTCGGGAGCAGCAACCTCGGGGCGACCTGGTCGAAGATGGCCCTGCCGACCCAGATCCAGGGGGCCACGATCGACCCGACTTCCTCGCCGTTCGAGTACGCAGCCGGTGAGAGCGGGTCGATCTTCCGCAGCGTGAACGGCGGTGTGTCCTGGATCCGAGCAGTTGCCGGCACCGGCGATCAGACGGTGCAGGCGTTCGCCGTCGACCCGGCACACCCCGCGGTGGTCTACGCGGCGGCCGTGGCCACGTTCCCCGGCTCCGGCGGGGGCGTGCTGCGCAGCCTCGACCATGGAGTGGTCTGGAAGCACCTTCCCGGGCTCGAGACCGGACAGGTGCTGGACGTAGCGGTCGACGGTGAGCACGGGGGGACGGTGTACGCAGCCACGGGGACGGGTGTCGACACGAGCACCGACGGCGGCGAGGAGTGGCGGGCCGGCACCGGGCTGCCGGCACACCCGGTCGTCGACGTGGCGACTGATCCGCTTCGGGCCGGCGCCGTCTACGCCGTTCAGCGAACCGGCGTCTTCGCTTCGACCGATTCCGGCGCCACCTGGCACGCGCTTGCGCCTCTGCACGGGTTGATCGCCGTCGCTGTCGACCCGGCCAACGGGACGCTGTATGCGGCGGGACGCGGCGCGACGCCGTTGGTCTGGGCGAGCCACGACCGTGGGGACAGCTGGACGCCCATCGACGCCGGCCTTCCCGCCCAGGCGATGCCAGAAGGGCTCTCGGTGGCTCCCGACGGCACGCTGGTGGTCGGTACCGACGCCGGCGTCTACACCCTGCCGCCCGCAGTCCGGCATCCGATGATCGCCGCGCGGCCGCGACCGGCATTCATGCTGGGCACGCAGGTGGGCGCGGCGACCGCGCCGGTACTGGTGTCGTGGCTTGCACACCCGGTGCCGCCCGAGTGCGCCTTCCAGCTCAACCGCATGGCGGGTGGGGAACGGGCTGGTGTGGAGCTGAGCACCGAGCGAGCTCAGGCAGCCAGGGTGACTGTCCTGTCGGGGGTGCGGCAGCAGTACCTGGCCCGCGCACGGGCATGCGAAGGCCCGGTCGGCGCCTGGGTCTGGGGGCCCGCGTTCGCCCTCGGCATCGTTCCCGATACGAGCCCGCGGCTGGTCGCCGGTCACAACTGGTCGGAGTCGCCGCTTCGCGGCGCCCAGGGCGGGACCGTCCGCTTCGCGGTCGCCCGCGGGGCGACGATGTCGTTCACCTTCACCGGCCGTGCGGTCTCGTGGATCGCGCCACGCCGGCCCAGTGACGGTGAGGCGGTCGTCGCGCTGGACGGGCACCCGGTCGCGCTCGTTCACCTGCACGCCGACTCGCTGCAGCTACGGCGAGTCGTCTGGGACGCCCGGTTCCAGCAGGTCGGCACCCACCACGTCACCATCACGGTGGTCGGCACACCCGGGCATCCCCGGGTCGACGTCGACAGCATGCTCGTCCTGGCCTGAGCGCTCCGCACCGCGGTCGCAGGCAGCCTAGGGCCGGATAGACTGTGTGCCGATGGTGTCACGGCTGCCAAACGTGCTGACGGCGGCCCGGCTGGTCGCCGTGGTCCCGTTTGCGGTGCTCCTGGCCAGGTCGGACGACGGCGTCAGCGTGGCCGCTGCGGTGATCTTCGCGCTGGCCTCGCTCACCGACTTCCTCGACGGCTACATTGCCCGCCACGCGCATGCCCAGACGCGATTCGGCGTGATCGTCGACCCGATCGCCGACCGGCTGCTGATCGACGTCACGCTGATCCTGCTCGTCTACCACCACCGGCTCGAATGGTGGCTCGCACTGCCGGTGCTGCTGCGCGACGTGATCCTGGCGGGACTCTTCCGGGCGCGCCACGTCAGCACCCACGTTCGCGTCAACTTCGTGGGGAAGTGCGCCACGGCTGCGATCATGGCGGGCCTGTTCCTGATGATGCTGACCGGCCACGACTGGCCGAAGCTGATCTACGTGTTCGGGATGGGCCTCTCGGTCGCGGCCGGGTGGATGTACCTGCGGGCGCCGGAGCAGGGAGGTGTCGTATCAAGGCCGTCGTGATGGCAGGCGGCGAGGGAACCCGCCTGCGACCGCTGACCTCGAATCAGCCGAAGCCGATGGTTCCGGTGGCCGGCAAGCCGTGCATGGAGCACATCATCGACCTGCTCAGGCGCCACCAGATCGACGACGTGGTCATTACCATCGCCTACCTGCCGCAGGTGATCCGCGGCCACTTCGGCGACGGCGACTGGCTGGGCGTGACCCTCCACTACTCGATCGAGGAGAGCCCGCTGGGCACGGCCGGCAGCGTCAAGAACGCCGAGGAGCTGCTGGACGAGACGTTCATCGTCATCTCCGGCGATGCGCTCTGCGACTTCGACCTGACGGCGCTGCTCGAGGCGCACCGCAAGAACGGCGCCGTCGCGACGATCGGCCTGAAGTCGGTCGAGAACCCGCTCGAGTTCGGCGTCGTTATCGTGGACGAGGACGGGCGGGTGGTGCGGTTCCTGGAGAAGCCCTCCTGGGGCCAGGTGTTCTCGGACACGATCAACACCGGCGTCTACGTGCTCGAGCCGGAGGTGCTGCGCGCCGTCCCCGCCGGCGAGCCGTACGACTTCTCCAAGCAGCTCTTCCCCGACCTGCTGGCCCGCGGCAAGCCGATCTACGGCCACGTCATGGAGGGCTACTGGCAGGACATCGGCAACCTCGACCAGTACCGGCAGGCGAACTTCGACGCGATCGACCACACGATCGACCTGGAGCTTCCCGGCATCCGCCTGCGTGACAACGTCGTGCTCGGCGAGGGAGTTCAGCTCGCCGACCTGAGCCAGATCCACGGACCGGCGTTCATCGGCAACTACTGCCGCATCGAGGAGGGCGCTCGCATCGAGTCGTACTCGCTGCTGGGGAACAACGTGGTGGTGAAGGAGGGCGTGACGGTCGGCCGCAGCGTGATCGACTCCGGTACCTATCTGGGGCAGAGTGCCCGCGTGGAGGGGGCGATCATCGGCAAGGGGGTCGACGTCCGCGCCCACGCCGTGCTGCATGAGGGCGTCACGGTCGGCGATGAGTGCTCGATCGGGTCGCAGTCGGTGCTGGCGCCGGGCGTGAAGGTGTACCCGTTCAAGACGATCGAGCCGGGCGCGACGATCCACTCGAACCTGATCTGGGAGTCGCGCGGCATCACCACACTGTTCGGACGGGACGGTGTCAACGGCCTCCTCAACGTCGACATCACGCCGGACGTCGCGGCGCGGCTGGCGATGGCCTACGGGACGACGCTTCCGGCGGGGGCGCGGATCACCGCCAGCCGCGACGCCAGCGCCGGCGCGCGGATGATCAAGCGCGCGATGATCTCAGGCATCTCGGCCACCGGCGTGAACGTCTCCGACCTGCGGGTGGCGATGTCGGCCGTGAACCGTCACCAGCTGAAGATCGACGAGCGCGCAGGCGGGCTGCACGTGCGCCTGTCCGAGGACGATCCCGAGGTGGTGCAGGTGCGCTTCTACGAGGCGCCCGGCATCCTCGCGTCGGATGCGACGCTGAAGACCATCGAGCGCGCCTACTCACGGCAGGAGTTCCGGCGGGTGACCGGCTCGGACATCGGCCGGATCGGCTACCCGACCCGTGCCACCGAGAGCTACGCCCAGGACCTGCTCGAGGCGGTGGATGTCGAGTCGATCCGCTCGCGGGAGCTGCGACTGGTGCTGAACTACGCCTACTCGCCGGCGTCCCTGGTCGTCCCCGCGATGATCGGCGAGCTGTCGGTCGAGCTGATCGCGCTCAACCCGTTCGTCGACGCCGCGGCCGCCAACCGCACGGTCGGGCGCGAGATGGAGCTGGTGCAGACCGCACGCCTGGTACGGGCGGTCGGTGCCGATCTGGGCGTGCTGTTCGACGTCGCGGCCGAGCGCATCTGGCTCGTCGACGAGACCGGCGACCCGCTGGACGCCGCGACCACGCTGCTGCTGCTGGTCCGCGAGCTGTCCGCGATGTACGAAACGGGCACGCTGCTGGTGCCGATCACCGAGACGCGGCTGGTGGAGCAGGTCGCCAACGGCGGTGCCGACCGCGTGCAGCGGACCAAGGCGTCGCTTCACTCGCTGCTCGCGGCGTCGACCGACCCCGGAGTGATCTTCGCCGGCGCCTCGGGAGGCGGCTATGTGTTCCCGGCGTTCCTGCCCGCCTACGACGCCGTGATGTCGACCTCGCGGGTGCTCGAGATGCTCGCCCACTCGGAGCGCAGCCTGTCCGACCTCGCCCACGGGCTGCCGCAGAGCACGCTGGTGCATCGCACCGTGCCCTGCCCGTGGGAGGCGAAGGGGACGACCATGCGGCGGGTGATCGAGGCTGCGAAGGGGATGCGGTCGGACGACCTCGACGGCCTCAAGGTGTTCGAGGACGACGGTTGGGTGCAGATGCTCCCCGACCCCGATGAGCCGGTGTTCCACCTCTACGTCGAGGGCGACACCACAGAGGACTCCGAGCGTCTGGAGGCGAAGTATCGAGAACAGCTCGAGACATTCGTCGCCGCAGAGCGCGGAGAGCTGCAAACCCTCAACTAGAACTTGAGGAATTGCGGCTTTCGGGCTAGTCTTCACCCACCACCGAACCGGAGATGGATGGCGCGAATGGATGTTCTGCCCGACTTTTCGACCCTCGACGACGAGGCGCTTCAGAAGCTGATCGGCGAGTACCAGCGTGAGGAGGAGGAGCTCTCCTACCGGCGCCGGCTGCTGCACGGCCGGATCGACATCCTGCGCGCCGAGCTCGTCGACCGGATCAAGCGCCGCCACGGCGACGACGGCTCACAGCTTGCGGTCGATATCGACAGGCTGACGGACATCCTGGCCCACAAGGGCCCGCCCCCGGAAGAGTCCGAACAGGGGTAGTGGGACTCCGTGTACTGCCCCGAGTGCGGACATCACAACCGGGAGGTCGCCCGGTTCTGCGGTCGGTGCGGCGCGAGCCTGCTCGAGACCGTCGAAGGTGAGGCGACTCTCAGCTTCAGCGTGGAGGAGAACGCCGCCGACACCGGGGTGATGGACGCCGTCGGTGAGGAGGGGCCGATGCTGGTCATCCGTCTCGGCGGCGGCCGCTCCGGCGACCAGTACATGCTGGCTCCCGAGACCACGACAGTCGGCCGCGCGCCCAATGCCGACGTCTTCCTGGACGACGTCACCGTGTCGCGCGACCACGCGGTGCTGGAGCGCCGGCCTGACGGGATCTACCTCAAGGACCAGGGGAGCCTGAACGGCACCTATGTCAACCGCCAGCGCGTCGACTCGACGCGGCTGACCGATGGCGACGAACTGCAGATTGGCAAGTACCGCCTGACCTTCATCGAGCGCTGATCCATGTCCGCTGAGCCCTCATCCCTTCCCTCGAACGTCAGCCTGACGATCGGCGCCGTCTGCAAGCTGCTGGGCGAGGAGTTCGACGACATCTCGATCTCCAAGATCCGCTTCCTCGAGGACCAGCGGCTGGTCAGCCCGCGCCGCACGCCAGGTGGCTACCGGCTGTACACCGCGGACGACGTCGAGCGCCTGCGCGCCGTGCTGCGGATGCAGCGCGACGAGTTCCTGCCCCTGGCCGTGATCCGCGACGTCCTGGCCCAGGGCGCGACACGGCAGACGCGCCGCCGCCGTCCACGGGTCGTGGGCGCCGACGCCCGGCTGTCCCTGGAGGAGCTGGTCGCCGAGACCGACGCCGAGCCGCGGTTCGTGCGCGAGCTGGAGGAGTTCCAGCTGCTGGACGGGCGCCGCGGCGCATACACCCGTACCGACGTCGAGATCGTGATGCTCTGCCAGAGGCTCGCCCGCTACGGCGTGGCGGCGCGCCACCTGAAGGCGTTCAGGTCGGCCGTCGGCCGTGAGGCCGGCCTGCTGGAGCAGATCCTGGCTCCGTCGCTACGCTCGTCGAACCCGGATCGCCGCGAGGCCGGACTGGAGGAGCTCGAGGCGCTGGCCGAGCTGACCAGCGAGCTCACCCACCTGCTGCTGGTGCGCGACCTGCGCGAGCTGGTCCGCTAGCGCGAGGAGTAGGCGCTCTTACTCCGAGTCGTACTGGATGAGCGACTTGATGTCGTAGCCGTACAGCTTGTCGCGGCCGTTCAGGAACGCCAGCTCGATCACGAACGCCACGCCGACCACCTCGGCGCCCAGCTGCTCGACCAGATCGATCTTCGCCCGTGCGGTGCCGCCGGTCGCCAGCAGGTCGTCGTGGACGAGCACGCGGCTGCCGCGGGGAATCGCGTCCACGTGCATCTCCAGCGCGTCGAATCCGTACTCCAGCGCGTACTTGGCGCCGACGGTGAGGTAGGGGAGCTTGCCCGGCTTGCGGGCGCAGACGAAGCCGGTGCCCAGCCGGTAGGCCAGCGCTGAGCCGAGGATGAACCCCCGTGCCTCGGCGCCGACCACGTAGTCGACGTTGCGCGGCTTCGCCCAGTCGGCGAGCTGATCGACCGCCTGCTGGAGCGCGGCCGGGTCGGCCAGCAGCGGCATGATGTCCTTGAAGACGATTCCCGGCTTGGGAAAGTCGGGAATGTCGCGGATCCTGGTTCGAAGATCGATGTCGTTCACGTCGGAATTCTACCTTGATCGGTGATTCCGCCTCGGCGCGGGGCCGGCCGCGCATCCGCCGTGGCCGGGCGGAGCCCGGCCTCCGGCGGCTGAGCTGCGGCGCGAACCGTCGCCTGGCGACGTCCCCCTTCCGCGGTCTGCTTGGATAGCAGACCGCTTCACACGGCGTCAAGCACGCTTGACGCCTAGCGCACGTGCAACCAGCACGCACGCTCCCTGCGGCCGGCCCCAGGCTGGGTTTCGCACTCGCCCAGCCAGCACGCCGATTCGGAATCAACGATCTGGCTCCGCATAACTGCTAATCGTGCCGGGTACCCGGGTCGATACAATTTGGACAGCGATGTTGTACGACCTGTTACGAGCTCGCTACCAGTTCCACTGCCCGCACCGTCCGGAGGGCGAGATGCGGCTGGTGGCGCTGAGCCGTTTCCGGTCGATCGAGCGGCTGCCCGGCGCGGCGCACCCGGCCGTCTACCGGATCTCGTACCTGTGCGACTGCGGTGATCACCACCAGGGCCTGGTGGCGCACTCCGACCTCGACTACGGGCCGATCGCGCCGCAGCCCGAGCTGGAGTTCCGCAACCTGCTCACGGGCCGCACCGAGCCGGTGGCGGACGAGCTCGCCGACCTCGCCCGGCGCCACGTGCAGCGCGGCAACTGGCCGTGGCGGCTCTACTGCTCCGCCGAGGCGGCGCTGAAGCCGGTGTTCCCGTCGAGCCTGGCGCTGGTGTCGCCGGCGGCCTCCGACCTGGTCGGCGTGGCGATGCATTGCCCGACCTGCGGCGAGCTGTCTCTCAACGTCGTCACCGAGAGCCACCTGGACGTGCCGTTCCATCACGACCAGGTGATCAAGATCCTCGAGCGGCCGTTCGGCGACCGCCGCGACCTCACGGTCGATCGGTTCCACGCAGAGCTTCACTCGGCCGGGTTCGACGTCGAGCGCGCGCGCCTCGACTAGCCGAAACCGAACCAGCATCTCGTGTCTCGCGCCGCCTAGCCGGCCGACCGCGCAAGGCGCAGCGGCTGGTCGATCAGCTCGGCCGCCGAGACGGTGCAGTCACGGCCGCGACGCTTCGCCTCGTAGAGGGCGCGGTCGGCCATCTCGAACAGCTCCCGCGAGTCGCGAGCGTCGATCGGGAATGTTGCGATGCCTGCGCTGGCCGTGACGGGGCCGCTGAGATCGTGACGTGACGTGGGGCCGGGGGAGAGGCCTGCGATGGCGGTGCGCAGGCGCTCGGCGACGATCGCGGCATCTCGTCCGCGCCCGGGGACGAGAACGGCGAACTCCTCACCGCCGAAGCGGGCCGCGACGTCGGCATCGCGCTTCTCGCGGGCAATGGACTGGCCGACGCCGGCCAGCAGCCGGTTGCCTGCAGCATGGCCGTAGCGGTCGTTGAACGCCTTGAACCGATCCAGGTCGAGCAGCACGAGCGTGATGCAGCCGCCGTAGCGGCGCACGCGGGCGACCTCGGCGCGAAGGGCCTCGGCGAAGTAGTCGTAGTTGCGGAGGCCCGTCAGGCGGTCGGTGAAGCTCCGGGCCGCGAGCGCGCGGCGAGAGCGGCGCTCCCGCTCGTGCAGCTCCCCGTTCGCCAGCGCCGCGACGATCAGCGCTGCGCGCATCGGCCACGGGATCGGCGTCACTGCACACAGCGCCGGCGGACACGACCCCGCCCAGCCTTCCGAAGCCCGCGGAGGCAATGACCAGGAACACGGCGCCGGCAGCTGGACGGACGGGGGGAGGAGCGAGCCAACACGCGAGGTAGGCAACAGCCGCCAGGGCGGCGAGGAAGAATTGGCGCGTCCGGGCCCCGGGCACGCTTCGAGGGTAGCCGCAGGTGCGGACGGAGCCCGGCTCTCGGAGCCGGGGCTAGAGCCCGCTTACCGCGACCAGAACTGGAGCCGGCGGGCCGTCGGATCGGCCTCGCGCTGGCGCTGCTCGGCGGGCGCCTGCTCGCCGCCGGCGTCGTCGTCCGTCCCCGACACCTCGCGGACGGTCGGCGTGCTCACCTCACGGGCGCTGGTCTGGAGCTTCCGGGCGTAGGTGTTGAGATCGGCCTCGCGCCGCTGGAGGGCAGTCGAGAGCTCACCCAGCCGGCGCTCCTGGAGCTCCAGCTCGATCTCCTTCTCGCGGAGCTGGGCGTGGAGCACCTCCACGGCCTCGCCGCCGTTGCGGCGGAGCAGTCCCTTCTTGCCGCCGGCCTCGGCGGCCTGGGCGACAGCCCGGTCGCGCTCCTGGCGGGTCTGGTCCTGGCGCTCCTCGATCTCGGCGGCCCGCCGCTGGATCACGGCCCGCTCGCGGGCGACGGCCTCCTCGGCGTCGCGCAGCGCTTCGCGCTGAGCCTCGAGCTCGGCCTCGACCCGCTCGGCCCGCGACGACACGCGGGCCAGGTCGGCCTCACGCTCGTCAACCCTGACCTCGCGCACCTCGACGTCGTCGAGGCGCTCGTCGATGGCGCGCTCGCGCTCGTCCAGCGAGTCCTGGCGGCGGTCGAGCCGCTGCTCGCGCCGCTCGTAGTCAGCCTCGGCCAGCGCGACCTTGGCCTCGCGCTCGCGCAGGTCGGCGGCGAGCCGGTCGACGGCCGCCTCGGCGCGCTGCTCGGCCTCCTCGACCGTCTTGCGAGCGTCGAAGTTCATCTTCTCGGCCTCACTGGTGAGCCCGTCGGCGCGCTGCCGCGCCTCACGCACCTCAGCCTCTGCGGCCTCGATCTTCGCCTCGCGATTGTCGAACTCCGCCAGCTTGGCGTCGACCTCGGCGAGTGCACGTTCCTTGTCGGCCATGCCGGCGATCCGCTCCTGGGCCTCGGCCACCTGCTTCGTAACCTCGTCTCGCATCGCCTCGAGGCGGTCGCACTCCTCGCGGGCGGCCTTCTCGGCGTTCTCGGCGGCATCGACGCGCTGTGAGGCGGCAGCCACCGCCGTCTCGCGCTCGGCCAGCGCGGCGGCCTGCGCTTCGGCGGCCTGTTCGCGCGTCTCCACCTCGGCCAGCCGGGCATTGATCGTCTCGAGCTCCTTGGTGCGCTCTGCGAGCCCGCGGGCGACCTCTTCCGACTCGGCGATCCGCCGGTCAGCGGCCTCCTTGAGCTCGGCGATCCGGCTCTGCGTGTTCTCGACCACCGACTCGCGTGCGGCCAGGTCACGCTCGGCCTCCTCGAGCTCGGCCTTCGCCGAGGCCACGTCGTCCGACGCGTGGGCCAGCTCCGTATCCTTCTCGCGGGCGGCGGCGATCTCGGCCTCGGCCTGAGCGACGATGGTGGACGCCGCCTGCTCGCGCTCGGCCAGCTGTGCCTCGCGGTCGTTCAGCGCCTGCTCGATGCGCGCGATCTCGGTCTCGCGCTGCATGATGTCCGCGCGGGCGCCGTCCAGGTGCAGCTCCTTCTGCTGCAGCACCTTCTCGACCTTCTTGGCGCGGTGCTCCCGGTCGTCCAGCTCTGCGGTGCGCTGCTCGGTGGCGCGCTGGTCGCCGGTGCCGGCTGACGCCTGCTCCATCGACGCCAGATGCTCTTCGAGCTCGTTGACCATCTGCTCGAGCTCGGTGATGCGGCTGGTGTCAGCCACGGGGGCTGCGCCGCCTTCGCCGAGCTGGCGCTCGCGCTCGTCAAGCGCGGCCTGAAGCTGCTCCAGAGCCGCCTCGCGGGCGGCGACGGCGCTCTCTCGCTCGACCAGATCGGGATCCGAGTCTCCGCTGGGGTGGGGAGATCCGGCGATGCCTTCGCTGACCGCCAGGGCAGCCTCGCGCTTGGCGAGATCGCGCTCCCGGCGCGCCAGGCGCGCCTCACGCTCGGCGAACACGACCTTGGCCTGTTCCTGCAGGGCGGTCTGCTCGCGGCGGATCCGGTCTTCGGCCTCCTGCAGCGCGCGGACGCGATCTTCCATTGCGCGGCGCAGGCCGCCGATCGACTCGGGCGGATCGGCGGGCCGATCCTGCTCGAATTCCTGGCCCTCGTGCTCCCCGTCGCTCATTCCGATGTCTCCTTGCAGTTCCTGGTCGGTGTCTGACTCATGCTTCGGCCGGAGCAGACCGGAGCGGGGATGAAGGGCCGCATCCAGGTGCTGTATCGGCCGGAAAGAGCGCAGCCTTGAGCTACGAGAGCGGGGGAGTGCCGCGACCCGCGATCGGGGGATCGCAGGAATCGGCACAGGACCCGATAGTGAGAGCAGTGCCGCGGGAGCAGCCCCCGAGCAAGACGGGCACAGGGAGGCGCCTCGCGAGCCGGCTTCGGCCGGCCTCTTACGACCGGCGGGCGCGTCGCTCCACGCCCGCCGGATCCGTCTTGTCTGAATCTGTCAGAGAAGGGTCACTGTGTGGGGGGTTGGAGCTGGTGGGTCACGCGGGGTCCTGAAAGCAGAACGCCCCCGGGCTTAAAGCAGAACGCCCCCGGGCTCCGTCGGGGGCGTTCCTCACGAGACGCCAATCGGGCTGTGGCATTCGGGCGGAGGATTCGCGACCCCTTCAGCGAACCACATCCCACCGGCGCTCAGGCTCTCAAGTTTCGCTGGAAAAAGCCGATAGCCCGATGACGCGAAACAGGATGATTACCAGGTCTTGTACGTCATGACTGTCCCTTCAGATCGCTCTCCGTGTACCCCGAATGGGGGACAGCATACCCACCCGTTCAAGTGATGTCAAGTCATGTCCAATCGAGTGGACTACTCCCGTGCGTAAATTGACACCGGTCGGCCTCTTCGCCGCCGCGTTGACCTGCGGCGCGGGCGTCGCACTGGCCGCATCGCTCCATGCGCACGGGCTTGGAAACTGGAAAGCTGTGGCGATCCTGTGCGTGATCGCGCTGGTCGCCGAGGGCCGCGCCATGCGGATCTCGACTGCCCTGGAATTGACTGTCTCGTTCATTCCGATGGTGCTGGCGGCGGTGCTGTTCGGCCCCGGGGCGGGCGCGCTGGTCGGTCTGGCGGCCATGCTGGGCGATCGCGACTCCCCGCGGGTGAAGTGGATCGTCTACGCGGCCGACCGCACGCTTGCGGGAGCGGCAGCCGGCGCCGTCGCACTGGCGGTGGAACAGTCTCTGGGCAACTCGACGCTGCTCGAGGTGCTGGCCGCCACGGTCGCTGCCGCGTTTGCGATGGCCGCCGTGGACGCGGGGGTCAACATCACCGCAGGGGTGCTGCGCAAGCGGGTGACGCCGACCGAGCACTGGCGGCTGCTGCGCGGCACGCTGACCCTGACGCTGACCCTCTACACGCCGCTGACGGCCCTCTACGCGTACGCGTACCTCCAGGCGGGCATGATCGTCCTGGCCTTCTTCGCGATTCCGCTGCTGGCTGCACACCTGAGCCACAGCCTGTTTGCCCGTCAGGCCCAGCTGATCGAGGATCTGACCGCCGCCAACACCCGGCTGGAGACGGCCAACGCGCGCCTGCACCGCGTCAACCTCAGCTTCGCCGCCTCGATGGTGCGCGTCCTCGAGGCGCGCGACCAGTACACGGCCGGCCACTCGCTGGCGGTCGCGCACTATGCGCGTGACATCGCCACCGAGATCGGGCTGCCGCCCTCTGAGATCGACCTCGTCTACCTGATCGGGCTGGTGCACGACATCGGCAAGATCGGGCTGCGGGCCGAGGTGCTGCAGAAGGCCGCCGCCCTGAACGACGAGGAGTGGGCCGAGATGCGCCGCCACTCGGAGATCGGCGAGACCATCCTGCTCGAGGTCGAGGACTATGCCGAGGTGGCGCAGATCGTCCGCTCGCACCACGAGCGGGTCGACGGCGCGGGGTACCCCGACGGGCTTTCCCGCGAGCGGATCCCCACTCTGGCGCGCGTGATCGCGGTGGGCGACGCCTACAACGCAATGACCTCCGACCGGCCGTACCGCAAGGCCATGGCTCCCGATGTCGCGATCACACAGCTGGTGAACGGGCGCGGCACCCAGTTCGAGCCGGACCTGGTCGACGCGTTCGTGCGCGTCCTGGAGCGCGAGTCGGAGTCCTACCGGCTGGGCGTCCACGCAGACTTCTCGCTCGACTCGCTGCAGCACCAGCAGCAGGTGCCGGCGCAGATCCCGCAGGCGCCCGGGCAGCTGCCCGGCCACGCCGCGGTCGCCTGATTCGCCGGTCGAACCACCCCAGGCTCAAGCGATCGGGCCTACGGGTCGATATCCGTGGGCAGTGACCGAGCTCGAGCTGATCGTCCTGCTGGCCGAGACCGCACGCGAGTTGGCGGCGCCGGATGCGCCGCCTGACGCCCTCGCGACTGCGGCCGCTCGCGTCAGCGAGCTCAGCGGCCTGCCGGTCGACCTGCAGCGGCTGGCGGATACGCGCCCCCAGGACGTCTCCGCGCTGTCCGCGGCGGAGGTCGCGTTCCTCGACGCCCTGGGCAGCGTTGCCGCCCTTGCGGCGTCGCGGGCAGGATCTGGGGACGTGCTGCTCGACTCGCCCGCCTTCGACCACGAGCTCGAGCGGCTTGCGATCGCGGCCCGCTGGCGCGGTCAGAACCTTGCCGTCGCCGTGTTCGACGTGCTGGGGATGGCGCTTGGCCCGGGCGTCGACGAGGGCGCGTTGGTCGCCCACGTGGGTGCCGTCTGCCGGTCGGTGGTTCGCGCCGGGGACCTGGTCGCGCACCTGGGAGCGGGGCAGTTCGCACTGCTCTTCCCACGCGCCGGCACGTTCGAGGCGCGCGCGGCCATGAAGCGTGTCCGAACCGCGGTGCAGAACGCACCGCTGCAGGGCACCGAGCTGATCTGCGGCGCAGCCGGCTTCGCCGAGCTCCACGATGTCGCCGACCAGCAGGAGATCCTGCACGAGGCGCGCGTCCGGCTCGCAGCGAGCCGCATGCGGTCGTCGTACGTCAGTCCCAGCAGCCCGACCACACCGCTCGCGGGCTGACGGCCGGGCGGGGAGGCGCAAGCGCCCTCCCAGAGCCGAAAACAGCCCTCTTCCTGACAGCTGGAGACGCCGGCCGAACGTTGCCCGGACCAGTACTGACGTACTGGGTGCGTCACTGCTGTAGCATCTGCTTCGCACGTTGGCGGGCTATACCAGTCGCTGTGCAATTGCGTGGCTGATGCCGCCCGCCAGCTAGGGCATCGAGCTGCGACACGCAAAGGAGCTTGGATGGCTAGACAGCCGAGTACCGGAAGTCGCCGGAAGCCCGCCGCGCGGAGCGGCCGGGCGGCTGCTGCCGGGCCCGGTAGCGGCGCCGATGGGTTCTCGCAGGTGATCGGAGAGCATCGGCGGACGCTGGAGCTGGACGCGAAGAATGCCCGCGCACGGATCGCCCAGACCGAGCGCGAGATCAAGACCCTCGACAGCACCCGGGATAAGAAGAGCACCGAGTTGAAGTCCCTGCACGCCGAACTGGCGGCAATCGAAGGAGCGATCAACAGCCTCGCATCGGTCACCACCGCTCCTCGCCGGGGTGGCCGGACAGCCGCTGCGGTCGTTGCGGCAGGCGCCCCCAGCCCCGACGCGCCGCCGACCGGCGGGACGCAAGCGGTCGCGCCGGCAGAGCGCCGAACAGACCAACGCAACCGCCCTGGCCGCGGCAGCGGACTGGATCGACCTCGCCAGCATCGCCAAGCTGCTGGGCCGGACGCACGGCCGCGCACGCCAGGTGATGGAAGGGCTGGTCGAATCCGGCCGGGCCGAGTCCCGCCTCCAGGAGACGCCGCGCAAGCGCTTCTATCGAGCGAAGAAGTAACTGCTCCGACACACACCGGCAGGACTGCCCGGTGCTCCCTCGAACGGGTGAGGCGATCGTTAGAAAGCGGTCATAAGCTTGTCAGCGGGGAAGGGAGGCATCTGGTGCCCTGTTGGAGTTGCGGGGAGAAGCAAGTGATGGTGGCCGTCTTCGTGGACGGCTCCCAGCGCGGGATCTGTTCGGACGATCGTCACGCCCAGCCGCTGGAGGCGGAGTCCGGCTTCGTCGGCTGGTCGCTGTGCACGCCGGACTGCGCAGAGTTCGGTTGCGACGGCTACCTGGGGTGGACCCACGCCGACTGGCCGTATCCGGACGTGGTGGACGCGCGGGCATCCGAGCGAGCCGGCCTGGTTCGCGATCTCCGCAGCTCGACATCCCGCCGCCGCGACGACGTCGGCGGCGACCGCGTGGTCGAGGTGGGGGGACCTGCACACGCGGCGCCACTAGCAGTCATCGCGACCACCCCTGACGCCGCCGCCCGGTAGGAGGACCCCCTCCTAATCGGGGAGGGCGCCGCGCTCGCAGGGGGCACCACACCGGGTGCCGCTGACCCGATCACCTTCGCCGTACCGCAACGACGAAGGGGGTCTTCTTTATGCGGGGTCACACCGGGCGTGCCATGCGCACGCTTCGTCCCATCACGCGTTTCCGCGCTGCCCGTACGGCGGCGCTTGTCATCGCGCTGGTCGCGCTCGCGATCGGGGTCGCAGGCACGGCGGGAGCAGCTGCTTCCAGCCCACCGCCGCTGACCCAGTTCGGCTATGCGAACGGCACGATCTCCGATATGTCCCCATCGGACATGTCGGTGCAGCTGAACGCGATCGCCGCGATCACCGGCAAGGGCGGGATCGTCCGTGCGCCGCTGCACTGGGATCCCTATCAGGCCGCCGGGCCCAGCTGGACGAAGTACGACAACTTCATCACCCAGCTGCAGCAGCGCGGCCTGACCTGGCTGCCCGAGATCCACGAGTCGCACTCGGGGCACTACACGATCCCCGGCAGCTCTCCGGGCGGCTGGACCGACTGGCAGCAGGCGATTACGCAGATCGTCCAGCACTACGGCCCCGGCGGCACGTACCAGGCTACCCATCCCGGTTTCGCCGGCATCACCCGGTTCGAGCTGTGGAACGAGCCCAACACGCCGACGGGCAACGCCAACCCGACCTGCCCGGCGTGCGAGATGGCGCCCGCGACCTACGACACGATCCTCAAGGACGGGTCGCTGGCGCTGCGTGCCCAGGCCGTGAGGCAGGGCTTCCCGATCGACGTGGTCGGCGGTGTGATCGGCTCGATCGACCTGCCCTACATCCAGTCGCTGTACAGAGCGAATCCGGCCTTCTTCAGCTATATGAACACGCTGTCGTTCCACCTCTACATGTCGCTTGATCCGGCCAGCTGCGGCACCAGCAACCCGCACTGTGACCTGATGATCCCGCAGCTTCGCTCGTGGATGAACGCGAACGGTGGCGCCGGGGTGCACCTCGGCATCAGCGAGGGCGGCTACTCGGGATCGAACGATTCCAACCGCCCGACCGCCAAGGTCGTCTCGATGGCCCAGCAGTCGGCGTGGGGGGCGCAGGTGATCAACTACCTCGAGGCCAATCCGCAGCTCGGCGTCAAGTTCTACTGCCCGTTCAACCCGGTCGACGACGGCCTCAGGTACACCGGCTCGAACGTCTACGAGTACTGGGTCGACCATCTCGGGGCCGCGTACAGCAACGACACGCTGAAGCCCTGGGGCGTCACCTACCGGAACCTGATCGCCGCCAACACGCAGCAGCCACCGCCGACGGCGCCCACCGTGCCGAGCGGCCTCACCGACACCACCGTGCCCGGCCAGGCCCCCAGCTTCACCTGGACGGCCTCGACCGAGCAGGGGGGACAGGTGACCGGCTACCTGGTCTTCCGGAACGGCGCCCAGATCGCCGCCACCGCCGCCACCGGCTTCACAGACGCGACCGCGCCGGTGGGTCAGACCGAGACGTACACGGTCAAGGCACGGGATGCCGACGGAGCCACGTCGGCCGCCTCGGCGCCGATCTCGATCACCTACCAGGACACCGTGGCGCCGAGCGCCCCCGGCGGCCTGGTGCAGACGAGCCTGCAGGGCACGATCCCCAGCTTCAGCTGGACCGTGTCCACCGACAACGTCGGCGTCACGGCCTACCTGGTCTACCGCGACGGCGTTCAGGTCGGGCAGACGGCGGGCACCACCTACACGGATATCGGTGCGATCTCTGGCGGCACCTACACCTACACGGTGGCTGCCCGGGATGCTGCCGGGAACGTCTCGCCGCTCTCCAGCTCGCTGCAGATCGGCTTCGTCGACACAGTCGCCCCATCGGCGCCGACGGCGATCACCGCCGTCTCGCCGACAGCCGCCGCTCCCAGCCTGTCCTGGGCTGCAGCGACCGACAACGTCGGGGTGACGGGCTACCGGGTCTATCGCAACGGCGTGCTGGTGGGGACCACCACCGGCACCAGCTTCACCGACAGCTCGGCGCCGAAGCCGAACCCGGTGATCGCCGGCGACCTGTTCGAGCGGGCGCAGTCCCCAGGGTGGGGCAGCGCGCCGACCGGCGGGGCGTGGTCGTACAGCACGAAGCAGGGCGCCGGCTTCTGGACGAACGGCCTCACCGGCAACGCTCAGCTGACCGGGCCGGCCGCGTCGCTGCAGGCAATGCTGCGTGCGAGCTCGGTGCTCTCCACCGACGAGGTGGCGGGCTTCTCGGTCAGCAAGGCGCCGGTGGGCGACTCGGTGCGCGTGATGGTGATCGGCCGCAGCGTCGGCACCGCCCAGTACCGCGGGTCGGTGGGGATCACTCCGTCGGGCAGATGATCCTGAGCGTGCGGCGGGTGGTCAACGGCATGGCGGCGGCGATCGGGACGCAGGTCGTCTCGACCCTGCACTTCGTGCCCAACGCCGACTACCTGGTGCACCTGCAGCTGTCCGGAGCGAGCCCGACCCAGATCCGGATGCGGCTCTGGCAGGTGGGCTCGGCCGAGCCGGCGACGTGGGCGTACGCCTCGACCGACTCGACGCCGGCCCTGCAGCATGCGGGTGCCACCGGCCTCCGCATCGCCGGTGGTCCAAGGCTCGCGAACGCTCCGATGACGGCGCTGTTCGAGAGCTTCCAGGTCGCCAACCTGGCGGCGAGCGTCTCCTACACCTACACGGTGCAGGCGACCGATGCGGCCGGCAACCTGTCGGCCCTGTCTGCGCCAAAGACGGTCACCGTCAACTAGATCGTCGATTCCAAGGGCGGCGTCCGGGAGACCGGGCGCCGCCATCCACCGGTGGTAGATTGCGAGCCCGAAGCCGCGGAGGAAGGAAGCCCCGATGAACCACTACCTGCCCGAGGAGATCGCAAAGCAGGAGGGGATGACGCGCACCGAGGTCATCAAGCTCTGTCACGAGATGGACGTGCCGATCTTCCAGGGCCGTGTCGACCGCACCCTGTTCGACGAGGCGCTGGCCGAGTACCGGGCGGGGCGTTCCGGCCAGGCGAGCGAGCCCGCTTCCGGCTAGCCACCGGGGTCGCCCGCCGGGCCTGCCGCTACGATCACCGCATGCTGGTGGTGACCAGGAAGTCGGGAGAGCGCGTGATGGTAGGCGATGACGTCGCCGTCGTCGTCCTCGACATCACGGCCAGCCACGTGCGGCTTGGCATCGAGGCGCCGAAGTCCGTCGCCATCCACCGTGGCGAGGTCTGGGATCAGATCGCCGAGCAGAACCGGCAGGTAGTGGCCGAGACGCCAGCTCGGCTGCCCGACCCCGCCGAATAGCGCTCACACTCGGAGCGCACCAGCCGATCACGGGCAGGCATGCCCGCGCCCGGAACCAGCCACCAGCCCGACCTCGCGCCGATCGCGGTGCGGGCCCTGGCAGCCGCGATCCAGAGCCTGCCGTGGTGCTGGGAGGACGAGATCGCCGAGCTGGACTGCCGCCCAGAGCTGTCGGTTGCCGACCTCGCCCTGCTGGGCGAGGCGATCCCGATGGCATGGTGGGACATCGTCGGCGCCGAGGACTGCCGGCGGCTGCTGGCCTGCCTTCACGTGGTTGCCTGGAAGCTCGCCCAGCCGGGCGCTCCGGCGCTCGGCTCCGTTGCCGAGGAGATCTGCGCACACGCCCTGCTGTGCGAGGCGGAAGATGCCCTACTGGCCTGGGTCGAGACCAAGACGGCGGACGAGCTGCGGGAGATCGCCATCTCGTTCACGGCGCCGGGCGACGTCGCCCCGGGCTCGCTGTCCGGCACGCTCAGCGACCTGCGCGACGCGCTCTGCACGCTGCCGCATCCGCTGGCCGACGAGGAGCTTCCGTTTGGCCTCGACGACCTCACGGTGTTCGACCTGTTCGCCTCGCGGGATAGCGCGCAGGAGACCCACCCGGGCTGCATCTGGGAGCCGCACCTGCTGCCACGCAGCCCGGTGCAGCAGCGCGGCCGCCGCCAGCGCGTCGTCTAGCTTCCTCACTGCAGGTACTCGCCGAGGATCTCCCACGAGGATCGTGTGTCCTCGGTCTCGCCGTGCGGCCGCCTGAACTCGGCCACGTACTCGCAGATCTCGGCCAGCGCCCAGCGCTCGCGATAGAGCCCGAGGGCCTCCTCGTTCAGGCTGCTGACGCCGGTCGCCTCGCAGTACTCGCGCCAGCCCGTCCGATCGGCGTCGAGGATTACCCACAGATCGCGCTCGCGCGGCCCGATCAGGGTCGTATCCCAGTCGACCAGGCGGAGCCTGCCATCCGGCTGCCGGATCAGGTTTGCGCTGTGCGGCTCGCCGTGTGTCACGACCCACGGCTCTGAGTGGTCGCGCACGCGTTGGACGAGCTGGTCGTAGGCGCGGAGTCGGCCACGGACACCGTCGGCGTTCGCCCGCAGCAGCGCTCGGGCGGGCTCGGCGAAGGGGCCGTGCTCCCACGCCGTGCCGAGGTCGGCCAGCGCCTCGCCGAGCGCCTCTCGTCCCGCCAGCGCAAAGTCCTCGCGGCGGGGCAGGCCGTGCGGGACGGTCGCGGACGCGGCGTGCAGACGGCCGATCAGCCTGGCCACCTGGCGCCGCTGCTCAGGGCGGCCGAACTCACCTGTGCCCTCCGTCGTGCCCTCGACGAAGGCCTCCACACGGATCGCGTAACCAGGCTCGACCCGGTGCAGGATCGATCCGTCGCGCGACGGGATCGGCGCCTGGACGAACTCCAATCCCGCGTCGCGGAGCGTTACCGCCGTGCGAAATGCCCGATCCAGCGCCGCGAAGCCGTCGTCGGGTGAGCGGCCCGTGAGGGCTCCCGCGCCGAGAGCGTCGGCGGTCACGAACCACCGCGAACCGTCGGCGGCGACCGCCTGCCAGTGGTGGCTGCCGTAGCCGACCGGCAGGTACTCCAGGCGCAGACCATGGATGCCCCAATGACGCGTCAGCGCGTCGGTCAGCGCCGTCCTGTCGAGATCCCGCGGCTCGGTCTGCACCGGCACACGATACGGGGACGCATCCGGGGGCGCCGAGGCTATCGCCCTTTATTGCGCTTTGCAGGGATTTCGCCTATCGTCTCCGGCACCCCTCAGGGACGGGAGGTGGGTGCGTTGGGCGACGTCGTGTCGTTCCCCAGACACACAGGTACACCCCGCCGGCGGCTGCTGTCCGAGGCCGTGTTCTGCGACGACCGCAGATTGAGCGACGAGCAGAACCGGGTGCTTCGCTGGCGGCTGAGCCGTCCGCACCGATCCGACGCGGAACTCGCTGCGATGCTCCGCGTGACCGTCGAGGAGCTGCGCGAAACGGAGGAGGCGGCACTTCGAGCGCTGGGCCTGGACCCAGCGCTCGGGGTAGGCAGCAGCTAGGTGCGAGTGTTCCGGCGGTCGCGCGCCCGCACCCGGACGGGACGCGTTGCCGCCTGGTAGCGGCGCGCGATCGGCTGCCGCGGCATGCGGCGAGGGACGGTGCGGCGTGGGGGATGGGTCTGCGGACGGGCGTGGCTGGGCGTGGCCGTCGCATGCCTTCGGGTCTCGAGGACGACCGCCGCCAGGATCGCCGCCCCGCCTGCCAGCTCGACCGGGCCCAAGTGCGAGCCCAGAAACCACCACGCCAGCGTGCCGGTGACCAGCGCCTCGTTGAGACCGATCGACGTGGCCACCGTCGGCACCAGCCGCGGCTGCGACCACCAGGAGAGGAGTCCGGCCGGCACGAAACAACAGACGGTGATCGCGGCCACGACCACCACGTCATGGGCCGACGGAGGCGCGAGGTAGAGGCTGGGCAGGAATACGAGGCCGCAGACGCCGTTCGAGAGGGCCGAGTTCCAGGCGGCGGTCGCCTTGCCGCCGTGCCGGTTGACCAGGGTGGCGTTGAGCGCCACTGCCGCCGCTGAGAGCAGTGCCAGACCGACTCCAAGCAGGACGTGCGGCGATACGCCGCCGAGCTCTCCACCCAGCACTCCTGAGCCGCTGCCCGCGACCAGCAGGCCGAGGATCGAGGCGGTCACCAGGTCGAGCTTGCGCCGACCGCGGGCAAGCGCCGCGCAGACGAGGATCACCGGAGCCGTCAGGTGGAGCGCCGCAGCGAGCGCGGGCGGCGCCATCGACAGGCTCGTGTAGTACGAGACCGAGATCACGGCACTGCAGAGGCCGATGACTGCCAGCCAGCGCGTGTCGGCCTGACGCCGGCGCGTGCCCCTGCCGGCGGCGATCAGGAGCATGATCGGCGACTGGACGAGACAGTTGACCGCGATCAGGGTGGCGGGGTTCATGTGGAGCCCCGCAACCGCCGCGCCGGCGGTGCCCCAGAAGAGGGTGCAGAGAAAGCTGGCGACGATCGGGCGGGCAGGCACCCTGTGGGTAGTCGTCCAGCCGACGTCGCCCTTGTGTTGCGCTTGCGTGAACCGTGTGGCGCAGCGCGGAGGGGAGAGATAGTCCAGCGGGGGCCGCCCCGGCCCGCTCACCAAAGACTGTCGAGGCGACCCCCACAACGACCATTAGCGAGCTCGACTCTTCAGGTCGTTTGACGCACTGATCGGCGGCACATATCAGTTCTCGGCGGATGATCCGCGTGCGGCTCTCCCGGTCACCGAACACCCCGATCGCTCGTGAGAGACGCGGCGGTGCTCGCGGGTCTGCCACAGGATTGCCGACCGAGGAGCGCGACGTCGACCTGGCTCGCCGACTGGTCTGACGCGCTGCGCTCCGGCGTCCTGCTCAGCGGGTGCGGGGATCTGGTGCCCCGCTCGCCCGGTCCGGTGGAACCTCCGAGCTTGCCATGCCCCGACCCTAGCACGGGGCCGTGGCGGTCGCTACTTCCGGGCCGGCCGATTGGCCGCGGCATGCAGCCTCTTCCAGGCCTCCCCAGAATCGGGGAGGGGGCGCCACGGTTTGAGGCAGTGCAGATCACCGGAACGCAGGCTGGGACCCAGCAGTTCGGTGATCCTGCTGTCGCTCTGACGGGCGATGTATGTGCTGTCCGACCAATCAGCTTGGCGTGCCGCCGGCTGGCCGCCGAAGAGGAGACCCGCGACGATGACCACCCGCCCCGAAGACCGCATCAACGACGATGCTGCAACGCAGCTCTGGCGGGCGTGGGCCGAGCACGGCGACGTCAAGAGCCGCGACCGGCTCGTGCTGTCCTACGCGCCGATGGTCAAGTACCTGGCGACGCGCAAGGTGCGGGAGCTGCCCAGCCACATCGCGCTGGACGACCTCGTCTCGGCCGGGCTGATCGGCTTGATGCAGGCCGCCGACCGCTACAACCCCGACAAGGGCGCGACGTTCGAGCAGTTCGCCTGGACGCGCGTGTCAGGGGCGATCACCGATGAGATCCGCCGCGGCGACTTCGCTCCTCGGAGCCTGCGCCGAGCCGCGCGTGAGATGCGCGAGGCGGAGCGTGCGGTGCAGCAGAAGACCGGGCAGGAGCCGACGCCCGAGCGAGTGGCGACCGAGACCGGAGGCACGCTGACTCCCGAGAAGATCGTGCAGATCCGGGAGGACGTCGCCCGGGCGAACACCACGTCGCTCAACAAATCGGCCGGGAACCAGGACGATCCGACGCTGGAGATCATCGACATCCTCGAGGCCAACGGCACCGGTATGGACGACCACGTTGTCGGCCGCGAGCGGATGGAGGTGCTGCAGGAGGCGATCGGCAGGCTGTCCGAGCGCGAGCAGACCATCGTCAAGCTCGTCTTCGTCGACGAGATGCCCGGCCGCGTCGTGGCGCCGATGCTGGGCATCACCGAGAGCCGCGTGTCACAGATCGGCGCAGATATCCGCCGCAAGCTGCAGCGCGAGCTCGAGCGGTACGAGCGGGGCACCGCCACGCTCGCCGCGGCCTGACCCAACCGGGAACGCGCCCGACCGGGGTAGCCCTCGGTCAGCGGCCTTTTTCTTCAACTTGTCATAACCATGATTATCGAGTGTGGCGAGGGGAGGCCGGCCCAGCAGATGACGCTGAGGTGCTCGATCAGAGCCCGAAGACGACCACGTTGGCCTCGTCGGCGGTATCGGTCTGGAGCTGGCCGCCGGCCGCCGCGTCGGGGTAGATGTTGAGATAGTAGGTGCCCGCAGGCAACGTCAGGAAGGCGATCGCGGTCTGCAGGTTCGTGTGGCTGTTCACCTGGCTCGCGAAGCCGTACATCGCCAGCGATTGGACATCGTTGCCGGTCGTACACGGAAAGTCGGGACACATGATCACGTCCTCGGAGATGTTGCCGGGAGTCGCGCGCCACCCCGATGAGGTCGAGAACTCAAGGAGCGGCCCACCGTCCGTCACGAACGAACCGATCGCGCCCGAGTAGGGAAAGCCACCGGAGGCCACGGTGTTGGTCAGCTCCTGCATGTTGCTGAACGCGCTGCAGCCCGGCGTTCCGCTCGTCGCGATCGAGGTCATCGCCTGACCCGCCGCGCAGGCTCCGGCGACGCGGCGTTGAAGCTGCGAGGAGTTCAGGTTGTCCAGAAGGTCGGCGTTGAGGTTCGCCACCTTGGTCTTCGAGTTGGTGGTGAACGGCGGGTTGCCGGCCGCCGACTTCAGGCCGAGCGGGGTCGCCGTAGGGTCGGCCGAGGTGTTGGTGATCTGCAGGGCCTTTCCAGCCTCGTTGGCGGTCAGCGCGGACTGGCTGGTGGCGGTGTTCGGCTGGCCGAGCACGAAGCTGCCGCCGGTGGCGGCGATGGCGGTACCTGACAGTGCCACGCACAGCGCGACCAACGCGACGACCATTGCAGGCGACGGCAGTCGCCGGGTGAAGCGAGCCATGATTCCCCTTCCCTGGTGAGCGGAATCGCGAGATCCTATGGCACCTCGTGACCCGCTGCTGCGTGGGTCAGAGAATCAGGCCGGCTTAGCGGGCACTGCGTCGCCGTCCGGCACCGGGGGCACGCCCGTGCGCCACGGCAGCCGCCGCAGCATGACGGCCATGCAGATGCCGCCGACGATCACGTTGAACAGCGTGACCGTGAACTGCATGCCCACGCTGAACGCCAGCACCGCGGAGCTGGTCGCCAGGTTCCGCAGGCCGTACACGAGCAGCGCCTGCTGCGGGCCTGCGCCGCCGGGCGTGAACGGGATGGCCGTCGAGATGCTGGCGATGCAGAGCGCGAAGGCGGCGTCCAGGACCCCGCCGCCGATGTGGAAGGCCCTCATGAACGCGTACATCGAGGCGACGCGCACGCACCATCCCAGCGCCTGCAGCGACACCACTTCGCGGAGATACCGCTTCGGCGTACGGAGGATCGCCAGGCCGGCCTCGACCCGCTCCCAGAACCGGGTGACGTGGTGCTCGATCCAGGCAAACCAGAGGCCGCCTGCGATCATCAACAGTGCGATCACCGTCAGGAACGCCCCTGAGTGGTCGGCGAAGAACGTCCACTCAAAGGAGTTCAGGCTGGACAGATCAGGGACCGAGGGCAGCACGCCGGCGGTCGCCGCCCAGGCCAGCAGGATGGCGCCCACGACCACGTCGAACAGCGTCTCGGCGATCAGGCTGGTCGTGATGGTGGTGTACGGCGCGTCCTTCAGCTCACGGTGGCTGAGGTAGATCTTCATCACGTCGCCGCCGCGCGCCGGCGCGATGCTGTTGATGCCGACGCCGGCCAGGTACGCGCCGGCCACTGGCCGCCAGCGGACGCGGTTGTTGGGAAGCGCCGCCCGGAGGATGTTCCGCCAGGCCAACGAGCGCAGGAGCAGGTTGGCAAGGTGAAGGGCCAGCCCCACGGCCAACATGCCGAACCCCACCTGGGACAGGTGGTTACCGAACGCGACAGTCGCGTTCCAGAACGCCTGCAGAGAGTCCACCCCCAAAGTGTGCCACCGGCGGTCGCCGGTGAAACGTTCTAGTCCGCGCCGGGGAGGAAGTCCTTCAGCGTCGGGTTCTTGGTTTCAAGCTCGCGCAACGCGCGGGTCTCGATCTGGCGTACCCGCTCGCGGGTGACGCCAATCTCCGTCCCGACCTGCTCGAGCGTGGCCGGCTCGCGGTCGCCGAGGCCAAACCGCGCCTCCAGCACCCGCCGCGTCCGCTCGTTGAGCGACTCCAGGGCCTCGCGCAGCTGGGCGTGACGCTCCGTGCCTGCGACCTGGTCGTCCGGGCGCTGGACGTTCATGTCCTCGACCATGTCGGCGAACATCGACTCGCCGTCACCGACAGGCGCCTCGAGAGACACCGGATCCGTGATGATCCGCTGCAGCTCCATCACCCGCTCGACCGGGATCTCCAGCTCGGCCGCCAGCTCGCTGGGAAGCGGGTCGCGGCCCAGCGTCTGGGTCAGCTTGCGGTTTGCCCGGTGCAGCTTCTTGACCACGTCGAGGACGTGCAGCGGCAGCCGGATGGTGCGCCCCTGGTCGGCGATCGCGCGCGACATCGACTGGCGGATCCACCAGGTGGCGTAGGTCGAAAGCTTGTAGCCACGCTGGTAGTCGAACTTCTCGACCGCTCGCATCAGGCCCAGGTTGCCCTCCTGGATGAGGTCGAGCAGCGGGACACCGGAGGCGGAGTACGCGCGGGCCATGCTGATGACGAGGCGAAGGTTGCACTCGATCAGCCGGTCCTTCGCCGCCTGGTCGCCGAGATCTTTCCGGCGGGCCAGATCGAGCTCCTCGGCGTGCGTCAGCAGCGCGCCGTCTCCGATCTGGCGGACATAGGTATGCAGCAGATCAACTGCCGGCGCAGAGACCTCACCGACCTCGACCTCCTCAGCATCAGGAGTGTCGAGTGCGGCTTCGGCTCCGCCGGCGGGCTTCTGCTCGTCGTCGATCGGACCTTGGCTCACTGGCGTGTCAATCCCTCGGATGGTGCTTTCCGGCCCCCCATCGGGCCCGTGTGCCAGAAGATCGGCCTGGGACGCTCCACTCTTGAGGGGGAAATCACCCGTGCCCGTATGCACGCGGGTCGACTTGCGATGTTTCCGGTGTGTGTTAGCACCAGCGGGGGATGTGCCGACCGCCGGCCTGGCCGACAACTCGATCGATGATTCAACCTCGTTTCGAGCCGCCCCGGGCGCTGTGCGAAGACGAACAGCAGCGGGTCCGCCGGTCATGCTCACATGCGCTCGTGCCCGACCAGCCTGCCGCGTCGGGCTACCGCTACGTCGACCTTGGCGGCGAGATGCCGCCGATGTACGTGCGCCGGTTCTCGCTCGGGGAACGGAGCGCGGCGGTCACCCTGCACGCGCCGATCGAGCTGACGGACGGCGACGAGGCCGAGCGCGGCGCGCCGGCACTCGCGCGGGCGGTGCTCAGCATCGGTCCGCGGCTGGTTGCCTGGGACGAGATGCTCGCCCTCGACCTGCACCCGGGCGAGTCGATGCTGCTCGCGCGAGCGGCCCTCGACGCGCTGCTCGACCTGACGCTGATCGACGGCGGCGCCTGCCCGGTCTGCGCTGCAGGCTAGCCGCGCCCCGCAGGCAGAACTCGGAGCTTCTTACTCGGCGATCCGGCCTTCGGGGCTGATCGCGACGCCCTGATCCTCGAGCCGCTGCCGGATAAGGAACTGAAAGGTCGACCACGCGCCGCGGCGGGCGTCGAACATGCGGTAGACCTGCCACTCGGTCAGCATGGTGTCGTCGCTGCGGCGGGCCTGCGCCCAGTCGGCGAACTTCGGCAGCCGCCCGGTGCGAACGGCGAGGGCAGCGCCCTGCTCGATCGCGCGCTCCAGCCTCTCCTCCCCCACCGGCACGTCGAATCCCGCCTGCTTGAGAGCGTTGTTCAGCGAGCCGAAGGTGTGCCAGTAGAGCGACTTGGAGGGCATCGAGCCCTTACGCACCTCGATGTCCTTGGCCGTCGGCACCCGGCCCAGCTCGTCGCCCAACTCGCGCAGCAGGCGCAGCAGCTCTTCCTTGGTGGCGAACCGGCGCGGCACCAGCCCGGCCAGGCGCTTGGCGCGGTTCCACGAGCCGAAATGCTCGATCACCGTCTGCGGATGCACGGTCGTCTCGGGGTCGGCCTCGAACTCACGCATGGTCGGCGAGCGCCCCAGCCGCTTGGCGCACCCCTGCAGCTCGGCCAGGATGTGGTCGTCGGAGTACCGCTTGCGCATCCCCGCCTGGAATGCCTCGAGCTGTCCGCGGTCGATGCCTTGGATGGCCCGGTACACCGTCTTCCGCCTCATGTTCCGCACCCTCCATTCCAGCACAACTAACCCTGGCGCCGTGCAGCCCGCGCACACGAGCATAGAGCAAACCTGACCCAGGTGGCAAGATCACCCCGCGAAACTTGCCATGGCCCCAACGGCGGCCGGCATCTGCCCCGCGGGTAGAATGCGGGCATGACCACGCATCCGCGCGAGCGAGCAGATGAGCGATTCTGCCAGTTGATGCGAGACGCTGAACGCATGCGCCGGCGTGCATGGCGGCAGTACCTCGATGTGACGAGAGCGAGCGACTCCTACAGCGAGGCCGAGCCCGAAGCGTGGAACCGGCTGCAGGAGCGGCTCGCGGGCATCGACGAGCAGCTCATGCAGGACCTCGCCGTAACACCCTGAGCAGGGTGCTGTTCTCGGCGAAGGCGGGTGTCGCCCGGGTGGCGGCCGTGGCCTCAAGGCGGACCGGCCGTGGCGGTGGCACGACGCTGCCGGGCAAGCTGCTGCTGCGCATGCAGCCCGATGCCATCTCCGTCCTCGGGCGCTCGCTGATCGGCGGCTCGGCTGTGGTCTCGGCAACCAACGGCAAGACGACCACGGCGAAGATGGCTGCGGCCATTCTCGAGCCTGAGCACCGGCTGTGCCGCAACGGCGCCGGGGCCAACCTGGAGTCGGGAATTGCCTCCGCCCTGCTCGAAGGGAACCCGGCCGCCACCGGGCTGTTCGAGGTCGACGAGGCCGCCCTGCCGGCGGTCGTGGGCGCCCTGGCGCCCCGGGTCGTGGTGCTGGGAAACCTGTTCCGCGACCAGCTCGACCGCTACGGCGAGCTGGAGACGGTCGGCGCCGGCTGGAGGCGGATGGTGGCAGGCCTGCCCCGCGACACCACCGTTGTCTACAACGCCGACGACCCGCTCGTCGCCAGCATCGCCTCGTCCCACCCGGCCACCGTCGCCTTCGGGATCGACGACCCGTCAGCCGCCCTTGCCGCCCTCCCCCACGCGGCCGACTCCAAGTGGTGCCCCGGCTGTGGAGCGCGACTGGTCTACGACGCCGTCTACCTCGGTCACCTGGGGGCCTGGCACTGCCCCAACTGCGACGTCTCGCGCGCGCCGCTCGATGTGGCCGCCCGGTCGGTGGTCGGCCACGGGCTGGAGGCGGTGGAGTTCCGGCTCGCACTGGCGGGCGAGGAGGTGGGCGTCCGGCTTCCGCTTCCCGGCACCTACAACGTCTACAACGCGCTGGCCGCGGCTGCGCTCGGGCACAGCCTGGCGGGCGTCATGCCCGAGCGGGCGCGTCACGGCCTGGAGTCGTTCTCGGCTGCGTTCGGGCGGTTCGAGCGAGTCGAGATCGGAGGCCGGGAGACGATCCTGCTCCTGATCAAGAACCCGGCAGGCGCCAACGAGGTCGTCAGGACGTTGTGCTCCGATCCCCAGCCGATGACCTTGCTGGTCGCCCTCAACGACCGGATCGCGGACGGCCGCGACGTGTCGTGGATCTGGGATGTCGACTTCGAGCCGCTGGAGGGCCGCGTGGAGCATGCCGTTGCGACCGGCACTCGTGGAGCCGAGATGGCCATGCGACTGGCGTACGCGGGCGTGCCGCGGACCGCGATCGAGGTGGCGCCGATGGCCTCTGCCGTCGATCGCGCCGCGGCGTCCGGGAGCGGGCCGCTCTACGTGCTGACGACCTACACGGCGATGCTGGAGCTGCGCCACCAGCTCGCTGACCGGGGCATCGTACGGCCCTACTGGGAGGCTGCATGAAGCCGCTCCGGATCGCCCACCTCTACCCCGAGCACCTCAACATCTACGCCGACCGGGGCAACATCGCCGTCCTCACCCGCCGTTGTGCCTGGCGCGGCCTGGACGCCGAGGTCACCGCCTGCGGCCCGGGCGACGCCCTGCCGGCGGCTGACCTCTACTACCTCGGCGGCGGCCAGGATCGAGACCAGGTGCTGATCGCAGACGACCTGCGGGGGAAGGGCGACGACCTGCGCTCGGCTGTCGATGACGGCGCCCTGGTGCTCGCGGTGTGCGGCGGCTACCAGCTGCTCGGGCATCGCTACCGCGGCCACACCGGCGAGGAGATGCGGGGCATCTCGCTGGTCGACCTCGAGACGGTCGCAGGCGACCGGCGCATGATCGGCAACGTCGTCCTGCGCTGCGAGCTGGAGCCGGGTAAGCCGGAGACGCTTGTCGGCTTCGAGAACCACGCCGGCCGGACGACCCTCGGGCCCGGGCTGAAACCGCTTGGGACCGTTGTCCGCGGAGGCGGCAACAATGGCGAGGACGGCGGCGAGGGCGTCTACACCGGACGCGTGATCGGCACCTACGTCCATGGGCCGCTGCTGCCGAAGAACCCGTGGCTCGCCGACTGGCTGATCCGCACCGGCCTGGGCGTGGACGAGCTGGAGCCGCTGGACGACGGGCTGGAGCTGGAGGCCCATCAGGTGGCCGCACAGCTCTAAGAACTGGTTTCAACCCTCCGCCTACCAGGCGCCTCCGCCACCGCCGCCGAAGCCGCCTCCCCCACCTCCGCCCGAGAACCCGCCTCCGCCACCGCCGGTCGAGACGTGCGGCGTCGGAGTGAACGAGCTGCCCAGGTTCGAGCCGAGGCCGTCGAAGCCGCCGAAGCCCAGCGGGTAGAGCCAGAACACTGCCGGGAAGGCCGACGTCTGGCGCTGGTCGTCGGTGAGCAGTCCGCGGCCTGCCTCGGCCAGCCGGTCGGCGCACCCGAAGACGATCCCGTAGACCAGCATCTTGTCCCACAGCTCGATCGAGGCCGGAGGCTGGTCACTCAGCTTGGGGAAGTCGTGGAGGAAGCGGGCAAAGGCGTCCCACTGGCGGCCCAGCGCGGCGGCGGCCGGGCTGCGGCGGCGCACCATCTTTCGGGGCACCAGCAGCAGAAGTAGAGTGTTCCCGGCTGCGGCTGCCGATGCCGACTCGAGGGCCAGGCCGCGCAGCGGGTGGGCGGGCGTCTTGTAGTGCAGCCATGCGGCGATCACGGCGACGGTCAGCACGGCAAAGACCGCGGTCGCCAGCCAGTGGACGTAGGTGCCCTCGTCGTCGAGCCAGCCCTTGGCCCGAACTGCCTGCTTCGACTGCGCGAGGAACGTCTGGTAGTGCGTCGAGATGCTGTCGCGCTTCGAGCTCGACCGGACGCCCGAGCTCATCCCCTTCAGCGAGAACGGGCCTCCCTCCCCCTGCTCGTACAACGAGATCACGGTGACGACCTGCTGCTCGAAATCCGTCAGCTCCATGCTGTCGCGGTCGGCGACTGCGGACACCTCGAGGTCGTTGTCCGGCGTTGGCTTCCCGGTCAGCGCCTTTCGGCGGATCAGGTCGAAGAGCGTCGCTGCGAACTCGCGGCTGCCTGCCTCGGCGTGCTGGTCGACCAGCGAGCGGACGAGCGCCGGCTGATCGTCGCTGGGAGGCTCGCGGACGTACTGCACCGCCGCCTCGGGGGCCAGCTCCTTCCCGAACATCTGGTAGATCAGCAGGATCAGAAGCAGCGCCGGCACGGTGGCCGCCAGCGCCGTCAGGCCGTACAGCTTGAGCGGGCTGTTCTTCCAGGAGTCGTACTGCTGCTTGGTCTTCGACCAGGCCGCGGCCGTCTTTGCCTCGTCGGCGAGGATGCCGGGCAGCGCCTTACCGGGCTGGTCGACGGGCTGCCCCGCGGGGCGTGGGTAGACGACCCGGAACTGCACGGCCTGATGAGCCGGGATGCTGCTGGCGTTCATCGTGATCGCCGTCTGCGCGCCAAGCGGCTGCGCGGGCTGCACGACGGGGTTCACCCAGCCGGGGTGGCCGAACCCGCGCACCGTGCCGGCCTTGACGGTTCGGGGGACGATCACGGTGGCGGTCAGGTGGTCGAGGGATTCCGCCCACCCCGGGCCCCACGGGTACCAGTTGACGCTGGTGACGTCGGTGTGGGCGACCGCGGCATGCTGCACCGTGTAGTGAATGGTGAACGTCCGCTGTTCGTCGATGGCGCTGTAGTGCCAGACGACGCGTGTGTAGGGATGCCCGTCGGCATCGACCAGGCTGGCGACCCCGAAGCTGTCGGGCGTGCCGAAGCTGCCGAGGGCGGTGCTGGCGCCGGGCTGGTATTGGATGCCGCCCTGCGTCACCGACACGCCGGTCACCGATTGCCCGGGCGAGTACGCGATGTCCTGGTAGGCGCCCGAGAACTGGCCGTGGAACGAGAAGGTCAGGCCTTCCGTGACGTCAACGGCGCCGCTCAGTTGGGCGACGGCGGTCAGGTTGGCGTTGGGGAGGTCGTAGTGCTTGCCGAACTGCAGGTTCGTCAGGCCGCCGATGGCGGCGGTCAGGAAGTGCCCGCCGAACACGGCGACCACAACCACGATCCAGAGGGTGCGGCGGGCCGTGCCTCCGATGCTGCCGATCATTGAACGGTGGCGGACGGGACGGCGTCGTCGCCGGCACCGGCCTGGAAGAACTCCATCGCCTTGAAGCCCATCGGGCCGGCGATCAGCAGGGTCGGGAAGCGCTGGATCGACGTGTTATAGGTGGCGACCGTGTCGTTGTAGATCTGGCGGGCGATCGCGATCTTCTGCTCGACTGCCGCCAGCTGTTGCTGCAGCTGACGGAACTGCTCGGACGCGCGCAGCTCGGGGTATGCCTCGGCGACCGCGAACAGGCGGCCGATGCCGGAGACCAGTGCGCCCTCGGCTCTGCCGGCGGCCGCCGGGCCGCTCGCCTGGGCCTGTACAGCCTGCGTCCGCAGGTCGGCGACCTGCTCGAACGTGTCGCGCTCGTGCTCGGCGTAGCCCTTGACGGTGGCGACCAGATTGGGAACCAGGTCGTGCCGCTGCTCGAGCTGGACGTCGATCTGCGCCCAGGACGACTGGGCGCGATTGCGGCGCGCCACCAGCCCGTTGAACGAGAGCCCAAGCCAGAGCACCGCCAGGATGAGGAGCGCGACGAGGACGAAGACGAGCCACATGGACGTGACGCTACCGCGGATCCCGGATGGGCGAGCCGGTCATCAAGCTGATTGGCCGATCATCTGGCCCACAGGCTGCCCAGGTTCACGAAGGGGTCGCCGGGCCGCCACCGCTCGAGGAAGCGATGGATCGGCGGATGGATCGGCAGCGCGGGCACCTCAGCAGCGTCGACCAGACGGTGGCCGCGGATCGTCACGTCTTCGGACGTGATCGCCACGTAGCGGTCGTCCGCGACCACGGCGTGGAAGATGACGTGGACGACGTGCTTGCGGGGGCGGAGCTCAGGCGGCGCAATCGACTCGGCGACGGCGATCGGGCCTTCGATGTGCACGTCGGTCAATCCGCATTCCTCGGCCAGCTCGCGCCGCAGCGCCTGCTCCAGCGTCTCACCCTCTTCCACGCCTCCGCCGGGCAGCAGCCAGTACGACTGTTCGCCCTTGCGGTGGTTGCAGAGCAGGACCGCATCACCGCGCCGCAAGAGCCCTGCGACGCGGATCCGGGGGCCGGTGCTCACCGGCCGCGAACCGCCGAAGAACCGAACCCGCGGGCGTCCCGCTCCGATCCCGGCAGCTGATCGACCTGCCGCGGCTCGACCGCCGGCACCGCCATGATCACGAGCTGGGCAATGCGATCGCCCGACTCGACCCGGAACGGCTGCTCGGCGTCGGCGTTGTGGAGCACCACCACCAGTTCTCCGCGGTAGCCGCTGTCGATCAGGCCGGGCGTGTTCAGCACGGTGATGCCGTGATGGAGGGCCAGGCCGGATCGGGGCTGCACGAACCCCGCGTACCCCTCGGGGATTGCGACCGCCAGGCCGGTGCGGACGCCCATCCGGCCGCCTGGGGGGATCTCCACGTCCTCCACGCTCGCCAGGTCGAGGCCGGCGTCGCCGTCGTACGGCGCATCCGGGATCCGGGCCGCGGGATCCAGCACCTTTACCGGCAGCTCGATCGTCACCCGCCGTCCGCCCGGAACGACTCGAATCGGTTGACGAGCCGCCGCGGCAGGCGGGCGGTGACGAGGACGCCCTCGGCCGAGTCCTCGCGCGACGTGATCGGCGCGCCGGTCTCGTAGAGCGCCGACAGGGCCGCGCCGCGGTCGTGCGGCACCAGCAGCCGGACGTCGACGTAGCGCTCGGCGAAGAACGCGGCCACCCGGCGCTTGAGCTCGTCGAGGTTCTCGCCGGTACGGGCAGAGACCAGCACCGCGTCCGGGTACCGGTTGGACAGCCGGCGGCGCGTCAGCGGGTCGACGACGTCGATCTTGTTGAGGACGAGCAGCTGCGGGATCTCCTCCGCCTCGATGTCATCGAGGACGGCGCGGACGCTGGCCAGCTGGGTCAACAGCTGCTCCTCGTCTGCCGACGCATCGGCCACGACTGCGACCAGGTCGCCGGCCAGGGTCTCCTCCAGCGTCGCGGCGAACGCCTCCACCAGCTGGTGGGGCAGCTTGCGGATGAACCCGACCGTGTCCGTCACCAGGTACGCGCGGCCCCCCTCGCGGAAAGCTCGAGTGGTCGGGTCGAGCGTCTCGAAGAGCCGGTTGTCGACGCTGACCGTGGCGCCGGTGAGCGCGTTCAGGAGGGTCGACTTGCCGACGTTGGTGTAGCCGGCGAGCGAGACGGTCGGCGTCTCGTTGCGCGAGCGCTCCTCGCGCATCACCTCGCGGCGGGCGGCCACGTCCCGGAGCCGGCGCTTGACCAGCGCGATCCTGCGCCGGGCCTCGCGGCGGTCGGACTCGAGCTGCGTCTCGCCGGGGCCTCGGGTGCCGATGCCGCCGCCGAGGCGCTCGAGGTGCTTCCACATGCCGCGCATCCGCTGCAGGTTGTACTCCAGCTGGGCGAGCTCGACCTGGAGCTTGCCCTCCGCGGTGTGCGCGTGCTGGGCAAAGATGTCGAGGATGACCGCGGTGCGGTCGACCACGCGGGACTGGAACTCGTCCTCCAGCCGCCGCTGCTGGCGGGGCGTCAGCTCGTCGTCACAGACGATCACCTCGATGTCCAGCCTGTCAACGGTGAGCTTGAGCTCGTCCAGCTTGCCTGGGCCCAGGTAGCTGCCCGGATGCGGCGACGACCGATGCTGCACCACGGTGGTCACCGTCTCCACCCCGGCCGTGCGGAGCAGCTCCTCCATCTCCATCAGCATCGCACCAGGGTCTTCGCCCTGCGGCAGGCAGAGGATGATGGCCCCGCGCTCCGGCGCTTCAAGGGGCGCGGTGGCACCGTTGTCGCGCATCAGATCAGTATAGGAGGTCGGCTTCTGGCCTACTGGGGCCGGAGGTGCTGCTCGATGCGGCTGACCGCCTCGCGCAGGCGGTCGTCGGGCACGGTCAGCGACAGCCGCACGTAGCCCTCGCCGTTGGGCCCGTAGGCCGAGCCAGGCGAGACGACGACGTCGGCCTGCTCGAGCACCAGCTCGGCGAACGACACGGACGTATGCCCGGCAGGCACCGGCACCCAGACGTAGATCGTGCCCCGCGGCGGCGGCACGTCGATCCCGACGGCGTCCAGGGCGGCGATCACGAGGTCGCGGCGCCGGCGGTAGACCTCGCACATCTCGCGGACGAACGCCCCGCCGTCGCTGAGGGCACGCACCGAGGCCATCTGGATCGCCTCGAACATCCCCGAGTCGATGTTCGTCTTCAGCTTCCAGAGCGCGTTCAGCATCTCGGCGTTGCCGACAGCCGCCCCCACCCGCCAGCCGGTCATGTTGAACGACTTGGACAGCGAGAACATCTCGACCCCGGCCTCCTTGGCGCCCGGCGCCTGCAGATAGCTGCCGGCCACATAGCCGTCGAAGGTGATCTCGGAGTAGGCGTTGTCGTGCACGATCGGGACCTCGTGCTCGAGCCCGAACCGCGCCAGCCGCTCGAAGAAGTCGTCGTCGATGACGGCACCGGTCGGGTTGTTGGGGTAGTTGCAGAACAGCAGGTTGGCCCGGGCCCGCGTCGCCGCGTCGATCGCCTCCAGGTCGGGCTGGAACCGGTTCTCGGCGCGCAGCGGCATCAGCACCGGCTCCGCGCCGGCCAGCGTGGCCCCTGAGGTGTAGACCGGGTACCCGGGGTCGGCCGCCAGGCAGACGTCGCCGGGGTCGAGCATCGACCAACAGATATGGGCGACGCCCTCCTTGCCGCCGAGCAGCGGCAGCACCTCGGTCTCGGGGTCGAGGTCGACGCCGAAGCGGCGCTTGTAGAACGCCGCCACCGCCTCGCGGAACGCGGTGCGGCCGCGGTTGGACGGATACTGATGCGTGTCCGCTCTGGCAACCTGGCGCTCGGCCTCCTGCACCACCACGTCGAGCGTCGGCAGGTCAGGATCGCCGATGCCCAGCGAGATCACATCTGCCCCCGCCTTCCGGCGATCGGCGATCTTGCGCTCGAGCTCGGCGAACAGGTACGGCGGGCAGCTGGGCAACGCGCTTGGCTTCGCGCACTAGAGGCTCTCCAGTGTGGTCATGAAGTCGGCATGGAAGCGGCCGTCGTGGACCTGCTCGACCGGTCCGGTCAGCCGGATGGCGAGGTCGTCGGCGATGTCGATACGCAGCGAGCCGCCGTCCAGCCGCACGGTGACGGGAGCACGGGCACGTCCGTTGACCACCGCGGCAACGGCGGCGGCGGTCGACCCCGAGCCGGACGAGAGCGTCTCCCCCGCCCCTCGCTCCCAGACCCGCATCCGGATCTCGTGCTCCTCCAGCGGACGGTAGAACTCGACGTTGGTGCGGTTCGGAAACCACGGGTGGCGCTCGATCGGCTCGCCGACGGCGCGCAGGTCGAGCACGTCGGGGTCGTCCACCTCGACAACGCAGTGCGGGTTTCCGACCGAGACGAACGTGTAGCGCTCCGCGGGCGGCGCACCGGCCCCGGGGCGGTGGTCGGGGCCGTCGAGGGCCGCCCGGCCGGCGTCGATCTCGATCTCCTCGCCGATCCGGCGGGCGCGGATATCGCCCTTGAGCGTGGCCATCGTCAACTCGTCGACACCGTCGCGGCGCATCAGGTAGCCGGCCGCGATCCGGGTGCCGTTGCCCGAGAACTCCGCCTCGCTGCCGTCGGGGTTGAGAATCGTCACCCTGGTGCGTCCGTCAGCGGCAGGATCGAGGACGAGGATGCCGTCGCTGCCGGCGCCCATGTCGGGGTGGCAGATCCGCTCGACACGCGGGGCGGTGAGCTCCAGCGGGACGTCTGCCCGCTCGACCACGAGGTAGGCGTTGCCGATTCCGTGCCACTTCTGGAAGCGCATGCGCGGCAGGATACCCGGGTGGAATGGGGCGAAGGTCAGGAGGCGGCGGCTGCTCTGAGCCGACCGCCTCCCGATTGACCCCGACAAACGACTGAGACGCCGGATAGCGGGTGGGAGTTAGCGGACGGTGGAAGAAGCTAGAAGTTGAGCGCCGCGCCGGTGAGCACGATTGCCCCCAGGATGACCGCGATCACGGCCAGGCCGATCAGCACCGGCCAACTCTGCGGCAGTGCCACGATGAGCAGCAGCCCGAGCAGCAGCGATGCTGCGATCAGCGGCATCCGGTGCATCGCGCGAGGCCGGAGGCTGAGGTAGCGGCCGCCCACCCGGTCGGCGATCAGCAGGCCGCAGGCGACTGCCATCAGCAGCAGGACGCCGACCACGGCAGCGCCTCCCAGGAACCGCAGCCAGGCCGCGATGTCGCCGTTGCGCACGCCGACCAGCACGCCGGCGGCGACCAGCACCGGAGTCGCGGTCACCAGCAGCACCATCGCGTCGCGCGCCTCGCGGACGGCGTCGTGCGGCCGCCTGCTCATGCTGCCCGCTCCAGGATCTCCCCCGCCCCGCCAACCTCGGCCATGCCGGGCAGCCGCCGCATCCAGGTGCGCTGCCGCTTCGCATACTGGCGGGTGCGCAGCGTCATCCGGCGCATCGACTCGTTGCGGTCGATCTCGCCGCGAAGCAGTGCCTGGACGTCCTGGAGGCCGTGCATCCGGGCCGCGGTCTCGGAGAAGCGGTGCTCGGCAAGCGCCGTGCGCACCTCATCCTCCACCCCGGCCTCGAACATCGCCTCGGTGCGCGCCGCGATCCGCCGGTCGAGCTCCGCCGGGTCGACCACCAGCCCGAAGATGCGCACGCCGCCCCGGTCCACGCGCTCCCAGAGGACGTCCTCATCGGGCGCCAGGCTGCGGCCCTGCTCGGCGAGCTCCAGGGCGCGCACCACGCGGCGGCGGTCGTTGGGATGGATGCGCTCTGCCGCGGCCGGGTCACGCTCGGCGAGCAGCTCATGCGCTGCGATTGGGCCCAGCTCGTCGTAGAGCGCGTCGAACCTCTCGCGGACGCCCTCCTCGGGCTCGGGAGGCAGCCCCATCGGCGCCAGCGCAGCCCGCAGGTAGAGCCCGCTCCCACCGCACAGCACCGGCGTCCGCCCGCGCGCGGCGATGTCGCCGATCGCAGCCCGTGCCAGCTCACCGAACTCGGCCACCGATCCGCGGTGTTCGAGCTCCCAGACGCCGACCAGGTGGTGCGGGACGGCCTCCAGCTCTGCCGCGCTCGGCTGGTTGGTCAGGATCGGCAGGCCGCGGTACATCTGCATCGCGTCGCACGAGACGATCTCGCCGTCGAGCGCGCGGGCCAGCTCGAGTGCCGCCTGGCTCTTGCCCGACGCGGTCGGGCCAAAGACGGCCAGCGCGCTCACGGCACGATGGCGAGAGCCGCGGCGCGGCCGGTCAGCGTCTGGGAGCTGGAGCGCTCGACGAGGACGTCCACCAGCTCTCCGGGCTCGGCGGAGCCGGTGAAGTTGACCGTCTTGTTGGTTCGGGTGCGTCCTCGCCATACGTCGTGGTCGGTTCGGCTTCGTCCCTCGACGAGGACCTCCTGCCTGGAGCCGACCAGCCTGGCGTTGTGACGGGCGGCGTGCTCCTGCACGAGATCGACCAGCCGGACGATCCTCGTCCGCTTGACGTCCTCGGGAACCTGGTTCTCCATCGCGGCAGCGTCGGTGCCGCGCCGGGGCGAGTAGACGAAGGTGAAGGCGTGGTCGTAGGACACCTCGTCCACCACCTCGAGCGTCTCGGCGAAGTCGTCCTCGGTCTCCCCGGGGAAGCCGACGATGATGTCGGTCGTCAGCGCGATCCCCGGCACCGCGTCGCGGATCCGCTCGACCAGCTCGAGGTAGCGCTGCCGGGAATAGGTGCGGCGCATCGCCTTCAGGATCCGCGTCGACCCGGACTGCAGCGGCAGGTGGAGCTGTTCGCAGACGCTCGGGCACTCGGCCATCGCGGCGATCACGTCGTCGCGCATGTCCTTGGGATGCGGGCTCGTGAACCGGATGCGCTCGATGCCGTCGACGGCGTCCAGCGCTCGCAGCAGCTCACCGAACCCGATCCGCTCCGCGACCGGCAGGTCGCGGCCCCACGAGTTGACGTTCTGGCCGAGCAGGGTCAACTCGACGACTCCCGTCGGCGGCCAGGCCGGTTGCCTCGTCGACGAGGTCGGCGGCGCGCCGGCTCTGCTCCCGCCCGCGTACGGACGGCACGATGCAGTAGCTGCAGGTCGAGTTGCAGCCCTGGGAGATCTGCATCCAGGCCTGGAAGGGGCGCTCCCGTTTCGATGGCAGATGTCCGGCGAAGCGGTCGAAGGTGCCGAAGTGGCCGCGGTCGATCTCACCACCCGCCTGTACGTACTCACCCAGCACATGGATCGCGCCCGGCCCAAAGGCGAGGTCGACGAACGGGTAGAGCTCGAACACCTCGTCGCGCATCGACTCCGACCAGCAGCCACCGACGGCGATCACCTTGTCGGGATCCCGCCGCTTCGCAGCGCGGGCGTCCATCAGGTGTGCGACCAGGCGCTCGTCGGCCTTCTCGCGGATGGTGCAGGTGTTGAACACCAGCAGGTCCGCCTCCTCGGGCTCTGTCGCCTCGCCCATGCCCAGCGATTCCAGCAGGCCCTTCACCCGCTCGGAGTCGTGGACGTTCATCTGGCAGCCAAACGTCTGGACGTAGTAGCGGCGCATTCCGGCCATCAGTCTACCGACGATCATGTAGAACGGCCGTGGTTGAGCCGAGTTCGCCGGCCGCGGTGCTCCTCATCGCCGGCTCGATGCTCATCCAGCGGATGTAGCTCAGCAGGCGCAAGCGGCCCGCCGCCGCCCTGGAGCCAAGGGGCGGCGGCGAGCCATCTGCGCGTGCTGCGTCAGGAAGCGCGCGAGAGCGCCGCGGCCGGGCGCTCCTTGCGGGGGTCGACGAACGGGATCGAGTGCGTCACGCCGCTCATCGGGCCGTGCTCGGAGTGGACGTCGATGTGGTTGCCCTCCCCGGCCAGTTCGATCGGCACCCAGACGTAGCCGATGTTGCGCTCGAGGCCGGGCGACCAGACGGCGTCGGTGACCGGGCCGACCGGGCGGCCGTCGTGCTCGGCGTCCCACTTGCGCGTGATCCCGGGCAGCGGCTCGGACTCGTCGAACCAGAGCCCGACCAGCTTGCGGTCGACGCCCTCGCGGCGGATCCGCTCGAGCACGTCCTTGCCGATGTAGTCCTGCGGCTGCTCCTCGACCAGGCGCTCCAGGCCCATCACGTGGAACGGGGTGTCCGCCAGTGTGATGTCCGAGCCCCAGTTGAAGATGCCGGCCTCGACCCGGCGCGCCTCGTTGGGCGCGATCGGCCGGATCTGGTACTCCTCGCCGGCGTCCATGAGCAGGTTCCACAGCTCGGTACCGCGGGAGCCGTCGAGCAGGTTGACCTCGAAGCCGGGAACGGCCGACCAGCCGGTGCGGCTGATGACGACCGGGATGTCACCGATCTCGAAGCTTTCGGTCCAGTAGTACTTGATGTCGTAGATGGACGGGCCGACCAGCTTCTCGAGCGTCAGGGCCGACTTCGGGCCCTGCACCTGCACCGGGTGCACGTCCGGGTAGGTGACCTCGGCGTCGAGGCCGGCCTGCGAGGCGACGCCCAGCGCGTAGAGGCCAGCGTCGCTGTCGGCGAGCTGCATCCACCAGACGTTCTCCCTGGGGTGCAGCAGCACCGGGTCGTTGACGATGCCGCCGTGCGGAGCAATCACCAGCATGTACTTGCCCTGGTTGACCGCGCACTTGGTGAGATCGCGGCACGTCAGCATGTCGGTCAGGCGGTCGGCGTCGGGACCGCTGATCTGCACCGTCCGCTCCACCCCGACGTCCCACAGGGTGACGCCCTCGTTGAGCGCCTTGTACTCGTTGGCGACGTCGTCGTACTCGGCCGGCAGGTACATCTTGTTGTAGATGTCGTAGGCCTTGCAGCCGGCTGCGAGGGTCGCATCGAAGTACGGCGAGCGTCGGTACCAAGGGCCGAAGTAGAGCTTGGTCGTGAGGTCGTCACTCATACGGTGCCTTTCTGGAGGCGTCGACTGACACTTTGACTGATTAGTCAATCAGACGGGAAGGCGACGAGCAAGCAGCAAGCGCCTCAACCGGCTTCATCTAGCGGCTGAGGACGCGGGCCGCGTCGTCGCAGACGCTCTCCGCGACCGTGCCCAGTGCCGAGGCGTCGATCACGAGCTGCACGGCGACGCCGCTGCGGGTCGGCCGCACCCCGCGCACTCGGCCGGCGTCGATCCAGACCGTGACCCCGACCTCGTCCATCTCCTTGGGCACGCTGGGGGGCGCCAGGTCGAGCCCGAACACCTCGTCGGCGGGAATGAAGTGGCCGAACCCGTCGGCCGCAGCATCCAGCAGCGCGTGGCCGAGCGCGAACAGCTCCGCAGGCTCCAGCGCTCCCTCGCTGACCCGTGCCACCTCGAGGCCGCCCGAGTGCAGCACCAGCTCGTAGGGAACGGAGTCGGCAAACGGCTCCACCTGCAGGGCCAGCTCGACCATGATCCCGGACACGTCCTGCTCGGCGTCACACAGCCGGTACCTCATCGCGGATATCCAGGATGCGAGCCGTCGGACGGCAGCGACAGCGTGAAGGTGGTGCCCTGGCCGGGCTCGCTGTCGACGGTCAGGCGGCCGCCGAGGGCGTGCGCGAGCTCGCGGCCGATCGAGAGCCCGAGGCCGGTGCCGCCCTCACCGCGGCGGCTGTAGAACGGGTGGAACACCGACTCCTGGTCGGCCGTCGGGATGCCGGGTCCGGTGTCGGAGATGTGGATCGCCGTCGTTCCGTTGGCCGACGCGTAGCTCAGCGTCACAGTGCCCTTGCGCGGCGTCCAGCGAAAGGCGTTGTCGAGCAGGTTGGAGACGATCTGGAGCACACGGTCGCCGTCGGAGATCACCGAGGGCGCTCCCGCCGTGAGGGCGTCGAACTCGATCTCGTTGTTGCGCGCCTTCTCGCGGAACGAGCCGGCAGCCTGCTCGAGCAGCGCCTCCAACCCGACCTCCTCGCGCAGCAGCCGGAACTGGTGTGCCTCCAGCCGCGTCAGGTCGAGCAGGTCGTCCACCAGCCGGCCGATCCGCCGCACCTCCTCGCTGACGGCCCCCAGCGAGGCATCCAGATCCTCGGGGTCGACCACCCCCTCCGTGACCGCCTGGACGTGGCCGGAGATAGCGGTGATCGGCGTGCGCAGCTCGTGGGTCACCCGCATCAGGAAGTTGCGTTCGAGCTCGTCGAGCTCTCTCAGGCGGTCGACCATGCCCTGGAACCGCTTGGCCAGCGTGCCCAGCTCGTCGTCGGGGGTGCGCGGCGTGACCACGTTCACCTCGAGGTCGCCGCGGGCGACCCGATCGGCCGCCTCGCCGACCACCTTCAGCGGCTTCGTGATGCGGCGGGCGACGAAGGTGGCGAGGATGAACGCGACCAGCAGGCCGACGCCGGTGCCCAGGGCGACTCGAGCCGCCACGCCCCGCCAGGCGTTGTTGACGTCGCTCAGAGGCTTGGCCAGGAACACGACGCCAACGGCCTGACCGCCGAGCACGACCGGCGCAGCCGCCCCGATGAAGGCCTGGTTCGTGCCGGACGGCGTGAACTGGATGACCTTCGTATCGCCTCTTCCGAGGACCTGCCATTTGAACGGCAGCTTCTTGATCCCGGCCACGCTGAGCGGGGCCGCCTGTCCGGGGAACAGTCGACGCGCCCTGGTAGTACAGGTGGGCTCCGGTCGCCGTCGCGAACTGCTTCGCCGTGACCTTCGTCGGCGCCTTGGTCCCTAGGGCAGCCGTGGTGCGCTGGCGTAGTAGTCGGCGACGCCGACCACCTGACCCCGCAGCTCCCTGGCCGTCTGTGTGCGGTTGTACGACTGGTAGAGCCGGATCGAGGAGGCTGCGGCGATAACCGCCGCGATCAGGAGCATCCCCGCAAAGAGCAGGGCGAGCCGGGTCCTAAGTGACCGCAGCATCGTCAGCGACCTTGTAGCCAACCCCCCACACGGTGGCCACCGGGCAGCTGTCGCCGAGCTTTCGCCGGAGCTGGCGCACATGGACGTCGACCGTGCGCGTGTCGCCGGCGAAGGTGTAACCCCAGACGCGCTCGAGCAGCTGGTCGCGGGTCAGCACCAGCCCGCGATGGTCGAGCAGCTCCCACAGCAGGTCGAACTCCTTGGGGGCCAGCTGGACATGCTCGCCGGCGGCGGTCACCTCGCGCCGGCCGGCGTCGATCTTCAGGTCCCCGTGCTCCATGACGGCCTCGGCGGGGCGGTTGCTCTTGGCGGCCTGGGTCGAGCGGCGCAGGATCGACTTGATCCGGGCGACCAGCTCGCGCGGGTTGAACGGCTTGGTCAGGTAGTCGTCGGCGCCGACCTCCAGCCCGACGATCTTGTCGATGTCGTCGTCGCGGGCGGTCAGCATCAAAATCGGCACGTCGGAGCCCGACCGGATGCGGCGGCAGACCTCGAGCCCGTCGATGTCGGGCAGCATCAGGTCGAGCACAACCAGGTCGGGCTTGGCGTTCTCGGCCTTCTGCAAGGCTTCGCCGCCATCACGGGCGATCTCCACCTGGTAACGGGCGTTCTTCAGATACATCGAGACGAACGACGCAATATTGCGCTCGTCCTCGACGATGAGGATCTTCTCGGCCATCGCCCGCAGTGTAGAGCCTTCCTCGGTTGGGGCCGACGGCGAGGATCCGCCACCGGCCCCTACCGGGCTCAGCTGTGCAGGGTGTACCGCGCCCCTCCGCGAATGTGGACGCCGTTCCGCGTGAAGGTGCCCGAGGTGGGCACCTGCACCCAGCCGGCAGCGACCGCCGTCAGATAGACGCCGCTCGACTCCCGGATCCGGACCGTCCACTTGTGGTACGCGGAGAACGACAGGTGACGGCCGCTGTACCTCCACCAGTTGGTGCCGGCTTTCCGTTTGCCCGTCGCTCCCGAGACTGACCAGTCACGGCTTCCCGGGTTGGACCGGTCGAGCAGCCAGATGGTGCCCTTCCCGACCCGGCCCCAGACATCGCCGTTCGCAGCCATCGTCAGTGCCCCGCTCGCATTCGACGCCTCGAAGGTGCCGCACCTGGCACCGCACACGGTGCGTGCGTACATCGCAGCCGAGGCGTTCGATGCTCCTACGAGCAGCGCCGCGGCCAGTGCGACCATTGGAATAATGCGTCTCATGAACTGAATATTGATAACTTGTGTAATGGCGGACTTGCTCAGGCTGTAAGCATTCCGTAAAGACTCGCCATGACGCCCTTGCGAACGGTCAATGCGCGACATCGACGGCGCGCGACTCGCGAATGACCGTCACCTTGATCTGACCCGGATACTCCAGCTGCCCCTCGATCTCGCGTGCGATTTCGTGGCTGAGCAGCGCAGCAGTATCGTCATCGACCTCTTCGGGCTTGACCATTACCCTGATCTCGCGGCCGGCCTGCATCGCGTAGCAGCGCTCCACCCCGCGCTTGGCGGTGGCGATCTCCTCCAGCGCCTCCAGGCGCTTGATGTAGTGCTCCAGGCTCTCGCCGCGGCCGCCCGGCCGGGACGCCGAGATCGCGTCGGCCGAGATCACCAGGACAGCTTCGACCGTCTGGGGCTCGACGTCGTAGTGGTGCGCCTCGATCGCGTGGCACACGCTGGGCGACTCCTGGTACTTGCGAGCCATCTCGGCCGAGATCACGGCGTGGCTGCCTTCGACCTCGTGAGTGACCGCCTTGCCCAGGTCGTGGAGCAGCGCCGCCCGCCGTGCAGTCTTCTCGCTGGCGCCCAGCTCGGCCGCCATGATCGCCGCCAGGTGCGAGCACTCGATGGAGTGCTTGAGCACGTTCTGGCCGTAACTGGTGCGGTAATGCAGCCGGCCCAGCACCTTCACGAGCTCGGGGTGCAGGCCGTGGACGTTGGCCTCGAAGCAGGCCTGCTCGCCGGCCTCGGCGATCCGCTGCTCGATTTCGACCTTTGACTGGTAGTACATCTCCTCGATCCGCGACGGGTGGATGCGCCCGTCGGCGATCAGCTTCTCGAGGGTCAGCCGCGCCGTTGCCCGGCGGACGCCGTCGAAGGCCGACAGCACGACCGCCTGCGGCGTGTCGTCGATGATCACGTCGACGCCGGTCAGGTTCTCGAAGGCACGGATGTTGCGGCCCTCGCGGCCGATGATGCGGCCCTTGAGATCGTCGGACGGCAGCTGCACCACCGACACCGTCGTCTCGGCCGTGTGGCCGGACGCCGTCCGCTGGATGGCCACCGACAGGATGTTGCGGGCGCGGCGGTCGGCCTCGAGCTTCGCCTCCTCGTCGACCTGGCGCACCAGCTTGGCCATGTCGTGGCGGGCCAGCTCCTCGGCCTGGGTCATCAGCATGTCGCGCGCCTGGGTGGTGGACATGCCGGAGATCCGCTCCAGCTCGGCCAGCTCCCGCTCCTTTGCCACCTTCAGCTCTTCCTGCATCTGGCGCGCGTGCGTCTCGCGGTCGGCGATCGACTGGTCGCGCCGGGTCAGCTCCTCGGCCCGCGACTGGAACTGCTCCTCCTTCGCCAGCATCCGCTCCTCGACCTTGACCAGCTCCGCACGCCGGTCGCCCAGCTCACGCTCCAGCTCCGCTCGCTGCTGCAGCAGCTCCTCACGCGCCGTGACCCTTGCCTCCTTCAGCTGCGCGTCGGCACGCCCGCTCGCTTCGGCGAGAATCTGCTCGGAACGGCGTTCCGCGTCGGCTACTCGGCTGCCGCCGATGCGCCCGGCGGCTACGTAGCCCCCGAGCCCGCCGACGATCAGCCCGACCAGAAGGCCGATGATCGCCTGCTCCATTGTCCGCTCCTTTGTCGTCTCGCCCAGGCCGCGCACGGTCGGGCGGGGAAAGTAGGTTCAGCGCCCTTCCCGCCGCCCGTGCTTTCGGCTCATCCGCGGGGCACCAGCACAGCCGACGCGCGGAGGCGCCGAACCTTCACTGATCGCCGCGACTGCGAACGATGTCGAAAAATTCCTGCAAATCGCAGGATCGGATACACGTCAACGGAGCCAGGCTCCGCCGTAATCGTACTCACGCTCAGAGCAGGTCGCAATCCGTTCACCACCAGCGGCGCGACCGCCAACAAACGAGCTACGGAAGTTCCTCGACGCCCAGGGCGGAGCGGGATACGTCCTCGTCGTAGCCGCGCCGCGCCAGCAGCGCGAAGGCCCGCCGCAGGGTGGCGGGATCGTGCGGCGGAGGCCCGAACCGCTGCTCGATCAGCGCCAGCGCGCGGTCGAGCTCGCTGCTTTCGGCCAGTCGCAGCTGGGCACTCTGGGCAGCCGGCTCATCGACCCGGAGCGAGGCAAGCTGGGCAGCCAGCCGGCCCCGCCCATCGCCCCGCGCGATGGCGCGGTCGGCCGCCGCCTCCGCCAGCGCCGCGTCGTCCATCAGTCCCAGCACATCGAGCCGCTCGACGATGGACGACGCCTCATGCCGCACGACCCCCCACGTCTGGAGCCGTTCCTCGACCTCCTGCCGCGACCTACCGCGCCGCTCCAGCAGGCGCAGCAGCCGCCGCTCGCACTCGTCTGCGTGCTGGGCATCGCCCAGCATCTCGACCTCATCCGCGTGGAGCAGCGACCCCTGGGGCGGAATCAGAGGGCGCCCGCCGCTCGTGGAGGCGGAACCGCAGCTCCCCGTCGACCTCGACCACGATCGACTGCGTCGAGCGCCGCGGGGTGATCGCAGTCACGGTCGGCACGGTTGGAGTCTACGGGTACGGCAGTGCTACTCGGCCGTCGTCAGCTCCGAGGCGTCCTCGGTCAGCGCCTCTTCGTCCGTGTCGGTGGTCGGGATCGCCGTCGGTCCGCTCCCGCCGCCTGCCTCGGCCGTCCGCGCCGGCACCACCACGTCCGGCATCGACGCCTGGATCTCCTCCAGGACCCGGGCCGTGACGTCGGGGTGCTCGACCATGAACGCCTTGACGTTGGTGCGGCCCTGGCCGAGCCGCTCGTCGCCGAACGAGAAGTAGGAGCCGGACTTCTGGATCACCTTCTTCTCGATCGCCACGTCGAGCACCGAGCCCTCCCAGGAGATGCCCTCGCCGTAGGCGATGTCGAACTCGGCCTGCTTGAACGGCGGCGCGACCTTGTTCTTGACGATCTTCACCCGGCAGCGGTTGCCGACCGCCTCGGTGCCCTCCTTCAGGGTCTCGATGCGGCGGATGTCGAGGCGGACGGAGGAGTAGAACTTGAGCGCTCGGCCGCCCGGCGTCGTCTCGGGCGAGCCGAACATGACCCCGATCTTCTCGCGCAGCTGGTTCGTGAAGATGCAGATCGTGCCGGTGCGGTTGAGGGTGCCGGCGATCTTGCGCAGCGCCTGCGACATCAGACGGGCCTGGATGCCCACGTGGGCGTCGCCCATCTCGCCCTCGATCTCCGCGCGCGGCACGAGAGCGGCCACCGAGTCGATCACCACCACGTCGAGCGCGGTGCTGCGGATCAGCATCTCGGCGATCTCCAGTGCCTGCTCGCCGTTGTCAGGCTGCGAAACGAGCAGCTCGTCGACGTTGACGCCGATCCGTTTCGCGTACTGGGGGTCCATCGAATGCTCGGCGTCGATGAACGCGGCCAGGCCGCCCTTGCGCTGAGCCTCGGCGATCACGTGGTAGCAGAGCGTCGTCTTGCCCGAGGACTCGGGACCGAAGATCTCCACCACCCGGCCTCGCGGCAGCCCACCGATCCCAAGACCGAGGTCGAGCGACAGCGCCCCGGTCGAGATCGCATCGATGTCGACCCGCGACGCATCGCCCATCTTCATGATCGCGCCCTTGCCGAACTGGCGCTCGATCTGGTTGACGGCTGCTTCCAGTGCCTGTTCACGTTCCATGCGTACCCTCTCCTCGCCGACCCGATGGGCGGAATGTCGAAACGAACGAATGTTCGGTAGATGGTACCCGCGCGATCGGACGCACCTCAAGCTCCTGCGGTCACGAAAGTGAGGCAGATGAGTGACGGCGGAGTCACTCATCCAAATGCACGCGCACCAGGTGCAGTGCAGCGACCGTCGCGCGGATCTGCACCTGCTCCCGCTCCGACGGCCACTCGATCCGCCGCTGCAGCTCACCGCCCGGAGACGAGACGTGGAGAAACACCAGCCCCACCGGCTTCTCCGGAGTGCCCCCGCCGGGCCCGGCAACCCCGGTCACGGATACCGCGACGTCGGCCCCCAGCCGCTCCCGCGCGCCGTCGGCCATCTCGCGGGCCACCTCCGGGCTGACTGCTCCGTGTTCGGCGAGCGCGTGCTTGGACACGCCCAGCAGTGCCATCTTCAACTCGTTGGAGTAGCTGACCACGCCGCCGGCAAACGCCTCCGACGAGCCAGGGATCGCCGTCAGCGCCGCGGCCACCCTGCCACCCGTGCACGACTCAGCGGTCGCCAGCCGCCACCCGCGGGCGCGACACTGCTCCAGCACGAGCTCCGCCACCGGCCGCTCGTCCTCCGCGAACAGGTAGTCACCCAGCCGCTCCCGCATGCCCGCCGCCAGGGCTTCCGCCGCTCCCGCTGCCTCCGGCTCGAAGCGGATGTCGATCTCGATCTCGAAGTCGCGCGCACAGATGCTGGTCTCGACTCCCGGAGAATCGCCCCCGGCATCCTCGAACAGGTCGGCGACGTGCGACTCGCCGATCCCGTACGTGCGCAGGAACAGCCGTCCCCGCGGCCTCAGGCGCCCGAACAGCTCTCGCAGCAACGGCATCTGGGGAACGTCCTGCCACAGGCGTCGCAGCTCGGACGGGACGCCGGGCAGGATCACCGCGAAGGCCGAGCCGACCGGCATCACCAGCCCAGGGGCGGTTCCGGCAAGGCCGATCACCTCGGCCGTGACCGGCACCATGGCCTGCTTGCGGTTACCCGCTACGAACCGCGACGAGTCGAGCCCGCCCCACTTCACCCGGCCGTCCGTCCACTTCGTGATCTTCGCCAGCACCGCTTCGTCCAGCTCGAGCTCCACGCCCGCTGCCTCGGCGATGGCCGGGACGGTGCGGTCGTCGTGCGTCGGGCCGAGCCCACCCGACGTGACCAGCAGGTCGACCTCGGCCGTCAGCTCGCGCACCGCCCCCACCACGTCCTCGTAGGCGTCGCCGACGATCAGCGTCCGCCGCACCTCGAACCCCATCCGCTCGAGCTCTGCAGCCAGGAAGGGTGCGTTGCGGTCATGGATCACGCCGCGAAGCAGCTCGCTGCCCGTCAGCAGCACCGCTGCCTGCGGACGGATCACGCCGCCGAGATGGTGCTGCGGGTGATCTTCAGATGCCCGCCGGCAGGGATGTAGGGCACGTGCACCGAGTGGCCGTTGACGGCGATATGCGCTGCGCTGGGCGACCCCAGCGAGATGTACACCGGACCGAGCGCCGTCATCGTCACGCTCTGCCCATCCTTCACGAACAGGCCCGCCAGGCTGCTGCCGTTGGTGGCGACGGCCGCCGGGCCGGCTGCCCTCCACTTGTGCACCGACACCCAGCAGTCGCCCCCGCTCACGGCCACCGTGAGCGTGAACCGGCGAGGCACCTGGTTCTTGACGGTCTTGGTCTTGGTGGACGACGGCGACGTGTTGTTGGACGAGCCGCCGTTCGAGGTATTGGATGTCACCGGGGGAATTGGCAGCGTCGCGCTGGGGTGGCTGTTGTCCCAGGCCAGGAACACCAGCGACGAGACGGCGACGATCGCCGCCAGCGCGATTAGCACGATGTTCGACTCCCGCCGCTGGCGGTGCTGGGTGCGGGCCTTCGACCGTGGGTAGATCTCGCGCTCGGGGTCGCGGCGCGGGTCGTGGTGCCGCGAGTTGAACTCATCGATGTAGAGGTTGCCGTCGAGTCCCAGGTAGTCCGCGTACGCTCGCAGGAACCCCTTGGTGTAGGTGGGGCCGGGCAGAATGTCGAACCGCTCGTCCTCGAGCGCCTTGATGTACCGGGAGCGGACCTTGGTCCCGAGCTCCACATCGGCGTACGACAGGCCCCGTCGTTCGCGGGCCTCGCGCAGTGATGATCCGATTTCGAACATGAGGGAGTGGCCGGCGCCGCACCGGCCGGCTCAGGATTGTACCGGCCCAGCGCGCGGAAAGTACCGATCGCGGATCGAGCCTGCCATGAAGGCCCCACCGCCGACCAGCACGGCGACGAAGACGTACCCCGCCAGCGTGTAGAGGGCGTCAGGCGAGGCGCCGGATCCGAGCAACACCCCGCCGCCCGCGACGACGCCGACCACCACCAGCGGCAGCAGCGCGGCCACGACACCCAGCCGGACGCCGAAGACCGCACCCAGGATCACCGCCTCCACGAGCACCATCAGGCCGGTGAAGTTGCCGTCCGTCCCGCGCCGGGTCGTTGCCAGGACGATCAGCACCTGGGAGACGAAGCCGATCAGCACCGGCACCACGTACACCCGCAGCGGCGGTGCCGGCCGGCGGACGCCCAGCACCCGCCGCACCAGCTCCGGGTTGGCGTGTGCGAGCGACTCGATCGCTGCCCTCGTCAGGCCGGTCTGGGCCATCGCAGCGTCCAGCCAGTCGTCACCGTGGGCAACGGCCGCTGCAAGACGCGTCCGCGACAGATCGCCCTCCTCCTCCAGCACCCGCGAGATGCCCATCGTCGCAGCGCCCAGGCTGCGGTGCACGTGCTCCGGCTGGGCGGCCACCTCGAGCGGCAGACCGTCCAACTCGAACTCTGCAAAGACGGCGCTCTCGACGTCCAGCGAGCCGGGATGCAGGACGAACCCCTCACGCTCTCCGTACGAGCGCTCCATCGTGCGGGCGAAGGCCGGCAGGTCGACGGCACGGCAGACGATCTCGATCCGGGTGTCCGGCCCTGCCACGGCGAGCGGGTACGACCCGACGATCACGGGCTCGTACGGCGCGAGCGTGTCGAGCAGCCCGCTGGCCTGCAGCCGCGGATACCAGTCCTCGATCACACGAGGATGCTAGATCGTTGACGCACTCCGCAGCGCGGCACGGCCTTCGCGAATGCCGTAGACCACCAACACGAACCCGGCCAGCGGGTCGGCCCACCACCAGCCCGCCGCAGCGTTCAGCACCAGGCCGGCCAGGACGGCCGCGGCAAGCGCCGCGTCGACCAGGGTCACCCGGCTCTCGGTCAGCAGGACGCGGTTACGGAGCTCGCGGCCGGTGCGTCGCTTGGCCGCCGCCAGAGCCAGCATCACGACGCAGGTGAGCGCCGTCCAGACAATGCCCAGGGCCGAGTGCCCCGGATGGCGTCCTGCCCAGAGCACGTAGGCCCCCTGGACGGCGATGTACACGGCCAGCGCCAGAAACGCCACCCCGATCACCCGCAGCGCCGGGCGCTCGCGACCCCGCCCCTGACCCGTCAGCTCCCAGATGACGACGGTCGACGCGACGATCTCGATCAGCGAGTCGAGCGCGAATCCGGCCAGCGCGACCGATCGGGCCGCCACTGCGGCTGCTGCCAGGATCACCACACCTGCGACGTTCCACGCCAGCGTCATGGCCTCGAGGACAACGCCGCGGCGGAGTAGCCGTGGGTCTGCGGCGCCGACGGCAGGCTCGCTAGAAGGTGAGGTCGTCTGAGGTCTCGGCCGGGCTGTCGGCGCTGTCGCTCAGGATCCGGCCCAGGTCAGTCTCGGAGATCAGCACGTTGCGCGCCTTCGACCCCTCGTAGCCGGACACGATGCCGCGCCGCTCGAGCATGTCGATCAGCCGGCCCGCCCGCGTGTAGCCAACCCGGAGGCGGCGCTGGAGCAGCGAGACCGAGGCGGTCTGGTGTTGCGCGACCAGCCGGATGGCGTCGTTCAGCACGGGATCCTCATCCGCGTCCAGCTGCTCCGGCTCGACGTCGGTCGGGGGCTCGAGCAGCTCCTCCTCGAACGTCGGCTCACCCTGGCGGCGGCAGGCGGTGACGATCTGGCGCGTCTCCTCCTCGGAGATGTACGCGCCCTGGACGCGCTGCAGCTTGCTGGTGCCAAGCGGCTTGTAGAGCATGTCGCCCTGGCCCAGCAGCGCCTCGGCGCCGTTGACGTCGAGGATCACGCGGGAGTCCGTCTGCGACGAGACCGCGAAGGCGATCCGCGACGGGACGTTGGCCTTGATCATGCCGGTGATCACATCGACGCGCGGACTCTGGGTGGCCAGCACCAGGTGAATGCCGACGGCGCGTGACTTCTGCGCAAGCCGGATGATCGCGTCCTCGACGTCGGCCGGCGAAACCATCATCAGGTCGGCGAGCTCGTCGATGACGACCAGCACGTGCGGCACCGGGTCCTCCCCGCGCCCCTCGCGGGCACGGTTCCACTCGCCCAGGTTGCGGGCCTTCGCCGCGCCCATCAGCTCGTAGCGGCTCTCCATCTCGCGGACGATGTTCTGCAGCACCAGCGCCGCGTTCTTCATGTTGGTGACGACCGGCGTCAGCAGGTGCGGGATCGACTCGTAGTGGTTCAGCTCCACCCGCTTGGGGTCGACCAGGATCATCCGCACCTGGTCGGGCGTTGCCCGCAGCAGGATCGAGCACAGCAGGGCGTTGATGCAGCCCGACTTGCCCGAGCCGGTCGTGCCCGCGATCAGCAGGTGCGGCATCTTCGCCAGGTCACAGGCCACGCCCTGGCCAGAGATGTCCTTGCCGAGCCACGCCGTCAGCGGACTGCAGCTGGCCGGCAGGTCGGCGTAGATGTCGCCCAGCGTGACCATGTTGGGGGCCGTGTTGGGCACCTCGACGCCCACCGCCTGCTTCCCGGGGATCGGCGCCAGGATGCGGATCTCGGTGGTCGCAAGGGCGTAGGCGAGGTCGTCGCGTAGCTGGGCCACGCGCGCGACCTTGATGCCGGGGGCAAGCTGCAGCTCGTAGCGGGTGACCCGGGGGCCGGACACCATCCCCACCATCCGCGCCTCGACCCCGAAGTTGGCCAGCGCCTCCACCAGCTGGCGGGCAACCTTCTGATGGTCGGTGGTGCCGACTCCGGCCTTGCTCTTCTTCAGCACCGACGGCGACGGCAGCCGGTAGTCGACATGACGTGCGGGAGCTGCCATTGCGGCCGATGCCGCCACCACCTCCTCCGTCTCCGCGTCGTCGAGCGCGACCGGGTCTGACTCCTCGACGACGAGCGGCTCAGGTTCTACGTCTGCGAGCGGCTCGGGCTCCAGCACCTCGGGCGGGACGTCGACGCCGGCGAAGAGGTCCTCGAACTCCTTGCTCCCGTCCAGCGGGGCCGGGCGGGAGCGCCCACGGTCGCCCTTGACGGCCACCAGGGTCGGACGCGAGGACGGCCGCTCCCGGTATCGGCGGGCCATCTCGCCGCCCATCCTGGCGCCGGCGCCGGCTGCCTTGACCACACGGGAGCCGGAGCTGCGCATGACGACGCCGATCGACACCCCCGTCAGCAGCACGGCCGAGGCCAGGAAGCCGAGCGCGACGACGATGGTGACGCCAACGGGGCCGACCATGGCCTCCAGGGCTCTGCGCAGATACGTGCCGATCAGCCCCCCGTGGGACTGGGCGCTCTGCGTATCGGTGGTCGACAGTGCGAGCACCAGCGACAGGCAGAAGACCCCCACCCCCAGCCGCAGCGGACGCAGACGGCGGAGCGGGCTGTCGAGGAAGATCAGCACGCCGGCTCCGACCAGGATCGGCGGCACGATGACGGCCGCGCTGCCGATCGCCAGCCGCAGCATCTGGTCGAGCTTGTGCCCGATCACGCCGCCGTCCCAGTGCAAGTATTCGACGAAGCCGAGGAAGACACCGAGAGCGATCAGCGCGCCGCCGACCAGATCGTGCTGGTGCTGGAAGGAAGAGCGGCTCGGCGCGCGCCTCCGCTGGGGGGTCTGAGAGCGGATGGGGGTCTTGCGCGTGCGCCGAGCCGATTGAGAACCAGGAGCGCGATGGGTCCGTCGCGTAGTAGTCCTGGCCATCGCGATGCTATTCGCCAGCTCGGACGGCACTCCTTCCGCGAAATCAGCGCACTTTGCGGGGAAGAGCGCCTGACAGGATGAGTCGTGGATGGCCGGCCAGCGGCAGGCCAGCAGGGGGCTGCGGCGCGGTGCAGCCCATATACGGAGTCTATCTGGGCAAGACGCGACGTGGCTCCCTGTGCCAGCCCGACGCTTGCTGGACGCCGCGAGGCATCCTGTCAGGCGCTCTTATTCGGCTTACGACGGCCGCGGCACCAGCGCGATGTGCATCCCCCACACCAGCACGGCCGCCAGGCCCACGTAGGTGGTGAGCACCATCGCCCGGTGCGGCCAGCTCACGTTGTAATAGTCGCCCGCCTGGCCGCGCCGCCAGGCCTTCAGGCGCGAGTAGGCGTCGAGGCCGCCGATGATGACCAGCAGCACCAGGATCGGGTTGAACCAGACCACCAGCAGCGCGGCCAGCCCGAGCAGGCCGGCCAGCCACACCAGTGGGTGCAGCGCGGCCATCGCCCGTCCGCCGTCCAGCGGCACCACCGGCATCAGGTTGAACAGGTTCAGGAAGAAGCCGCTATAGGCGGCGGCGTGCAGCAACGGCGAGTTCACCTGATCGGCCCAGATGAGGACGCCGAACGACGCGATCGTGCCTGCGATCGGGCCGGCCAGGCCGACCTGCGCCTCGCGCCAGGCGTCGCGCGGCAAGCCGCGCATCGCGATGATCGCCCCGACGAACGGGATGAACATCGGCGCGGCGGCGGGCTGACCCTGCCGCTTCAGTTCGAGGGCGTGTCCCATCTCGTGGCAGAAGATCAGCGCCACGAACAGGGCTGCGAACTCCCAGCCCCAGAACAGCGTGTAGATCGCGATCGTCACCAGCATCGTGATCGCGCTGGCAAAGAGCTTGAACTTGAAGATGACGAAGACGAGGCTCTTGAGCTTCGCCAGCAAGCCCGATCAGCGCGGCGATCGGCGCCCACAGCCTCCGCCCCACGTTGCGCAGGCGGTCGCGCCACGACGGACGCCGGATGACCGGCGATCGCGGTAGCTCCTCTAGCCCCGGGGGTGGATGGAACGGCTCGTCCATACCTGCAGGATAGATCGGCGCGCAACAGCCGATCTGTGAGCGGATTCAGAGCAGTCAGACTTCGACCACGACAGGCAGCACCATGGGGCGCTTGCCGGTCATCTGCTGAACGACCTCGGCCAGCGCATCGTGGAGCTTCTCCTGGACGAGGTGCACGTCGGTGGTCGTGCGCGCCTGGCATTCCTCGAGCACCCGCTCAACCGCCTCGTGAGCGGCCTCCATCAGCAGGTCGCTGTCCTCGGCCGGCGCGTCGAATCCGCGCATGATCACCTCGGGATCGGCCACCGGAGCGGCGGTCTCGGCCGCGATTGTTGCGACCACGATCAGCACCCCGTCGGTGGCGAGGCGGCGGCGATCGCGCAGCACCACGTCGCGCAGATCGCCGACGTTGAGGCCGTCGACGAGCGTGATGCCGGTCTCGACCTGGCCGCTCAGTCCCAGCACGCCGTCGTCCAGTGTCAGCACGCTGCCGTTGTCCGCGATGCGCACCGCGTGGTGCGGCACGCCGGTCTGCTCGGCGATCTCTGCGTGCGCGCGCAGCATCCGGTACTCACCGTGGATGGGGACGAAGTTGTGCGGCCGGACGAGCGAGAGCATCGTCCGCAGCTCCTCGGACGACCCGTGTCCCGAGACGTGAACGTAGGCGTTCGACTCGGTCAGCACCTTTGCTCCCATCCGCGACAGCCGGTTGACCGTCTCGTAGACGTTCACCTCGTTCCCCGGCACCGCCTTGGACGACATGACGACCGTGTCCGTGGGATGGATCTGCACGGCCGGGTGGTCGCCGAACGCGATCCGGGTCAGCGCCGAGCGCGGTTCTCCCTGGCTGCCCGTGCAGAGGATCACGACCTCGTGTGGCAGCGTCGACTCGAGCGCCCGCGGCTTGATCAGGACATCGTCCTCCACGGCCGCGTAGCCAAGGTTGCGGGCGATGTTCAGGTTGCGCACCATCGAGCGGCCGATCACGCACACCTTGCGATTGTTGGCAGCGGCGGCGTCGATCACCTGCTGCAGGCGGTGGATCTGCGATGCGAAGGACGTGACGATCACCCGCCCCGGCGCCTTCTTGATGATCTCCCGCATCGACGGCCCGACCGTCGCCTCCGACGGCGTGGTGCCGGGGTTCTCGGCGTTGGTCGAGTCCGACATCAGCACCGCGACGCCTTCACGGCCGAGCGCCGCCAGCCGGTCGACGTCCGCCGCCCTGCCGTCGATCGGCGTCATGTCCAGCTTGAAATCGCCTGTGTGGATGATCGTTCCGTGGTCGGTGCGGAGCACGACGGCCACCGCGTCGGGAATCGAGTGCGTGAGCCGGACGAACTCCGCCTTGAACGGCCCGACGTCACGCGGCGGATCGTCGGGGTTCACCTCGACCAGGTTGGCGTCGGCCCCCAGCCCATGCTCGTCCAGCTTCGACTTGACCAGGCCCAGCGTCAGCCGGGTTCCAAGCACCTCCGGGTGCGTGCCCACCTCCCGCAGCAGGTACGGCAGCGCCCCGACGTGATCCTCGTGGCCGTGAGTCAGGATGATCGCCCGCAGCCGGTCGGCCCGATCGGCCACATAGGAAAAGTCGGGCAGCACCAGGTCGATCCCGAGCATCTCCGCCTTTGGGAACGTCAGGCCGGCGTCGATCAGGATGAGCTCGTCGTCCTGCTCGAAGACAGTCATGTTCTTGCCCACCTCGCCGAGCCCGCCCAGCGGGATGATCTTGACCGGTGCGCCCATTCCTACGCTGCCGCTACCGGTTGCACGGCGGCGGTCTCGAGCGCGGCGCGGATCGTCGCCTGCTGGGCGTCGGTCGCCTCGACCAGCGGGAGCCGCAACCCGCCGACGTCGTGTCCGAGCATGTTCAGCGCCGCCTTCAGGGGGATCGGGTTGGTGGTCAGCGCCAGCGCTTCCAGCAGCGGCACAAGCTCCTCGTCGATCCGCTGGGCGGCATCGAAGTCGCCCGCCCCGGCCAGCGCGATCATCTCCGCGTAGCGCCGCCCGACCACGTGCGATGCGACGCAGATGCCGCCCGCGCCGCCCAGACGCAGGAACGGCAGCATGAGGTCGTCGTTGCCGGCGTAGAGCGCCAGCCCTCCGTGCTCGACGATCGCCTGGGCCTGGTCGAGATCAGGTGTTGCCTGCTTGACGCCGACCACGTTTTCGATCTCGGCCAGCCGGAAGAGCAGCTCCGGCTCGAGGTTGATGACGACGCGCGAGGGAATGTTGTATGCGATCACAGGCCGGCCCTCGGCTGCCTCGGCGACCGCCTGGAAGTGAGCGACGATGCCGTCGGCGGGCGGCTTGTTGTAGTAGGGCGTGACGACCAGGAAGCCGTCGACGCCGGACGCCAGCGCCGACCGCGTCAGCGCCACCGAGTGGTGCGTGTCGTAGCTGCCGGTGTTCGCGACCACGGTCGCCCGGGAGCCGACCTCTGACACCACCGTCTCGAACATCTCCAGCTTCTCGCGGTCGTTGACCGTCGGCCCCTCGCCGGTGGTGCCGCAGACGACGATGCCGTCGGAACCGGTGTCGACGAGGTGGTTGGCCATCCGCCGCGCCGACTCGAGGGAAACCGAGCCGTCGCTCGCAAAGGGCGTCACCATGGCGGTAAGCAGAGCTCCCAGAGGCGTCTTCACGATTCCGATGATACCGGAGCCTGCTACGGTCGCCCCGTATGGAGGCAGGAGCCGTCGAGCAGATCTACGTCTCGCCCGCCGAGTCCGGCCCCGTATCGTCAGTGCCGTCGGTGGCGGCCTTGCACGGCCGGGGGTTGGACGGCGATCGCTACCAGCAGCAGGAGGGCTGGGCGCCCCGGGGCACCGCGATCACGCTGGTCGAGGCGGAGGCGGTCGAGGCCATCGCCGCCGAGTACGGCATCCACCTGCCGCCGGGCGGGACGCGCCGCAACATCGTCACCCGGGGGATCAGGCTGAACGACCTGGTCGACCGTGAGTTCACGGTCGGATCGGTCAGGTGCCGCGGCTACGAGCTGTGCGAGCCGTGCACCCACCTACGCGCCATGACGGGCGAACCGGAACTGATCAAGGCGCTCGTCCACCGCGGCGGCCTGCGCGCCGACATCCTCACCGACGGCACGATCGCCGTCGGCGATTCGATCGTCAGCTGCTGATCTCCTCGGGTGAGCGCAGGTGACCGATCTCGTTCGCGGCGTCGAGCCAGCCGTCGCGCTCCTCCCCGTTGGCCGCCGCGGCCCGGCGCAGGCAGTCGCGGCGGGCGACCTCTGCGGCAGGGGGATCGGCCGCGATCAGGGCAGCGAGCGCGCCACGGCCGGCAGCAGCGCCGACGGCCTCGACGACGATCCGGTGTGCGGCCTCCAGGATCTCGTCCTCGCGGCGCGCGTGCTCGGCCAGCCGGTCGGACATGCCCGCCGGCTACGGAGGCTCGACACCAGCGGCCAGACGCCTGCCAGGGCGACGAGCACGCCCATCACTACCAGCAGCTTCCCGCCGAACGCTACTCCGAGCGCGATCAGCAGCATGCCGAGCACCAACAGCCCCCAGGTCGGACCACGCCCGCCTTTCCCCATCGTTGCGCGGACGAACGAGAAGCCCCAGAACGGGTCGTTCAGCACACGCCAACTGTAGTCGCGTGACCTGTGTCCTACATGACCGCTTCGAGGCCGACCGCTAACCCGGGCGGCAGCTTCCCGACGGCTTTCACGGCCAGCAGAACCCCGGGCACGAAGGCGTCGCGAGCGGTCGTGTCGTGGCGGATCGTCAGCGTCTGGCCGGCGCCGCCGAAGATGACCGCCTGGTGGGCGACCAGTCCCGGCAGCCGGACGCTGTGGATCGGCACCTCGCCACCCAGCCGGCGGGCCGTCTCGAGCGCCGTGCCCGACGGAGCGTCGCGCTTGGTATCGGCATGCAGCTCGATGATCTCGCAGTCCGGCATGTACTTCTGTGCCTCCTCTGCGAAGCGCATCATCAGTACCGCGCCGACGGCAAAGTTGGGCGCGAAGAGCACCGGCACGCCGGCGGCGCGTGCAGCAGCATCGACCCCGGCCTGTGCGTCCGGGCTCAACCCGCTCGTGCCCAGCACTAGCGGAACCCCGGCGGCGACACACGTCCGGCAGGCGCTCTCAGCCGCCTCGGGAACCGTGAAGTCCACGACCACGTCGGCACCCTGATCGGCCAGGGCGCGCTCAAGCGACAGCTCCAGCGACGGCGCCGCGCGGGCGACCAGCGTCAGGTCGGGATCGGCCTCGATCGCGGGCGTGAGCAGCGCGCCGACACGGCCTGTGGCACCCGACAGGATGACGCGAATCATCGGCCGAGCTTACCCGCCGTGGCGGTCAGGGGATCAGGCAGCGAGCGACAGCGACGGGTTGAGCTGGCGCAGGGCCTGCTCGAACTGGTCGGCGTCGGGGCCGATTCCGGCGACCGACAGCAGCTCGGGATTGAACAGCTGCCGTGCGAGAGCTGCGACGGCCTCCGGCTCGACCGCGTCGATCTCGGCGCAGATCCGGTCGAGCGACAGCAGCTCGGCATCGGTCAGCACCGACTTGCCCAGCCGGCTGGCGCGGTTCGACGTCGACTCCATCGAGAGCATGATGCGGCCCTTGAGGTTCTCCTTCGCCCGCTCCAGCTCGTCGGGGCGGATGTCGCCGGAGCCGATCAGCTCGAGCTCACGGGCGATAATCGACAGGCACTCGCCGAGGTTCTCGGCGCGGGTGCCGACGTAGACGCCGACCATGCCGGTGTCGGCGTACTGCGAGGCGAAGGTGTAGACCGAGTAGGCCATGCCCTTGCGCTCGCGAATCTCCTGGAACAGCCGCGAGCTGGCGGATCCGCCGAGGATCGAGTCCAGCAGCGAGGCGGCGAAGCGGCGGCGGTCCGACCGGGGCAGCCCGATGCCGCCCAGGCAGACGTGGTACTGCTCGCTCGACTTGGCCTGGAACACGGCCCGCGGCGTGGACTCGCCGACCCACACCGGGCGCACGCCGGCGACCGGGTCGGGGACCTGGCTGGCGGCTGCGAACCGCGACTCGATCGCGTGCACCAGCGGCTCATGCTCGATGTTGCCGGCCGCGGCAATGACGATGTTCGGGCCGACGTAGCGGCCGCCGTGGTAGGCGGTGACGTCGGCAACGCCGGTCGCCCGGATCGCCTCGGCCGTGCCGATCACCGGCCGGCCCAGCGGATGGTCCGAGAACACGGCCCGCGCGATCAGGTCGTGCACGAGGTCGTGGTAGCTGTCCTCGTACATCGCGATCTCCTCGAGCACCACCTCACGCTCGGCCTGCAGCTCTCCGGCGTCGAACGTCGGCGCGAGCAGCATGTCGCTCATCACGTCCAGCGCGGTCTCGAGGTGGGCGTCCAGCACCCGGGCGTAAACGACGGTGTACTCCCTGGCGGTGGCAGCGTTCAGCTCGCCGCCGAGGCCGTCGAACACCTGCGCGATCTCGACGCCCGAGTAGCGCGAGGAGCCCTTGAACAGCAGGTGCTCGATGAAGTGCGAGATGCCCGCCTGCGCCTGGGTCTCGTCTCGCGACCCCGCGCCGATCCAGGCGCCGATCGCCACCGACCGCACCGAGCGCACTCGTTCGGTGACGATCCGCTCTCCGCCGTCGAGGCTGGTAACTGTGTAGCGCTGCACTCGCCGCATCCTAGTGAAGGGCTCCAAGCCCGACCCTCCCCCTTTCGGGTGACGGGAGGGCCGGGCATTGGTATCCCGTGTGTATTGGCGCGGTCTTAGCGGTCGCGCCGGCGGCCGCGGTCGCGTCCGCCTCCGCCACCACCGTCGCGGCGCGGGCGATCGCCCTCGGCGCGCGGCGGGGCCGGGTTGGCCTCGGCCACCTCGACCAGCTGCTCGGGCGACAGCTCAGTGCCGTCGTCCTGCACCTTGGCCAGCAGGGTGAGGCCGATCCGGCCGCGGTCGCGGTCGACTTCCATGACCTCCACCCGCACCTGGTCGCCGCGGGAGAGCACCTGCTCGGCAGATGCCAGCCGCTGACCCTTGGGCAGGATGCGGCTGACGTGGAGCAGCCCGTCGACGCCCTTGCGCAGCTGCACGAAGGCTCCGAACTCGGCCAGCTTCACGACCTCGCCGGTGTAGGTGTCGCCCACCTCGATCTCGCGGGTCATCGCATCGATCGCATCGCGGGCGGCCTCGGCCAGCTGGCCGTTGGTGCCGTAGATGCGGATCGTCCCGTCCTCCTCGATGTCGATCTGCACCTCGTAGTCGGCCTCCAGCGAGCGGATGGTCTCGCCGCCCTTCCCGATCACCATGCCGATGTAGTCGGGGTGGATCTTGGTGGACACGATGCGCGGAGCGTGGGCCGCCACCTGCTCCCGCGGCTCGGCGATCGCCTCGCGCATCTTGGAGAGGATGAACAGCCGGGCGTCCTTGGCCTGTGACAGGGCCGATCGCAGGATCTCGGTGGTGACACCGGTGATCTTGATGTCCATCTGCAGCGCCGTGACGCCCTGCTCGGTGCCTGCGACCTTGAAGTCCATGTCACCGAGGTGATCCTCGGCGCCCTGGATGTCGGTCAGGATGACGTAGGAGTCGCCCTCCTTGATCAGGCCCATGGCGATGCCCGCGACAGCCGACTTGATCGGCACGCCAGCGTCCATCAACGACAGCGTCGACCCGCACACGGAGGCCATCGAGGAGGAGCCGTTGGACTCCATGATCTCGCTGACCAGCCGCAGGGTGTAGGGGAAGTCGTCGGAGCTGGGGATGACCGGCACCAGTGCCCGCTCTGCCAGCGCGCCGTGGCCGATGTCGCGGCGCTTGGGGCCGCGCATGAACCCGGTCTCGCCGACCGAGAAGGGCGGGAAGTTGTAGTGATGGATGTAGCGCTTCGTCTCGTCCAGCGACAGATCGTCGATGCGCTGCTCCTCCTTGCCCGTGCCCAGCGTGCAGAGCGTCAGCGCCTGCGTCTGGCCGCGGGTGAACAGCGCCGAGCCGTGGGTGCGCGGCATGACCGACACCTCGGACGTGATGGCGCGGATCTCGGTCTCGGAGCGGCCGTCGGGACGGCGCTTGTCGACCGCGATCTTGGTGCGGACGGTCTCCTTGTAGATCCTGTCCACCGCGGAGGCGACGGCCGCCTTCGCCGCCGCGTCGAGCGGAGCGTTGCCGTGCTCGTCGGGCTCACCGCGCGACGGGAACGGCAGCGAGATGGTGGCTGCGATCTGGTCGAGCAGCGCGTGCCGCTTGGCGGACTTCAGCTCCTTGCTGTCCTGCTCGGCGTCGGTCAGCGCCCGGATGCCGTCGCCGAACTGCTCCTTGACGGGGCCGTACACCGCAGCGTCGCGGGCCTCGTTGGCGAGCTGGGCAACGGCGAACTGGACGCGCTGGCGGTGCAGGACGTCCTGCTCGGTCGATGCTCCCGAAACCTCCGGCGTCTCCTCCTTGAGGATCGCGTCGGCCTTCGCAGCGATCGCGCCCAGGCCACCAGCGCTGATCGCCGCCTGCAGGTCGCCCAGCCGGCGGCCGCGCAGGTCCTCGGTGACGGCGCCGTCCATCCACTTGGGCTGGCCGGCCTTGGCCGCGAGGTCGATCTGCAGCTGGCAGATCCGCTTGATCTCGCCATGGGCGAGCTCGAGCGCCTCGATCAGCACGTCCTCGGCGATCTCCTCCGCTCCGGCCTCGACCATCGTGATCGCCTCGGGAGTTCCGCAGACGATCAGGTCGAGCGTCGACTCCTTCACCTCCGGCATGGTCGGGTTGACCAGGAACTCGCCGTCGACGCGGCCGATGCGAACTGCGCCCACCGGGCCCATGAACGGCATCGGGGACAGCATCAGCGCCGCGCTGGCGCCGTTGATGGCGAGGATGTCGTGGCCGTGCACCTGATCGGCGCTGAGCGTGGTCACGATCACCTGGACCTCGTTCTTGTAGCCCTTCGGCCACAGCGGGCGGATCGGCCGGTCGACCATCCGCGCGGTCAGGATCGCCTTCTCACCGGCGCGGCCCTCGCGCTTGAAGAACCCTCCCGGGATCTTGCCCGCGGCATACATCTTCTCTTCGACGTCAACGGTCAGCGGGAAGAAGTCTGCTCCCTCGCGTCCCTCGGTCCGGCCGACGGCCGTTGCCAGCACGACGGTGCCGCCGAGCTGGACGATCACGGCGCCGTGCGCCTGCTTCGCGATCACGCCTGTCTCGAACGTGATCTCCTTCTCGCCCACCGTGACGGACAGCTTCGTGGCCTCGGGCTCAAGTGCGATGCTCATAGTTTCTCTTCGTTCCTTCCTCGGGCCCCGCCCGATGCGGGTGCCCAGCCTCTGTGGGAGCGGCAGTCCGGCCCTAGCGCCGGAGGCCCAGCTCCTTGATGAGGGCGCGGTAGCCCTCCAGGTCATGCTTCTGTAGGTATGTCAGAAGCCGGCGCCGGCGGCCGACCAGCTTCAGCAGGCCGCGGCGCGAATGGTGGTCGTGCTTGTGCACCTTCATGTGCTCCGTGAGCTCGGAGATCCGCTGACTGAGAAGGGCGATCTGGACCTTGGTCGACCCAGTGTCCTTCCCATCGCTGCCGAACCGGCCAATGATCTCCGTCTTCTGCTCACTGGTAAGCGGCATGGCTTACCACCTCCTTGCCTTTGAATACGAGACGCCAGCCCCCCAGAGCGGCGCCGGCAAGCTGCGCCAATCCGCGAGGCGGTCGGAGAGCACAGTAGCACAGCAAATTCCCCGCTCCCGGTAGCATTGCGGCGACCGATCAACAGGGAGAGGACGTCCAGGTGAGCACAGCTGTCGTGACCGGAGGAGCGGGTTTTCTCGGCTCCCACCTCTGCGAGTACCTGCTCCGCAAGGGGTGGCGCGTCGTCTGCATGGACAACCTGGACACGGGCACGCTGGAGAACATCAAGCACCTGCGCGACCCTGCGTTCGAGTTCCGCTACCACAACTGCGTCGACTACATCGACGTGTCCGAGCCGGTCGACGCCGTCTTCCACCTGGCCAGCCCGGCCAGCCCGGTCGACTACATGCGGCTGCCGCTGCACACGCTGAAGGTCGGCTCCTACGGCACGCACAACGCGCTCGGACTGGCCAAGTTCAAGCGGGCCCGGTTCCTGCTCGCCTCGACCTCCGAGGTCTACGGCGATCCCGAGGTGCACCCCCAGCGCGAGGAGTACTGGGGCAACGTCAACCCGGTCGGGCCGCGCGGCGTCTACGACGAGGCCAAGCGCTACTCCGAGGCGATGACGATGGCCTACCACCGCCAGCAGGGCGTCGACACCCACATCGTCCGCATCTTCAACACCTACGGGCCGCGGATGCGCCAGCACGACGGGCGCGCCATCCCCACGTTCTTGCGCCAGGCCCTGGAGGGCAAGCCGATGACCGTGTTCGGCGACGGGTCGCAGACGCGCTCCTTCTGCTACGTCGACGACCTGATCGAGGGCATCGTCCGGCTCGCGCTGAGCGACTTCCACGACCCGGTGAACATCGGCAACCCGAACGAGATGACGCTGCTCGAGCTGGCCGAGGCGGTCCAGCGGATGACCGGCACGACCTCGGAGATCGTGTTCGAGGGCCTGCCGATCGACGATCCCAAGGTGCGCCGCCCGGACATCAGCCGCGCCCGCGAGGTGCTCGCCTGGGAGCCGCAGGTGCCGCTCGAGGAGGGCCTCTCCCGCACGCTTCAAAGCCTCGGCGTAACGCCGGTGGCTCCCGCCCATTGAGCAAACTCATCGCCGCCCTCGGTGGCGGTGGCTTCTCGGGAGGCGGTCGGGCGATCGACGACCACCTGCTGGCGCTGACGGGTAAGCAGCGGCCGCGGGTCTGCTTCGTCCCCACGGCCAGCGGCGATTCGGCGGTGTACGTCGACCGATTCGTGGAGGCGTTCCCGGCTGCCCGCGCGGACGCCTCTGTGCTGCCCCTCTTCGCCCGCTCGGGCGACGACCCCACCGACCTTCTGCTGGCCCAGGACGTGATCTACGTCGGCGGAGGCAACACCGCGAACATGCTTGCGGTCTGGCGCCTGCACGGGGTCGACACCGCCATGCGGGAGGCCTACGAGCGAGGCATCCTGCTGTGCGGCACCTCCGCCGGGGCGAACTGCTGGTTCGACGCCTGCTCGACCGACTCGTTCGGGCCTGGGCTGCAGGCGCTGCGCGACGGCCTGGGACTGCTGCCCGGCGGGTTCTGCCCCCACTTCGACGGCGAGGAGCTGCGGCGTCCCACGCTGCGGCAGATGGTCGACAGCGGCGACATGCCCACCACCATCGCCGCCGACGACGGCGTCGCGGTCATCTTCGAGGACGGCGCCCTCAGCGACATCGTGACCGAGCGGCCGGACGCCTCCGCCTACCGCCTCGAGCCGGGGCTGTTGACGGAGCTCCCCGCCCGGCTTCTGTAACGCCCGCCGTTGCACTTCCGTGACTGCTTTCGGCGGGGGTCTGACCCCGTCCGGGCAGCGTTGCAAAGGTGTGACTCCGGCGTTACGTGCGGGTCAGCGTGCGGACGCGGGCGATGTCCGCGTTGACGGCGGCGATCAGCTCGTCGACCGAGCCGTAGCGCTGCTCGTCGCGCAGGCGGTGGGTCAGCTCCAGGCGGATCGGCGAGCCGTACACGTCGGCGTCGAAGTCCAGCAGGTGGGCCTCGATCCGCACCTGCTCGCGGCTGTCGGAGAAAGTCGGGTTGTAGCCGACGCTGATCGCCGCGGGCCGCTGGGCGCCGGGAAGATGGCCGAAGCCGGCGTAGATGCCGACGGCGGGCAGGGCGCTGCGCGGCGAGGGCGCCAGGTTGGCCGTGGCGAAGCCGAGCTCGCGGCCGCGGCCGTCCCCGCGCACCACCGCTCCCTCCACCCACGGCGGCCTGCCGAGCAGCTCCGCAGCCTGCTCCACCTCGCCGGCGGCCAGCAGGTCGCGGATCCGCGACGACGACACCGGGCTGCCGCCGATCTCGAACAGCGGCGCCGCCTCGGCCGTGAACCCCAGCCGCGACCCCGACTCCTCGAGCGAGCGGGTGTCGCCCCGGGCGCCGTTGCCGTAGCGGAAGTTCGCGCCGACGACGACATGGCGAGCGCCCAGCCCCTCGGCCAGCACGCCCTCGGCGAACTCGTCCGGCGACAGCAGCGAGAACGTGTGGTCGAAGCGGATCAGCACCAGCTCGTCCACCTCCAGCTCCGCGATCAGCGCCGCCCGCCGGGCGATGGTCGAGAGCTGGCGCGGGGCGAGCTCGGGCCGTAGCACCGTCATTGGGTGCGGATGGAAGGTGGCAACGCAGGCGGTCAGGTCGCGCTCGCGGGCAACGGCGACGGCGCGCTCGATCACCGCCTGGTGCCCCAGATGAACGCCGTCGAAGCTGCCCAGCGCGATCGCCCGGCTTCCCTCGGGTGCGTCCCTCAGCGTCTGGCGGACGATCATGGGCACAGCACGACCTCCGGCCGCAGGACGTCTCCTGCTGGGCTCGCCACCGCCAGCAGAGCGCCGTCGCGGACGAGCCGGGTCGGCCCCAGCTCGCCGTCGCGCCCCACCGTCCGGCCGTTACACACCCTCTCGCCCTCCTGCTCGCTGAGCTCGCGCAACGGCAGATGGGGCAGCGCATCCACAGGCTCGCGGAACCAGCCGGCGCCCTCGCGTCCGTCGATGTCCGCGGGGCGGGCGGCGTTGTCCACGCTGAACGGACCGATCGTGAGCCGCCGCAGCTGCAGGCAGTAGGCGCCGGCACCCGTCGCCTCGCCCAGGTCGGCGGCGATCTGGCGCACGTAGGTGCCCTTCGAGCAGGCGACGTCGAACGTCCCCCGCTGGACTCCGCGGTCGAACGCGACCAGCGACAGCTCGGTGACGTGCACCTCACGAGGCGGCACGTCCACCTCCTCCCCGCGCCGCATCCGGGCGTAGGCGCGCTGGCCGTCCACGTGTACTGCGGACGCGGCGGGCACACGCTGCAGCACCCGCCCGGTCAGCGCTTCGGCTGCTGCGGCCACGGCATCGGCGTCGGTGCTGCCGCCGGTCTCCTGCAGCTCACCGTCCGGGTCAAGGGTGCTCGACGTGGCGCCGAACTGCACCACCGCGCGGTAGGTCTTGTCGAGGCCTGAGAGGTACCGGGCGAGCCGCGTCGCCCGCCCGGCGAGCACCAGCAGCAGTCCGCTCGCGAACGGATCGAGCGTGCCGGCATGGCCCAGCTTGCGCCCGAGCGCCGGGCGAAGCTGGCGCAGGACGCCGAACGAGCTCGGACCTGCCGGCTTGTCGACCAGGAACAACCCTGTCATGAGGCGTGAGTCTAGAGCTGGTTTCAGAATGTGCGGCGTCGTGAGGCGCAGGGCGCGGCGATGACGGCAAGGATCGAGCCGCGAGCGGAGCGCAGGCGTGGCCGGAGGCCACGTTGAGCACCGCACGCGGCGTGGGACGCCGCCGTCGGCGTCGCGAACCAGCCGCAACAGCCGGTCATTCGCAAAACCAGCTCCTAGGCGGCGGACTCGCCGAGCTGCTCGCCGACCTCGGACACGATGAAGTCGCGGATCTGGTCGATCGTGCCTGGATTCGAGAAGCCGGCAGCCTGCTTGTGGCCGCCGCCCTGCGACTTGCGCGCCACCAGCGAGACGTCGATCAGCCCCCGCGAGCGCAGCGAGACACGGTTCGGCTGGATCGTGCCGTCGGGCAGCGGAACCTGCTCGCGGATCAGACCCGCCACCTGAACTCCCTCGACCGCCCGCAGGTGGTCGATCAGGCCCTCGGTGGTGGCCTCGTCGCCGGTCACCAGCTCGAGGTCCTCACGGGTCACGTGGCTGATCAGGAGGCGGCCGCCGTAGTACGGAACCGTATGCTCGAGCACGCGGCCGAGCAGCCGCGTCTTGCCCCAGGGCACGGTCTCGAAGACCAGCTCGAAGATCTTGTGGATGTCCGCGCCGGCGTCCACCAGCCGGGCGGCGATCCGCAGCGAGTCGGCGCTGGTGGTGCGGTACTGGAAGCGGCCGGTGTCGGTGACCATGCCCACGTACAGCGCTTCGGCGATCTGCGGGGTGAGCTCGACGCCCAGCTGGTCGAACACCGACACCAGGATCTCGGCCGTCGACGATGCGTGGCCGTCGATCAGGTTGGCGCTCCCGAACCGGGAGTTGTCGTGGTGATGGTCGATGTCGACGACGGAGTCGAAGGCGCCCAGCAGCTCCGGGCCCTCGGGCCCCAGCCGCCGTTCGTTGCCACAGTCCAGTGCCAGGAGCGTCCAGCCCGGCGAGCGACGCCGGGTCGAGCCGGCGCTCGAGGCCGGTCAGGTCGAGGAAGTGGTACTCGGCCGGCAGCGGCGAGTCCTCGTGGAGGTACAGCCGCACCTCCTTGCCCAGCCCGCGCATCGCGTGCGCCGCGGCGCAGATGCTGCCGACGGCGTCTCCATCCGGATTCTCGTGCGACGCAACCAGCACGCGATCGGTCGCCGCAATTGCGGCGACCACGTCGTCGAGGTCGCGGTTCAGTGGGAAATCCGTCATGTGCCTACGTCGTCATCCGCGGTCCGATCCCCGGATGACTGACCGACCGAGTCCAGGAGCTCGCTCATGCGTAGACCCTGGTCGATGGTCTCATCATACTGGAAGATCAGCTGGGGAGTACGTTTCAGATGTAGCTCGGCAGCAACGCTTCGCTGCAACACGCCACGAGCACGTTCCAACGCTCGCAACGAACGTGCGCGGCGCTTCTCGGAGCCGAGGACGCTGACGTACACGACCGCCTGCTGCAGGTCGGTGGTGGCTCGCACAGCGGTCACGGTGACGATTCCGAGCGACGGATCGCCCAGCCGTTCGACGCCGTCGGCAAGCACGTGCCGCAGCGCCTCGTTCACCCGTCGCATCCGCTCGTTCACCGCTCCAACGCCTCCTCGACGGATACGACCCTCGACCGCACCGACACCAGTTCGTACTCCTGCGCCGAAAGGTAGCGCTCGGCGTCGTGCAGAGCCTCGACTGTGTGGCGCGCGTCTCGGCGGACAACACTCATCGCCAGCCCCGCCCGCTGCCACAGCTCATGGTGGGAGATCTCGGCCACGCTGGCGCCGAACCGGTGCTCCAGCTGCGCCTTGGTGTGCAGCAGGTGCTTGCGCTTCGCCTTCAGCGAGCCCGACTCCGGCATGTGCAGCTCGAACTGCATGATGCCCACGAAACCCTCCGCCATGTCCTCAGTATGCTGGCCGCCACGGCTGACTCGGGTCAGTAGGCTTGCCGCCATATGGGTGAGGTCTCGGAGTTCGGCCGGATCGTCCTGGTCGTCTCGCTCGGGTTCGCCGCCGCACTCCTCTCGACCCGCGTCGGAGAGCGGCTGCGCGTTCCGGCGCCGGCGCTGTTCCTGGCCTGCTCGGCGATCGCGACCAGCATCTTCCCCGCCCTGGGCAGGGTGCTGTCGATCACCGACGTCGAGCGGATCGGCGCCTTTGCGCTGATCCTGATCCTGTTCGACGGCGGCATGCAGATCGGCTGGTCTCGGTTCCGGCGCGAGCTCGTGCCGATCACAATCCTGGGGTTTGCAGGGACATTTCTGACCGCCGCAGTGATGGCGGTGCTCGTCCACTCGGCGATCGGGCTGCCCTGGAAGGAGAGCCTGCTGATCGCCGGCGCACTGGCGCCCACCGATCCGGCGGTGATGTTCTCGGTGCTCGGAGGACGCGAGATCGCCGAGCGGATCTCGGTCATCCTGCAGGGCGAGTCGGGCGCCAACGACCCGGTCGGCATCGCCGTCGTCCTCGGTCTGATCGAGGTCGACCGCCACCAGGCCGGCATCGGGGCGATGGTTCTCCACGTCACCCTCGGCCTCGCGATCGGCGCCGCCGTCGGGGTCGGCGGCGGCCTGCTGATGCGGCGGGTGATGGCCCGCCCAACGCTGGCCACCGACTCGCTCTACCCGCTGCGCTCGCTGGCGGGCGCCGGGATCATCTACGGCCTCGCCTCGGTGCTCGAGGGATCGGGGTTCCTGGCGGTGTTCATCGCCGGGATGCTGGTGGCCGAGGCGGAGGCGACACGCGGCAAGGACATCGAGCTGGTCCACCAGGTGCTGGCCAGCCTGGGCGAGATCGTCGTCTTCGTCGCCCTCGGCCTGACGATCCACATCGAGTCGCTCGGCTTCCGCTCCGTCTGGGTGGACGGCCTCGTCATCTCGGTGATGCTGGTGCTGATCGCCAGGCCGCTGGTCGTCGGGCTGCTGCTGACGCCGCTGCGGTACCCGGCGCGGGAGCAGGCGTTCATCGCCTGGGCCGGGCTGCGCGGGGCCGTCCCGATCTTGCTGGCTGCCTTCACGCTGATCGAGAACCTGCCCGGCGCCCACCGCATCTACGGCCTCGTCTTCGTGGTCGTGCTGGTGACCGTGCTCGTGCAGGGCACGCTGCTGCCGTGGGTCGCGGACCGCTGCTCGGTGACCGACCCTGTAGAGGTCTAGGCGGTGCGGGCGACCTCGCGGATCGCGTAGACCTCGAGCACGTCGCCTTCCTTGAGGTCGTTGTATCCGTCGATGGTGAGGCCGCACTCGAAGCCCTGGGCGACCTCGCGGACGTCGTCCTGGAACCGCTTCAGCGAGTCGATCCGGCCGTCGTAGACGATGGCGCCGTCGCGGACGATGCGCACCTGGGCGCCGCGCTGGATGACTCCCTGAGTGACCATGCAGCCGGCGATCGTGCCCAGCCGGGATACCTTGAAGATCTGCCGCACCTCGGCCTCGCCGAGGATCTCCTCGACCTGCTCCGGCGCCAGCATGCCGATCAGCGCCTGCTGGATGTCCTCGGTCAGCTGGTAGATCACCTTGTAGGTGCGGATGTCGACGCCCTCGCGCTCCGCCTGGAGCTTTGCCTCGGCGTTGGGCCGGACGTTGAAGCCGACCACGATCGCGTTCGACGCCGCCGCCAGGCTCACGTCCGAGGCGGCGATACCGCCGACCCCGGCGTGGATCACGTTGACCGTGACCTCGGGATGCTGGATCTTCGCGATCTCGCCCTCGGCGGCCTCGACCGAGCCCTGGACGTCGGCCTTGATGATCAGGTTGAGCGCCTGCACCGCGCCCTCCTGCATCGCCGAGAACAGATCCTCGAGGCTGACGGCCTTGCTGCGGCGGGCGATGATCTCGGCCCGCAGGCGCTGCGCGCGCCGCTGGGCGGTCTGGCGCGCCGAGCGCTCGTTCTCCTCGACGCGGCAGAACTCACCGGCGGGCGGCGGCTTGTCGAAGCCCAGGATCTCCACCGGGTCGCCGGGCTGCGCGTCCTTGACGCGGCGGCCGGTGTGGTCGTTCAGCGCCCGCACCTTGCCCCACGCATCTCCCGCCACGGCGGCGTCACCGACCCGCAGGGTGCCGCGCTGGACGAGCAGCGTGGCCACCGGGCCGCGGCCGACGTCCAGCCGTGACTCGATGATGACACCGCTGGCGGGCGCGTTCGGGTTGGCCTTGAGGTCGAGCACGTCCGCCTGCAGGAGCAGCAGCTCGAGCAGCGCGGGAAGGTTCTCGCCGGTCTTGGCGGACACATCGACGAACTCGGTCTGGCCGCCCCACTCGGTCGGCTGGAGGCCGTGGTTGGTCAGCTCCGTGCGCACCCGCTCGGGGTTGGCGTCGGGCCGGTCGATCTTGTTCACGGCGACCACGATCTCGACCTCGGCGGCCTTGGCGTGGTCGATCGCCTCGAGCGTCTGCGGCATGACGCCGTCGTCGGCGGCCACGACCAGCACGGCGATGTCGGTCACCTTGGCGCCGCGGGCACGCATGGCGGTGAACGCCTCATGGCCCGGGGTGTCCAGGAACGTGACCTTGCGCCCGTCGACGTCGACCTGGTAGGCGCCGATGTGCTGGGTGATGCCGCCGGCCTCGGTCGACACGACGGAGGACTGCCGGATCGCGTCCAGCAGCGTCGTCTTGCCGTGGTCGACGTGGCCCATGATGGTGACCACCGGCGGGCGGGCGACCAGCGACTCGGGCGGATCGTCGAAGACCTCGACTTCCTCCTCGTCGGAGGAGTGCTGGATGATCATCTCGCGGCCGAACTCGAGGCCGATCAGCTCGACGGCCTCGTCGCTCAGCGACACCGTCACCGTGACCGCCTCGCCCTGGGCCAGCATGAACCCGATCACCTTGGCCGGCGACACGCCGAGGCGCTCGCCCAGATCCTTGACCGTGATGCCCGACGGCACCTTCACCGGCCCCGTGGGCAGCTCCACCTCGCGCTTGGGCTCCGGCTTGGGGCCGCCGCGCTCGCGGCGCATACCGGGCTTGCGGCCGGCCTGCGCGTCGATCACCACGCGGCGCTTCGTTGACTGCGCGCCGCGGCGCTGCCGCGCCACCCGGGCGGGCTGGCCGGGCTGCTGCGAGGGCACCGTCGCCTTGGCGCCGAACGCCTTCTTGACGTCGTCATCGTCGACGAGCTGCTCCTCGCCTCCGGCCACGCCGGCGCCGGCATCGGAAAGCTTCTGCTTTACCTCTGCCTCTGTGACCCCGCGTTCGCGGGCGATTTCCGACACGCTTCTCTTTGCCATTGCGTCCTTAAGTGTTCCACGCCGCTGCGGGCGACTCAACCCTGAGCGTCACCGGTACCGTCGCAGATGACCGCAGCTTCCGCTGCAGTGCACCGCGTTTCCGTGCTCGCTCCAAACACGCCGTCGAGGGGCAGAGGTATGCACCACGCCCGCCCAACCGGCGGTGCTGGTCGATCGTTACCACCCCGTCCCGCGCCACCAGCCGGACCAGCTCCGACTGAGGCCGTCTGGCGCCGCACCCGGCGCACTGGCGGACGGGGGCGGCCGCTACGACGCGGCCGCTCCCTCGGTCTTGGCGGCCAGCTCGCGATGTGCGGGCACCCCGCAATACCGGCTGCCGTCGAGCGCCTGGTTCGGGCAGCGCTTGCCCGACGAGGTGACCGCGATGCAGCGCCCAGGGAACTCGTCCTCTTCGCCATCGGCGCCGGTGTAGACCGTATCGGTGTCGTCCGCGTAGTACTCCGTCTCGCTGACGATGTCGATCCGCCAGCCGGTCAGCCGGTGGGCGAGGCGGGCGTTCAGGCCCTCCTTGCCGATGGCCAGCGACAGCTCGCCGTCCGGCACCACCACGGTCGCCTGGCGGTTCTCGTCGTCGACGTAGACCTCGCGCACCTTGGCCGGCGCCAGCGCCTTGGCCACGAACCGCGCGGGCTCGTCGTTCCACGGGATGATGTCGATCTTCTCGCCGCGCAGCTCGGACACGACCATGCGGACGCGGGAGCCACGCGGGCCGACGCAGGCGCCGACCGGGTCGACACCCTGCACCTTCGACTCGACGGCGATCTTCGCCCGGTAGCCGGGCTCGCGCGCCACCTGACGGATCACGACCAGGCCGTCGGCGATCTCCGGCACCTCCAGCTCGAACAGCTGGCGGAGCAGCTCGTCGCTGCGCCGGGACAGCACCACCTGCGGGCCCTTGCCCTCGCTGCGCACCTCGATGATGACGGCCTTGATCCGGCTGCCCTGCTCGTAGCGCTCCCCGGGCACCTTCTCGGAGCCGGGGAGGATCGCCTCCATCCGGCCCAGGTCCACGAATGCGTAGCGGCTGTCGTCCTGCTGGACGATGCCGGTCACGATCTCGCCGACGCGGTCGGCGTACTCGTCGTACATGATCGAGCGCTCGGCCTCGTGCACGCGCTGCCGGAACACCTGCTTGGCGGTCTGGCCGGCGATGCGGCTGAAGTTCTCGGGAGTGACGTCGACCATCTGCGAGCTCGAGAACCAGTCCCACTCGATCTCGGGCTCCTCCGGCTCGGTCTCCTCGGTCGGCTGACCGGGCTCGGCCTGCGTGTCGACGACCTCTTCCACCGGCTCCACGGGGCGGTGGTGCGGGTGCGCCTCGAGGTAGGACTCCCACGCCTCGGGGGTCACCGTCCAGACGATGAAATCGCCGGACTCGCGGTCGACATGAACGCGGACGGGGTAGCGCGCGTCGGGCATCTTGCGATACGCAGCCAGCATGGCGTCCTCGATCGCGGCCAGCAGCGTGTCCGCCTCGATGCCCTTCTCCTTCTCGACCAGCTTGACGCCCTCGAGGATTTCCTTGCTCACCGCGCACCTCCCACATGCAGCTCGGCCATCAGGTTCGCGCGCTTGATCGCGGCGTAGGGGATCCGCACCGTCTCCCCGTCCTGGTCGAGTTCGATTCCGTCGTTACCGGCGACCTTCAGGTCGCCCTTGAAGCTGCTCCGGTCGCCGATCGGCTCGTTCGTGCGAACGGCGACCCGGCTGCCCACCACCCGGCGGAAGTGCTCCGGCCGCACCAGCGGCCGGTCGATGCCGGGCGAGGAGACCTCCAGCGCGTACTGCGTGCGAAGGGTGATTCAGCGCACGGCTGACGCGCTCGCAGAGCCCAGTGTCCACGGCGCCGCCGGGCCGGTCGATGACCACGCGAACAGTCTTTGGCGAGGACCGCTCTGCGATCAGCAGCTCCACTTCGGGAACCTGCTGGGAGAGGGTGCTCTCGATCTGCTCATACAACTGCGTCACGCTGGTCTTCACGACTCCTTTTCCGGTCGAGGGCGAAAAAAAAGTGGGCTTGAACCCACCGCGACCCGCCATCCACCTCGACTTCCGACTGACCTGAACAATAGCAGGGAGGTTGCCTCCCAGACAGAACTCGGACGCCGTGCGAGTGCTGCTCCAGCGGGTCACTAAAGCGGCCGTCCGGGTCGATCGCGATACCGTCGGCGAGATCGGCCACGGCCTGCTCGCGCTGGTCGCGGCGGGGGCCGGCGACACCGATCAGGAAGCCGTCTGGGCGGCCGGGAAGGCAGCCCGGCTGCGCGTGTTCGCCGACGACGAGGGCCGGATGAATCGGTCGGTGATCGACGTCGCAGGATCGGTGCTGGTGGTGTCGCAGTTCACCCTCTACGCCGACACCGCCCGTGGCAACCGGCCTGGCTTCACGGGCGCGGCGGAGCCGGAGCTGGGCAGACGCCTGGTCGACCGCTTCGGCGAGGAGCTGGTCGCGCTCGGGGTGTCGGTCGCCCGCGGGCGGTTCGGAGCTCACATGGACGTCGAGCTGGTCAACAGCGGCCCGGTCACGATCTGGCTGGACTCGGCGCGAGGGTCGTGAGACCCAGCCCTTCTGCCAGCAACGCGCGTAGCTCCGGATAGCTCTTCGCCTGGGCGTGGGCCGCGGTCGGCTCGGGGTTCCGAACCACGCCGTCGAAGCGAATCGCGTACACCCCGGCTGCCAGCGCACCGCGGACGTCTGCGGCCTCGGAATCGCCCACGTGCACGAGCCGATCGAGCGCAAGGTCGAGCCGCTCAGCCGCGATCTGGAAGATCCTCGGGTCGGGCTTGCTGACGCCCGCCACGCCGGAGTCGACCATCGCCGCGAAGCTGTCGGCCAGGCCCAGCTCGGTCAGCAGCTCGACCATCCGCCCCTCGCTGTTGGAGACGATCGCCAGAGGGACGCCGGCTTCGTTGAGGTCGCCGATCAGGTCGCGGGCCTCGGGCATGATCCGCCGCCACAGGTTCCGCTCCGGCTGGCGCCGCCAGAGCTCGCCGACCACCGCCGCCCGCCGGGCCTCGGTGCCGTCCGCAGCGCTCCCCCACGCGGCGTCGACGAACGTGCGGAGCATGACGTCCCAGGCCTGGGCGTGACCGGCGCCGCCATACATCGCGCGGTCGTGGGCGCGGTAGGCCTCGGGCTCGACCGCCAGCGTCGCCTCCAGGTCGCCGGCTCCGCCCGCCTCGCGCACGTCGGCTGCGATGGTGGCGCAGTCGACCGCCCCGATCACGTTGCCGTAGTCGAGCAGGACGCCGCGGAGCGAGCCAGGCGGAATCACGCCGGGCAGGCTAATCCTCCTTTAGTCCGTCCACCGCTTCCTGGTAGTACTTGACGTCCGGGTTCAGCCACACCGCCATCTTGTAGTGGCCGGCCGCCAGCCGCGGCTGGCCCATCCGGGACAGGCACCGCCCCAGGCAGTAGTGGGCGTAGTCGTTCGCCGGCGCCGCCTCCAGGATGTGCTCGAACTCGGCCGCCGCCTCCTGGTAGCGCCGCAGGCGCAGGTAGGCGAGGCCCAGGGCCTCGCGGATCGAGGCCTTGTCGGGCTCGCGCCGCTTCGCCTTCTCCAGCGACACCGTCGCCTGGGCGTTGTCGCCCCGCTTCAGGTGCTCGCGGCCGCGCTGATAGAGCTCGTATGTCTCCTCGTACGCCATGTCTCAACCATCGGCATCGGATCGACGCCGACGCACCCTGGAAGGGGCTACTCGACGTCGGTGGTCTGCGCCAGCACCGCTCGCAATCGAAGCGCTCCCAGGAACCGGTCACGCCGCGAGAGCTGGACGCGGATGCCGCGCTTCACCAAGCGTAGCTGGGGCCGCAACTCGCGCCCAGACGCTGTGGCCCTGCGGATCGGTGCGTAGCGGGCCGCGCTCGCCGCCGACGCGAAGCTCGAGGCGTCGACGTCGAAGCTCGTCTTGAGGCGCGCCGCGAGCTGCTCGAAGGTCAGGTTCGACCCGATCGGCACGCCCTGGTCGGCGGCGAACGTCGCCAGTTCGTGGTACGCCGCCGAGGCCCGTGCCCGCGGCCCCCGGCGCAGGTAGCGCCAGCGTACGGCGGCCAGCTTGAACCCGCCCACCAGGGCGAGGATGACCACCGTCGCGTAGAGCAGCCACATGAAGAAGCTCGTCCCGTGCTTGCGGGCGGTGCCGACCACGACGATCCCGTTGCTGCCGCCCTCGTGGTGGCGCGCCTGGTCCTGCGGCGCGATTCCGCGGCTACGGCTCCCCGGCCCGTTCGGCCCGGTACTGCCCAGGGCCGTGGCGGCCTGGGCGCCCGCGGCGCCGGACGTGCCCAGCACCTTCAGGTTCTGCTGGGCGTCGTGGTTGAACGTCACGCTGCTGGTCGAGTAGGCAACGGCCGGCGGCAGCGAGCGGGTCGGCGTCGGGTCGAAGGGCAGCCAGCCCCAGCCGGGGAAGTAGACCTCGACCCAGTCGTGGGCCATGCGGTCGTTCACCACGTACTCGTTGCCCTGCTGGCCGGTGGCCTGCAGCGACCCGGTGGTGAAGCCGACTGCCACCCGTGCCGGGATCCCGTGCAGCCGCAGGATCAGCGCCATCGATCCGGCGAACATCTGGCAGTAGCCGCGGTGCACCCGGGTCAGGAAGTCGACGAGCACCGGCACGTCGGAGCGATAGTGCGGCGTCTGGTCGTAGTGGAACAGGCTGCTTCGCAGGTACGCCTCGACGTTGGCGACCGCGGCGTACTCGGAGGCCGAGCCGGCCGCGCCCGACCGTTGCCAGACCTGGTTTGCGGCGACGGCGTAGCCGGCCGACACAGGGAGATGCAGCTTCGCGCCCGGCTTCTGCGTCCCCCACGCCGGGATCAGGAAGTTGTTCACGCGGATCGTGTCGGTGACGGTGCCCGGGAACCGGTTGCCGGCCACAGCGAGCTGCTTGGGAGTCGGGTTCGGCGCGTACACCTGCACCGAGTAGGTGGTGTCACGGGCAGGGTCGCGCTGGGTCGCGACCGTGTCGTCGTCGTTCAGCTGAGCGCCGTTGACCGAGGTGGGCAGCTGCCACCGCAGCCCGAACCCGGACGACAGCAGGTGTGGGTCGGCCAGCCCCGTGATCTTGAAGGTCACGTTCAGGAAGTCGTTCTTCCCGGGCTGCCGGGCCTTGGGCGGCAGCATCGTCGCCGGGGGCTCGACCTGGGGCGTGCCGGCCGGGAAGAAGCGCTCCACGATCGGCGATGACGACCAGTGGTCGTCGACGAAGTCGTTCAGCGTCGCCGCCTTCCAGTAGAGCGGCCGCGGGGTGGTCACCTGGAACACCTGGGTGGTCTTCTTGGGCCAGTGCAGCGGCCCGTAGTTCTGGTTCCAGACGTAGCCCACGCTGACACGGGGAGCGGCATCGGCCAGCGGGTTCCAGCTCTGCCAGTTGAGGAACGCGGCCTTGCTCACGCCCGGCGCCTCGCCGACGATCACGGCGCCGACCACGGCCAGCGTGCCGAGCACCAGCACCTGGGTGACGGTGCGGCCGCCGCGAACGCCGGCATGGCCCTCCCGGCAGACCATCAGCGTGAGCAGCACCAGCGCCAGGAAGATCGCCGCCCGGATCCCGTCCGACCCGATCAGCAGCACCGTCGAGGGGATCGCGTAGATGGCGAAGGCCGCCAGCGACGCCAGCAGCGGGCGGCGCATCACCAGCAGCAGCCAGGCCATCAGCATCGCCAGGCCGACGAACGCGAGGTTGACGAGGTCGTCGGTCTGCTGGAACCGTCCGGCGTCGATCGGGGTGGTCGTGTTCAGGAAGCCGCGGGCTCCCTGGGACACCACGTGGCCGAGGTGGATCGGGTAGAACCGGTGGTCGAGCTCCCACGGCCAGACGCCGCCGCCCGCACCGATGGCGAGTACCACCGAGATCGGCAGCACCACCGTCAGCGCCAGCCTGGTGCGGCCCATCGCCGCGACCAGCGCCGGCGCCGTCGCCAGGATGCCCAGGAAGATCATCTCCGCGGGACTGACACGAGGGCGCTCGAGCTGCGCCCAGTGCCAGCCGCAGAAGGCCAGCATCGCGACGTAGACGAGCAGCCGGTCACGCATGCGACGCCTCCTGCAGGTGGCGTGCCGACAGGGCCTCGCTGACGCTGTCGCCGGCGCGCAGGATGGCGACCGGTATGCCCGCCCGCGCGAGCCGCAACGACGCTCCGGTCGCCGGCCCCGGCACGCTCTGGACGCCGGCGTAGCTCGGCGCTTCGACCCAGACCACGGCGACGTCACGGCGCGCCGAGCGCAGCGCGATCAGGCGCTCGGCCAGCGGTCCGCTCATCACTCCGGTGACCACGAAGACGCGCGCGGCGTCGACCGCGTCGGCGGCGCCGGAGGCGCTGACCACCTCGCGGAGCATCGTCTCCAGCGGCCGGTCGGCGTCGGCCCGCACCGCCGCCAGCGACGCCAGCACGGTGCTCCACTCGGCTCCGCCGACCTGGATTCGCAGCCGCACCCGGCGGGCGCCGTGCATCACCAGCGAGCAGCGATGGCCGCTGTCGACCATCCGCGCCAGCAGCGAGGCGGTCGCACGCACCTGGGCGTCGAAGCTGCTGCTGCCAACCGGGCCGGCGACCGAGGTCGCGTCGCAGTCGAGCACCACTGCGGCCTCGTCGCGTGGGGTCTCGGTCATCTCCTTGACCATCAGCTTGCGGCGCTTGGCGGTCGACCGCCAGTGCACGCGGCGCAGGCTCTCGCCGGCCTGGAAGTCCCGGATCGAGTGCAGGTCGTAGCCGGCCGTGCGGTGCAGCAGCGCCCGGCCCTCGTCACCGCCGGCCGCGCCGGCGTCGGTGAACAGGCCGTCCAGCTGGTAGACGCGCGGGTAGACCAGCAGCGTGTCGGTGCGCTCCAGCGGGATCCGCGACTCGGCAAGGCCGAACGGATCGTCGATGGTCACCTCTGCCCCGCTCAGGGTGTAGCGGCCGCGCGGAGCGGACGGGATCAGGTAGCCGCCGCGCAGCGCATGGCCCTGCCGGGCCATCTCCGCCACCTGCTCGCCGAGCACCCCCACCTTGTCGACCACGCGCGCCCGCGCGGGCAACGGCCCGCCGTCGGGACGCACCTCCAGGCCGACCGCGATCTCGCCGCCCTCCACCAGCTCGCGGTGGCCGGTGCGCCGCCGCAGCACCATCGGGCGGGAGATCATCCGCACCCACAGCCAGGCGAGCGTCGGCGCCAGTACGAGGCCGATCGCCACCGGGAACAGCTCCGGCGTGCCGAACCCCCACGAGACGAGGTAGAGCAGAACTCCCAGCGCGATGGTGCGGCGACCACGCGAGCTGAGCATCGTTAGACCAGAGCCATCGTTAGACCGGGACCGGGGTGCGCTCGACCGACTCCCGGATCACCTCGCCGGGGTCAAGGCCGCCGCTCCGCGCATCGGCCGCCAGGATCACCCGGTGGGCGAGCACGTCGGGGGCCACTTCCTTGACGTCGGCCGGGATCACGTACTCACGCCCGCGAACGGCGGCGTATGCCTTGGCGACGCGTAGCAGCGCGATGCCCGCCCGCGGACTGGCGCCCAGCGCCAGCCGGGCGTCGGCCCGGGTGTGGCGCAGGATCGCAACCACGTAGCGGTGCAGGCTGTCCTCGACGTAGACCCGCTTGACAGCTTCGATCGCGGCCTGCAGCTCGGAGCTGCCGATCACCGGCTCGAGCTCCTCGATCGGCTCGGTGGCGGCGTGCTCGGAGAGCATCCGCGACTCCTCGGCCAGCGACGGGTAGCCGAGGTGCAGCCGCATCGCGAAGCGGTCGAGCTGCGCCTCGGGCAGCGGGAACGTCCCCTCGTACTCGATCGGGTTCTGGGTGGCGATCACCATGAACGGCCGCGACAGCGCGTGGGTGCTGCCGTCGACCGTCACCTGCACCTCCTGCATGCACTCGAGCAGCGCCGACTGGGTCTTTGGAGAGGCGCGGTTGATCTCGTCGACCAGCACCAGGTTCGAGAACACCGGTCCGGCCCGGAACTCGAACTCGTTGGTCTGGAGGTTGTAGACGTTGACTCCCGTGATGTCGGATGGGAGCAGATCGGGCGTCGCCTGGATCCGGGCGAACTCACAGTCCATGGAGCGGGCCAGCGACTTGGCGAGCATCGTCTTGCCGACACCGGGAAAGTCCTCGAGGATGATGTGCCCCTCGCAGAGCAGTGCAAGCACGCACCGCTCCAGCAGACCCTCGGGCGCGTGGATCACCTGCGCCACGTTGGCGATCACGCTCCGGGCGGTGTCGCCGGCAACGGCGATGGCCTGCGTGGTGTCGGAGTCCTGAACTTGGTGTGCTTCCACGTGGAGGCGTCCTTTGATTCGTTGGTCGGGCAGGTTGCTTCAGGTGACCGATCGGTCACCCTTGTCCTACGGCATCGATCGCGTCCCAGATTGCCGCGGCAACCTGTTGCTTGCTCCGACGCGACACGCCCGTCTCCTCATGAGACGTCACGATCACGATTTCGTTGTCGTCGGAGTCAAATCCGATGTCGCTGCGGCTGATGTCGTTCATCACGATCATGTCGACGCGCTTGCGCTCGAGCTTGGAGCGTGCCCGTTCGACGGCGCCCTGGCCGTGCTCGGCAGCGAACCCCACCAAGACCTGACCCGGTCGCCGGCGACGCCCCAACTCCTGGAGGATATCCGCGGTCGGCTGCATCGTCACGACCCACGGCTCACCATCCTTCGTCCGCTTGCCGGAAGTCCGGTTCGGCCGGGGAGTAGTCCGAGACCGCCGCACTCATCACCACGACGTCGGCCGCCTCGGCCGCGGCAAGCGTCGCGGCCCCCAACTCGGCGGAGGACGACACCGGGACGGTGCGCATGGGCGCGGCCGGGCAGGCGGTCGCCGCAGCCAGCACCAGCGTCACGTCTGCCCCGCGCCGGGAGGCCTCATCGGCGACGGCGACGCCCATCTTGCCGCTCGACCGGTTGCCGACATAGCGAACGGCGTCCAGCGGCTCGCGGGTGCCTCCCGCGGTGACGAGCACCGAACGGCCGGCCAGCCGGCGACCGGCCTCGAGACGCGCGACGACCCGCTCGGCGATCGTCTCCGGCTCGGCCATCCGGCCGATGCCCTGCTCGCCTTCGGCCGTGTCCCCGATCTCGGGCCCGATCAGCTCGACGCCCCGCTCCCGGAGGACGGCGACGTTGTGCCGCGTCGCCTGCGCCTCCCACATCCGCGGGTTCATCGCCGGCGCCGCCAGCAGCGGGCCACCCAGCGCCAGCGCGCTGGCGGTGAGGACGGTGGACGCGTCGCCCTGGGCAAGGCGGGCGAGCGTGGTCGCCGTCAAGGGGGCGATGCACATCAGCTCGGCGTCGCCGGAGGCGGCGAGGTGCGGGAAGACGTCCAGGCTCTGCTCGGTCAGCACCGGGCGGCGCGACAGTGCGGCGAACGTGGTCGGGCCGACGAACCGCTCGGCCGCCGGCGTCAGCACCACCTGCACGTCATGACCGCCGCGCACCAGGGTGCGCACGAGCTCACAGCTCTTGTAGGCGGCGATCCCCCCACAGACGCCGATCAGAATCATGCCTTGAAGTGTACGACGCAACCGCGGCGCCAAATCCGGCGACCACCGGATGGGGCCGCCCGGGCGGGCACGACCGCTCGGGCTGGAACAGGGTGGCGACGAAGAACGGATGGCCGCTCAGCTCCACGGCCCGCACCTCACCCTCCTCGTCGACGGCAGCCAGCCGCAGCCCGCGCTCGTCGAGCAGGTCGCGATGGTCGGGCGCCAGGCCGTAGGAGCAGTGGTAGCGCTCCCGCCCCGGTGCGTCGCCATAGAGCGTGGCGAACATCGTCCCCGGCACCGGCTCGATCGCCCCATCCGCCTCGACCAGGCTGCAGACAAGCGGCGTGACCACCAGCGTCTCGGCGCCCGGGTTCGACTCCGCGTGGTCGGCGTCCTCGAGCCCGGCCACGTCACGGGCGTACTCGATCAGCGCATGCTGGAAGCCGCCGCAGGTGCCCAGGAACGGGATCCCGCGCGTGCGCGCGAGCCGGATGGCGCGAAGCGCGCCCTCGGTGTCGGCGTACGGACTGGCCGGCGCGCACCAGACGCCGTCCAGGGATGCCAGCTCATCGTCGGCGGGCATCCGGTCGGTCGCCAGCCACTCGTGGTCGAGCTCCAGCTCGTCCAGAACGGCGTCGATCGCGACGTGGGCCGGAACAGCCTCGTTGCGATCGCCGACGACCCCGATCATCCGACTAGGCGGAGCCGTCCGAGGTGGACACCTCGAGCTTGCCTTCGGCGATCTCCTCGAGGGCCATGGTCAGGAAGTTCTTCGACCGCGACTCGATCAGCGGCGGGGCGAACCCCTCGAAGCTGCCCTCGCCGAGCTGGTGGTGGTAGTCGTTGATCTGGCGTGCCCGCTTGGCGGACGCGATCACCAGCGCGTACTTGCTGTCCACGTGCTCCAGCAGGACATCGATCTTGGGGTAAATCATGCGGGCTCCTCGTCCAGCTTCGCCCGGATCAGCTCGATGAGCTGGCGGGCGGCGCTGTCTCGTTGGTCGTTCACGATGATGGTGGAAAATTCCTGCGCGGCGTTCATCTCCCCGCGGGCGATGGCGAGCCGGTCGGCGATCTCGTGCGGGGAGTTGGCACCCCGGCCTTCGAGCCGCCGCTCGAGCTCATCCACGTCCGGAGGCGCGATGAACACCAGCACCGCGTCCGCACGCTGGCGGTGGATCTCGCGGGCGCCCGGCACGTCGATCTCGAGCACCACGCTCCGACCGCTGGCCAATCGCCGCTCGACCTCGCTGCGCAACGTGCCGTAGCGGTTGCCCGCAAAGTCTACATGCTCGAGGAACGCCCCCTCCCCCACCAGCCGGTCGAACTCGGCCGGGGAGAGGAAGTGATACTCGCGGCCGTCCTGCTCGCCCGGGCGGATCGGCCGGGTGGTGGCCGAGGTCGCCAGGTCGAGGTCGGGCACGGCCTCGCGCGCCAGCTGGATCAGTGTCCCCTTGCCGACGCCGGATGGACCGGAAATAACGAACAGCCTCCCGCTCACTCACCGGCCCCGATATGGATCAGCGGAACAGGTCGATCAGCTCGCCGCGCTGACGCTCGGACAGACCGCCGATCGTCTTGCTCTGGCTGATCCGGCACTGGGTCAACAGCCTGCCGGCGCGCACGCGCCCCAGCCGGGGAACTGCGAGCAGCATGTCGTAGACCTTGGCCGTGAGAACGTAGTCGGGCGGACTCTCCAGGATCTCCTGGAAAGTGATCTCGCCGGACTTCAGGCCGCGCTTGAGCTGCGCCCGGCGCACGCGAATCTGGTTCGCGCGGTCGAGAGCATCCAGGCGCTGGTCGAGGGAGCGGGATGGTGCCTGGGAGAGGATCGTCGCCATCGTGCGGTGAGAGTATAACCATCCCGCAGCACCGTGCAACTGCCAAAAAATGGCTTGAATATGCGAAATTACCGTTGCAAACCATCAAGCTCAGGCTGAGCTTCAGTATCGATCTGGTGTGCGATTCCCCGCACCGCGGCGAGGTCCTGGAACCCACGGCGGCCGAGTTCTGACGGGAGCTCGGCGACGATCCGGGACGGAAGTCCGGGATCGCGGAACAACGCAGTGCCAAGTCCGACCGCAGTGGCGCCGGCGGCCAACATCTCGATGCAGTCTTGAGTGTTTGCCAGCCCTCCCATGCCGACGATCGGCAGCCCGGTCGCGGCGTACGAGGCGTGCACGGCGTGCAGCGCCACCGGCTTGATCGCCGGACCCGACAGCCCGCCTCCGCCCCCGCCCAGCAGCGGCCGTAACGTGTCACGGTGGATCGCAATTCCGCGCACCGTGTTGACGAGCACGAGCCCGTCCGCGCCGCCCTCCGCGGCGGCGGTCGCGATCGCCGCGACGTCGGCCACGCTGGGCGACAGCTTCGCCAGCACCGGCAGGTCGGTGAGCGAGCGGCACAGCTCGACCAGGGCGCGCGTCTCGTCGGGGTCGGTGCCGATCGAGATGCAGCCGGTCTCGACGTTCGGACACGAGACGTTCAGCTCGACGGCCGCCGTCGCGGGATCGGCGCTGACCCGGCGGACCGCTTCGGCGTACTCATCGTGAGACCAGCCGCCGACGCTGACCACGACTGGAACGCCCAGCTCGCCCAGGCGCGGCAGGTGGTCGGCGCAGAACCGCTCGAGGCCGGGGTTCGCCAGGCCGATCGAGTTGACCATCCCGGAGGGGGTCTCGGCGATCCGCGGCGGCGGGTTGCCCGCCCGTGGGTTGAGGGTCACCGTCTTGGTCACGAACGCGGCCAGCCCCAACGTGCCGGCAGCGAGGGCGTCGAGCGTTCCCGATCCGTTGACGAGCGGGTGCGCCAGCGGAATGCCGCAGAGGTCAGCGTGTAGCGAGGACACGCCCGGCCTCCAGCACCGGCCCCTCGACGCACAGACGCTTCCAGACGCCGTCGATCTTCACCGCACATCCGTAGCAGGCCCCGTAGCCGCAGGCCATCGCCGCCTCCATCGCGAGCTGGCAGGGGATGTGGTGCTCCGCACAGAGGGCCGCCACGGCGTGCAGCATCGGGTCAGGGCCACAGGCGTAGACGGTGCCGGCGACCGGCATCATCCGCGCCAGCGGCTCGGTGACCAGCACCGGGTCGAGCACCACCGTCGCCTCCGGATCGATCAGCGCGGCGCAGACGGCATGCGCCTCGCTGCGGAACCCCAGCACGACCCGGCGCTGCTCCCCCACGGTGCGAGCCAGCCAGGGCAGGATCGCCGCCCCGATGCCTCCGCCGACCAGAACCGACGGCCCCGGCTGGATGGCAAAGCCGGCGCCCAGCGGCCCCACTACCCGCACACGCGATGCGACCTCGAGCGCGGCGGTGCCCGGCCCGAGGACGTCGACCAGGAAGGCGATCTCGCGCTCGTCGGCCCAGGCCGCCGACAGCGCCCGCGGCAGGTACGCGGCGGCCGGCTCGGGATCCGCCTGGAGCATGAAGAACTGGCCGGGGACTCCCACCTCCGAGCCGTCGTTGCGCAGCACGAGCAGCGTGTAGGCCCCCACCTGCTCGACGCGCTGGACGCCGAGGCTACGCTCGTGGAGCGGCATGTCCAGCCTCGCGGGCAGCACCCGGGCGGTGCAGGTCCTGCAGCGCCACCGGGTCGACCGACCGCGCCTGAGCGATCGCCTGCACGGCCGCCGAGGCTCCGGTCATGGTGGTGATGCAGGGGATCCGGTGCGCGATCGCCTCCTTGCGGATCTCGTAGCCGTCGGCGCGGGCGCCTCGCCCGACCGGCGTGTTGATGACCAGGTTGATGGTGCCGCGGCGGATCAGGTCGACGACGTTGGGCGACCCCTCGGTCACCTTCTGCACGCTCTCCACGGGGATCCCGATCCTGCGCAGGGCCCGGGCGGTGCCCGAGGTGGCGATCAACTCGAAGCCGAGCGACTGCAGCAGCGCCGCCAGCATGGTCACCGCCGCCTTGTCGCGATCACAGACCGACAGGAACACGCGGCCGTCGGTGGGCAGCGGCCGGCCGGCCGCACGCTCGGCCTTCGAGAAGGCGGTCGGGAAGTCCGGGCCGATGCCCATCACCTCGCCGGTCGAGCGCATCTCGGGGCCGAGCGTCGGGTCGGCGCCCGAGAACCGCTGGAACGGCAGCACCGCCGCTTTCACGCTGACGTGGTCGACCTCGGGGATGGTCAGCTCGAGCGAGCGGCCGAGGGCGGCCAGGCAGGCGGCCTCGACCAGGTTGGCGCCCGTTGCCTTGGCGACAAACGGCACCGTCCGCGAGGCTCGAGGATTGGCCTCGATCACGAACACCCGTGCGCCCTGCACCGCGAACTGGACGTTGATCAGCCCGCGCACCCCGAGCGCAACGGCGATGGCCGCCGTCTGGGCTCGGATGTCGTTCTCGAGCTCCTCGCCCAGCGAAAGCGTGGGGATCACGCAGGCCGAGTCGCCGGAGTGGACACCGGCTTCCTCGACGTGCTGCATGACCGCCCCGATCACCGTCCGGGTGCCGTCGCAGATCGCGTCCACGTCGACCTCGACCGCGTCCTCGACGAAGCGGTCGACGAGCGACCCCGGCTGCACCGGCCGCGCGCGCAGCATCGACTCGTCGTAACAGATGCGCATCTCGCGGCCGCCGAGCACGTAGGAGGGCCGCACCAGCACCGGGTAGCCGATCCGCTCCGCGATCACGGCCGCCTCGTCGGCGTCCGCCGCGATCCCCCAGTCCGGCGCATGCAGCCCGAGCTCGTGGAGCACCGTGCCGAACCGCTCGCGGTCCTCGGCGATGTCGATGGCGTCGAACGGCGTGCCCAGGAGCTTGACTCCCTCCTCCTCCAGGCGGCGGGCCAGGCGCAGCGGCGTCTGGCCGCCGAACTGGGCGACCACGCCGATCGGCCGCTCGCGCTCGATCACCTCGAGCACGTCCTCGACCGTCAGCGGCTCGAAGTAGAGGCGGTTCGACGAGTCGGCGTCGGTCGACACCGTCTCGGGGTTGCAGTTCACCATGACGGCGTCGTAGCCGAGCGCGCGGAAGGTCTGGGCGGCCTGGACGCAGCAGTAGTCGAACTCGATGCCCTGGCCGATCCGGTTAGGACCGGCGCCGAGGATGACGACGCTCTCGCGGTCGCCGCGCCGCAGCTCGTCCTCCTGCTCGTAGGCCGAGTAGTAGTAGGGCGCCAGCGCTTCGACCTCGGCGGCGCAGGAGTCGACCGCCTTGAACACCGGCCGCACGACCGCCCGCCGGAGCCGGCGGACGTCGCGCTCGTCCTTGTCCGTCAGCTCGGCGATGCGGGCGTCGGAGATGCCAAGCCGCTTCACACGCATCCACTCGCCGGCCCCGAAGCCGTCGATCCCCCGTTCTGCCAGCTCGTGCTCGACAGCGGTCACGCGGGCCCACTCGTCCATGAACCAGGGGTGGATGCTGGACTCGGTGCTCAGCGCGCCGGGGTCGTCGCCGGCATAGAGGCGGGAGGCGATGACGTCGAAGCGGTCCCAGGTGCCGCCGGCGATGGGGCCGGTCGTCTCCGGGGTTCCGTCCAGCTCGCGCGAGCGCATCGCCTTCCCCCACGCCTCGGCGAACGTGCGGCCGATGCCCATCACCTCGCCCACCGACTTCATCTGGGTGGTCAGCCCGGCGTCGGCGCCGGGGAACTTCTCGAACGCGAACCGGGGCAGCTTGACCACCACGTAGTCGAGCGTCGGCTCGAACGAGGCCGGGGTGGTCTGGGTGATGTCGTTGGGGATCTCGTCCAGCGTGTAGCCGACCGCAAGCTTGGTCGCCACCTTGGCGATCGGATAGCCGGTGGCCTTCGAGGCCAGCGCCGAGGAGCGGCTGACCCGCGGGTTCATCTCGATCACGACCAGCTCACCGGTGTCGCGATTCAGCGCGAACTGGACGTTGGAACCGCCCGGTCTCGACGCCCACCGCGCGGATCACGTCGGCGGCGGCGTCGCGCAGCACCTGGTACTCGCGGTCGGACAGGGTCTGGGCCGGCGCCACGGTCACCGAGTCGCCGGTGTGCACGCCCATCGGATCGACGTTCTCGATCGAGCAGATGATGACCACGTTGTCGTTGCGGTCGCGGATCACCTCCAGCTCGAACTCGCCCCAGCCGGCGACCGACTCCTCGAGCAGCACCTGGCCGATCGGGCTCTCGCGGAGGCCGCGGGCGACCATCTCGCGGAAGTCGTCGGGCGTAGTCGCAAATCCGCCGCCCTGGCCGCCGAGGGTGAACGCCGGCCGCACCACCACGGGCAGCCGCAGCGAGCCCGTCGCAAGCGCGGCATGGGCGTCGTCCAGGCTGTGGGCGATCGCCGAGTGCGGGACGCGCAGGCCGATCCGCTCCATCGTCTTGGCGAACAGGTCGCGGTCCTCGGCGCACTGGATCGCCTCGTAGGAGGCGCCGATCAGCGTGATGCCGAGCTCGTCCAGCACCCCTGCCTCGGTCAGCATCGACGCCACGTTCAGCGCCGTCTGCCCGCCCAGCGTCGGCAGCAGGGCGTCGGGCCGCTCGCGCTCGAGCACGGCCCGCACCCCTGCCAGGTCGAGCGGCTCCAGGTAGGTGCGGTCGGCCCAGCCGGGGTCGGTCATGATCGTGGCCGGGTTGGAGTTGATCAGCACCGTCTCGTAGCCCTCGTCGCGCAGCACGCGCAGCGCCTGGGTGCCCGAGTAGTCGAACTCGCAGGCCTGACCGATCACGATCGGGCCCGACCCGATCACGGCGATCCGCTGGATGTCGTCGCGCCTAGGCATGGACCGGCTCCGCGATCCGCGCGACGAACCGTTCGATCGCCGCCCGGGCGTCGTGTGGGCCTGGGCTGGCCTCGGGGTGGAACTGCATCGAGCTGACCGGCAGGTCGCGCAGCTCCAGGCCCTCGACGGTGCCGTCGTAGAGCGACACGTAGGTCACCCGCGCCGGGCCGAAGTCGGTCTGGAGGTCGCCTCCGTCGGCAGCGGCCTCGACCGCGAAGCCGTGGTTCTGGGCGGTGACCAGCACCCGCCCGGTGTCGCGATCGAGCACCGGGTGGTTGGCGCCCCGGTGGCCGAACCGCAGCTTGTAGGTGGGCAGGCCGAGCGCCAGGCCGAGCAGCTGGTGACCGAGGCAGATCCCGAACACCGGCACCGCGCCGACCAGCCGGCGCACCTGGGCGACACAGTCGGGCAGGGCCGCCGGGTCGCCGGGGCCGTTGCCCAGCAGGACGCCGTCGGGCTCGGCCGCCAGCACCTGCGCCGCCGTGGCATCCCAGGGGAAGACCGTGACCCGGGCGCCGGCCTCGCGCACGAGCCGCACGATCGAGCCCTTGACGCCGTAGTCCAGGATGGCGACGTGCGCCCGCTCCGTTGCCAGGGCGGGAAGCACCTCCGGGTGGCGGCGGGAGACGCCTCCGGCCAGGGCCTGCCCTGCCATCGAGGGCTCGGCCTCCGCGATCTCGCGCGCCCGCTGCGGTCCGGTTCCGTCGCTGGTGACGACGGCGCGCACGGTGCCGCCGTCGCGCAGCCGCCGGGTCAGCATCCGCGTGTCGACGCCCTGGATGCCGACCACGCCGTGTGAGGCCAGCCAGTCGGAGAAGCCCTCGCGCCCGGCCGGCGCCGCGTTTCGGCCCTCGCGGACGACAACGGCGCGCGCATGCGGGCGGTCTGACTCCGACGAGCCCGGCTCGGCGCCGTAGTTGCCGATCATCGGCTGGGTGAAGGTGATCAGCTGACCGGCGAAGCTGGGATCGGTGACGATCTCCTGGTAGCCGGTCATCGAGGTCACGAACACCAGCTCGCCGACCGCAGTTCCGATCGCGCCGTACGACTCCCCGGCCAGCGCCGTCCCGTCCTCGAGCACCAGCAGCGCGGCGCTCATCGGACCGCCTCGACGAGCCGGTGGGCGACGGCGCCGTCGGCGATCGTCAGCATGCATCTGCCCTGCAGCGTCTGGCCGGCGAACGCGCAGTTCCGCGATCGCGAGACGTAGGGCGGCGCGACCAGCCGCGACTCTCCCAGGCTCCAGAGCGTCAGGTTGGCGCGCGTGCCTTCCCGCAGTGCCGGCACCGGCAGCCCGAACGCCCGGGCCGGGCCGCCGGACATCCGCTCGATCACCACCGACAGCGGCACCAGGCCGGGTGCGACCAGGTGCGTGTAGACCGCGGCGAACGCCGTCTCCAGCCCGATCACCCCGTTCGGCGCCGCTTCGAACGGCTGCTCCTTCTCGTCGCTGCGATGGGGAGCATGGTCGGTGGCGATGCAGTCGAGGGTGCCGTCGGCCAGCGCCTCGACCAGCGCGGCGCGATCGGAGGCCGCCCGCAGCGGTGGGTTCATCTTCGAGGTCGCCGGGTCGAGGCCGCGCACGGCCTCCTCGGTCAGGCACAGGTGGTGCGGCGACACCTCGGCGGTGATCTCGACGCCCAGCTCCTTGGCGCGCCGGATCTCGGCCACCGACTCGGCGGCGGAGATGTGGCAGAGGTGCAGCCCGATCCCCTCGTGGCGGGCGATCTGGACGTCACGCGCGACCATCACGCTCTCGCCGATGCTGGGGTAGCCGGTCAGGCCCAGCTCGGCAGACACTGCGCCCTCGTGCATGTGGGATCCGGCGGTCAGGCTGGGATCCTCCTCGTGGAGCGCCAGCCGCAGGCCGGTCACACGGCTGTACTGCAGCGCCCGCCGCAGCAGGCCGGCGCGCTCGACGGGCCGCCCGTCGTCGGAGAACGCCGCCGCTCCGTGACCGGCCAGCTCGGCCATCTCGCTCAGCTGCCTGCCCTCCTGGCCCAGCGTGATGGCGGCCATGAACCCGGTCGGCACCACCGCCTGGTCGCGGGCCAGCCCGATCAGGCCTGACAGCACGGGCGCCGAGTCGACCACCGGCTGGGTGTTGGGCATCGCCAGGATGGCGACGAAGCCACCGGCGGCCGCGGCCCGCGTACCCGAGCCAACGTCCTCGGTGTCCTCATCGCCGGGCGTGCGCAGGTGGACGTGGGGATCGACCAGCCCGGGCGTCATCGTCATCCCGGCGGCGTCGAACCGCTCCACGTCGGGAGCGTCGATACCGCGACCGATGCGGGTGACGATCCCGTCTTCGATCAGCACGTCGGCCGGCACGCCCTCCAGGCCGCTGCCGCTGTCGACCAGATGAGCGCCCTCGATCAGCAGGGACGTGTCCTCCCCGCTACGCCGGAACAGCCGCTGGGTCATCAGGCCACCTCCTGTCCGGCGGTGGCTACCACCCGCAGGGCGGCCTCGCGGCCGCCGCTGGTCGGTTCGCTGAGCAGGTCGTAGAGCACGGCCATCCGGGTGACCAGGCCGGCCCGCACCTGATCGACGATCCGCGAGTTGGCGGCGTCGGCGACGTCGGGCGCGATCTCGACGCCGCGGTTGATCGGGCCCGGGTGCATGACCAGCTGGTCGGGACGGACGCGCTCCGACGTGACGCCCCAGAGCGCGGCGTACTCACGCAGCGACGGGACGTAGTTGGCGCCCTCGAGCATCCGCTCGCGCTGCATGCGCAGGACGTAGACGACGTCGGCGTCGCCGATCGCGGCGATGTCGTGACTGACCGTGACCCCCATCTGCTCGATCCCGCGCGGGATCAGCGGAGGCGGGCCGACCAGCAGCACCGAGGCGCCCATCAGCTTCAGGGCCTGGATGTTGGAGCGGGCGACCCGGGAGTGCAGGACGTCCCCGACGATGGCGACGGACAGCCCCTCCAGCCGGCCCAGGCTCTTTCGCATCGTGTAGAGGTCGAGCAGGCTCTGGGTCGGATGCTGGTGCTTGCCGTCGCCGGCGTTGACCACATGGGCGGCGGTGTGGCGGGTGATCAGCGCGGGTGCGCCGATCTGGGCGTGGCGGATGACGATCACGTCGGGGTCGTAGGCCGACAGCGTCAGGATCGTGTCCTTGAGCGACTCACCCTTGTCCACGCTCGACCCGGAAGCCTTCAGGCTCATCGTGTCGGCCGACAGCCGCTTGGCGGCCAGCTCGAACGACGAGCTGGTGCGGGTGGACGCCTCGAAGAAGACGTTGATCACCGTCCGCCCGCGCAGCGTCGGCACCTTCTTGACGTCGCGGTCCATGACCGACTCGAAGCCCTCGGCTGTCTCCAGGATCCGCTCGACGTCGGCTCGGTCGAGGTCGGCGATCGACAGCAGGTGGCGGCGGCTGGGCAGCGTTGGTGGCTGGAGGTGCACGGTCATTCCCCTGTCTGAAGGACGATGCGGTCGACGCCGTCGACCTCGGAGAGCTGGACGTTGACGCGCTCGCTGCGCGAGGTGGGAAGGTTCTTGCCGACGTAGTCGGGGCGGATCGGGAGCTCGCGGTGGCCGCGGTCGACCAGCACCGCCAGCTGCACCCGTTCGGGGCGCCCGAAGTCGAACAGCGCCTCGATCGCCGAGCGAATGGTGCGCCCGGTGAACAGCACGTCGTCGACCAGCACGACCGACCGGCCGTCGATGGCGAAGTCGAGCCGCGTCGCCTTGACCACCGGCTGGGGGTGGATGCGAACGTCGTCGCGGTAGAACGAGATGTCGAGCGCGCCCGTCGGCACCTCGACGTCGGCGAACTCGTCGATCAGCTCCCGGAGCCGCTCGGCGACGACCACCCCGCGCGTGTAGATCCCCACCAGGGCGAGCAGCTCGGGCTCGGGGTGGTGCTCCACGATCTCGTGCGCGATCCGGCGGAGCGTGCGCTGCAGCCCAGCCTCGTCGAGCAGCTCCCGCTCATCGATGGTTGGCGCCTTCACGTGCGTGCGATCCTGGCCGCAGTCTGGGCAGCGTTCATCGAGCAACTCCTTCCCGGCCTCACAGGACGCGGATTAAAGGTGTGCGGGTATCAGAGCCTCGTCCCTCGAGGCCGGAACCAGCGTATCAGGTGGACCCGACGGCAACCGCCGGAGGCCGCCCCTGGGCGACGGGCGAGGTGACCGTCGAGACCAGCGCCTCGATCCAGGCCAGCAGCTCGCGGTGGTCGCGCTCCACGCCGAGCAGGCGGTCGGCGCTGAGCCCGTCCCACAGGTTGACCACCAGCGCCGCGGCAGCCGACGCGGGCGCCGTCTCCAGGCCGGCATCCTCGGCGGCCCGCTCCAGCGCCGCCGCGATCGGCCGGCGCAGCTCCAGCCGGTAGGCGGCTGCCCGCCGGCGGCCCGCCGGGTGCGCCCGCGCGAAGCCCTGCAGCTCGTGCCACACCCGGGCGTGCCCGGAGGTGACGTCCTCGTCCAGCAACCCGATCGCCGAGCGCCACCGCTCGGCCAGCGGGGTGGTCGCCTCGAACACCGCCCGCTGGCGGCCGACGAGCCGCTCGCCCTCGCGGTCGAGCACCTCCAGCAGGAGATTCTCGACGGAGCCGAACCGGTAATGGACGAGGCCGTGCGGAAGCCCCGCCTCCGCCGCTACGCGGCGCGTCGTGCAGGCCGCCAGGCCCTCACGGGCAAGCAGGCGCTCGGCGGCCTCGAGCAGGAGCGATCGGGAGTCGGGGGAGTTGGACATACGTCCTGGGCGGGTGACCAAATCACGGGCGGCAGCCGCCTGTCAAGCTGCTTGCGGAGTGGAACAGCTCTTCCGGGATCTCGCCGGGGCCAGGATTGGCTCCACGTTCAACCAGTACGCCGGAGCCGACGGCGCCGTCCGGCTCGACAACCTGCGTACCTACCTGGACGAGCGGTCGGGGGCACGCGTCGTCGCGCTGGGCGAGGCGGCCGGCTACCAGGGCATGCGCTGGTCGGGGATCGCGTTTACCAGCGAGCGCGACCTGCTCCGCTGGGGCGCGCCGTACCGCACCACCAGCCCCCGCCCCGAGGGCTGGAGCGAGCCGTCCGGGACAATCGTGCACCGCGTCCTCGGCGAGCTCGGGGCGGAGCACGACGTGATCCTCTGGAACACCGTCCCCCACCACCCGCACCGGCCGGGCGAGCCGCTCTCCAACCGGCGACCGACGGTCGCCGAGATCGCGGCCGGCGCAGTGTTCGCACGGCGTGCGATCGCGCTGTTACACCCAGAGCTGGTAATAGCAGTGGGCCGGGTGGCCGAAGCGGCGGCAGGAGACCTGGCTCAGACGCGCGTCCGCCATCCTGCCAACGGTGGCGGTGCGTTGTTTGCCGCTGGGATGGCCGCCGCGCTAGGTGAAATTTGCACTCAGTTGATATCTGTGGTAGCGTGCCCCCCGCGGAGCGCTCCGAAGTTAACTACTCCGACGCAACAAAGGGGGTTCGACGTGCTCAAGCGAGCAATCGGACTAGCGGTTGCGGCGTGCGTGATGGCTGTCGCATCGGCAGCCACAGCAAGCGCTGCGGACACGCAGAACTATGCCTTTACCGGACAGGGCTCCGGCGATTCCTCGACGTGTGGGCCCGACTGGGCGAACGACACCTACACCCGGGTCTTCAAGGTCGTGCCCAAGGAGGCGACCAACAACACCTGGCGGGTGACCGAGAACTTCAACAGCGGTCACTTCGTCACCATCCAGGGCCCCAGCCCCGAGTCGTGTGCGAACGGCAACAGCAACCAGGTCTCGGGCCACCTCAAGGGTACGTTCCACGGCTTCGAGGTGCTCCAGGTGTTCGGCGGGAGCTACGACCGGTCTGGAGCGGCCAGCTGCTCGGCGTCGACGGAGCTTCCGCTCTGCTCGACCGCCGAGTTCGTCGACTCGGCGTTCCCGGGTAACACTGGGTACACGTCCTCCGATTACTGGTTCACGTACTCGACCAAGAACCCTGCCGCGTGTGCCAACAACTGGATCGACGCTGCCACCGGCGATTCCGGTGACATCGCGACCATCTGCTAGCCGGCTGTAGGCGTGAGAGGGGCCGGCCCACCGCGGGCCGGCCCTTCATCGCACGGCGCGGACGAGTGCCCAGCGAAGGGTCGTGACAACTGGCTCTGTGCGCGCCTTCATCGCCGCCTCAAGACGCTCCAGCCCTACCCGGTACTCCTCCTCGCCGAGCAGGTGAAGCGTTGAGATGTAGCGGCCGCGCACCCGCTCGAGGACGACGTCCGGGTCGATCCCGACCTGCTGGTCGAACGGCGTCACCTCCACCTGTCCGAAGCCCGCCCCCTCCAGCTCCCCCGCCAGCACCGCCGGATCGGGGAACCGCTCCATGTCGATCCGCTCGATCCCCGGGAAGTACGGCACCAGGTAGAACCGGGTGATGTGCTCGAGCCGGAAGGTCGCGATCACCATCGTGCCCTCGGCCGCGAGGATGCGGGCCGCCTCGCCCAGCGCGGCGGTGCGATCGGGGAGCAGGTGCACGACCAGGTGCATGTGGGCGCCGTCGAACCAGCCGTCGCGGAACGGCAGCCGATCCGCCTCGCCCAGGCGCCAGCCGATCGCGCGCGAGCCGGGCTGGCGGCGCGCCTGCTCGAGCATCTCCGGCGAGGCGTCGACTCCCCACACCCGGCCGCCCAGCCGGTCGTGCGCCCGGACGGCGAAGCGGCCGGTGCCACAGCCGATGTCGAGCAGCCGCCGGCAGGGGCCGAGCATGTCGAGCGTCAGGTCGGCGAGCTCGGCCCAGGCCGTTCCGGCCGGGCGCAGCTCGTCGTAGCGCCCGGCCAGCGCGTCGAAGCCGGTCACGTCCCCGGGACTGGCTCGGTCTCGGGTAGCTCCGCAGCCTCGAGGTCGCGGTCACGGGCCCGGATCAGCTGGGGCAGCCCGCGCTCGCGGAACGGCACTCCAATCACGTCGAAGTCGCGGGGGACGACGGTCTCGGGAAAGATCGCCTGAGCCTCCTCCCGTACCTGGCGGGCGGTGTGACGGGTCGACAGGTGGGTCAGCGCCAGCAGCGAGACGGCCGCGTCGCGCGCGAGCGACGCCGCCTGGGCCGCCGTCGAGTGGCCGGTCTCGGCAGCGCGCCCGGCCTCTTCGTCCACGAACGTGGCCTCGTGGACGAGCACGTCGGCGCCCGCCGCAGCGGCCAGCACCGTCGGGCTGGGGCGCGTGTCGCCCGTGAAGACGATGCGACGTCCCGGGCGCGCCTCCCCGACCACCTGCTCGGGCGCAACGGTGGTGCCGTTGTCCAGCGTCACGGGCTGCCCGTGCTGGAGCTTGCCGAACAGCGGACCGGAGGGGACACCCAGCGCCACCGCCGCCTCGACGTCGAACTGACCCGGGCGCACCGGCTCGCAGAGCGCGTAGCCCACGCTCGACACGCCGTGGTCTGTGATGACCGGCTCGATCCGGTAGTGGTCGCGGACTATCGGCTCTCCCGGCTGCAGCTCGACCCAGTCGACCGGGAAGGTCAGCCGCCCGAACAGCCGCTTCAGGTACTCCATGAACCCATAGAGCCCGGGAGGCCCGACGACCGTCAGCGGCGCGTCCCGGCCGCGCAGCGCGAACGTCTTCAGCATCCCCGGGAGGCCCAGCGTGTGGTCGGCGTGGAAGTGGGTCAGCAGCACCAGGTCGACGTCGGCCAGCCCGAACCCCGACCGCAGCAGCTGCCGCTGGGTGCCCTCCCCACAGTCGACCAGGATGCGCTCGCCGCCGTGGCGGACGAGCGAGGCGGCCGGCGCCCGGTGCGCCGTCGGCACCGCGCCCGACGTGCCAAGGAAGATGATGTCCAGATCCACGGGCAGATGGTACGCGCCGGAGCGGCGTCAGCCGCGCCGGAGGCGCGCGAGCAGCCGATCGCTGAGCACGACGTCGTGGGGCAGCCGGCTCAGCTCGGCTGCGTCGATGAAGACGCCGTACGCGCGGAGGGTCCCGGCCAGCGTGTCCCAGTGACCGGCCGCCATCTCGTCCTGCGTCCGCTCGCCATAGGCCTCGTCCGGCCCCACCACAGCCCGGGCCGTCTCGACGATGTGATCCGCCGAGGTGACGGCCCAGAGGTCGTCGACCTCGCTCGCGCCGGGCCCGCGGAGCTCCTCCGTCCAGCCGCGACCGTCAAGCAGCAGCACCCGGCTCCCGTTCTCCAGGACAGCCTCGTGCCGGGCCGAAACGGACACGCGACCCGGGCCCCCGCCCGCCTGGACGTCGGCAACGGTCAGTAGGCCAACCACCTGATGCACCGGCACATCGTCTCAGAGCTTGTCAGCGACGTCGACCGTCGCCCCGCGCGGCCCCGTCAGAGAGACGGAACCGCACGGAGCGCCGGCCGGTCTGCGGCACGCGCGGACTCCCCCATCACGACGCGTGCACGGGCCAGAAACGTGTCGAGCCGAAAAACCTCTCCCAGCCGCTCGTCCTCACCGACCACCCGCAGCGACGGTGCGCTGGGAGGCGGATCCTCGGGCGGATGATGGCGCTCGCGCCACTCGGCCAGCGAAACGACGGTGCACTCGCTCATGGCAGCAGAATCCTCTCCCCCGCCACCAGCCCGGCCTGGCCAAGATGGTTGGCGTGCTCGATCCGGTAGACGGCCTCCCGCGGATCGCTGTTCGGATAGTGGCGGGCGGCGATCGACCACAGCGAGTCTCCGCTGCGGACGGTGTAGGGATGCGGCCGGGACGCGCCGGGCGATGCCGGCGTGAACCCGAGCATGAAGACCGCGGCCACCAGCAGGGCAGCGGCGATCGCTGTGAGACGGCGAATGATGGGTGGGGCGAACATGTGTTCGAGTGTAGCGAACACGTGTTCGTGTGTCAAGCGATCCAGTGCATCACCGTGAGGATCTAGCCTTCCACCCGCAATGCGCCTGCGACTTCGCGACTTCGAGCTGCCGCTGGACGGCTCCCCCGCCATCGTCGGGATCGTCAACGTGACCCCGGACTCGTTCTACGACGGCGGGCAGACGCAGCGGCCGCCGGACGCCGCTGCCCGCGGCCGGGAGCTGGTCGAGGCCGGCGCCGCGATGATCGACGTCGGCGGGATGACCGCCCAGCCAGGCCCGGTGATCGCGGTCGAGGACGAGGTACGACGGGTGGCTCCGGTGATCGAGGCGCTGGCGGGATCGGGCGCCGCGATCTCGGTCGACACCTACCGCCCGGCCGTGGCCGCCGCCGCGCTCGCCGCCGGCGCTCACGCCATCAACGACCACACCGGCCTCTCCGACCGCGGGCTGGCGGCAGAGGTCGCCCGCCATGGCGCCGGCCTGGTGATCACCCACCTCGGCCTCGCGCCCAAACAGCCACAGGATGGTCGCTACGAGATCGAGCCGGCCGCAATCGGCGAGTTCCTGCTGGAGCGTGCCGAGCAGGCCGAGGCGGAGGGCGTCGCCCGCGAGTCGATCGCCCTCGACCCCGGCCTCGGGTTCGGCAAGACGACCGCCACCGACCTGGCCACGCTGCGGGCGCTTCCCGAGCTGCTCAGCCTCGGCTACCCGCTGATGCTGGCCTGCTCGCACAAGGAGGTGACGGCCGAGCCGCTGGGGCTGCCGGAGTCGAGCCTGGAGGGCACGGCCGCAGTGGTCGCGGTCGCCTCGTACCTCGGCGTGCAGCTGCTGCGCCTGCACGACCTGCCGTTCATGACCCACGTCGCCCGGATGGGCGCGCTGATGGCGCCCAGCCGCGACGGCGTGCTTCAGGCGTCGGGCGGAGACAGGTCAGGCGCGAACTCGGGCAGGAACTTCCCGGCCGAGTAGATCAGCTCGCCGTCGGCGTAGATCTCGCCGCCGCCGCGCATGTCGCAGACCATGTCCCAGTGCAGCGCCGAGCGATTGACGCTGCCCGTCTCCGGGTAGCCGGCGCCGACCGCCATGTGGCACGGTGCCGCCGATCTTCTCGTCGAACAGGATCTGCTTGGTGAACCGCTCGATGCCGTAGTTGGTGCCGATCGCGAACTCGCCCAGCACCGACGCGCCGTCGTCCATCGCCAGCATCTGCGCCAGCAGGTCGCCGCCGGCGATCGCCTCGCTCTTGACCACGCGGCCGCCCTCGAACCGCAGCCGCACGTCCTCGACCTCGCGGCCGCTGTAGATGGCCGGGAACGTGAAGCGCACGTCGCCGCTGGTCTCGCCCTCCACCGGGCCCGTGAACACCTCGCCGTCGGGGAAGTTGTGCGTCCCGTAGGAGCCCTTCCAGTCCCGCCCGGCGACGCCCACGGTGAGGTCGGTGTCCTCGGCCACCATGCGCAGCGTCTTCACGTCCGACAACCGCGCGGCGACCTGGTTCAGCTTGTCAGCAAACGAGCGCCAGGCAGCCACCGGGTCCGCCAGGTGCATCCAGCCGGCGCGGTAGACGAAGTCCTCGTAGTCGGCCAGCGACATGTCGGCGTCCTGGGCCAGGGCGTTGCAGGGGAAGGCCGTGACACACCAGTTGATCTCGCCGCGCGCGGCGCGCTCCATGATCGTCTGCAGGGCGGGGCCTGCGGCATCCGACCGGGCGGCCATCCGGGCCGGGTCGACGTCGGACAGCTCGCGGGTGTTCCAGGAGGCGATCACCGATATCCGGGCGTCCAGCGTCTCCGCCTCCCGCGTCACCAACGGCGACACCCACCGCAGCTGCTCCTCGCTGGCCCGCGACAGGAATGCGTGGTCTGCGCTCTCGACGGCCAGCCGGATGCGCGGCACGGCGCCCGCCGCCAGCGCCGCCCGCACCAGCTCCACCACCAGCGGCTCGGCGATCACCGGCGCGCTGATGTTGACGACCTGGCCCTCCTGGAGGTTGAGCGAGTAGCCGACCAGCAGCTGTGCCAGGCGCTCGACACGCTGGTCGGTCACAGGAACACCCCGTCGCGGGCGATCAGCTCGCCGTCGCCGTACACCTGGCCGCCGGAGCGGAGGTCGCAGACCATGTCCCAGTGGAGCGACGAGGCGTTGGTGCCGCCGGACTCCGGGAACGCCCTGCCCAGGGCGACGTGGCAGGTGCCGCCGATCTTCTCGTCGAGGCCGACGTTGCGGGTGGCCCGCGTGATCTGGGCATTGAGCCCGAACGCGACCTCTCCCAGCAGGGAGGCGCCGTCGTCGACCGCCAGCATCTCCTGCAGGTAGGCGGCGCCCCGCTCGGCCTCGCTGCGGACGACGCGGCCGTTCTCGAACCACAGCCTGGCGCCGCTCACCATCCGGCCGTTGAAGGGGGCGTCGAAGGTGATCGCGATGTGGCCCTCGGTGGCCAGCTCGTGGGGGCTCGTGTAGACCTCGCCGTCGGGCATGTTCTCGCGGCCGTCGGCGCTGATCCACGGGCGGGCGGAGACGTCGACCGTGAGGTCGGTGCCCTCTGCCACGATCCGCAGCGACGAGACCTGGCCCAGCCTGGCGACCACCGCCTCCTGGCGCGCGGCCTGCTCGCGCCATGCCGCGACCGGGTCGGGCTCGCCGAGCTTGCAGGCCTCGTAGACGAACCGCCGGTAGTCGGCCTGGGCCATCCCCGCCTCCTGGGCCTGGGCGTCGCTGGGCAGCGTGATGCCGCACCAGCGCAGCTCGCCGGCTGCTGCGCGCTCGAAGAAGCGGTCGTAGAGCGCCCGCCGGGCGCCCCGCTCGATCGCCTGGTTGCCGGCCGGGACGCCGCTCAGCCGGCGGGTGTTCGACTCACACCAGATCGAGATCGCCCGGTCCGGCACCTCGACGGCGAGCTCGTCCACCGGCGTCACCCGCTCGAGCTGGGCCCGGGACGCCTCGCTCAGGATCACCGTCTCGACCGACTCCAGCGAGGGGAACAGCAGCGTGTGCGCGCCGAGGTCGGTCAGCTCGGCGACCAGGGCGACCAGGAAGGGCTGCGCGACGGCTGGCGACTCCACCAGGACCACATGGCCCTTCTCGACCTCGAGGGAGTACCGGCAGACGAGCGCGGCCAGTCGGCTGTGCACGTCGTCAGACACGGGGCGAGATGTTAGCGGCGGGCGGCGAGCACGGCGTCGAGCAGCTTGCCCGAGCCGAACCGCACCGGGTCGTCGGCGGGAAGGCCGGTTCCCCGTTCCGTTGCCTCGATGGTCGCGCGGGCGGCGTCCTCGTCCATCTGGTTCGTCTTCAGGGAGACGGCAACGACCGGCGCAGGGCGCACGTAGGCCGGCCATCCGCTGGTAGTCCTCGATCAGCTGCGGCAGCGGGGCCACCGGCGGCTCACCGGGAGCGTCCATCAGCAGCCGGGTCGGCTCGTGCACCAGCACCATCGACGTGCGGCGCCGACCCGTGCAGCAGGCCCAGCGTGACCCCGGAGTAGGCGGGGTGACTGATCGAGCCCTGGCCCTCGATCCAGAGCAGCGCTCCCGGTCCGCCCCGCTCGGCGCCCTCCAGCACCAGCCGCTCCGAGGCGCCGGCGACGAAGTCGGACACCACCTCGTCGACCGCGATCCCCCACCCCGCGATCGCGATGCCGGTCTGCCCGGTCGGGACGAAGACGCTGGGGAGGCCGCGCCGCCGGGCCTCGGCAGTCGAGCTCCAGGCAGACGGTCATCTTGCCCAGCGCACAGTCCGAGCCGACCGTCGCCACCACGTAGGCGTCGACCGTGAGGTTGTCCCCGGTGGGAACGTCGAGCCCGGCGGGAGGCTTGCGCAGGTCGCGCAGCTCGACGCCGGCGGCAGCGGCGGCCGACGCCAGCTCGGGGTCGTCCGACGAGGAAGTCGTGCAGGCCGCTCTCGACGTCGAGGCCCCCGTCCGATCGCCTCGAGGATCGCGGACTTCCAGGCCGCGGGCAGCTTGCCGCCGGCCGGCGCCACGCCGATCAGCAGCGTGTTCGGCTCGAAGGCCATCGCCTCGTCCAGCGACGGCCACCACCGGCACGTCGGAGTCGAGGCCGCGGATGTGGTCGCGCACGCGCGTGCCGGCGCGGGTGGAATCGATCACGGCGACGCAGGGGTCGGCGCCGTAGCGCAGGACGCCGGTGCCCGTCTTGGCGTCGTGCTCGACGAACCCACCCTCGGCGAGGATGACGTACCGCGTCACGGCCAATAGCTCGAGCGGCGTCACGCCCAGTCCGGGAAGGTCGCTGGGGGTGACGGCGCCGTTCTCGTAGCCGAGCCCGGTGAAGGCGTCGTTCGTGTTCAGGAGGTGGCCGTCGAGGTCGACGATGTCGACCAGCGGCGAGATCTGGACGGCGCCCGCGATGCCCAGGCTCGACTCGTTCATGCAGCCCAGCATGACCTTCAGGTCGAGCGCGCGGGCGGCGTGGATCATCCGCAGCGCCTCACGGATGCCGCCCGACTTGGTCAGCTTGATGTTGATCCCGTCGGCGTGGCCGTACGCCGCGGCGACGTCGGGCAAGGTGTGGCAGCTCTCGTCCAGATGATCGGCAGCGGCAGCTTCGCGGCGTGCAGCCGCGTCGTAGCCCTCGCGGTCGCCGTCGGGCAGCGGCTGCTCGATCAGCTCGACGTTGAGCGCCACCAGCTCGGGGCAGATCTCCGTGGTCGACTCGACCGTCCAGGCCTCGTTGGCGTCGACCCGGATCAGCGCGTTCGGCGCCTCCCGGCGGACAGCCCGCACCCGTTCCAGGTCATCCGGGCCGCCGACCTTGATCTTGAGCGCGTGGTAGGCGGCGGCGCGCCGTGCCCGGCCGGCGGTGCCCTCGACCGTGTCGATGCTGATCGTGTACGACGTCGGCGGCGCCACCGGGTCGAGGCCGAGGATGCGCCACAGCGGCTGCCCGCAGAGCTTGCCGACGAGGTCGTGCAGCGCCCCGTCGATGGCGCACTTGGCGGCCATCTCGCCGGGGAGCGTCGTCCGATCCGGCCGAGCGTCGCCTCCAGGGCGAACGGGTCGTCGCCGAGCAGCGGCTGGGCGCGCTCGAAGAACGCCATGGCGCTCTCGATCGACTCGCCGTAGTGCGGGTCGGGGGCGCTCTCGCCGTAGCCGACCAGGTCGCCGTGGCGGATCGCCACCTGGACGATGGTCGAGTGCTCGTCCGCGCTGCGCGAGATGACGAACGGCTCGGTGTGGTCGAGGGTGAACGTGCGGCTGACGAGATCCACGGTCGATCACCCTACCGAACCGTCGCGACGGCAGGGCAGTACAATGCGTCCCCCGCGCCTGTAGCTCAGGGGATAGAGCGTGCGCCTCCGGAGCGCAAGGTCGTAGGTTCGATTCCTACCAGGCGCATCTCCGTGGAGGATGCGGACGGCTCGTGGGGGGAGCCTGCTCCCCCCACGTACAGTCGTGCGCCTCCGGAGCGCAAGGTCGTAGGTTCGATTCCTACCAGGCGCATAGCGGTGCGATGGCTACTCGTGTGACGTTCGTTGCAAGTGCGGGGCCGGCGGATGAGAGTCGGCGGCAGGCGCGGAGGCGAGACGCCGCGCGAAGGTACGAACCCAGCCCGCCGATCCTCCACGTCGAAGGGAGCGTGTGTCGTGTTCGCTCACGCCAGGGGCAAGAGAGTGGCTGCGCTGGCAACGGTCATCGGCGCGGTCGGGTTGGTCGCCACCGGAGTCGCCTACTCCCAGCTGACGCAGATCGCTGTCCTGACCGGACCGTCGAACCAGTGGTACGTGACCGCTGAGGGGAACACCCTCGCCTGGTCTCGGTACGGACCGACCAACCACCTCTTCAACGCCTTCGTCCGCATCGGGAGCGGGCCGGTCGCCCGGGTGAATCCCGCCGGCACCCAGGCCTACGTGGGCGGCCTTACGGGAGACCGGTTGATCTACCAGCAGATCCGGTATGGCCAGTCAGACTTGCGCTTCTACAACGTTGTCTCTCATACCTACGGCGTGGTGCCGGCAGGGTGGAACACGAGCTTGACCGAGTACGCCCCAACGATCTCCCGCCACTACGTCCTCTTCGGTCGGTTCAACGAGCGGACCGGTGAACACTGGGTCTTCCTCGGGGATCTCACCACCGGTCATCTGAAGCTACTCGCCTCACTGACCGGAACACTGGTCGACGAGGTGCCGGGCCAGGTGAACGGCAACTACGCGACCTGGACCTCCTGCATCAACGTCAACGTGGAGTGCGACGTCTACGAGTACAACATCGCGACCGGGAACGCCACGCGGGTCTCTAACACGTTCGCCACCGGGAAGTTCCAGTACGCGTCGTCCGTGACGTCGACGGGGACGATCTACCTCGTCCACAGTGCCAGCTTCACCCGCCCGTGCGGCGAACACGCGACAATCAATAAGCGAGCGTTGGGCGCCGCCCGGACGGTGATCGTCTCGCTGGCGCACGGACTCGATGTCGGGGTCAGCTTCGCTGATAACTCGAACGGAACCCCGAACGTTTACTACTCGCGACTGGTCTGCGCTGCAGGACAGGCCGACATCTACAAGGTCGTCGACTAGCCGCCAATAGATCCCGACGACGCCGGGGCGGGATTGCCTGATGTCGGACCGAATCAGCGCCTTAGCCGTTCGGGAACAGGCGCTTCTCCGTCGCCGTGCTAAAACTGCCTCGATGGAGAATGCCCCGTTCGTCCCCGAGAGTTTCAGCCCGCCGCCACGGCCTCTCTGAGCCCGAGTTCACGCTCGAGCCGCTCGGCCCCCAGCACAACGCCCTGGATCACGCCGCCTGGACGTCGTCGATGGACCACATCCGAGCAACCCCGGGATTCGTCGGTCGCAGATGGCCGCGCCCGATGACGCTCGAGGAGAACCTGGCAGACCTCGAACGCCACGCCGCTGACTTCGCGGGTCGCACGGGCTTCACCTACACGGTGCTCGATGGCGGCCGCGACGTGATCGGCTGTGTCTACATCTACCCGCTCGAAGGAGTGCCCGGCGGCGCCGACGTGCGGTCGTGGGTCACGGCAGCGCGCGCCGAGCTGGACGTGCCGCTCTACCGCGCCGTCAGCGACTGGCTGGCGCGAGACTGGCCGTTCACCCGCGTCGACTACGCACCACGCGGCTAGCGGCCCGGCCGTGGTTATCGACTCGCGGGCGAGGCGTCAGCGTTCGATCGCCTGCATCTGAGCCTCGTTGTGGTGCTCGCCCACGGCGACCGGAAGGTCGTCCAGACGCTGGAGTTGATCGGCCGTGAGTATCACGTGCTCGGCTGCGACGTTCTCTTCGAGCCGGCTCACCCGCTTCGTCCCCGGGATCGGCACGATGTCGTCGCCCTTGGCGAGGAGCCATGCGATCGCCACCTGCGCCGACGTCGCCCCGGCTTCGGTCGCAACGTCGCGCACCTCCTCGGCGATGCGCAGGTTGCGCTGGAAGTTCTCGCCGGTGAACCGGGGGTTGGTCTTTCGCCAGTCGCCGTCGTCCAGGTCGTCGATCGTCTGGAGGCTGCCGGTCAGGAACCCGTGGCCAAGCGGCGAGTAGGCCACGAATCCGATGCCCGAGCTCACGGAGCAGGGGCAGCACCTCCGACTCCTGGTCACGCGTCCAGAGCGAGTACTCCGACTGCAGGGCGGTGACCGGGTGGACGGCGTGGGCACGGCGGATGGTGTCCAGCCAGGCCTCGGACAGTCCGATGTAGCGGATCTTGCCTTCGGCCACGAACTCCGCCAGCACGCCGACGACCTCCTCGATCGGAGTGTCCGGATCGACCCGATGCTGGTAGTAGAGATCGACGTAGTCGGTGCCGAGCCGGCGCAGCGAGCGCTCCAGCGCCATGCGGATGTTGTCCGGGCTGCTGTCAGGGCCCGATCGGCCGGTGTTCGACATGAAGCCGAACTTGGTGGCCAGGACGGCGCCTTCGCGGCGGCCCTTGAGTGCTCGGCCAACCAGCTCCTCGTTCGTGAACGGCCCGTAGACCTCGGCGGTGTCGATCAGGGTGACCCCGAGATCCAGCGCCCGGTGGATTGTGCGGATGGATTCGGCGTCGTCGGTTCCGGCCCCGGTGTACGCGGCGGACATGCCCATCGCCCCCAGACCAATGCGCCCAACGTCGAGTGCACCCAGCTTGACGTGCTTCATAGTGATCTCCTTGTGTGCGGAATCGCGGTCTTCCTCGGAGGGATTCGGTCGTCCGCGTTAGCAGTTCCCGGCGTCACCCAGTTCGTACCGGCACCACGCATCGTTGCACCTCCGCGCCACCCGCGAAGAGAGCCGATCACAGGTAGCCTCTGCGCGTGATCAAGACTGACGTCGTTGTCTGCGGCGGCGGCACGGCCGGCGTCGTCGTCGCCGCCGAGCTCGTCGCCGCCGGCCGCCGGGTGCTGGTGCTCGAGGCCGGCCCCGACTACGGCTCCTACGCCTCCGGCCGCTGGCCGCGCGAGCTGGTCGACTCGGCCACCATCCCGGACACGCACGACTGGGGCTACAGGGCAGGTGCCGACCTCCCCGGCCGCGACCTCCCCTACGAGCGCGCCCGCGTCATCGGCGGCTGCTCGGCCCACAACGGCTGCACGGTCTGCTGGGGCACCCGTGCCGGGTATGACGCGTGGGGACTGCCCGGCTGGTCGGCCGACGAGCTGCTGCCCCTGTTCGAGCGGGCGTCGGAGCGGATGCGCGTCCGCCGGTTCGCCGACGACGACCTGACTCCGCTCCACCGGGGCTTCATCGACGCCGGGCTCGCGCTCGGGCTTCCGGCGGTCGACGACCTCGACGACCTGGACGGCGTCCCCGGCGTCGGTTCGCAGCCCTCGAACTCACCGGACGGAGTCCGCTGGAACACGGCCTTCGCCTTCCTGGACGCCGTTCGCGACCGCCCGGAGCTGGAGATCCGGGACCGGGCGCTGGTCGATCGCCTGCTGGTCGAGGGCGGCCGGGTGGTCGGTGTGCGGGCGATCGTCGAGGGTCAGCCGCTGGAGGTGGGCGCCGATACCGTCGTGCTCGCAGCCGGGGTCTACGGGACGCCGGCGGTGCTGCTGCGCTCCGGCATCGGGCCTGCCGCCCATCTGCGCGAGCTGGGCATCGAGGTGGTTGCCGACAACGCCGGCGTCGGCGCCAACCTCCACGACCATCCCAGCTCCAGGATCGTGGTGCGCGCCAGCGACGGGCTGCTCGAGCGCACCGCTGCGTTCGTCGCTACCGGCCGGCGTGTTCCCGACGAGCAGTCCTTCGTCAAGATCGCGTCGTCCCTGAGCGAGGACGGCGGGTTCGACCTGCACCTGTTCACGGTGCCCGAGGAGGACGACTGCGTCGAGATCTTCATCGCCAACGTCGATCCCCGCTCGCGCGGCACGGTCAGGCTCGCCAGCCGCGATCCCGAGGCGGCGCCGCTGCTCGACCACGGGTTCCTGACCGACCCGGAGGGCCGCGACCTGGCGGTGCTGGTCGAGGGCGTGGAGCTGGCCCGTGACCTCATCGCCCGCCCGGAGTTCGGCGCCCTGCTCGGCGAGGAGGTCGAGCCCGGCCAGGGCGTCCGTGGCCCCGATGCCGTGCGCGAGCGTGTCGTCCACTACTGGCACCCGGTCGGGTCGTGCGCCATGGGGATCGCCTGCGACGAGCGGGGCCGCCTGCACGGAGTCGACGGGCTGGTCGTGGCCGACGGTTCACTGTTCCCGCAGACGCCCCGGGCCACCACCAACATCCCGACCGTGGTCGCGGCGCTGCGGATCGCCGGCTGGCTCTAGCCTCCGCTATCGCTCCAGGGCCAGCCGCGCCCCAAACGCCACCAGGACGGCGCCCGACACCCGCATGATCACCGTGCGTACACGCGAGATCGCGATCACCCGGCGCGAGGCGACGCCCAGCGCAACCCACATCAGCAGCGACAGCAGCCCGAGCACGGCGAACAGCACCCCCAGCGCCGCGACGTCGGCGGCGGACGCGCTGGTCGTCAGGAACTGCGGGATCACGCTGGTGAACACCAGGGCTGTCTTCGGGTTGGAGAGGTCGCAGAGAACGCCCTCCACGAACGCGCGCCGAAGGGAACGCGTGACCGGCGCCCGCGACGCGGCATCATCCTCGATCCCGCGGTTGAGCAGCAGCCTGATACCGAGGTAGACCAGGTAGGCGGCGCCGACCAGGCGCAGCGCCTCGAACGCGACCTCGGAGGAGACGACGACGGCCGTGATGCCGACGACCGACGCCGCGACCCACACCAGATCGGCAGCGAACACGCCCGCCGACGCCGCCAGTGCCGAACGCGCGCCCGACGCGACGGCGTTCTTGAAGATCAGCGTAACCGCAGGCCCGGGAATGGCGACCAGCACCGAGACCAGCAGCACGAACTCCCCGAAGTTCCGCATGGGCTCAGACTACTGCTGTGGCGCGGAACGCCGGCCGGGTATGGCGATATCTCCGCGCGCTCTCAGTACGAGGGTTCCGCCGATGCCGAAGTAGATGCACGCCGTCGCGGTCGGGTATCGGAGTGCAAGCAGCGTCGAGAGCGCGTAGAACCCGATGTTCGGCGTTGCGATGCGCGTGAAGGAGGCGATCTCCTCCTTCGTGACACCGGGCTGAAGCAGCTCCGGGTCGCTCTGCGCAGCGTTCCACAGCGACCAGAGCAGGACGGATGTGAGCAGCAGTGCGAAGCCGTAGAAGATGACCGCGGGACGCTCCGGCGTGGTGTTGCCGAGCGTCTCTGCGACCAGCCGCGTGGGGAACGGCAGGAACGAGATCGCCATCAGCAGCAGCAGGTTCAGCCGCATCAGACGGACGTTGGCGTATCGGAGACGGCGAAAGAGCGCGTGGTGGGCCATCCAGATCCCGCCGATCGTGAGAAAGCTGGTCGCAAACCCGAGGTACGCCGGCCACTGGTGCACGATCCCCGATCGCAGGTCGCTGAAGTCCCGGAGCGGCACGTTGACGTCGAGGACCAGGAGCGTGGCCGCGATCGCGAACACGCCGTCGCTGAACGCCTCGAGCCGACCTGTGTCCCAGTGCGTCCCCACGCGGAACAGATTCGGCCCCGCCGCTGCGGTTCCTCGATCAGCAGTGGACGTCTGACAGCGCCTGGCGGTAGCTGTCGCCCAGCTTCTGCGCCGCCGTGGCCAGCTTCGATGCCGCTGCGGACAGCGACGTGGAGGACGAGGAGGTCACCGAACTCACGACCGCATTCAGCTCCGAGCTGAACGCGTCGTTCGCGCTCTGCACGTTTGCCTTCATCGTTCCGGTGAGCTTCGACGCCTGCGCCTTGATGGTCGAGAAGTCCGTCTCGAGCGCCTGAACGGCGGCGGCCGCGTCGGTCGGCGACACAGCCCCGCTGGTGAGGCCCTGGAGCTTCGAGACCTGCGTTTTCACGTCGTTCATCGCGCTGCAGGCCTTGTTCGCGGCGTGCGTCGTCCCGGCGCTCGTGTTGGAGCTCGAACCGCCGCTCCCGCTACTGCTACCGCATCCGGTTACCACGGCGGCGACCAGGGCGGCGGCGACGATGACTGCGACTCTCATCCCGACGTGGTGCCCCGAATGATCCGATCTCACACCTCGAGGCGCGGCACCGGGCTCGTCACCGACAGCGCGTGAGGCCGGCGGACTTGCACGTACAGGACGACCAGCGTCCAGATCATCAGCCCGCCGATCGGGATGAACAGGAACGAGGCCAGCAGCAGCGCCGCGGCCACGTAGGTGAACCAGCGCAGGCGATTCCCGAACACTCCCACTGCGTACGCCTGCCCGGCCAGGCAGGCGAGCCCGATCGCCATGGCCAGCATCCCCGGCCCGCCGACGAACACGAACCCCACGTCGTTGCCGAATCGCATCCAGTAGGGCGGCGGCAGCGGCGCGCCGCTGAGTGAAAGGCCCGACACGGACAACATCAGCACGCCGCCGATGCACAAACACGTCGCGGTGATGCCCGCCGCGACCACCGGGAGGGGATTGATCGGGCGTGCGTGTGCCGCCGCAACCATCGCCCACAGCTGAGTCAGAAAAACCATCAGCGAGAGACCGGCCAGCACCAGGCACGCACCGCTGGCGAGATGCCCGACCTGCTTGCTGTGGGTCGCGTAGTCGGCGATCCACGTGGCGTTGCTCGCGCTTTCGCTCGGTGGCGAGCTTGCCAGAACGCCTCCCGCGAAGAACACCACGAACGCGACTCCAGTCCACGGAGCCCATCGCGTCCACGTCATTGCCTTCTCCTCTCGTCGGTTCCCTGCGACGTCTGTCACCTGGTGAACCAACGTATGTGGCGGCTGCTCCCGCGTCGTCAGCCCGGCGGTCGATTCGATGTCGTCCCGGCGGACGACGACGCGTCATCACCGACGACGATGACGACTTGCCGGACCTGCGGTACCTTGGTGACGATGCAGTCCGCCCGCATTGCGGTTGCCCGGCTCCGGCGACGTGATCCGGCCGCCGTCGACCGCGCGGTCGCGATCCTGCTGCTGGCGGCCGTCTGGCTCCAGGTGGCGCTGGACGGTTCGATCCATCACCCGCTTCTTACGGGGATCGCCGGCAGCGTTGCGGCTGTGGCCGTTGCAACTCGGCGCCGGTGGCCGCTGGGATCGCTGGTGGTGTCGCTGGGCGTGACGCTGGCTGCGGAGGCGGTCGGCGGACCGGGCACGTCGTCCGCGACCGCGACCATCGTCTCCACCGTCCTGCTCGCCTACGGCGCGGGGGCGTTCCTGGCGATGCCGAGGGCAGCGGTCGCGCTCGGCGTGGGCGTAGCCGGGCTGGCCCTGAACGTCGCGATTACCACCGGCGCGTCGGATGATCTGTTCTTCGACCTGGTGGTGGTCGGCCTCATGCCGTGGGCGGTCGGGCGCATGTTGCGGGCGCGCGCGACCCGGGAGCAAGCTGATCGAGAGCTGGCCGAGCGGCTGGACGCCGAACGCGAGCTGCTGGCGCGCGAGTCGGCGCTCGCCGAACGGGCTCGGATCGCCCGCGAGCTGCACGACGTGATCGCCCACAGCGTCTCGGTCATGGTCATCCAGGCCGGCGGGGCGCGTACGGTGATGGACACGGAGCCCGACCGGGCGGAGGCGTCGTTGTTCCAGGTCGAGCGTGCCGGTCGCGAGGCGCTGGCCGAACTGCGGCGGCTGGTGGGATCGCTGCACCCGGCTGAGGCGGCGAGTCTCGCACCACCGCCGCGCCTTGCCGATATCGACGACCTGATCGCCCGCACCAGGGCGGCAGGGCTCGAGACTCGACCTGCTCGTCGAGGGCGATGCAGTCGGGATCCCCGCCGCGCTCGATCTGTGCGCCTACCGGATCGTGCAGGAGTCGTTGACCAACGCCATCAAGCACGCCGGCCGCGGCCCGGGTCAGCGTCCGCCTGTGCTGGCTCGGCGACGCGCTCGAGCTGGAGGTCGCCGACGACGGCCGTGGGTCTGAACGCGGTGACGGGCAGACGGGTCACGGCATCGACGGCATGACCGAGCGGGTGGCCATGCACGGCGGAATCCTCCGGGCGGGGCACGGCCCCGGACGGCGGATTCGCCGTCCATGCCCGGCTCCCACTCACCGAGGGTGCAGCGTGATCACCTCGCCCTGGGCATCGGATCGCCTGCATCGACCGCACCCGCCTGGACGCGATTGCGGCGAGTGTCATCGCCGTCGCACTCGAGCTGGAGCTGCGCGACCAGACGACGAACCGACTGGCGACGGTCGTTGCAGCCATCCTGTTCGCGGCACCGGTCGCCGTCCGCCGCCGGTGGCCTCTGGGCGCCGTCGTCGCCGTCGTCGCTGGTGGCTGTGATCCAGGCGCCGCTGGGTGGGCATCTGACGGCTGCAAACGGGATCATCCTGCCGGCCCTGCTGCTCGGCTACGGCAGCTGGGGCATGGCTCGGCCTCCGCCGCGGCCTCGCCGCCGTCGCGATCGGAAGCAGCGCCTTCGCCATGCTGACGCTGACGCACTCCGGATCCGGACTCGACGTCGGCAGCGGTCGGTGACTTCGTCTTCGCCGCCGTGCTCTGGGTCGGGCCGTGGCTGCTGGGACGCCTGGCACGCGAGCCGTCCCGCCGCGCGGACGCGTTCCGCGACCTGGCCGAGCAGACGGCTGCCGAGGTCGAGACCCGTCGCCGCGCAGCCGTGGCCGAGGAACAGGCACTGATCGGCCGAGAGCTCCAGGACATCATCGCCCACAGCGTGAGCGCGATGATCGTCCAGGCGGGCGGTGCCCGGCAGCTGCTGCGCACCGATCCCGAGCGCGCCCGCGAGGCGATCCTGTCGGTCGAGGGCGCCGGTCGCGACGCGCTCGGCGATCTGCGGCGACTGCTGGGCGTCCTGCGCCATGACGACGACCCGCGCGCGCTGGCGCCGCAGCCGGGTGTCGGCAGAGCTACCGGGCACTCGTGGAGGCGATCCGCGCACAGGGCCTGCGAGTGTCGCCTCGTTCGGACGGGTGCGCCTGAGCTGACCCCCGGTGTCGACCTGGTCGCCTACCGGGTGGTCGAGGCAGCGCTGGAGGCCGCGTGCGACGGCGGCTGCCGGACGACCGGCGGTACGGCTGGAGGCCTCCCACGACCGGCTGGGCCTGGAGGTCAGCGGCGACGCGCCCGTCTCGGGCCTGGACGACCGGCTGGCCGCCGTCGCCCACCGGGCCGCGCTGTACGACGGCCGTCTCGAGGTCAGCGCGAACGATGAATCGGGCTTCCGGATCGCGGTGCGGGCTGCCGATCGCGGGGCTGGTGACCACGTGAGCCTGGGCGTCCTGATCGCCGACGACCAGACCCTGGTCCGCACCGGGTTTCGCATGATCGTGGACGCCGCAGGACGACCTGCACGTGGTGGCCGAGGCCAGGGACGGCGACGAGGCGGTCGAGGCCGTCGCGCCGCACGCCGGCCCGACGTGGTGCTGATGGACATCCGGATGCCGGTGGTCGACGGTCTCGAGGCCACCCGGCGGATCCTGGCCGCGAGCGACCCGCCACGGGTCGTGATACTGACCACGTTCGACCTCGACGAGTACGTCTTCGACGCACTGCGAGGTCGGTGCCAGCGGCTTCCTGCTGAAGGACGTGCCGCCCGAGCAGCTCGTCGCCGGCATCCGCACGGTGGCCGCCGGCGACGCGCTGCTGTCCCCGTCGGTGACCCGGCGGCTGATCGAGAGCTTCGTGCGCGACAACGCTCACGCCCCTCGTCCTCGCGGCACTCGACGACCTCACGGCCCGTGAGCTGCGAGATCCTGCGGGTTGATGGCGCGAGGCCTCTCGAACGCCGAGATCGCCGACCATCTGGTCGTCTCGTCGACCACCGTCAAGACCCACGTCGCCCGCGTGCTGGCCAAGCTGGGGCTGCGCGACCGTGTCCAGGCGGTGGTGCTCGCCTACGAGAGCGGGATCGTCCGGCCCGGCCAGCCGTTGTAGGCTCCGCCTCGGTTCCGATTACCCCCGAAAGAGGTGCCATGCAGAAGGTTCACGGAGCACTCGCCCACCTGTTCGCCGGCCTGCTGGTGGTTCAGTTCTTCCTGGCCGGGCTGGGCGCATTCGAGACCGTCCACGACAAGCACTTCAACGACAGCAACTTCGATGCCCATGCCGCGCTCGGCGACGGGCTGGTGCTGCTGGCGCTGATCATCGCCGCGATCGCCCTGATCGGGCGGTGGTCGCCGTTCGTCACCCGGGTCAGCCTGCTGCTGTTCGGCCTGATGGTGATCCAGTCGCTGCTGGGCGGCCTCGGTGCGGACAACTCGGCCTGGTTCGGCGCGCTGCACGGGGTCAACGCGCTGCTGATCGTCGGCGTGACGGTCGTGCTGATCCGCGAGTCCCGCCAGGCTATGGCCCAGACGGCGCAAGACTAGATCGGTGATTCCAACCCGGCGCGCGTCTGGTCGCGAGTTCCGACTGAATGCGGGCTTCGCCCGCGATCAGCCTCCTCGCTGCGGTGCGAACCCCAGCCATCACGCCGATTCGGAACCAACGATCAGGGGCCAGGGTGCTGGTGCGCCGGGTGGTCGCAGGTGCCGTTCATGCACGCGACCAGCGTGTCGACCAGCTCCTTCGGCGTTGACGCGATCTGCAGCAGCTCCAGGTCGCCGGGTGCGATGTTGCCCGCGCTGAGCACGCGGTTGCCAATCCAGTCGACGAGGCCCTGCCAGTAGTCCGGGTCGTAGAGCACCACCGGGAAGCGGTGGATCTTGCCGGTCTGGACGAGCGTCAGCGCCTCGGACAGCTCGTCCAGCGTCCCGAACCCGCCCGGAAACACCGCGAACCCCTGCGAGTACTTCACGAACATCGTCTTGCGCACGAAGAAGTACCGGAACTCCATGGTGGGATCGGTGTAGGTGTTGCGGTGCTGCTCGAACGGCAGCTCGATGTTGCACCCGACCGAGACTCCGCCCGCCTCGGACGCGCCGCGGTTGGCTGCCTCCATGATCCCAGGGCCGCCGCCCGTGATCACTCCCAGGCTCGCCTTTGCCAGCAGTCCGCCGGTCTCCCGCGCCGCTGCGTAGAGCGGATTGTCCGGGCTCGTCCGGGCGGAGCCGAAGACGGCGACGGCCGGGCCGATCTGGGCCAGCGTGTCGAAGCCCTCCACGAACTCGCCGGTGATCCGCAGGATCCGCCACGGATCCTGGTGCAGGAAACTGGAGTCCTCTGACTGCAGGAGGTGCTCGTCGGCGGTGCCCTTGCGCTTCGGCATCGCGCAACGCTACCGCATGGGAAGCGGGGTTCGTAGGCCACAAACGCCGCCTCGGCCGGTATCATGGTCACATGCCGACCGACCACCCACTGCCGCCACGCGATGCCGAACCTGCCCCGGATCCCGAGGACAGTCCGGCGACGCCCACGGGCGCCAGAGGGGTCGATCGCCCGACGCGAGCCTGAGGTTGCAGAGCTCGAGTCCGTCGGGCTGCGCTGGCTGAACCTCGAGGCGCCGACCTCGGTCGAGACGACCTGGCTGGAGGAGCACTTCGACTTCCACGAGCTCGACCTCGAGGACGTTCTCTCGACGCGTCAGCGGCCCAAGATCGACGAGTACGACGAGTACCTGTTCATGGTCCTGCACGTGCCCCGGTTCGACAAGACGGTCGGCCGGCTGAACGCGGCCGAGGTCAACGTCTTCATCGGCCCCGGCTACCTGATCACCCTCCCCAACGTGCCGCTGAAGCCGCTGTCGCGGATGTTCAACCGTCTGGCCGCCGACTCCGAGACCCGCGACGACTACTTCTCGAAGGGCCCCGGCTACCTGCTCTACGAGATCCTGTCCGAGCTGTTCGACTACTGCTTTCCGATCCTCGACAAGATCGGGTTCAAGCTCGACCGGCTCGAGGACTCGATCTTCGACGAGCGCGGCGAGGACGTCACCCGCGACATCTCCAACGTCAAGCAGGAGATCATCGCCTACCGCAAGATCATCAAGCCGGAGCGCGTCACGCTCCGCCAGCTCGAGCGCGTGCGGGCCCGGTACCTGTCCGAGGACCTCGAGATCTACTTCGACGACATCGTCGACTCCGCCGAACGGATCTGGGATCAGCTCGACAACTACAAGGAGGTCGTCGAGGCGCTCGAGCAGACCAACGAGCTGGTGATCGCCCACAAGCAGAACGACATCCTGCGGGTGCTGACGATCTTCAGCGTGATCCTGCTCCCGCTGACCGTGCTGACCGGCATCTACGGCATGAACGTGCAGCTGCCGCTGCAGAACCACGCTGGCGCCTTCTGGGAGATCGCGGCGCTGATGATCATCCTGGTCTGCTCGATGCTCGGCTACTTCCGCTACAAGCGGTGGTTCTGACGCCGTGACCGAGCAGCTGTGGGCGCCGTGGCGGCTGGAGTACGTTGCCGCCGCAGGCGGCGACTCGACGGAGTGCATCTTCTGCGCCAAGCAGGCCGCGGGGGACGACGATGCCTCGCTGATCGTGCACCGGGGCGAGGCATGCTTCGTCCTCCTCAACCTCTACCCCTACTCCAACGGCCACCTGATGGTCGCGCCCTACCGCCACATCGCCCGGCCCGCCGAGCTCAACGCCGCCGAGCGCGCTGAGCTGTGGGAGCTGATGACGGCGGGCATCGCGGCGCTCGAGCAGTCGATGGCGCCTCACGGGTTCAACGCCGGCCTCAACCTGGGCCGCGTTGCCGGGGCGGGCATCGAGGACCACCTGCATCTGCACGTGGTGCCGCGCTGGAACGGCGACACGAACTTCATGCCGGTGCTGGCTGACGTGAAGGTGATGCCCGAGCACCTGCAGCGCACGTTGGAGCGCGTGCGCGCCGCCTGGCCGACCTGACGCCTCTTAGCTCTCGGCCAGGCGCTGGAACAGCAGGTGGTCGCGCCACTCCCCGTGGATGAACAGGTAGCGGGGCGCGATACCGATCTCCTGAAACCCGTTCTTGCGGAGCACCCGCTGCGAGCCCGCGTTGTCGAGCAGCGTCCCTGCCTCGAGGCGGTGCAGGCCGTGCTCCTGGAACGCCGCCTCCAGCACTAGCGCAACGGCGCGGGTGCCGACACCGCGGCCGTTGTGCCCCTCCACCACCCAGTAGCCGAGGTTGGCGTTCTGGAACGGCCCGCGCACGACGTTGGACATCGAGATCATGCCGACGATCTGGTCGCCGTCCAGGATCACGTAGCGGAACCGGGCGCCGACCGCGGCCTGCGGCGATCGACTGCTCGAGCTCCGTCCGCTGGCCCTCCTCGGTGAAGAATCCGTCGCTGCGCGGAGGGTCGAATGGCGCGAGAAAAGCCCGGTTCTCGACGTAGATGCGGGCGAGTTCGGCAGCGTCCTCCAGCCGGACCGGCCGCAAGCTGATTGTGTCTATGCTCTCGCGGATGCTCGCCCCCTCGGTGTTCAAGGCCTACGACGTACGCGGGGTGGTGCCTGACGAACTGGACGCCGACGGCGCCTACCGGCTGGGCCAGGCATACGTCGCCGCGTTCGAGCCGAAGGTTATGGCGATCGGCCGCGACATGCGACTGTCCTCGCCCGACCTGGCCGCCGCCTGCGCGCAGGGCGCCGCCGACCAGGGCGCCGACGTCGTCGAGCTGGGGCAGATCGGCACCGAGATGCTCTACTTCGCCGTCGGCGAGTACGGCTATGAGGGCGGTATCCAGGTCACCGCCTCGCACAACCCCCGCCAGTACAACGGCATGAAGATCGTCCGCCGCGGCGCGATGCCGGTCGGCGGCGACACCGGCCTCGACAACATCAAGGCGTTTGCAATCGAGCAGGAGCCCCCTGCCTCATCGCGCACCGGAGAGCGCTCGACCCGCGACGTCTACGACGGCTTCTGCGAACGGGTGCTGCGGTTCATCGACCCCGCCAAGGTGGCGCCGCTGCGGGTCGTGCTGGACGGGGCCAACGGCATGGCCGGGCCGATGATCACGCCGCTGCTGGAGCGCCTGCCGATCCAGGCCCTGCCCAGCAACCTGGAGCCGGACGGCACCTTCCCCAACCACGAGCCCAACCCGCTGCTCGAGGAGAACCGGGCGTTCATCATCTCCCGGGTGCAGGAGGAGGGCGCCGATCTCGGCATCGCCTGGGACGGCGATGCCGACCGCTGCTTCTTCATCGACGACCAGGGCGAGTTCGTGCCCGGCGACCTGATCACGGCGCTGATGGCCGAACGGATGCTGCGCTCGAACCCGGGCGCAGCCATCGTCTACGACCTGCGGGCCTCGTGGGCAGTACGCGACACCGTCGAGAAGGCGGGCGGGCGGGCCCTCGAGAACCGCGTCGGCCACGCGTTCATCAAGGCCCGGATCCGGAAGGAGGACGCGGTCTTCGCCGGCGAGGTGTCGGGCCACTACTACTTCAAGGACTTCTACTACAGCGACACCGGGATGGTCCCGGCGCTGGTGCTGCTCGAGCTGGTGTCCGAGGCCGGCAAGCCGCTGTCGGAGCTGCTCGCCCCGTTCCGTGAGCGGTACTTCATCTCCGGTGAGGTCAACTCCACCGTCAGCGACGTCCCGCTGAAGCTGCAGGAGCTGAAGGAGCGCTACAGCCCCTCCGCGAAGCGCGTCTCCCACCTGGACGGGATCTCGTTCGAGTTCGACGACTGGCACTTCAACGTCCGGCCGTCGAACACCGAGCCGCTGCTGCGCCTCAACCTGGAGGCGCTCGATGCCCAGACGATGGAGCAGCGCCTCGGCGAGGTGCTCGCACTGATCCGGTCGTGACGCTGACCGACCGCCGCCCGCCGTTCCGGTTCGCCTACCTGACGCGGGTCGGGTTCGACGAGACCGATGCCCAGGGCATCGTCTACTACGGCCGCTACATGCCGTACTTCGACCGGGCGCGGGTCGAGTACCAGCGCCACCTCGGCCTGCTGGTACACGAACCGAACGATCCCGAGTTCGTGATGCGCGCGCAGACGGTCGAGTACCACGCGCCCGCGCGGTTCGACGACGAGCTGGAGGTGTTCGTCCGCGTCGCGCGCATTGGCCGCACCAGCCTGGGCTGGGAGTTCGCGGCCTACAACGTCGCCACCGGCGATCGCCTGGTGACGGCCCAGCAGACGCTGGTGCAGGTCGATCTGGCGCGCCGCAAGCCGGTCGTCGTCGAGCCGCGGGTGGTCGAGGCGGTATCGCAGTTCGAACAGCATCTAGCGACATGAGCACGGACACGTATCAGGGCACCCTGGATGCGATCGAGCAGGTGATCGCGGCCGAGACCGAGTCAGACGAGATCCTGCGGCAGGCGGTCGACCTGCTGCACGACCGCTTCGAGTCCTACTCGTGGGTCGGGATCTACTTCGTCGAGGGCGACGAGCTCCAGCTGGGCCCCTGGAAGGGCCCCCACGCGACGGAGCACGTGCGTATCCCGGTCGGCAGCGGTGTGTGCGGAGCGGCGGCCGCCAGCGGCCGCACCGAGGTCGTCGACGACGTCACGGCCGACGACCGCTACCTCGCCTGCTTCCCGTCCACGCGCTCCGAGATCGTCGTCCCCGTCAGCTACGAGGACATGGTCGTTGCCGAGATCGACATCGACTCCGACCAGCCCGCCGCCTTCACGCCGGACGACCAGATCATTCCTGGAGCGCGTCGCCGCCCTGATCTCGCCCTACTGCCTGGTCGGCTGGGATACCGGCGGCGAGGAATGGTCGCCCTGAAAGCCCCGAAAACTGCCGGCTAGCGCCGGACGATCAGGAGCCCGCCCAGGCGGCCTCTCGCAGCTCGGCCGGGGCCTTCAGCCAGTAGCTGTCGCGCATCCATTCGAGCGCCGCGTCCAGGCAGTGCCCATCCTCGATGCGGACGGTGACCCAGCCGTATCGCCCGACGTAGCGGGCCTCCGACACGAACGGCATCTCGAGTGCGACCTCGCGCTCCTCCCGGGCCAGCTTGACGGTCACCGTCACCGGGGGGCCGTCGCCCATGATCGCGAACATGGTGCTGCCGCCGCCGACCTTGAATACGTGCGCCTCGGGGCCGAACGGATGGTCCTCGCGGGCCTCTGGGAAGGCGAGCGCGAACTTGCGGATAGCGCCGGCGTGGCCGCTCACGCCGCGCGCCGCCGCCCGAACAGCCAGTAGGCCGCCGACCACATCGTGTTCATCCCGCTCGCCACCCGCCAGAACTTCTTGTTGCCGCGCACCTGGTCGGCCTCACGGTGGTTCAGGTCGCGCCATGTGAACGTCACCGCGATGGCGTGAACGACCAGGGCGGCAGCCAGGACCGCCTTCTTGTGCTTGCGCCTCCGTGCCACTTCACACCTCCTCGAGAGGAGTGAAGGTTACCGCCGGCGCCCAGCGGCCAGCCCAGGTGCCGGGCACGCTCGAGATACTCGAGGCGCGCCCGGCACAGTGTGCCTCGTGGTCAGCCGCAGACCGCCGACAGGCTGACGTCGGCGTAGTTGGTCGAAGCGTCGGATGAGTCGACGGTCGCACTCAGCGATACCGGCTCTCCACTCCCGTCGCAGACGGGATCGTCGTCGCTCGTCCAGGTCTCGGTGAACGTGCAGCTCGCACCCGGGGCGAGCGCGTTGCCCGTGCAGTTGTCGCTGGACAGCGCGTAGCCGCCGGCGCTCCAGCCGTTCAGCGCCAGCGGAAGCGACGCCGCACCGCCGACATTGGTCAGCGTGAACTTCTGGGAAGCGATGCGGATCTGGCCGAACGAGTAGCTGAAGGCGTTCGAGCCCGACGACGTCCCAGGCGAGAGCTGGAGGCTTGCGGGGCCGGATCCGCCGACCGTGCCGCCACCCGACCTGATGCTGCCGCTGAGCACCAGCAACGAGAGGAACCGGCGGTGCCGGTCGAACCACGCCGCGAGCAACTCCTCGGGTGCCGAAGGCCGAGAGCACGACGAAGCTCCTCCGCGGCCCTGCCGTGGGCGCGAACGTGACGCTGACCTGGCACGAAGGCGCCGCCGGTGTGAGCAGCGTTCCCGTGCAGCCGTCGGACGCGAGCGAGAAGGCCGGGTTGCGTCCCAGGTGAATGAAGACCTGACCCGACCAGTGGTTCCAGTTTGCCGTCGAAACGGTGAATACCTGCGTTGCGCTCTGCCCTCGTGCAACGCTGCCGAACCTGAATACGCCGTGAGCGTTGGGCGACAGCACCGTTCGCCCCCCGGCCTGCGCGCTCGCCGTCCCCGGTGCGAGCAGCACAGCTCCGGCTGCCAGCACCGCGGCGAACAACCGTAGACGTCCTAGCACGTGTGACCCCCTGAGTGTGGTGCCGCTGGAGCGCGGTACCTATGCCTCAGGATCACCGGAAACAGCCCGCAAAGCGTCACTCTTTTGACGGATCCGAAACGGGGTACCGAGGAAGGGTGAGAAGGTCTCTAGAGACCCTGCGGGGCGGTGCCGGACGTGCTCTGCTGCGCGAACGCGTCGGCGTGCCGGACGAGCGCACTGGGGTCGTCGACGCCGTGGAACGTGAAGTCGGAGTCGGCGGTCTCGGAGCCTGCGGTGTCCCAGTCGACGTCGCCGATGCCGAGGATCCGCTGGCCCACCGACTGGCGCACGTTCACGTTCTGCACGCGATCGACGTTCGCCGACCGCTCATTGCGCGAGACGATCCCGCGCTTGATCTGGATCCGCCGGTTGGTGATCCGGTAGACCGTCGTCACGCGCCGGATCCACCCGATCGTCAGCGTCAGCACCAGCCCGATGATCGACAGCACTCCGAACAGGGTCAACCCCGGATGATTGGAGGTGCCCGCCCGGATGCCGGCATAGATGATCACCGGGATCAGCGAGATCAGCACCCAGCGGATGTAGAACAGGAGCATCGACTTCCAGCTCGGGTGGCCGGTCCACAGCACGTTCTCGCCCTGGTAGGTGTCCATCACGACCCAGTCTACTGACGAGAACGGATGAGCCCGGATCGGGGCGCGGACATGCGCCCCCGGTGTTTCACCGGTCAGGCAACTGGGCACTGCTCACGGCAGCGCCGGTCGTTGGGCGCCGGCACCGAACGAAAGTGGGAACCATGCTCATCACCATCCTGATCGTCCTGGCAATCATCGCTCTGCTGCTCTTCATCTTCGGTCGGGGGCGGTTCGGCCGGGCCTAACCGCAACTGCTTGCTATCGACCCCTTGCCGAGGGGTGCACCAGCCCGGTAGCGTGTAGCCATGGACACGTCGTACGGCTCGCGGCTCGATCGCGGCGTCACCCTCCCGTTCAGCTGGTTCGCCGACCCGGAGATCTTCCGCCTCGAGCAGGAGCGGATCTTTGCGCACACGTGGCTGTACGGCGGTGTCGCGGACTGGGTCGCCGAGCCGGGCCAGTACTTCACCTGCCATGCCGGGCTGGTGCCGGTGGTGGTCGTCCGCGACCATTCCGGCGCCCTCAACGGGTTCGTCAACATCTGCCGTCACCGGGCGACCGAGGTCGCCCGTGGCCGGGGCAAGCGGGAGACCCTGCAGTGCCCCTACCACGCGTGGACGTACGACCTCGACGGCAGCCTGCGGGCCGCCCCGCGCTCCGAGCGGGAGGCGGAGTTCGACCGCAGCTGTTTCGGCCTGCGCCGGGTCGCCGTCGACACCTGGGGCCCGTTCGTGTTCGTCAACCGCGATCTGGACGCGCCGCCGCTGGCCGAGTTCCTGGGCGACCTGCCTGCCGTGCTCGAATCCGCCGGCGTCGACTTCAGCCGGCTCCGGTTCCGCGAGCGCCAGGACTGGGAGATGAACGCGAACTGGAAGGCGGTCGTCGAGAACTACCTCGAGTGCTACCACTGCCCGACGGCGCACCCCGGCTTCTCGAAGGTGATCGACGTCGACCCCGACGCGTACCGCCTGACCAGCGACCGCTGGTTCTCGAGCCAGGTCGGCCGCGTCCGCCAGGACGCCGTCGACGGCAACGGATCAGCCCCCTACCGGCCGGCAGCCGATGGCATGCAGGAGGCGCATTTCCACTACCTCTGGCCCACCTTCACCATCAACGTGCTGCCGGGAAGCGCAAACATGGGGGCATTCGCCTTCCGGCCGATCGATGCCGACCACACGGCGACCTATAGCGACTCCTTCTACGGCGAGGACGTCAGCGACGAGGAAGTGAACGACATCAACACCTTCCTCGAACAGGTCGGCCTCGAGGATCAGGAGCTGGTCGAGTCGATCCAGCGCGCGGCACGCTCGGGCGGTCTCGAAGAAGGGCAGCTCCTGCTCTCCAGCGAGCACCTGATCCAGCACTTCCAGCGCCTGGTCGACGACGCGCTGCGCTGACCGCCCGCCTCCGCCTGCAGCGTCTTGACCTCTCCGCCGAGATCGCCGCAGGCAATGCGTGACTCGGGCCAGTCCGCACGATCGAGCGTCCTCGAGAAGACGACCTTCGGGATCTCGTTCATCGGCGCCGCGTATTCGTGGGTCGACGACGGCCAGTGGGTCGCCATCTCCTCGTAGGTAACCCGACCCATGATGTGCGTGCCTGCCGCACGCACCCAGGCAAGCTTGCATCCGACCAGCTCCGGGTCCTCGCCGGTCGTGTAGACCGGCATCGAGCGGCCCTCGTCGTCGGGCGGGTCGGCCACGAAGCCGTCAATCGAGATGCCCATCTGGAGCACGAGCTTCCTCAGCGGTTCCTGCGATGCCATCGAATCCTCCCTCGGTACACGCTTTCACGAGGAGGACTATGGACGGCACATCGACTCATCGGTACCCAGGGGCGGCGCTGCGGCGGCCAGGTGGCCAGGACGGAACGGCCAAGTGGCCAGCCGCGGAACCGGGAACCTCTACATCACATTCATGACGTTCTGCAGCACCGTGCTGATGGTGCCGCTGAGGAGCGTCAAGGTGGCCACCACCGCGATGGTGATGACGCCGAGGACGACGGCGTACTCGGCCATCGTCTGACCCGACTGCCGAGGATCGGGCTGGAGGACGTTCTTCACGGGAACTCCTTCGCGCTTCGAGGGCGGGCGCTCGGACAACGCAGGCGCCCCTGCCCTCTATCGGGCGGCGGGCGCCGGCTCAGGACACCCGGACGGGGCAGCCGGTGCTTACACCGCCGCCTACGACCGGCGGAGCCCACAGCCTTGACCTGGCAACTCAGCCGCAGCAGTGCAGGATCATCGTCCTCAGCCGGTGGCCCACCTGTGTGCTGCCGACCGCCCACCACTCTGACGAGCCGGGGACCGCTGTCACAGCGGAGAGCGTGTTCTGGGGATTCGGGTTGGGACCGCCGTACTCGGTCCATGACGAGCCGTTCCAGAAGTCGAGCAGGTTATCGGTGTCAGCACCCGATGTCCGATTTCCGACCGCCCACACCGAGCTTGCCGATGCCGACGCGACCGCGGTCAGCCAGTGGTCAACCATGAACGCCGGCGGGTCATGCTCGGCCCAGGTGGTGCCGTTGTACCTGTCGGCCAGCGAGTTCTGGAACCCGCTGCTGCCGGTCCAGGAACCGACCACGAACACCGGCGACGTCGGAGACGACGCTCCGATTCCCGTGAACGCGTACGTGGAGCCGGGAGCCCCGGTCGGCGCGGACTGCAGCACGAGGCTCGTCCCGTTCCACTGGTATACGGCGTCGGTCTGGATCCCTCCGCAGTCGGTGGCAGTATCGAACCAGACGTCATGGGTGGAGAGTTCCACCAGGTCGGTGACCCCGGTGAAGCAGGTACGTGGTTCGGAAACGACCAGAGTGTGGTGCCAGCGGCTGCCGGTCCAGTGATCGAGGAAGAGCTTCTCCGCGTTGCGGAGGTTGATGTATGCACCGGCAGTCCAGACGTCGGAGGCTGACCGCGCCGTGACCGGCCCGGCGATCTCGTCCTGGCCCGTCGGCTGGGACAGCTCGGTGCGTGTCCAGTTGGCGCCGTCGTAGTGCAGCAGAATCGGATCGACGTCTCCCAGCCCGCCGATCCAGACGTTCGATGAGCTCTCAGCGTTGACGGTGTACAGCGAATCGCCGCCCCCTGCTGCGGTCGTGACAGGCTTCCACTTCGTCCCGTTCCAGTGCTCGACCAGCGGTGCGTAGGTGTTCGGCTCATAGACCGCGCCGATCGCCCATCCGTCTGTCGTCGAATCCGCCGACACGCCGGTCAGCCAGTCGGAGCCGACGTTCGGGCTTGGCGACACCGTCCACGGCGTTGCGGCGCTCGCAACTCCGACAGGTAGCAGGACACCAGCCACCACGACGGCGGCGATCCATCCGAAACGACGACACGACATCGGACACCTCCCCCTCAGCGGACAGGACGGAGGCTAACACGCTCGGTGTGTGCCGGTGACCGAGGTGTTACTAGCAGAGCTTGACAGTTTCCAATCTCTGAGGGATGATTGCGAACGCGCAAAGTCGCGCACGTGCTCCAAGCCGGGGGGTGCTCCGATGAAGTTCGGCGCTGATTACGGGCGTTGCCTGGACCGCTCGGCTGTGCACATCTGGCGATTCAGGTTGGGCAGGCACACCGGGGACGTCGCCAGCAGCCGACGGGCCTCGGGGCTCGCCGTCCGCTCGGTGCTCTCGAAGTACCTGGGCTGCCCTCCAGGTGATGTCGAGATCGCGTACACGGCGTCGGGTAAGCCGCATCTGCAACGCGTTCCGGCCACCGGCGTCGTCCCGCTTCACTTCAACCTTTCCCGCAGCGGGGGGTTCGGCGTTGTCGCGGTGACCAGCATCGGCCCGCTGGGCGTCGATCTCGAGCGAGTCCGGCCCATAGGAGACGTTAGCCGGATGGCCGAGCGGTTCTTTGCGCCGTCCGAGGCGGCGGCGATCCTTGCCGAGAGAGAATCGGACAAGCTGAGCGCTTTCTACCGGTGCTGGACTCGGAAAGAGGCGTACGCGAAGGCTGTCGGCAAGGGTTTGGCCATCCCGTTCGACCGATTCGCCGTATCAGTTGGGACAGCGTCGCCGCCGGCGATCGTGTGGCTGGACGGTGAAGACCCGTCACACTGGAGCCTTCACACCTTCTCGCCCTGGGTGGGGCATGTCGGGGCGTGCGCAATTCGAACGCCTCTTCCCGACCCCGCGTTCGTCGTGAGGGACGTGATCCTCACCCCGTGACGATCGCGCCCACCAGCACAGAGCAAAGCGGTGCGACGCCGGTGTACCTGCCAACCCCGGAGGTCGTCGCGAGCTCGCAGATGACCGCATTCATGCGAGAGTGCGGGTCCGCTCTCGGCCGGTCGTTCGACGACGCGTCGTTCTACCGGTTCTCGATAGAGCAGTACCCGGATTTCTGGTACCGCTTCCTGGCCTGGTCCGGGATCGCGCACGACGGCGAAACAGGGCCGGTTTGCACCGACGGCGACGTTGAGCATGCGAGTTTCTTTCCCAACCTGCGGCTGAGTTACCCGGAGAACCTACTTCGGGTCGGCTCGGAAACCGAGGGGCGGCGGATTGCCCTCACCTCGCGTAACTCGGCGGGAGTGGTCCGGCGCATTACCCGCGACGAGCTGCGCGATCAGGTGCTCAGGTTGGCCGAGGCGCTTCGCCAGCTGGGAGTGCTCCCCGGCGACCGCGTAGCTGCGATCGTTCCCAACTCCGCCGAGGCCGTGGTGGCAGCGTTGGCCACTGCCGCCCTCGGCGCCACATTCTCGAGCGCTGCACCGGATATGGGCGCGGCGGCCATCCTGAGCCGGTTTGAGCAGCTCCAACCGGCACTGCTGGTGGCTGCGTCCGAGGCGGAGATCCCAGGCTCGTCAGGCTCGATCGCAGACCGGTTGCGCGACGTGGTCGGCGGACTCCCATCGTTGCGCATGCTCCTCTCGCTGGACGAGCCACCGGCAGGGGCTGACCTCGGCTTGCCGACCCACCACCTGTCCGACCTGCTGAGGACTCAGCCGGCTGCGCCCTCGGATCAGCGGTGGGAGCGATTTCCGTTTAACCACCCGCTGTTTGTCCTCTTTTCCTCGGGGACGACAGGCCCTCCGAAGTGCATCCTCCATGGCGCCGGCGGGACCCTTCTGGAGCATGTGAAGGAGCACCGCCTCCACTGCGATCTGACCAGCGACGACAAGCTGTTCTTCCACACCACGACCGGCTGGATGATGTGGAACTGGCAGCTGTCGGCGCTTGCCTGCGGCGCCGAGATCGTGCTCTACAACGGGCCGACGGCTGATGCCGAGTCGTTGTGGGAGATCGTTGCGGACGAGGACGTGACCGTATTCGGGACGAGCCCCGCCTACCTGCAGCTGTGTTCCGACAGCGCCTACGTCCCTCGAACGCATCTGTCGCTTCCAAACCTACGCGGCGTGCTTACCACCGGCTCGATCCTCCATGACCGGCAGTACGACTGGGTGCAGGAGAACGTCGGCTCAGTCCCGCTGCAGTCGATCTCCGGTGGCACAGACATCATCGGGTGCTTCGTCCTGGGCAACCCCAACCTGCCCGTGTATCGCGGCGAGAGCCAGTGCCGCAGCCTTGGTCTGGACGTGCAGGCAGTTCCGCCAGAGAATTCCACAGGTGCCGCAGACGTCGGGGAGCTCGTGTGCCGAAACCCGTTTCCGTCGCGACCCCTCGGATTCATTGGCGACTCGAACGGAGAGAGGTTTCACGACGCCTACTTCTCGCAGCACGCCGGCGTCTGGACCCATGGCGACCTGATCGAGATCACGCGTCGGGGATCCGCGCGGATGCATGGCAGGTCGGACGGCGTGCTCAACGTCCGCGGGATCCGGATCGGTCCGGCGGAGATCTACCGTGCCCTCGAAGCCGTCCCGCAGATCGGCGAGGCGATGGCCGTCGAACAGCGGCTGGAGTCGTCCGGCCACTCGAGAATCGTGCTCCTGGTCGTGATGCGCGATGGATTCACGCTCGATGCCAATACGAGGGCGGAGATTCGACGAACGCTTGCGCGCGATGCATCGCGAGCTCACGTCCCGTCGGTGATCGCCGAGGTCGACGAGCTGCCGGTCACGCACAGCGGCAAGCGGTCGGAGCGTGCCGCCCACGATGCGTTGAACGGCGATGTGCCCGTCAACGCCGAGGCGCTCCGAAACCCCGACTGTCTGGATGCGATCCGGACGCAGGTCGCGATCGAGGATCGACGCCCCACCGACGGCGTGCGCTTCCGCGCATCCGACCCACCCGGAACGCTCGAAGAACAGCTCGCGACGATCTGGAGAGACGTGCTCGGCGTCTGGCCGATCCATCCGGAAGACGATTTCTTCGAGCTCGGCGGCACCTCGCTGCTCACCGTTCCACTCTTCCAGGCCATCCACGACCGGCTGGGCCGGAGCCTGCCACTCTCCACGATCATTTCAGCGCCGACGGTTGCATCGCTGGCATCCATCCTGCGCGAGCAGACCGACGATCAGTGGTCGCCCCTCGTCCTGCTCAAGCCCGGGACCCGCCAGATGCCCCTGTTCCTCGCTCCCGGCCTACGCGGGGAGGTGCTCGGGCTCCGCCCGCTCGCACGTGCGCTGGCAACCGACCGGCCGGTGTACGGCCTGCGCACGCAGGGCCTTGTCGCCGGTGATCAGCCCCATGAGCGGGTCGAAGAGATAGCTGAACGCCAAATCGAGCATATCCGCTCGCTGCAGCCGGTCGGCCCTTACGCGCTGTGCGGCTACTCGTTCGGCGGGCTCGTCGCCTATGAGATCGCCCAGCGACTGTGGTCGGGCGGAGAAAGGGTGGAGTTCCTTGGGTTGATCGACACGTTGCTCCCGTGGGCGCTTCTGACCCCACGTGAGCGACTCCGACAAACGGTGACGCTCCCCGCGTCATGGATCGATCGGGTCAGAATCGACCCGATCGGGAAGCTCCGGCGATCCGTTGGACGCCGCAGCCTCGTGGCGCAAGGCACCCGGCGGGAGGCGCCGTCATACTTCGCGTGGGTCAGAAGCACCAACCTGATCGCCCAGGCGTCATACTCACCCCCCAAGTACGGTGGGGACGCCACGTTTTTCAGGTCGGCCCGACGCCGGCCTTCGCGTTGTGATCCACTGCCCATCTGGTCGAGGCTGATCGATGGCACCCTGTCGGTCCCTCAGCTGTCCGGGGGCCACGGAGAGTTACTGGCCCGCCAGCATGTCGCACGGTTGGCAGACGTGCTGAGCGCCGAGCTGGATCGGGCGCACGCACGAGACACAGATAGCGCGAACGCAGCCGCGGCCGGTTGATGTCCTCGGCTGCGAGGCTTAGCCGCCCGGCGTGACGCGGTAGGCGTCGAACACCGCGTCGAGGTTCTTCAGCGCCGAGAGCAGGCTGCGCAGCGTCTTCACGTCGCCCACCTCGACGGTGTACCAGTTGCGGGCCATCTGGTCGGAGACGTGGCCGCCGTACTCGACGATGTTGCAGCCGTACTCGGCGAACGTCCGCGCGACGTCCTCGAGCAGGCGCGGGCGATCCCAGGACTGCAGCGCGATGGTGACGCGGAAGGAGCTGGTCGCCGTCTCTCCCTCGTCCCAGCTCACCGCCGTGAACCGCTCCGGGTTGCGGCGCAGCGCCTTCACGTTGGGGCAGTCGTCACGGTGGACGGTGACGCCGCGGCCGAGCGAGATGTAGCCGACCACCTCGTCGCCGGGAACGGGCGTGCAGCACTTCGCCATCCGCACCAGGACGTCGCTGTCGGTGGCGCCGTCGACCACGATGCCGTACGTGGAGGAGGCGGCCGGGCGGCGCTGCGGCCGCCGGGTGATGGTGAACTCGGTCTCGGGCGAGACGACCTCGGCCGTCTTCAGCTTGCCGATCAGCTTCGAGACGATCTGCCCGACCTGGATCTTGCCGGCGCCGATCGCCACGTAGAAGTCGTCGGCCTTCTTGAAGCCGGTGTCCCGGATGATCCCGGCCAACAGCGGCGACGAGGCCACCTTCTGATGCGGCAGCCCGTGGGACTTCAGCGCCTGCTGCAGGGACTCGCGGCCCTTCGCCTCCAGGTCTTCACGCGCCTGCTGGCTGAACCACTGGCGGATCTTGTTCTTGGCCCGCGACGTCTTCACCAGGTTCAGCCAGTCGCGCGACGGCCCCCGCGCCTGCTTGGCGGTCAGCACCTCGACGAAGTCGCCCGACTTGAGCGTGTAGTGCAGCGGGACGATGCGGCCGTTCACCTTCGCCCCCACACAGCGATGGCCGACGTCGGTGTGCACGGCGTAGGCGAAGTCCAGCGGAGTCGCCCCCGCCGGCATGCTCTTCACCTCGCCCTTGGGGGTGAACACGTAGACCTCGTCCGAGAACAGGTCGACGCGCAGCGTGTCCATGAACTCGCCCGGGTCGCGGGCGTCGTTCTGCCAGTCCATCAGCTGGTTCAGCCACGGCAGCGACGCGGCGTCGCGGCCGGCGTCGTCGCCCTTCGTCTTGTAGAGCCAGTGCGCCGCGATGCCGTACTCCGCCGTCTGGTGCATCTCGGTCGTCCGCACCTGGATCTCGAGCGGCTTGCCCTGCGGCCCGATCACCGTCGTGTGCAGTGACTGGTACATGTTGAACTTCGGCATCGCGATGTAGTCCTTGAACCGCCCCGGCATCGGCTTCCACAGCGAGTGGATGACGCCGATCGCCCCGTAGCAGTCCTTCACCGAGTCGACCAGCACGCGCATGGCGGTCAGGTCGTAGATCTCGTTGAACTCCTTACCCCCCTGCGCCATCTTGGCGTAGATCGAGTAGAAGTGCTTCGCGCGACCCGAGATCTCGGCCAGCACGCTGGTCTCGTCCAGCTCGCGGTGCAGGATCGTCGCCGCCTCCTCGACGTAGCGCTCGCGGTCGCCCCGCCGCTGGTTGACCATCGACTCGATCTCGGCGTAGCGGCGCGGGTGCAGCGTGCAGAACGCCAGGTCCTCCAGCTCCCACTTGATCGAGTGGATACCCAGCCGGTGGGCAAGCGGGGCGTAGATCTCCAGCGTCTCGCGCGCCTTGGCCGTCTGCTTCTGCTTGGGCAGGGCGTCGATGGTGCGCATGTTGTGCAAGCGGTCGGCGAGCTTGATCAGCACGACCCGCAGGTCCTGCGCCATCGCCACGATCATCTTGCGGTAGTTCTCGGCCTGGGCCTGCTCGCGGCTTGCGAAGTTGATCCGCGACAGCTTCGTCACGCCCTCCACCAGCAGGGCGACGTCGTCGCCGAACTGGCTGCGGACACCCTCGACCTCGGCCGCCGTGTCCTCGACCACGTCGTGCATCAGCGCCGCCGCGATCGTCGCCGAATCGAGCTTCATCCCGGCGCAGATCTGCGCCACGCTCCACGGGTGGTAGATGAACGGCTCACCGCTCTTGCGGTGTTGCCCCCGGTGGTACTCGCAGGCGTAGTCGAACGCCCGCCGGATCAGGTCCTCGTCGAACCTCGGGTTGTACGCCGCGACCTCGTCCAGGAGCTCCGCCAGGGGCGGGTCCTGCTCACGAGACTCGGTGGTGTTGGGCACGATCGCCATCAATCACAGTCTAGACGCCTAGGGTCAGTCCCTCTACGACGCCGATTCCCCGCTCCCTGCCTGAGAAAAACCCGTTCTATCCGGCTGCGGGCACCAGCGCCGGGCGATCGTCGGCCTCGGCGGCCGGGCTTGCAATTCCTTCCAGAAAACGGTCGACCGCGGCCGCTCGCTCGACAGCGCCGCAATAGGTCGGAGAGCCTTCGAGGTCGACGCGGCCGGGACTGTCCGCCCGCGGGTCGAGCCCCAGCTCGTCGAGAACCCTCAAGCACTGCTCGAGGGTTTGGTCGGGGACATCGGGTGCCGCGCCCGCACGGAGCGCGCGCCAGACGCCGGCAAGCGTGTCGCGGACGGGCTCGCGCTGGTGAGCCAGGTCGCGCACGAACGTGACCTCCGACTGGCCCCACACCAGGTGCACCGTGGAGCGGCCCGAGCAGGCGTCGAGCCAGGCCGCCTGCTGGGCGTCGGCAGGCGGGTCCAGCACCACCAGCTCCCCGAAGCGCTCGGCCAGCGGATCGCCGTACTCGAGCAGCGCCAGGCTGGCGGCTCCGAACCGGTCGGGCCGCAGAGCGCGCGCGATGGCCTGCTCGCGTCGCGGTCGGTCGGCGACGACCACGGCGCAATCCGAGCCGCCGGCCAGCAGCCGCGCCACCGTCGCCACCTGGAGACCGCCCTCGCGGGCATCGCGGTAGCCCGATCCGGACGACTGCGCCGGCTCCGCCGGCACACCGGGGAGCGGCGCCGGGTCGCCCAGCGGCTGCACCGCCCGCAGCACCATCTGCGGCGTGACCGTCCCGTTCCACTCGTTGCGATGGAGGCGGAACGCGACGTCCACCCGCCTGGCCTGCTGCATCTCGGCCAGCGTCGCTCCCAACCCGAACCCGACGGCGCGGCAGCGGAACCCGCCCAGCTCGACTGACATCCGCAAGTGGCGCCCCTCCCCCATCGCCTCGACGCCGTGGACGGCGGCGGCGGGACAGAGCAGGGTGACGTCTGGATTGCCCAGCCCGAACGGCTCCAGCCGCGCCAGCTCGTCGGCCAGCTCCAGCGACAGCTCGGCGGGCGCCACCACGGCGTCCACCCGCACCGCCGGGTTGAGGTCGCCGTCCTGCAGCGCATCGGCGGCATGAGCGGCGAGCCGCTCCGCCAGCTCGGGAATCCGCGCCGGGTCGATGGTCAGGCCGGCGGCGGCACGGTGGCCGCCGAACCGCAGCAGGCAATCGCCGGCGGACGCCAGCCCGCCGTGCAGGTCGTAGGCGGGGATGCTGCGGCCGCTGCCCTTCGCCTGCTCGTGGCCGATCGCGATCAGCACCACCGGCCGCTTGAACCGCTCGACCAGCCGTGACGCGACGATCCCGATCACGCCCTCGTGCCAGTCCGGCGAGGCGAGCACGTAGGCCCGGCGCTCGCGCCACTCGTCTTCCCTGGCCTCGACCATGGAGACGGCGTCCTCGAGAATCTCCTCCTCGACCGACTGCCGGCGGCGGTTCAGCGTCTCCAGCTGCTCGGCAAGCTCGGACGCGCGCTCATCGTCGGCGGTCAGCAGCAGCTCCAGCGCCGCGCCCGGATGTCCCAGCCTGCCGGCGGCGTTGATCCGCGGCGCCAGCCGGAAACCGAGATCGGACGCCCGCACGCGTGCCCGGTCGATCCGCGCCGCGCGCATCAGCGCCCGCAGGCCGGGGCGATCGGTGCGCGCGAGCCTCCGCAGGCCGGCGCGCACCAGCCTTCGGTTCTCGTCCTTCAGCGGGACGACGTCGGCCACGGTGGCCAGCGCCACCAGGTCGAGGTTGCGGTCGAGAGCGGCCTGGTCGCGGCCGGCCCGCCGCCACAGCGCCTCGGCCAGCTTGTAGACGACGCCGGTGCCGCACAGCTCCGGGAACGGGTAGTCCGACGGGCGGGTGCACACCAGCGGGCACTCGGGCAGCTCCTCGCCGGGCCGGTGGTGGTCGCTGACGATCACGTCCAGGCCGAGCCGCCGCGCCTTGCGCACCTCGTCGACCGCGGTCACCCCGCAGTCCACGGTCAGCACCAGCGATACGCCGTCGCCCGCCAGCCGCTCGAGCGCCTGGCTGCCCACGCCGTAGCCCTCCTCGAACCGGCTGGGCAGGTGCCACACGACGTCCGCCCCGAGCTCCTGCAGCACCGTCACGGCAAGCGCCGTGGCGCAGATCCCGTCGGCGTCGTAGTCGCCGTGGACGCAGATCCGCTCGCTGCCCGCGATCGCCCGCTCGATCCGGTCGCACGCGGCTCCCATGTCACCGAGCAGCAGCGGATCGTGTGCCGGGCCGTCCTGCTCGAGCAGCTCGCTCGCCTCGGCGGCCGTGCCGCACCCGCGGCGAATCAGGACCTCGGCCGTGGTGCGGGACACGCCCAGCTCGCCGGCCAGGCGCAATGCGTCGGCCTCGTCACAGGGTGCGATCAGCCATCGGGGGGTCGATGCGTCCACGGTCCCATGCTAGGTACCGGTGCGGACGGCGCGGCGCCTGCGTCAGGTGGTCAGAGCCGGCCGCTGCGGACGATCGACACCACCAGGATGAAGCCCAGGAAGCCGCTGATTCCGATGCCGATCCAGACCAGGAGCTGAACGCCGAAGATGTAGGGACCGCCATGCACCCCCACTCCGATCAGGGCCGCGCCGATCAGCGTTCCCACCATCACGATCGCGATCACAAGGCGATTGAAGAGAACGTCGAACTTCCCGATCAACACCTCGAGCCCGCGGAGGTGGACACGGACGTCGATCTCGCCGTCGCGGAACTGCTCGAGCATGTCGTGCACCTGGAAGGGCAGCTCGAGCATTACCCCGCCGTAGCCGAGCAGCTCCTCCTTCCCGCGCTCGGCCAGCGCGCCTGGCGCGAGCTGCCGCGCCATCAGCTCTGCCGCGTAGGGCTCGGCGACCTCGAACACGTTGAAATCGGGGTACACCTCCACGCCGACGTTGCCAAGTGTGGCAAGGGTCTTGTCGAGCAGCGCGTAGCGGGTCGGCAGCCGCAGGTGCATCCGGGCGACCAGGTTGAACGCCTCGCGAATCACCTGGAGGGGATCGATCTCCCCCAGCGAGGCGCCGTGGTAGCGGTAGTAGATCTCCTGGAGCTCGAACCGGAGCTCATCCTCCTGGTCGCGGTTGAACCGCACCCCCAGCTCGTGCAGACGCTTTGGCAGCGCATCCACGTTCTCGTTGACGGCGTCCATCAGCAGTCGCGTCAGCTTGCGCATGTCCTGCTGGGTGAGGCTGCCGACGATCCCGAAGTCGACCAGCCCCAGCTTGTCGTCCGGCATCACGAAGATGTTGGCCGGGTGCGGGTCGGCGTGGTAGACGCCGTGGCGGAAGATCATCTCCATCCAGCAGCGCGCGAGCAGCGTGGCCAGGCCCTTCCGGCGAGCCGGCTCGAGCGAATCGAAGTCGACGTCTGCGAGCTGGGCGCCGTCCAGCTGCTCGAGCGTCAGCACCCGCTCGGTCGAGTATGTCCAGTAGACCTTCGGGATCACGATCTCCGGGGTGTCGGAGAACGCCTTGCGGAAGGTCTCCGCGTTGCGCGCCTCGATGCGGTAGTCGAGCTCGTGCCGGATCGAGCGCGCAAACTCGTCGACCAACTCGGTCGGGTCGACGAAGTCGAGACTGGGCACCCGTGACTTGACGATCTTCGCGACCTGTCGCAGCAGGACGATGTCGGACTCGATCTGCGCCGGCGCGGTCGGCCGCTGCACCTTGACCGCCACCCGCCGCCCCGTGACGAGCTCCGCGAGGTGCACCTGGCCGATCGACGCGGCCGCCACGGGCTCGCGCTCGAAGCTCGCAAACAGCGTTCCCACGTCGCCGTGCAGCTGTTCCTGGATCACCCGCTCGACATCCTCCCAGGGAAGCGGCGAGACGGCGTCCTGCAGCTGGCGCAGCTCGGCCGCGATCTCCGGCGGCACCAGGTCGGGCCGGGTCGAGAGCAGCTGGCCGAACTTGACGAAGGTCGGGCCCAGCTCGTCGAGCATCTCGCGCAGGTGCCTGCCCTGGGACTCGAGCGACTCCTGCTCCATGTCCGATCGCCGCCGCGGCCAGCGCTCAAACGCATACCCGAAACCGTGGCGTGCGGCGACCTGGGCGATCTCCCGCACCCGTTGCATCGACCTGCGGCGCTGCGAGAGCCGATCGGGCATCGCCCCAATGGTACGCGGACACGAGCCGCCGCGACGCGCCTGCTCCACCAAACCGGACTAGCCCGGTCGTCGCCGCCGGAGTTCCGTTGTCAGTTGAGGCTGCGGCCCTGCATGTCGCCCGGCACCGGCACGCCGAACGCGGTCAGGACGGTGGGAGCGATGTCGTAGAGCGACGCGTCGGCCGGCAGGGCCGCCGGCATGCCGGGACCAGCCATGATGGCGATGCCCATCTTGGCGTGGTTGGCGTCGTCGGGGCCGGTGTCGTTCTCGCGCACGTGGATGCGGCCGTCGCCGACCGACCCGATCGAGCGCCAGGTCAGGTTGCCGAAGTAGGCAATGAGGTCGGGAGCCACGCCGTTGACCTCGTGGTAGAGGTCCTCCGGCCGGTAGACGCGGGTGCCGATGGAGGCGCCCTGCTCGTCTCCCAGGGCCTCCAGCTTCTCGATCAGCTCGGAGCGCACCGCCTCGTAGTCCTCGGGTGCGATCACGCCCTCCGGCTCGCGTCCGCGCACGTTGAGGAAGATCCGCGAGTAGTAGCCGCCGTCCGCCCATACCTTGGTGCCCGACCAGTCGATCGTGGTCTTGCCGATCGGGGTCGGGCTCTGGGGCGGATCGACCAGGCGCAGGTAGCCGTTCTGCATCAGCCACTCGTTGATCTGGATGCCGCCGAACATCGACTGGGCGCCGTGGTCGGACACGACCATCACCGCGGTCTCGTCGCCGAGGCCCTCGATCAGCCTGCCGACCTCCTCGTCGACCAGCTTGTAGTAGTCGCGGAAGGCCTGCTCCCACTTCGTGCCCGGCTCGTAGTCCGGATGCTTGGGGTCGTAGAAGCGCCAGAACCCGTGGTGCAGCCGGTCGGTGCCCATCTCGACCATCATCAGGAACTCCCAGGGGCGGGTGTCCCGGAGATGCCGCGCAACCGCGAACCGGCGCTTCGTCATCTCGACGATGTCGTCGTAGATCCGCTCCTTCTGGTCGGTGCGGAAGTCGGGGACGTCGAGCATGTACTCCCCCACCACCCCGGCGATCTCCTCCCGGAGCTGCTCGGGGTAGGTGTACCGCGACTCGGTCGACGGCGACAGGAAGCAGCCGATCATCTCGCCGTTCACCGGCCGTGGCGGGAACGTCATGGGGACGCCGATCGCGACGACGTGCCGGCCGGTGCGCCCGAGGATGTCCCACAGGCGGGCGTGCGTCATCTTCTCGGACGTGGCGAAGGTCAGGCCGTCGTAGCTATGGTCGGCGCGGTTTCGAAAGCCGTAGAAGCCGAGCGTGCCGGGATCCTTGGAGGACATCATGCACGACCACGCTGGGACGGTGATCGGCGGGTCGCAGGATTCCAGGTTGCCGAAGCACCCCTGCTCCATCAGCCCCCGCAGCACCGGGAGATCCTCGCGCATGTCCTCGAACACGATCTCGGGCGGTGCGCAGTCGAGCCCGATGATCATCAACCGCTTGGGAGCTGCCATCCGAATCAGTCTACGGGCCTTTTCCCTGACAGACGCCGGTAGAGGTCGATACAGCGGTCGGTCTCGCGGGCGGCGTCGGCACGTTCGCGGACGACATCGCGATTGCGCGCGCCCATCCGCGCCCGCAGGCCCGGGTCGGAGAGCAGCCTCGCGATCGCGGCCGCCGTTGCCTCGACATCGCGCAGGGGGACGATCTCCGCTCCCTCGTCCTGGTCGATCAGCTCCCGGATCCCGGGCAGGTCGGAGACGACCACCGGCAGCGCCGATGCCATCGCCTCAAGCAGCGAGGACGGCCTGCCGGAGTCCGAGGAGGGGATCGAGACCGACAGCTCGCAGCCGGCGAAGGCCGCCGGGAGGGCCCCCTCGTCGAAGCGGGCGAACCGCACGGCATCGGCCACCCCCAGCCGCTCCGCCTGTGCCCGCAGCGCCTCCGTTCCGGGGCCGTCGGCCATGAACAGGAATGCGGCCTCGGGAACCTCTCGCTGCACGAGCGGCACGGCGTCCATCAGCACATCCAGGTTGTAGATCTCCTTGTGCAGCCGCGGCGAGGCCACCACCGGCCGCCCGGCCAGGCCCAGCCCGTCGACCACCGAGCGGTCGCGCCGGCCGGAGAACCGCTGGGTGTCGACCCCCCAACCGATCTCGTGCACCCGGTCGGGGGGCGCGCCGAGCTTCAGCACCGCGTCGCGCAGCACCAGCGAGTTGACGGTCACGGCGTCGGCGTCGCGCATCAGCCGCTCCGCCCACCGCCGCCGGTCGGCAGAGCGCTCGGGGATGACCAGCACATCGCTCCCCCACGCCTGGTGCAGCAGCGGCCGGCGGCCGGTGCGCCAGGCCCACTCACCGTAGGGGAACAGGAAGTGGGCGTGGACGGCGTCGGGCCGCAGCTCGTCCAGCCGGCGGCGCAGATACCGGCGCCGCCAGAGCTTGCGCAGCCCGACTCCGCCGGGGATGCCACGACCGAGGATGTCGTGCACCTCGACGCCGGGGACGGGCTCGGGCGCCTCCGTGAACAGGTGCACCTCGTGGCCGCGGTCGGCGAGCCGCCGCGCCCAGCGCTTGGTGTGGATGCTCCGGCCGGGTCCGACCAGCGCGATGCGAAGGGGGTCGGTCACGCGGCGAGGATGATAACGAGCGAGCGACCCGGCACCCTCCGACCCGCATGGAAACTAGAATCCCGCGCCGAACGCCCCGGATCGTGGACGAGCACACATTCATCTTTGTCGGCGGCATGCACCGCAGCGGGACGACCATGCTCGCGCGCTATCTCGGCGAGCATCCGGACGTCAGCGGCTTCGCCGATACCGGAGTCCCGGAGGACGAGGGGCAGCACCTGCAGACCGTCTACGTCCGCCCCAGCGCGGAGCGCCAGTCGGGCAGGTTTGCGTTCGACCCCACCGCCCACCGCACTGAGAGCTCTCCCCTGGTCACGCTGGAGAACCGCCGGTCGCTGTACGAGCAATGGTCGGAGCACTGGGACACCTCCCGCACCTACCTGCTCGAGAAGTCGCCGCCCAACCTGATGTGCACCCGGTTTCTGCAGGCGATGTTTCCCGAGTCGCGGTTCGTGATGGTGATCCGTCATCCGATCGCCGTCGCCTGCGCCACCCAGAAGTGGAGCGCCACCCGCCCCCACTCGCTGATCCAGCACTGGCTGGCCGGCTACGAGTGCCTGGCCGGCGACCTGCCTCACCTGCGCCACGCGCTGGTCGTCCGCTACGAGCGCCTCGTCCGCGACCCTGACGGCGAGATGGCCCGGGTGTTCGACTTCCTCGGCCTCGACTACATCGACGCCGACCGCACCACCCGGCAGGGGGTCAACGACCAGTACTTCGACACCTGGGACGCCCGTGCGAAGAACCCCGCCAAGCGCGCGTACCTGGCGCTGACCGCCGCCCGCTACGAGCGGCGTACGCGGCGGTTCGGCTACAGCCTGCTGCACCCGCGGCGCGAACCCTGGCCGGTTGCCGGCATTCCGGGGCTGGACTGACATGGCGCGCCTGCGCCTGCGCCGACCCAGAAGCCCGCACCTCCACCGCCCGCCCGAGTCGCCGCGGCTGAGGTCGCTCGCCAGCCAGTCCCTGATCTACGGGATGGGCGGGATCGTGTCCAAGCTGGTCGGCGTCTTCCTGCTGCCGATCTACGTCAAGCCGGAGTACGCCGGCCGTGCCGCGTTCGGCACCTCGGAGCTGGTGATGGCGGCGATCACCGCCCTGGCGATCTTCCTGCGGCTGGGCATCACCAACTCGATGTCGCGGTTCACCGTGGGCGATCCCGACAACCACGACTGGCGCCCGGTGGTGCAGACGGTCTTCGTGTCGGTGCTGATCGCTTCGACCGTGGCGAGCCTGGTCGGCCTCCTGTTCCTGCCCCAGATCGCCGAGCTGCTGCAGTGCTCCCACACCGTGGCCGCCACCGGGATCGCGGGGCTCTGGGTGACCATGAACTACGACGTCATCGCCCGCGTCTACCGGATCGAGCGGCGGGCGAGGGCGTTCGTTGTCTGGACCATCCTGAACATCGTCCTCACCATCATCCTCACGTTCCTGCTGGTCGTGGTGTGGCGCTTCAAGGCCGAGGGCATCCTGCTGGCCAACTTCCTGGGCACCTACATCGTGTTCTTCATCCTCGTCATCGCCCGCTGGGAGGTGCTCGGGTTGCACTTCGACCGCGCCCTCTACCGGCGGATGCTGAGCTTCGCCCTGCCGCTGATGCCGGCGGGCCTGGCGCTGTGGGCGCTCAACTTCGCCGACCGCTTCCAGGTGCAGCGGTTCGCCGGCAAGGGCGACCTCGGCTCCTACTCGATAGCGGCCAAGCTGTCGCTGGGGATCATGCTGGTGCTGGGCGCCTTCCAGACCGCGTGGCCGCCGTTTGCCCACTCGATCCGCGGCAACGACCAGGCCCGGCAGGTGATCCGTGAGGTGTTCACGTACTGGAACGCGGTCATGTGCTGGGCACTGGTTGCGCTGACCCTGGTGTCGGCGCCCTACGTGGAGCTGGCCCTGGCCAGCGACGTCCACAACGCGCTGCCGGTGGTGCCGCTGCTGATGGGCGGCGCGGTGCTCTACGGCGCCTTCACCGTCGTCAACATGGGCGTCAACATCTCGATGCGGACGCGCATGACCCCGATCATCACCGGCGCCTCCGCCCTGCTCAACATCGGCCTCAACTTCTGGATGATCCCGGCCTGGAGCATCCTCGGCGCGGGCATCTCCACGCTGATCGGATATGCCGCGCTGCTCTGGCTGGGCTGGTGGAATGCCCAGCAGAGCTTCCCGGTCAGCTACGACTGGTGGCGGTTCGCGAAGATCTGCGCCGTCACCGTTGGCTTCTGCGCGCTCTCGCTGACGATCGTGCCCGCCGCAAGTCTGATCGGGATCGTCATCCGCGGGCTGCTGATCATGGCCTTCCCGTTCGGACTGGCCGCGGTCGGTGCGGTGACCGCGGCCGACCGCAAGCGGGCACGGTCGCTGCTGGCAATGCGGAAGGGCAAGCAGCCCGACCCGGGGATCGACGTCGAGGTGGCCGCTCCGTGACGAAGGCCGCCCGGCGGGCCGGCCCAGCCATTGGACTGCTGCTCCTTGCCGGCCTGACCCGGCTGCTGGGCGCGTACGGCCCCCCGTCGCTGGCCCTGATGGCGGGACTGGTCGTGACCGTGATCGCCCCCGGCTATGCGCTGGCCCGCGTGATCTCGTTGCAGCGACGGCTTCCGCCGCTGGGGGTGGCCGCGTCACTACCGGCGCTGGGGCTGGCGGTCTGGCTGCCCCCGCTGCTGGTCGGTCTGCTGGTGCACGCCCCGTTCTGGGCGGTCAACGTGGTCGTGATCGGAGCCACCGCGGTCGCGCTGGCGTGGTGCTGGGACGAGGGCGTGCCGTTCGACCGCGAGCACCTGGCGGTGATCAGCGCCGGCCTCGTGGTCGCGGTGCTCGCCACCCGGTGGGTGCCCCCGCTCTCGGGAGACGCCCTGTTCCACGCCGGGCGGATCCGCAAGCTGCTCGACCTGCAGTCGATCTCGATCGGCGGCATCTCGGCGTTCCACAACGGCGCCGCGCACGCCGGGTATGCCGTTCCCCTGCTGCACGCGGCCCAGGCCGGCGCCGTTCAGCTCACCGGGCTCGAGCCGTCCGCCGCTTACCCGCGGCTGGTGCCGCTGTTCGCCCTGATGGCCCCGGTCTGCGCCTACGCCTTCGGCCGCTCGCTGGGCGGGATCACGATCGGCGCCGTGACGGCGTTGTTCGCAACCTGGGACGCCTTCACCCTGGGTGGCGGCCAGATCGGGTTCGTCGAGCAGCCGCCGAGCTTCGCGTTCGTCGTCCTGGTGCCCTCCGTGCTGGTGCTGGTGGTGGCGGCCATCCGGGCGCCGGGCGACCGCCCGGTCCGGTTCGCCGCCATCGCGGGGGTGCTGACGATTGCGATCGTCCACCCCACCTACGCGGTGCCCGTGCTGGCCTCGATCGCCGCGGCCGTGTTCGTCACCCGCCGGGCCTGGTGGATGCTGGCCGGGTCGGCGCTGGTCACCATCGTGGTCTTCGCCGGCGTCTGGCTGGTGGCGCTGCGCGGGGCTGCACAGCAGCCCGGTCGCCCAACGGTTGGCTCGGACTTCGTGCTGCTGTCCGGCCACACCCTCAACCTCCAGAGCTGGTTGACCGTGCACTCCCGGTTCGAGTTCGTGCTGGCGATGCTCGCGCTGGTGCCGCTGTTCGTCCTGTGGCGACGGAGGCACGCGCTGGCCGCGGCGCTGATGGCCGGGCCGTTCGTCCTGGTCTCGATGCCGGGGCCGATGCTGGCCGTGCACGCCGTGTTCGGAGCCGGCCAGGCGCGCAGGTTATGGGACGGGATTCCCTGGTGGGTGGTGACGGCGGTTGCGCTGGCCGAGATCGGACGGCGGCTCGCCGGCCTGAGGCTGGCGCTCGGGGTCGTCGTCCTGGCTGTCGCCTCGTACCTGTTCTCCAACCAGGTGCCAGGCGTGCTCAACTGGACGGGGCTGGCGATGATCGCGGCCACGGCCGCCTTCGTGACCATGGCCTGGATCGCGCTGCGAGCCCGCGACGCTGACCCCCAGCCCGTGCCCCCGCCGCCGGTGGTGGCGACCCTGCTGCTGACCGCCGCCACGCTTGCGGGATCGATCGGGATCAACGGCAGCGCAGCGGCGCACACCATCCGCAACGGCACCTCCATCGGGGGCTCGACGATCCGGCTCACCCCCGGCCTGATCTCCTACCTCCGGGCACACGACGCCGGATTCCCGGTCGTGCTCGCCGAGCCCTACTCCTCCTACGAGCTGTCCGGCGAGGCGAACGTGTACGTGGTCGCCCTCCCCGAGGTGCGCACCCGGGCCGAGCCGAAAGACCGGCCAAAGGTGCGCCGCGACGCCGTCGGCGTCGTGCTCAGTCCGGCCTCGACCACGGCTGCGCGCAACGCCGTGCTGTCGAAGTACGACGTCCGCTACGTGCTGATCAACACGCGCAGCGCAGGCCGGGCGCTGGCGCCGCTCCGGGCCGACCCGGAGCTCCAGGAGGTCTACCGCAGCGGCGACTGGGTGCTGTTCAGGCGGCCTCGCTGAAGCGGACGCGCCGCTGGCCGCCGCGATCGACGACTGTGATCAGCGCGTCCACAGCGTCCGGCATGAACTGCGTGCCGGAGCAGCGCTGCAGCTCCGCGATCGCTCCCTCCGGCGACATCGCCCGCCGGTAGACGCGATCCTCGGTCATCGCGTGGTAGGCGTCGCAGACCGCGATCACGTATGCCCCCATGGGCACGTAGATCCCCGACAGTCCGTCGGGGTATCCGCGGCCGTCCCAGCGCTCGTGAGAGGAGCGCACCAGCCGGACGACCTCCTCCATGCCCGGGATGCCGGCGACGATGTCGGCGCCGATCACCGTGTGGCGCTTCATGACGGTGAACTCGTCGTCGGTCAGCGGTCCGGGCTTGTTCAGGATCGACTCGGGGATCCCGATCTTGCCGACGTCGTGCAGCAGCGCGCCCATCCGCACGGCGCGCAGTTCCTGGGCAGGCAGCCCCAGCTCCTCGCCGACCGCGACGGCGAACTCCGCGATCACCTGGGCGTGGCTGCCGGTGTAGGCGTCCTTCGCCTCCAGTGCCGCCGCCAGCGCACCGACCGTTGCCAGATGCTGCTCCTCCAGCTGGGCCGCCATCCGGGCGGTGCCCAGGACGATGCCGGCATGGTCCGCCAGCAGCCGGCAGAACCGGCGCTCGTCGTGGCTGAACGTGCGGGCGCGGGAGTCGAACAGCTCGACCAGCCCCACCGCCTCGCCGCCCATCACCAGCGGCACCATCATGCTGGCCTTGAAGCCAGAGCTCTCCAGGAACGCCTGCTCGGCGGGATCGCAGTCGCCGCCGACCGTCATGGCGGCGTCGGACAGCTCGGCGATCACCCGGGCCGTCGCCGGATACCTGTCCAGCTCGTACTGCTCGGCCACGATGTTCAGCTGCGCCGGCGGGATCACGTGAGCCGCCCAGTCGGTGACGGTGCGAGTTGTCAGGTCGACCGACGAGATCAGGCACGCCGACGTCTCGAACAGCAGCGTCAGCTCCCGCGCGAACAGCGACATCGCCTCTCGGAGGTCGCCTGCCGAGGCAAGGCTGCGCGTCGACTCGATCACTGCGATCAGGTCGTCGAACCGCCGTTCGGAGCTGAAGGAATGCGGGCGCATGTCTGAAACTGGTATCGACGCCCTGTGGATAACCTGCGACCCCCCGTCCGAGGGACGCCATACCTCAACCGGTGTCACGCCAGAAAACGGACGTCTAACTAGCGGGAACGGCCGTGCTGTCGGCGCCGGCGCCGTGCAGGCGTCCGCGGAGGGGCAGGAGCCGGGCTGTCGGCCCCGACAGGGGCGGGAGTTCCGGCGACTGCAGGGCCCGTGACCGCGGGCTCGGCGACGAGCGCTCCCGCGTCGATGGCGCCGCTCTTCTCGAGGCTCTCCCTGCGTTTCTTGAACGTCGGTTCGCGTTCCAGCAGCATCGCCAGCAGCGGCGCCGCGATGAAGATCGAGGAGTACGCGCCCGACGCGATACCGACGATCAGCGCGAAGGCGAAGTCAGTCAGCGTGCCGACGCCGAAGATGAACAGCAGCACGACCGGGATCAGCGTCACGAACGTGGTGTTCAGCGAGCGGGTGATGGTCTCGGCGAGCGACTCGTTGACCAGCTTGCTGGCCGTCGAGTGGCGCAGGATCGGGATGTTCTCGCGCACCCGGTCGAACACGATCACCGTGTCGTAGAGCGAGTAGCCGAGCACGGTCAGCACCGCGGCCACCGTGTCGGCCGTCACCTCACGCTGGGTCAGCGGAGTAGACGCCCAGCGTGATGATGATGTCGTGTGCCAGGGCGATCATCACCGGGACCGCGAACCGCCACTCGAACCGGAAGGTGACGTACGCGAAGATGATCAGCAGCGAGAACACGATCGCCAGGTAGGCCTGGTCGAGCACCGTGTTGCCGAACGAGGAGCTCACGTTTCTGACGCTGATCTCGTTGGGGTTGATCTTGTAGCGCTGGGCGGCCGAGTTGATGATCTGGTCCTGGACCGACGGCTTCAGCGTGTGCGAGAAGATCTGGAACTGCGTGAATCCGCCCGGTTCCGACTTGCCGAGGCCGCGGACGTCGGGGTTGGGCACGCCCGCCCGGGCGAACACGCTGGTGACGTCGCCGACGGTCTGCGCCTGTGGCGTCTTGAACTGGAACTCGCTGCCGCCGGTGAAGTCGATGCCTTGCTTGAGCCCGCTGGTCGCCAGGCTGAAGACGCTGATCACGATCACGATCCCGGACAGTGCGAACCAGATCCGCTTCTTGCCGATGAAGTCGATCCGCCGCCATCGGTTGCCCGTGCCGAGGGAGCCCAGCACGCGAGTGCCGGACATGAAGCTGAAGCCTGCCAGCGTGCCCAGCATGGCGCGGGTCGCGACGACCGCGGTGAAGATCGACGTGACGACGCCGATCAGCAGCATCAGCGCGAAGCCCTTCACGCTGGACGTCGTGGACAGGTACAGCACGACGGCCGTGATCAGGGTGACGACGTTGGCGTCGATGATCGTGTGGAAGCCGCGCCGGTAGCCGGTACCGATGGCCGTGCGTATCGTCTTGCCGGCGCGCACCTCTTCCTTGATACGTTCGAAGATGACGATGTTTGCATCGGCGGCAACACCGATCGTGAGAATCGTCCCTGCAATGCCTGGCAGCGTCATCGTGACCGGGATCAGCAGCACGATGGCGGCCAGGATGATCCCGTAGATGATCAGCGCGATGTCCGCGATCACGCCCAGGAAGCCGTAGAACGCGATCAGGAAGATCATCACGAAGAGGAGGCCGGCACCGCCGGCGATGATGGCGTTTCGCAGGGCGTCCGAGCCGAGCGTGGCCGACACCGTCGTGAAGGAGATCGCCGTGAACTTGACCGGCAGCGAGCCCGACTGCACCTCGAGGGCGATCCGGTCGGCCTCGGCCTTGGACAGATTGGTGATGATCGACGAGTCGTTGATGCTGGTGTCGATCACCTGGTTCACGGTTGGGAACGCCACCAGCTGGCCGTCGACGACGATCGCCGTGGGCAGGCCACTCGGCCAGGCCTGCTGCGCCGCCGGCGTCCCGTTCTGCACCACGATGCGGCGGGTGATGTTGGTGAACTCGGCGCCGCCGCCGTTCTTGTAGTTGAGCTGGACGATGGGCGCGCCGCTCTGCGGGTCGGTGGTCGAGACCGCCGTTACCTGGTCGCCGGTGACCACGTACGGGTTGCCTCGCTCGTCGACGTTCAGCTTGAACAGGTACCACCACGTGCCCGACGCCTGTGCGCTCGGGCAGCCGTTGACGGAGTGGCAGTAGACCGTCTCGTTGTTCGCGGGCACGCCCAGCCAGACTCGATCGGCGGTGGCGGGCAGCTTCTTGCCGATCACATCCTGCAGCACCTGGTGCTGCGTCGGCTCGACCGCCCCGTACTGCTTCTTGGTCGTCTTGTCGAAGAGGGCCCAGCCGCTGACGTCGGGCTTGCCGCTCGCGCCCTTCTTGATCGTCGGCTTGGCAGCCGTCAGCAGGTCGAACAGGCTCGCGTAGGGTTTCGCGACGTACTGGCTCTGCGTGGAGACCGGCGACAGGAAGCCGAACAGGTTGAAGTTCTGAAGCTGACCGCTCGACACCAGCAGCTTCTCGGCCGCCAGCGGGTCGGTCAGGCCGGGGACGTCGACCGTGATCTGGTTCGGATTGGTGCTCGAGCGGACGTCCGGCGACAGGACGCCCTGCGGGTCGATGCGCTTGCGCAGGATCTCCGTCGCCAGGGACATGTCCTGCGAGGTGACCTGCTCACCCGGCTGCGGGCGCGCCGCGAGCACGACCTCGACGCCGCCCTTGAGGTCGAGACCAAGCTTGAAGCTCTTCGTGGCAATGACCGCGACCGATCCAAGGAGGACCACGAGCACGATCCCCAGGATCGCGAGGTTCCGGCGCTTCTCGCTCACGAGGGCTCCAGTCTAGCCATTCGTCTCGCCCAAACCTGTCACAGAAGCGCGGAAATTCACAAAGGTTCCAGCGACAATTGCCTCACGAGCGCGGGCGACGAGGTCGAGCAGGACGTGCAGGTTGTGCAGCGTCAGCAACCGCAGCCCGGTGATCTCGCGTTGCACCACCAGGTGGCGGATGTAGGCCCGCGAGAAGCCCTGGGCACAGGCGGGACAGCCGCAGCCCTCGACCAGCGGACGGCCGTCGCGCGCGTGGGCGGCGTTGCGGAGGTTGATCCGACCGCCGTCGGGCGTCATCGCGGTGCCGGTGCGGCCCATCCGGGTGGGCAGCACGCAGTCGAACATGTCGACGCCCCGTTCGATCACGTCGAGCACCCCGGCCGGGTCGCCGATGCCCATGAAGTAGCGCGGCCGCTCGCGCGGCAGCCGCTCCGTGGTGAAGGAGACGGTGTCCAGCATCACCTCGCGCTCCTCGCCCACCGACAGGCCGCCGATGGCGTTGCCGTCGAAGCCGAGGCCGACGATCGCCTCGAGGCTCTGCTCACGCAGCCCGCGGTCGGTCGCGCCCTGCACGATCCCGAACACGAGCTGTCCCGGCGCGCGCTCGGCCTCACGGCACCGGCGGGCCCACAGCGACGTCCGGCGCACGGCGTGGGCGTGCTCGTCCAGGGTCGCATCGGCCCGCGTGCACTCGTCGAAGGCCATCGCGATGTCGGATCCCAGCTGCCTTTGCACCTCCATCGCCAGCTCCGGCGTGAGGTGGTGGGTACTGCCGTCGTACACCGATCGGAAGCGCACGCCGTCGTCATCGACACGCTCGGCCGTATGCCTTAACGAGAACACCTGGAACCCGCCGGAGTCGGTCAGGATCGCCCGGTCCCAGCCCATGAACCGGTGCAGACCCCCGAGCTCGGAGATCAGGTCGGCCCCGGGCCGCAGGTGCAGGTGGTAGGTGTTGCCGAGCACGATCTGGGCGCCCAGCGCGTGCAGCTCGTCGGGCAGCACGCCCTTCACGGTGGCGCGGGTGCCGACCGGCATGAAGACCGGCGTCCGCACCACTCCGTGCGCCGTCTCCAGGACACCGGCACGGGCATCGCCGTCGGTCGCCTCGACCTGGAAGTCGCCGATCACAGGAGCAGGCTCGCGTCGCCGAGGCTGTAGAAGCGGTAGCGCTGCTCGATCGCCGTCCGGTAGAGCTCCCGCGTCTGCTCCACTCCGGCGAACGCCATCACCAGCCCCAGCAGCGATGACCGGGGCAGGTGGAAGTTCGTGATCAGCGCGCCGGTCGCCCTGAACTGGAAGCCGGGCGTGATGAACAGCTCGGTGCGGCCCTCGAGCGGGCCCGGCCGCTCCCCGAACACCGTCTCGAGCACCCGCACCGACGTGGTGCCGACGGCGACCACACGCCGCCCGTCGCGCAGCGCCGCTGCGATCCGCTCGGCATCGGGCTCGGCCACTGCGTAGGGCTCACTGTGGATGTGGTGCCGCTCCAACTCGTCGCTGGCGACTGGCCGGAACGTGTCCAGGCCGACGCCCAGCGTCACCCGGGCGACCCGGCCCTCGGCCTCCAGCCGCTCCCACATCGCGGGCCCGAAGTGAAGGCCGGCGGTCGGCGCGGCGGCCGAGCCGGGATGGGCCGCATACACGGTCTGGTAGCGCTGCGGGTCGGCAAGCGGGGTCGTGATGTAGGGCGGCAGCGGCATCTCGCCGGCCTCGTCCAGCGCGGCCTGGAACGAGCCGGCGTGCTCCGGCTCGACCACCACCTCGCCCTCCCCCAGCCGCTCGCGGATGTGCAGCCGGAGCCCGCCCGCCTCGACCACCTCGCCCTCCCGGAGCTTGCGGTAGGGACGCCCGAGCGCCGTCCAGCGACCGCCCGGGAGCGGCTCCAGCAGCAGCAGCTCCGCCCCACCGCCGGTCGACCGGCGTCCGCGCACCCGCACCGGCAGCACCCTCGTGTCGTTGACGACCAGCAGGTCGTCGTCGCGCAGCTCCTCCGCGAGCTCCCCGAACGTGCGGTGCCGCATGGCGCCGCTGGCCCGGTCGTAGACGAGCAGGCGAGCGCTTTCCCGCGGCTCGGCTGCGGTCTGCGCGATCAGCTCAGGCGGCAGCTCGTAATCGAGCTCAGATGTACGCACGGCACCTTGAACCGCTCGTTTGCCACCGACAGGATGCCGCTCTTCACATGCCAGAGGCCATCGTGCTTGACCGCTGTGATGTGAACGTGCCCGTTCCGCCACTGGCCGTGGACGTCGAAGCTGAGGTGCGCGGTGCCGCTCTGGCCGGATTCCGCCACGGCCCCGGTCACCGCCAGCCCGAATCCGGTTACCACGCCGAGCTGCTGGCGGGCAAGCCGGTCGTTGCGCAGAAAACCGACGGCGGCAGAGAATGCGGGGCCCTTGGAGACATTCTCCACGATGGTCAGGCTGATGGCTCCCGCGGCGACAAGCAGAACGCTCGCCGCCGCGATCAGCATCGCCCACTGCCGATGGCGACGGATAAACCGGTACATGCCGCACCCGGATACTCTCAGAACAGGCGTGGGTCACGCGCCGGAGGCGGCAGCCCGAGATGCTCGAACGCCGCCGGTGTGACCACCCGCCCTCGCGGCGTTCGCTGCATCAGGCCGAGCTGCAGCAGGTACGGCTCGTAGACATCCTCCAGCGTGTCCGGCTCCTCGCCGATCGCCACGGCCAGCGTCGACAGCCCCACCGGGCCGCCGCCGAACGTGACCGCCACCGTGCGCAGGATCTCGCGATCCATCCGCTCCAGCCCGATCCCGTCGACCTCGAACAGCTCCAGCGCCTCGAGCGCGATCGCGTGGGAGACCTCTCCTCCGTGGCGGACCTGGGCGAAGTCGCGGACGCGGCGCAGGATCCGGTTTGCGACCCGCGGGGTGCCCCGCGAGCGGCGGGCGATCTCGTGGCAGGCGTCGTCGTCCACCACCAGCCCGAGAATCCGCGACGAGCGCTGCACGATCTGTACCAGCTCGGCCTCGTTGTAGTGGTCGAGCCGGTGCGTGATGCCGAAGCGGTCGCGAAGCGGCGTGGTCAGCAGGCCTGTGCGAGTGGTTGCGCCGACCAGCGTGAACGGCTTCAGCTCCAGCCGCAGCGAGTGCGCTCCCGGGCCCTGGCCGATGACGATGTCGATGCAGCCGTCCTCCATCGCCGGGTAGAGCAGCTCCTCGATCGCACGGTTCAGCCGGTGGATCTCGTCGATGAACAGCACGTCGGCAGGCTCGAGCGCGGTCAGGATCGCCGCCATGTCGGCCTTGCGGTCGATCGCCGGGCCGGACATGACGCGCAGCACGGAGCCCATCTCGGCGGCGATGATCCCCGCCAGCGACGTCTTCCCGAGGCCCGGCGGCCCGGCCAGCAGCACGTGCTCGCAGGGCTCCGACCGCGCCTTTGCCGCAGCCAGGAAGATCGACAGCTGCTCCTTGACGGCGTCCTGGCCCACGAACTCGGACAGCCGTCGCGGCCGGAGCGTCTGGTCGAGCTCCTCCTCGTCCGGCGCCAGCAGCGGGTCGGGGATCCGCGTGCTCATGCCACGCCTCCCACCAGCGCCCGGCGCACCCGCTCCTCCAGAGGCAGCTCGGGATCGACCTCGCGCAGCGCGGACTCCGCCTCGGACACGGTCATGCCCAGGCCGACCAGCGCGTCACGCGCCGCGGTGTGGCCGTTGACCGCATGAGCGGGCGCGCCCTCGGCGACGGCGACCGGCACCGAGCCGACCTTGTCCTTGAGATCGAGCACGACCCGCTCCGCCGTCTTCTTGCCGATCCCCGAGATGCTGGTGAACAGCGCATGGTCAGCCGTGGCAACCGCCCGCCTGATCTGGTCCGGCTCATAGCCGGACACGATCGCAAGGCTGGCCTTCGGCCCCACCCCGGAGACCCCCAGCAGCAGCTCGAACAGCTCCCGCTCGGCCGCCTGGGCAAACCCGAACAGCTGCAGCGCGTCCTCGCGGACGTTGAGGTAGGTGACCAGCACGATCTCGGCGTCGCCTGCCGCCGCCGCCAGACGCACCGCCGACGAGGTCGCGAACAGGTCGTACCCGACTCCCGCCACGTCGAGCACCACCCTGCCGGCACCGGCCGACGCGACCCGGCCGCGGAGCGAGGCGATCATCCGGCAGCTCCGGCCATCAGGCTGCGGGAACGGCCGACCTGCGCGTGGCAGATGGCGACCGCCAGGGCGTCGGAGGCGTGGTCGGGCGTCACCGGCTCGGGGAGCGCCAGGATCGCCTGCACCATCCGCTGCACCTGGGACTTGTCCGCACGCCCGTAGCCACAGACGGTGCCCTTGACCTCGGCCGGCGTGTGCCCGGCGGCGCTCAGCCCGACCAGCCCGCAGGCGGTCAGCACCGCGCCTCGTGCCTGGCCGACCGACAGCACTGTCCGCGGGTTGCCCCCAACGTACAGATCCTCCAGAGCGACCGCGTCCGGCTGGTGCCGCTCGATCAGGAGCGCCACCTGCTGGAAGATGTGCGCCAGCCGCTGCTCCATCGGTTCGCCGGCCGCCGTGGCCACCACGCCGTGGTCGACGGCACGTAGCCGACTGCCATCTGCCTGGACGACGCCAAAGCCGGTGGAGGCCGTTCCCGGATCGATGCCCAGCACCCTCATTCCGGCCAAGTCTAGCGGTGAAGTCGGACGAGAATCGAACGTGCGTTCGACGTGAAACGGACTGCGAAGCAGCCCCTGCAGCTAGCCGGCGACGGCTTCCAGAACAGCGTCGGGGATGTCGAAGTTCGCGTAGACGTCCTGGACGTCGTCGTTGTCCTCGAGCGCGTCGACCAGGCGCAGCAGCTTGCGCGCGCCGTCCTCGTCGAGCGCCACCGTGTTCTTCGGCACCATCGTCAACTCGGCCGACTGCACCGGCACCTCCGCCGCCTCGAGGGCGTCGCGGACGACGGCCAGGTCGGCGGCGTCGGTCGTCACCTGCCACACGTCTCCGTCCAGCGACGCGTCCTCCGCCCCCGCGTCGGCGGCGGCCATCACGATGTCGTCCTCGTCGACCTCGGCGACAGGAACCAGGATCACGCCCTTGCGCTCGAACTGCCAGGCGACCGAGCCCGGCGTGCCGAGGCTGGCGTTGTGCTTGCTGAAGATGCTGCGGACGTCGGCGGCGGTGCGGTTGCGGTTGTCGGTCAGCGCCTCGACGATGATGGCAACCCCGTCCGGTCCGTAGCCCTCGTAGGTGATCGACTCGTAGGCGTCTGCGCCCTCACCGGTGCCGGCCCCGCGCTGTACCGCGCGCTCGATGTTGTCCTTGGGCATCGAGTAGGAGCGGGCCTTGGCGATCGCGGCCGCCAGCGTGGCGTTGGCCTCCGGGTCGGGGCCGCCCTCCTTGGCCGCGACGATGATCGCGCGGGAAAGCTTGGTGAAGAGCTTGCCGCGCTTCTTGTCCTCGGCGCCCTTCTTGTGCTTGATGGTCGACCATTTGGAGTGGCCGCTCATGCCGCCACCCCCACCCGTGCCGGATCGAGCAGCGAGGCGAAGCGGCGGTGCAGCCGCAGATCGCCGGTCAGCTCCGGGTGGAAGGCCGCGACCATCACACGGCCCTGCCGTACAACCACCGGCTCCTCGCGGAGCCGTCCGACCACCTCGACGTCGTCACCCAGCCGCTCGATCCGCGGCGCCCGGATGAACACACCGGTCATCGGCTCCGGGTCGCCGGTCAGATCGACCGGCGCCTCGAAGCTGTCCACCTGGCGCCCGTAGGCATTGCGGCGCACGTCGATGTCGATCAGGCCCAGGTAGTGCTGGTCGGGCCGGCCGTCGACGGCGTGCTTTGCCAGCACGATCATGCCGGCGCAGGTGCCCAGCAGGGCGCCGCCGTCGGCGTGGAAGTCGCGGATCGGCTGCTCGAGGCCGTAGGCGACCATCAGCTTGCTGATCGTGGTCGACTCGCCGCCCGGGATGACCAGGCCGCTGAGGCCGGCGAGCTGCTCGGGCCGCCGCACCTCGACCACGTTCAGGCCGACGCCGGCGAGCGCACGCGCATGCTCGCGAAACGCCCCCTGGAGGGCGAGAACGCCTACCTCACCAGCCACGGGTCTGCAGCAGACCGCTCTCGCCGAGGTCGGCGATCTCGGTGCCCGACCATCGCCTCGCCCAGCCCGGACGACACCTCTGCCAGGATCGCCGGATCGTTGAAGTGGGTGGTGGCCTTGACGATCGCCTCGGCGCGGGGCGCGGGGTCGTCGCTCTTGAAGATGCCGGAGCCGACGAAGACGCCGTCGGCGCCCAGCTGCATCATCATGGCCGCGTCGGCCGGGGTGGCGATGCCGCCCGCGGTGAACGTGACCACCGGCAGCCGGCCGGTCTCCGCCACCTCGCGCACCAGCTCGTAGGGCGCGCTGTGCTCCTTGGCGGCCGCGAACAGCTCGTTCTCGTCCATCGAGCCGAGCCGGCGGATCTCGCCCAGGATCGCGCGCATGTGGCGCGTTGCCTCGACCACGTTGCCGGTGCCGGCCTCGCCCTTGGAGCGGATCATGGCCGCGCCCTCGGCGATCCGCCGCAGCGCCTCGCCGAGGTTGGTGGCACCGCAGACGAACGGCACGGTGAAGTCCCACTTGTTGATGTGGTTGGCCTCGTCGGCCGGCGTCAGCACCTCGGACTCGTCGATGTAGTCGACCTTGAGCGCCTCCAGGATCTGCGCCTCGACGAAGTGGCCGATCCGGGCCTTGGCCATCACCGGGATGGAGACGGCCTCCTGGATCTCGCGCATCTTCGTCGGGTCGGCCATGCGGGCAACCCCGCCGTCGCGGCGGATATCCGCGGGAACGCGCTCCAGCGCCATCACCGCGCACGCGCCTGCGTCCTCGGCGATCCGCGCCTGCTCGGCGTTGGTGACGTCCATGATCACGCCGCCCTTGAGCATCTCGGCGTGTCCGCTCTTCACCCGCATGGTTCCGGTCTCAGCCACAGCAGCCCCTGTTCCTCGAATTCTCTGAGGTGGAGTCTACTAGGGCTGGTGGCTGCAACCAGCGCGCTTGACGCGCTCGAGCCCGTCGGCGTCGAGCACCCAGATCAGGCGTTCGCGGACGTCGATCAGCCCGGCGTCGCGGAGCTCGTTCAGCACCTTGGTCAGCGTCTCGCGGCTGGTGCCGATCATCTCGGCCAGCTGGAGGTGCGTGAAGCGCTCGTCGATCCGGATCCCGACGGTCGTCACCCGGCCGTAGCGGTCCATCAGCGCCAGCAGCTGCCCGGCCAGGCGGGCGGGGACGGTGCGGAAGGCGAGGCTCTCGATCTGATCCTCGGCCAGCCGCAGCCGCTCGGCCAGCGACCGGATCAGGTTGAGGGCGACGCGCGGGTGTCCGGCGATTGCCCGCTCCAGGTCGGACGGGCGGAGAACTCTGAGCACCGAGTCGACCATGGCCTCGGCGTACGCGTCGTGTGTTGCCTCGCCGAGCACCGAGATCTGGCCGAAGGCCATGCCCTCGTCGAGCATGGTCAGCGTGAGCTGACGGCCGTCGGGGGCGCTGCGGTAGAGCCGGATGCGGCCCGACTCGATCAGGAACAACGCGTCGCCGCGGTCGTACGGCGAGTAGATCAGCTCGCCCTTGCGGAACGACGCCAGGGAGAAGCGGTCATCGAGATCCGCCAGGTCCGAATCGTCGAGCCCGTCGAATATCTCGTGATCCACCTGACGGTCGCTTACCAAGCGACTCACGGCATCCATGGCGTGTGACACCTCACCCATCTAATACGTTGCCACCGCGCGATTGGTTTCCGGTTGGGACACTCGGATTGGCAGCGGATTGGAGCCGGGCGGCACGGCCGGTGGCGGCCACCCCGCCAAGTACGATGGCCTCGCAGGGGGTGTAGCTCAGCGGTTAGAGCAGCCCGCTCATAACGGGTTGGTCGCTGGTTCGAACCCAGCCGCCCCCACCTCTGCTCCACCGAGCGCACGACTGGCTGGCCGAGGCTAGCCGCCGCGGCCTGATGATGGGATGATTGTCTCCGAGACCGGTCGTGGGGTGCCGGCAGGACCAGGAGGGGATCGTATGAAGCGTTCGCTACCCACCGGCGCGTGGATCGCCGCCGGGCTCGTCTGTGCTGCACTGATGGCGCCGGGGGTCAGTCTTGCGACTGCGACCCTCGAACAGATCGCCGGGGTCAACGGCACAACCATCGCCGACGTCAACAAGGACCACCAGCTGCTGACCGCGCCGGCCGCGCCCGCGAGCCTGTTCACGGTGGAAGCCGGATTCAACACCAACACGAACGGCTGCTTCCCCCTTGCCCCCCTTCCGTCCGGAAAGGCGGGGATCGGCCGCGATCTGCGCTTTGACGTGATCAAGGGCTCCGCATCCGACCTGCTCTTGATCTATGCCGACACCACCTGCAGCGGCAACACCCTGGGGGACATGAATCTCGCGGTCGCAAACGGTGAGCTCCGCTTCGGCGACGGCGTCGCGCTACCCAAGGGCGGTGGTCTCAGCGTCTACCTCATCAACTTGTCGGGGAGCGCGGACGAGGCGGACCTCTACGCGGACGGGTACACGGTGCCGGGCGCAGCAGTCCCGGCGGCGGCAAGGGTGCTCCACGGGGACACGCTCAACCTGCGCAGCCACCCTTGAGACGATTCACTCCGACGGAGCGGTAGCCATCGCGCATTCAGCTCGGCTGCGCGCGCAAGAGTCAGGTCAACCGGCGCGCCGCAGGCGCTTGCGCCAGCGGCCGCCGGCGTCCTCTTCGACCAGGCTGCGGATGGCGGCGAAGTCCACAGCCGGCACCGGGGTGGCGCGCTCGCCGCGGACGACGCGGTCGAGACGGTCGCGATCCTCGTCGCTGATATCCACGATGGAGCAGCCGTAGACGGTGAGGTCGGCGGAGCGGCCCGGGCGGACCGACGCAACGCGCACCTCCGCCTCGATCAGCTCGGTGAAGAACCGCCCGTGAAACATCAGGATGTCGCCCTGGCGCAGCACACGAGCCGTGGCGAACGCGACGCCGGTCGTCGAGACGTCCATCATCGTGCCGTCCACGCGGTCGCCGTCGACCACTTCCTGGCAGCGCAGGGCTTCCAGCCACACGGCGCCGCCGACCGCCTGGCGCTGTGCGATCCGGCGGTGGCTGTCGAACTCCACGGCGACCGGGCGCAGCTCGATCTCGGCGCGGTCCTGGTCGAGGTAGTCGGCGCGGTCGACCCGCAGCACCAGCACCCACGGCGACCCGTCCGGCGCCAGGATCCGTGCGCGCAGCTCCATGTCGCGGGCCACCTGCAGCCGAGGAGCGACGCCGTCGGCGTACACGCCGTTCCAGGAGGTGATCTCCACGGGCAGCTCGAGATCGGCATCGGTCCGCGTGGCAACGCTCCCCGCAGCGGCGAGGATACCCAGCGCGTCGCTGACCGAGATATCGCTCATACGGGTATTCATCGGCACCAACCGGCGCACGGTGCAGTACCAATGGCCACCCGGCAGTGTGCGCGGTTACCGCTTGACCGCGACCGTCACGCCGTCGCCGACCGGCAGCACCGCCGTTCGCAGACCGGGATCGTCCAGCAGCCGGGCATTGAAGGCCCGCATGGCGTCGATCGACTCCTGCTTCCAGTGGCCGTCCGACACGCCGTCGGCGACGGTGCCGCCCATCAGCGTGTTGTCGGCGACCAGCACGCCGCCCTCGCGGAGCAGCGTCAGCCCCACCTCGACGTGTGCCGGGTAGTCGTCCTTGACGCCGTCCAGGAACACCATGTCCAGCGAGCCCGGATCCAGGGTCGGCAGCCCCTCCGTCGCGCTCTGCAGGCGCAGGTCGCAGCGGTCGGCGACCCCGGCGCGCCCCAGATACGACTTCGCGTGGTCGTGCCGCTCCGCGTCGATCTCGAAGGAGACGATCCGGCCCCCGGCCGGCAGCTCGCGGGCGATGTAGAGGGTCGAGACGCCGATCGCGGTCCCCACCTCCGCCACCTGCGTCGCTGCGCAGGCTGCAGTCAGCATCGCCAGGACTGCGCCGGTCTCGGGCATCACGATCGGGATCCCCTCGCGCTCGCCGTGGGCCTCCATCTCGGCCAGTAGCGGATCGTGGGCGGTGCGGGTCTCCCGCAGGTACCGCTCGACTGACTCGGACGTGATCACGCCGGCCGCTCCACCGGGAGCCCGGCTGCCCTCCACCCCTGAAACCCGTCGACCATGTCAGTCGCGTCCTCGATACCGAGGTCGAGCAGCGTCGCCGCAGCCAGGCTGGACTGGTAGCCCTCGTCGCACATCACGATCAGCGGGCCGCCGCGGGAAACGATCTTCTCGTCGTGATAGTCGTCGGTCGGGTCGACGCGCCACTCGAGCACATTCCGCGGAACCACTATGGCACCAGGCACCAGGCCGTCAGTCGCCCGCTGCGTCTCGGAGCGGATATCGATGATCAACCCGCCGCCCCGGGTGGCCTCCGCCGCCTCGTCCGGCTTCACGCGCTGCAGCCGGGCACGCGCCTGGTCAACCAACCGTTCGATCGCTGACTGACCCGTGCCGGTAGACATCGCCGACAGCCTACCGAAGGATCGGGCCTGGGCGAGTCGGAGGCGGCTCGCCCAGGCCCTCGCACCACGACGGGTCGGAGGAACACCCCATCGCGTTGATCGCCGCCTACGCGGTCGTGTCCACCGCCAGGCCCTGCCCCTGCGCGCCGCCGACGAGGCCCTCGAGGGACTGCTCGCTGACGCCGTTCTGCTGGGCGAGGGTCTGCAGGCTGGTGCCGTTGACGAGCGCCTGCAGCAGATCGGTGGGCTGCATGCCGAGTGCGCCCGAGATCGACGACAGCATGCTGTCGGCCGAGGTGTCGGTGCCAGACGAGCTCCCGTCCGTCGAGCTGCCACCATGATGGCGGTGGTGATGGTGATGCCCGGAGGGCCCACCCTTCTGATTGACGATCTGCTGCGCCATCGACGACGCGTCCGCGGGCACCTGGGCGCCGTTCTGGGAAGCGGTGTTGAGCGCCTGCGTCACGGCACCGGTCAGGTCGGACTGGGAGACGCCCTTCTGCTGGGCGATCTCCGACAGGCTCTGGCCCGACTTCAGCGCCGTCGCCAGGTCGCTGGCCGACATCCCCAGCACCGACCCTGCAGACTGCAGCACCTGCTGCCACACCGCGCCGGGGCCCTGTCCGGCGGCCGGCGAGGCAGAGCTCTGGCCGCCATTCACTGAGTCGATCACATCCGCTCCTTCGGTGGGGCATTGCTTCCAGAGGCAGTAATCGACTTAGGGCAATCGAACCTGAGACAGCTCCAATCGTTCTCTTAGGTTGAGCCCCCCGCCGCCTGCTCACGGGATGTGGCCGCCGGCAACAGCGACCACGATCCCGGCGGCGGCCGCGGCCAGCAGGGTCAGCACCACCCCTCGGCGGAGGGCGAGCAGCAGCACCGCCGCGCCGGCCAGCACCGCGAACTGCCACGGTTCTGAGAGCACCCGGGCCAGCGCCACCGCGGAGCCGAAGATCGCGCCGACGGCGGCCGGCCCGGCTCCGTCCAGGAATGCCTGTGCCCAGGGGCTGGTACGTATGCGGGCGAAGTGGGGCCCGCCGACGAGCACGAAGGCAAACGACGGGGCGAACGCGACCACCGCGGCCAGCAGTGCGCCCGGGACGCCGGCGGCGCCGTACCCGACGGCGACCACCGTGTGCACCACGGGTCCCGGGGTGACCTGCCCGAGCGCGACGGCATTCAGGAACTGGTCGGACGTCAGCCAGTGATAGCGGTTGACGGCGTCGCCCTGCATCAGCGGCACGATCACGAACCCGCCCCCATAGGACAGCGCGCCGACCTTGAACGCCACCCACGCGACCGATGCCAGGCCGCCCCCAAGGAAGCCGGTCGTCGCCAGCAGCGGCAACGGGATCAGGGAGCGCACGCCGAGCTCCTCGCGGGGCACGCCGGCGATGCCCAGCTCGCACAGCCCACAGAGCAGGAGGATCAGCACCACCCAGGGGCCGGCGGTCGCCGCCGCGACCCCGCCCGCCGCCAAGTACGCACACCACCGCACGCGGCTGCGGCGCGCCGCGCGAGCCCAGCTGGCAGGGACCAACCTGGTGCCGGCCTCGACCGCGACCGCCGCGACGGCCGCCCCGGCCCCGGCCCCGGCGCCGCGGACCCAGAGGGGAGGCGACCCGGCCAGGAACACGGCCGCCAGGGCCAGGATCGCGACCAGCCCGGGCACGATGAATCCCAGCCCACCGACTGCGGCCCCCGCCCTCCCCCGCACCCGCCAGGCACAGAAGATCGCGAGCTGGGTCGACGCCGGGCCGGGAAGCAGGTTACAGGCCGCCAGCGCATCCTCGAACTCGGCCGCCTCCAGCCACTTGCGGCGGTCGACGCACAGCGTCCGCAGCAGCGCGATGTGGGCGGGCGGCCCGCCGAAGCCGATGCACCCGATCCGCCCCCATTCCCGCAACACCGTCCGCAGCCCTGGTTGGGGGCCGGCGGCGGTCACCCGCGGGTGAGGGCAGTCAGCAGCTCCGCGTACGCCTCGACGTAGCCGTCGACGTCGGCGGGCGTGGCAGGCACCGGCACGGTCGGCCCGGCGCCGGCCAGCGCCTCCCAGATCCCCCGGTTCGCCAGCCACACCCGCATCAGGCCGGTCAGCTCCGAGTCGGTCAGCGCCAGGGCGTCTGCGCCGGTTCGCGGCTCCGGCCCGTACCACTGGCCGGTCCGCGGCCCGAAGCGGATGGGCGTCCAGGGCAGCCCGGCAGCCCCGATCGCCGCCTCGATGCCGTCGGCCAGCACCCCTCCCAGCTCGGTGGTATGGGTGTAAGCCTCCGCGGTCAGCACCTCGGTCAGCGCCGCCTTCGCCGCCGCCGCCGACAGCGGGTTGCCGAACAGCGTGCCGCCGGTGGCGATGTTGTGGGAGACGTCGAGCTGGGAGGCCAGCTCCGGGGTGACGCCGTAGGTGCCCATCGGCACGCCCCCGGCGACAGCCTTGCCGATGCTGACGATGTCCGGTTCGAGCCCGTACAACGCCGTTGCCCCTCCCCGCCCGACGACGTGCGTATGCGTCTCGTCGACGGCCAGCAGCGTCCCACGGGCGCGGGTGCGCTCACGCAGCACCGCGTGCCAGTCGTCCTGCGGGAGCAGCATGTGAAGCCCGTTCGACATCGCCGGCTCGGTGAGGACGAGCGCCACATCCCCGGGGGCGAGCGCCTCCTCCAGCATCGCCGCGTCGTTGAACTCGGCGATCCGGACGCGACCGGTCACACCGCGCGAGAGGCCGCGCTGCAGCGCCCGGGTCGTGCCGTCGTCGAGATCGACCAGACCTTCCTCGAAGTGCCCGTGGTAGTGGCCGTGGAAGAGCAGGACGACCTCTCGCCCGGTGGCCGCGCGCGCCAGCCGGATGGCCTCGGTGTTGGCCTGGGTGGCGGCCAGCGTGAACTGCCAGTGCGACACCGGATAGCGACGGGCCAGCTCCTCGGCCACGTCGATCGATGCCTCGGTCGGCAACAGGAACTGGGTCGAGCGCGCGGCCTGCTCGGAGATGGCGCGGACGATCGACGGGTTGGCGTGGCCGCAGAACATCGCCATGTCGGAGGCGTTGAAGTCGACGTAGAAGAAGCCGTCGAGGTCGGTGAAGCCGGGGCCGCTGCCGTGCGCGATGTAGACCGGCTGGTCGTTGTCGGACGCCATCCAGGAGTTGGGGACGCCGTTGGGCATGTGCGCCCTGGCCCGCTCCACGGCCGCCATCGAGCGCGGCCGGGCAGCCCGGAACCGCTCCAGCTCCTGGGCATGCAGCGAGCGGATCCGATCTTGGTTGAGGTCGCCCTGGGCCGCCATGGGCGAGATCATACGGGCCGCCGGGAAGATCAGCCCGAGATGGGCACCAGCAGCTCGATCCGGTCGCGGCGCTTGTAGAACTCGACGAACGGCCGCGCCGGGTCGACGCTGGACGCCGCCTCCATGCGCTGGAAGGTCGGCCCGATCAGCTCGTAGACCCCAGGGGGCTCGCCGGTCAGGATCACCCGCAGGTAGCGGCCGCCGGGAATCACTCCCTCGCGGGCTTCGAAGGCCGCCGCGTCGTCTCCGTCACGAGTCTCGACGCAGACCCGGTACTCGCGCGCCACGGGATCGAAGATGCCGTAGAACCGGCGGCCGTGCAGTCCGACCGCCCTCTCGAACGACGCCCACGCCGCCTGCATGGCCGGCACTTCGTCGGCGCAGCTGCGGTACAGCACCGGGATGTCCTCGAGGCGCACGGTGGACGGCCGCAGATCCGTCAGGAGATCAGACATGGCCGGATCTTAAGGAGTGCGGTATGGTCGGGCCGTGACCCCGCAGGCGCCCGCGGTCGAGCTGTCTCCCGCCGATGCGTACGGCGAGCGCTATCCCGCCTCGGCCGCGCTGATGGAGCGGGCGCGGGCGGTCATGCCCGGAGGCAACACCCGCACGACGGCCCACTACGCGCCCTTCCCGCTGGCGATCGCCCGCGCCGACGGCCTGTTCCTGTGGGACGCCGACGGCAACCGGCTGATCGACCTGCTGATGAACTACACCAGCCTCGTCCACGGGCATCGCTACCCGCCGGCGATGGAGGCCGTCGAGCTGACGTTGCAGCGCGGCACCGTGTGGCCTGCGCCCAGCGAGGAGCAGGTGCAGCTGGCCGAGCTCCTGTGCAGACGGATCGAGTCTGTCGAGCAGGTGCGGTTCTGCAACTCGGGCACCGAGGCGGGGATGCTCGCGGTGCGGATCGCCCGCAAGGCGACCGGACGGCGGAAGGTGCTGAAGGCGAGCCAGGGGTACCACGGCTCCTACCCCGAGCTCGAGGCCGGACCGGAGACCCTGCAAGCGCCATTCGGCGATCTGGTGGCGTTCCGATCGGCGATCGAGGAGGACGCATCCGATCTCGCCGCCGTGGTGCTGGAGCCGGTGCTGGGGGGTGTGATCCCTCCGCCGGCGGGGTTCCTGCAGGGAGTCGCCGTCGCCGCACACGATGCGGGCGCCGTGCTGGTGCTGGACGAGGTGATCACGCTCCGCCTGGGCATCGGGGGCGCGCAGGACGCCCTCGGCATCCGGCCCGACCTGACGATGATGGGCAAGCTGATCGGCGGCGGCTTCCCGGTCGGCGCGGTGGGCGGCCGCGCCGACCTGATGGGCGTGCTCGACCCCCGCCGGCCGGATGCGCTGGCACACTCGGGCACGTTCAACGGGAACCCGGTCACCTGCGCCGCGGGCTACGCCACCACCGCCGCCCTGACTGCCGAGGCGATCGAGCGCGCCTCCGGCCAGGCAGGACGCCTGGCACGGATGCTCGAGCAGTCGGCGGCGCGACACGGCGTCCCCTTCTCGCTGTCGCGTCAGGGCACGCTCCTCAACCTCTACATGAGCGAGCAGCCCCAGATGCTCCGCATCGAGCGGGAGGACGCTGCGCTGATGGACGCCTTCCACCTGCTGGCGTTGCAACACGGCCTGTTCCTGGCGCCGCGAGGGCTGGTGGCCGTCGCGACCATCATCGACGACCCGCTGCTGGACGAGATCGGCCAGCGGTTCGACGCGGCGTTCGCCGACGCCGCCCGGCTCGGATGACCGACGAGCTCTGGGCGCTCAGCGCCACCGAGCTGCGCGGCCACTACCTGGCCGGCGACCTGTCACCTGTCGAGGTGACAGAGGCGCTCCTCGCGCGAATGGAACAGCTCGACCCGGTTCTGCACGCCTTCATCACCCCCACCCCCGAGATCGCGCGCGAGCAGGCGCGGGCGGCGGAAGGCCGGTACCGAAGCGGCGACACCGAACCGCCACTGCTGGGAGTTCCGGTGTCGATCAAGGACCTGGTGTGGACGAAGGGAGTCCGCACGACGTCAGGCTCGCTTCTGAAGGCGGACTTCGTGCCCGAGGCCGACGCCCCCGTGGTGGAGCGACTGCGCGACGCAGGCACGGTGATGCTCGGAAAGACCAGCGTCCCCGAGGTCGGCTGGAAGGCCGAGACCACCAACCGGCTGATCGGCTCGACCTACAACCCCTGGCGGCTCGACCGCGCGGCAGGCGGATCCAGCGGCGGCGCGGCGGCAGCGGTTGCGTCCGCGATCGGCCCGATCGCACAGGGCTCGGACGGCGCAGGGTCGATCCGCGTGCCCAGCGCCTTCTGTGGCATCTTCGGACTCAAGCCGACGTTCGGCACCGTCCCGCTGTGGCCGCCCAGCAGCACCGACACGCTCTCCCACATCGGCCCGATGACCCGCACGGTCGCGGATGCGGCGGTGATGCTGGAGGCGATGGCGGGGCCGGATCGGCGCGATCTGCACAGCGCAGGCCGGATCCCGGCCCGCTACAGCGACGGCCTCGGCGACGGCATCGATGGCATCCGGATCGCCTACAGCCCCGACCTCGGCTACGTCGACGTCGATCCCGAGGTGGCCGCGATCTGCGCCGACGCCGCCGCAGAGCTGGGCCGGGCGGGCGCGCGGGTCGACGAGCCGGGTATCGCGATCCCCGATTCGTGGCCGATCGTCGACGCCCTGTGGGCGACGTCCGAGGCGGCGGAGTACCCGCACGGCGTCGGCGACGTGCGTGACCGTCTCGACCCCGGACGCCTCGCAGTGCTCGACGCCGGGCTGCGAATGACCGGCGCTGAGCTGGCCGCCGCCACCGCGGCGCGGCACACCCATTACCGCCGGGTGGACGCGCTGCTCGAGAACACCGACCTGCTGGCGACGCCGAGCGTCCCCGTACCCGCCTTCGAGGCTGGACTCGACTCGCCGATCCGGGACGGGCGCCAAACCAGCTATCTGGGCTGGACCGGGTTCACCTACCCGTTCAACCTGAGCGGGCACCCGGCAGCGACGATGCCGTGCGGGTTCACCTCGGATGGCCTCCCCGTCGGCCTGCAGCTCGTCGGCAGGATGGGGGAGGACGCCCTCGTGTTACGCGCCGCGGCCGCGTTCGAGGCGCTCCGGCCGTGGCGACCGGGCCTCGACGCCCTCGGGCGCCAGCTGGTCTAGTAGCTGTTGTGCCAGGTGGTGGTAAAGGCGTTTCCGCCGGTCAACGAGGTCACCGAGCTGAGCGTGTAGGTGCGGGTCGCGTCACCCATGGTCATCTTGATCGGGCTGCTGTCGGCGATGTAGCTGCCGATCGTGCCGGCCTTCCCATGGGCGGTCTCGACGCCGCTGGTCAGCGTCCAGGTGCCGTAGTCGGCCAGCGGCGCCACCCCGATTGCAAACGCGGGGCGCTCGGCGATCCACTCGACGCTGGTGTCGAAGCACTTGGTCGTCGCGCACGTCGCCTTGTGGGTGAACCCGGCGGCGGGGTGGGTCGAATCGGTGACCACCAGCGTGTAGTTCGCTCCGCTGCGTGCGATGGAGGTTCTGATCAGGTCGCCGGCGTGGAGCGACTTCCCGACCTCGACGGCGCCGGCCGGGAACATCTCGTACCAGGTGAAGTAGGTGGCGACGCCCTGGTAGCACCAGCTGGTCGTGCCGGCCTGCTCGACGGTGGTGTTGTTGAACCCGTCGAGCCCGATCCAGTTGGACATGATCTGGTCCTCAGCGCCGCACGTGACCTGGGGTACGACCCACGAACCGGCGGCATGCGTGAACGTGCCCTTGGGGCCGACGTCGACGTAGCCCGCCCAGTTGTACGAGCCAAGACTCTTGCCGTTCCCAGCCGAGCGGGTCGGCTGCCTGAGCAGCGTTGAGCGGCTGTGGTGCAGATAGGCGACGAGCGCGGAGCGGGCATCTGCCAGGAACGCGGCTGAGGGTTGGCGGGCCGTGGTGCGGTGTGCGGGTGCCGCGGCGGAGCCGCGTACCGCATGGCTCAGGGAGCCTCCGTGGGCACCGGCGACCAAGCTCGCGGCCACGACGACCAATCCGATGATTCCTACTACCTTGCGCATTTGCTGCCTTTTGTAGAACAAACCAAACCTCTTACAAACATATACAGGCGCGCCACGATCACGGCAAATCGAACCCGCCGATGTGCGTGCTAGAGTCGCCTCGTGGCACCGAATCTCCTCACTGCTTGACGGCGCGCGGCCGCGCGCCGCCTTCATCCAGCCCGTCCTGCGTCTCAGGAGATTTGTTCGTGACCACCCGATCGACAACAGCAATCCGCCGCATCTCCTTCGGCCGTGCGATTGCAGTGACCGGCTTCGAGGCGGGATGGATCGCACTCATGGTGGCGGTCTACGCCCAGACGCACTCGACGGTGTGGATGTCGGCGGCCCTGTTCGTCGTGATCGCGACATCCGGTGTGGCGGCCCCCGTCGCCGGGGCGCTCGGCGACCGCTACGACCGGCGGCGGGTAATGGTGGTTTCGGAGCTGGTGGCGGCAGTCTTTGCCGGCGCCATGGTGCTGACGTCGTCGCCGCCGGTCCTGATCGCCCTGGCGGCCATGGTCGGTCTCGCCGAGGCCCCCTTCATGCCCGCGTCCAGCGCCGCTGTCCCCAACCTGGTGCCCGAGACGCGGCTGGAATGGGCGAACTCGACCCTCGCGATCGGCCGCAACACCGGCCAGCTGATCGGGCCGCTGGTCGGGGGCGTCCTGGTCGCCGCCACCGGTGCGCGGACGGTCTTCGCCCTGTCGGCAGTCGCGTTCGTGCTCTGCGCGGCGATTGTCGGTTCGGTCAGCGGCCGCTTCAGCGACGTCCGCACGCCTGCCGAGCGTGGGCAGTCGAGTGAGGTTCGCGCGGGGTTCGTTGCGGTCTGGCAATCGCCCGTTCTGCGAGGCATTGCGGCGGCGTGGATGGTGTTCCTGTTCATGCTCGGCCCGATCCTCGTGGCCGAGCTTCCGCTGGCCCACGAGTTCGGCCAGGGAGCGGCCGGCTACGGGGCGATCGCCGCCTGCTGGGGCGGCGGCAGCATCCTGGGCTCGTTCCTCGGCCGCCGAACGGCACGCATCTCAGAGGGCCGCTCGATGGTCTGGGGGTGCGTCCTGACAGGTACAGGGTTCGCGACCGTGGCGATCGCCCCCGTGTTCGCATTCGCGTTGACCGGAATGATCCTGGCCGGTCTCGCTGACGGCACCGTGACGGTGTCCGAGATGACCATCATCCAGCGCTGCACCTCGGACCACGTCCGCTCACGCGTGAACGCCGCCATCGACACGATCACGGCAGCGGCGTTTGCGCTGTCGTTCCCGGCTGCGGGCTTTCTGATCAACCTGCTGGGCGTGCGCGGCGCCTACTGGATGGCCGCGGTCGGCTGCTGGCTCGCCGCGCTGATCCTGGTGCCCGCCATGCGCGCCCTCAAACGGCAGCCCGCAGACGCAGGCTCCTCCCCGACACCGAGTCCGGCCGGGACCGTGGCGCGCTAGCAAATCGGTGATACCCTCGGGTGGTCGTCGCGTGAGGGATCCTCGATGGAGCCCAAAGCTCCCACGAGGCGATGCCTCTCCCTGGCCCGGAAGCCCGCTCAGCTTCCGGGCCGCCATGCGACACGTGGGCCCGCTACCCTTGGGCGCATGTGGAGGCGCGTGGCGCTCGGCGTGATCGTCGCACTCGCCGCCGGGTGGGTGCTGACCGGGGTCGGCAGACCATCGCCGGCGACCGCCGCGCGCGGCTCGAACGCCTGGGCGGGCCAGGGGCCGCCCCGCCCGCAGAACGCCGTCTCGAACAACTGCCGGCTCCACGCTCGCGTCACCATCGACCGGTCGCCGGCAGTCATGGTGGCCCTGCGGATCTGCACCAGGCCGTAGGCGTGCCGCCTCGGTCAGCCGCGAATCGGGATCACGAACGTGACCCGGGTGCCGGCGCCCGGCGCTGAGTCGACCGTCAGCTCACCGTCGGCCAGCCGTAGTCGCTCATAGGTGGAGTCGAGCCCGATGTGCTTGGACGCCGGCCGCGAGCGCTCGCGCTGGGGGTCGAATCCGGCGCCGTCATCCTCGACGGCCCCGTCGACAACGCTCCCCGTTTGCGACAACCGCACCGTCACCGTCTGGGCCCCCGCGTGCTTGGCTGCGTTCAGCAGCAGCTCGGCGGTCGTGCGGTAGATCAGCAGCTCGGTCTCGTCGTCCAGGCGGTCCAGGTCGCTGACCACCTTGCCCTCGAACCCCCGTTCGGACGCCAGCTCGTCGACCAGCTGCTGCACGGCGGCGGCGGCGCCCGCGCTGTGCAGGAGCGGCGGGCGCAGCTCGAACATCAGCCTGCGTGCCCGCTCCATCGCGTTGGTCAGGATCCCGCGCGTCGCCTGAATGCCCTCGGCGAGGTCGGAACGCCCGGCGTCACCGGCCTTGGCGGCCTGCCGGTCGAGCGAGAACAGCGAGGCGGCTAGCACCTGCACGGTATCGTCGTGCAGCTCGATCGCGATCCGGGCCCGCTCCTCGTCCTCGGTGCGAAGCAGCGCCGAGATGGCGGCATCCCGGTCCGACTCGCTGCGCTCCAGTGAGATGGCCGCTCCGACGATGTTGGCGATCGCCTGCAGGAACGCGCTCTCATCGGACGAGAAGCGCCGCCGGCTGAGACTGAGCGCTCCGATCAGGCCGTAGACCTCGCCGCGGGCCTGGATGCGGATGCCGATGCTGCTGCGAACGCCGAGCGCGATCACCTGGTCGCTGAACCGGTAGGGGGATCCCTCCAGCGTGTCCTCGACGATCACCGGTTCGTCGGACAGGAGGATGGCGCCGGTCTGGGTCTCCGGTTCGCTGGGAACGCGCATGACGCCCACCTCCTCGGGCGGCCAGCCGCGGCCGGCGCAGAGGATGAGGCCGCCGTCATCATCGACCGCCAGGATGCCGACGAACTCGACCCCAAGCTGGGCATGGGCGACCTCGACGGCCTCCTCGAGCAACTCGGCAGACGGCATGCCACGAAGCGCGAGCTGTCCAAGCCGGGCCACCGCGCGCTGCTGGTCGAGCGCCAACCGGACTGCGCGGTCGGGCCCCCGCGCCTCGCTGACCGACAGCAGGACGCCCACGCGCGACTGGGGAGCGCCGTCGTCGGAGCGCTGGATGGTCTCCACGCAGCGCACACGGACGTAGGTCCCGTCCGGCCGCCGCAGGCGGTACTCGGATTCATGCGGCACACCCCGGGCGACAGCGTCGCGCCACTCGGCGGTCACGCGGTCGCGGTCCTCGGGATGCAGGAGGGTCAGCCAGGCGTCGCCGGAGTAGTCCTCCAGCGCGCGTTCGGCGGCGCCGAGCAGCACCTCCAGCTCGCGGCTCAGCCAGAGCGTGTTGCCGGCGCTGTCATACGCGTACATCGCCGCGACGGGCTGCTCGATCGCCGCGAGCTCGCTCTCACCTACCGGCTGGCTCACGAGGGGGAACCTAGCAACCATGGCGTCACCGGACGACGGCCGTCCCCCGCGTGCTGGCTCCGACCCGCCTCAGCCGAAGTGGCCGAAATGTGTCGCGATGACGAGCAGAAGGCCGGCGAGGGCGAGGGCGATCCCGGCGACGATCCGTCGCTCGGATGCGAACTTGAGAGCCGGTAGCTCGGCGGCCGCGTACCAGACCCCCGCGATCAGCAGGAGCAGGAACCCGACCTCGGCGATCCGATGACCCGTGTGAGCGGTCATGCCCAGCTCTGCGTGCATAGACAGAGACTAGTACCGCTCCGACCCTCCGAGCTGTGCTTCGGAGCTTTCTTAGACCTGGCCAAGAATCCAAGACGTGGCCAACCCGCCTCGGCCACGCTTCGGGGTGCGATGGTGATGGGCAGCAGAATACGGCGATCCGACGTGCGCGACGCCGATGAGATGGCGCTGAACTTCGAGATCAGCCGCGACGAGTGGATCAACCGGCTGGTCCATCTCGGTGGCCTCACCCGCCGTGACGCGGTAGAGCACGTCAGAGTCGTCGCGGACTCGGGCGGGAGCAACGAGGGGCCGGGCGCCGGCGTAGCGCCGGCCTACCGGTTGGCTCAGCGCAGGGTCACGGAAGCGATGTAGCCGCGTCCTTGCCGGCCTGCGTCAGCTGCGCCGACTTGGGGACCGCGTCAGGCACGTACTCGGCCAGACCGAGGTGGACCAGATGGTCGATGTTCTCGGCTACGTCGCGGTGAAGCTCCGGTGAGTTCTCGCCCTGGCCGGCGGCGCGACCCTCGTTCGCAATCGCGTTCGACACATCCGCGGCGGTGGCGGGCCCACTGACCAGCCTCCGCAGGATGTCGTCCTGGTACGGGAAACGGTTGACCGCCATCGCAGCCCCTTTCGAGTCGGCATCCGCGCCACCCTACGTGGTCGGTAGGCCGTCTGCAACCGAGGATACAAGCGCAGCGGGCGGTTGTATCATCTGGCGCATGCCGCTCTCAGCCGCCGGCCCCAGGGCGGGCTAGAGTCCCGGCCGGTGAGCACAGAGCAGCTCTCGGTGCTGGGCGTACCGTCAAGTGCCGGCTCGTACGCTTCGGGCCAGGAAGATGCGCCACGCGCGTTGCGAGACGCGGGTCTGATTCGCAAAATCACTGCGGCATCGACCCGGCCTGTGTACGACATCGGCGACCTTCCGCGGTATCGGTGGCGACCCGATCGGGCTCGACCCCGAGCACAGAACCTCGACGAGGTGATCGCCACCGCCACGCGCGTGAGCGAGGTGGTCAGCGCGTCGCTGGAGGCAGGCGGGTCACTGCTGGTACTGGGCGGTGACTGCACGATTGGCATCGGCGTGGTCGCCGGATGCGTGGCGGCCGGGCTTGATCCCGGGCTTGTCTACTTCGACATGCACACCGATCTGAATACTCCCTCGAGCGTGATCGACGGCGCGCTCGATTGGATGGGCCTGGCGCACATGCTGGGCATCGAGGGCAGCGTCGAAGCGCTTCGCGACATCGGCATCCGAAGCCCGCTGCTTTCGATCGAGAACGTGGCCGTGATCGGCTGCGAGCACAGCCAAGCAACTGAGTGGGAGCGCGATCTGATTGACCGGATCGGTCTGAAGACCGTTGCCGCGGACGACGTCCGCACCGACCCACATGCCGCGTCTCGCACTGCCGTTGACATGCTGGCCGAGCCGGCCGGGCCTCTCGTCGTCCACTTCGATGTGGACGTCATCGACTTCGTCGACGCTCCGTTGTCCGAGAACACCGGACGAAACGTCGGAATCACGCTCGAGCACGCGCTCGCCGTGACGGATGATCTCGTGGACGAGCCGCGAGTCAGGATACTCACGATCACCGAACTCAACCCACACCACGCCGGCGCCGATCCGGAATCGTTCGCTCGCTTCGTCACCCGTCTTGCGAGGGCCGCATCCAGGCTGTAGCGGCCGTGGCTGGCACCGCTCGGCGACGGGATACGCGGCCGAGCGGTGCCTGCATGACGGGAACCGGGGGAGGTGCCTACATCTTGTTGATGACGTTCGTCAGCACCGTGCTGATGACGCCGCTGAGAAGCGTCAGAGTTGCCACCACGGCGATCGTGATGACTCCCAGAACGATGGCGTACTCGGCCATGGTCTGGCCGGACTCGCGGCGGTCGAGCTGATCGTTCATGTGTGGCTCCCTGGTTGCAACGCAATGAGGCTGACCGGGTGACCAACCGTCGCCTGTATCGACGGTTCCGCGCCTGCCCCGCACCCCCATCGGGGTGGGATCGAGCAGGCCCGGGGCGGCCGGGCAGCATCGCGCCCCGCGCGTCCTCAAACAGGTCGAGCGTTTTCTAGAGCGGGACTCCGTTTACGAGATCCCACCCTTGCGTCTTCGAGACCGGCTGGCCGACCGAGTTCAGATGCGTATACGTCCACCGGATCGTCCCGCCCTGGTAGGAGAGGCTGACCTGCTCTGTGAGCCTGCTCTCGCCGCCGGAGCCGCCGTCGGACACCGACGAGACAGTGACGTTCGTCAACGCAATCTTGAAGGACACGACCCCGGTAGACGCGTCACGGTTCACCAGCGTGGCCGACGTGATCAGCGTCCCGGCCGCGCAGTGGCCCATGAGTGGAAGCGACGCCGTGTCCACGTACTTCGTGAGCGAGAGGTCCTCGAAGTTCGCATGGCCGCCTGCGACGCCGCTGTTGGATTCGCCCCAGCTCCACGCCAGAACGCTGATCCAGCCCGGGTACGTCGGGTCAGTGGAATCGCCACTGATGCCCGAGAGCTTGAGGAACATGTCGATCGCCATTTCAGGCCTCCGGCGTGGTGATGTCGAGGGTGAACGTCGCCGTGCCGCGGGATGCCGCCGGCCTCTGGACAAGGTGGTACGAGCCGGCCGCTCCGGCAAATCGCCCGGTGCCGCCGATCACCGCGAAGGTCGCGTCATCGAACGTCGCGGGACCGACCGCGGTGATCGTGCCGTCAGGGAACTCCAGCCGGTGCAGGTGCGTCCCCGCGCCGCTGGTCGTCATCACCGACGCGTCGAATACGCCCAACTCACGTCCGTGGGCGTCAACGAGGCGTCCGGAGGGAAGACTCGGTGAGCCAACCGGCGGACGCGTCCCCGGACGCACGCCCGGCCACACCACCCGCCAATCAGCGCCATGAATCACACCCGGCAGCGCGGCGACGCGCCGTGCCGGCAGCGCGGCGGCGCCGGCCCCGGATACCTGCGACGCTGCTGCCTCCACCCCTCCGAGCACGCCCGCAAGCAACCCCATGCGGCCAAGCAACCGGCGCCGACTTGTTCGCGCGCTCACCGACACACCGGGGGCACGCTTCGCTTCACCTTCACCGTGGCCCTCTCAATCGTTGGAAGATCGCGGCGAACTGGTCGCATCTCGCCCGCGCTGAAGCCTTCGAAGCGCGAGTGTACACCACCATCCACAAGTGACCGGCGGGGCCGCGCAGAGAGGTAACGCCGGCTGGGCCTGTAGGTACGCGAAAGCCCCTCCCGTCCCATGCGGCTGGACGAGAGGGGCCTGGTTGCGCGAAATATCAGGCTCCTCGGGCAGGATTCGAACCTGCAACCCTCCGGTTAACAGCCGGATGCTCTACCGTTGAGCTACCGAGGATCGGGGCCTGAGGGCAGGCCGTTTTCTAGATTAGTCGATCAGGTGGCGGAGATCGGCGTGCTCGCCCTGGGCGGCCAGCCGGCGCAGCGTCCGCGTCTCGATCTGGCGCACCCGCTCGCGGGTGACCCCGAACCGGCGGCCCACCTCTTCGAGCGTCATGGCCTGCTCCCCACCGAGGCCGTAGCGCAGCTCCAGGATCGTCCGCTCGCGGTAGGGCAGGGCAGCGATCAGGTCGGCGACGCGGTCGGACGCGCTGGCGCTCGGCCATGTCGTCGCCGGGCTTCAGCATGCGCTCGTCCTCGATCAGCTCGCCCAGCTCGGTCGAGTCCTCGCCGACCGGTGCGGCCAGCGACACGGGCTCCTGCGAGACGCGCTTCAGCTGCTCGATCTTGGCAGGCTTGAGGCCCATGACCTCGGCCAGCTCCTCGTTGGTCGGCGTCCGGTGCAGCTTCTGGGTCAGCTGCCGCTCGGTGCGCACCATCCGGTTGATTGTGTCGACCACCTGTGCCGGAACGCGGATCGTGCGGCCCTGATCGGCCAGCGCGCGCGTGACCGACTGGCGGATCCACCACGTCGCGTAGGTCGAGAACCGGTGGCCGAGCCGCCAGTCGTAGCGCTCGACCGCCTTCATCAGGCCCAGGTTCCCCTCCTGGATGAGGTCGAGGAACGACAGGCCGCGGTTGGAGTAGCGGCGTGCGACCGAGACGACCAGGCGCAGGTTTGACTCGATCAGGCGACGGCGGGCTCGACGGTCTCCGCGCTCCAGTGCCTTGGCCAGCGAGACCTCTTCGGCAGCGGTGAGCAGCGGGACACGGGCGATCTCGCGGAGGTAGAGCCCCACCGTGTCCTCGGTCGGACTCGGCGCGACATCTAGATCCAGATCGAGGTCGTCGTCGTCGAGCTCGGCCGGATCACCCAGGGGTTGTTCCGGGGCGTACTCGGACATGGATGTGGGGTCTGCTACTCCTGGGAAGGTGAGGACCGAATGGTCTCGAGAATCGTCAGCCGCAACTCCTGCAGTTGCTGCAGGTGCTGCTGCTGGCTCAAAGACAAGTCGGCGTTTTCCTGCAGAGCCTTTAGCTCGTCCTCGGTCCGATGGAGCAAGAGCTTCGAATACAGCTCCTGGAGGACCGCTTCCGACCCACCCTCTCGGGCCGCGAGGGCGGTCAATTCCGCCATCCGGGGTGCCCACGTATGTGCCTCCTCAGGCGTGGTCTGTCCCGCCAGAGCCCGGCGGACATACGTCGCAGCCTCCCAACGCGACGCAGACTGGAAGTGTGCCACATCGAGCGCACCAAGCAAATCGGAACCGACATTGGGGAACTCCAGGCAAAGAGCCAGAAAGAGGGCCTCGTCCCGGTCACGAGGCGACCTCCTCACCCGCCCGCCGTCGGCAGACACGACCACAGGCGCCTGGCGCGACACCAGGGCCACGGCCAGGTCCGGCGTCAGCCCCAGCCGGTCGCTGACCAGCCGCACCTGCTCGTCGCGCTCCAGTGAGGCCGGCGCGGCCGCCAGCACTCCGCGCACGCGCTGGTAGCGCTCGTCGCGGGTGCCGCCCGTCTCCAGCGCCCGCCGCACGCGGTAGCTGAGGTAGGTCTCGGCGCCGTCCAGGGCCCGCCGCATCTGCTCGGGGTCGGCCAGGGCCACGTCGGCGGGATCTCGCCCGTCGGGCAGCGTCACCACGCGCACGGTGAGGCCGGCCGCCTGCGCCAGCTCCATGCCCCGTATCGAGGCCTCCTCGCCGGCGGCGTCGGCGTCGAACGCCAGGAACACGGTGCTGCACGACTGCCGCAGCTGCTTCACCTGCTGGTCGGTCAAGGCGGTGCCCATCGAGGCCACGGCGTTGGAGATCCCGACCTGGTGGAGCAGCAGAACGTCGGTGTAGCCCTCGACGACGATCGCGGAGCCCTGGCGGGCGACGTCCGCGCGGGCCTGGTCGAGCCCGTAGACGATCTCGCTCTTGCGGAACAGCGGACCTTCCTGGGAGTTCAGGTACTTCGGCGGGCGACCCCCGGGCATCTGGCGAGCGCCGAACCCGCGCACCCGGCCGCGCACGTCCGCCAGCGGGAACACGGTGCGCCCTCGGAACCGGTCGCCGCGGCCGCTCGCCGCCGACAGCCCGGCCCGCGCGAGCTCCTGCGCCGAGAACCCCTTGCCCTCCGCCGCCCGCACCAGCCGGTCGCCCTTCACCGGCGCGTATCCGACCCGGTACGGTCTGGGCCGTCTCACGGGTGATCCCGCGCTCGTCCAGGTACGCCCGCGCCTGCTCGGCCTCCGCCGCCTCCCACAGGAACCGGGCATAGAACGTGGCGGTCTCGTCGAGCAGCCGCAGCAGCCGCTCGCGCTCGGCCCGCCGCCGGTCTTCCTGGGGCGAGCTCTCCTCGTACTCGAGGCGCACGTTGTAGCGGTCGGCCAGCCACTCGATCGCGCCGCTGAAGTCGAGCCCCTCCTTCTCCACCACGAAGGTGATCTCGTCGCCACTGGCCTGGCAGCCGAAGCAGAAGTAGACCTTCTTCAGCGGGTTGACCGAGAACGACGGGGTGCGCTCGTCATGGAACGGGCAGCGGCCCGAGTAGTTCGCGCCGCCGCCCCGCAGCTGCGTGTAGCCGGACACGAGGTCGAGCATGTCGACCGCGTCCTTGACGGCCTCGACCGACTCCCTCTTGATCTTGCTCATGCTGCGATCAGGTCGCCGTACACCCGCATGCAGTAGCGATCGGTCATGCCCGCGACCCAGTCGGTCGCTCGGGTGACGACGTCGTCGGAGCCCTCGCCCATCTCGTCGGGATGAGCCAGGTAGTAGCGGAAGACCCACTCGACCATCTCGGCGGCCCGGGTGGTCTCGGCGCGGGCCCGCGCGCTCAGGTACACCCGGTCGAACATGAACTCGCGGAGCTCGAGCAGGGCGTCCCGGTAGACCGGCGACTGGGCGATGGCGCCGGCCACGTCAGATGTCTCGACCAGATCGTGGACGAGGGCGTCGATCCGCTCGGACGAGCCGCCGCCGAGCAGCTCGAGGGGCGCCGGCAGGCAGCTCCCCGTAGTCGAGGATCCCCGCCCGCAGCGCGTCGTCGATGTCGTGGTTGACGTAGGCGAAGCGGTCGACCAGGCGGACGATGGCGCCCTCCAGCGTGGCCGGCTCGCCCTCGCCCGTGTGGTTGAGGATGCCGTCCCGCACCTCCCAGGTCAGGTTCAGCCCCTCACCGTCGCGCTCCAGGTGCTCGACGACGCGCAGCGACTGCTGGTTGTGACGAAACCGGCGGCCGTGCTCGGCCTCCAGCACGTTGTCGAGCGCCTCCTCGCCGCTGTGGCCGAACGGCGCGTGGCCGAGGTCGTGGCCGAGCGCGATCGCCTCGGCCAGATCCTCGTTCAGGCGCAGGGCTCGGGCGACGCCGCGGGAGATGCCCGAGACCTCGAGAGTGTGGGTCAGGCGGGTGCGGAAGTGGTCGCCCTCGGGGGCGATGAACACCTGCGTCTTGTGCTTCAACCGGCGGAACGCCTTGCAGTGGACGATGCGGTCGCGATCGCGCTGGAACGGCGTGCGCAGCGGGCACTCCTCGTCGTCGGGCCGGGCCCGCCCGCGGCCCTCGTAGGAGCGCACGGCGGCCGGCGCGAGCGAGGCTCGCTCGAGCTCGGCAATCCGCGTGGCAAAGCGGTCTGCGACCGGTCCTCGGGGGTGCTCCATCGCACCCGAGTGTACTCTCCGCCCCTCCCAGGGACTGGCGCGATCAGTCTCAGATGATGACCGGGACCGTGCCGCCGTCCGCGCCCCAGGCGGCGCCTGTGACGTACGACGAGCGCGGCGAGCAGAGGAACGCGACGACCACCGCGATCTCCTCGGGCTCCGCCATCCGGCCCAGCGGGCGGCCGCTGCCGACGCGGTCGAACACCTCGGCACGCGCGGTCTGCGAGGCGCGTGCGTTCTGATCTGCAAGCCCTCCCGGCGCCAGCCAGGCGTCGGTCAGCGTCGGGCCGGGGCAAATTGCGTTGCTGCGGATGCCCTCCTTCGCGTACAGGTCGGCGACCAGCCGTGACACGGACAGCAGGGCCGCCTTCTGGACGCTGTAGTCCGGCATCCCCGTGCTGGGGCGCTTGCCCGCGGTCGAGGAGACGTTGACGATCGAGGCGAAGTCGGAGCGGCGCAGCTCCGGCAGGGCAGCGCGGATGCACCGAATCGCACTCATCACGTTGACGTCCCAGCCGTCCTGCCAGCGCTCGTCGCTGATCTCCTCGAACGAGCCGACCCGCGCCGCGCCGGCATTGTTGACGAGCACGTCCAGCCCGCCCAGGGCGCCCGCCGCGCCGGCGACGGCAGCGGCGCACCCCTCGGCGGTGGCGAGGTCGGCCGCTACAGGCTCGGCGCCGAGCTCCGACGCCGTCTCCTCGGGCGACCGCGACGCGATCGCGACCCGCGCGCCCTCACCCAACAGCACCTCCGAAACGCTGCGACCGATGCCCCGGCTTCCGCCGGTGACGAGCACGCGCAGGCCCTCGAGCTCCAGATCCACGGCGGGCACTCTAGATGGTTCCGTATGATTGCCAGGCATGACACGACTGCTGCTGGTGCGCCACGGGGAGACAGACTGGAACCGGGAGGGTCGCTGGCAGGGCCATACCGGGCCCGGGCTGAACGCCGCCGGGCGCGAGCAGGCGGTGGCGCTGGGCCGGCGCCTCGCCCGGCTCGGGCCTGACCTCCTGGTCACCAGCGACCTGCCGCGGACGCTCGAGACAGCCGAGCGGATCGCCTCTGCCACCGGCCTGGCCATTCACCCCGAGCCCGGGCTGCGGGAGGTCGACGTCGGCTCCTGGGCAGGCCGCACGCCGGCCGAGATCCAGGCGCGAGACGCCGTCGCCTACCAGCGCTGGCTGGACGGGGGAACGGGCTGGACCGACGGCGAGACCTACGAGGAGATGCACGCCCGGGTGCTGCGGACGGTGAGCGCCCTGCTCGACCGCGGCCTGGGAGAGCGGATCGTCCTCGTCGCCCACGGCGGCACGGTGCGCGCAGTCGCGTCCTGGGCGACCGGGACACGCCAACCACGAGCGGCGGCATCTGCCCAGCGTCCGCAACTGCAGCCTGACAGTCGTCGATCGCTGGCGCGAGATCATGCGGCTGATCAGCTTCAACGACGACGGCCACCTGCCGCCAGACCCCCCATCCCTCTAGAGAGCGCCGTACCGGCCGGTCCGGGCAGGTCTGGTACGCTCCCGCGCAGTGGAGGACTACACGTCCAAGTACAAGGGCGAGGCCGTCGAGATCGCCCTGTTCGGTGGGGAGTACCAGGACGGCGTTCTCACCGCCTACTGCTACATCGAGGACGTCCCGCACATCGAGCTGAACGGGCACATCCTGGTGCCGCTGCAGAACGTTGCCAGCCTTCACTGCACGAGCCGCTGCGACGCACAGGACGACTGGCCGCCGCGTGGACTGCTCGACGACGAGCCGCCCACCAGCGACGACTAGACCGACCCGCCGGCCCCGTTAAACGCCGAGGCCGCCATCCTCGCGGATGACGGCCTCGTACGGATAATCCGGCGGCGACCTACTCTCCCAGGCGCTTGCGCGCCAAGTACCATCGGCGCTGAGGGGCTTAACTGCTCTGTTCGGAATGGGAAGAGGTGTATCTCCCTCGCTATGACCACCGGAAATTGCGAAAGGTTCTGAGCGGGCGCGCCAAAGCGCACACCCTCAAAACTCCATAGCGGTCCATGGTGTTCTCAAAATCAAGACCTCGGACGATTAGTACGGGTCTGCTGAACGCATTACTGCGCTTACACATCCCGCCTATCAACCTGGTGGTCTTCCAGGATCCTTACTCCCTCAAGGGGATGGGAGAGTTCATCTCGAGGTGGGCTTCCCGCTTAGATGCTTTCAGCGGTTATCCCATCCAGACGTAGCTAACCAGCGGTGCCCTTGGCAGGACAACTGATACACCAGAGGTCTGTTCAACCCGGTCCTCTCGTACTAGGGTCGACTCCTCTCAACTCTCCAACGCGCACAGCAGATAGGGACCGAACTGTCTCACGACGTTCTGAACCCAGCTCGCGTACCGCTTTAATGGGCGAACAGCCCAACCCTTGGGACCTGCTACAGCCCCAGGATGCGACGAGCCGACATCGAGGTGCCAAACCGCTTCGTCGATGTGGACTCTTGGAAGCGATCAGCCTGTTATCCCCGGAGTACCTTTTATCCGTTGAGCGACGGCAATTCCACTCTCTACCGCCGGATCACTAAGACCTACTTTCGTACCTGCTCGACTTGTTGGTCTCGCAGTCAAGCTCCCTTGTGCCTTTACACTCTACGCACGATTTCCGACCGTGCTGAGGGAACCTTTGCGCGCCTCCGTTACATTTTAGGAGGCGACCGCCCCAGTCAAACTGCCCACCTGACACTGTTCCCCGCCCGGATCACGGAACGGAGTTAGAAGCCCAGAACACCAAGGGTGGTATCCCAAGGGTGGCTCCCCAAGAACTGGCGTCCCTGGTTCACAGCCTCCCACCTATCCTGGACAAGATGTCCCAGACTCCAATATCAAGCTGCAGTAAAGGTTCACGGGGTCTTTCCGTCTTGCTGCGCGTACTCGGCATCTTCACCGAGACTACAATTTCACCGAGTCCCTCGTTGAGACAGCGCCCAAGTCGTTACGCCATTCGTGCAGGTCGGAACTTACCCGACAAGGAATTTCGCTACCTTAGGACCGTTATAGTTACGGCCGCCGTTTACCGGGGCTTGGATTCGAAGCTTCGCCTTGCGGCTAACCTCTCCTCGTGACCTTCCGGCACCGGGCAGGCGTCAGCCCCTATACGTCGTCTTTCGACTTAGCAGAGACCTGTGTTTTTGGTAAACAGTCGCTTGGGCCTATTCACTGCGGCCCCCTCGGGCTTTCGGACGCGAAGTCCTAGACCCTAACGGGGCGCCCCTTCTCCCGAAGTTACGGGGCAATTTTGCCGAGTTCCTTAACGAGGGTTTTCTCGATCACCTTGGTATTCTCTACCTGCCCACCTGTGTCGGTTTTGGTACGGGCACGCGGGAACTCCCTTGGGGCTTTTCTCGGGGGCATGGCTTCTGGGACTTCCGACTGTACGTCACGGTATCCTGTCTCAGCCTTAATGGCCGGTTTTCGCCCGGCCGGCCTACACAGTTACCCCAGCACAACCAACGGCTGGGATCCCTTATCCTACCCCGTCCTCCCATCGGTCAAACGCTCCCGACGTGGTACGGGAATATCAACCCGTTGTCCATCGCCTACGCCTGTCGGCCTCGGCTTAGGTCCCGACTAACCCTGAGAAGATTAGCTTTACTCAGGAACCCTTGGGCATTCGGCGGAGGGGTTTCATCACCCCTCTTTCGTTACTCATGCCAGCATTCTCACTTCCGTTGCCTCCACGGCTCGGTTACCCGGCCGCTTCAGTCGGCAACGGAACGCTCCCCTACCACTCCGGCTAAAAGCCAGAATCCGCAGCTTCGGTACGTGACTTGAGCCCCGTTACATTATCCGCGCGCGAACACTTGACCAGTGAGCTATTACGCACTCTTTCAAGGGTGGCTGCTTCTAAGCCAACCTCCTGGTTGTCTGTGCATTCACACATCGTTTACCACTTAGCCACGATTTAGGGACCTTAGCTGGCGGTCAGGGCTGTTTCCCTCTCGACCACGAAGCTTATCCCCCGCAGTCTGACTCCCATGCTCTGGAGTGCCGGTATTCGGAGTTTGCCTGATTTCGGTAACCTGGTAGGGCCCCTAGACCAAACAGTGCTCTACAGCCGACACTTAACGCATGAGGCTATACCTAAATATATTTCGGGGAGAACCAGATATCTCTGGGTTTGATTAGCCTTTCACTCCGATCCACAGCTCATCCCCGCCGTTTTCAACCGACGTGGGTTCGGTCCTCCACGGGGTCTTACCCCCGCTTCAACCTGGCCATGGATAGATCACCCAGTTTCGGGTCTAGCGCCTGCGACTAAATCGCCCTATTCGGACTCGCTTTCGCTTCGGCTCCGTTTCCTTAACCTCGCCACAGACGGCTAACTCGCTGGCCCGTTATGCAAAAAGTACGCCGTCACGGCACAAGGCCGCTCCGACCGCTTGTAGGCACTCGGTTTCAGGTACTATTTCACTCCCCTTCCGGGGTGCTTTTCACCTTTCCCTCACGGTACTAGTTCACTATCGGTCACCTGGGAGTATTTAGCCTTGCGGGGT
>CAVQZC010000007.1:645000-1064117 GCA_963718315.1 uncultured Actinomycetes bacterium
CCACCGAAAGGCACGGGATGTGCCTCCGGTGACCTGAACTGTTGAGTTTTCAAAGACCAGCGCGCTTCGAGCGCGACCAGAAAGACTACCAGCCAGGCCGGGAACCGGCAAGCTGGCAGCCCTCACAAGAAACCGCCCGGGGTGGGGCGGCCGACCAGGAAGTATGCCCTACCGCACGAGCGGGCGCAAACGAGAGGCGTTCAGAAGCTCCCACGGGGCTTCCTAATCGCGGACGACGAGGGCGTGCGATCGCTTGCCGCGGCGCAGGACGAGCAGGCGGCCGCCGAGGAAATCCCCTGCACTGGGCCGGGTTCGGGCGTCTCCGACCTTGAGATCGTTGGCCGAGACGCCGCCGCCGTCCACCAGGCGCACCGCCTCGGAGATGCTCTTTGCAAGACCGGTCTGCACCAGCAGCTCGGCGTACTCCGGCGGGCTCGCGCCGCCGTCGATCCGCACCGTCGGCGCCGACTCCAGGGCGATCTCGAGCCGCGCCGGGTCGACCGCCGCCAGCGGACCGCTCCCGAACAGGGCCTCGGTGACGGCCACGGCGTGGGCACATTCCTCAGGCCCGTGGAGCATCGTGGTCATCTCCACAGCGAGGGCGCGCTGCGCCTCCCGCCGCTCGGGATGGGCAGCCAGCGCCGCCTCCAGCTCGGAGATCCGCTCGCGGTCGAGGAACGTGAACAGCTTCAGGTAGGGCACCACATCGCGATCCTCGGTGTTGATCCAGAACTGGTAGAAGGCGTACGGGGAGGTGCGAGCCGGGTCGAGCCAGATCGCGCCGTCGACGGACTTGCCGAACTTCTCCCCCGCGGCGTTGGTGACCAGCGGGAACGTCATGCCGGCCGCGGAGGCTCCCGCCGCCCGCCGGATCAGCTCTATGCCTGCTGTGATGTTGCCGAACTGGTCGCTGCCGCCGATCTGGATCAGGCAGTTCTCCTCGCGGAACAGGTGCAGGAAGTCGTAGGCCTGCAGCACCATGTAGCTGAACTCGGTGTAGGAGAGGCCCTCGCCCTCCATCCGGGCGCGCACCGACTCCTTGCCCAGCATCCACCCGACGGGGAAGTGCTTGCCGACGTCGCGCAGCAGCTCGATCGCGCTCAGCGGCACCAGCCACTCGCGGTTGTCCAACAGCAGCGCCGCTCCGGAGTCGAAGTCGAGCAGCCGCCCGGCCTGCTGTACGGAACCGGCCGGCCCAGTCGGCCACGGTGCCGGCGTCCTGCAGCGTCCGCTCGGACGAGCGCCCGGACGGGTCGCCGATCAGCCCCGTGCCGCCGCCGATCAGGACGATCGGCCGGTGGCCGGCGCGCTGGAACCGGGCCAGCGCCAGCAGCGGCACCAGGTTTCCGATGTGCATCGAGTCGGCCGTCGGGTCGAACCCGCAGTAGACCGTGGCCTGGCCGGCGGCCAGCAGCTCCGTCAGTCGCTCGCGCCCAGCGACCTGCTGGACCATGCCGCGCCATTCGAGCTCGTCGAGCAGTGAAGTCTCGGCCGTCGCCGCCATCGCCCGATTCTACGCAGCCGGGCGCGCGCGACGGCTCACATACGGCGAAGCCGGGTCGAGGAAGCGCCAGGGCTGATCGACCGCCTTGGTGATCCCGATCCGCACGGTGGCGACCACCTCGCGCTCGCGGTCGGGCGGTTCCAGATGGGCGACCGTCCCGTTCAGCCAGGGTCCTGCTCCCAGCGCCTGGCCCACCCTTCCGGGGCCGGATGTCAGCTCGCGGAGCGGCTTGCGGCCGCGCCGCTCCTGCATCGTCTCGACGCCGTGCACAGGCTCCAGCGCCCGGATCAGCACCGCCGCCCCGACATCCTGCGGCCCGCAGACGATGTTGACGCACCAGTGGATGCCGTAGGACAGGTACACGTAGAAGCGCCCGGGCGGCCCGAACATGACGGCATTGCGTGGGGTCAGCCCCGGGAAGGAATGGGATGCCGGATCGTCCTGCCGGTACGCCTCAACCTCGACGATCGGCCCGCCGACGCCGTCGACCAGCAGCGTCCAGCCGATGATCGCCCGGGCGACGTCCGGGGAGTCGGCGGTCAGGTCGAGCGTCAGAGCGGCGCCCAGCGGTAGCCCTCCCCGGAGCGCTCCACCCGCCCCGCCCCGGCGATGTGCGACGCCACGACCGCAGGAGTCGCGACCGCAAGCGCCTCCAACTCTCGGAGCCGGGTCGCCCGTGCAGTGCCGGGATCGGAGTCGAACACGTGATCCCAGGCCGGGTTGGCAACCTGGAGAGGGTGGTGCACCAGGTCGGCGATGTGGACGAGCGTGTCACCCACCTCGACAATGCTGTGCCCTTCGCGATGCCCACGCGCCGACCGCACCACCAGCCCGGGCGCGGGGCTACCGCCGTCCTCGACCCAGTCCAGCCTCCCCGCCGCGCCGAAATGCTCGAGAGCGCGGGCTCCCGGCTCGCCCGAGTGGCCGGCTGCGGCCGCGCCGTCCGGCACCGCCATCCTGGCCCGGGGAAACTCACAGCAGCCGCCGGCGTGGTCGAAGTCGAGGTGCGTCATCACCAGCAGGTCGACGTCCTCGAACCGGCACCCGGCTGCCCCGAGCGCGCCCTCGAGATCCTCCGTCGCGCCCTCCCACATCCCGAAGTACGGGCCCGAGCCGGCGTCCACGAGCACTGTCTGTCCGTGGCCCCGCAGGAGTAAGACGTTGCTGGGCACATCGACCATGCCCTCCAGCTCGCCCTCCGGCGCGAGCAGCTCGGGCTTCATCGGCAGCGTCCCGACCTGGATCAGGGTGGGCTGCCACCCTGCAGCCTCAGGAAGCTCCGTCACTGAAACAGCGACGCCTGTGGCTGGCGGGCCCGGCGCAGAGCGGCGCCGGTTGCCTCCGCCTCCGCCATCTCCGCGAGGATCGTCTTCTCGGTGCGCGAGGCGATCATCGGCTCGGGGATGCCCTCGACCCAGACCCGGGTGCGGCGGCCGTCGCCACGCTGGTCCTCCGAGATCGGCTCAAGGGCGTAGATCCGGTCGGCGCGCACGTACTTCCCGTACCCCAGGAAGATCATCGGCGCGCCTGCCATCCCTACAACGCCTCGAGCACCTCTCGCAGCGAGGCACAGACGAACTCAACGTCTTCGTCTTCCAGCTGCACGTAAAACGGAAGCGCCAGCGTCGAGCGGGCGACCCGCTCGGTCACGGGCAGCATGCCCTCGGTCATTCCCAGCCGCCGGTACGCCGGCTGCAGGTGGATCGCCGGCAGGTACGGCCGGGTCGAGATACCGCGCTGTGCCATGGCGTCGATCACCGCCGCGCGGTCGATCTCGGGCGCCAGCCGGATGTAGTAGATGAACCAGCTCCGCCGGTGCGGGCCTTCGTGCGGCACCTCCACGCCGGGCACATCCGCCAGCAGCTCCGAATAGCGGGCCGCTACGCGGTCGCGTTCGGACAGCATGAAGTCCAGCTTCTCGAGCTGGGCGACCCCGACCGCCGCCGACATCTCGTCCATCCGGAAGTTGAAGCCGAGCCGCTGGTGCACCAGCCAGTCCCCGTTGTCGGAGCGGCCCTGGTTGACGATGCTGCGGAGCTCCCGCTCGACATCCGGGTCGTCGGTGGTGATCATGCCGCCCTCACCGGTCGTCATCTGCTTGTTCGGGTAGAACGCGAACACCGCAGGGTTGCCGTGCGTCCCGACGGTGCGGCCGTGGATCTCGGCCAGCAGCGCCTCACAGGTGTCCTCGACGACCGGGATGCCGTGGCGCTCCGCGATCTCGGAGATCGCCTCGATCTCGCACGGGTAGCCGAAGATGTGCACCGGGATGATCGCCTTCGTTCGCTCGGTGATGGCCGCCTCGATCGCCGCCGGGTCGACGTTCAGGCTGCGCTCGTCGATCTCGGCGAACACCGGAGTCGCGTGCTGCAACAGGATCACGTTCGCGGACGAGACGAACGAGAACGACGACGTGATCACCTCGTCGCCGGGGCCGACCTCGTACCTCTGGAGCGCGGCGTGAAGACCCGCGGTGCCGCTCGAGCAGGCAACGGCGAACCGCGTGCCGACGCGCTCGGCGAAGGCGTCCTCGAAGCGCCGGTACATCGGGCCGAGCCCCAGCGTCCCCGACCGCAGGACGTCCAGCACCAGCTCCTCCTCGCGGCCGTCGAGGTAGGGCCTCGCGAGGGGGATCGTCCGCGTCACCACCACGGTTCTAGTTCGTCACCGGGGTGCTGACGGGGAACTCGAGGAAGCCCTCGAAGCGGTCGTCGCGGCCGCCCACGATGTCGAAGAACACGTCCTGGATCGCCTTGGTCACCGGCCCCCGGCCGCCGATGTCCTGGCCGTCGACCGACGCGATCGGCGTGATCTCGGCGGCGGTGCCGCAGAGGAACGCCTCGTCGGCGAAGTAGAGGTCGGTGCGCACGAGCGTTGACCTCGCGCACCTCGTATCCCAGCACCGTGGCGATCTGGGCGACGCTGTCACGGGTGATGCCGGGGAGGCAGGAGTCGCTGGTCGGCGGCGTGTGCAGCACCCCGTCGCGGACGACGAACACGTTCTCGCCCGAGCCGTCGGCGAGGAAACCCTGCTCGTTGAGCAGGATCGCCTCGTCGTAGCCGCACCGGGCCGCCTCGTGCTTGGCCAGCACGGAGTTGATGTACTGCCCGCTGGCCTTTGCCGCCGGCGGCAGCGTGTTGGGTCCGTAGCGGCGGTAGCTCGAGATCTTGCAGCGAACGCCGGTCTCGAGGGCCTCCTCGCCGAGGTATGCGCCCCACGGCCAGACGGCGATCGCGATGTCGACCGGGTTGCGGAGCGCGAACAGGCCCATCTCGCCGTAGCCGCGGAACACGATCGGGCGGATGTAGCAGGAGTCCATGCCGTTGACGGAAACGGTCTCGTGGACGGCGGCGGCCAGCTCGTCGGTGCCGATCCCTAGTCCATCTCGTAGAGCGCAGCCGAGCGGCGCAGGCGCTCCAGGTGGGTCGTCAACCGGAACACGCCGGTGCCGCGTCGGCGTCGCGTAGGCGCGGATGCCCTCGAAGACCCCGGTCCCGTAGTGGAGCGCATGCGTGAGGACGTGCACCTGGGCGTCATCCCAGGACACGAAGCTGCCATTGCGCCAGATCTTCTCCGTCGACTGCATCGTCACCTCTTCTCCCGGCCGTTCCGCAAGATCGTAGCCGACTGTCTCCCGCCTGTCGGGCGCTACGACCCGAGCGAGACGAGGCGGACCGAGTGCATTCCGTCGACCGTCCGCAGCCGGTCGACGACGTGGGGCTCGACCGACGTGTCGACGGACAGGATCATCACCGCCTCGTCGCCGCGGTCGTTGCGCGAGACGCTCATGTTGGCGATGTTCACGCCCTCCGATCCCAGCATCGCTGCCGACGGCGCCGATCATCCCCGGCCGGTCCTCGTTGACCATCACCACCATCCGGTCGGCCAGCTCGATCTCGACCTGGTAGGGCTCGACCGCCACCAGCCACGGCCGGTTGTCAACGCCGAAGGTGGTGCCGGATACCGCCTCGCCCGGCACCGAGCGGACGGTGACCAGGTTCGTGTAGTGCGCCGTTTCCCGGCGTCGCCGACTCGGTCACCTTGATCCCCCGCTGCTCGGCGACCGCCCGCGCGTTGACCAGGTTGACGTGCTCCTCGACGTAGCCGCCGAAGGCGCCGGACAGCACGGCGGAGGTCAACAGCCGGGTGTCCGCGTCTGCAAGCTGGCCGGTGTAGGAGACCTCGACCCGTTCCAGGTTCTCGCCCGCAAGGCCGGTGGCCAGGCGCCCCAGCAGCGTCGCCAGCGGGACGTACGGGCCGATCACCTCGGCAGTCCTGGGGCTGGATCTGCGGGATGTTGACGGCGTTGGAGACGACCTCCCCCGACAGGGCGGCGGCCACCTGCTCGGCGACGATCACCCCGGCGCGGTCCTGCGCCTCCTGCGTGGACGCCCCCAGGTGCGGCGTCACCACCACGTTCTGGAGCTGGAAGATCTCGCCCTCCGTGTACGGCTCCTCGGGGAACACGTCCAGCGCGGCGCCGGCGACTCTCCCGTCCTTGAGCGCCTCGACCAGCGCAGGCAGGTCGACCAACCCGCCCCGCGCGGCGTTCACGATTCGTACCCCGGGCTTCATGCGGGCGATGGTCTCGGCACGCACCAGATTCTGGGTCTCGGGCGTCAGCGGGGCGTGCAGCGTCAGGAAGTCAGAGGCTGCCAGCACCATGTCCATGCGTTCCCTGGCCGACCTGCAGCTCCCGGAAGCGATCGCTGGAGACGAACGGGTCGTGGGCGATCACCTGCCATTCCCAATCCCCGCGCCCGGGCGGCGACCAGCTGGCCGATGCGGCCGAAGCCGAGCACGCCCAGCGTCTTGCCGTCGACCTCGACGCCGCCGAAGCGCGAGCGCTCCCAGCGTCCCTGCACCAGCGCCGCATGCGCCTGGGGGATGTTGCGCGCCAGCGCCAGCAGCAGCCCGACCGCGTGCTCGGCGGCCGAAACCATGTTCGAGCCGGGCGCGTTGGCGACGATGATTCCGCGCCGCGTCGCCTCGGCGACGTCGACGTTGTCCACGCCGGTGCCGGCGCGTCCCACCACCTTCAGGCGCTCGCCGCGGGCGAGCAGGTTGGCATCGACCCGCGTCGCGCTGCGGACGATCAGCGCGTCGTACTCGCCGATCCGCTCGGCCAGCTCCTCGGCCGGCATCTCGACGCCGACGTCGACGTCGAAGCGCCGCCGGAGCAGCTCCACGCCGGCGTCGGCGATCTTCTCCTTGACCAGGACCTTCTCAGGCATCGGCGATCGCCGGCAGGCCAAGCACCTCGAGCGCCCGTGCCACGCCGGCTCCCGGCGCGGGCGGGTCGGAACCCGTAGTCGGCCAGCACGAGCTCGAGCGCGGCCAGCGCCGTGACCATGTCGAAGCCGTTCATGTAGCCCATGTGGCCGATGCGGATGATCCGGCCGCGCAGCGGGCCCTGGCCGCCGGCCAGCACCACGCCATGCAGGTCGCGGAGCATCCCGTAGACCTTCTGGCCGTCGACGCCGTCCGGCATCAGCACCGCCGTGACCATCGACGAGCTGTGGATCGTCCGGCGAGAACAGCTCCAGTCCCATCGCCTTCACGCCCTCTCGTACGCTGTTTGCCAGCGCCCGGTTGTGGGCGTACACGTTGGCGGGGCCGTCGGCCTCGATCAGGCGAAGGGCGGCGTTCAGCCCGGCCACCAGCGTGACGGGCGGCGTGAACGCGGTGTTGCACCTCGGCCTGCGCCTTGGCGGTGGCGGCCCAGTCGAGCGTGTAGCGCGGTGACCTCGAGCGGCTCGCGGCCTCCCACGCCCGCTCCGAGACGGCGGCGAATGCCAGGCCGGGCGGGGTCATCAGCGCCTTCTGCGAGCCGGCCACGACCACGTCGACACCCCACCGGTCGGTCGCCAGCTCCACTCCGCCCAGGCTGGAGACGGCATCGACGACGCTGAGGGTGCCCGTGTCACGCAGCGCCCCGGCGATCGCCTCGACGTCGTGGACGACACCGGTCGAGGTCTCGGAGTGCGTGACGAAGGCGGCGACGCACCCGGGAGCCGCCGCGGCGATCCGCTGCGGGATCGAGCGCGCTCCCCCCACTCCTGCTCGAGATGGATCACGTCGGCCCCGTAGGCCGATGCGATCTTGACCCAGCGCTCGCCGAAGTTGCCCGCCGAGGCGACGAGCGCCAGGTCGCCGGGCGAGAGCAGGTTGGCGACCGCCGACTCCATCGCCGTGGTGCCCGATCCGGTGAACATCAGCACCTCGCGCTCGGTCTCGAACACCGTTCGCAGGCGGCTCAGCGTGTCCCGCAGCAGCGCCCGGAAGTCGGGGCTGCGGTGGTGCAGCAGCGGCTCGGCCATGGCCGCCTGGACCTGCGGCGGCACGAGGCGTCGGGCCGGGCGTGATGAGGTAGGTCTTCTCGGGCACTGGAGCGGCGCAGTGGTCGATCGCCAGTGTATCCCCGGCCTCCCCGGAGACCCGCCGGATCGCCGCTCAGCTCAGGCGCGAGCGGAAGAGCTCCTGCACCTTGCGAGCATCTGCGCGGCCCTGCGTCTTCTTCATGACCTGGCCGACCAGAGCGTTGACCACGCCGTCCTTGCCGCCGCGGAACTGCTCGACCAGCGCCGGGTTGGCCTCGATCACCTCGTCGACCATGCCCATCAGCTCGTCGTCGCCGCCGATGCTCGCGAGCCCCTGCTGCTCGACCAGCTCTGCAGGATCGGCGTCCGGCGTCTCTTCGAGCAGCCCGTACACCTGCTTGGCGATCGTCGCGGTGATCGTGCCGCCGTTGACCAGCTTGACGATGCCCGCCAGGCCGCTTGCAGGCACGGCGGCGACGGCCGTCGGCTGGTTGATGACCCAGTCGGCAGCGGCCTTGGGGTCGCCTGCCAGCTCGGCAACCTGCTCGAAGTAGTCCGCCACGCCGGCGTCGGCGTTGAGGTCGACCGCGTACTGCTCGGGCAGCGCATAGTCGCGCTCGAAGCGGGCGATGCGCCCGGCCGGAAGCTCGGGCAGCTCGCCCCGCAGCCGCTCGATCAGCTCAGCCGAAGGCGCCAGCGGCACCAGGTCGGGCTCCGGGAAGTAGCGGTAGTCGTGCGCCTCCTCCTTCGACCGCAGCGACCGCAGCGCACCGCTGCGGGGGTCGTAGTGAAGCGTCTCCTGCTCGACCGTGCCGCCACCCTCCAGCACGCCGATCTGGCGCTCGATCTCGGCCGCCATCCCCTCGGCCAGGAACTTGAACGAGTTCATGTTCTTGAGCTCGGTCTTGGTGCCGAACTCGGTCGCGCCGGCCGGGCGCACCGAGACGTTCGCATCGCAGCGCAGCGAGCCCTTCTCCATGTCGCAGTCCGAGACTCCGATCGTCTGCAGCGTGTTCTTGAGCAGCGCCAGGAACCGGGTTGCCTGCTCGGGCGATCGGATGTCGGGCTCGGTGACGATCTCGACCAGTGGCGTTCCGCAGCGGTTGAAGTCGACCAGCGAATGCTCGGCGCCGGCGATCCGCCCCGCCTCGCCGCCGGCGTGGACGAGCTTGGCGGCGTCCTCCTCGAGGTGCGCGCGGGTGATCCCAATGCTCGTTCCGTCGACCTCCAGGTGGCCGCCGCTGCAGATCGGCTCGTCGTACTGGCTGATCTGGTACGCCTTCGGGCTGTCTGGATAGAAGTAGTTCTTGCGGTGGAACACGGCAGCTCTCCGCCACCTGCGAGTTGAGCGCCAGCCCGATCTTGATGGCGCGGTCGACCGCGGCCTGGTTGATCAGCGGCAGCACGCCGGGATGGCCCAGGCAGAGCGGGCAGGTGAGGGTGTTGGGGTCGGCGCCGATAGCGGTTCTCGCAGCAGCAGAACATCTTCGTCTCGGTGTTCAGCTGAACGTGGATCTCGAGGCCGATGACCGGCTCCCAGTCGCTCATGCGACCCCCTGGCCCAGCCGCGGCGGCACCGGGTCGAACTGCAGCGCCCGCTCCATCGCGTGCGCGGCGTCGAGCAGCCGGTTCTCGGAGAACGGCCGGCCCGACCAGCTGGAGGCCGACGGGAAGCTCCTCGGACAGGCCGCACGGGATCGAGATACCCGGCAGCCCGGCCAGGTTCAGCGGCACCGTGAGCACGTCGCAGGCGTACATCGCCCACGGGTCGTCGACCCGCTCGCCGATCGTGAACGCCACGGTCGGCGAGGCCGGCGTGGCGATCACGTCGACGTCGCCGAACGCCTGATCGAAGTCCCGCCGGATCAGCGTCCGCACCTCTGAGCGCGGTGCCGTAGTAGGCGTCGTAGTAGCCGGCCGAGAGCACGTAGGTGCCCAGCATGATGCGGCGCTTGACCTCGGCGCCGAACCCGCTCGAGCGGGTGCGCCCGTACATGTCGACCACCGTGTCGCCCGGCTCCTCCAGCCGCAGGCCGTAGCGGACGCCGTCGAAGCGGGCCAGGTTGGCCGACGCCTCGGCAGGGTGCGATCAGGTAGTAGGCGGGCAGCCCGTGGATGGGCGTGCGGGAGCGCGATCTCGCGACACGGAGGCGCCAAGGTCCTCGGCGATGCTCCAGCGACGCGTCGAACGACGTCGCGCACGCCGGGCTCGACGCCCTGGTCGAGCAGCTTCGGTGGGCACGCCGATGCGGACGCCGGCGAGGTCGTCGCGGTCGGGGAGGCGATCGGCTCGAGCAGCTCGACCGAGGTCGAGTCGCAGTGGTCCTGGCCGGCGATCACGTGGCGAGCGCCAGGGCCGCGTCGCGCACGGTCAGCGCGAACGGGCCGATCTGGTCGAGCGAGGAGCCAAATGCGATCAGCCCGTGGCGGCGAGACGGCGCCGTAGGTCGGCTTCAGGCCGACCACGCCGCAGAGGGCCGCGGGCTGGCGGATCGAGCCGCCGGTGTCGGTGCCCAGCGCGAGCGGCGCCAGGCCCGCGGCGACGGCGGCGGCCGAACCGCCGCTCGACCCGCCCGGGACCACGCGTCGGATCCCACGGGTTGTGGGTCGCGCCGAAGGCGGAGTGCTCGGTCGACGAGCCCATCGCGAACTCGTCCATGTTGGTCTTGCCGAGCGGGATCATCCCCGCCGTGCGGACGCGGGTGACCGCGCCGGCGTCGTACAGCGGCTGGTGCCCCTCCAGGATCCGGGAGCCGGCCGTGGTCTCCTCGCCGCGCGTGCAGAGAATGTCCTTGAGCGCGATCGGGACGCCCTGAAGGCCGCTGCGGCCGTCGCGGTCGAAGCGCGCGGCCTCCGCCAGCGCCGTCGCGCGCGGGTGCGCAGATAGGCGTTGAAGTCGCCGTCGTGCGCCTCGATGCGGTCGAGATAGGCCTCGACCAGCTCCCGGCACGACACGTCCCGCGCGTCGAGCAGCGCCACGCAGCCGCTCAGCGGTCAGCCCCAGGGTCTCGACGGTCACGAGGTCGGGGGGACGCGGAACATGTTGTCGGCCACGTCCGGCGCCCCTTGGCCAGCACCTCGTCCAGGGGCCAGCGACGGCCGCGACCGGTCGGGCGCGCGTCAGGTTGACGAGTCGGAAGCGGATGCGAGGTCGGCGGAACGCCGCTCAGGTCGAGCGTCGAGAGCGCGTCGACGTGCTCCAGGATGCCGGAGAGCTGGGTCGACATGCGGTCGACCTCCTCCTCGTCCAGCGAGAGGTTGGCGAGCTTCGCCACGTGCAGCACGTCGCCGGAGGAGATGGCCATCGGGCGGCAGGATAGACAAGACGTCATCGTCCCCGGGTATACCGCTCATTCCCCGGGCGACGAGGCAATCCGCTGGGATCAGATCACGCGGACGCCACTGGCCTGCAGGCCCTTGTTGCCCTGGACGACCTCGAACTCGACGCGCTGACCTTCGGCCAGGCTCTTGTAGCCGTCGACCTGAATCTCCGAGAAGTGCACGAACACGTCGTCGCCGCCATCCTGCTGGATGAAGCCGTAGCCCTTCTCGTTGCTGAACCACTTCACAGTGCCTTCCGCCAACTCTGTTGCCCTCCCTGGAGGCAGATCGTGGATGGGAGACCTTAGATGCATCGCGCAGAGGCGTCCTGCAATGGATCCAAGCGAAATCGAATGACCGCTTTGTGACGTCGAGCAAGCTGCGCGATCAGGCGGTAACGGCGGCCTGCGCGCCGTGGCGCATCCGAGCGGCCTCCAGCGTGTTCGAGAGCAGCATCGCGATCGTCATCGGACCCACACCTCCGGTACCGGGGTGATCGCCGCCGGCCACCTCGCGCGGCCGATGCGAAGTCGACGTCGCCGACCAGTCCCGCGTCGGTGCGGTTGATGCCGACGTCGATGACGACGGCGCCCGGCTTGATCATGTCGCCGGTGATCATCTCGCGGACGTCCGACGGCCGCCACCAGGATGTCTGCGCGCCGCGTGACCTCACCCAGGTCGCGCGTGCGCGAGTGGGCGATGGTGACGGTGGCGCTCTGGTGCAGGAGCAGCAGCGCCACCGGCTTGCCGACGATGTCCGAGCGGCCGACGACCACGGCCTCCGCGCCGGTGATCGGCGATCTCGTAGGCGTGCAGCAGCTCCATCACGCCGGCCGGCGTGCACGGACGCAGGCCGGGCTGGTTGGCAACCAGGCGGCCGACGCTGACCGGGTGGAACCCGTCCACGTCCTTGGCCGGGTCGATCAGCTCCAGAACCGGCTTGGAGTCGAGGCCTGCCGGGGAGCGGCAGCTGCACCAGGATGCCGTCGACGCGGTCGTCCGCGTTCCAGCGTGCGACGGCGCTCTCGACCTCGTCCTGGCTGGCCGTTGCCGGCAGCTGCTCGTGGAACGAGGCCATCCCGACCTCCCGGGTGCGCTCGCCCTTGCTGCGGACGTAGACCTGAGACGCCGGGATCCTCGCCGACCAGGATGGTCACGAGCCCCGGCGTATGGCCGGTTTCCGCCGCGAACTCCGCGACTCGCTCCGCCACGCGTGCGCGCACGCGGCTGGAGATCTGCTGTGCCGTCGATCAGGGTCGCCATCGGCGGGGACGATACCAGCCTTCGGCCGAAAATCGATGCATGAATGACCCCACCGGGTGATACCGGCGAGGCTCGCCGCCCCCTATACCGAGTTGGAGAAGCATCGGCCGCCTCCCCGAAAGGGGGAAATGCTCCCAGTACCGCCTCAAGGTCTGGAGCGGCGCGCCGAAACAGGAACCACTCGATTCGCACGTCCGCGGCGAGCGATCGATATTGAAGATCGGAAGGAGGTGAATCCCTTGATCGAGTACCTGAACCGCGTGTTCGCGGATCTCAAGGAGGAGTCGGGTCAGACGATGGCGGAGTACGCCGTCGTGCTCGGCGTCATCACCATCGCGGTGGTCGCCACCCTGACGCTGCTGAGCGGCACGATCTCCACCGTTCTCAACAACGTGATCACCAAGATGTAGTCGTTGCTTCTGTCGGCGGGCTCCCGCATCCCCGAGTGCGGTACCGGGAGCCCGCTTTCCTTTCATAGGTCTTCATTCGTCCCCACCCCACCCCGAGCGAGGCGAAGTGCACAAGCAAGGCTCGATAAGCAGCGAGGCCAGGCGCTAGTCGAGTTCGCCGTGCTGCTCCCTGTCCTGTTGCTCGTGCTGTTCGCAATCCTGCAGTTCGGAGTGGTGTTCAACAACTACATCCAGGTGACCAGCGCAGCCCGCGAGGGTGCCGCAAGGCCGCGGTCAGCCGAGGCCTGGGCACTTCAGGAGCCGAGTCCGCCGCCGTCACTGCGGCCGACAACACGGCTTCGGGCCTCACCCAGTCGCAGCTGGCGATCACCTTCCCTGGCAACCCGACGTTCGCCCAGGGCAGCACGGTGACGGTGCAGGTTAGCTACCCGTACTCGATCAGCCTTCTCGGCCTGGTCGTGTCATCGGGCAACCTCACCTCATCGACCACGATGCGCGTCGAGTAGCCCACCGCTACTCCCCACACGACGCCGGGTGTATGTGCGCAAGCGCACGACCACACCGCCGGCGCGAAGGATTGCAGGACGGCGGTTTCGTGCCGGTCCGCTACTGCGAGTCAAGAGTCTTCAGTAACGCCCTCAAGTCCATCCCCACCACTGCCGATAGCTCCCTAGCCGAGTGAGTCCGACGTCCCAAGTGAGGCAGCCGCATGACGTATAACGTCCGTAATATCGCGATCGCCCTGGTTCTTGCCGGGATCGCGGCGTTCCTGGTGATTGCTTACACCTCGAACGTACAGAAGCAGGCACATAACTCCCAGCAGACCACCAAGGTGCTGGAGGCCACGGCGGACGTTCCAGCCGGTACCAGCGTCAAGGACGCCATCTCCGGCGGCCAGCTCTCGCTGAAGCCGGTCGTGTCGCAGGACGTGATCGTCGGGGCGCTGACCTCGACGACCATCGGCGGCGACAAGGATCTACGTCACCACGCAGGATCTCTACGCTGGCCAGCAGGTCACGACCGCCATGTTCACGGCGTCCCTGACCAGCCCGATCATCACCCAGATCAACGGCACGCAGCGCGCCGAGCAGATTCCGCTCGACCACAGACGCGATGATGGTCAACACGCTCAAGGCCGGCGACCACATCGACATGGTCGGTACCTACACCGTGCACCCGCCGACCGGCGACCGACTACATCGTCAGCCGCATCATCGTGCGCAACGTGCCGGTGCTGTCGGTGTCCGACGGATGCCAGCGGCTCGAAGGTCGGCTGGCGGCGGCAGCTCCAACCCCGTACGATCATCGTCTCGGTGCCCGACACGGTCGTGCCGACGATCAACTTCACGCTGCAAGGAGGGTGGCGGCGAGAACTCCGGCTCTCGATGGCCTGTGGCTCGTCGAGCGTCCGCAGAGCGGCTCGCAGGACGGCCTCGATCACCATCGCGACGCTGAAGTCGGTGCTCGGCGCAGGTCTCAACGCCACGCAGCTCCAGGCTGCCCTGAACGGGAACGGGTGATCGATCAAATGAGCAGCCTCACCGATCAAGGTATTCATCACCGGCGCCGCCAACGGGCTGGCCGAGGTCCGCGAGGGTCTGGCCGACCACCCCGAGGTGGAGCTGGTCGGCACGGCGGCCGATCCCGACGAAGGTCGGGACGAAGCTGGCTGAGTCCGGCGCGCAGGTGATGCTGCACGGCACCACCGCCACCGATCACGTCCCGACCGACGAGATCGACGCGATCCGCGGCATCACCGCCGCGCCGATCGTGCTCGTGACCTCGGCCAGCGCCAACGCGATCCTGTCGCAGGCGCTGTCCGCCGGGCATCTTCGACGTCGTGCTGCTGCCGCAGCTGACGGACGGCATCGTGTTCACGATCAAGAAGGCGAACTCGCTGGCTGCGGGCCGCCCGACGGGCCCGAGCTCGAAGACGAGCGCCGGCCTCGAGGGCAAGACGGTGACGTTGTTCTCGCCCAAGGGCGGAGTCGGGCAAGACCGTCCTCGCCTGCAACCTGGCGGCGACGTTCGCGCGCCACCAGAAGCGCAAGACGCTGCTGCTCGACCTCGATCTTCAGTTCGGCGACGTCGCCATCATGATGGGGATCGAGCCCGAGAAGACGATCTACGACCTGGTGATGGCCGGCGTGAGCTGGATTCCGACGCTCTGGCCGGCTACGTCACCGTCCACCAGTCCGGCGTGCACGTCCTCCCCGCTCCGATGCGGCCCGAGGATGCCGAGCTGGTCACCGAGGAGCGGCTCGGCGCACCTGTTCGCCGTCGCCAAGGAGAGCTACGACGTCACGGTCGTCGACACGCCGCCGTTCTTCCACGGCCCGGTGCTGTCGACGCTCGATCGCACCGACCAGCTGCTGCTGGTGGGCTCGATGGACGTGCCCGCGGTCAAGAACATCAAGCTGACCATGCAGACCCTCGACCTGCTGCACTACCCGAAGGAGCGGCGGCACCTGCTGCTCAACCGGGCGGGGTCGAAGGTGGGCCTGAAGACCGCCGACGTCGAGCGGGCGCTCGACTACAAGGTCGAGTTCGAGGTGCCGGTGGAGCGCGAGGTGGCCGTCTCGGTCAACCGCGGCGTCCCGATGGTGCTCTCGATCGCCGCGCTCCGGCGTGGCCAAGGCCCTTGCCGACATCGCCGACAAGCTCGTGCCGCAGCGCACCGCCGAGGGCGGGACGCCGGCGGCCGGCGAAAGTTCTGAAGGAAGGGGTAACCGGTGTCGCTGCAGTCTCGTCTCCAGGTCGCGGCAATACGGAGGGTACCGAGGTCGAGGCCGGGCAGGAAGCCGGAACGCCGCCGCCGCCGAGCGCTCCTCGGTCGTATCCGATCCCTTCGCCGATCTCAAGACCCGGGTCCACAAGGACATCATCGCCCGGCTCGGACCGCGCTTGTTCAACAACAACGCGGCCGACTCGAAGGACAACGACCTCGAGACCACGCGTCAACGAGGCGGTCACCGAGGTACTCGCGCTCGAGAAGACGCCGCTGACGCGGCAGGAGCGCCAGGAGATCATCCGTCAGATCACCGACGACATCCTGGGCTACGGGCCGCTCGAGCCGTTCCTGCGCGACGACGGCATCACAGAAGTCATGGTCAACGACGCACACACGATCTACATCGAGCGCCACGGCAAGATCACGCGCACCAATGCGCACTTCGTCGACGAGCAGCACCTGCTGCGGATCATCGACAAGATCATCAGCCGGATCGGGCGCCGCATCGACGAGTCGTCCCCGTACGTGGACGCCCGTCTGCCCGACGGCTCGCGTGTCAACGCCATCATCCCGCCGCTGGCGGTGCGCGGCTCGGCGCTGACCATCCGAAAGTTCCGCCGCGATCCGTTCACCATGCCCGACCTGATCAAGTTCGGGACGCTGACGCACAAGTCCGGCCAGTTCCTCGAGGCCTGCGTGCGCGGCAAGCTGAACATCCTGATCTCGGGCGGTACCGGTTCCGGTAAGACGACCACGCTGAACGTGCTGTCGTCGGCGATCCCCTCCGACGAGCGGATCATCACGGTCGAGGACGCGGCCGAGCTCCAGCTCAAGCAGGACCACGTGATCACGCTGGAGTCGCGCCCGTCGAACATCGAGGGCAAGGGCCAGGTCACGATCCGCGACCTCGTCCGCAACACCCTGCGTATGCGGCCCGACCGCATCATCGTCGGAGAGTGTCGTGGTCCCGAGACCGTGGACATGCTCCAGGCGATGAACACCGGCCATGACGGGTCGCTGACCACCGTCCACGCGAACAACCCGCGTGACGCTCTGGCCCGTACCGAGACCCTGGTGCTGACGGCCGGCGTCGACCTGCCGCTGCGCGCCATCCGCGAGCAGATCTCGAGCGCCTTCGACCTGATCGTCCAGGTCTCGCGCCTGGTCGACGGCACCCGCCGCATCACCCATGTCACCGAGGTGCTGCGGATGGAGTCCGACGTGGTCACGCTGCAGGACATCTTCATCGCCAAGCCCGTCGAGGACGTGGCCGAGCCCAGGCCGGAGACCGGCCACCGGCTGCTCGGCCCGCTGACGTGCACCGGCATCAAGCCGCACTTCCTCGACAAGATGGCCGGCAACGGGGTCAACCTGCCGCCCGAACTTCTTCCTGCCCGATACCGGCGAGCGGCCTCCGTCCGCCGCGGGCGTGTTCGGACGGGCGGCGGGTCAGTGATGCGACGCGCGATCGCCGTTGCGACGACGGCGGTGGCGTTGCTGGCCGCTTCCTCGGCCTCCGCGTCCGGCGGAACGCTCACCGTCAAGTCCATCGACACCTCGAAGTTCCCGACGGTGGCTGTCACCGTTCAGACGACCGGGACGAACGGCACCACGCCGCAGTTCAGGGTCACCGAGAACGGCCGGCCGGCGGTCAACCCGTCATCGGGCGGCGGCGAGCCGCCTGCCGCGATCGCCCTGCTGGTCGACACGTCGCGCAGCATGGCCGGGCAGAAGATGCACGATGCCATCGCGTCGGCGAAGAGCTTCGTCGACGAGCAGCCGCCCAACAACATCGTCGGGGTCTACGGCTTCGACGCCAAGCCCTACACCGCGGCCCCGCTGTCCAATGACCCGAGCCAGCTGGACATCGCGATCCAGCAGCTGAACGTCGACGGCGCGCCGGAGGCACCGCGCTCTACGGCGCCGTCGTCATGGCCTCCCACGACCTGCAGAGCCAGCTCGCGCAGAAGAAGGTGATCGTGCTGCTGACCGACGGTCAGTCGTCACACGACGACGCGACGTCGAAGCAGGCGCTCGCGGCGGCCAAGGCAGACGGGGTCAGCGTCTACACGATCGGCATCGCCACCGACGGGCACTCGTCGGCCGCGCTGCAGGCGCTCTCGGGCCCGACGCACGGCACCTCGGCGGTGGCCACGTCGTCAGCCAGCTGGCGTCGCTCTACAAGGCACGTCTCCGAGCAGCCTGAGCAGCACCTACACGTTCACCTACGAGAGCCTGGCGCAGCCCGGCTCGCCGATTCACCTCAAGGTCTCGGCTCCCGGCTTCCCTCGGCGACGTCGGGCTCGACCGCTCCCGGTCACGTGGTCACGAGCCACGGCGGATCGGGCGGGTTCAAGGTGCCGGCCAACGCGGCCGGCCGGCTGGTGCTGGCGCTGATCGCCGGGATCATCGTTCTGCTGGCGACGCTCGCGCTGCTCGGCGCGAAGCCCAGCGTGGCTCTTCACAAGCGGATCTCGGCTCACACCGAGACCCGCAAGCAGGCCGCCGTCGAGGGCGACAACCCCGCCAACGAGCGCTTGATCGCGATGCACCAGCTGTTCATCTCGACCGAGCGCATCATCGGCTCGATGAACTTCTGGAAGCGGATGTCGGCGAACCTGGAGCAGGCCGACCTGCCGCTGCGCACGGCCGAGCTGTTCTACATCCAGATCGGCTCGGCGCGATCCTGTGCGGGTTCATCACCGCGTTCATCCTCGGGCCATCGCGGCATCGTTCGCCCTGGTCGCCACTGGTCATGGGCGGCCTGGTTCCCGCGCTGGTACGTGCGGTTCAAGGCCACGAAGCGGCTGGCAAGTTCGAGCAGCCAGCTGCCGGAGACGCTGATCACGATGGCGGCTTCGCTCAAGGCCGGCCACGCGTTCAACCAGTCGTCGCAGAGCGTCGTCCGCGAGGGCGCCGATCCGACCGCGAAGGAGTTCGTCGCGCGTCGTCGCCGAGACCCAGCTGGGCATGCCCGCCGAGGCAGGCGCTGGAGGCGATGGCCTAGCGCATGAACTCGTACAACTTCGGGTTCGTCGTCATGGCCGTGAACATCCAGCGGACCGTCGGCGGCAGCCTCGCCGACATCCTCGACATGGTGTCGGACACGGTGCGCCAGCGCCAGCAGTTCGAGCGCAAGGTGAAGGCGCTGACCGCGCAGGGCCGGATGTCAGCCTACGTGCTGATGGCGATGCCGTTCCTGATGGCGCTGGCGATCTTCGCCCTGAACCGGGCCTACATGTCGGTGCTGTTCACCAGCACGCCGGCCGCAGGTCTGATCGCGATCGGGCTGGTCATGATGTCGATCGGTCGCATGATCATCAAGAAGATCGTCTCGTTCAAGGAGTAGCCGATGCTGATCGATCCTCGGAGTCGGAGTTCATCTTCGCCTCGGTCTACGTGCTGATGACCGGGCTGACCGTGCGCCAGCGCCAGGTTTCGCTGTCCGTCAGGCGCGCCAGGCGCTACGGCATCCGCAACCGCGCGAGATCGAGACCCGGCAAGCAGCGTCAACGACCGCGTGCTCGGCCCGCTGCTCGACAGCTGGCCGGCGATCACGATGAAGGTGATGCCCAAGACGGACACCGAGCAGCTGTCCCGCAAGCTGCTGGCCGCCGGCCTGGCGCGCAGCCTGTCGCCGCAGACCTACCTGGCGCTGAAGGGCGGCCTCGCCGCCCTCTTCATCCCGGTCGGCCTGATCATGGCCGTGACCGGAGCGATGTTCCCGCAGCGCTCGGCCTGGTGATCGGCCTGGGTGGGCGCCGCGATCGGGTTCATCCTGCCGGAGTTCGTTGTCAACTCGCGGATCCGCGGCCGCAAGGACATCATGTGCGGCGAGCTGCCCAACGTGCTCGACCTGCTGTGCGTGTCGGTCGAGGCCGGGCTCGGTTTCGACCAGGCGCTGGTCCAAGCTGAACGAGCGCATGGAAGGCCCGCTGGTCGACGAGTTCGCCCTGGTGCTGCACGAGATGCGCATCGGCTCGAGCCGCGCGGCAGCGCTGAAGAGCCTGTCCGAGCGTGTCGAGGCCCCCGAGGTCGCGCAGTTCGCGCGGGCCATGATCCAGGCCGACCAGCTCGGCATCTCGCTGTCGCGCATCCTGCGCGTGCAGTCGCAGGACATGCGGATGCGGCGCCAGCTCGCAGCCGAGGAGAAGGCCATGAAGGCGCCGGTCAAGATGCTGTTCCCGACCGTGCTCTTCATCTTCCCGGCGCTGTTCGTGGTCGCTCTCGGCCCGGCCGCGCTGAACCTGATGACGACGTTCTCGGGCAACGGCGGCTGATCCAGGCTTCCCTCCGGCGCTAAGGCGCCGGGCGCCGACGCCGATAACGGGCGTATGAAGCGCACCCCGAAGTCTCCCGTCCCGCGGCGCCGCGTCGAGCGGACGCTGGTCGAGCGCCGCGGGGAGACCGCGATCCAGGTCCGTGTGATCGAGTACGCGCCGGTTCAGGCGCGCCTCGAGCGCCGCGCCGCGTAGCCGCACCAGCGGCTCGCGGCACGCACGCGCAACCTGTCACACGCGGTGTAACGCGGAGCGTTCGGGGTCTGACCCCCTGCGCAACCTGCCCAGAACTGCAACGGCGATCGTTGCATTCGGGGGAGCACAGAAAGAGGCGACGACCGGAATCGAACCGGCGTGGACGGCTTTGCAGGCCCGCATGTCTTTTCTGCGCGCCGCGTCCGACTCGCGGACAGAGGCGACGACCGGAATCGAACCGGTGTGGACGGCTTTGCAGGCCGCTGCCTAGCCACTCGGCCACGTCGCCTTGGAGCGACAAGGGTACCAACAGGGCGCGGCATACTCTCCGGCCAATGCCTCTCGCCCTATCGCTCCACCTTGGAGACCTCACCACCGACGGCGAGGCCGACGCCATCGTCAACGCGGCGAACTCGAGCCTTCTGGGCGGAGGCGGTGTCGACGGGGCGATCCACCGGGCTGCCGGCCCGGCGATTCTCGACGAGTGCCGCCTCCTCGGCGGCTGTGACACAGGCGATGCGAAGGTCACGGGCGCCGGCCGTCTGCCGGCCAGGATCATCGTCCATGCGGTAGGGCCTGTGTGGAACGGTGGGCGGCGGGGCGAGGCCGAACTCCTCGCTTCGTGCCACTCCCGGGCGATCGAGCTCGCAGCCGAACATGGCTGCCGGTGCATCGCCTTCCCGGCGATCTCGACCGGCGTCTACCGCTATCCCGTACGCCAGGCGGCGGGTGTCGCGCTCAAGGCGACTCACCTCGCCGTGGTCGCGCATCCGCAGATCGAGGAGGCCCGGTTCTGGTTGTTCGATCGGGCAACGTTCGACGTCTTCGCTGACGTCCTGATCCGGCTGAAGCGCGGGCTCGAAGTCGGGGTGGCGCTGCCTCCCGAGGCGTCGACCTCAGTCCCCCCGGTCACCCGGGCGTTCCTGTCGGGTCGCGATACACCGATGCGGGACTCCAGCGAGCTGCCGTTCGGCAGGACGCTCTCGGCCGACGAGGCGGCCCGGCTCCGTGAGGGTCACATCAGCGGCGACATGGACGACAAGTGGTGCTACTTCGTCGAGGGCGACACGCTCCACATGCACCGAAGCTGGACCGGACTCGAGATCTTCTCCGCTCGACTTGCCCCACTGCCGGACGGGCGGGCCGAGCTCGCCGGACTACGCCGAAACGCGAACCGAGATCAGTTCGGGCAGTCCGACGAGGGCGCGGTCGAGACGTTCGACCGCCTCATCACCGTGCTGACTCGAGGCGGCGTACCTACCTAGGCGGTGACGCGGTCGACCCCAAGCTGCTGGAGCAGCTCGGCGTTGCGCAATGCCACCGCGGCGTGGCCGGCGACCGCGGTCACGGTCTGCAGCACCCGCGGTGTCGGCTCGGCGACCTGGACGGTCAGCAGCCGGCGGTTCAGCCGCGCGACGACGACCACCGGCGCGGGGTGCGGCGGGTCCTCGACGAGGGAGAGATCTACCGGCGCCGTGACGGCTTCACCGTCGGCGGGCAACGTCCGCTGCGCCGCGGCGATGCCGGCGGCGGCCTCCGACGCCGGGCCGGAGTGCGCGAGGAGCGCGGCCGTCGCGGCGTCGCCCAGCTCGACGAGCTGGGCGCTGGACGCCCCGACCAGGTCGCGGACGGTGTTGACGATGTGCTGGGCTACCACCCTCGGCGACGGATCCGACGCCGCCAGCGTAGCGATGCCGAGCAGCGCGTCGAGCACGACCTTGGCCCGCCGCTCCTCCTCCAGCAGCCGAGCGTTGGCGAGGGCCACGGCCGCCTGGGCGGCGAGCAGCTCCATCAGCCGCTGCGACAGCATCGAGAACTGGTCGACGCCCAGCTTGGAGAGCACGATCACTCCGAGCGTCCGCTGCTCGTGCCGCAGCGGCACGGCCAGCATCGACTCCTCGATCTCGGCGGTGCCCTCCACGTCCTCGGCGAACTCGCAGTCGAGCGCGTTGGCGATGTTCAGGGTTCGACCACGGGACGCCGCAGTGCCGGTGACGCCCTCGCCGACGCGGGTTCGGAGTGCGTCAAACGTCTCCCCCGCATACTCGGTGAGGATCCCGCCGAAGGCGATCGGCTCCAGCGTGACGCCGTCGTCGGCGAGCAGGTAGACCCGGGCGTTGTGGTAGTCGACCATCGTCCGCAGCTCGGTCACGATCGTCTCGCCGATCTGGTCGACCTGGTTCAGCCGGTTGAGCTTCGAGGCCAGGGCGCCGAGCAGCCGGATCTGGGTCAGCGACTCCTGCTCCTGGGCGATGCCGTGGCGGTCGGCTCCATCCCTCCGCGCCTCCCCCACTCGCTGTGAATAGGCGACCGCCTGGTTCTTCCCCGCATCCTTCGCCCCGTAGAGCGCCGCGTCGGCGGTCGCCAGCAGCTCGGTCGGGTTCTTGGCGTCGCTGGGGAACGTCGCGATGCCGCACGAGATCGTGACCGGGCGCGGACCGAGCAGATGGCGCGCGCGCTCACAGAGCCGGTTGGCAATCGCCTTGGCCTGCCGCCTGCCCGTCTCCGGAAGCACGATCGCGAACTCCTCGCCGCCCACGCGGCAGGCAACGTCGGTACTGCGCACCTCCTCCGCAGCCGCCGCTGCCAGGCGGCGCAGCACCAGGTCGCCCTCCTGGTGGCCGTGGACGTCGTTCAGCAGCTTGAAATCGTCCAGGTCGAAGACGAGGAGCGAGAGCCGCCGGCGGTGCCGGTGCGCGCGCTCGACCTCCTCACGCAGACGCTCGTGGAAGTGGCGGTGGTTGTGCAGCCCGGTCAACCAGTCGGTGTGCGCCTCGCGCACCAGCCGCTCGCGGATCTGCGCGTTGTCGAGGGCCAGAGCCGCGAGGTTCGCAAACTCCTGGATCAGCTCGAACTCGTGCTCGTCGAACCGCTGCGCCTCGCCCAGCCGGTAGACGTTGAGAGCGCCGACCGGGCGGTCGTTGCTGACCAGCGGCACCACGACCAGCGCCTCGGGCTCCCACTCCGTGCCGGGCACCAGCTGCAGCCGGTCGTCCGGCTGCCCGGCGGGCAGGTTCGCAGCCTCCAGGTTGTCGACGACCCAGCCGGTCAGTCCCTCCCCGATGTTGAGCGGTGTCGCCAGGATCTGGTCGGCGTAGCGGTCGACGCAGTGCAACGGCACCAGCAGCCCGCGCACCTCGTCCAGCTCGTAGACCGAGAGCACGTCGTAGGGGACGATCCGCCGCAGCTCGGAGGTGACCCGCGACAGCAGCTCCTCCAGCGATGCGGAGCCCAGCAGCATGCGGGAAACGTCCAGCAGCGTCTGGTACGCGGTGAGCGTAACGCCGGAGGCGTCGCGGGCGGAACTGTGGGGCTCGGACACCTGTCCTCCGGTGGGCGGCAACGCGGGCGGCGGGAGGCGCCCGTAGTCACAGTGTCCGGCCTCAGGCGCTTAGTTCACACACCCGATCGGGGGATCCGCCGGTACGCAATCTCGCAGGCCAGGAAAACCGTCAGGATGAGAAGCGTCGCTGCCAGGGAGACATGCACCGCTATCACCTTCCAGGGCAGGCCGTTGCGGTACTGGTACTCGCCGATTCCCAGCTGGACCAGCGTCAACCCGACCGTCACGAGCGCGAGCTTGAACGCAAGCGTCCCACGCGCCTTCAGCCACAGCCAGCCGGTGATGATCGCGAGCAGGATCCCGTAGCTCGCCGCCACCCGGACGTGGAAGTAGACCGTGTCGTAGAAGTTCCCGACCCGCTTGATCACGGTTGTCGTGCTGCCGGGGTGCGGGCCCGCCGCGGTCGAGAAGGCACCGGTCGTGACCAGCACAAGGCAGGCCAGGACGGCGACGGCGGCCACCAGCGTCAGCCAGTTGGCCTGGACCGACTCGTCCGCCCACCGGCCTGGGCGCGTGCCTGGTAGACGACCCAGGTGCCGCCGGCGACGACCGCCATCGCCAGCAGGAAATGCGACATGACCAGATAGGGGTTGAGGTCGTAGTAGACGGTGATCCCGCCCAGCGGCACCTGCGCCACGGTGCCGACGGCGACCAGGATCGCCACCCACCGCGTGTCGCGCCGCACGCCGGCCGTCTTCCAGCCGATCCAGGCGGTTGCGACCGTCGCCAGCATCGCGATCCCGGAGATCACCCGGTTGCCGAACTCGATCACGGCGTGGTAGGTGGTCGGCGGCGACAGGCTCTCGGCCTGGCAGGTCGGCCAGTGCGGGCACCCCAATCCGGAGGCGGTCAGCCGGACGATCGCACCGGTCGCGACCACCAGCCAGACCAGCCCCAACGCGATCTCGGCTGAGCGTTCGAACCCGCGGAGCGTGAGAACACCGCCCAGGGAGCCACGCTGAGCCGTACCGGCGGTCGCCATGTCAGCCAGTGTAACGGGCGTCTGCCGGGTGGGACAGCACCTCAGTCACCCCGCGCAGACGGGTCTGCAGCAGTTCCTGGGCGCGCGAGCTGTCCAGCGCGCAGTACCCGGGGCGGCCGCGTTGCCGGCCGGCCTCCGCCGCGCCGATCGCGTCTGGATCGCCGCCGGCCGCCCCGGCCAGCAGGCACGCGAACTCGTAGCGCGTTACCGGCTCCGGCCCGGCCAGGTGGAGAACGCCCGACGGACCCTCGGCAGTCAGCTCGACCAGGGCGGCCGCCAGGTCGGCGACGTGGACCGGGCACCTGACCTCGTCGGTGAAGAATGCGATCTCGCCGCCGGCGAGTGCCCCCTCGACCAGGGCCTCCTGGGGGCCGCCCCCGGCGCCGTAGAGCAGCGAGGTGCGTGCGATCAGCGCGCCCGGGTGGGCCTCGGCCACCAGGCGCTCGGCCGTCGCCTTGGACTGGCCGTAGGGCGTCACGGGGCAGACCGGATCGTCCTCGGTGTACGGGTCGCGTGCGGTGCCATCGAAGACAACGTCCGTCGAGAGATGGACCAGTCGGGCGCCGTGCCGTGCGGCCGCCGCCGCGACGTGGCCGGAGCCGGCGGCGTTGACCGCCTCCATCTGCTCGCCGGCGCGCGCGTAGGCGGTGTGAACGACCGCCCACGGCCGCACCGCCCGGAACACGTCATCGACGGCCTGCGGGTCGGCGACGTCCAGCCGCAGGCCATCCGCCGGCGCCTCGTGCCAGGTGCCGAGCGAGGGCGTGCCGGCCGCCCGCAGGCAGCGCAGCACCTCACCGCCGAGGAACCCCGCGGCGCCCGTGACGAGTACCGGCCGGCGCAGCGGTCAGCCGACGTCGAAGACGATGCCCTGCGCCAGCGGCAGGTCGCGCGAGTAGTTGACCGTCGCGGTCTGGCGGCGCATGTAGGCCTTCCACGCGTCCGAGCCCGACTCGCGGCCGCCGCCGGTCTCCTTCTCGCCGCCGAACGCGCCGCCGATCTCGGCGCCGCTGGGCCCGATGTTGACGTTGGCGATGCCGCAGTCCGAGCCGGCCGGCGCCAGGAAGCGCTCGCTCTCGCGCAGGTCGGTCGTGAAGATGCACGACGACAGGCCCTGCGGGACGTCGTTGTGCAGGGCGATCGCCTCGTCCAGCTCGTGGTAGCGCATGGCGTACAGGATCGGCGCGAACGTCTCCTCGCGGACGACCTCGGTCTGGTCCGGCATCCGGACGATCGGCCGGGCGCACGTAGTAGGCGTCCGGCCACCGGTCGGCTCGAGCACCCGCTCGCCGCCGGCCACCGTGGCCGCCGTCGGCGCGCGCCCGGTCGAGCGCCGTCTGCATCGCGTGGAACGCGTCGCGCGTCGATCAGCGGGCCGCACAGCGTGCCGGGCTCGCGCGGGATCGCCGACCTGGACGCTGGCGTACGCCCGCTCCAGCCGGTCGAGCAGCTCGTCGGCCACGTCCTCGTGCACGATCAGCCGCCGCAGCGACGTGCAGCGCTGGCCGCACGTGCCGACCGCCGCGAACACGATCGCGCGCACCGCCAGGTCGAGATCGGCGCTGGGCGCCACGATCATCGCGTTGTTGCCGCCCAGCTCGAGCAGCGAGCGGCCCAGCCGGGCGGCGACGCGCGGCGCCATCGCCCGGCCCATCGCCGTCGAGCCGGTCGCCGAGACCAGCGGCACCCGCGGATCGTCGACCAGCGCCCGGCCGGCCGCTGCCGATCAGCACCTCGAGCAGGCCCTCCGGGCACGTCGCCGAAGCCGCTCGGCCGCTCGCTGCAGCAGCGCCTGGCAGGCGAGCGCCGTCAGCGGCGTCTGCGACGACGGCTTCCACAGCACCGGGATCGCCGCAGACGAGCGCCAGCGCCGCGTTCCAGCTCCAGACCGCGACCGGGAAGTTGAAGGCGGTGATCACGCCGACCGGTCCCAGCGGATGCCAGGTCTCCATCATCCGGTGGCCGGGCCGCTCGGAGGCGATGGTCAGGCCGTACAGCTGGCGCGACAGGCCGACCGCGAAGTCGCAGATGTCGATCATCTCCTGCACCTCGCCCAGCCCCTCCTGGACGATCTTGCCCGCCTCCAGGGTGACCAGCGCGCCCAGCGTCTCCTTCTCGCGGCGCAGCTCCTCGCCGAGCAGGCGCACCAGCTCGCCGCGCCGCGGCGCCGGCACCTCGCGCCACGCCTCGAACGCCCGCAGCGAGCGCTCGACCGCGGCCGACGCGTCGGCCTGCGAGGTCTGGGCGATGGAGCGCGATCGGCTCGCCGGTGATGGGCGTGCGTCACCTCGAGGGCGTCGCCCCCGCCCGAGATCGTGTCGACCCCCAGCTGCTCCAGCAGAGCAGACGGGTCGTTGGCAGCGAGCGACGGTGCGTCTTGCATGATCCCTCCGGTTCGATTTCGCACCACTGATGCTAGCCCGGCGGTACAAGCGGCGGCCCTGTCAGACCAGTACGATCGGACGGCGATGCACCGCCACCGCGCGCAGGAGCACCACCTCGGGCACCGCACAGGATGGCTGCGGGCGGCGGTGCTGGGCGCCAACGACGGCATCGTGTCGGTGGCCGCGATCATCGTCGGCGTTGCCGCCGCGGACTCCAGCCGCACGGCGATCGTCACGGCCGGGGTCGCGGGACTGGTCGCCGGCGCGGCCTCGATGGCCGCCGGTGAGTACGTATCGGTCAGCTCACAGGCCGATGCCGAGCGCGCCGATCTCGACCTGGAGCGGCGCGAGCTGCGCAGCGACCCCGAGGGCGAGCTCGAGGAGCTGGCCCAGATCTACCGCGCTCGCGGGCTGTCCGATGACCTCGCCCACCAGGTGGCGACGCAGCTGAGCGCGGGCGACGTCCTCGCGGTCCACGCCCGCGATGAGCTCGGGCAGACGCCCCAGTACCACGCCCGGCCGTTCCAGGCAGCCGGGGCGTCGGCGGCCTCCTTCCTGGCCGGCGGCGTGCTGCCGCTGCTGGCGGTTCTGGCGGCTCCCGGCTCTCTCCGCATCCAGGTCACCATGGCGGCGACCGTTGTTGCGCTGGCCCTGACCGGGTTGCTGGGCGCACGGATGGGCGGCGCACCGCCGCTGCGCGGAACACTGCGGGTGGTCGTCTGGGGCGTGGCCGCGATGCTCCTGACGATGCTCGTAGGCCGCGTCGGCTCGCACCTCTGACCGCCGGATTGGGTTGACAGCACCCAGCGGTGCTGCAATCGTTTGCATCGATTCAACCGAGGAGAGGTGCTGCGCGATGGGCAAGACATTCGGTCTGATGGCGGTCGACTGGGAGCAGCGAGTAGACCTCGACCGGCTGCGGCGGGAGCGGCTCGACCGGATCTCGAAGCTGCTCGACGAATCGGAGCTGGGCGCCCTGCTCTGCTTCGACATGGGCAACATCCGCTACATCACCGCCACCCACATCGGTACCTGGGCGATGGACAAGCTGGCGCGGTTCACGCTGCTGGTGCGGGGCCAGAAGCCGATCGTCTGGGACTTCGGCTCGGCCGCCCGCCACCACGCGCTCTACTGCCCGTGGCTGGAGGACCGGACACCGGCCGGCATCTCCACCATGCGCGGGGCGATGTCGCCCGAGAGCGGGCGCGCGGAGGACGTCGCCGCCAAGGTGAAGCGCGAGCTCGACCGCCACGGGCTGGCCGGCGAGCCGCTGGGGATCGACGTCGTCGAGCCACCGGTTCTGTTCGCGCTCCAGGCCGCCGGCGTGACCGTCGCAGACGGCCAGCAGCTGATGCAGCGCGCACGGGTGATCAAGACACAGGACGAGATCGTGCTGCTCGACACCGCCTGCATGATGGTCGACGCCGCCTACGAGGAGCTCTACCGCGCGATGCGCCCGGGGATGCGCGAGAACGAGTGCGTCGGTCTCGTCAACAAGGTGCTCTACGACCTCGGCTCCGAGCACGTGGAGGGCGTCAACGCGATCTCCGGAGAGCGCGCCAACCCCCATCCCCACGTCTACAGCGACCGCGTTCTGCGCCCCGGCGACCCCGCCTACTTCGACATCCTGCACAGCTACCTGGGCTACCGCACCTGCTACTACCGGACGTTCGCCGTGGGCAGCGCCAGCCGGTCGCAGGTCGACGCCTACCGGCGCTGCCGCGACCTGCTCGACCAGGCGATCGACGTCGTCCGCCCGGGAGCGACGACGGCCGAGGTCGCATCGGTCTGGCCGCGAGCCGAGGAGTTCGGGTTCGCCAACGAGGAGGCGGCCTTCGCGCTCCAGTTCGGGCACGGGGTCGGCCTCTCGATCTGGGAGAAGCCGATCATCAGCCGCCTGGTCTCACTCGACCACCCGGAGGTGATCGAGGAGGGCATGGTGTTCGCGCTGGAGACGTTCTGGCCGGCCAGCGACGGGTGGTCGGCGTCACGGATCGAGGAGCAGCTGGTGGTCACGGCCGACGGCTGCGAGGTGATCACGCGCTTCCCGGCCGAACAGCTGATGGTCGCCGGGCGCCGCCACTACCACACCACCGCCGGGCAGCTGCCGGGGATCCGCGAGACGCAGTCGAACCTGAACCGCCCCAACAACGGCGTGTAGGACCAGCTGCTACTTGCGCAGGCGGGCGGCCGATTCGCGCACCATCAGCGTCGGTTCGAACAGCAGCGTCTGCGGCGTGGCGGCGGGGTCGTGGATCCGCTCCAGCAGCAGCTCGGCCGCCCGCGCGCCGATCTGCGCGTGCGGGATGTGCACCGTCGTCAGCGGCGGCGACAGGCGGTCGGTGAACGGCATGTCGTTGAACCCGATCACCGAGACGTCGCGCGGGCACCGCAGGCCCGCCTCTGCAAGCGCCGTGTAGACGCCCAGCGCCAGCAGGTCGTTGGCGGCGACGATCGCCGTCGGCCGCGGGTCGAGCTCGAGCAGCCCCCGGACGGCGCGGGCGCCGGCTGCCTCGGTGTACCCGTCGGCGACCGCAACCAGCCGGTCGTCCAGCTCGAGGCCGTTGTCCTCCATCGCCTCCAGAAAGCCACGCCAGCGCAGGTGCCCGGTGGACAGTCCACGGGGCCCGCCGAGATGCGCGATCCGGCGATGGCCGAGCTGCGCAAGGTAGTCGACCGCCAGCGCCGATCCCTTGCGGTCATCCGGGACGACGGCGAACGCCCCGCGGCCGTCGATCGTCCGGTTGAGCAGGACGACGGCCATGCCGGCGGACATGGTGTCGGTCACCAGCTGGTCGTTGCGCGAGGCGGTGGCGATCACGAACCCGTCCACATGGCGGGCGATCAGGGTCTGCACGCGCTGCCGCTCGCGGTCGGCGTCGCCGTCGGTCGACGCGACCAGCGTCGTGTACCCGGCACGGTCGAGCACCTCCTCCATGCCCCTGATCATGGGCGGGAACAGCGGATTGGTGAGGTCGGGGATGACCACGCCGATGCTGTATGACCGTCGCGTCTTCAGGCTGCGGGCGATCGGGTTCAGCGAGTAGCCGAGATCGCGGGCGGCGCGGTCGACCCGATCGGCGGTGCGGGAGTTGACGAGCGGGCGCGTGACCGGGTTGAGGACGCGCGAGACCGTTCCCGGGTGCACCCCGGCGGCTCGGGCAACGTCGCGCATGGTGATCGGTTGGTCGGTCATGGCGGTGGAGGGCGCTGCCCGACTTCGAGGACATATCCGGCTACCCCTGCCTGCATTGACGACGCCCAGGCTCATCGGTAGAGTACTTGAACTCTGCAATCGATTGCGTAATAAACGGAGCGATGTTGCAGTAACTCGAAGCCGGCGGAGCCGGGGGAGGTGCGCCGACCTATGGCGGTTTCATCGGTGCGAGGTCACACGGTCGGCTGGATCGGCACCGGCCGGATGGGCTTTCAGATCGCCCAGCGACTGCTCGCCGGCGGGTGCGACCTGGCGGTCTGGAACCGCACGCGCTCCAAGGCGGAGCCCCTCGCCGAGCACGGCGCCACCATCGTCGACTCCCCCGCCGACCTGGCCGACCGGGAGCTGGTCTTCACGATGGTCGCCGGACCGGAGGACTTCCAGGAGGTCACCACAGGGCCGGCCGGGGTGCTGTCGCGTAACGGGGACGCGCCGATGATCCTGGTCGACTCGTCGACGATCTCGGCCGAGGCGTCGAACGCCGTCCGCACCGTTGCCGCCGAGCGCGGCACGGCGGTGCTGGCGGCGCCGGTCAGCGGCAACCCGAGCGTCGTCAAGGCGGGACGGCTGACGGTCGTGTCGTCCGGTCCACGGGAGGCATTCGACATCGCACGCCCGTATCTGGAGCTGTTCGGCGCGGGCGTCACGTACGTCGGGGAGGGCGATGCGGCGCGCCTCGTCAAGATCTGCCACAACCTGTTCCTGGGGGTGGTCGCCGAGTCGATGGCCGAGATCGCCGTCCTGGCCGAGCGCGGCGGCGTTCCCCGCCGGGAGTTCTTCGAGTTCCTGAACGAGAGCGTGCTGGGCTCGACATTCACCCGCTACAAGACGCCCGCCTACGTCAACCGCAGCTACTCCCCCACCTTCACCCTCGAGCTGCTGCGCAAGGACTTCGACCTGGGGCTCGACGCCGGCGCCGAGCTCGACGTGCCGCTGCCCACCATGGAGCTCGTCCGCGGGCTGATCCAGGACGCGATCGACGCCGGCTACACCGGCCTGGATTTCGCCTCACTGCTCGAGCTCGAAGCCGACAAGGCGCAGCTCGAGCTTGCCGACGACGCAGGCCCGGTGGACGATGGGCTGCGCTCCGGATCCCCCCAGGCGACCCCGGCCGCCCAGAACTGAGAGGCGCTCCATTGACACCCCATTCCATTCCGTCTAATCTCTGCAACCGATTGCATAGACCGTTGCAGCCTGTGGATGCCGGCGCCGACACCGGGACACCAACCGAGAGGAGCCGTCGTGACCCGCTCACGCTTGAAGGTCGTTCTCGTGGCAGCTGCCGCCGTCCTCGCGGTTGGAGCCGCAGGCTGCGGGAGCTCCAGCTCGAGCTCGTCGGGCAGCGGTAGCGGCAAGCCGCTGGTGGTGGGCATCTCGCTCTCGAAGTCGGGAGACTTCTCGGATCCCGGCCACGCCGCACAGCTCGGCTACCAGCTCTGGGCCGACCGGTCAACAAGCAGGGCGGGATCCTCGGGCGCAAGGTTCAGCTCAAGATCGTCGATGACGCCAGCAGCCCCAGCCAGGTGGTCACCAACTACCAGACCCTGATCTCGCGTGACAAGGTCGACCTGGTGTTCGGGCCGTTCTCGACGCTGCTGACCGCGCCCGCCGCTCGGGTCGCCGAGCGCTACGGCTACGCGTTCCCCGAGCCGTCCGGCGGCGGTCCGCTGGTCTTCCAGCAGAAGCTGGGCAACGTGTTCTTCAGCCAGCCGGCTCCGATCGTCAACTGCGGCGATCCGTTCGTCTCCTACATCAAGTCACTGCCGGCCAGCGAGCGGCCGAAGACCGCCGCCTACCCCTACCTCGACGACCCGTTCGCGCAGCCGATCGCGGCCCACGCCCAGGCGGCGTTCGAGGCGATGGGCATCAAGACGGTGTACTCGCAGGTCTACCCGCCGGAGATGTCGGATCTGACGCCGGTTGTCGAGAAGATCGCCGCGGCGAAGCCCGACATGGTGTTCGCGGGCACGCAGTCGGCGGATGCCTACGCGATGGTGAAGGCAATGGTGCAGCAGAACTTCAACCCGAAGTTCCTGTTCATGTCCAACGGCGCCAACTCGCCGACCGAGTTCCCGAGCAGCGTGGGCGCCAACAACGTGAACGGCATCTTCAGCTGCGGCGACTGGTTCTCGAACTCGCCGTCGCCCGGCAACAGCGCGTTCATCAAGGCGTACATCGCCAAGTACGGCGGCAAGCCGAATCAGATCGACCCCGGCTCGGCCGAGGCCTACGCGACCGGCGAGCTAGTTCAGGAAGTCGCAAAGAAGACGGGCAAGATCGACAACGCGACCATCATCAAGACCCTCCACGCGGGATCCTGGCCGACGGTCGAGGGCAACCTCAGCTGGAACCAGTACGGAGCGCCCGTGGGCAGCGAGCTGCTCACCCAGTGGGTCAACGGTACGCTGTACCCGGTGTGGCCGCAGAGCGTCGCGCAGCACGCGCCGATCGGCCCGCCGAAGCCGCCGTGGGGCGGCTAGAGCCGGAACGTAGCGAGACGATGACGAGCGTCGTTCACACCCCTCCGGGAGGCTGCCCGTGCACCTGATCGTGCAGGCCACGATCCTGGGCCTGCTGACCGGAGGGGTGTACGCACTGATGGCGAGCGGGCTCACCCTGGCGTTCGGGGTGATGCGGGTGATCAACGTCGCCCAGGGCGCGATGATCGTGGCCGGCGCCTACGTCAGCTACTCGCTGTTCACCGACTTCAACATCGATCCGTTCCTCTCGATCGTGATCATGGCGCCGTTCGCGTTCGCCGTCGGAGCAACGATCCAGGTCGTCTTCCTGCGGCCGCTGCGAACCGACGAGCGGGAGGAGCTCTCGCTCCTGGTGACGTGGGCGATCGCGCTTGGAATCGAGGGCATCCTGGGGATCGTCTACCAGACCACGTACCGCTCGACCCTGCCGTCGTACGTCAACGACTCCTTCTTCATTCGCGGCTACTCGATCTCGGTCGTGCGGCTGCTGGCCTTCGCGGCCTCCTTCGTCATCCTGGGACTGCTCTACCTGCTGCTTCAGCGCACCCGGCTTGGGCGGGCGATCAGGGCGACCGTCCAGAACCCGACCTCCGCGCGCCTGCTCGGCATCCAGACCGACCGGGTGGCCGCGATCGGATTCGGCATCGCCGCCTCGACTGCGACTGCCGCCGGCGCGGTGTTCGGGATGATCACCTCGTTCAACGCCGGCAGCCACTACGACCTGATCTCGCGGCTGCTGACGATCATCGTGCTGGGCGGGCTGGGCAGCCTGACCGGCGCGGTGATCGCGTCGCTGGTGATGGGCGTCGGCGAGGCGGTGCTGGCGGTGGAGATCTCGCCGACCTGGTCGTCGATCTGGTTCTTCGCCATCCTCATCCTCGTCCTGCTGGTGCGCCCGCAGGGGCTGCTGGGGACGAAGGAGCGGGGTCTGCTGTGAGGCGGGTGACCGCTGCCGGGCTGGTCCGCGGCGGGGTCATCACGGCCGTGTTCATCGCATTCCCGCTGACGAACCCGGCGCCCTACCTGATGACCTACGCCCTGTTCACCGTGATGTACATGGTGCTCGCCACCGCCTGGAACATCCTCGGCGGCTACTCCGGCTACCTGTCGCTCGGGCACGCTGCGTTCTTCGGCGTCGGGGCGTACGCCGAGGCGATCCTGTTCGAGCACATCAGCATCGGCGGCGGCTACCGGCCGTTCTACGTGATTCCGCTGATCGGGATCGGGGTCGCGGTGGCCTCGGTGCCGATCGGCATCGTCGCGCTGCGCGTGCGCGCGGCCACCTTCGCCATCGTCACCATCTCGATGCTGTTCATCGTCCAGCAGCTCGCGTTCAACCTGCATAGCCTCACCAACGGAGCCCAGGGCCTGTCGATGGCGCTGCCGCCGTTCCCGGTCGAGACCTACGAGCACCCGTTCTACTTCGCCATGGTCGGGGTCTGGATCGCCACGATGCTGCTGAGCTGGGCGGTCTACACCGGCAAGCTTGGGCTGACCCTGTTCTCGATCCGCGACGACGAGGATCGCGCCCGCGGGCTGGGCGTCCACACCACCTACGCGAAGACGGTGGCGTTCGCCGTCAGCGGCGGCCTGACGGCGATGGCGGGCTGCATCTGGGCGTACTACGTGGGCTTCATCTACCCGCAGTTCGCGATCGACCCGCTGGTCACGATCGGCGCGGTGCTGATGGCGTTCCTGGGGGGCCGCGGCACCGTCTGGGGGCCGACACTGGGCGCGCTGATCCTGGTCCCCGCGCAGCAGTACCTGGCGTACTCGAGCCAGTTCTACCTGATCGTCTATGCCGGCGTGTTCCTGAGCGTGATGCTGCTGATGCCGCGAGGGATCCTGCCCTCGCTGCGCGACCTGTTCGAGGCGCGGATGCCGCTGAAGCGCGGCGCCGGCACCGGCGAGTCGAAGCCGACGGCGCCAGGGGTGGTGACGTGACCACGCCCCTGCTGGAGACGGATAGCTTCACAAAGCGATTCGGCGGCGTCGCCGCGCTGGACGGGTGCTCGATCTCCGTCACGCCGGGCACGATCACGGCGCTGATCGGGCCCAACGGCTCGGGCAAGACGACGCTCTTCAATCTGATCACCGGCTACCTGCCGGCGGACGCGGGCACGATGGCGCTGGAAGGCAAGCGGATCAAGCGCCCGGAGCCGGCACATCTCTACCGGATGGGCCTCTGCCGCACCTTCCAGCAGGCACGGGTGTTCGCAAACCTGACCCTGATCGAGAACATGACGGTGGCCGTCCGCCAGCCCTGGAGCTCCCTGCTGCGCAGGTCGGTCAACCGCAGCGACCGGTCGCGCGCACTGGAGATCCTCGACGACTTCGGGCTCACGCGGCTGGCCGGGGCTCGCGCCCGCCAGCTCTCGTTCGGCCAGCGCAAGCTGCTCGAGTTCGCCACCGTGCTGATGGGCCGGCCCCGGATCATCCTGCTCGACGAGCCCACCTCGGGCGTCAACCCGGTGATGATCGGTGTCATGGAGCGGCACATCCGGGCACTCCACGAGGACGGCATGACGTTCCTGATCGTCGAGCACGACATGCAGGTCGTGATGCGGCTCTGCGACCCGGTGATCGTGCTCGACCACGGGTCGAAGATCATGGAGGGCGCGCCCGCCGCCGTGCAGCGCGACCCGGCGGTGCTCGACGCCTACCTGGGGGACTGACGGATGCTGAAGCTCTCTGGTGTCTGTGCAGGCTACGGTGGCGGGGCCGACATCCTGCGCGGTGTCGACCTCGAGCTGAGCCCCGGGTCAATCACATGCGTCGTCGGCCCCAACGGGGCCGGCAAGTCGACCGTTCTGAAGGTGGTCAGCGGGCTGCTGCGCCCGCGTGCCGGCACGATCTCCCTCGGCGAGATCCCGATCGGCGGAGCATCGCCGCGGCAGATCCTCCAGCGCGGAGTCGTCCACGTCCCCCAGGAGCGCAGCCTGTTTCCCGGGATGACGGTGTGGGACAACCTGCTGATGGGCGCCTACATCGTCGACGACCGGGCCGAGGTCGGCCGCCGGGCAGCAGCCATTGCCGAGCGGTTCCCATCGGTGCGGGAGCGTGCCGGCGAGCGTGCGGGGTCGCTGTCCGGCGGCCAGCAGAAGATCGTCGAGATCGCCCGAGCCCTGATGCTGGAGCCGAAGGTGATCCTGCTCGACGAGCCGTCGACGGGACTCGACCCCAAGGCGCGGCGCACGGTGTTCGAGACGATCTCGGGGCTGAACAGTGACGGCGGCCACACGATCCTGCTGGTCGAGCAGAACGCCCGGGCCGGGCTCGGGATCGCCGACACCGGTGCCGTCATGGACAGCGGGACGGTGGTGCTCGAGGCGCCGGGCGACCAGCTGCTGGCCGACCCGAAGATGGCCGAGCTGTACCTGGGCGGTCACGTCGCCGTCGCCGGCAACGGGTCGGCAACGACCTAGGAGATCAGGCCGGCCGGTTCCTCGACCAGGGCGGCAAGCGTCTCCAGGAACCGCGCGCCCATCGCGCCGTCGACCACCCGGTGGTCGAAGCTCACGCTGAGGTCGGCCGTCGGCCGGACGACCGCGGCGCCGTTCACGGCGACCACGCGGTCGGCGATCCGCCCGACCGCAAGGATGGCAGCCTGGGGCGCGTTCAGGATGGCGTCGAACGAGTCGACCCCGAACATGCCAAGGTTGGAGATGGTGAACGTGCCGCCCGCGAGATCGTCGGGCGCCAGCCGTCCGGCACGCGCGCGCTCGACGAGCTCGATCCGGCGGGCGACGACCTGCTCGAGCGTCAGCGTGTCCGCCAGATGCACGACCGGGACGACCAGGCCGGCGTCGGTCGCGACGGCGATGGCAACGTTGACGTCGTCCAGCAGCTCTGGAGCTGCCCCACCCCAGGTCGCGTTCACGGCCGGGTGCCGTCTGAGCGCCGCGGCGGCCACCATCACCAGGAGGTCGGTGTGACTGGCGCGCTCGACCGCCGGCCGCGCCCGAGCCGCGTCCCGCCAGCTGTTCAGCCGCCCGGCGTCGACCTGCCGGTGCAGGAAGAAGTGCGGCGCGGTCTGCCAGCTCTGCGCCGTGCGCTCGGCCATGATCCGCCAGAGCGACCGCTCCGGGGCAGCTCGCGCGGGCGCCGGAGCGGGTGCCGGCGCCGGGTGTGGCTGCGAGTGCTGCACATCGGCGGCGGTCACGGCACCGCCCGGCCCGGATCCGCTCAGTGCGCTGATGTCGACGCCCAGCTCTGCGGCGATCCGCCGCGCCTTGGGCGACGCCAGCTGCCGGCGGCCCCCGTTGCCCGCGACTGCGGCCTGGGGCTGCTCGGACGCGGCCGCCTCGCCGGCGGCCAGGACACGGGCGACCACCTGGCCGACCGGCACCGACGTCGCCCTCGGCGGCGCGAACGTCGGCCAGGGTGCCGTCGACACGGCGCCTCGACCTCGACCGTCGCCTTGTCGGTCTCGACCTCCATCAGCGGCTCGCCCGCCGCGACCGGCGTCGCCCTCGGACTTGCAGCCAGCGAAGCACCGTGCCCGTGTCCTGCGCCATGCCCAGGGCGGGCATGATCACATCGCCCGCCATCAGCGGCCCGCCACGAGGTCGTCCACCGTCGCCGCGATCGTCTCCGGCGTCGGCACCGTGACGTCCTCCAGCGGCGGCGAGAACGGCACCGGCACGTCACGGGCGCCAAGCCGCCGCACCGGCGCGTCGAGGTGGTAGAAGCAGCGCTCGGCGATCGTCGCCGCGATCTCGGCGGTGACGCCGTAGCTGCGATGGCCCTCGTCCACCACGACCGCCCGGCCGGTGCACTCCACCGCCGCAACGATCGTCTCCTCGTCCAGCGGCCGTGTCGTGCGCGGGTCGATCACCTCGGCGTCGATTCCTCGCGCAGCGAGCAGCTCGGCGGCAGCCAGCGACGCCTGCACCATCGAGCTGGTGGCGATGATGGTGACGTCGGTGCCGCGGCGCTTGACGTCGGCGACGCCGAACGGGATCAGGTGCTCCCCGTCGGGCACCTCGCCCTTCAGCGGGTAGTGGAGCTTGTCCTCGATGAAGACGACCGGGTTGTCGTCACGGATCGCGGTCTTCAGCAGTCCCTTGGCGTCGGCCGGCGTGGACGGGATCGCCACCTTCAGGCCGGGAATGTGGCTGACCCACGCCTGCAGGCTCTGGCTGTGCTGCGCTGCCGACCGGCGCGTCGCGCCGAGCGTCGTTCGCAGCACGAGCGGCACGCGCAGGCTGCCTCCGGACATGTAGTGGGCCTTGGCCGCCTGGTTCACCAGCTGGTCCATGACCAGGGTCAGGAAGTCGCCGAACATGATGTCGACCACCGGGCGCATCCCGGTCATCGCCGCACCCACTGCCAGTCCCGTGATCCCGGCCTCGGAGATCGGCGAGTCGATCACCCGCTCCGGCCCGAACTCGGCCACCAGGCCGGACAGCACCTTGAACGGCGTGCCTGCCTCGGCAACGTCCTCGCCGATCACGAACACCCGCTCGTCGCGCCGAAGCTCTTCGGCCAGCGCCTCGTTGACCGCCTGGCCGAAGGTCAGCTCGCGGGTCACGACGCCTGCCTGCGGGCTAGACGTAGACATGCTCGTCCACCTCTTCCGGGTCGGGGAACGGCGCCTCCAGCGCGAACGCAAGGCCGCTCTCGACGCGCTCCCGCACCTCCTGGACGGCAGCATCGAGCTCGTCATCGGTCGCACCCTCGCTGCGCAGCCACCCGGCCAGCCGCTCGATCGGGTCGCGCTCCGATCGCCAGTGCTGCTCCTCCTCGGCGCTAGCGGTAGTAGACGCGGTCGACGTCGCCGACGTGGTGGCCGTGGTAGCGGTAGGTGTTGCACATGAGGAAGCCAGGGCCTCCCCCCGACCGCGCCGAGGCGACCATCTCCGCGGTTGCCTGGTACACGGCCCGCACGTCCTGGCCGTCCACCTCGTCGGCGGTGATCCCGAACGCTCGTGGGCGGTCGAGCACGTCGCCGGCAGTGGTCTCGGCGTAGTGGGTGTACTCGTTGTAGAGGTTGTTCTCACACACGTAGACGACCGGCAGCTTCCACAGCGAGGCCATGTTCATCACCTCGTAGAGCAGGCCCTGGCCGAGGGCGCCCTCGCCGAAGAAGCAGACCGCAACCTGGTCGGTGCCCCGCCGCGCGGCCGAGAAGGCGGCGCCGGTGGCGATCCCGGTCGAGCCGCCGACGATGGCGTTTGCGCCCAGGTTGCCGTTCTGGTGGTCGGCGATGTGCATCGAGCCGCCCTTGCCGCGGCAGTAGCCCGCCTCCTTGCCCAGCAGCTCGGCGAAGGTGCGGCCGATGTCGGCGCCCTTGGCCAGGCAGTGCCCGTGGCCGCGATGGGTCGAGGTGATGTAGTCCTCCCGCCGGAGGGCGGCGCACACCCCGACGGCGACGGCCTCCTCGCCGATGTACAGATGCGCCAGACCTGGCATCCGCGCGCTCCGGTACAGCTCGTTCACCCGCTCCTCGAACAGCCGGATGGTGACCATCGAGCGGTACTGGTCAATCCAGTCGGGCATCGGCCTCCACCCGGTCGAGATGGGCGCGCATCGCAGCGCGGGCCCGGTCGGGGTCGCCGGCGGCAATCGCCGCCCGGATGGCGCGGTGCTCGTCGATCGCGCGCTCGGCGCTGTGCGGCACCTCGAAGATCGCGGCCAGGGCGCTGCGGAGGACGTCGCGAATGGCCTCCATCGTCTCGGCCAGGAGTCGATTCCCTGCGGCCTCCGAGACGGCCAGATGGAACCGGACATCGGCGTCGATGAAGACGTCTCCCCTGCCCTCGGCGAGGCTCGCGGCCATCTCCTCGACGGCCGAGTCCATCTGCTCGAGCTCGCCCGCGTCGTGCCGCTCGGCGGCCAGCGCAGCCGCCTCGCACTCGACGATCCGCCGCAGCTCGAACAGCTCCTGGAGCGGCGGCGCCTGGCGCAGTGAGACGACCACATGAAGGGAGCGCTGCAGCGGCCGGGCCCGGTCCGCGACCACGAACGAGCTGCCGCTGGCAGCCACGATCACACCCGCTGACTCGAGCATGCGGAGTGCCTCCCGCACCGACGAGCGGCCGACCGAGTAGGCCGCGGCCAGCTCACGCTCGGTGGGCAGCGCGGTGCCCGGCGCCAGGCCGTCGGCGGCGATCATGTCCAGCAGCCGTTCGGCGACCAGCTCGTAGGTCCGCCGGCGGTCGACCGGTGCGTGGACGAGGCGAAGTGAAGGCGATTCAGGCATCTTGGTCCGACAAGCAGACAATCCGACGATCTCAGCATACCGCACCCTCTGGGTAGGATCGAGCGGTGAGCCGCCTGATCGACCCCGATGACTGCGCCCTCGTCCTCGTCGACGTGCAGGAGGGCTTTCTCGCCCGCGTCCCCGATGAGGTCAGTGCGGGCGTGGTCGGGAGGATCGCCTTCCTCGTCCACGCCGCCGGGTTCTGCGGGATCCCGGTAGTCGCGACCGTCGAGACCCCGGCCGACTGGGGCGGGCTGCCCACTGAGCTGACGAGGGCGATTGGCCACGCCCCGGTGATCGACAAGGTCGTGTTCGGGCTGGCAGACGACCCGGCGGCTGGCCCTGCCGTTCGAGCGCTGCGACGGGGAACGATCGTGCTGGTCGGCCTGGAGACCGACGTCTGCGTGGCCCAGTCCGCCCTCGGCCTGCTCGACCAGGGGCTGCGGGTGGTGGTCGTCGAAGACGCGGTGGCCACGCCCGGCGGCGACGAGCCGGGGCTGGAACGGATGCGCCGCGCCGGCGTGACCTCGGTTGTCACCAAGCAGCTGCACTACGAGTGGATGCGAACGGTGGAGCGCTCGCGTGCATTCACGTCGGCCCACCCGGGGCTCGACCCGCCCGGGGTAGTTCTCTAGGTCACCAGCACGATCCGGCCACGGCCGTGGCCGGTCTCGCTCGCGGCCTGGGCGGCGGCCGCATCGGACAGTTCGAAGATCCGCCCGACGTGCACCTGGATGTCTCCTCGCTCCGCCAGATTGGCCAGCTGCTGGAGAATGGGTGCGGGCGTCTCAGGCGCCGGTGCGCTGGTCACACGGACGCCGAGCGACTCGGCCTTCTCGGTGTCCGGCATGCCACCGATCACGATTAGCGTCCCGCCCGGGCGGAGCACTCCCCACGACCGGTCGGTGACCTCGCCGCCCACCGTGTCGTAGACGACGTCGAGATCGTGGAGCACCTCCTCGAACCGCGTGTTCGCGTAGTCGATCACCTCGTCGGCGCCCAGCGACCGCACGAAGTCGACGTTGGCCGCGGAGGCGGTCGCACTGACGTGCGCCCCCTTCCACTTGCCGAGCTGGACGGCGAGCGAGCCGACGCCGCCGGCTCCTCCGTGCACGAGCAGCCTCTGCCCCGCCTCGAGGTGCGCGCCGTCAAACAGCCCCATCCACGCGGTGACGCCGCCCACGCCCAGGGTTGCAGCCTGTTCGAACGACAGGCCTGCGGGCTTCAGCACCACGCCGTCGGCGGGCGCGATGGCGTACTCCGCGTAGGTTGCGCCACCGCGACCGAACACCTCGGCGCCCGGCGTCAGGCCGGCCACGCCGGAGCCGATCGACTCGACCGTTCCAGCAAGGTCGAGCCCTGGCGTCGTTGGAAGTTCGAGGGGCATCATGTCCCGCAGCCACCCGGCTCTGAACTTCCAGTCGATCGGATTCACGCCTGCAGCTACGACCTTGATCAGCACCTCGCCCGGCTCCGGCACCGGACGCTCGACCGATTCCACCTGAAGCACCCCCGGTGGTCCGTACTCGTGGTACCTGACTGCCTGCATCTCGGCCACTGCCCACCTCCCGTTGACTTAGAACTGGTTCAAAATGCCCGGCTGTTGCGGCTGGTTCGCGACGGCGCTCATTCTGAAACCAGTGCTGAGCCGATCGTAGCTGTAGGCTCCGCTTCGTATGGGGATCCTCGAGCGCATGATGGATTGGATCGGCCGCCGTGACCACACGCTCGCGGGCGCCGGCCATGCGCCGGGAGACACCAGCCCCGAGCCGGCGGTGGCCGAGTTCGACGAGGAGCTCGAGCGCGGCGCCGAGGAGGCTGACGAGCCAGAGCCCGACCCGCCGCGCTAGAGCTCGAGCTCGGCGGGGAGGTCGCCCACGGGGCCGGCGGGCGCAAGCCGCTCGCGGACGCGGGCGTCGAAGTAGACGTAGGTGGTGGTCAGCGCCACGAACGGCAGCGTGATCGCGTAGACCACGCCGGCAATCAGGTTCAGAGTCGTCAGCGGCAGGTCGGTGAGCACGATCAGCAGGGTGCCGAGCAGCGGGCCGGCGATCAGGGCGATCGCCGCCGCGACGATGGTCAGCGAGCCGATCTTGAACCAGCCGCCGCGCGCCAGCCGCCTGCTTCGCCCCAGCGCCGGAAGGGCGCGCAGATCCTCGAGCTCGACGATGGGCACGATCAGCGCCCAGCGGACGGCCAGCCAGATCGCGACCGGCCACAGGACCGGCGGGATCAGCAGCACCGACACCACCACCACCGCGAGCACCACCGCGCCCAGCAGCGGTCGCAGCGAGCCCAGCGCCAGCCGGTAGGCGGCCACCGGCCCCACCGGCCGGCCGTGGTCGATCTCGACCATCGCCCGCGCCGTCGCCGCCTGCACCATGCCCAGTCCGAGCAGGGTGAGGGCGGTGCCGATCGCCAACAGCACGAACACCAGCACGCCGGCCGATTCGCCCTCGACGTCGACGCCGGCGATCGACGACACCCCGAACACCAGCGCCTGCAGCGCGGTGATCACGAGCGAGACCGGGATCAGAAGCAGCCCGATGCCGACGAATAACCGCGGGTGGCTGAGATACATGCGGGCCGACGCCGAGAGCACCTGCCCCCAGGTGCGGCGGCGGCCGACGTGGATCGGCCCGGCCGGCGTCCACGTCGCCCGCTTCAACAGCCAGATCAGCGCCGCCAGCACCGCCAGCAGCGTCAGCGCCGTGCCGCCCGGGTGGCTGATCGCGATCCACAGGAGGCGCGATCCGCTGCGCATCAGCGCCGCAGAAGAAGTCGGTCGTGTCGGTGCCGAGCACTCCCCCGGCCGGGACGGCGTAGGCACGCGACCGCCAGTCGTGCGACCACGTGATCGGGTGCGTCCACTGGGTCTTCATGTTGGGCCCGGTGGGGCCGTTGAAGAACGCCGGCTGGCGCTCGCCCCAGTACCCCTCGAACGCGATCCACGGGAACCGCCCCTGGGCCTCGGTCGTGTCGCTGGGGATCGTGTCGACGTGAGGCGTGAGCTGGAGATCGGCGTTGCGGGTGTCGTCACACCCGACCCCCTGCTCGCCCGACGACCCCAGGTAGAGCGCCGAGCCGAAGAAGTTGGCGTGCGACCCGGCGGCCGGGTAGACGACCGGGTGCGTGGCGCCGACGATCTGCAGCTTCGAGTCGCCCCAGCCTGCCTTCTCGCCGCCGGTGTGCTGGCTGTAGCCGACCTCGTAGGGGTGGTCGCCAGATGCGAGGACGGCCTCGGCGGTGGGCGCGCTGAAGTTGAGCTGGATCATCTCCCAGTCGCCCTCGTGCAGGTTGTTCCAGTCGTTGTAGACGTAGAACATCCAGTACTGGAGCGCGAGCTGGCCCGGATAGCTGGGATCGGTCGCCACGTGGGCGTAGACCGTCGGCTGCGCGTGGGCATTCAGCCGCCGCGACCAGTCGAGGTAGTCACAGCCCGGATCGAGGGCGTCGCCGGGGAAGTCGAGGTGGTAGCGGAACAGCCCGTGGCCGAGGTCGCGTGCGCTGGGGGCGACCTTGACCAGGTCGTTGCCGCCCCAGGGCCCGCGCAAAGCCACCTCCTTGTTGTCGAACAGGAGGTGCACGTCGGTCGGCACGAAGGGCTCGCCGGAACCGCACTCGGCAGGCGCGCCGACCAGCCGCATGACAGGCGCATAGCGGGCGGCCAGCGCCGCCTCAGGGCTCGATGCAGCAGCCGCGGGCGCCGCCGTGGCTGCCAGCACCGTCGCCGCGCAGAGCACCGCGATCCAGCCTGTTCGGCGCCTCATCGCGCCGATTCTCCCGCATCGGGCGGCTGAGCGTCATCCCTCGTACTCGTCGTGGCGGCGCACCCAGTCCTGGTTGCGGCCGTTCTCGTCGCGCCCGCGGGGGACAGTGTCGAGGTAGTTGTAGGCGGTATTCAGGAGGTCGATGCCCCGCGCGTACGCCGAGTAGGTATGGAAGATGTGCCCCTCATCGTCCTTGAAGAAGACGCTCATCCCCTCACGTTCCCGCGGCCCGGTCGGCTGAACGCGGTAGTTGTAGAACCCACCTGCCTTGGCCTCCTGCTCGGTGAAGCCGACGCCGAAGTCGCGGTTGAAGTCGGTCCCGTAGGAGGACACCCAGTGGAAGCCCCACCCCATCCGCTGCTGGTACGCCTGGAGCCGCGGAAGCTCCGAGATGGACACCGCGACCATCGACACATCGCGGGCGTTCAGATGCACGATGACGGGGTCGAAGTTGTCGGCCCAGAACGAGCAGCTGGAGCAGCCGAGCTCCCACTCCAGTGGGTACATGAAGTGGTAGACGATGAGCTGGCTGCGTCCGTCGAACAGGTCGGAGAGCGTCTCCGCTCCCCGGGGCCCCTCGAACCGGTACTCCTTCTCCACCGGCTCCCAGGGCAGGTCGCGGCGCGCCTGGCTGAGCTCGTCGCGGAGCCTCGTGAACTCCTTCTCGCGCTCCAGCAGCGCGGTGCGGGCCTCGATCCACTCCTGGTGCGGGACTACCTCGTGCGCGAGAGTGCTCACGGCGACCTCCAAGTGTCGTTCAACGAGGTTCTTTCATATCACCGGCGCTGATAACATTCAACTAGATGGTTGAAGATTCTGCCGTTCTCGACCGCGTCTACCGCGCCCTCGGCGATCCCACCCGCCGCCGGTTGCTCGCCGAGCGCGCGGCGGCGGCGGACAGCCCCCTGGCAAGCGCCGAAGCCTGGATCGCCGAGCAGACGGCGTTCTGGGAGGGCCGCGCAGACGCGCTCGCCGTCGAACTGGACCGCCGCCGCCGGCGATGACCGACGAGCCCAAGCTGGCAACGGCCCGCGTGGAGCGCCGCCTGCCGGCGCCTCCCCACGAGGCCTATGACGCGTGGCTCGAGGAAGCGATGCTGGCGAGGTTCATCAGCCCGCCTCCGGGCACGGCCACCGTAGCAATCGACCCACGGATCGGTGGCAGCCTGTGGATCGAGATGGTCTTCCCCGACCGTCGGGTCATCATCGAGGGTGAGTACCTGCTGCTCGACCGTCCCAACCGGATCAGCTTCACCTGGCGCGTCGACGACCGGCAGATCGACACGGTAGTCACCGTCACGTTCGAGCCTGCCGGCGAGGACGAGACGCTGATGACGATCCTCCACACGCAGCTGCCACCGGACTGGCTCGAGTCCTACGATCGCGGCTGGGGGCTGATCGCAGACTCGCTCAGGCTCGCGCCCTGGTGGCGAGCCTGACGCATTCGGCGTAACCCCTGGGTCTGCGGCGGCGAGCGTCGCCCTCACGGTTCGAGAAATCCGAATGCTCCGAATCGAGGTAACCCGATCTCACGCTCGACACCGGCCGTTCGGTCGGGTCGGCGAGCACACTCGCAATCAGCTGGGGGATCACAATGAAGTCTCGAATTCGCGCGCTCGCCGCGCCCGCCGCGCTTGCCGCGGTACTGGTGATGACCGGCCTCGCCGCGACCGGCGCAGCCGGCGCCGCCACGACAACCGAGGCGCCGTGGGTTCAGTTCCAGGGCAACGCCGCCCACACCGGCGTCAACCCGAACGAAACCATCCTCAACACCGGGAACGTGTCCAAACTCCGCCTCTCGTCGTTCGTCGGCACCGGTGCCGACCCACTGTGGTCATCGCCGGTCGTCACGAACGGCAACGTGTACTACACCGCCCACGAGGCCGGCCTGGTCGTGTTCCCACAGGCGGGATGTCGCAACTGCTTCCCTTCCTGGATCGGTCAGGTCGGGGCGCAGGCGATCGCAGCGCCCGCGGTGGTGAACGGCCTGGCGTACGTCGGCTCGCAAACCAACCGGTTCGACAACCACGGCCGGCTCAACGTGTTCAACGCAAACGGGTGCGGATCGTTCAGCTGCGCGCCGCTGTGGCAGGGCCTCGCCGGCCGCGACTCGATCGACACCTCGTCCCCCGCGATCGCGGACGGCGTCGCCTACATCGGCGGCGGCGACGGCAACCTGTACGCCTTCAACGCGACCGGCTGCGGCCACGCTCTCTGCCGCCCCCTGTGGAAGGCCCACGTCGGCAACGTGATCGCGAGCTCGCCGGCGGTTGGCGACGGCATGGTGTATGAGGCGGCGCTCGACGGCCACCTCGAGGCGTTCGCCGCCAAGGGCTGTGGCGCCGCGGTCTGCCAGCCGCTGTGGCGGGCACAGCTGGCGACGCGGCGGATCGCCATCGCGTCGCCGTCGGTCGCCGGTGGACAGGTCTTCATGACCGACGGCAAGTTCCTGAACGTATTCGCCGCCCAGGGCTGCGGCACGGCCGTCTGCCAGCCGATCTGGCGAGGTCCCGCGCACGTGAGCGAGGGCACGCCCGCCGTGTCCGGCGGCGTGGTCTACGTGGACGCCCAGCCCAACCCCCAGACCCGGGCTCGGGTGGGTGCGCTGGAGGCGTTTGACGTCCACGGCTGTGGGCAGTCGATCTGCCACCCGCTGTGGACCGGCATCAACTTCAATGCCGGGGGCGAGTCGTCTCCGGTGGTCGCCAACGGCGTCGTCTACATCGGCAAGAGCCCGGCCAGCCCCTCATCGGGCGACGCCGCCGTCCTCAGCTACCCGGCCGCCGGCTGCGGCAAGATCCGCTGCCAGCCGCTGGGTCTGGCCGAGACCGGGCCGGAGCAGTTCTACCTGAACTCCACTCCCGCGGTCGCCAACGGCAGCGTGTACATCGCGTCGAAGGACTCGATCACCGGCGACTCCGGCGTGTACATCTTCTCGCTTCCCAAGCACTGAGCCGGTACCTCGAGGCGTGGCGGCCGATGGCTCGCCACGCCTCGAGGTGTTCGATAAGTGGTCAAGTGGCAATCAGCTCAACCCGTTGGTAGCATCGCGCCCACGTGGTCTAGTCAAGGAGGGGTCCCATGACCACAAGCCTGCTCCCCGATGTTGGAATCGAGCTTCGGGAGGGTTACGCAGACGTCGGCGACGACATCCGGCTGCACTATGTCGAGGCCGGTGATGCCGACCAGCCGCTCGTCGTTCTGCTGCACGGCTTCCCGGAGTTCTGGTTCGGCTGGCGGCGGCAGATCGAGCCGCTCGCCGCGGCCGGCTTCCGGGTCGTCGCGCCGGACACGCGTGGCTACAACCTGTCGTCGAAGCCGGAGGGTTTCCAGGCCTACGGCGTTGACCTGCTGGCCAACGACATTCGCAGTCTGATCAACGCTCTCGGTGCCGACTCCGCGCAGTTGGTCGGCCATGACTGGGGCGGAAGCATCGCCTGGACAACGGCGATGAACCACCCCGAGGTGGTCGAGCGACTTGCCATCCTCAACGCCGCCCATCCGCGACGGCTCTCGCAGGGATTGCACCACCCCAACCAGCTCAGGAAGTCCTGGTACTTCTTCTTCTTCGCGGTACCGGAGCTACCCGAAGAGGTGGTGCACCTCAGAGACTGGCACTTCTTCCGGCACTTCCTGCAGGAGGCCCGCCCGCCGTACACCGACGAGGAGATGGAGCGCTACGTCGAAGCGTGGTCACAGCCAGACGCAGCAGCCGGGATGATCGACTACTACCGCGCCTCGGTACGACAATCCCAGAAGGAGGCCGTGGCAAAGCTTCGCCCGATCTCGGCGCCGACGCTGGTCATCTGGGGGGAGCAGGACTCCTACCTCGGTTCCGACCTCGCCGAGCCCGAGCACGACGACGTTCCCAACCTCGACCGTGTGGAGCGCCTGCCCGATGCGTCGCACTGGGTGCACCACGACGAGGCGGAACGTGTCAACGAGCTGCTGATCGACTTCTTCGCCCCCGCGAGGTAGCCGAACCCGACTCGCCGGCCATGGCTCAGCTGTTGTGGTTGACGACCTCGACGTTGAAGCCGTCCGGGTCGAGCACGAAGGCGCCGTAGTAACCCGGGTGGTATCTAGCCCGCTCGCCGGGGGCACCATTGTCCTGGTAGCCCGCGGCGAGCGCGGCGGCGTGGAAGTCCCGCACCGTGGCGTCCGAGTCGGCGGAGAAGGCGAGGTGGACGTGCTCGGTGGGCGGGTGCTCGTCGCGTACGAGCGAGAAGGAGAAGTCGGAGCCGGAGAACCGCACCCGATCTGGGGTATCGAGCGTGAGGCGCAGCCCGGCGTATGGCGCGATGGTCGCGTAGAAGCGCCGCGATGCCTGCGGGTCGCCGACGCGAAGCCAGAGGTGGTCGATGCAGCCGTCGGGCACGGGGTGCTCGCCACCGCCGTGAACCGCCTCGACGCTGTTGCCGTCCGGGTCGAGCAGGAAGCCGCCGTAGTAGTCGGGGCCGTAGACCGCGCGCGGCCCGGGCGCGCCGTCATCCCGGTAGCCGGCGTCGGTCCCCACCTGCCAGAACGCGTCGACGGCCGCGGGGCTGGGCGCGCGGAAGCCGACGTGCAGGCCGCGCGTGAGGGCGTGATCGCGGTCGACCCGGCCGATCCACCAGTCCTCCCACCCGACCATGTCGGCGCCTGCGTAGCTCGGCTCGATGCCGAGCACGGAGAGCACGGTGCGGTAGAAGCGCTCCGAGGCGGCAAGGTCGGATACGGCGTTTCCGACGTGGTCGAACATGGCCGCGAGGCTACCACTGCGGGTGTCGGTGTGGTGCCGGGTTGTCAGAGCCGGCGATACATGATGTGCAAGCCCACGTAGCCCTCTGCCGGATGGCAAAACGCCTCCGGAACGGTTGTCAGCACCCGGAAGCCAAGCGACTTCCACAGCGCCACAGCCCGCGCGTTGCTCTCGGCGACCGCATTGAACTGGATCGCCCGGAACCCGTCCGCGCGAGCCTGCTCAAGGACGTGCTCGCACAGCGCCCGGCCCGCGCCTCGGCCGTGCCGGTGGGAGTCGACCATGAAGCCGGCGGTCGCCACGTGCGCCCCGGGCCCCTCGTGGTTCGGTTCCGACTCGGCCGTGCCGACGATCTCGCCGTCGTCATCGATCGCCACGAAGGTGCGGCCGGGAAGCTCGTGGAACCATCGCTCGCGGGCCTGCTCCTCGGGGAGATCGGGATCCCACGAGAATGTCTCGGCGGCGGCGACCACCGGCTGCATCACCCTCCACATCGCCGGCCAGTCATCCGCGCGCGCCTCTCTGACCTGGATCATCCCCGCATGATGCCGGGCGATGCGGATGCACAGGCCCTCGCGGATGACAAAGGCGTTGTGGAATTACGAGAGAGCGGAGGAGCGGCTGAAGGGGCTCATCACCGGAATCCCGACGACACCTGCCCCTCGCCGACACCGGTTGGTGTCGGCGAGGGTAGGCCGTGCTCACCGTTTGCTAGCGGCGTCGGGCGACGCGTCGTGAGGTGCGTCGGGCGACTCTGCGGGATCCCATCATCGGTGTCCTCCTAGTGTGTCGGTGTCGGGTTGGTGCCCTGTTCGATGGCGTGGAGCTGTTCGGCCTCCTCGGCGCTGACCAGTCCGATCTCGACCAGGTCGAGCGGGCTGATGAAGCCGTCGCTGATGCGAAACCCGCCGGCGCGCCCGATCGCGTCGCGGAGAGGCACCGCCCAGTGATGCTCGAGCAGGATCAGTGCGGCGGCGGAGTCGTTGGGGATGTCCTCCAGGACGTCCCACGCCTCGTCGTCGTTGAACACGTGGATGCCGTCGTCGGCCGCGGCTTCGGCGCCGGCAAGCGCTCCGGCCTCGGCGCCCTCCTCGCCTTCGATTCCAAGGCCGATCAGCGCGCCGATCTTGCTGCCAAGCTCGATCGCCTCGTCCTTGGACAGGTTGCTGAGGTGTGCGATCTCGATCTCTCCATCGGCGTCCTTGTGGACGGCCATGGCGTCGATAACGCGCACGGTGTCGCTCTCCCGCAGCCGCTCCAGCTCCGCGATGATCTCACCGTGGAACTCGGGCTGGCTAAAGCCCAGGACAAGCAACTGTACTGGTCCAATCGCCATCTCTCACTCTCCTCTTGTCGTGTTGCGGTACCGGTGCTCGGCCGCATTCCACCTCTACTTCAGGCGGTTGACTCGAGCCTCTCCTGCAGCATCACCGGCCGGTCCGCAAAGCGCATCGGTGCAGACCCCGCACTCCATGCGTAGTTCCCCGCACCGACGGAGCCGCGCTCATGGTTGCCCCTGATCGTGCGAGTGGAGCCGCTCCGAGCACGGCATAGAGTGCGGCCATCCAAGCTATTCAGCCATCTCTGCGGCCCTGTCCTTCGACGGCCGTGACTGGCACCGGAACGTTCGGGTACCGTCTGTCGAGCGCGTGCTGGATGTCGCTTAGGTGTCGCTCGCGCTCGGCCTCGGCCGTCCTGAGCTGAGCCGCCGCCTCAGACTCGAGGGCCAGCTCCCGCTCGTAGTCACGGTTCGACGCGTCGACCGCAGCGTTGATCGCGTCGATCACCTCTCCCAACCTTTCGAGGCTCGGGCACACGACCGCGATCCGGCTGTCCTGCTGCTGATCCCACGGCCGCGTCAGTGCCGTGTCGTCGGCGAGGTGGTGGCGCAATACCCGCCACCACCACTCCGGCGGCGACGGCACGATCGGGAACATCAATGCATCGCCGCCGGCTACGGGGTGCGTGGTCAGCGTTGGCTTCCCCGCCCGGAATGCCGGTGTCATGTTGTCATGCCTCGCCCTCTGAATGCTGGAGTGCGCGCCGCAGACATCGTGCCTGGTCGTCGCCAGGAAGATATCCGATCGGCTCTGGAAACGCGTGTATGCCGTCGGACAGATCGGGCAGCTCACCGCCGAGGGCCACGACCGGCGCCGAGCGGATCGGACCGACGGCGGGTCGCCCTGTCACTCGGGCTGGCGATATGGAAGAGTCGTTCTTGCCAGGGTGCCGCAAGGACTGCCTGGTTGGATTGTCAGGGTGCCGCCGGCAAGGGCTACGCGTTCGGCCGCGACTGTGAGGCCGACGTGGAAGCCGGCCGGTCCCGGTAATCGGACATGCTCGTAGTCGAAGCCGATGCCATCATCCTCCACCTCACACATGATCTGATCCGTGGTCTGGTCAAAACGCACGATCAAGTGCTGGGCTTGGGCGTGGGTGCGAGCGTTGAGCATCAGTTCGCGCAACGTCCGGTAAAGCAGCGCCTCGACGTGTTCGGGATGACGGCCGATGGTGCCCTCGACCGAGAATTCGAACCCGGCCTCGCCGGCCAGCTGCGCCCCCAGAGCCTCAATCGCGGCGACGACACCAGCGGCGTGGAGCGTTTGGGGGCGAAGGTCGAACATCAGACGGCGCGTGCGCTCGGTCGTTTCGACCAGTAACTCCCGAACGTCCCGGAGCCGGTCGGTGAGCGGCGGCACGGTGAGCGGGAGCATTCGGTCGATTGAGATCTGGGCTGCTACCAACTCCTGAACGGTGTCGTCGTGCAGTTCGGCGGCGATCCGGTTCCGTTCCTCGGCCTCGGCGCGAAGCAGCGATGCGAGTACCTCGTCGCGGAGGCGCTCGCTCTGGTTGAGCGCCTCCTCGGCCTCGCGCCGCTCAGTGACGTCAATGATCAGGCCCTGTACAACGGATACTCCGTCAGGGTCGGTACGCACCACGCGTAGCCGTTCGGCCATCCATCGGGTGCCGCGGGTGGGATGGTCGATCCGGTACTCCAGCCGCGCCGTTCCACCGCTGCTGGTCGCCTCGCGCGCGCTGGCCAAAGCCGGCTCGAGGTCATCCGACCGGATCAGCCTTCGCCAGGCGCCGTCCATCCACTCCTGCTCGCTGCAGCCGAACATCGACGCCACCTGCGGGGCCACGTACAAACAGCGACCATGCGTGTCGTACAGATAGGTCAGCGCAGGCAAGTCCTCGACCAGGGCTCTATATCGCTCCCGCGCGTTCGAGAGCTCCGCCTGCACGAGCGTCGACTCGGTGACGTCGATGATCACACCCTGCCGCACGGTCGGACTCCCATCCGCGTCGCACACCAACGCCACGCGTTCGTGAACCCACCTCACCGACCCATCAGGACGAACGACGCGGTATTCCGTCGTCGCGCTGTGACCAGTGGCCAGATGCTCGGCGTACCAGGCCTCCGCTCGCTCGCGATCGTCTCCGTGCACCATCGAGAGCCACAACCTTGTATCACCGAGCCACTGCTGGCGGCTACACCCAAACAGCTCCTCGATCTGAGGACTCACATACAGCGGCGTGCCGTCAGCCGCGTCGGCGTACGTCACAGCCGGAATCTGCTCCACCAACACCCGATAGCGCTCCTGCACGCCGGCCAACCGTCGGTCAGCCAGACGCCGGTCAGTGACCTCCCGAAAGCTCCACACCCGACCGGTCACCCGCGCCCCCACCCGCTGAGGTCGCGAGTACCGCTCAAACACCCGGCCGTCGACAAACTCAAGCACGTCGAAGCTCTCCGCCTCGGGTTGGGCATACAGCTCCCCCACCTTGCCCATGAAGCGGTCAGGTTCCCGCACCTGCGAACAGGCGTACTCCAGCATCGCCCGTTCATCCCCCTCGGTCAGCAAGTCCGGCGGGATCCGCCACAACTGCGCGAACCGAGCATTCGCAATCTGCACACGGCCATCCAGCCCAACCACCAGCAACCCATCCGCGCTCGCGTCTATGGCCGACGCAACCAACTCGACGAACTCGCCGCCTCGCGGATCAGCGCCCACGAACCAAGTCTTCCCATGCGGCTTGGCTGACGGCAGGCGGACCGGGAGTCTTCGATCTGGCCTGCAAAGGCTGACGAGCCTGCCGGTGAGCCATGCGTGAACGGGCGGACGGGGTCAATCTGCGGGAACGGCGTAGGCAACCATGTGCTGGACGACCGACACGCCGTCGCGGAACAGTGTCGCCTCAATCGATCGCCAGAAGTTCTCGGCCAAGGTCGGCGTCGGCGGCTCAGCCGAGCGGGCAGATACCAGCAGAAGTTCGGTGTCCTCGCGTTGTGTGCCACCCGACTCGATGAAGGAGGTCGCGCTCGTCGCGGTCACGTCCTCGTAGCCGGCCTCGGCGGACGAGAGCCACCGCAATGCGTCATCCCGCGCCTCCGCCGGAACGGTCAGAAACACCATGACAATGCTTCCCGGCATCAGATCGCCCGCCAAGAGGTGGATTCGCTGGTCTTCATCGCCACACACCTTCGCATCGATCGGCGTAGGGTGCATCGGGGGTTCTGCTCAACCTCGCTACGGACAACTACGGTGTGATGCGTTGTCCGTGCTCCGCTGCGATCTGGATGCGATCTCGGCCGGCGCGCTTGGCCTGGTACAGCGCGTCGTCGGCGGCGGCCACCAGAGAAGCTGCGTCGAGTGCTCGATCTGGATGAGACGGCCCCTGCCGAGACGGTGACCGCGACCGTCGCGTCGCCGATGCCGATCGGGCGGGCGCTGATCGCGCTGCCGGCACTCCTGTACCCGCGCCCACAGCGCCTCGGCGTCGGTGACCCTGCGAAGGAGGATGCAGAACTCCTCGCCACCCCAGCGCGCGAGTTGGTCGTGGCGGCGGATCGAGTTCGCCAACCTGCGTGCCACGGTTTGCAGGACCGCGTCTCCGAACGGGTGTCCGTACTCGTCGTTGATCCGCTTGAAGTGATCGATGTCGACCATCACGACCGCCAACGTCTCCGCGGCACCGGCCGCTTCCAGCTCGGCCTCAAGCAGTGCCTGCAGATACTCGCGGTTGTGAAGGCCGGTCAACCCGTCGGTGCGAGCGCGCTGCTCGTACTCGTCTCTCTCCGTGCGCGCCTCGGCGAGCTCATCCCGCGTATGGGCCAGGTCGGAGATGTCGTGAAGCACCCCGACGAAGTGGGTGAGGCCGTCGATCCGCGTCTCGGCGACCGACAGCAGCAGCGGTACCCGCGACCCGTCGGCCCGCGCACCAACGACCTCGCGGCCAATCCCGATCACGCGGCGTGGCTTCGTCCCGTCGACGTAGCCACTGACGTAATCGTCGTGGCGCTCACGGTCGCGCGCGCCCATCAATCGGGACACGTTGAGTCCCACCAGCTCCGACGGCGGATAGCCGAAGATCCGCTCCACGGCTGCATTGGCTATCTCGATGCGGCCGTGCTCGTCGATGACCACCATGCCGTCCACCGCAGCGTCGAAGGCCGCTTCCAGAAGCGCCGTACTGTGAACGTCTTCCCACGCCGCGTGCTGGTGCATGCCAAGAGGTTACGGCTCACCGTCCGCAACCCCTTCCCCACGTTGTGGTAGTTGGGTTAGGGGTTTGCCCTGATTCCAGGCGGTCACCCGCGGTGTCGTCGACGGTGGCGCCCACCCGCAACGACCGGCCGCGCCTGCCTGCGACCTCTTCCGCACCTTCCACCCGTGAGTCCACACGGCGTAGACTGGCCCGGAGATGGATGGTGAGCGATCCGGCGAGCCTCTCCGGGTGGTGGTGGCCGGGGGCGGGGTTGCAGCGTTAGAGCTGACGCTGGCGCTTCGCGACCTCGCCGGGCCGTTGGTACAAGTGACGTTGGTCTCGCGGGTCGATCGATTCACGTTCGCGCCGGCCGCGGTCGGAGAACCATTCGGAAAGACGGTTGTTCGCAGCTTCGATCTGTTCAAGATCGCAAACGACCTGGGTGCCGAGCTACGGATCGGCACCGTCCGCTCGGTCGACGTTGACCGCGGGTGCGTGGTGCTGTCCAGCGGCGAGGAGTTGTCCTACCGGGCGCTTGTCATCGCCTGCGGGGCTTCGGCCGAGGAGGCCGTCGAGGGGGCGGTCACGTTCAGCGGCCCGCGCGACGTCGATGCTGTTCGAAGCGTTGTCGAAGACATCCGCACCGGCGGCGCGTCCACCTTGGCCTTTGCGATTCCAACCCGCCTTGGCTGGACACTCCCGATCTATGAACTGTGCCTTCTCACCTGCCAATACCTGGTAGCCCACGACGCGGTGTTCCGACATTCCACCGGGACGCCGCGCCGACACCCGGTCGCGGTCAGCCTGGTGACGCCCGAGAAGTCGCCGCTTGAGGCGTTCGGCTCTGAGATCAGCTCGATCGTCCGCCGCGAGTTGGAGGATCGCAACGTCTCCTTCCTCGGCGCTCGCACACCAATCCGGTGGCGTGCCGGCCGGCTCGAGACTGAGCCGCCGGACGGCCTCGCGGTGGAACGAGTGATCGCGCTGCCGCGGCTCGGCGGCGCCGCAATCAGCGGCCTCCCCACGGACGAGCATCACCTGATCCCCACCGACCGGCACGGTCGAGTCGGCGACCTCGCCGATGTCTACGCCGCCGGAGATATCACGTCCTTTCCAATCAAACAGGGCGGAATCGCAGCCCAACAGGCAGTCGCCGTTGCACAAGCCATCGCCGCCGATGCTGGCGCTGGCAACACTCCCGAACCGTTCGAACCGGTGCTTCGGGGTCTGCTGCTGACCGGCGACGACGAGCGGTTCCTTCGCGCCGCGCCGACGCCTGGTGAGCCTGCAACGGCGAGCAGTCGGCCGCTGTGGTGGCCGCCCGGCAAGATCGCTGCGCGCTACCTGACCGCGTACCTGGCCCAGCTCGACGCCGATCCAAGTCAGCGAACCTAGACCCGCCGCGAGTACCCGACAGCGGAGCGTTTGGTCGCGTGCACGCCAGTTCGGCGTAGTGAGCTCGATCAGCTTTGGGCTGACGACGGCCTTGGGGGGGTCGGCGCCACCGCACGCCGGATAATGGCGGTCAGCGCGCGAGCGCCACCTTCAGTGCCTTGGTCTCGGCCGCCCGCCCAAACGTGTCGTAGGCATCCATGATGTCGCCAAGCCCGAACCGGTGGCTTACGAACCGCTCCGGGTGAAGCCTGCCCTGTGCGACCAGGGCGAGGAGCATCGGCGTCGTGGTGGCGCTGACAAGGCCGGTGGTGATCGCAATGTCCTTGATCCACAGGTCCTGCAGCCGAAGCTCGGCGGGCCTGCCATGGACGCCGACGTTTGCGACGGTGCCGCCGGGCCTCACGATGTCCGTGCACATCTCGAACGTCTCGGGGATCCCGACCGCTTCGATGGCGACGTCCACGCCGAAGCCGTCGGTCATCCCTCGCAGGGTATCCATCCACCCGGCCGCGCCGCTGTTGACCGAGTCGGTAGCCCCGAACGTCTTCGCCTGCTCGAGTCGGTTCTCGTCGAGGTCGATAGCGATGATGCGAGAGGCGCCGTAGAGGCCGGCAGTCATCACCGCCGACAACCCGACCGGGCCGGCGCCGATGACGGCGACGACGTCCCCGGGCTTCGTGCGCCCGTTTCGCACGCCGATCTCAAAGCCGGTCGGCAGAATGTCCGAGAGCATCACCGCAGCCTCGTCGGTCACGCCGTCCGGCAGCTTGTGCAGAGAGCCCTCAGCGAACGGCACCCGCACGTACTCCGCCTGGGTGCCGTCGATTAGGTGGCCGAAGATCCACCCAATCCCCGAGGTGCCCTCGCCATCGAGGCAGTGCGCGGGCAACTGCCGGTGACAGTACGAGCACGCACCACACGAGCTGATGCAGGAGATGATCACCCGGTCGCCGACAGCGAGGTTCGACACGCCCTGCCCCACCTCAATGATCGTTCCCACGCCTTCATGGCCGAGGACGCGACCCTCGATGACCGCGGGCACGTCGCCCTTCAAGATGTGCAGGTCGGTGCCGCAGATGGTGGTCGTATCCACCTGCACGATCACGTCGCCGGGATGGACGATGACGGGGTCGGGAACGGTCTCCCACGCCTTCTGCCCTGGTCCGTGGTACACCAGCGCTTTCATCGGATGACCTCCCCGGTCGACCCGACGGCCTGTGCAGACATGGGTGGCTGCTGGGCGGTTTCCGCAGTGTCGGGGGCCTCACCGACCGGACCGTCGGGTGTGACCGGAGTCGGCGTCTCGCCGGCAGGTTGGAAGCTGTGCCTGGCGGCGATAGCCCCAGCTGTGATGCCGCCGATCCCCAGCCCGACGATCGCGGCATTCCGCTTCTTGTGGGACGGTGGCGGCGCGATCGTCAGCGCCAGCGCCCGCGAGGCATGACGACCGGCACTGCGGAGACCGCAGGCGACCCTGCGGTCGGTCATGGCACCGGCGATGCCGACGCGGCCGGCCCGGCGGATCGCCCCGGCGACGTCTGCCGCGGCGCGCCGAGACTGGCGGTGCACCTGCCGGTCGGTGGCCGCTCGTTTGACCGGTTCTACCAGTCGTCGGTAGCGGACACGAGTATCAGCTCCACGCGACAGCACCGCTGTGGTTAGCAGCCCAAGCTGGGCCGTTTGTCGCGGATGTCGTGACGCCGAGCGGATCGCTCGGCGCACATCGGTGGTCTCCACGCTGGTGCCTCCCTCGGTTGTCATGAACGCGACCAACAGGGACTGGTCCGCGTCGCTCGTAGCGTTGCAGCGCCCTGGCCGACGCCGCATCGGGGGCCACGCCGATCATGACATTGCGGGTCTCCCGCACCTCCGAGCAACACGCCCGCCGGGTTCCCTTCCGAAGCAGGGGCCACGGGTCCGACCAGGAAGCACCACCGGCCGACATCTGTTGGGGCAACCGAGCGGATCCATGACGGCTTCGCTCCCGTAGTCCCCGACCCTGGATCGGCCAGTCGGGGCTCAAGTCCTGGCCTCTCAGCCTGACTGGCAGAGCCTCCGCCAAGTAGTGGCGTGGGGATTGACCTCTCCCGGATCCGACCGGGACGCTGGCCCGGATCGCGGTAAGGGTTCTTCTGCATTCGCAATGTCGCGATTTGCAGGGAAAAGAAGCGGCTGAAGGGGCTCGAACCCTCGACCTTCTGCATGGCAAGCAGACGCTCTAGCCAACTGAGCTACAGCCGCAAGAGGGAGGCCTGAGTATACCGCGGGCCTGAGGCCGGCGGCCCGGTCAGACCGCGGCTCGCTCGATCTTCTCGCGCTGCTTGACGTCGAGGCGCTGGAGCAGGCGGAGCAGGCGGGCGACGTGGTCCTTCTTGTCGTCCACGATCCGCTGCACCGCCTCCTTGGCGTCCTCGTCGGACAGCGAGAAGGTCTGCTCCTCGTACCGGTTGATGGCGATCAGCTCCTCCGCCAGGTTCTCGCGAATGGTCTGCAGATCGGCTGTCAGCTCGGTCAGGCGCATGCGGCGGGCCTACTCTACTCGCCCCGGACGGCGAGCACTCGGAGCAGCTCGTCGACCCGGGCGTCGACCGTGTCGAGCTGTCCCGGGGCGCGCGCGCCGTCGTCGAGCAGGCCGTGCTCGGTGATCACGCCCACGCACAGCGTCCGGGCCGGGATGTCGCCCCGGATGGCAAGCTTCTGGATCGCCGCGACGGGGGCCACGGCGGCCAGATCGGCCCAGACGCCGTCGCGCTCACCGAGCGCGATCCGGGCGGCCTCGAGCTCCGGCTCGGTGACCCGGACGACCAGCCCCTCGGACTCGACCACGGCCGCCAGCGTCTGGACGGTGCCGGTGACGCCCGAGAGCGCCCGCGCGGAGGTCTGCACCTCGCCGCTGGGCGCCACCCAGTCGCGCTGGCCGGCCAACGCGCTGGCGACGGCGCCCGAGACCTCCACCGCCACCATCCGCGGCAGCGAGTCGATCACGCCCCAGTCCGCCATCTCGCGGAAGCCGCGCCAGACGCCCTGGATGCCGTCACCCAGCGCCGTCGGCACCGCGACCAGGTCGGGCACGCCCATCCGCAGCTCCTCGACGATCTCGTAGGCGATGGTCTTGTAGGCCTCGATCGACAGCGGGTCGCCGCCGATCGGAGGCATCGTCCGGTTGGAGAACGCGCGCCAGCCCAGCGTCCGCTCGGCGTCCTGGAGCAGCATCCAGCGGGCCTCGGAGCCCGAGACCCCGACCGCCCGGCCGCCGACCGCCTCGATCGCGTCCAGCACCCGGCTGCCCTCCTCGCCCAGATGGGCCTCCACCAGGTGCACCGACCGCAGGCCGGCCCGCGCCGCGTAGGCAGCCAGAGCCACGGACAGGGCCTGGTCGCCGGCGGCCGCAATCGTCGTGTCCACATCGGTGACCTGGGACACGGCCAGAGCCGCGTACCGGTCGCGCCAGCTACCGGTCGGCCCGCGCCGCTCGTCCTTGACCAGCATGCGGCGGGCGCCGATCGCACGGCCGAGCGCAGGTACTGCCAGCAGTGGCGTCCCGCCCTCGCCGAGCGACACCAGCCGGTCGCGTGTGACGGGCAGCTGGGACGAGTACCGCGCCAGCCCCTCGCCGCTGAGCCGGTTCGGACGCAGCGCCTGCATGCGGGTGTAGATCGGCGTCACGTTGGACGGAGTCCCCTCGGCGGAGCACGACGGGCAGCCGGCAGGCATGCTGACCACCGGGTAGCGGCGGCTGCAACGGAGGCACTCGAGGGCGCTCGCGGTCGCCATCAGTCGAAGTGCGGTGCTGGGTCGAGGGGGCGCATCACGTGTGGTCTCGGCAGCCTACGCGTTCGGCGCGGCGCCGCACCACCTATGTTCGCCGGGAAGGCCCGTTATCCGGCTGCGTCAGCCCGACGTTGGCGGTACGCGCGCATCTTGGCCTTGCTGCCGCAGTCGTCCATCGAGCACCAGGCGCCGGAGCGGTTCTTGGAGCGGTCGTAGAACGCCCACCGGCAGGTGTCGTCGCGGCAGATCTTGAGCCGTGCCCAGGTGCCGTCCGCGGTCGCCGCCAGCATCGCCGTCGCCAGGTCGGCGACGAAGCGGTCGATGCCGCCGTCGGCAACGAGTCCCGGCGATCCGTCGTCGGCCATGTGGAGCTGGACGCTGGAGTCCGCCAGCGCGCGGTTGAGCGACGCCACGGCCGCGGGATCGACCGGCTCGCCGGAGTTCCCCTCCAGCACGCTTCGCAGTCCCTCGCGAACCTGCAGCATCCGCTCAACGTCGGCCTCGGTCGGGTGCGCCGGGTAGCCCGCGTCCGCGAGCCACGCGGCGAGGCCTTCGGGGGTGGCGATCTGGTCGTGCGCGCCGTCCGCGACCTCGACGCTGTTCACCAGATGCTCGACGAGGTGCAGCTGCCCGGGTGCGGGATCGCGTTCCATGACTCCCACATGATACCCCCAAAACGATTTGACAGGTAACATTACCTTCGATATCGTTTTGCCGGTAACCAGATCGGAGGGGGCACCATGTACGCACTGTTCAGGTATCTGAGTCTGGAACTGCAGGATCGCCAGCGGGAGCAGCTGAATCGGCTGGTCGAGCTGGAGGCTGTCGAGCCCCCGCCCGGGCGACTCGCCCGCGCGGTGACAGCCCGCCGAGGCCGGCTGGCCTCGCGCCGGCACCGGCGCCGCCTGGCGCGCGCCGTCCGCCGCTCGCTCGACCCCACCCTGCTGCCGGCCGCTTTCGCGTCTCCCGGGGCGGGCGCGCTGCGGCGCGATCCGGAGCTTGCAGAGCGCGTTGCCGAGCGGTTGGAGTCCGACCCCGACGACGTTCTGCTCGCCATCGCGGTGGAGCGGCTGCTGACGACCGGAGGCGACGGCGAGCACGCTCTGCGGCCCGTGCGCGAACTGACCGCTTGCTGACGCTTGACGAGACCGGCCCTTTACCTGTCTACTACACGGGTGATCTATTGCGTGATCCCGCGGGAACTCGAGGGCGAGCTGTTTGAGCGGCTCACCGCCTACTACGCCGACAACGACGGCGTCGAGGTGATCGTCGACCGGCGCGACTCCGGTCTCAACGAGCGCCGCACGGGTGGCGCCGACGAGCACGACGAGCGCCGGGTGACCCGAGATCGGCGGCGTGCCCGCGCGACGGGCACGTTCCCGCGCGTCGAAGCCTTCTAGACGGTAGTGCCCTCAGGCGAGAGCGAGGGTACCGTCGGCCTCGGCCTGGGCGTTCCACTCGCGGAACATCCCCTCGAGCTCCTCGAGCTCCTCGCCACGGCGCTGCAGCGTGACCGTCTGCGCGCCCAGCATGTCGACCCGGTACTGGTACCAGGACAGATCCCAGGCGACGGTGACGACGACCTCCCGGTGACTCCGCTGCACGACGCTGACGCGGGGATCGCCCAGCGTGCGGGCGATGCCGGACACGGTGCGGGGATGCGTGCTCTCGTTGAACAGCTCCAGGCCCGCTTCGGCAGCGTCGTGCGGATCCTCGGGCAGCAGCTCGGGGTCGAACGGCTCGGGAGCGGTCACCCGCGTCGGCTTGCGTGCGGGCCAGAGCCCACGCAGGCCGCGCTCGCGGCGTTCACCGAGCTGAACCGGCAAGGACGGCGCGCCCTCCTTCGTCCACCCTCGCTGCTCCGCGCCGGCCTGGCACAGCTCGCAGACCAGTGCGTCATCCTCCCCCACCCGTCGGTACCGCACCAGACGCTCCCCTGTCAGCAGGGTGCGGTGGCACACGTCGCACGTCGTCTCGGTGTCGTTGCGGCGGATTTCGATCATGCGGGGGGTGTGGGTGAGCCGTTGATGCGAGGCCGCAGTCTAACGCCTCACGGTCCCGTTGTGGCAGTTTGCGGGGCTTTCGTTGAAATACGGCTCCAACACGATCCGTGTGAATTCGGCTCCAGTTGCGGGTATACCGGGGCATAGGTAGTGTTTCGGGGCTCCGACACGCGGGGGCGCGACGTGCAATGACCGACGTGACTTCACAACCGTGGCGGCTGTTTTGGTGCACTCTGACCCTTGCGGTCCTGGCACTGACTGCCGTGGCAGCAGGCGCGGCATCGGCCGCCTCCGGCGGTGGGCAGCCTCGGGTCTCCGAGGCGGCGAAGGTGATGGCCGAGATCGATTGGCTGAGCTCGCAGCGGACCAAGACGCTGGCCGCCGAGCAGGCAGACCGGCAGCGGGCGGAGTCGATGCGGCTGGCGGCGCGGGACACACACCAGGAGTCGCTGGCGGCCGAGGACACGCTGAACGCCGCCAAGTCGCAGCTTGCAGCTGTGCTGGTTCGCGCCTACAAGGACGGAACCGACCCCAGTCTGTTTCTGATGTCGGCCCACTCGCTGAGCGACCTGATCGATCGCATGGACGCCGTGAATCGCTTGGCCAGTGGTCAGGACAGCCTGATCACGCAGATTCGAGCCCTCCAGAAGAGGCTCGAATCGCAGCACAACGCCCAGCTGCAGGCCCAGCACGCCGCCTCCGACGCCGCCAACGCCGCTCTCGGCGCCGCGTCGCGGATCGACCAGATCCTGGCCCAGCGCAGTGCGACACTGGCGTCACTGACCGCGCCGGTCGCCAGGAGCATCGCCACCGAGCAGACGCGCCGCAAGACGCTCGCCCACAGCGACGGCGGCGCCACCAACGGGAACACGTTCTACGGCACCGCGACCTGGTACGGCTGGGCCGACTGGGGCAACTCGACGGCGTCCGGCGAGAAGTTCAACCCCAACGCGATGACGTGCGCCAGCCCGTGGCTGCCGTTCGGCACGATGCTGAAGGTGACGCTGCTGGAGAACGGCCGCAGCGTGGTCGTCCGGGTCAACGACCGCGGCCCCTTCGGGGGCGGGGTGATCGACCTGACCGAGGGCGCGGCCAAGGTGATCGGGATGGTCTCGATGGGCGTCGGGAACGTCCGCGTCCAGGTGCTCAGCTAGCCCCGCACCTGCCGATCGCTACGCCTTGACCAGCTCGCGCTCCTTCTGGGCGGCGTTGATGATCGACTGTGCGGCATGGGCCGGGACCTCGTCGTACCGCAAGAACGACATCGTGTAGTCGCCGCGGCCGCCGGTCATCGACGTCAGGTCGGGCGCGTAGGTGAGCACCTCGGCCATCGGGACTTCGATGTGCACCACCGTCGCCGCGGGGCCGGGGTCCATCCCCAGCACGCGGCCCCGGCGCGACGTCATGTCGCCGATCACGTCGCCGACGTTCTCCTCCGGCACCGTCACCTCGAGCCGCATGATCGGCTCCAGGAGCACGGGGTCTGCCGCTGCCACCGCCTGCTTGAACGCCATCGAGCCGGCGATCTTGAACGCCATCTCGGACGAGTCGACCGTGTGGTAGGAGCCGTCGACCAGCGTCACCTTGACGCCGACCACCGGCGCGCCCACCAGCTCGCCGCGGGACATCGCCTCCTGGATCCCCTTGTCGACAGCCGGCCGGAAGCCCTGCGGGATAACGCCGCCGACGATCTTGTCCACGAACTCGTAGCCCGTCGTGGGCGTCCAGCGGCTCGATCTCGACGTGGCAGTCCCCGAACTGGCCGCGGCCGCCGGTTTGCTTCTTGTACCGGCCCTGGGCCCGCGCCTTGCGGCGGATCGTCTCCCGGTAGGGCACGCGAGGCGGCTTCAGGTTGACCTCCACCCCGAACCGCCTGGCCATCCGCTCGAGCACGATCTCGACGTGCATCTGGGAGAGGCCGGAGACGATCGTCTCGCCGGTCTGCGCGTCGCGGTGGACGTCCAGCGACGGATCCTCCTCCGCCAGCCGGCGCAGCGACGCGTGCACCTTGTCCTCGTCGCCCTTCGCCTTGGGCTCGATCGCGAACGAGACCACCGGCTCGGGCAGCTTCAGCGGCTCGACCGGGGCCGGCTCGTCGACGTCGGCCAGCACGTCGCCGGTGGCGGTGTCCTTGAGCTTGGCAACGGCGCCGATCATCCCCGGGCCGAGCTCGGTGACGGCGGTGTGGTCCTTGCCCTGCAGCACCAGCAGGCCGGCCAGCCGCTCCTTGGTGTGGGTGCGGCTGTTCACCAGGGCGTGGTCGCCCGTGAGGGTGCCGGAGTAGACGCGCAGGAGGTTGATCTTGCCGCTGTAGGGGTCGGCGATCGTCTTGAAGACGTAGGCCAGGGTGCCGGCGCCGGCACTCTCGGGGACGTTGCGTGCGCGTGCCGGTGACGGCAGGCCCTCGACGATCAGGTCGAGCAGCCCGTGGGCGCCGATGTTGCGAGTGGCGGCGCCGCAGCCGACCGGGAAGACCAGCCCGTCGGTGACCAGCTGCTTGAGCGCGACCGCCATCTCCTCGCGGCTGATCTCGCCGCCCTCCAGGTAGCGCTCCATCAGCTCGTCGGAGGTCTCGGCGACCACGTCCATCAGCTTGTCGTGGTACTCCTCGGCCAGCGCGGTCATGTCGTCCGGGATCGGCACCGACTCGTCGTGGCCGGACGCGTCCTCGCCGTGCAGGTAGGCGACCATGTGCACCAGGTCGACCACGCCGCGGAACTCATGCTCGGTCCCGATCGGGATCTCGACCGCGACGCAGCGATCGGACAGGCGATCGCGGAGCCCCTCCAGGGTGCCGTAGAAGTCCGCGCGCTCGCGGTCGAGCAGGTTGACCAGGATCAGGCGGGAGAGGCCGAGCTCCTCGCAGCGGCGCCACAGGCGCTCGGTGCCGACCTCGACGCCCATCACGCCGGACACCGTGACGATCGCCCCTTCCACCACCCTCAGCGCCGACAGCACGTCGGCCTGGAAGCTGGGCTCGCCGGGCGTGTCGATCAGGTTGATCGTGCGCCCCTCCCACTCCAGGTGCGTGACGGCCGCCGACGTCGAGATCCCGCGCCGCTTCTCCTCATCGTCGTAGTCCGAGACGGTGTTGTGCTCGGCGACGCTGCCCAGGCGGTTGATCGTGCCCGACTCGTACAGGAGCGACTCGACCAGCGACGTCTTGCCGGTTCCGCGGTGGCCGATGACCGCAACGTTTCGGATCTTGCCGGGCTCGCTGTTGGGCATGCAACGCCTCCGAATCTGGTTGGTGAGCGCAGTCCCCGTCACATTACTAGGCGGGCGTTGCGGGGGACAAGGCTGCGGCGCTCGCCTAGCCCACCCGACCGTCGGAGAGAGCTAGCGGTTGCGTTCCATGGAGGCGCGCTCCAGGCTGCCCTGGAGCTTTGCCTTGAGGCGCAGGATCGCCTTGGTGTGGAGCTGGGAGACGCGCGACTCGGTCACGCCGAGCACCTCGCCGATCTCGCGCAGGGTCAGCTCCTCGTAGTAGTAGAGCGTGATCACGGTGCGCTCGCGCTCCGGGCAGCTTGCCGATCGCCGAGGCCAGCGCCTCGCGCACCTCGGTGCGCGTCATCTCCAGCGACGGGTCGTCGGCGTTGGGATCCTGCAGCGTGTCGATCAGCGAGACGGTGTCGCCGCCCGACGACGAGATCGTCCACAGCTCGTCCAGCGCGGCGACAGACGAGCGCGAGATCTGGGTCAGGCTGTCCTGGAACTCCTCCTCGCTGATCCCCAGGGCCTTGGCGATCTCCTCGTCGGAGGGCGGCCGGTGGTACTTGTTCTCGAGCTCCATGATCGCCCGCTCGATCTCGCGGGCCCGGCTGCGCACCGACCGCGGCACCCAGTCCATCGAGCGCAGCTCGTCGATGATCGCGCCCTTGATCCGGCTGATCGCGTAGGTCTCGAACTTGATGTCGCGGCCGGGGTCGTAGCGCTCGATCGCGTTCATCAGGCCGAGCAGCCCGTAGGAGACCAGGTCGCCCTCCTCCACGTGCGCCGGCAGGCCGGTGCCGAGGCGGCCGGCGACGTACTTGACCAGCGGCGCGTAGGTCAGGATCAGCCGCTCGCGCAGACGCCGGATCGGCGTTCTGCTTGTAGGCAATCCAGATCTGAAGGGCGTCGTCGGTCATTGCGCTCGCGGGTGGGAATGCCGGTGCGCCGACTTCAGATGGCGCACGCTCACATGGGTATATACCTGCGTCGTCGCCACCGATGCATGCCCAAGCATGTCCTGGATGCTCCGCAGGTCGGCTCCATTTTCGAGCAAGTGGGTCGCAAATGCATGCCGGAGGGCGTGCGGCGAGCGCCGCGGCAGGCCCGCCCGCGCCATCCCACGGGCCACGATTCGGCGCACATCCGACGCCGACAGCCGCCGCCCGCGCACGCTCAGAAACAGCTCTGCGGCGCCGCGCCCGCGCTCCAGCTCGGGCCGGGCGTCGCGCAGGTAGGTCTCGATGGCGTCCGCCGCGGCCCCGCCGACCGGAACGATCCGCTGCTTGTCGCCCTTGCCGGTCACTCGCAGACGGCCGGCGGCCAGGTCGAGGTCGGCGACCGCCACCGAGCACGCCTCCGAGACCCGCAGCCCGCTGCCGTAGACGAGCTCCAGCAGCGCCCGGTCGCGCAGCCCTGTCGCCCCCGGGGCGGCGTCGCCGTCGAGCAGCTCGCCCGCCTCGGTCTGGCTCAACGTCGCCGGCAGCAGGCGCGGCCGCTTCGGGCCCGGCACGACCGCCGCCGGGTCGCGGGCCACCAGCTCTCGGGAGTGCATCCAGGCGTACGCCCCGCGGACAGCCGACAGCTTGCGGCCGGCTGTCGCCGGGGCATACCGGCAGGTGCCGAGGTAGGCCGCGTAGCGGCGCAGCATGGCGGTGTCGGCCTGCTCCGGCTCGACCCCGGCGCGGCCCAGGAACACCTCCAGCTGCACCAGATCCGTGCGGTACGCGCGCAGCGTCGCAGGCGACGCCCCCGCTCCCCGCAGATGGTCGAGGTAGGCGCGCAAGTTTCGGTTTGAAATGTCTGAAGAAGCGGCCTGCATTCGCACCCGGTCGGGGTCCCCAGGTGTTCGCGTTATCAGAGCCGAATCCTCCGCCGTCATCACCTCCGCAGATCCCTTCGAGCGAGGTCAGCCATCCACAGCCCCAGCACCACCCCGGCCACCGCGATCACCCACACCGACGAGACCGCGGCAAACGCCCCGATCGCGAGCAATCCCACCGCCAGGACGGCAAACAGCAGCCCTCGCGGGTTCACCCTTGCCTCGGTAGACGGCCTAGGTCGTCGCGGTGACCTGGTCGCGCATCTCGGCGAGCGTACGGGCGAGCTGTGTGCGGGTCATGATCAGCCGGTTGCGGGCAGGAACCCCGACCGCCTCGGCCAGTGCATAGAGATCCTCCCGCGACATCGACTCGAGATCCGCGTCGGTCAGTGCCGCAGACGGCGCGGCCTGTGCCACCGGAGCCGAAGCGGCGACCGATCCCTGCGGCTGGCGCGCGTCTACCACGTCGCCCGAGGCCGGGTCTTGTGCGGCTGCCGAATCGGCAGCCTCGTTTACCGCATCCCCGTCGGTCGTGAGCGCGCCCGACCTCCGTGTCGCGAGGCGATACGCGACATAGAGCGTCAGGCCGAGCAGGCCGGTCGCTAAAAACAGGATCAACAAAGTGCGCGGCGCTCGTGAGCGCTTCATACGATGACCCTCCTATGTGGTTTGGAGCTGTCGCGAGCATACCGGTTCTCCAGGACGTCATCAGCGCACGAACCCCGATGTGAGGGATGCCTTCTACCTCATTCGGGGCGAAGCTTGACATAACCCCGCAAATAGCGGCTTTCGCCCTTCGGCCGGTTTGCAGTTTCTTTTCAAAACCCCCACCCAGCGCTTGGATCTGTCGCGTTAGCTGTGGGTCATGGCACGGATCAGACAACCCATCCTCATCCTCCTCCTGGCGGCGACCGCCCTGACAGTCGTTACCAGCACCGGCAGTGCGACCGCACCGCCGTCGGAGCCATTCACAGCCAGCAGCTACTGGCGGACGCCGTCCACGAACCCGCCTGACGCGCGCTCTGGAGCGATGATCTCGTGGCTGCAGTCGGTGCTGCCCGGCGACCGCAGGTTCGTCACCATCCGCGCCTCCCACCTGAACGGGTCGACCGCTCAGGGGACGACCGTTTACTACGCGGCGTCCAGCGACCACGTCTACTCGATTTGCCACAACCCCCGCTACACCAAGTACACGTTCCCGCCCGAGGCAACCAGCGTCCGGATCCCTGCCGGAGCCCACGCCCCAACCGACAACGACGCGGACATGATCGTCTACAACGACTTCGCGGGACGGGTCTTCTGGTTCACCAACATGCAGATGATCGGCGGCAAGTGGTGCGCCAGTCAGATGTCGGTCTACTACACGTCCTCGAACGGGCTCTACGGCATGCTGCCCGGGTCGACGAACACGCACAACTGGGGCAAGCATGGCCTGGCTCCGATCACCCAGGCGGTGCGCTGGGGCGAGGTCGTCAAGGGCGTCGTGCCCCACGTGATGGACATCTACATCCCCGCCGTCAGCTGCCACCACGCAGCCGGAGGCAGGGACTACTACCCGCTCTACACCGGGACGATGTGCACCACCAGCGCGGCCAACGCGATCCCGGCCGGCGCCGTGATCCGGATCAAGCCGAGCGTCAACCTGGCGGCCTTCAAGCTCAACCCCTACGCCAGGGTGATCGCAAACGCGCTGCAGAAGTACGGCGCCGTGGTCGGCGACCGCTCCGGCATGGGCAACTGTGCCACGATCAAGCTCGAGGACACCGTCGACGAGGGCCGGGGCAACCTGTGGGCGAGCGTGGGCCTCACCTCCTACTCGCTGTCGGGGATCCCGATCTCGGACTACCAGGTCGACAAGCTCGGCGCCGGCCGCTAGTCCTCTGGCGGTACCTCGCTAGACTCCCCCGCCGTCAGAGGCAATCGTCCACGGAGCGGCGGCATGGCGGATCTCAGCGAGCAGGCCCAGGAATTCCTGGAAGGCAAGAACTTCGCCCATCTGGGCACGATCAACCGGGACGGATCGCCCCAGGTGACGCCGATCTGGATCGACGTCGAGGACGGCCGGCCGGTGATCAACACGGTGGTCGGACGGGTCAAGCACCGCAACATCCTGCGCGACCCGCGGGTGACGCTCGAGATCGGGCCGCTCGACGATCCGTACCGCTACGTCGAGCTGCGCGGGAGGGCGACCGAGCTGACCGAGGACGGCGCCGTCCACCACATCGAGAAGCTGGCCCAGAAGTACACCGGAAATCCCTTCCGCCCGCTGGAGCCGGGCGAGATCCGGGTCAAGGTGTACGTCGAGGTCGAGCGCGAGCTCCAGCATCTGTAGGTGACACGGCCCTAACCGAACCGTTCCCTGAGCACGGGCAGCGCCTCGGCGGCGAACGTGCGCAGGAACCGCTCCTGGTCGGGCGAGGGGCTGTGGAAGACGAGGTGCCGGAAGCCCATCTCGACGTACTCGCCGACCCGGTCGGCGAGCTCCTGTGGGTCGCCGGTGACGATGAAGCGGCTCTCGGCGTGGACGGAGGGGTCGTCGGCCAGCCGCTCCAGCTCGATCGGATCGTCCACCCCCTGCTTGGCCTCGGCCGGGAGCGCCAGCGGCGCCCAGAACCGGCATTCATCGATGGCCCGCTGCCGGTCGCGATCGTAGGAGACCTTCACCTCGAGCAGCTTCTCGAGCTGGTCGGGGTCGTGGCCCGCCCCCCGCGCGCCCTCCTCGAGGGCAGGCAGCAGTGAGTCGACGTAGAGCTCGCGCGGCTTGCCGCTGGTGGTGATGAAGCCGTCGCCGATCTCCCCCACCCTGCGGGCCGCGCGCGGGCCTGCGGCCGCAACCAGGATCGGCGGCGGGTGGTCGGGAAGGTCGTAGATGGTGGCGTTGCGGGTGCGGTAGTAGCGGCCGGCAAAGCTCACGCGCTCGCTGCTCCACAGCTCCCGGATCAGCTGGATCGCCTCGGTCAGCCGGTCGAGCCGTTCCTTGAAGCCCGGCCACTCGAGGTCGAGCGCCGGAACCTCGTTCATCGACTCGCCGCTACCGACGCCCAGGAACACGCGGTCCGGGGCCAGGCAGGCGATGGTCGCGAACGCCTGGGCCACCAGAGAGGGGTGAAACCGCATCGTCGGGGTGGTGACGCTGGTGCCGATCCGGACGCGCTCCGTGCGCACCGCCAGCGCCCCCAGCCAGGGCAGCGCCGCAGGCGCGTGGCCGCCGGTGTGACGGAACGGCTGGAAGTGGTCGGAGACGGCGACGCTGTCGAATCCGTTGCGTTCTGCGGCCTCCGCGAAATCCAGCAGCTGCCGCGGGCCGAACTGCTCAGCCGACGCCTTGTAGCCGAGGGCGATCACGACGGCAGTCTAGATCGGTGATTCCAAATGCCCGCGGGGCTGGCCGCGTACCCGCCGTGGCCGGGCCGAGCCCGGCCTCGGGCGGCTGCGCTGCGGCGCGAACCGTCGCCTGGGGGTGTCCACGGGGAGCGCACGTGCTACAGCACGCACGCTCCCAGCGGCCAGCCCCAGACTGGGGTTCGCACTCGCCCAGCCATCACGCCGATTTGGAATCACCGATCTCAGCATCGCTCGCTACATTGCGGAGGTGGAGCTGGCGATCCTGATCCCCGTCAAGCGGCTCGACGAGGCGAAGTCACGCCTTGCAGGCGTGCTCGACGAGGAGCACCGGCGGGCGCTGATGCGCGAGCTGATCGACCGGGTCGCCGGCGCCGCCCGCGAGGCTGCCTGCGGCCGGATCTGGCTCGCCACCTCCGACCCGGCGGGACCGGCGCTGGCCGCTGAGCTGGGCGTCGACATCGTCTCGGACGGCGGCCTGGCATGGAACCAGGGGCTGGAGCACGCGCGGCGGCAGCTCGATCCAACCCCTGACCGCGTGCTCTACCTGGCCGGCGACCTGCCCCTGCTGACCGCCGACGAGGTGCGCGAGCTGGCCTCGGCCGGGCCATCGCGCGGTATCGTCATCGGCCGGGCCCGCGACGGCGGTACCAACGCCCTGCTGGTATCGCCGGCCGACGCACTGATGCCCCAGTTCGGCGAGCACGGAAGCGCCGCGGTGCACCGCTACGCGGCTCTGGCCGCCGGCCTCCGGGTCGTCGTCCTCGACCTGCCGGGCGTCGCCCACGACATCGACACGCCGCAGGACATCGTCGACGCCGGCCTGCCGCTGCCGGGCGCATCGCAGGTCAGATGAAGAGATCGCGGCCGGCGGGCCGGATCAGCTCGGCGGCCGTGCCCTCGCCCGCGGCCGCGTAGCCGCGCACCAGGGCAGCGGGCACCCGAGCCAGCTTGCCGAACACCAGGTCGGCGGCGGCAGCCAGCTCGTCGGCGATGGCCACCTGGGTCGTTCGCAGCTCGTACCCGTTGGGGTCGATCTCACCCTGCAGGCTGTGCAGCGCCTCGACCCCGCTGACGCCGATCGCCGTGCCCACGATGCCATTTCGCAGCGGCCGCCCCATCGTGTCGGCCACGATCACGCCGACCGTCCGTCCGCTGCGCGCGCGAAGCGCCTCCCGCACCCGGGCTGCCGAGGCGTCCGGGTCGACCGGCAGCAGCACCACCAGGTCGGCTCCCGGTGTGTTGGAGCGGTCGACGCCGGCGCTGGCGCAGATGAACCCGTGATGGGTCTCGCAGATCAGCAGCGACCCCCGGCGGCGGACGATCCGCCTGCTCTCGCGCAGCACGACCTCGAGGTGGCGCGGGTCGCCACCGTCGCGCGCGAGCTCCAGGGCCCGCGGTGAGGGCTCCACCCCGGTCAGGTCGACGATCCGCCCCTCGGACTTGCTGACCGCCTTGTGCGTGAGCACGACCACGTCGCCGTCGAGCAGCGGCGGCGCGGCGTCCAGCACCAGCGATGCCAGGTCGGCTCCCTCCTCGATCTCGCCCGCAAGCTGCAGCGGCAGAATCTCGACGCTCAAGAGACGAGAAGCCCCGCCGCTCCCAGCGCCTCGCGCGCCAGGCCGGCACGGGCGGCGGGATCACGCATGATCGTGTCGGCGACGATCGCCCGCACGCCGAGCTCCTCGACGGCAGGTGCGAGGTCGGCGTCGGCGCGGTCGAGCACCAGCGCGTCGATCAGCCCTCCGTAGAGCCGGGCAACGCCGACCGGCGAGGGCTCGTGCCCCATGCTGATGAGCATGTCGGCGGCAGGTCCCCGGAGCGCAGCGCCGCCGACGATCGGGCTGACTGCCACGCACGGAGCCGAGCGTGCCGCCAGCGCGTCTCGGATGTCCTGCACCGCGAGGATCGGCGCGATCGAGATCAACGGGTTGGAGGGCGCGATCAGGATCGCCTGAGCGCCGCCCAAGGCCTCCAGCACGCCGGGCGCCGGCCGGGCCTCCTCGGCACCGTCGAAGCGGATGCCGAGCACCCGGTCCTGGTGGCCACGGGCAACGTAATAGGTCTGGAACTCGAGCTCGCCGGCGTCGGTTGCAAGGATCGTTCGGAGGCGGTCATCGGTGCACGGCAGCAGCCGCAGCTCGAGCCCCAGCGCCTCGGCCAGCCCGGCCGTGACCGAGCTCAGCGGCTCGCCCCTCCGCAGCTGCTCGGTACGGGCCAGATGCAGCCCGATGTCGAGGTCGCCCAGCCAGAACCAGGCAGGCGCGCCCAGCTCGCGGGCTCGTTCCAGGGCCCGGGCTGTGTCGCCCCGCACCCCCCACCCCTTCTGCTCGTCGTTCCAGCCCGACAGCGTGTAGAGCACCGTGTCCAGATCGGGTGAGACGTGCAGCCCGTAGATCTCGAGGTCGTCGCCGACATTCCCGATCGCCGTCACGTGCGCCGGCGGCACGACCGCGGTCACGCCCTGCAGGAAGCGGGCGGCTCCGACGCCGCCAGAGAGCACGGTGACTGGTGTGGCTGCCATCGGCACGTATCATGCCCGCCGGGACCTCTTCTCGACCACGATGCCGCTCAACGTCCGCCTCCACCCGCGCTCCATGGTTACCGGCCGCGCGCCTGCCGCAGGTGTGGCCCTGGTCGCCGCCGGCGCCGCCCTCTGGGGCACCGACGGGGCGCTGCGAGCGCCACTCGTTACGACCTGGTCGCCGTGGACGATCGTGCTGTTCGAGCACATCATCCTCACCCTGGTCGTTTCGGGCTACCTGATCCGGCACTGGCGGGAGACGCGCAACCTGGACGCCGCCGGCTGGACGTCTGCGGTCGCCATCGCGTGGGGCGGATCCGCGCTCGCCACGCTCGCGTTCACCGTCGCGTTCGAGTACGGCAACCCCGACGTGGTTGTGCTGCTGCAGAAGACGCAGCCGCTGTGGGCGCTGGTGGCCGCGGCGCTGGTCGTGGGCGAGAAGCCGCGGGTCGAGATCCTGTACGTGATCGCCCCGGCAGCGGTCGGTACCTACCTGCTCTCGTTCGGGCTGGTCAGCCCGCAGCAGGCCTTCACGGGCGGTCAGGGCAAGGCGGCCCTGCTGGCCCTGACAGCCGCGGCCCTGTGGGGCTCGGCGACGGCGTTCGGACGCCGCGCGCTGCAGCAGGTCTCCTCGTCGCTACTGACCTCCCTGCGCTTTACCCTCGCCCTGCCGCTGCTGCTGGTGATCGCCGCCTTCGAGCACGCCGTCCTGCCGCCGTCGGGGAGCACCGGCCGGGACTGGTTCAGGCTGGTGCTGCTGGCGCTGGCGCCCGGCCTGATCGCGATGCTGCTGTACTACCGCGGCCTGGTCACGACCCCGGCCCCGGTCGCCACCTTCGCCGAGCTGGCCTTCCCGGCAACCGCGCTGGTGGTCAACTACGTGTTCCTGGACGCCACCATCAGCGCCGCGCAGTTTGCGGGCCTGGTCGTGCTCTACGGGACGATCGCGCTGCTCCACCGCATGCCGGTCCGCGTCCCGGCGGATGCGCCCCTGCCCGCCCCGGCCTAAAGAGCCCCCGACAGGATGCCTCGCGGCGTCTGGCAGGCGTCGTGCTGGCGCAGGAGGCTACGCCGCGTCTTGCCCAGATGAACTCCGTATATGGGCCTCACCGCGCCATGGCCTCTCGCTGGCCCGCCACCGGCGAGCCATCCACGATCCATCCTGTCGGGCGCTCTCTCTGGCTATGATCGCCGCCGATGGCGGTGATCGATCCCAGCACCCCGGCCGGCGCGCATGTCGCGCAGCGGCTACGCGATGAGCTGATGGCGTGGCTGACCACCGTCAGCCCGCGGGGCGCTCCGATCACGATCCCGATCTGGTTCCTGTGGCAGGGCGGCGACTCGCTGCTCGTCTACAGCCAGCCCAACACGGCGAAGCTGCGGAACATCGCGGCCAATCCTCGGATCTGCGCCCACCTGAACGACGAGGGCGCCGGGCAGGACATCGTGATCATGATCGGCACCGCCGAGCTTTCTGACGATCCGCCGGCCGACCAGCTCGACGTCTACATCGAGAAGTACCGCACGCTGATCGACGGCTACGGCTGGACGCCGGAGAGCTTCGCAGCCGACTACTCGGTGCCCTTCCGGGTGAACGTCGAGCGCCTGCGCGGCGTCTCCTGATCCTGGCACTGTCAGGATGGTTGCCGGCGCGCTCGTAGAAGTGCCGCGAAGCAGCGCTAGAATCGTCCCACCAGGAGGCAACAGGTGGGCGACGTGGACGGATCGCCAGGCTCCGCAGACCAAGGGCAGCTCGCGGATGCGACCGCCCCGGAGTCGCTTGGGCAGACGCTGCGCACGCGCCGCGAGCAGCTCGGGATCGGGCTCGACCAGGTCGAGCGGGACACGTTCATCCGCTCCCGCCAGCTGACGGCGATCGAGGAGGACCGCTTCGACGCGTTGCCAGGCGAGGCGTATGCCCGTGGGTTCGTCCGTACGTACGCCGACTACCTCAAGCTCGACCCGGAGACCTGCGTGCAGTACCTGAACTCCGCGCACTTCCCGACGGCCGACGTCGTCCACAGCCCGACCCGCGACCCGCTCCCCCGCCGGCTCCGCCGTGAGCCGCGGGTGTTCGACCCCCGGGAGTCCCGGCGCTGGCCGCTGATCGTGGCGCTGGTCGTGTTCCTGGTCTCGGGGGTCGTGGCGCTGGCGGTGATCCTTGGGAACCGGAACCCGTCCCCGACCGCCCATACACAGACCGGAAACGGTCAGGGGCACCACTCCACGACGCCGCCGGCCAACACGCAGCCGGTGAGCAACCCACCGCCGCCACCCCCGACGACCACCGCCGTCCAGGGCGTGGGGCTCGTCACCTCGGGAGGCAACTGCTGGATCCAGGTGCGGCAGGGCTCGAGCACCGGGAAGCTGCTCTACCAGGGAACGGTGCATCCCGGCAACCCGCTCCGCTTCGGGGTGGTGCCCGTGTGGATGCGGCTGGGGGCTCCGCAGTACGTCCGGCTCAAGGTCAACGGCCGCCCGATACCCGCGCTGACCACCATCAACCCGGTCGACGTGCTCGTCGGCGCCGGTGGCGCCCAGACGGTCGCGTGACGTAGGCTCGCAGCCAGATGGCCGCCCCAGACGTCTACCACCTCGGCCTGATGGCCGAGCTCAACGACGCCGCCAACCGCGACGACGCGCCCGAGATCGACTTCTACGCGGATGTCGTCGCGCGCGGAGCCGGGCCGGCGCTGGACGCCGGCTGCGGCCCCGGCCGGCTGCTTCGCCGATGCCTGGCCGCCGGCCTCGACATCGAGGGCTCGGACGTCTCCGCCGACATGCTGGAGATCTGCCGCCGCCGCTGCGCCGAGGCCGGCTTTGAGCCGGTTCTCCACCACCAGGCCACCGGCGAGCTCGACCTGCCCCGGCGCTTCGGCACCGTCGTGATGTGCGGCGCGTTCGGCCTGAACGGCGCGCGTGCCGACGATGTCGAGTCGCTGCGCAGGGTGCACCGCCACCTGCTGCCAGGTGGGCAGCTGACCTTCGACCTCGAGCCCGGATGGGCCGACCCTGAGCTGTGGCAGCTGTTCGCCGAGCCGGGGCGGCTCCCGTCCGCCTGGCGCCAGCTCCGTTCCGCTGACCGTGGCGAGGGCACCGCGATCCAGTACGTGAGCCGCACTCTGGAGGTCGACCGCACCGAGATGAGCGTTACCCGCGAGACGCGGTGCCAGCTCGTCCAGGGCGGCAAGACCGTGCGTACCGAGGTGCACACGCTGGTCGAGCGCTTCTACAACCCGCACGAGGTGTTGGACATGCTCCGCGCCGCGGGGTTCAGCGAGGTCTCGGTGGTCGAGCAGCCGCTCTGGTGGTCAGACCCGTTCCACGTGTTCAGCGCCGTCAGGCGCTGACGGGGTCGCCCAGGCGCACCCGGCCGGGCTCGACGACCTCGCCGTAGACCCCGAACGGGAGCGGCTCGGTCTGCCCCTCGCGGCGGTAGCGGGCAAGCGCACCGAGCGTGTCGAGGTCGGACGTGCCGGTGTCCGGGTCGCACTTCGTGACCACGCAGCGGCCGACGTCCCCGACGGGTTGCACCACCGCGTCGCCGATCCGCACCCGCTGGCCGATCCAGGTGTCCTCCTCGTGCGGCCCGACGCCGTCGATCTCGAACAGCATCCTGAAGCGGCGGCCGTCGACGTCCTGCGCGCCGGCCTCCTGCCCGAGCCGCTCCAGCGACGCCTGGGAGATCAACGACATCCAGCCGCCCCGGTCGGCGCCGCGATCGACCGCCCCACCCTCCGACCAGAGCAGGGTCAGCTCAAATCCGGCAAAGCGCGCCAGCGCGTCCTGCCAGGGGCCGAGCACCCGGCGGGACGGGTGTGCCTCGCCGTAGAGGGTTGCGTCGATGGGCTCGCTCAGCTCGACGGCCCCATCCACCTCCCGACCGTCGGGAAACCGCAGCGTGAGGCGGCCGGTCGCCTCGTCCCAGGCCGGGCGGATCTGCATCAGCTCGGGGCAGAGCTTGCCGTTCACCAGCCGCCCCTCGTCGTTCACCATCCAGAACCGGCGGTCGCCGACCACGCCGGAGCGGCTCAGCTCGACCGTTTCGGGATGGATCAGACCCAGCGACTTGACCGGTGCGATGGAGATGCGCTTCACACGGCTGCCCATGTGACGCAGTATCACCGAAGCCCCGGTTGCGCCCTCCCAGGCGTCAGTCGAGCTCGGCGGCGCCGTAGTACTCACAGGCGACGTCGGAGGTCAGCTCCTGGATCCGCTCCAGCTCGCCTGCCGTCAGCCTCGACCGCCAGCTGTCGAGGTTGGCCCGGCTGTCCAGGCGGACGCGGTGCGGGTCGCCCGGCGCCAGCTCGGTGGGGTTGGCGGCCGAGGTCGATCGCTCGATCTCCCGCCCCGCCCGGTCGCTGCGCGTCAGACCGAGTCGCTCGTACAGCTCCGCGAAGCCGGCCTCCGGGTCGCTGGAGAGATCCTCATGACGGACCAGGGTGAAGCGGACGCCGTTTGCCCGGTAGGCGGCGATCGAGGCGTAGATGCCCGACCAGAGCATCGCGCCGGCGTCGATCAGCGGCGTCGCGGTGCCGTTCACCGTCGTCTGCACGCCGAGCGGGGCGAGCACATCTCGCGTGAGCAGCGGTTGGCGCTTCAGATCCGCCGGGTCGAAGAACCACCCGTGCTGCTTGCGGCTCGACACCGTTGCGGCCGGGCGGCGCACCACGACGACCACCTCGAACCCCAGCCGGTTGACGAACCACGGCGTGGAGAAGACCGCGAACGGGTCGGCGACCATCAGCCGCCGGCCGCGCACACGCCCCGTCAGGTACTGCCGAACGTGGTTGATCTGGCGCGAGACGTCGGACGGCCGGTGGTTTCGCCTCAGCTCGGCGACCGGGTGGTAGCGGAACTGCCGCATGTCGGTGTAGGCCAGCAGGAACGGATCCTCGTTGTCCTCGCAGATGTACTGGAAACGGTGCTCCACGTCTGCATTCAGGATCCCCGGGAACCCGCCCGGCGGGTGGTTCGGGTTGAGCGGCTCGTTGACGTAGACCAGATCGCCGCTCGCAGCGAGCATGTGGGCGATCCAGGTCGTTCCCGACCTGGGCATACCGGTCACCAGAATGGGCGCGTGCGACGTCATCCGTGAGGTTCGTATCGGCCGTGGGCTGCGGGCGTGCCTCCCGCAAGTCCCTGCAAACCACCGGTTTCCATTCTCACCGGACGCACGGATACTGTCAATGGATGCCTGCTTCGACTCTTCCCTCGGACGCAGCCGGCGCGTCGGGAGATCTGCGACGCCTGGCCCGTGGCGGCGCGTTCGCCCTGGGCGGCGTCGTCGTGTCCGCCGCGCTCCAGTTCGGCCTCGTGCTGGCGGTCACGCATGGGCTCCCACGGCCCAGCGCAGGCGCGTTCCTGGAGGCGGTCGCGCTGTTCATGATCCTCAGCAACTGGTGCGAGCTGGGCGCCGACACCGGGATGGTGCGGATCATTCCCCGCTTCCGGGTGCAGGGGCGCGACGGCGACGTTCGGCCGCTGCTGTGGGCCGCGGTGATTCCGGTCATCCTCGCCGGTTCGCTGGCCGGCTGGTGCGTGTACGCGTTCGCGGGACAGGCAAGCGGCATCTTCTTCGGATCTGCAGAGCAGTCCTCGGGGCGCACGCTGCTCCAGCTGCTCGCCCCCGCCGTTCCCATCTCGTGCACCCTGACGGTGCTGCTGGCCGCCACCCGCGGGTACGGGCGGCTGCGCCCCTACGTGACGATGACGAACGTCGCGGTGCCCGCCTCGCGGCTGATCGCCGTGGTGGCCGCTATCGCTCTGTTCGGTGACAACACCTCGGCGCTGGCACTTGCCTGGACGCTGCCGCTGGCAGTCTGTCTCGTGATCGCGTGGGGCATCGTCGGCCGCCTCGTCCCCGCCCGCAGCGAGGGCCGGACGGCGGGCATCTGGTCGGAGCTGTGGCGGTTCGCCGCCCCGCGCGGGCTGGCCGTCGGCTTCGCCGTCATGGTGTCGTGGGTGGACGTCCTGCTGGTCGGCGCGATCGCAGGCCCGCGCAACGCGGCGGTCTATGCGGCGATCAGCCGGCTGGCGGTGATCGGCGCCTACGGCCTGCAGGCCGTGGGGATGGTCGTTGCACCACGCTTCAGCGCGCTGGTCACGGCCGGCGACCGCGACCGGCTGGAGCACTTCTACCAGGTCGCGACCTGGTGGACGGTGATCGTCTCGGCCCCGCTCTACATGCTGGTGCTGGTGTTCGCGCCGCTGTGCGCCCGGATCTTCGGGAACGGCTACCGCGAGGGTGCAACGGCCCTTGCCGTGCTCGCAGTCGCCGGTCTCGTCAACCTGGGCACCGGCAACGTGATGGTGCTGCTGCTGATGGCGGGCAAGAGCACGTGGACGCTGTTCGACGCCGCCGGGTCGCTGGCCGTCAACCTGGCGCTCAACGTCCTGCTGATCCCGCAGTTCGGCATCACCGGCGCCGCCATCGCCTGGAGCGTCAGCATCATCGGCACGAACCTGGTCGCCCTGTTCCAGCTGCACCGCTCCCTCGGCCTGCGGCCATTCGGGCGAGGGTACCCGCTGGCCTGCGCGGCGCCGGCGATCTGCTTTGGGCTGGTCGGCGTCGTCGCGCGGCTGCTGCTCGGCGACGGCGTCGAGGCGGCGCTGGCGACGGTGGCGGTCGGCTCAATGCTCTACCTGGTGGCGCTGTTCCGCTTCCGCGGCGACCTGCTGCTCGGGGAGCTGACGGCGTCGGTGCGGCGCGCCCGCCCTGCGGTCGCAACCTCCTGATCGATCGCAGCGGGGGCGCAGCGGGTAGCCGTAGTGGCGCAGCAAAGGTGCTGTCATCCCGGTGACCAGCCGCTCCTCGCCCTGCGTCATGCTCGACAGCCACTCCTGGTCGACGCGCAGGCGCAGCGGACCCTCGCTGAACCGAACGGGGTTGCCGCCGATCGCGTGCTGGGCGGAGGCGGCGGCGGATGACGTGACCCCGCTGAAGCCACGGATCCCACGGAGGACACCGGCCGGATCCGCAACCAGATCCTCGTAGCGAACCCGCATCGACGGCACGCCGGCGCGTCCCAGGGACCCCATCAGCACGTTCGCATCCATCCACATCAACGCGGTCCGCCAGGGCGCCATGCGGGTCATCAACTGCATGCTGCCGGCGTCCGGTCTGACAACCGTCTTCGCCCAGGAGTAGGCGACCCCGCGGCTATCCCGCACGAGGTGCACGGCGCGGAGGTCGATGCCCGGTACGTGCCGGAGCACGAAGCCGTGCGGCGGGTCCTTGCTCGAGTCGACGACGACCTGGCCGCCGCTGACGGCAAGCACGCCTCCGTAGAGCCGCTGCAGAATGCCCGCGTACCGCACGAGCGCCGCACTCCGCCGGCCGAGCGGCGAGGCGGTCAGCGAGAGCTGGCGGTGGCGATCCACCGCCCGCGCCGTCGCCAGCGCGTACTCAGGGTCGAGCCGGTGCCAGCCGCCGAAGGCGTGCTCCCCGACCGCCCGCCAGAACGGGCAGTCATGAAACGGCGCGCCGCAGCCGCAGAGATCGTTGTCGCGCAACCCGCGCTCCCAGAGATGGCGCACCTCGCCCACGGGCACCATCCCCGGCTCCTGGGCCAGCAGCATGTCGAGCACGGTGCTTCCGCTCCGGCCCAGCCCACCGACGAACAGCACCGGGATCGGCGCCGGGCGCGTACCGGCGGGCCTGGCCGCCCGCTCCAGCACCTCCACGATCAGGCTCCGTATGCGGCGACGAGGTTGATTGGGCTCTCCGGGCGCATCGCCGGAGCCGGCTCAAGGCGCCGTTCCCGCCACAGCAGGCCGCAGGCGATCATCACCACGTACATGGTCACCGGCAGGAAGTCGTAGACCATCATCTCGGTGAACGACATCAGGATCACGCAGTTCCAGAGGATTGTGTCCACCCGTTTCCGGCGCAGCGCGTGCAGGGACGTGAACAGGAACCAGCCGAGATAGCAGAGCATCGCCGGGATCCCGTGCGAGAAGAGCACGAGATAGAACTGGCCCTGGGTGCCGACGTGGGCATTCCCGGCACTGGTGTACGCCGAGGCGCGTGGCGAGCCAAACCCGAACAGCGGGGACTGCCCGACGCCGCTGAACGCCTCCTGGTACAGCGTCGACCGGGTGCCGTTGCTGTTCCGCTGCGAGGTCAGTCGTTCGTGGATGATGCCGCCGAGCGGCGAGAGCACGATGACCGCCGCAACAACGGTGCAGAGGCCGAGCACCGCGAGCAGGACGCGGCTGCGGCCGGTCGCCGTCATCTTCACTGTGACGAAGACGAGGGCCACCCCGAGCGCGATCCACAGCCCGCGGTTGATCGAGATGACCACGGGGATCGCGGCCACGGCAAGCAGGGCGATGACAAGGTGGCGGGTGAACCGGCGGCGCGCCCGCATCGCTGTGATGATCGCGAACGGCGTCAGCACTCCGACCGCCGCCGCCCACTGGTTGGTGTAGGCGTAGAAGGTCATGGGCCGGCCGATCGGGTGGCCGAGCGCCTTGAACTGCATCTCGGCGAGCGCCGGGTGGACGTATGCATAGACGGTCGGATTCGAGAGGATCGACTTCGGCAGCACCTGCTGCGCCAGCGAGTGGAACGACAGCTCGGGGTAGAAGACGCCGACCAGGCCGCCCAGTATGGATACGGCCCACAGGCACGTCAGCGCGCCGGCCACCGCGTCCGAGGGGAGCTCGTCCTCGGAGGCGTTGTAGACCCACAGCAGGAGCGCGGTCGCCGTCACGTAGATCAGCGCACGCCACCCGAAGAACATCAGCCGCTGACTGGAGTCGAGCTCGATGACGGAGGCCAGCATCCACAGCAGGAACAGCCCCCAGAGCCCGAACCCGGGTGGGACGCGCACGGGCCGTCTCAGGCACAACGATGCGCAGAACACCACCGCCATCGCGGGCCACAGGAAGTAGGACAGGCCCAGCACCCACAGCACCGGGTAGAGGCCGAAGAACAGATACATCTGCCAGCCGGCCGGGAGCCTCCGCACGGGCTGCGTCATGAGATGACCGGTCGACATCTCCCGCGGGCCTGGCCGCCGTGGAGGGCTCGAAGAATGTCTGGCTGCGGGGGTGGCTGTGCCTGCGAACCGGCGCCTCGCTGTGTCCTCGGTCGCATCGATAGGATCCACTATTGATGCTCCCTGCGTCCTTGCGAGGCTTGGTTCTCGCCACCCAGGACACCACGAGAGATATCGACCGGTCATCTAGATCCCCCTCCCGCGCGCGTGCAGCATGTTCAGGAGCGGGTCGGGCGGGCAGAGCCGCAGCGACACCAGCATCGCCAGGTAGCCCCTGGGCTGCACCAGATCCGCCTGCAGGGAGCGCAGCCCCCAGCGAAACGCGCCGCGGACGTCGCGTGCCGCCGCACACCCGAACGCGATCTGGCCGTAGACGCGGGCCTTCCCGCGGGGCACCTGGTCGAACTCGGGGTAATGCTCCAGGATGTAGCTCAGCCCGGCGACGTACAGATTCCACTGGCGGGCGTAGCGCGATCCGGTGTGCCACACGATGTCGACCAGCGGCTCGTTGATCATGCCGATCGGCGCCACCCGCGACGCGCGCAGCTGCCACTCGTAGTCCTCCGAGGCGCCACCCGGGATGTCCTCCGACACCAGGCCGATGCGGTCGAGGATCGCGTCGCGCCGAGCGACGATGGTGCTCGAGTGCAGGACGGCCACGCGCGAGCGCAGCAGGTCGTCGAGCGTGACCGTGTCGTTGGGCGCCATCCGAACGGTGCGATGGGAGCCGTACACCACCGTGTTCCCGCATCCCATCACGAGCGTCTCCGGGTCTGCCTCCATGGCGTCGATCTGGCGCCGGAGCTTGAGCGGCTGCCAGGTGTCGTCGTCGTCACAGAAGGCGATGTACGTCGAACCGGCCGCCAGGATGCCGGTGTTGCGCGCGCCCGCCAAACCCGGCGCCCGGGCGTTTCGGAGGTGCCTGACCGTGCAGCCGCCGATCGACTGCACGGAGCCGTCGGCCGGTGGCTCGCCGCCGTCGTGCACGACGATGCAGTCGATCGGCCCGTCGTAGTCCTGCGCGGCAACGGACGCGATGGTCCTGCCAAGCAGCTCGGGCCGGTCACGCGTAGGAACAACGACCGACACTGCCGGCGGCTGCCCCCTCATCGCGGCGCCTGGGCCGAGTGCCTGAGCGTGTGACGGATGCGGAAGCGCACCTCGCGGCCCGCGATCCGGACGAACCAGCCGGCTCCCTGGAGGTACCGCGGTCCCAGCCGGCGGGGCGACAGGATCAGCCGGAATGCCCACTCCATCCCCACCCGGCGCATCAGCCGCGGCGCTCGGCGAACGCTCCCGGCAAGCACCGGGATGGTCACCCCGCAGCAGAGGATCGGGCCTCGGACGTACGGTCGCAGCTCGTCGGCCAGGATCTCCTGGCGGGGGGCGCCGACGCCGAGCAGCACCAGAGTCGGGGCCGCGGCGGCAACCCGTTCCAGCATCGCGCGATACTCATCCGGCTGCTCCCAGATGTCGGGGGGCAGCGGCTCGACGAGCACCAGGTTGTGCCGGTCGCCCTCGTGCTCTCCGAGCGCCTCGGCAGCACCTGGAGGGCCGCCCAGGATGGCGACGTCGAGACGGACGCCGGCATGCAGCACCGCGTCGGTGAGGTCGATCCCGATGACGCGAGACGGCAGCCGGGGGCCGAAGACGCGTGACGCTGCGACCAGCGGCCAGCCGTCTGCGACGTTCAGCTCGCAGCGGTTGAGAACGTCCAGAAACGCTGGATCGGTCTCGGCCAGGCGCAGGTGGTGCAGGTGCGAGGTGACGACGACCGCGGCGGAGCCGCTGATCGCCCGCTCCACCACCCACGCTGCAGCTTGCTCGGGCAGCAACGGGCTGAGGTGCAGCCGGCCGAATGCGAACTCGGGAGCGATCCTCGACCCGAGGGCCATTGAGGAATCGAGTGCACGGATGACCACGGTTGCCTCCCGGTCTAGTCGGCCTGGGTGCGAGGCACCTGGATCGGTGAGTGATGGGTCGCGGGGACGATGCCGCCGGCCGTCTTGCGAACCGACTTTCCGGGCGACGGCGGCGCGTAGTAGCCGTAGCCTGAGCCGTAACCACCGGTGGTATCCGCCGCCGTCACGACGATGCCCAGCTTGGGCGTCGGCATGGCGTCGAGCGCCTCCTTGAGGTCACCCGCCACGTCGGTGACGAGCTGGTCGGCGCGGGTCACGGCGAGGATCGCGTCGACCCTGGTGCCGAGCACCATGCCGTGGCTGATGCTGAGCAGCGGCGGCGAATCGACGATCACGTAGCGGGACGCGCCCGCCAGGCTCTTCAGCGTCGCGGTCAGCTCGTCAGAGGCCAGCAGCCCGACCGGCTCGGCGATCCGCCGACCCGGCGGAACGACCGTCAGGGTGCCGGGAATACCGGCCGGCAGATCGACCTCGACGGCGACGTCGGACAGGTCGGCGTCGCCGGACAGCACATCGGTCAGACCGGCGCGGTCGCCGACCCCGAAGAACGCAGCCGCCGTCGGCCGCACCAGATCGGCGTCGACCAGCGACACCGCGTGGCCGAGCTGAGCCAGTGCCACCGCCAGGTTTGCGGCGGAGGTCGACTTGCCCTCCTGGGGCAAGCGCGCTGGTGACCATGATCACCTTGCGCTTGCGAGGGGTGCAGATGACCTCGAGGCGCGCGGCGAGCATCCGGAACGCCTCACCGCTCAGGGCCTCACCGTCGAGCATGACCAGCCGGTTTGCCTGCCGCAGCTTCCGCGACGGCGTCGGGACGCTGGCCAGCACCGCGAGCTCGAGGCTCGCGGACATCTGGTCATTGGAGCGGACCCGGCGGTCGAGCGCGTTGCGGACGAAGGCCGCAATCAGGCCGAGGATCAGGCCTGCCAACGCCCCCATCACCGCGTACTTGACCGGCGATGCCGCGGTCACGCTAGGAGCGCCCGCGCCCGGCTGCACCTGTACACCGCGAGACTCCTGCTCCAGGTAGTTGGACAGGGCGGCGAGCGAGCGGACGTCGAGTGTGATCTGCGGCCGCAGGGTGCGGATCACGTCGACCGTCGTGGCCGGGTCGAGCACCTGTGCCTGCAGCGCGTTCTTGGTCTGGGTCAGATGGTTGATCACCGGCTGGTACTGGGCGGACACCGCGTTCTTGCGAGCCGAGACGTACGCGTGGGCGTAGTCGCTCGCGAGCTCGGCCGCGACCGCGGGATTGCCGCTCGTGACAGTGAACTGGAGGATGTCGGCGTCGCTGCTGGCAGTCACCGTGGACGCATGGCCGATCGAGGCCGGGTGTCACGCCCGGCACGGCCGTCGCGCTCAGCTTCGCCGCCTTCTCGAGCACGTCAAGCGACCGGGCGAAGGCCGCCTGTCCTGCCAGGAAGCGCTGATCGGAGATCGAGCTGGTGGATGCTCCCGACGCTGAGCCGCTGACGCTGGGCGCCTGGACATAGGTCGTCGCAACCGTGACCGTGGCGTGGTACGTCGTGTGCTTGCGGCCGGCGTAGGCGTACCCCAGGAGAGCGAGCGCCACCGTGCAAAAGAGAATGATCCACTTACGTCGCTGGACGACCGCGACGTAGTCGCCCAGGGTCAACAGTTCGCCTTGCATGGCACCGTGTCCTTGCCTCGTTGGTCAGGGGGAGCCCTCAGAGGGAGCCCGGCCGCCGGCTTTCGCCGCGCCGTCACTCCACTATCCGATCCTGTGAGTTTGGCGTCAAGTCGTATTGACTGATTTGCGCGTCTTGCAATACACCAGATTGACCCAATCGATCTGCAGGCGTATCACTGAGGTAGCTCCAAACCACGGCCGTGCGCCCCCGCCCGCACGCCGTGGCATGTGCCCTCGATCGATCTGCAGGTGGAGATGCCAGGCCGCCAAGGGGATGACAGTTGATAGGGATCGGAAAGCCGTTGCACGGCCGTTTTGCGTCCGTAGCCGGGCGTGAAGGCTCGAGGGCGAACTTCCTCCACGAGACGTGTGAGCTGCTGTGGCCGCCGGCGCCCGCGGGCGCGGCCGCGCTCGGGACGCCCGGCGCCCACTCCAACCTGATCGTCCTGCCCAACCTGCGGCGCCCCCGGCTGGTGGTCGCCCCCGACCGGCGGGTCGCCGCTGCGGCGGTTCGCCGGTACGGCGAGCCGCGCTCGGCGACGTCACGGTGGGGGACGCGCGGCCTGTCGCTGCTGATGCGCTCCGGGGTCGGCGGAGCCTTGCTCCGAAAGCGCGTCGTGGTGCGACCCTCGTCAGCCGCGAACACCATCGAGTCCTACCTCTCCGGCCAGCTCCAGCAGGAGCTGCGGATCAGCATGTATCTGGGCGCCGCGCGAGCCAACCGCAAGCCGGTGCTGCACCTGTTCACACCCAGCGGCGACCCGGTCGGCGTCGCCAAGATCGGCGTCTCTCCGCTGGCCCGCGAGCTGGTGCGGGCCGAGCGCGACGCTCTCAACGCCATCGATCACGCTCGGGTTCCAGCCCTCCGTGTGCCCGAGGTGCTGCGCTACGGCACCTGGCACGACATGCCGGTCATGGTGCTGGACGCGCTGCCGACGGAGGCACGCCGTCATCCGCTGTCGGACGAGCACCGGGCCGAAGCGATGGCGCAGGTCGCCGCGCTCTCGCGACACGGGCGAGGCGGCCCTGGCCGACAGCGGCTGGTGGGCCGGCCTCGGACCCCGGCTTGCCGGCGCGCGCAACACCCGCGCGCAGCAGTCGGTGCTGTCCGCCCTCCGCTGTCTGGAGAGCAAGGCCGGCGAGACGACGCTTGGGTTCGGCGCGTGGCACGGCGACTGGACGCCCTGGAACATGGCTCCGACCGTCGACGGGTTGCTCGTCTGGGACTGGGAGCGGTTCGCCACCGGCGTGCCGGTCGGCTTCGACGCCCTTCACTACTCGCTGCAGTCGAGCATCACCGGCGCCCGCCGCGATCCGCTGACGGCAGCCCGTGCGAGCCTGACCGGTGCGCCGGAGCTGCTGGCGCCGTTCGGCATCGGAACGGATGCGGCCCGCCTGACCGCCGTGCTCTATCTCGCCGAGCTGGCGGTGCGCCACCTGGCGGACGACCAGGAGGCGGCCGGCGCGCGTCTGGGGTCGGTCGACCGGTGGCTGATCCCCGCGCTGAACGTCGGGGTCGCAACGCTATGAGGGCTCGCTCCGTGTCGCCTCCGCGAAAGCGGGTGGTTCACACCGCGTCGATCGCGGCCGCCCGCTTGTCGCGCCGCGAGCGGATGGACCCCTCGTTCCTGATCGTCGGGGCGCAGCGGTGCGGCACGACCTCGATGTACCGCGCTCTCAGCCAGCACCCGGCAATCCTGAAGCCGATGCTGCACAAGGGCGTGCACTACTTCGACATCAACTACGGCCAGTCGATGAGTTGGTACCGCGCCCATTTCCCGGCCGTCGCGCAGGCTCGACGGGTGGAGCGTGCAACCGGTTGCCCCGCGATGACCTACGAATCGAGCCCCTTCTACCTGTTCCATCCCCTGGCCGCCGGCCGGATCGCCCGCGACCTGCCCGCCGTGAAGCTGCTCGTCCTCGTCCGCGATCCGGTGGAGCGCGCGTATTCGGCACATGCCCACGAGCTGGCCCGTGGTTATGAGACCGAGCCGTTCGAGCGGGCGCTGGAGCTGGAGCGCGAGCGCCTGGCCGGCGAGGCGGAGCGGATGACCGCCGACCCGTCGTACCTGAGCCACAGCCTGCAGCATCACGCCTACGTGGCCCGCGGTCAGTACGCCGACCAACTCGACCGCCTGGAGGCCCTGTTCGGAGAGGATCGGATCCACGTCGTGGACAGCGGCGACTTCTTTTCGACGCCCGAGCAGTCGTACGACCGGGTCATGCGCTTCCTCGGCCTTCCGCCCCTCGGCTACCCGCCGTTCGAGCGCCACAACGGGCGCCCGCGCCTGCCGCTTGACCCGGAGCTCCAGCTCGCGCTCGGCCGCCACTTCGAGCCGTACGACCGCCGGCTGGAGCGCTGGCTGGGCGGCCCGCCCAGCTGGCGCCGTTAGCAGCAGCGCAGGATTTCGCTTCCCTGCTTGGTCGACCCGACGGCCCAGAAGGCGTTGGCCTGGCCGGGCACCGCAGTGATCGCGTCGAGCTGGTCGAACGTGCCCACGTCAGGGCCGCCGAAGCTCGTCCAGCTTGAACCGTTCCAGTGGTCGAGCAGGTTGTAGGAAGCGCGGTAGTCGGCGCTCCGACGCGAGCCCACGGCCCAGACGTTGGTCGGGCCGGTGGTGGCGATTCCATAGAGCTCGCGGTGGATCGGTGCGGTCGGCGGGTTGTCCGGGGTCCATGCCCCGCCGGTGAGCGTGTCGACCAGCCCGTGGCAGCTCGATGCACAGTCTCCACGGTCGCTGCGTGACGTAGCCTGCCGTCCAAACGTTCGTGGCGGACGAGCCGGCAACGGCGTCCTCAACGGTCGCGGGCCGGCGCCGGGCAGCCCCGAGACCCGCTTCCAGCCGGGCCGTTCCAGTGCGCCGCCAGCGGATGCGCAGTGCCGGGGTTGCCGGTGTAGGTGTTCCCGATCGCCCAGACATCGTTCGATGCGATCTCGACGACGCTCAAGAACTGCCCACCGACGTCGGGCAGGGTGTACGACTTCTTCCAGCTGGTGCCGTCCCAGTGGGTGATCACGGGCTGCAGGTCGTCGTCGCCGCCGACCGCCCACAGGTTCGTCGCCGAAGATCCGTCGATCGCATTCAGCTCGGCGTAGGCAGGCATGCGCTGCAGCGTGAACGTCGAGCCATCGCTCGAGTGCTCGAGGAAGCTAACCGGGAAGAACCCTGTACCCTGCGCCACGCCGACTGCCCACACGCCGGCGGGCAGCACCTTGATCCCCTCCACGCCGGCGCCGGTCGTGTTCGGCACGGGTGCAGCCTTCACATGCGTCCAGTTGGAGCCGTTCCAGTGGTCGAATACCGGGTGTCCAGGGTGGGTCTCACCGCCCGCCCAGGCGTCCGTGGCCGAGAGCGCGTCGACCGCGTAGAGCTGCACTCCGGTGGTCTGGTCGTTGAAGGTCATCGCATGCCACGGGTTCGCGACAGCCGTCGCCGACGCAGCCGAAGCCATCACGGTCGCGGGTATCAATGCGCACAGGGCCAGTAGCTTCCTCATGCCGCCGCGATCGTAGCGAGCGTATGACAAAACCGTCAAGTGTTGGCGTGCGTCTGGACTGCCCGTACTATCGAAGGGTGGCAAGCGCTCCCCCGCTCCCAGCGCCGCGACGGCGTCGCGTCCTTCCGGTCGTCCTGGTCGTCGCACTCCTCGGCCTGACCGCCGCGGCGTACGCGCATGGACGACTCGGCGGTTCTGGGCCTGCCGGTCCCCCGCCTGCCGTACCTGCACCGCACGTCGAGCGGGCCACGCACGTCGTCCAGCCCTGGATCACGACCAGCCACGGGCAGTTCGTCGACCGGGCCGGGCACCGCGTCGTGCTGCACGGCGTGGACGTCGCCATTACGGGCAAGTGGATCTACAAGAACGCCCTCGGTCTGGATGCGAACTTCGTCCGCATCGTGGCCCCCTGGAGCCTGTTCGAGAAGGTCGCGCCGACAGGCGGCGTGCACCACTGGGACGCCGCCGAGCTGGCCGCGCTCGACAAGGAGGTGGCGTTCTTCGGGCGCCACCACGTGAACGTGCTGATCGACTTCCATCAGTACCGGTGGTCGCCGTACTTCGCCGGGCACTTCCCCTGCACGACCAGTGAGTGCCTGCCGACCGGCGTCCCCGCCTGGTACTACCGAAACGGGCGGTTCCCCGATACCAAGGACGGACAGCGCGCCGCAGAGGCGGCGTTCTGGACGAGCGAGGCGAAGACCACCGAGCACGCCTATGCCGCCTTCGCCGCGATGATGGCGACCCACTTCGCCCGCGATCCGAACGTCGTCGGGTACGAGATCATCAACGAGCCCCACCCCGGCACCCTGTCGGGCGGGCAGGCGACCCAGGTCATGCTGCAGTGGCAGGCGTCCATCCTGCGGGTGCTGCAGAGGGTCGACCCGACGCGCACGGCGTTCGTCATGTGCAACGGTGGCGGCAGCGGGGTCGGCACCGCCGACCTGCGAGTGCTCGGCTCGCTCGACCACGTGGCGCTCGACTGGCACGACTACTACAACGGGCGCAGCGGCGGCGGGCTCGACTCGAGTGGCGACACCTGGGTGCCGTCGTGGGCGACCACGCACAACCAGCAGGCAACCTCCTACACGGGCACCGAGGCCAACCAGGCAAACGTCCTGGCGTGGCCCGTTCGCACCGCCCAGCGGTTCGGCGTCCCGCTGCTGATCGGTGAGTGGGGCACACGCTCCGACGCCTCCGGCTGGCAGACCTACCAGTCGCAGATGCTCTCGCTGTTCGCGCAGCACCACATCAGCAACGCGCGCTGGGAGCTGAAGAGGGGCGGCGGGCTCGGGCTGCTCACCCCCCAGGGCAAGCTGAACGCCGCCGCGCGCCAGCTGGCAACCGCCGGCCGCTGATCAGGCGGCGATCCGCCGGCAGACGGCGATGCGTGCCACCGGTAGCGACGTGCGCAGGGTCAACTTACGGCGAGCCGTCCACCGGTCCGGGTGCACGCTCCAGCTGCCGTGCGGCGTGCAGGCACGAGAGGGGCTCGTCAGCTCAGACATCTGACCGGCGCCCGCCAGGACATGGCGCGGCGGCGAGCCGCTGGCGACGGTAGCCAGAAGCCAGCCCGCGATGACCGCGACCAGCGCTCCCATGATCAGGCGCCGCCCCATGCGGGGAACATAGCGCCAGGTACGGGGGTTCCTTCGTGCTGGTCGATGAGCTGCTTGATGATCGGGTTCAGCCGGTCGTGCGCATGCCCGTACCAGGACGAGTGGGCCATGCCTTCGAGCAGATCGAACGTCGCGCCGGGAATCATGTCGGCGAGCTCGCGGCCGTCCTGCGGCGGCGCCTGCATGTCCTCGGCGAACGCGATCACGTGCACGGGAACGCGAACCGAGCCAAGCTCCGCTCGCTGGTCGTAGCGCAGCGACGCGTCCCACTGCGGGATCAGCGACGCCTCGTTCTCGCCAGTGTCGATCCACGCCAGCAGGAGCTCGCGCAGCTTCGGCCACAGCTCCCGGTCGCCCAGCGCCTGGGCCGGATAGCACATGGCGGCATAGTGGGTGACGCCCATCATGCCGTCGAGCCGGCCGCCACGGCGGCGAAACTCGATCTCTGCCTCCTGGAAGTCCCACCCCCACCCGGTGCTCCAGGCTCCGGTGCCCATCACCACCGCGCAGCGGATCAGGTCCGGCCGGTCGATCACGACCTGCTGGGCAATCGCGGCACCCAGTGAGCTGCCCACCAGCGCGACCGGTGGCTCGCACACCGCCTCGATCAGCTCGGCCGCGTCCTGTGCAAACGCCTCGATCGGCCAGGGCTGGGAGAGGTCGCAGGTCGTCTCGCCGATGCCGCGATTGTCGTACGTGGTGCAGCGAAAGAACTGATCGAACCACGGCGTCTGGAACAGGCGCCAGTCGTTCCCACTCGTTCCCCCGCCCGCCACCCAGACCAGATCCGCGCCGGCTCCGGACTGCTCGTAGCTGATGCGTGCGTGGGTTGCGTCGTGGAAGGGCATGGGCGGAGCGGCGAGCGAGTCTAGCCGGTCGGCCCGGACGGGCACGCCTAAGTGCTACTCCTCATGCCGGTTCCAAGTCTTCGCCCCGGCCGCTTTGGTACGGCCGGGGCGACGCGAAACAGCTGTTAGTTACAGGTCGTCGCGATGTCGCCAGTTGAGCTCGTGGTTGCGGAATTGCCCGTGGTCGTCGCCGTCCACTTGTTCAAGCAGAGGGCTGGGTTCGCCGATGTCGCGACTTCCAGCGCACTTTTCACCGTCGAGAACGACCATGTTGCACTGCCGCCGAAGAACGCTGCGACGAAGTTGCTGATCCCACTGGTGTCCCCTGGATAGGGGTCGGATGCGCACGATACGTCGCACGTTGCGCTCGAGTCGAAGGTGCCACCGGTTACGACGAGGTAGAACGTCATATTGACACGGCCCTTCGCATTGGCGTTGATGTGGTCGCCGTTGTCCGTTCCAGAGCCGCAGGCGCCCGGTGACGACCCCGCGTTCGTCACGAACTTGCCTGCCGTCCTGAGCGTCACGTTGTAGGAGCCGTCAAGGTTGATCTTCGACACCCGGTACGTCGAGTTCAGACCTGAGAAGTTCGCCCAGGCATTCAGGCAGCTGCCATAGTCGATGGCGGAAACCGGGCCGTACGGCCCCTCCGCAGTGGTGGAGGCGACAGCCGCCGAGGCTGCCGCAAAGCCCACGCCGAGCGTCACGGTGAGCGCGAGTGCCAACCGTCTCGGGATAGAACGTGTCATCGTTATCCCCCTTCAGGATTTGGACACGAACGGCCGACCTTACCATGCTGCACCCGTCACGGGCGGCCTGAATGCCAATCGGCCAATGTCCTCCCCGGGCCAGTTGGCGGAGTGCGCACGACGGCCCAGTTGAGGGCTTCGCACAGCGGAATGGTGGCCGTACCGATCGAGTAACCAGGCGACAGGGGTGGCAGGGCTCGAACCCGCGACCTACGGTTTTGGAGACCGCCGCTCTACCAACTGAGCTACACCCCTTTGGACGACCGGAGTTTAGAGGATCGGGCCTCTATGCCATCCCGGCGGCGGCCAGGAAGCGGCGCAGCTTCGGCTCGTTCGCCGGGTCGGCCGACACGCCGGTGAAGCCCATGCCGACGATCGGTCCCATGGCGGCGACTCGGGCTACCAGGTCCTCGGCGTGGGCCACCGTCATCCCGTCGGGCTCGGGCATGAAGCAGTGGAACTCGGCCAGGTCGAGGACGTCGCAGTCGAAGGCGATGTAGATGCCGGCCGTCTCGTCGACGACGTCGGACAGGCCGACCTCGGTCGTCTCGAGGCCGACCGACGCGATGAACTCCAGCTCCGGCTGATCGAGGCTGCGGGCCCCGATCAGCGCGGCGTCGGCGACCTGCACGACGCCGTCGTCGAGCAGCATCCGGTAGGGCATGCCCCAGAGGTTCCCGGACGGTGAGGTCTCGGGCGTGTTGAGGTCGCCATGGGCATCGAGCCAGACGACCGATATCCGGCCGTGGCGCTCCGCCAGTCCCCGCACCGCACCGACGTGCGTGCAGCAGCAGCCGCCCATCAGCACCGGCCGCTCGGGCAGGCTGTGAGCGAGGACTTTCGTCTCCTCGTCGAGCGTCTCCTCGGCCACGATCTCGGCCTCGACCAGGCCCAGGTCGAGGAGGGCGGCACGCTCCATGTCCTCGCCGCCGACGCCGAAGGCACGCGGCACACGGACCAGGCGGGCGGGGCCGCTCACGCGGGCTGCAGCTCGTCGAGCGTGTCGCCCAGGCCCCGGAGGTCGGGCAGCTCGCGGGTCGGCGGTACGGCCGCGTCCTCGTCCAGCCGGTTGATCCAGACATTGCGGATGCCGAGGTCGTTGGTCGGCACGATGTCGTGGAAGAGGCTGGCAGCGACGTGGATGTGGTGCGCCGGATCGGCTCCCGTCTCCTGGCGGAATTGCTCCCAGTGGGCATGGGCCGGCTTGTACGACCGGATCTGCTCTGCCACGATCACCAGGTCGAACGGCGCCTCCAGGTACGGCAGCGAAGACTGCAGCAGGTCGACGTCGCAGTTGGAGAGGATCGCCAGCCGCCACCCGCGCTCGCGCGCCGCGCGCAGCTCGTCCGGCACCTCGGGATGCGCGGGCCAGGTGGCCAGCGACTCGGACAGCGCGTGCGCTCGGCCGTCGAGCTCGACGCCCTGTTCACGGGCCAGCTCCGCGAGGCAGAGGTCGAGCACGTCGCGGTAGGTGTGGTAGCCGTCAGCCTGGATGCGAGGCTCGATCTCGTGGTAGCGGGCGAGCACCGCTGGCACATCTACTCCGGGGAAGGTGGCCGCGAGACAGGCGGACACCCCGCCGTCCCAGTCGATCAGGGTGCCGTAGCAGTCGAAGGTCGCCCAGCGGTCCGCCATCTGTCAGACACTAGATGATTCCTTTGACACTCATCCTCGATCTCACGACACCCTCACGCGCGACGTTGATCAGTACAGTCGCGAACATGAGCACACAGCACATCATCATCGACTCGCCGATCGGCGAGCTGCTGGTCACCGCCACGGACGACGCGATGACCGGCCTGGAAATGGCGCCCTTCGAGCGCCCCGACGAGCCCGCCCGGGCTCGGCCCAACACGATCCTGCGGGCCGCGAAGACGCAGCTCAACGCGTACTTCCGCGGGAAGCAGACAACGTTCGACCTACCGCTGGCTCCGGCCGGCACCCCGTTTCAGCAGGGTGTCTGGCAGGAGCTGACACGAATCCCGCTCGGGGAGACGATCACCTATGCCCAGCTCGCGGAGCGAGTCGGGCGGCCCGGGTCATTCCGGGCGGTCGGGGCGGCCAACGGCCGCAATCCGATCTCGCTGATCATCCCCTGCCACCGGGTGATCGGCTCCGGCGGAAGCCTGACCGGGTACGGAGGGGGCATCGACCGCAAGCGCTGGCTGCTCGACCACGAGGCAGCGATGACCACGGCGTCGCGGGGCACGAGGAAGGCGGCGGCGGGCGCGTAGTCCGCCGCGGTACCCGGCGGGCGGGCCGAGCGCGATCAGCTCGGCTCTACCCGCCGGGTGTTGCAGGGACCCATCGCCCGTGGACGTCGCGGGCCAGACGGCCGTCGATCTCCAGCCGGGCAAGCGCCGCAGCGACCGCTCCCGGCGTCATCCCAAGCCGTGCCGCGAGCTCGTCGGCGTAGGCCGGCGAGCGTCCCAGCTCGGCCAGCATGGGGTCGTCGTCCGACGCAGCGGCAACGGCACGCGGGGGGTCGATCCCGAGCCAGGCGAGAAGGTCTGCCACGTCCTCCACCACTCCGGCGCCGGCCTTGATCAGCGCATTGGTGCCCCGGGCCACCGACACGCCCGGCCACCCAGGGACGGCGAGCACGTCACGGCCGAGGTCGAGCGCCATGTCAGCGGTGATCAGCGCGCCGCTGCGCTCGGCAGCCTCGACGACCAGGGTGGCGTCGGCGAGCGCCGCGATCAGCCGGTTGCGGGCCGGGAACCGCCACGGCGCCGGCGGGGTGCCCGGCGGATATTCCGAGACCAGCAGCCCGGCTTCGCGGACGCGGTTGAACAGACGTGCGTTGGTGCGCGGGTACGCCACATCCGGCCCCGTGCCGAGTACCGCCAGCGTTGGGCCGCCAGCGGCCAGCGCGCCCTCATGGGCAGCCGCGTCGACGCCGAGGGCGAGGCCGCTGACCACCGTCACGCCGGCGGCGGCGGCTCCCGCGGCAAGGTCATGGGCCAGCCGGCGAGCGGCGTCCGCCCCGCGCCGTGAGCCGACGATCGCAACGGACGGCCCCTCCGGTGCGAGCAGATCGCGCCGGCTGCCGGCCACGAACACCGCCAGCGGCGGGTCGGCAAGCTCGGCAAGCCGCGGCGGGTACCCGGGCGCCGAGGCGGTCAGACACTCGATGTCGCGGCTGCGCAGCTCGTCGGCCCAGGCGGCAGCGGCAGCCGCGTCACTGCGGCGCAGCTCGGTTGCAAGCGGCGCGGGCACGCCCAGCCGGGCGAGCTCCGTCGGTGAGGAGCGCAGCAGCCGGGCGCACCCGAACCTGCGGGCAACCCCTCCCGGGTCGAGTTCGCTCCGCGCTCCCGCGCAGGCGACCCGGAGCTCGTCCTCGGAGGCGCTCACCGGAGCTCCATGCGGTAGGACAGGGCCTCGGCAACGTCGTCGGCCTCCACCTGATCGCGCCCGGACAGGGCAGCGACCGTCGCAGCCACCCGCCTTGCCCGGGCGGCGCCGCGGCCCGACAGCAGCCTCGTCTCGGTCGCGCGCTGGAGCAGCGCCTCGGCCTCGGGCAGGTGGTGGGATCCAACGGTCGCCAGCAGCTCTCGGGCTGCGGCGACCCGCGGAGCGACTACCCCCGTCGGCTCGCCGGGATCGCCGTGTGCGGCGGCCCGGGGTACCTCGATCCGAAGGTCGAAGCGGTCGAGCAGCGGCCCGCTGATCCGCATTCGGTAGGCGGTCATCCGCGGGATCGAGCAGCGGCATTCGACCACACCGTCACCCAGGTGCCCGCAGGGCAGGGGTTCATGGCGGCGACCACCAGGCAGCGGGCGGGCATCCGCACCGCCCCCGCGGCCCGGCTGATCAGCACCTCGCCATCCTCCAGCGGCAGCCGGAGCGCCTCCAGCGCCGGCCGGGTGAACTCCGGCAACTCGTCGAGCAGCAGGACTCCGCGGTGAGCGAGCGTCACCTCTCCCGGTCTCAGCGCGGCGCCGCCGACCAGCGCCGCCACCGACGCGCTGTGGTGCGGCGCCCGGAACGGCCGCTCGGAGATCCGCACGCCCGCCGGCAGCAGGCCGGCGGCCGAGTGGATGCGGGTGATCTCGATCTCCTCGGAGGTCGTCGGCGGTGGCAGCAGCCCGGGCAGCCGGCGCGCCAGCAGCGTCTTGCCCGACCCGGGCGGACCGATCATGAGCAGGTTGTGCCCGCCGGCCGCGGCGATCTCGACCGCCCGCCGGGCGCCGGCCTGGCCGTGGACGTCGGCGAGGTCGGGGACGGGCGAACGCGGCGCCGGAATCGTATCCGCCACCTCTGCGGGTTCGGCCCGGCCCTCCAGGATCGCCACGGCGTGGCGGAGGTCGCGAGCCGGGAGCACGGGCACGGCGCCGGGGAGGCGCGCCTCGGCGGCATTCTCGGGCGCGACCAGCAACCCGTCCAGGCCTGCCCGCCCGGCGGCCTCGGCGATCGCCAGCGCGCCGCCCACCGGGCGCAGGCACCCGTCCAGCCCCAGCTCGGCAGCGGCAGCCACCCGGGCGACGCGCTCGCCCGGCGCCTGGCCGGACGCGGCCAGCACCGCCAGCGCGATGGCGAGGTCGAAGCCTGAACCCTGCTTGCGCTCCCGTGCCGGCGCCAGGTTCAGGGTCAGCCGGCTGGACGGAAACTCGTACTCGGCCGAGCCGATCCCGCTCCGCACCCGCTCGCGGGCCTCCTGCACCGCCCGGTCGGCCAGCCCGACCACCACGAAGCTCGGCACACCCCGGTGCAGGTGGGCCTCGACGTCGAGCCGGTGGGCGACCAGGCCGGACAGCCAGAAGGTGACCGCGCGCGCAATCATGGCCGCCCACGCTACGGAGCAAGGGCGCGCGGGTGGGTCACGAGAAATGTCGAGATCGAGTCAGAACGCGGCCGGCACGTGATGCACGCTGAAGCCGTCCACGGCGATCACGTCGAACCGCACCGTCTCGACCGAGGGGTCGTCCGCCATCAGCAGCTCGGCCGCCTCGCGGAGCCGCCGCCGCTTGTGCTCGCCGACAGCCTCCAGCGGCGTGCCCCGCACCGGGGTTCGCCGGGCCTTGACCTCGCAGACCACCAGCAGCGGGCCGCGGCGCGCCAGCAGGTCGACCTCACGGCCGGCCACGCGCACGTTGCGGCCGACGATCCGATACCCGCGGAGCCGCATCGACCACGCCGCGGCCGACTCGGCCAGCCGCCCGTAGCTACTCGGCGAGAGCCAGCTCGGCGTACGCACGAGCGTCGAAGCTGCGGCGGTGGAGAGGCGTCACGCCGAGGCGGCGGACGGCGTTCGAGTGCTCCTCGGTGATGTAGCCGACGTGCTGCTCGAACCCGTAGCCGGGGTAGCGGTCGGCGACCCCGTGCATGTACCGGTCGCGCGTCGTCTTGGCGATCACGGATGCCGCCGCGATCGCCGCGCTGCGACCGTCTCCGCCGACGATTCGCCGATGCTCGAGCCCGCAGCCCGCCGGCAGGTGGAAGCCGTCGGTCAGGCGCACCTCGGGCAGCTGTCCCAGCGCCCGCAGGGCCCGGTCCATCCCGTACAGGTTCGAGCGGTGAAGCCCTCGCTTGTCGATCTGGTCCGACGAGACGACGACCACCGCGACGCCGGCGGCGCAGTCCAGGATCGCCTCGGCCAGCCGATCACGCTTCTCGGGATCGAGCCGCTTGGAGTCGTCGAGATCCCGGAGCCGGCGTTTGTTGACCCGCTCGAGATCGAGGCAGACCGCCGCCACCACCAGCGGCCCGGCCAGACAGCCGCGCCCAGCCTCGTCGGTGCCGGCCACGTAGCGGACGCCCAGCCGGCGGTCGTGCGCCAGGAGACGGAGGCCGGAGGGACGAGAGGCAGGCATCCCTTGCGAGGGTATCGCGCCGAGCGGACGCGGGCGACCCAGATGTGTGCCGAGAGCGTGCCTACAGGGTGCTGAGTCTGTTCAGCGGCCAGTAGGTGGCGAACGCCTCGCCGATGATGTACTTGCCGGGCAGCGGCCCCCAGCTGCGGCTGTCCTCGGAGTCGCCGCGGTTGTCGCCCATCATGAAGTAGTCGCCCTTGGGCACGTGATAGGTGCCGATCGTGCCCTCCTGCGTCCCCTTGGGCAGGAACGATTCGTCGAGGAGATGGCACCCGGTGGTCGCCGTCTTGCAGACGGTGACGCTGTTCGGCTTCACGATCACCGTCTCGCCGGGCAGGCCGATCACCCGCTTGATGAACGTGACGCCCGCCTCGGTGTTCGCACCCTTCTCGGCGATCTGCCCGACCCCGGGCGGGTGGAAGACGACGATGTCGTAGCGGTGCGGCGAGTGGAACCGGTAGATGAAGCGGGACACCAGCACCCGGTCGCCGACCATCAGCGTCGGCTCCATCGACGCCGAGGGGATCCGGTAGGGCTTGATGACCCAGCCGTTGACCACGTACCAGAGCCCGAAGGCGCAGACCAGGATCAGCACCAGCTCGAGCAGTGGGTCGAGCTGGCGGCGCCTCGACTTCTTGGGAGGCGGCTCCTCCTCCTCGCCGGCGGCGGGCGGCTCGGCCTCAGGGGCGAGCGCGCCGTTCGGCTGCGCGTACCCCTCGTCGGAGGGGGTGAACGCCTCCTCGGCCGGCGTGCGGTCAGCCTGGCCGACCGGCTCCGACCCCGGCGCCGTCTCCCCGCCGGATGGGGGCACGAACTCGGTCACAACGACAGGCTCAGCGTGACTTCTCGCGGACGCGGGCGGCCTTGCCGACCTTGTCGCGCAGGTAATACAGCTTCGCCCGGCTCACGTCACCGATGCTGGCGACGTCGATCCGGTCGATGCGCGGCGAGTGCAGCGGGAATGTTCGCTCGACGAAGACCTCGTTGAACGACTTCTTGCGGACCGTGAACGTCTCCCGCACGCCTTCGCCTTGCCGCTTGATGCAGATCCCCTCGAACACCTGCACGCGATGCCGGGTGCCCTCGATGACCTTGAAGTGGACGCGTACCGTGTCGCCAGCCTTGAATTCGGGCACCTCGCGGCGCTGGCGGTTCTCGATGTCCTGAATCACGTTCACGGTGCGACGTCCTCGGGTCGGGGCCAAAGGATGCTAGCGGAGGCTCACCGCCGGTCACAAATCGGAGCCGTCGCGGGGTCGCCGCTGCCGGCTCTGCTCCCGCCGCCAGCGCTCGACCTCCCCGTGATTGCCCGACAGCAGCACGTCAGGCACCGTCCAGCCGCGGAAGTCCTCCGGGCGCGTGTAGTGGGGGTATTCGAGCCCGCCCTCGAGCGCCTCGGAGAACGACTCCTCCACCCCGCTCTCGGCAGCCCCGAGCGCTCCGGGCAGCTTGCGGGCGACGGCGTCGACCACGGCCATTGCGGCGATCTCGCCGCCTGACAGGACGTACCGGCCGACCGAGATCTCGTCGTTGGCGAGCCCGTCGTGAACGCGCTGGTCGAACCCCTCGTAGCGGCCACAGAGCAGGGTCATGCCCGGCCCGGCGGCGAGCTCGTCGACGACGGCGTCGGTCAGCTCCCGCCCGACCGGCGTCAGCACCGCGACTCGCCGCGACCGCCGCACCTCCTCGGCCGGCATTCCATACGTCGCCTCCAGCGCCGCGCAGACGACGTCGACGCGGATCACCATCCCGGCTCCACCGCCGTAGGGGGCGTCGTCTACCTGCCGGTAGTTGCCGATCGCGTGGTCGCGCAGGTCGAGCGCGCGGAGGGCCAGCGAGCCTGCCTCGATCGCGTTTCGCACCGGCCGCGACTCGCGCATCCAGTCCAGGTAGGACGGGAACAGCGTCATCACGTCGATCTCGAGCGTCACAGGAAGTCCTCGCGGATCGAGATCCGGCGGGCCGCCAGGTCGACGTCCAGCACGACGTCCTCGACGAACGGGAGCTGGAGCGGCTCGGCGCCGCCGGCGACCTCGAGCACGTCGTTCGCCGGGTACGTCAGCACCTCCGCCACCTCACCCAGCCGCCGGTCGCCGGCCCACACCGAGCAGCCCACCAGGTCGGCCTGGAAGAACTCGCCCTCGTCCGGGTCGGGCAGCTCCGCGCGGTCGACGGAGACCGGAAAGCCGCGCAATGCCTCGGCCTCGTCCCGGCTGGCGGCAATGTCGAGCCGCAGGATCGGGCGGTCGGCCGTGCCCTTGCGTGCGGCGATCCGAGCCGGCCGCTCGCCGACCTCCACCTCGAGCCCGGCATCCAGCGCCACGTCGCCGCCGTGTCCCGCCAGGTGGAAGGATCCGTCGAGGCCGTGCGGACGGCCCACGGTCCCGACGATCAGGCGGCTGCGGTCTGGGTCAGGCTGCGATCTCGACATGCACGCGGCGGCCCGAACGCACGGACGACGCCTTGACGACCGTCCGCAGCGAGCGGGCGATCCGGCCCTGCTTGCCGATCACCTTGCCGACATCCTCGGGGTGCACGTGCAGTTCCAGCAGCAGCTCCCCCGACTCGCGCTCCACACGCTCCACCGAGACGTCGTCGGGGTTGTCGACGAGCTCGCGGGCAAGGAACACGAGCAGCTCCTCCACGGAGTTACACCCCTGCGATCTTGAGCAGCTTCGAGACCGTGTGGGTCGGCTGTGCGCCGTTTGCCAGCCACGCACGCGCGCGGTCGGTGTCGATCTCGATCAGCGACGGATCGTGCTGCGGGTTGTAGCGACCGATCGTCTCGAGCGTGCGGCCGTCGCGCGGCACGCGCGAGTCGGCCACGACCACGCGGTAGATCGGGTTCTTGGCGCTGCCATGGCGCGCCAGGCGAATCTTGACCACATTACCTCCGTTGTAGACCGGGAAACTGCGGCATCTTACCCTGAGCCACCTGTTTCATCATCCGCTGCATCTGGCGGAACTGGGTCAGGAGCTGGTTCACCGACTGCACGTTGGTGCCGCTGCCGGCGGCGATCCGGCGCCTGCGGCTGCCGTCGATCAGCTTGGGATTGCGCCGCTCGGCGGGCGTCATCGACAGGATGATCGCCTCCACCCGGCCCAGATCCTTCTCGTCCACCTTCATGTTGCGCACCTGGCGGCCGACGCCCGGCACCATCCCCAGCAGGCCGGCGAGGCCGCTGCCCGACGCCATCTTGCGCACCTGGTTCAGCTGCCCCAGAAAGTCGTCGAGCGTGAACTCCGACTTGCGGATCTTGGCCTCGAGCTCGGCGGCCTCGTTCTCGTCGTACTGCTCCTGCGCCCGCTCGATCAGCGACATGACGTCGCCCATGCCGAGGATCCGCGAGGCCATCCGGTCGGGGTGGAACTCCTCCAGCTGGTCGAGCTTCTCGCCGACCGACACGAACTTGATCGGCTTGCCGGTGACCGCCCGCACCGCCAGCGCCGCACCGCCGCGGGCGTCGCCGTCCAGCTTGGTCAGCACGACGCCGTCGTAGTCGACAGCGTCGGCAAACGCCTCGGCCGTGGTCACCGCATCCTGGCCGGTCATCGAGTCGAGCACGAGCAGCACGTTCTGCGGCTTGGTGGCGGCCTTGATCCGCACCAGCTCGTCCATCATCTCCTTGTCGATGTGCAGGCGGCCCGCGGTGTCGACGATGACCACGTCGCGGCCCTGCGCCTTGGCCTGCTCGATGCCCCAGACGGCCGTCTCGACCGGGTCCTCGGTGCCCCGCTCGTAGACCGGCACCTGCAGCGACTTGCCGAGCGTCTGCAGCTGCTGGATCGCCGCCGGCCGGTAGACGTCGCAGGCCACCATCGCCGGGCGCTTCTTCTGCTTGGCCAGCAGCCGCGCCAGCTTGCCGCAGGTGGTCGTCTTGCCGGAGCCCTGCAGGCCGGCCATCAGGATCACGGTCGGCGGCCGGTTGCTGAACGAGAGCTTGGTGCCGGCCGTGCCCATCAGCTCGGTCAGCTCCTCGTGCACGATCTTGACCACCTGCTGGCCCGGGGTCAGGCTCTCGAGCACATCGGCGCCGAGGCAGCGCTCGCGCACCTTGGCGACGAAGTCCTTGACGACGGCGAAGTTGACGTCGGCCTCGAGGAGCGCGAGGCGGATCTCGCGCATGGCCTTGTTGATGTCGTCCTCGGACAGGCGGCCCTTGCCGCGGAGGCCGTCGAGGGTGGCGCCGAGCCGGTCGGAAAGCGAGTCGAACATGCGATGAAGCCTAGATCGTTGAGTCCAAATCGGCGTGATCACTGGGCGAGCGCGAACCCCAGCCTGGGGCTGGCCGCAGGGAGCGTGCGTGCTGGTAGCACGTGCGCTCCACGTGGACTGACCCAGGCGACGGTTCGCGCCGCAGCGAGGCCGGCTGATCGCGGGCGAAGCCCGCACTCAGTCGGAACTCGCGACCAGTGACGCGAGGATTTGAACTCACCGATCTAGTCTGCGACCGAACCGTCGCCGAACAGGGCGCGCGCGAACTCCTCGGCGTCGAACGGCCGCAGATCCTCGATGCCCTCGCCGATCCCGATCAGCTTGACCGGGATCCCCAGCTCGTGGGCGATCGCGATCGCGATCCCGCCCTTGGCCGTGCCGTCCAGCTTGGTCAGGATCAGGCCGGAGACGTCGACCGCCTCGGCGAACAGCCGCGCCTGCTGGAGGCCGTTCTGGCCGGTCGTCGCGTCGATCGTCAGCAGCACCTCGTGGGGCGCGCCCTCGATCCGCTGGGCGATCACGCGGTGGATCTTGCGCAGCTCGTCCATCAGGTGGCTCTGTGTGTGGAGCCGCCCGGCCGTGTCGATGATGACCACGTCGCGGCCGCGGGCCTGGGCAGCGGCGATCGAGTCGAACGCCACGGCGGCCGGGTCGGCGCCCGACTGCGACGACACGAAGTCGGCGCTCGCCCGCTCGGCCCATGCCTCCAACTGCTCCCCGGCCGCCGCCCGGAAGGTGTCCGCAGCCCCGATCACGCAGGTCAGCCCGGCCTCCCGAAGACGCCAGGCGACCTTGCCGATCGAGGTCGTCTTGCCGGTGCCGTTGACGCCCGAGACGAGCAGCACCGAGGGCTTGTGGCTGACATCGATCCGCGGATCCGCGGCCGGGGTCATCATCTCGGCCACGATCTCGGTCAGGCGGCGGGACAGGTCGTCGGCCGTGCGCAGCGAGCCGGCGTCGGCCTCCGCCTCCAGCCGCTCGATCATCGTGACGGTGGCGGGGACCCCGCAGTCGGCGAGGATCAGCGCCTCCTCGAGCCGTTCCCAGACCTCGGTGTCGGCAGGGTTGAACACCACCGCCGAGAGCTGCTGGGTCATCGCCCGCCGGCTCTTGCCCAGGCTGTCGCGCATCCGACGGAAGAGGCCCGCGCGCTGCTCGGCGTCCTCCGGGTGCTCGACCGGCGCTCGTCCGGTCATGAACATCTGATCCCAGCTCCTGGCCATGGTGCGACATCGTAGAGTGGCGCCGTGTCGTCCGTCCCCATCGCCGAGGTGCGCAGCAGGCTGGAGGAGCGCGCAGCGCAGCTCGGGCTCGACGCCCCGGACGCTGCGCTGCTCGCCGACCAGCTGCTCGACGCGGAGCTCTGCGGCGCCTCCTCCCACGGCGTCGAACGGATGCGCTGGATGCACCAGCGGGGACGCCGGGGCGGCGGCCAGGTGCGCTTGATCGAGCGCGGAGACGGGATCGCCCGCTACGACGGCGCCGGAACGCTCGGCTTCATCAGTCTTGCCCGGGCGCTCGACGCCGAGCTGGCCGAGCCGGTCACCGGCGCCCGGCTGGTCACCATCTCGCACTGCTTCCCGACCGGGCGGCTGGGCTACTTCGCCGAGCGGGCGGCACGGTCCGGCGTCGTCTGCCTGCTGACCGCCACCTCCGTTCCGCGGATCATGCACCACGACGGCGGCCCGCCGATCGTGGGCACGAACCCCTTCTGCCTGGGCCTGCCCGGCGATCCCGACCCAACCGTGGTCGACGTCTCGATGGGACGCGTCACGTTCGGGGGAGTGCTGGCCGCCGACGCAGCGGGCGACCGGCTGCCAGAGCTCTCGGCGGCCCAGCCGGACGGCACCGAGACGCGCGACCCCAGGGACGTGCTGGAGGATCGCGCCGGCATTCTGCCGATGGGCGGCGACCAGGCCTACAAGGGGTTCGCGCTGGCCCTGCTCGTCGACCTGCTCGGCGGCGCGCTGCTCGGCACCGACGGGTACGGCGCGGTCGCCTTGCTCGCCAGGCCGCAGGCGGAGCCGGTGGCGGGGCTCCGCTCAGCGCTGGAGGGCCGGCGGATGCCGGGCGACGGGACGGTGGCGCGGCGGACGGCGGCCACGGCGCGCGGAACGGTCGACCTGCCCGACGACCTGTGGGAGTGGCTGGCCCCGCGGTAGGTCAGGCGGACTCGAGCGCGGCCTCGTGCAGCGAGGGCTCGCTCGGCATCCGCCGCGACAGCACCTTCGACTCGCCGTCGCCGGCCATCGTCACGCCGTAGAGCACGTCGGCGACCTCCATCGTCCGCCGCTGGTGCGTGATGACGATGAACTGCGCCTTGTGCTGGTAGGCGCGCAGCAGCTCCAGGAAGCGGTCGATGTTGGCGTCGTCGAGGGCGGCCTCGACCTCGTCCAGCACGTAGAACGGCGACGGCTTCGTCAGCAGCAGCGAGAACAGGAACGCGATCGCCGTCAGTGACTTCTCGCCACCCGACAGCAGCGACAGGGAGTCGATCCGCTTGCCGGCAGGCCGCACCTCGAGCTCGATCCCGGCCGCGTGATCGACGAGGGGCTCAGCGTCCTCCTCCTCGTCTCCCGTCGGCCGGAGCCGCGGAAACCACCTCTGGCTCGGTCAGCCGGAGCCGCCCGCGGCCGCCGGGGAAGAGCGTCCCGATCACCTCGGCGAAGTTCTTCGCCACCGAGTCGAACGTGGCCGCGAACCGCTGGTCGATGGTGGCCGTCAGGTCGCGGATCAGCCGCCGCAGCTCGGTCAGCGACTTCTCCAGGTCGTCGCACTGCCGGGTGAGGTCGTCGGCCCGCACCTTCTCGGCCTCGTACTCCTCCTGGGCCAGCGGGTTGACCGCGCCCAGGCTTGCCCGCCGCCGCTCGAGCCGTTCCAGGCGCGCCGCCGTGGCGGCGGCATCGTCGACCGACAGCGGCTCCTCGAGCTCGTCCACGTCGAGCTGGTGCGATGCCGCGATCTCTGCCCGGCGGCGTCCCAGCTCCGACATCCGCTCCTCGCAGCGGGCCAGCGAGACCTCGACCTCGGTCACCGCCGCGGCCGCCTCGCGCGCCCGTGCCCGCGCCTCGGCCTCGGCCGTCGCACACGCATTCAGCTCGGCCGCCAGCGACGTCGCCCGCTGCTCGATCGCAGCCACACCCGCCCGCGCCGGCTCGGCGAGTGCGAGCGCCGCCTGCGATACCCGGGCGAGCTGCTCGATCACCGCTGCGGCGGTCGGTGCCATCTCGCGCGCCTCCGCGACCATCTGCCGGCAGCGCACGGCACCGGCGTCTGCGGTGTCGGCCGCGTCGCGCAGCCGCTTCGCATCCCCCCGCGCACGCGCCTCGCGCTCCCCCAGGGCGGCGACCTGGGCAGCCAGCCGCGCCGCCTCGTCGGCCAGCCGGCGCCGGGTCAGCTCCAGGGCCGCGTGGCGCTCGTCGGCCGCCCGGGCCCGCTCTCGCCGCTCGGCCAGCTCCGTCTCGCCGGCGGCCGCGGTGCCCGCCAGCTCAGCGATCTTCGCCCGTTCCAGCTCCAGGTCGCGTTCGGCCAGATCGCGTGCCGCATCGGCTCGCGCCAGCTCGTCGGCCATCTGGTCGCGCCGGCCGGCGGCGACCCGCGCGGCCTCCGACAGCTCCGACTCCAGCCGCCGTGCGTCTCGCAGCAAACCACGGGCCTCCTGCTCGGCGGCTGCCGCCCGCGCCGCGTCCGCCTCGGCCTGCTCGGCATGCTCCGCCAGCACCGCCGCCTCCGACTGCAGCCGCTCCACCGCAGCCCCAGCCCGGTCGCGCTCTGCACGAGCAGCCAGCAGCGCCGCCTCGCCGGCGTCTCCGGTGCGCCAGAGCTCACCACGATCGGCGTCATAGCCGGCGCCGTCGATGGTGACGGCGACCCCTGAGGACACGACACTGAGATCCTCGACCACCCAGATTCCGTCGACCAGCCACGCCAGGTCGGGGTCGGTGACCGTCGCCACCTCGGCCAACGGCCGCGCATCCGAGGTCGGCAGCGAGGCCTCCGAGGCATTCCTTTGCCCGCCGACCACCACCGCCAGCTCGCCGTCACCCTCCGCGAGCAGCTCCAGGCCGCCTTCCAGGTGCTCAGCGATCACGGCACCGGCCCGCCACCCCAGCGCGGCCGCGACGGCCCGCTCGTAGCCAGGCTCGGCAACGACTCCGGAGATGACCAGCCGCCGCCCGGCCTCGCGCAGCGCCCGGGCCGCAGGAGGCAGCCCGTCGCCGCGTTCGAGCGCCAGGTCCAGCGACCGCAGCCGGTCACGGGTCAGGTCGAGCTCCTGGGACACCTTGCCCGCTGCCAGGCGCGCCTCGCCGGCGCGGCTGCGTGCGGCCTCGGCCGCCGTCTCGTTCTCGACGCAGGCCGCGGCGGCGTGTTCCAGGGTCTCGCGGGCCTGCTCCAGATCGGCCTGCACCGCGCGCGCCTGGGACTCCGCCTCGTGCACCGTCTCACCCGACACCGGGCCGTCGCCCGTCAGGGCACCCAGGCGAGCCTCCAGCTCGGCTGCACGCCCGGCGGACGCCTCGGCATCGCGCCGGATCGTGGCCGCACGCCCCTCGGCCTCGGCCAGCGCACGTTTCGCGTCGAGGGCAACCGCCAGCTCCGCCTCGGCGGCAGCCGCTGCCTCGTCGGCGGCGCCTCCATCGCCGGTGGCCAGCGCAGCCGCCTCGGCGACATGCTGCTCGGCGGCCGTGTCCGCCTCCACTGCCTCGGCTCGCATCCGTTCGGCGTCGTGCTCCAGCCGGTCGGCGTCGGCCTCCCGGCGGCCGGCGCCGCGCTCCAGGGCGGTGGCCGCCCGCTCGATTCGCTGGCCGCGCTCGGCGGCCTGCCCTCTCGCCGTCTCGAACGCGTAGAACGCGCGGGCGGCACGCTCCTGCGCCGACGCCAGGCCGGTCAGCTCCTCCTCGGCCCGCGACCGGCGTGCCGAGATCTCGGCCACCTCGCGCTCGACGCCGCCGCTGCCGGCGGCGGCCGTCTCGTGCCGCGCGCGCAGGTCGTCAACCTGCCGCCGCTCGTTGAGCAGCTCCGACGACAGCAGCAGGATCCGGCCGTTCGCGATCTCCGAGCCCAGCTTGGCGGCCCGCTCAGCGGCCGTCGCCTGCATCGACAGCGGCCGCAGCCGCGCTTTCACCTCGCGCTCCAGGTCGCGGGCGCGGTCGAGCTCCGCCGCGACCCGGGTCAGCTTCGCCTCGGCGCGCGACCGGCGCCGCTGGTACTTGCCCAGGCCGGCGGCCTCCTCGACGAAGCGGCGCCGCTCGTGGGGCTTGGAGAGCAGGATCTCCTCGACCTTGCCCTGGCCGATGACCGAGTGCATCTCGCGGCCGAGGCCGGTGTCGGACAGCAGCTCGAGCACGTCCAGCCGGCGCACCCGAGCGCGATTCACGAAGTACTCGCTCTCACCGTCGCGGTACAGCCGGCGCATGACGGAGACCTCGCCGAACTCCAGCGGCAGCGTCTGGCACTCGTTGTCGAGCACCAGCTCGACCTCGCAGACGCCCGCCTGCGGCCGCGAGTCGGTGCCGCTGAACAGCACGTCCTGGCCGGTCGGCGCCCGCAGCTGGGCCGGCGACTGGGCCGCCATCGCCCACTGCAGGCCGTCGGCGATGTTGGACTTGCCGCTCCCGTTGGGGCCCACCACGACCGCGATGCCCGGCTCGAAGCGCAGCTCGACACCGTGGGCGAAGGACTTGAAACCGCGTAGCCGGAGTGCCTTCAGATGCATCGTGCCGTGATGTCCTTCCCGATCAGAGCTCGCTCATCCCGGCCAGCGCTTCCCTGGCCGCCGCCTGCTCGGACGCCTTCTTGCTGGCCCCCGAGCCCCGGCCCAGCTCCCGCCCGTCCACCAGCGCCGCCGTCGTGAACGTCCGCTGATGGTCGGGGCCCGAGACCTCGACCACGGAATAGGTTACCGACCCGCCCCGACGTGCCAGCTCCTCCTGGAGAACTGTCTTGAAATCGACGTGCCGTTCGCTGGCGTAGGCCACGCGGTCTGCGAAGGCCTCAACGACTGCCGGAGCGACCCGGTCGTAGCCGAAGGCGACGAAGCAGCCGCCGATCGCCGCCTCGACCAGCGCGGCCATGACGCTGTCGGAGGCGGCCAGCGACGGCGCCGACACGGCCGCCTCGCCTCCCCGCCGCTCCCCCTCGGCCAGCAGGTCGGCGTCCAGGCCGAGCGCCCGCGCCGCAATGGCGCAACTCGGTCGGGACACGGCGTTGGCGCGGATCCGCGCCAGGTCGCCCTCCGGGCGGTCGGGGAACCGCACGAAGAGGTGCGAGGCGATCGCCAGGCCGAGCACGCTGTCACCCAGGAACTCCAGCCGCTCGTACGAGGCGGTCCTCGGCTCCACCCACGAGGTGTGGGTGAAGACGGTCTGGCGCAACTCGGCCGGGAGCGCCTCTATCAGCCGGCGCAGCGAGGCGCCGCTAGGCGTGCGTGGTGACGTAGTCGACGGCCTGGCCCACCGTCTCGATCTTCTGCGCGTCCTCGTCGGAGATCTTCACACCGAACTGATCCTCCAGCTCCATGATCAGCTCCACCAGGTCGAGCGAGTCGGCGTCGAGGTCGCCCTGAAAGCTCGCAGCCTCGGTCACCTGGCCCTCGTCGACTCCGAGCTGCTCCACAAGGATCCCTCTCACACGCTGGAACGCCTCGTCTCGGTTCATCTTCAGGAAACTCCATTCTCCGGGTCGGGGACGAGCGGGACACTACGTGCCGCGGAGCCGTCCTGCAAGTCCGATCCCGCCATCCGCTCGGCCATCCGCTCGACCAGGCCCGCCTCGACTCCGCGTGCTGCCGTCGCGATGGCGTTGCGGATCGCCACCCGGCTGGAGTTGCCGTGGGCGATCACCGACAGGCCGCGGACGCCCAGCAGGTAGGCGCCGCCGTAGGCCTCCGGATTCACCTGGTCGCGCACGCCGCGCAGCGCCGGCATCAGCAGCAGGCCGCCCAGCTTCGACCGCAGGTTGGAGCTGGCGGCCGTGCGCAGCTCGCGGAACAGCATCTCGCCGGCGCCTTCCAGCGACTTCAGCACCACGTTGCCCGCGAAGCCATCGGCGACGATCACGCGGATCTCGCCGCGCAGGGCATCGCGCCCCTCGCAGTTGCCCTGGAAGTTGAGGTCAGACGCCGCCAGCAACCCATGCGCCTCCAGCGTCAGCGCATCTCCCTTGCTTGCCTCCTCGCCCACCGACAGCAGTCCCACCGCGGGCCGTTGGTAGCCCAGCACCTCCTCGGCGAACACCGAGCCGAGCTGCCCGAACTGCAGCAGGTGCTCTGCCCGGGAGTCGACGTTGGCGCCGGCGTCGATCAGCACCGTGGGGCCGTCGCGGGCCGGCAGCATGACGGCGATGCCCGGCCGGGAGACGCCCTTCAGACGGCCGATCACCAGCAGCGACGCCGCCAGCATGGCCCCGGTGTTGCCTGCCGAGACGGCACCCTGAGCACGACCCTCGCGAACCAGCCGGCAGGCCGTCACCATCGACGAATCCGGCCGCGCGCGCACCGCCGCCACCGGCTCGTCGTGAAAGTCGATCAAGCCTGGGGCGTCGACGACCTCGATCCCCGGCACGTCACCGTGCCCGGCCAGCTCCTGCTGCATCTGCTCCTGCGGGCCGCAGAGCAGCACCCGCTGGCCCGCCTGCGCCGCGTCGACCGCGCCGGCTACCGTCTCGGCCGGCGCCCGGTCTCCTCCCATCGCATCGAGGGCGATGGTGGCTGCGCTCATGGCCTGTCCGCCTTAGGGCGCGACTTCGGCGAGGGGCTCGACTTCACGCCCCCGGTAGTGGCCGCAGTTGCGGCAGAGGTGGTGCGGACGCACCGGATGGTGGCACTGCGGACACTCGCTGAGCGTCGGCGCCAGGATCGAGTGCGTGGCGCGCCGCTTGTCGCGACGGGCCTTGGATGTTTTCTTCTTTGGGACTGCCATGAGCCCGGAAGTTATAGCAGCTTCCGCAACGCATCCCAGCGGGTATCGAGCTCCTCGGAGCCGCAGTCATGGTCGACTCCTTCGACCAGCCGCTCGCCGCAGTGAGCGCACAAGCCGACGCAGTCGGGACGGCACAGGATCTTCTCCGGGATGGCGGTGGCGAGCTCGTCCAGCGCCCACGCCGTGACGTCGACCTGGTCGCGGTCGACGTAGTCGCTGACCAGGTGGTCGTCGCCCTGCGGGTTGTTCGCGTGATACTCACTCGCCCGCACCTTGACGGGGCAGCGGGCGGGCTCGAGGCACCGGTAGCAGGGGCCGGCCAGCTCGGCCTCGAAGGCCAGCTTCAGGTACAGGCCGTCGTTCGTCCGCTGGAACTCGAGCCGCACCTCGATCGGGTTCGGCTCGACGGTGAACGGCTGACCCGCCAGCGTCAGGGTCGGGAACTCGACCGGCCACCGCTCGTGGCGCACGTCGCCCGGCCTCAGGCGCAGCGGGCGCAAGTCGAACAGCTGCGGCGTTTCCACGGGGTTCTCCTTCATCCTCGCCTCGGATGTCAGCGGGCGTCGAAGCCGGCAGTGCCGGCGCCGGTCGCCTCGCCACGCGTGGCCAACTGCTCGCGGCCGCGCTCCACCGCAGACAGGAACTTGCTGAGGTTCACCTCGAGGTTCTCGAGGATGCCGTCGGCGTAGTCCTCCGCGCCCAGCCGCGTCTCGCGCTCCTTGAGGCGCGCCTGGTCCAGCAGCTCCTGGGCCTGCCGCTCGGCGAGCTTCACGACCTCCTGCTGGGACGCCTCGCGCGCGGCCTGTTCACGGGCCTCGCTGATCAGCCGCTCCGCCTCGCGCTTCGCCTCGGCCAGCATCTCCTGGCGCTCCTTGACGATCCAGCGGGCCTGCTTGATCTCCTCCGGGATCGTGGAGCGCATCTGATCGATGATCTCCCAGATCTCCTCCCGGTCGATGCGCACCTGGTCCGTCATGGGCACGCCCTTGGCGGTCTGCACCAGCTCATCCAGCTTGTCGATCAACACCAGAACGTCCACGGACTCTCCTCAGTCTCATCCATCGCCGCCGGCGTGCATCTCCGCCAGCCGGCGCGCAACCTGCTCAGGTACGTACTGTGCCACGGGGCCGCCGAAGGATGCGATCTCACGCACCCCGCGGGACGAAAGGAAACTGTACTCCGGCGTGCTCATCATGTAGACCGTCTCGACATCGGGATCCAGGCCCCGGTTGAGATTGTTCATCTGGAATTCCCACTCGAAGTCCGAGACGGCACGCAGCCCTTTGATGATCGCCCGGGCCCCGACGGAGCGGGCGAAGTCCACCACCAGCGTGCTGAATCCGGTCACCTCGCCGTTCCAGTCCGGCCCCAGCGAGTCGGCGATGAACGAGACCCGCTCCTCGACCGAGAACAACGTCGTCTGCTTGTGGCGCGGCTGGCGGACGACCCCGACCACCACCCTGTCGAACAGCATGCCGGCGCGGCGGATGATGTCGAGGTGGCCGAACGTGACCGGGTCGTAGGTGCCGGGGCAGACGGCGATCCGGTCACTCACCGGCGAACACCGTGATCCGGCTCTCTCCGTAGCGGCGGCTGGTCTGCACCGGCAGCGGGAGCTCTGGCGCAGGCGCAGCGCCGGGTGATTCCACGACCGCCAGTCCACCAGGAGCCAGCAACTGCGGTATATGCAGGGCGAAATGCCGTTGCAATGCGGGCAGCATCCTATAAGGGGGATCGAGGAGGATCAAGTTGTACCGCCTGCCGGCGGCCGCGTCCGCCGCCATCTGACGGCGCGCGTCGCGGCGCAGCACGGTCGCCCGTTCGCCGTAGTCCAGCGCCTCGATGTTGCTCCGCAGGGCGCGCAGCGCCGTCGTCGACGTGTCCCAGAAGGTCGCCGTGGCGGCCCCGCGGGAGAGCGCCTCCAGGCCCAGCGCGCCCGATCCGGCAAAGGCGTCGAGCACCTCGGCTCCCTCGATGTCACCGAGGATCGAGAACAGCGCCTCGCGCACCCGGTCGCCGGTCGGCCGGGTGACCGCCCCGCGTGGCGCCGAGATCCGCCGCCCTCCCTTCTCTCCTGCCACGATCCTCACGCGCGTGTCAGCCAGTCGAGGTCGTCGCCGAAGCTGCGCCGCGCCTCGCCCTCGATCAGCTCTGCTGCAGGCGAGCGCAGCTCGGGGTCGTCGTCCAGGAAGCGGCGGGCCTCCTCGCGTGCCAGCTCGGCCAGCCGGCGGTGCTTCGAGAGGCGGGCGTGGCGCAGGTCGGGGACGCCGCTCTGCCGTGCCGCCATGATGGTGCCCTCGCCGCGCAGCTCGAGGTCGACCTCGGCCAGCTCGAAGCCGTCGGTCGTCCGCACCATCGCCGCCAGCCGCTGCTCGGCGTCCTCGGTGACCGGGTCGGCGATCAGGACGCAGAAGCTCTCGTGCGCTCCGCGGCCGACCCGCCCCCGGAGCTGGTGCAGCTGGGCGAGGCCGAACCGGTCGGCCTCCTCGATCACCATCAGGACGGCGTTGGGCACGTCGACGCCAACCTCGATCACGGTGGTGGCCACCAGCACCTGCACCTCACCCGCCCGGAACCGGTCCATGGTCAGCCGCCGCTCGCCCGCGGGCTGCTGGCCGTGCAGCACCGCCACCTGGTAGCCCTTCAGCTCCCCTGCAGCCAGCCGCCGGCCCTCGCTCTCGGCGGCCGTTGCCTGCGCAGACTCGGACTCCGACACCAGCGGGCAGACGACGTAGGCCTGCCGGCCCTGGTCGAGCAGCCGCCGCATCCGCGCGAACACCTCGTCGCGGCGGGCGGTCGGGATCAGGCGGGTGATCACCGGCGTCCGTCCGGGTGGCAGCTCGTCGAGGGTGGAGACGTCGAGGTCGCCGTAGACCGTCAGCGCCAGCGTGCGCGGGATCGGCGTGGCCGTCATGTGCAGCACGTGGGGGCTGGCGCCGCTGTCCTCGGCCTTGGCGGCCAGCGTCTGCCGCTGCTCGACGCCGAAGCGGTGCTGCTCGTCGACCACCACCAGCTCCAGGCCGCCGAACACCACCGCGTCCTGGATCAGGGCGTGGGTGCCGACCACGATCTGCGGCTCGCCCGACTCGATCACACCCAGCGCCGCCCGGCGCTCGGCCGCCGGCATCGCGTTGACCATGTGGGTCACGCGCACGCCCAGCGGCTGGCAGAGCGCCGCGATGCCTCCCAGGTGCTGCGTCGCCAGGGTCTCGGTCGGCGCCATCAGCGCGCCCTGGCCGCCGTGCTCGACGGCGCGCAGAAGGGCGTGCACGGCCACGGCGGTCTTACCCGATCCGACGTCGCCCTGCAGCAGCCGCTGCATCGGGATGCTGCGGGCGACATCGCGGTCGATGTCGGCGATCGCACGCTGCTGCGCGCCGGTCAGCTGGAACCCGAGCACCTCCAGGAACCGGGCGGACAGCTCGCCCGGCTGCCCCAGCTCGGGGGCGACGCTGGTCCGCTCCAACGCCCGCCGGTGGCGGATCAGCCCCACCTGGAGCAGGAACAGCTCCTCGAACGCGAGCCGGGTCTGCGCTCGTCTCGCCTCGTGCCAGCTCCGCGGCTGGTGGCTGGCGTGGATCGCGTCGCGGCGCAGCGGCAGCCTCCAGCAGCTGCGAACCGGCGAGGGCAGCGGATCGGGCCGGTCGCCCGCATGGGGCAGCAGCGCAGCCGCCAGCACCCGCAGCCGGCGGCTGCCGATCTTCTCGCCGGCCCGGTAGACCGGCACCAGGCCCAGCGTGTGCAGCTGGTCGCCGTCGGCGTCGAGGATCTCGTGGCTCTTCGCGACGATCTCGGCCTCGATCGATGCCCGCCGTTCGCCGCGGATCGAGAGCACCATGCCCGGCTGCAGCTGCTTGGAGAGGTAGCGCTGGTTGAACCAGACGACCACGCCGGGGCCAGAGTCGTCGTGCACCCGGGCCTCGATGATGACCAGGTTCCGGCGGCGGGTGCGCCGCAGGTGGACGCCGTCGACCGTACAGACGATGGTGGCCTCCTCACCCGGCCGCAGGTCGGCGATGCGGACGCGGCGGCTGAAGTCGTCGTAGCGGAAGGGCACGTGCTCGAGCAGGTCGTCGACGGTTCGCAGCGGCCGCGGGCGCAGCGACGCGAGGGCGGTGCGCGTGCGCTTGTCCTCCGCGATCGGCTCCTCCAGGTGCGACGGGTGCGGTGCTCGCACGGGCGCCGGGAAGGAGTCGACCGCGAGCCCCGCGAACCCGCGGCGGGAGGTCATTCCGGCAGGACGGCCATGGCCAGCGTGCCCGGGCCGCCATGCGTGCCGACGACGGCGCCCAGCTCGCCCACCCGCTCGATCGTGACCCGCGGCCGGACGCGGGCGATCATCGCCCGCAGCGCTTCGGCGCCCTCGGGGTCGCGGGCGTGCACGACGGCAGCCGTCGCCGTGCCCGACTCCGGCACCGCGTTGCGCAGGAACCGCTCGAACTCCTGCATCGCCTGTGCGCGGCTGCGAACGCGGCGGAATGGCTCGACGGCGCCGTCGCGCAGCGTCAGCATCGGGCGCAGCCCCAGCAGGTTGCCGAGCAGCGCCCGGGCACGGCCGATCCGGCCGCCGCGCTCGAGGTACTCCAGCGTGTCGACCGAGACCAGCACCCCCAGCCGATCGCGCGCCTGCCCAAACCAGCTCATCAGCTCATTGTCGGTGGTGCCCCGGACGAGCAGCCGCTGCACGCCCTCGGCCAGCAGCAGGGTGCCGATCGACACCGACAGGCCGTCCAGCACGCTGATCCTGGAGCCGCCGGGATCGACCGCACGCGCGCCCAGCTCAGCCGTCTGTGCCGTGGCGCTGACCTGCGACGAGATCGCCACCACGATGATCCGGCTGTACTCGCCCAGCGCCTCGAACTCCTCCTGCCACGCACCCGGCGACGGGGCGGCCGTCTGGGGCAGCGTGTCCGCCTGCTCGAGCCGCCGGTAGAACTCGTCGGGCCGCATCTCCACGTAGTCGAGGAACGCCTCCTCACCGAAGCGCACGGTCAGCGGCACCATCCGCCAGTTGGCATGCCGGGCCTGGGGATCGTCCAGGTCGGCGGTCGAGTCGAGCACGACAGCGGTGTTCTCGGCGGTCAGGTTGCCTGCCCCTGGGCTAGCCGGCGACGCTCCCAGGAGCAGGCCGTAGAGGGGCTGGCCGCCATCCAGGTCGCGCACCTCCAGGCCCGGCCGGTCGTGGAGGAGCTTGCCCAGCCAGGTAGCAACGTCGAACGGCTCCGGGTCGCCGCGGATGACCGTCAGCTGCCCGGGCTCGCCGCGCAGCAGCTCGCGGGTGATCCCGTCGACGACGGTGCGGGCGTCGCTTCCGGCTGCCACCAGCCGGCCATCCACCAGGCCGATGTGGTCGCCGGCGGTGACGGCGACGCCGTCGAGGGTCGCCTCCCGGGCGGCCGTGGTCAGCTCCCCGGTGCGCACGCCCTCGGCGGCAGCCCGCATCCGGCCGGCGTTGCGGTCGAGCTCCCCCTCAGGGGCGAATCGTTCCAGGGCCGCCAGCCCGGCCGGGATCGACCGCGTCGGCACCACCCGCACCGGGCGGCCGGCCTGCGCCGCCGCCTGTTCGGCGGCCAGGATCACGTTGCCGTTGTTGGGAAGCACGACGACGCCCGCGCCGGCGCAGCGGGCGATGGCCTCGGCGATCTCGCCGGTCGAGGGGTTCATGCTCTGGCCGCCCTCCACCACCTCGTCGACGCCCAGCTCGCGGAAGGTGTGCGCGTTGCCCTCGCCGACAGCGACGGCCACCACCGAGGTGGCGATTGCATCCGCCTGCGGTGGCGGCACCAGCCGCAGCGCTGCCTCTGCGGACAACCGCCGCTCTCGCTCCTCGGTCTGGCGGTGCATGTTGCGCACCTCGACGCGGTCGATCATCCCCACGTCGGTCGCGATCGCCAGCGCCGCCGCAGGGTCGTCGGTATGCACGTGCACCTTCACCATCGGCGGCTCCCCGACCACCAGCAGCGAGTCCCCGAGCGGCATCAGGTCGCGCTCCAGCTGATCGCGGTCGATCTCCTCCTCCTCGACCACGAAGCTGGTGCAGTAGGTGTAGCGGGACGGCTCGAGGTGGATCGCATCGGGTGAGATAGGACGGACGACCGCCTCGTGAGCGGGCTCCAGCCGCTCCCCGCGGAGGCCGGCGACAGCACCTCGGACGGCCTCGACCAGGCCGGCGGCGCCTGCGTCGACAACACCTGCGTCCTTGAGCACCGACAGCAGCTCGGGCGTGCGCTCGACCGCCTCGGCGCCGGCGGTCATGGCGGCGTCCAGCACCTGCTCCAGGCTCGCGTCCGGGCTCTGCGCCTCGGCCGCCTCGGCCATCTCGCGAATTGCCGTCAGCATGGTGCCCTCGACCGGTTGGCGGACGGCGCTGTAGGCGGCGTCTGCAGCGCCCCGCAGGGCCCGTGCAACCGTGGCTCCGTCGAGCCTGCCCACACCCGGGCCCAATCCTTCCGCGAACCCGCGCACGATCTGCGACAGGATGACGCCGCTGTTGCCGCGCGCACCCATCAGCGCCGCCCGCGTGGCAGCCCGCGCCAGCGCCGTGCGGTCGGCGGCGGCCAGCGTGGGGTCGTCGAGACCCTCGACCAGCGCGGCAGCGGTGTCGGCCAGGTTGCTGCCGGTGTCGCCGTCGGGCACCGGGTAGACGTTCAGGTCGTTGATCCGCTGGCGGTCGCGCTCCAGCGCATCTCGCCCGCCGCGGGCCAGCGCGAGGGCGATCTCGGCTGGTGTCATGAGGTGCGCTTGACTCCCTGGATGTGGATCTGGAGGGAGGAGACGGGTAGCTGCGTCAGCTTCTCGACCTGGTAGCGGACACGGGAGCGGACGCTGGTCGCCACCTCCGCGAGGTTGAGACCGTACTCCACCACGATGTAGAGCTCGACGGCAAGCCCGCCGGCCTCGCGGCGGACGGCCACCCCCTGCGTGATCCGCTCCCGGGACAGCAGGCGGGCGACGCCCTGGGTGAGGTTGGTGGCCGCCATCCCCACCACGCCGTAGCACTCGAGCACGGTCTGACCCACGATCTGCGAGATCACCTCGTTGGCGATCGTGAGGGTGCCCTCCACCCGCCTTGGGTCGGGCACGGACGAAAGTGCGCGCTCGGCCATCCACTGCCTGAGACGCTCCGCCGTCACCGCGAGTTGCGCGCTATAGTGCGGCGCGCGTCCGTTCGACGGAAGGAACTTCTGTGTCCCGCGTGTGTGCAATCTGCTCGAAGAAGCCCGGTTTCGGTAACAACCGAAGCCACTCGATGGTGGCTACCAAGCGCCGCTTCGACCCGAACCTGCAGCACATCCGGATCATGCTGAACGGATCGCCGACGCGCGCCTACGTGTGCACCCGCTGCCTCAAGAGCGGGCGCGTCACCAAAGCCGTCTAGCCGCAGCAGTGCAAGGTCACCAGCCGGCCTCGCTTCCGCCCAGGCCTCTACACCGTCGTGGAATAAGTCATCTAGCGCCGCTGGCGCGGCAGTGTACGCAGGAGACCCGCCATCTCGACTGCGGCTTCGGCAGCCTCGGCACCCTTGTTGCCGTGCTTGCCGCCGGCCCGGTCGAGCGCCTCCTGCAGGTTGTTGGTGGTCAACAGGCCGAACGCGACCGGCACCCCGGTGTCCTTGCTGGCATCGGTGATGCCCCGCGCGGCCTCTGCGCAGACGTACTCGAAGTGCGGCGTCTCGCCGCGGATCACGCAGCCCAGCGCGACCACCGCGTGGTGGCCACCCGCCTCCGCCAGCCGGCGGCACGCCAGGGGCAGCTCCCAGGCGCCCGGGCACGAGCACGATCGTGATCCGGTCGCGCGACACGCCGTGGCCGGCGAGCCCCTCGACGGCGCCCTCCAGCAGCTTCTCGACCACCTCCGCGTTGTAGCGGGAGGCAACGATCGCGTAGTCCTGGTCGGGATGCGGCCGTCCGATGACGGCGGTGCAGCCCTCCGGAACCCTGACCTCGCCGACGCCCTCTTCGCTCACGCGCGGTTGGAGCTGGTCGCGGGGATCGCGTAGCCGAACGGGTCGTCGGTGAACGGCCCCGGGACGCCGTCCGGCTCAGGCTCGAAGCGCACGCCCTGGTGCGTGATCGTGTGCCCCATCCGCTCGCGCTTGGTGCGCAGGTAGTCGGCGTTGACCGGGTTCGGCTCTGCGACGATCGGCACCTGCTCGGTGACCGACAGGCCGTAGCCCTCGAGGCCGACGATCTTCTTCGGGTTGTTGGTGAGGATGCGGATCGTCGACAGGCCCAGGTCGGCCAGGATCTGGGCGCCCATCCCGTAGTCGCGGGAGTCAACGGGCAGACCCAGCGCGAGGTTGGCGTCAACCGTGTCGAGACCGTGTTCCTGCAGCTCGTAGGCGCGGAGCTTGTTCAGCAGGCCGATGCCGCGCCCCTCCTGTGCCAGGTACAGCAGGACGCCGCTGCCCTCCTGGGCGATCTGGGCCAGCGCCCGTTCGAGCTGTTCGCCGCAGTCGCAGCGGAGCGAGTGGAAGACGTCGCCGGTGACACATTCGGAGTGGACGCGAACCAGCACGTCCTGGGCGCCGTCCACGTCCCCCATCACCAGGGCGACGTGCTGCTGGCCGTCGATCATCGAGCGGAAGCCGTGCGCGACGAAGTCGCCGTACCGGGTGGGCATGCGAGCGCTCGCGATCCGCTCGACCAGCTTCTCGCGGCGGTGGCGGTAGGCGATCATGTCGGCGACCGTGATCATCTTCAGCCCGTGGATCTGGCAGTAGGAGACGAGGTCGGGGATCCGGGCCATCGTGCCGTCGTCGTTCATCACCTCGCAGATCACCCCGGCGGGGCTGAACCCGGCCATCCGGGCCAGGTCGACCGACGCCTCGGTCTGGCCGGTGCGCTCGAGCACGCCATGCGGACGGGCCCGCAGCGGGAACACGTGCCCGGGCTGGATCAGGTCCTCGGCGCGGGCGCTGGGATCGACCGCGACCCGGATCGTGTGGGCGCGGTCGGCGGCGGAGATCCCGGTCGAGACGCCGTTGCGGGCCTCGATCGAGACGGTGAAGGCGGTCTCATAGGGGGTCTTGTTGCGCTGCGTCATCATCGGCAGGCCGAGCTCCTCGCAGCGCTCCGGGGTCAGCGTCAGGCAGATCAGGCCGCGCGCGTGCATCGCCATGAAGTTGATTGCGTCAGCGGTGACCACGTCGGCGGCCATCACCAGGTCGCCCTCGTTCTCACGGTCGGGCGAATCGACGACCACCACCATCCGGCCGGCCTTGATCTCCTCGATCGCATCCTCGACCGGAGAGAACGGCGAGTCGCCGTACAGCTCCTTGTACCGCTCGTCTACCGTCATGTCGCCTGCCGCCTCCCGACGCCCGATCCGGCTTCAGATCAGGCTTTTGTCCAACGATGGTAGCAGTCGAACCATCATCTCGAACCTGCGATCCGCTCGACGTACTTGCCGAACAGGTCGGCTTCGAGGTTGACGCGTGCGCCGATCTCCAGCGCCCCCAGGCCGGTCACCTCGCGGGTGTGCGGGATGACTGCGACCGCAAACCGGCCGGGCTCCAGGCGGGCCACCGTGAGGCTCACCCCGTTGACCGCGATCGACCCCTTCAGCACGGCGTAGCGAAGCACCGAATCGGCCGCCTCGAACACCATCAGCACCTGGTCGCCCTCCGGCGTTTCCTCGACCAGCGTCCCGACGTCGTCGACGTGCCCCTGCACCAGGTGGCCGCCCATCCGGTCGCCGGCGCGGAGGGCGGGTTCGAGGTTCACCCGGTCGCCCGGCGCGAGTGCCCCCAGCGTCGTCAGCCGGAGCGTCTCGGGCACCGCGTCGAACGAGAGCTCGGTGCCGTCGATCGCCGTCACCGTCAGGCAGCAGCCATCCACCGCGACCGAGTCGCCGAGCGCGGCGTCGGCCGCGATTCCCGGCGCGTCGAGCACCAGCTGCGGCGCAGGCTCGACGACCCGCCCCTGTTCGACCACGATTCCCGTGAACACCGCGTCACACCTCCCGGAACACTGCGCGCAGGAGGATATCGGGGCCGACCTGCTCGGCCGTCAGTGCGGTCGCCCGCGGCGCGTCGGGAAGCCCGGCCGACCAGCCGTCGATCAGCCGCCGGCCGTCTCCCAGCAGGACCGGTGCGACGAACAGCTCCAGCCGATCGAGCAGGCCCTCGGCGACCAGCGCGCCCAGGATCCCGGCGCCGCCTTCGACCAGCAGCGACGTGACCTTCCGCTGGCCCAGCTTGCGCAGTGCGTCGGCAAGCCCGGTGGCCTCGACCACGCCGACGCCGGCCGCCTCGAGCCCGGCCCGGCCTTCGGCCCCAGGCTCGCAGACGTCCACGACCGGGACGGCGGCGGCGGTGGTCACCAGAGCCGAGGTCAGTGGCAGCCGCGCCCGGCGGTCGAAGACGACGCGCAGGGGCTGGCGCTCTGCCGGCGGATCGACGTCGCGAGCGGTCAGCAGCGGGTCGTCGGCCAGCGCGGTCCCGATCCCCACGCCCACTGCGGCCGACTCCTGCCGCCAGCGGTGGACAAGCGCGCGGCTCTCCGGCGAGGAGATCCACTGCGAGCGGCCGGCGGCATCTGCGGTCGCGCCGTCCAGCGACACAGCCGCCTTGCCGGTGACCAACGGACGGCCCAGAAGGTGCAGCGCACGGAACGGCTGGTTCTGGAGGCGGGCCGCATGCTCCAGCTTGCCCTCGGCGACGTCGACGTCGATTCCGGCAGCGCGCAGCTGCTCGATGCCCCGGCCGTTGACCTTGGCGCTGGGGTCGAGAGTGGCGACCACGACCCGGGCGACGCCGGCTGCGATCAGCGCGTCCGTGCACGGCGGCGTGCGGCCGTGGTGACAGCACGGCTCCAGGCTGACGTAGGCCGTGGCGCCGGCGGCATCGCCGGCCGCCTTGAGCGCAGCCACCTCGGCGTGGTCGCCCCCAGGTCTGACGTGCCAGCCCTCGCCCAGCACCCGCCCGTCGCGGACGATCACCGAGCCGACGACCGGGTTTGGCGCTGCAGTCGGGCGGCCGCGCTCGGCCAGCTCGAGCGCCCGGGCCAGATGGCCGGCGTCGACGGCGTCGATGTGGCGGCCGGTCACTGCCAGGCGACGACGCCGGCGGCCTCGGCAGTCTCGACCAGCTGCCGGTAGCTCTCGCCGGGAGACGGCGCTCCGAACACCGCGGACCCGGCTACCAGGATGTTCGCGCCCGCCCGGTAGACGCTGGCGACCGTCAGGTCGTGGACGCCGCCGTCGACCTCCACGGCAACACCCTCCCGGCGGTTGGCGTACTCACGCAGGCGCGGCAGCCGGTCGAGCGTCGCAGGAATGAAGGCCTGCCCACCCCACCCCGGGTTGACGCTCATGCAGAGCAGGACGTCGGCGTAGCGAGCTGCCTCCTCGACCGCCTCCACCGGCGTCGCCGGGTTCAGCGTGACCCCTGCCCGGCACCCCAGCTCCTGGATCTGGTGCAGCGTGTAGTGCAGGTGCGGACAGGTCTCGACGTGGACGGTGATGCTGTCGGCGCCCGCGGCGGCGAACTGCTCCAGGTGCCGCTCAGGGTTCTCGATCATCAGGTGGACGTCGGCGAAGCCGTCGTGGGAGTGGATCTCGTCGGCGATGTCGGCCAGCATCTTGGGGCCGAAGGTGATCACCGGGACGAAGTGGCCGTCCATGACGTCGACGTGGATGACGCGGGCGCCGGCGTCCATCACGTCGCGCACCTGCTCTCGCATGCGGCCGAAGTCGGCGGACAGGATGGACGGTGCGACCTGCATGCTCGTGGGCCAGTTCTGCACGGCGGGGACTCTACTCCAGCAGCTTTGCCAGCTGAACACGCGTGGTTGACGAGTTTCTTCTCTACTGAGAGAATCGCCGCGGCTTGCCGCCTCTGATCTCCAGACCGTCGCCGCCCACGCTCTAGGGCGGCAACACACGACCCGGGCCGGGGCTCCCCTCGCGCTCGGCCCGGGTCGGCATCGCCCGGCTCGCGGTTGACTGGGCCGGTGGGGGATCCGATACTGGATCGGCATGCCAGACCCCAGCAGCCCGACGCGTTTCGTGGTCCTGACGTCGCCGCGAAGCGGTTCGACCTGGTTCATCGACACCCTCCACTGCCATCCCGACGCTGTGGTGTACGGCGAGCCGTTCAAGCCCAACCGCGTGAAGCCGTTCCGGTTCGGCGCCAAGACGTTCGCCCCCTTCGTGCCGTACAAGCGAGAGCGTGGGCGAACGGTGTGGCCGCCGGCCTCCGTCGCGTACCTGCGCGACCTCTATGCCAGCGGCGAGGGATCCGGGGCCGTCGGGTTCAAGCTGATGTACGGGCACGCCCGCGCGCACCCGCTGGCGAGCCTGTACCTGCGGGCGACATCGGTGCTGGTCGTCCACCTCGTGCGCACCAACGCCGTGGATTGCGTCCTCTCCCGCTACGCGATGGAGCGGCGCGGCAAGTCGGGCGGCCACGACACTGCCGACCGGCCGGTGGTGCAGGCGACGGTGCGCGTGGATCCGCGTGAGTTCGTCTCCGCGGTCGAGGCGCACGAGCGGACGATCGGGCGGATGCGCCGCCTGCTGCAGGTGACGCGGACACGGACGGCCGAGGTGGTCTACGAGGACCTCTCCGCCGACCCGGCCGGCGAGATCGGGCGGGTCGCCAGCTTCCTCGGGCTCGATCCACACTCGATGTCCCTGGAGAGCCAGCTCCGCAAGATCGCAAGCGGCCCGCAGGGCGGAATCATCGAGAACTTCGATGAGGTACGGGCGGCGCTGATCAGCTCAGGGCACGGTGGGTACCTACGCGACGGCCACGTAGAACCCGTCGCTACCCGTAGCCTGCGGTAGCAACATCTGGCCCGGCGCGACGACCCCCTCTCCCTCTGCACGGGTGAGGGTGCAGACCGAGTAGACGAGGCGGCCGCCCGGCTCGAGCAGGCTTCGGGCGTGCTCCAGCATCCCGCGCTGGATGCCCGCGAGCTCGGTGACGTCGCCTGCCTGCCGCCGCCAGCGGGCGTCCGGCCGACCGGACAACACCCCCAGGCCGCTGCAGGGTGGGTCGAGCAGGATACGGTCGTAGCCACCGCCGGCAACGTCCAGCACATCGGCCACCTCGACGCGGGCGCAGGTGACGCCCAGGCGGCGCAACGTGCGCTCCAGCTCTGCCGCCCGGCCGCGGTGGCGCTCGACGCAGACCAGCTGACCGCGATCCTCCATCAGCGCCGCCAGGTGGCCCGACTTGCCGCCGGGGGCAGCGCAGAGGTCGAGCACGCGCATGCCGGGCTCGGCTGCGACCGCGCGGCCGACATGCATCGAGGAGCGCGACTGGGGCCAGATCAGCCCGTCGCGGAACGCAGGCGAACCGAGCACGTCGAACGGCTCGTCCAGCACCAGCGCCTCCGGCAGGTCGGGGTCGCCATGGGTGCGAACGCCCAGGTCGGGCACCTCCCCGCGCAGCGTGTTCACCCGCACAGCCGGCTCCGACGGGAGGTTCTGGGCCTCGCCCAGCTGCTCGGCGTCGGCAGCCCCCAGCAGCTCCACCCACTCCTCGATCACCCAGTCCGGATATGACAGTCGCACCGCAACCGGCAACCCGTCCAGCCAACCGTCCGGGGCCTCGGCGATCCGCCGCAGCACGGCGTTGGCAAGCCCGCTCACACGCTCGCCCGCGACCGCGCGGGCCAGCTCGACGCCCTCGCTGACTGCGGCTCTGGCCGGCACTCCACTGTCGAACAGCAGCTCGTAGGCGGACACCCGCAGGGCGTGGCGAAGCGGTGCCTGCAGCCGCATCGGCGGCCGCCCGCCGAGCTCGGAGATCGCAGCGTCGAGGGTGCGCAGCCGCTGAACGGTGCCGTAGGCCAGCCGCATCGCCTGCCGCCGCTCGCGCGTGTCGAGACCCGCCCGCTGCGCCTCGGCGGGAAACGCCCGGTCGGTGTAGGCGCCGCGGTCGAACGTCCGCCGCACCACCTCCCAGGCGACGCGCCGGGGGTTCACGCCGCGCGCTCTGGCGGCGACCGCAGGCCGCGTAGGTAGTCGACGGCGAGCATTCGCCGCCCGCCGGAGGGTTGGAGCTCCAGCACCTCCAGGGCCCCGGTCGCGCAGCCGATCACCAGCGGCTCGGTGACGGCACCCGGCTCGGGCCCCTCGCCCAGCGGCCGGGCGACCCAGACGGTCAGGTCGCGGTCGTCCAGCGTCATGCGGGCGCCGATGTGCGGGCTCAGCGCACGCACCTGGCGGTCGAGCTCGACCGCCGGCCGGCTCCAGTCGAGCAGGCGGTCCTGGGGCGTCAGCTTGTGCGCGTACGTGACGCCGTCGGCGGACTGTGGACGGGGGTGCAGCCCCCCGGCAGCAGCCTGCTCGAGCAGGGGCACGCCGAGCTCCAGAGCTCTCGCCCGGACGGCGCCGGCGTCATCGCGGTCGCCGATCGAGATCGGCTCCATCCCGTAGACCGGCCCGGCGTCCAGATCGGCGACCAGACCGATCACGGCCACGGCGGTGTCGGGGTCTCCGGCCATGATCGCCCGCTCGACCGGCGCCGCCCCCCGCCAGCGGGGCAGGTGGGACGGGTGCAGGTTGAACAGCGGATAGGCGGTCAGCAGTGGATCGCGGAGGATCTGGCCGAACGCCACCACGATCCCGGCCTCGGCCTGCGGGGGCGACGCACTGGCGTCCTCCGGCTGCAGCAGGTCGATCCCCAGCTCGCGGGCCGCGTCCGCTACCGGCGGCGACCCCGACCTGCGTCCTCGTCCCGAGGCGCGGTCGGGCTGGCTGACCACCGTCGACACCTCCACCCTGCCCCGCTCCACCAGCGAGCGCAGCACGGCAGCCCCGAACTCCGAGGTGCCGAAGAAGGCGAGGCTCACCCTGCTCGCAGGCGCAGCTCCCGGAGGGCCCCGCGGCGCTCCTCCTGGGGAGCCCGGTCGACCATCAGTACGCCGTCGAGGTGGTCGACCTCGTGCTGGATCACGCGCGCCTCGAAGCCCTCGGCATCGAACTCGAGCGTGGCGCCGTCGCCGTCCAGCGCGCTGACTCGCACCCGCGCGTGTCGCTCCACCGGCACGGTCAGCTCGCCGCCCAGCAGCGACAGGCAGCCCTCGGTGTCGACCTCGGTCTCCTCCGATTTCTCGACGAAGCGGGGATTGACGAGCACCTTGACGTCGTCGTCCTCACGCGCCCGGTAGACCAGCACGCGGCGGGAGACCCCGATCTGGGGAGCCGCCAGGCCGACGCCGTGGGCGCGCATCATGACATCGCCGAGGCGCTGCACGAGCGCCCGCACGTCGTCGTCGAACTCGCCCACCTCGACCGCCGGGTTGCGCAGCACCGGGTCGGGAAACTGGCGCACGATCCGCAGCGCGGCGGCCCGCCACTCACGGAGCTCGGCGGGGCTGGGACGGCCGGAGTCCTCGTCCTCCTCGGCCTCGTCGACGACTTCCGGCTGCTCGCTTTGCTCAGAGCTCATCGGGTGATGCTAGCTGTGCGTAGCTGTCGGAGAGGGCAGACAGAAACGCCCCGTGCACCTGCGCAGCCGGTATCGGCGCGCCCCGGAAATTCAGGTCGAGCGTGGCGCACGCCTCGGGGACGACGGTGCATTCGAAGCCGAGGTCGGCCGCGGCCCGAACGGTCGCATCGACGCACATGCTGGTCATCATCCCGCAGACGACGACCGACTCCGCGCCCGCCGCCCGCAGCTCCGCCTCGAGGTCGGTCTCGAGGAACCCGTTCGGGTAGGCCTTCTGGATCACCGGCTCGCCGTTCGCCGGGCGAACGCTCTCGTGGATCTCGACCCCGGGGGTGCCGGGGGCAAAGAAGGCGGCGTCGGGCGCGTCCCACACGTGCTGGAGGTGGATCACAGGCTCACGGGATGCGCGGAAGCGGTCAAGCACCGTGCGCGCGGCCGTGGCTGCCTCTTGCGGGCCGACCAGCTCGTGGCGGCCGCCAGGGAAGTAGTCGTTCTGGATGTCGACGATGATCAACGCTCTGGACATGACAGGAACGCTACCGGATCGCGACCGGCCGGCCGGATCGGGCCATCCGATGCGCTCTGCACCCTGGGTACTAGGAGACCGTCTGCGGGTCGACGTCGACGACGGTGGTGGCCGAGGCGCGCCCGAGGTCGGGCGCCAGGTCGCGGAGCAGGGCGCGCAGCACGGTGGCCGCCCGGGCGGGAGTGGCGGTCTTGATCAGGACGTGCGCCCGGGCCCGGTCGCGGATCCGGAACAGCGGCGCCGGGCCGAGGATGATGTCGCCGTCGAGCACCGGGCGGGCGGCATCGACCAGCGTCCGGGCGACGCCTGACGCGACCTGGTCGTCCGGCGCGGTGACCAGCACCCGCACCAGCCGCAGGAAGGGCGGGTAGCCGAGCTCGCGCCGGCGCTCCAGCTCGCCGTCCAGGAACTCCCCGACGGCATGGCGCGCCGCCAGCTGCACCGGCCGCGCACCGGGATCCCAGGCCTGGACGATCACCCGGCCGCGGGGGTCGCCCGGCCTGCCCGGACGGCCGGCGAGCTGGGTGAGCAGCGCGAACGTGCGCTCCTCGGCGCGGAAGTCGGGCATCAGCAGCCCGGTCTCGGCGTCCAGCACCGCCGCCACGGTGACACCAGGCACGTCGTGTCCCTTGGCGACCAGCTGCGTGCCGATCAGCACTGCGCGCTCTCCCTCGCGGAAGGCCTGGAGTGTCGCCTCCGGCTCGCCAGCGTGAGCGGCGATGTCCGCGTCCAGCCGCAGCACCTGCATTCCCGGGAAGCGGGCGGCGAGCTCGCCCTCGACCCGCTCGGTGCCGGCACCGATCCGGGTCAGGTCGACCGATCCGCAGGCAGGGCAGGCACGCGGCAGGTGCTCGCTGTGCCCGCAGTGGTGGCAGACGAGGCGGCTGCGGCCGTGCAGTGCCAGGGAGACGTCGCAGCGCGGGCAGCGGAACGAGGCGGCGCAGTTGCGGCAATGGATCGCGGAGGCGGCGCCGCGCCGGTTCTGCAGCAGGATCGCCCGCCCGCCGGCATCCTCGATCCGTCCCAGCGCGTCGAGCAGCGGGCGGCTGAGCGGGTAGCCGCCGTCGCGTCGCAGGTCGACCACCTCCACGCGCGGCAGCTCACCGCCGACCCGGCCCGGCAGCGCGACGCGGCGAGCGATGCCCTGCCATGACTCGGGCCGAGGGGTGGCGCTACCGAACACGACCAGCGCGTTCTCGAGGCGGGCTCGCTTGGCGGCCACCCGGCGGGCGTCGTAGCGGGGGTCGGCCTCGTGCTTGTAGGAGGCGTCGTGCTCCTCGTCGATCACGATCACTCCCAGGTCGGGGACGGCGGCGAAGATCGCCGACCGCGCCCCCACGACGACTCGGGCCTCTCGGCGGGCGATACGGGCGTGCTCGGCTCCACGCTGCCCCGGCGTCAGGCCGCTGTGCAGCACCGCGACGGTCTCGCCGAAGCGGGCGGCGAAGCGGCCGGCCGTCTGCGGCGTCAGCGCGATCTCTGGCACCAGCACGATCGCACCCTTTCCCGCGTCCAGCACGCTCTCGATCACGCGCAGGTAGACCTCGGTCTTGCCCGAGCCGGTGACGCCGTAGATCAGGAGTTCCCGATCGCCCGACTCGATCGCCTCCAGGCAGACGGCGACGGCCGCCGTCTGCGCCTCGGTCAGCTCGACGGCTTTGTCGGCCGGCGGCTCCGGAGCCTTGCGGCGCAGCGCCCGCTTCGGCGGCGGGGGCGGGATCACGAGGGCCAGCGCCCGGGGCAGGGTCGAGGCGTAGGACTCGGCCATCCAGGAGGCCAGCTCCAGCAGCGAAGCCGGTACCGCGCCGGCGATCTCCTCCAGCTCGCGGAGCTCGTCGTGCTGAGGCTCCTCCGTCAGCTCCAGGACGACGCCCTCGACGCTGCGCGCCCCCAGCGGCACGCGCACCCGCGATCCGACGACGACGTCCGGCGCCAGCTCGTCGGGCACCAGGTAGTCGAACCCGCGGTCGACGGCCCGGGCGGTGACGAGCGGCTGAACCCGGGCGATCAGGCCGGGGTGCGCTGCTCGAGCCCGCAGGCCTCGCGCAGGGCCTCGGCGCGCGTCGTCCGCTCCCACGTGAACTCGCGGCCGGTGCGCCCGAAGTGGCCGTACGTCGAGGTGGCGCGGTAGATCGGGCGGAGCAGGTCGAGGTCGCGAATGATCGCCGCCGGGCGGAGGTCGAAGATCTGGGTCACCGCCCGCTCGATGACCGCCACATCGACGGTCTCGGTGCCGAACGTCTCGACCATCACCGACACCGGATGGGCGACGCCGATCGCGTAGGCGACCTGCACCTCGGCACGTGCTGCCAGGCCGGCCGCGACGATGTTCTTGGCAACCCAGCGCATGGCGTAGGCGGCCGAGCGGTCGACCTTCGACGGATCCTTGCCGGAGAGGGCGCCGCCCCCGTGGCGCGAGGCGCCGCCGTAGGTGTCGACGACCAGCTTGCGGCCGGTCAGCCCGGTGTCGCCCATCGGGCCGCCGGTGACGAACCTGCCGGTGGGGTTGACGAGGGCGAACCCGGGCTCGCGGAGGCGCTCGGCCGGGCACAGCTCAGCCGGGATCACCGGGCGCAGGACGTGCTCGACGATGTCGCGCCAGATCTGCTCCTCGTCGTGGACATCCGGGTGGTGCTGGGTCGAGACCAGCACGCCTTCGAGCGCGATCGGCACGAGCCGCCCGTCCTGCTCGTCGTAGCGGACGGTGACCTGGGCCTTGCCGTCCGGACGCAGGTACGGCACCACCTCGCTCTTGCGAGCCGCCGCCAGCTTCGCGGTGATCCGGTGGGCGAGCGAGATCGGCAGCGGCATCAGCTCGGGCGTCTCGTCGGACGCGTAGCCGAACATCATGCCCTGATCACCTGCCCCCTGCTCGTCAAGGTCGGCCTCCGCCGCCTCGTGCTGCGCCTCCCACGAGGCGTCGACGCCGCGCCGGATGTCGGGTGACTGCTCGTCGAGCGCGACCATCACGCCACACGTGGCGGAGTCGAACCCGAGGTCGGAGCTGGTGTAGCCGATGTCGTGCACCGTCTCGCGCACGACCCGCGGGATGTCCACGTACGCGTCGGTCGTGATCTCGCCGGCGACGATCACCAGGCCTGTCGTGCACAAGACCTCGCAGGCAACGCGACCGGCGGGATCCTGGCTGAGGACGGCGTCCAGCACGCCGTCGGCGATCTGGTCGGCCACCTTGTCCGGATGGCCCTCCGTCACCGACTCGGACGTGAAAAGGAACTCCCTGCTCACGGCGCTTACTGTAGCGAGCGGCGGCAGGCGAGATTGTCACGAGAGGCGCGCAGAAACCTAATTGGCACTCGAACACGTGCCAAGTGGCAGAACCCGTCGAACCGGGTTTCTGCGCTGCGGGTGGATGATCGCCGCCCTTTCGGAGGGGCGGCGTTCGTCCACCACCCAGGCGATCCGAGTGCCCTACTCCTCGGTCGGCTCGCGGGCCATCAGCTCGCCCAGGACTTCCATCGCCGTCTTGCCGCCGAACGCCAGGTCGCATACCCCGGCGGTGATCGGAAGCTCCAATCCGTGCGACGACGCCAGGTCGCGCAGAGTCGGCGCGGTGGTCAGGCCCTCGGCGACCTGGCCGATCTCCCGCTCCACCCAGTCGCTGGGGACGCCGCGGGCCAGCAGCTCGCCGGCGCGCCGGTTGCGCGAGTGGCGGGACGTGCAGGTGGCGACCAGGTCGCCCATCCCGGCAAGTCCCATGTACGTTCGCTCACGGGCGCCGAAGGCGGAGCCCAGCCGGAACATCTCCGCCATGCCCCGCGTGATGATCGCCGCCTTGGCGTTGTCGCCGAAACCGAGGCCGTCCGAGACGCCGGCCGCCAGCCCCATCACGTTCTTGGCGGCGGCGCACAGCTCGACGCCGACCACGTCGATCGATGCGTAGATACGCAGCCTCGACGTGCTGATCGCACACTGCAGCCGCCGAGCGAGCTCCATGTCTGCGCTGGCGATCACCGAGGCGGTGGGCACGTCGCGCACGACTTCCTCGGCGTGGTTGGGGCCCGACAGCACCGCCACCCGGTCGGGAGCGGCCAGCTCGACCAGCGCCTCCGACAGCCGCCGGCCGGTCGCCGGGTCGAGTCCCTTCGTCAGCGACAGCAGCACGGCGTGGGGCGACAACCGTCCCTCCAGCTGAGCCACCGTCGCCACGAAGGCCCGGCTGGGCACTGCCAGCGCCACCAGCTCCGCCCCTTCCAGCCCGGCGCGCTCGAGGGTGGTCGCCTCCAGCGCCTCGGGCAGCTCGACGTCGAACAGGTAGCGCGGGTTGCGGTGGCGGACTCCGATCGCCTCCGCCTGCTCGGCGTCACGGCAGACCAGGGTCGTGTCGTGCCCGGCCGCGACCATATGCCGGGAGAACGCCGTCCCCCAGCTGCCGCAGCCAAGCACGAATGTCCTCACGAGCGGCTCTGGAAATCAATGATCAACGGACAGCCCTCCAGGTCGAGGCGCCGCCGCAGCTGGTTCTCAACGTAGTAGGCGAAGTCACGCGTCACCAGGCGGCGATCGTTGACGACGATTCTGAACCTTGGCGGACGTGTTGTGTACTGCGTCCCGTAGAGGACGTTCAACCGCCGCCGGCCGGAGCGGGGCAGCTCGCGGGCCGAGGTGATCTCCTCCAGCGCCCGGTTCAGCACGCCGGTGCCGACCCGGGACGTGTAGCGGACGAACAGCTCCTCGACGGCGTCCATCAGCTTGTCGACGTTGCGCCCGGTCAGGGCCGAGGTCGTGACGATGGCAGGCCTCTGGCGGAGCTTGACGCCGATCCGGTCGCGGACGTCGTCCACCGTGACGGTGCTGATATCCCACTTCGAGAGCACGACGAGTGTGCCGCAGCCGGCCTTGCGCGCGTCGTCGGCCACCGACAGATCGCCCTCCGTGACGCCCTCGGATGCGTCGATCAGGACGAGCGCGATGTCAGCCCGCTCGGCTGCCTGCAGCGCCCGCAGCTCGCTGTAGTACTCGACCCCCTGCCGGTGCTTGCGCTTGCGGCGGATGCCGGCCGTGTCGATCAGCCGGATTCGGCGGTCGCCCCGCTCGATCACCGTGTCGACGGCGTCACGGGTCGTCCCCGGCTGATCGGCGACGATCACCCGCGGACGGCCAAGGATCGCGTTCAGAAGCGACGACTTGCCGACGTTCGGACGGCCCAGGATCGCGACGCCGAGCTCGTCACCCAGCCGCTCATCGTGGCGGGCGCCCTCGATCGCGTCCAGTCGCTCGACCACCGCGTCCAGGAGGTCTCCGGTGCCGCGTCCGTGGACGGCCGAGATCGGCATCGGGTCGCCCAGTCCCAGCCGGTGCAGCTCCAGCGCATCCGCCTCGTGAGCGAGGTCGTCAACCTTGTTGGCGATCAGCAGCACGGGCGTGCCCGAGCGGCGCAGGATCTGCGCGATCTCCTCGTCACCCGCCACCAGACCTGCCCGGGCGTCGACCACCAGCAACACCAGGTCGGCCTCCTCCACCGCCACCCGCGCCTGCGCCGCCACTTCGGCCTGCATCGGCGAGTCGTCTGCAACGTCGAGCCCGCCGGTGTCGATCAGCCGGAACGTGTGGCCGCGCCACTCGCACAGCGTCTCGGTGCGGTCTCGGGTGACGCCGGGCATCTCATGCACCACCGCCCTCCGCGACGAGGTCAGCCGGTTGATCAGCGTCGACTTCCCAGCATTGGGGAAGCCGACGACGGCGACCGTCCCCGCCAGCACCTGCGACTCCGGCTCGGCGGTAGGTGTTTCGGGCTCGTCGCTCACGAGCCACCGTCCCGCAGCCGGCGGATCTGCTCCAGCAGCTCGTCGGCGGTCTCCCGGTAGGCCTCTCCCGGGCGGCGCTCGCCCTTCTCGTACACCCGCGGCTCGCCGAACACGATCTGCACCCTACGGCCCAGGCGCCACTCCCTGGTACCTCTGACGGCAACGGCAGAAACCGGCGCCGACTCGACGATGGCGATCCGGCCGGCGCCTGCCTTGGCATCTGCCAGCTCTGCCTGGCGGTGCCCCTGCAGGAAGACGGCGACGATGTCGCCGTCGGTGAAGGCGTCATGCACCGTGCGGAACACGTCGCGGTCGGGCTCGCCGCGGCGCACCGGGAACGCCCCGCCCTTGCGCAGGAACCCGCCGATCGCCCGGTTCTTGAACAGCTCGGACTTGGCCATGAAGCGCACCGGCCGCGGCGATGCGTAGCCAATCAGCGGGATGTCCCACCAGGCCTCGTGGTTGGAGACGAACAGCAGCGGGCCGGACGCCGGCAGGCGCTCCCGCCCCTTGACCTGGGGGCGAAGCAGCACCCGCACGAGCGGGCCGGCGATTGCCCGCAGCCACCACCACATGCCGTCGTAGCGGCTGCCGCTCACATCCGCTCCCCGGCCAGCTCGACGATCCGATTGGCGACCTGGGAGGCATCCATCCCGCCGGTGTCGATGAGCACCGCATCGGGTGCCGGCGCCGACTGCTCGGAGTCGAGGCTGTCCCGTTCCACGATCGTCTGCTCCACCTGGTCGACCGGCATCCGCAGCTGACGGGCCCGGCGCTCGGCGCGGACGCGGCTGGACGCCACCAGGAACACCTTCAGGTCGGCCTCCGGGCAGACGATGCTGCCGGTGTCGCGGCCCTCCAGCACCGCGTCGGTCGCCAGCTCGCGCTGGCGAGCGCGCATCCGGGCCCGCACCTGCGGGTGGCGGGCGACCGAGCTGACGTTGCCGGAGATCGCCTCGGAGCGGAGGTCGGCCCCGTCCGGCGGCGGCTGGCCCACCAGCGCGGCCAGCGCCTCGCCGTCGTTCAGCGACACGCCGGCGGGCCAGCGCCGCGGCCGTCAGCTCGCGGTACATGGCGCCGGTGTTGACGTACCGCAGGCCCATCCGCTCGGCGACCAGCGAGGCCACCGTGCTCTTGCCGACTCCGGCCGGCCCGTCGATCGTGATCACCACCGAAGCACTCCAGAACCGCTCACGTGCTCACCGCGGCCAGCCGGTCGGCGAAGTCGGGGAAGCTGACCGACAGGGCGTCGGCGCCCTCGATCGTGACGCCGCCCTGCGAACAGGCTCCGGCGACCGCCCCCAGCATCGCAATGCGGTGGTCGCCGACCGCGTCGATCCGGCCGCCCCGCAGCCGGTGCGGGACGCCGCGCACCCGGAAGCCGTCCTCCAGCGGCTCGACGTGGCCGCCGATCGCGTTCAGCGCACTGGCAACGGCGGTGATGCGGTCGGACTCCTTGACGCGCAGCTCCCCGGCGCCGCGAATGATGGTCGTACCGCGGGCAAAGCCTGCAACCAGCACCATCAGCGGCAGCTCGTCGATCATCGACGGCACCAGCTCGGGCTCGATCTCGGTCGCCACCAGCTCGGCCGGCCGCACCTCGATGTCGGCCACCGGCTCGCCCGCCGCCCAGCGGCGCCCGAACAGGCCGACCCGGGCGCCCATCCGCTCGAGCACCACCAGCATGCCGGTGCGGGTCGGGTTGATGCTGATTCCGCGCAGCGTCAGGTTCGAGCCCTGAAGGACCGTGGCCGCGGCGATGAAGGGGGCCGCAGACGAGAAGTCTCCCGGCACCTCGATCTCGGGCAGCACGAGCTCCCGCACCGGCGACAGGGAGACCCGGCCGGGCTTGCGGTCGACCGGCACGCCCGCCCGCTGCAGCATCCGCTCGGTGTGGTCGCGGGTGGCGATGCCTTCCTCGACAACTGTGACCCCACGCTCGGCGAACAGCCCCGCGAAGAGCACGCACGACTTGACCTGGGCCGAGGCGACCGGCGGCCGGTAGCTGATCGGGCTGACCTCGCCGTTCGCGCGCACGGTCACCGGCGGGAGTCCCTCGGTGGTCTCGACTTCGACTCCCATCTGGCGCAGCGGGCCGGCCACCCGCTCCATCGGCCGGCGGCGGATGCTCTCGTCGCCGTCGAGCCGGAAGGTCCCCACCTGGCCCGCCAGGATCCCGGGCAGGATCCGCATCAGCGTGCCCGCGTTGTGGACGTCGATCGGGCCTGCCGGCGCGTTCAGCCCGCGCATCCCGACCCCGTGAATCACCAGCGACTCGGCGTCACGCTGCTCGATCTCCACCCCCATGGCCCGGAATGCATTGACGGTGGCCAGCGTGTCGGCCGAGGCCCCGAAGCCGGTCACGCGCACCGGCTCGTCGGTCAGCGAGCCGACCATCACCGCGCGGTGGCTGATCGACTTGTCGCCGGGGACGCTCAGCTCGCCGGCCAGGGTGGCGGCCGGTGGAACGTGGAGCTCCTCGCCCCGGGGAGGTGCCATCGGCTCGCTCATTCCACCGCCGGCGCGGCGATGGCGCCGTATCCGAGGCCGTCCAGCAGCTCGACCGCGCGCTCAGCCTCGCGGGCGCCGGCGATCGTGACCATCACGATGCCGCCCGTCTCGGCCGACTCGTGGTGCAGCTCGAAGTCCTCGACGTTGATGCTGTCGGCACCCAGCGCATGGAAGACGCCGGAGAGGACACCTGGGCGGTCGGGCACGCGCACCCGCACCTGCCACAGATCCTCGGGGCGCACCGGGTAGGCAACCTCGAGCAGGCGTCGCCGGTTCCCCGCCGCCTCGGCGATCCAGCGCGCCAGAAACCCGGCGTCCTCCCGCTCCAGCGCGCGCGTCAGCTCGTCGATGCGGCGGCCGTAGTCGCGCAGGCCGTCCAGCATCGCTTCGCGGTTGTCGAGGAAGATGTCGACCCAGATCCGCGGGTTGGCGCCGGCCACCCGGGTCATGTCCCGGAACGCGCCGCCGGTCGCGGCCAGCGGGTCGTGGCCGTTCACGCGGCCGGCGCCTGCCTGGTTCATCAGCATGTTGGCGATCGCATGGGGCAGGTGGCTGGTGATGCCGACCAGCCGGTCGTGCGCCACCGGGTCGATCGCCACCGGCCGGGCGCCGATCCCCGTCACGAACGAGTGCAGGGTGCGCAGGTGCGCCGGGTCGGTGCCGGTCACCGGCGTCAGGAAGTAGGTGGCGCCGCGAAACAGGTCGACGCGGGCGTTCGCGATCCCGCGGGCCTCCGAGCCGCACACCGGGTGGCCGCCGACGAAGCGAGGCTCACCGCCCAGCGCCTCGACCAGCCGCTGCTTGGTCGAGCCGACGTCGCTGACGGCGCAGCTCTCCGGACAGGCCGCGAGAGTCTCACCGACCAGGCTCGGCAGGCTGTTGACCGGCCCGCAGACGAGCGCCAGCTCGGCCTCGGCGACCGCCTCGTCCAGCGAGTCCGCAACCACGGCCAGCGCTCCCCGTTCCAGGCCCGCCGGCCCCACCTCGGGATCGGCGTCGTAGCCGGTCACGTGGTCGCCCCGCTCGCTTGCCGCAAGCGCGAGCGAGCCTCCGATCAGGCCCAGGCCGACCACGGCGACCCTGGTCATTGGGCGTCTTCTGCAGCGCGCATCAACTCGGCAACCCTAAAGGCGAGGTCGAGGGATTGACGTGCGTTCAGCCGGGGGTCGCAGAGGGTGGAGTAGTTGTGATCGAGGTCCGACTCCACCACCACCTCGGAGCCGCCCAGACACTCGGTCACATGCTCGCCGGTGAACTCGAGGTGCACGCCGCCCGGCCAGGCCTCGCTGCTCAGGCAGGCGGCGAAGAAGCCCTGGATCTCGGCCAGGATGTCCTCGAAGCGCCGGGTCTTGGTGCCCCCCGGCGTGCGGAACATGTTGCCGTGCATGGGGTCGCAGACCCAGACCACCGGGTGCTCGGCCGCGCGCACCGACTCGATCAGCGGCGGCAGCAGCTCCCCTACCTGCAAGGCCCCCATGCGGGCGATCAGCGTCAGCCTGCCGGGCGTGCGGTCGGGATCGAGCTGCTCGCACAGCTCCACCACGTCGGCTGCCGAGGCTGTCGGCCCCAGCTTGACGCCGATCGGGTTCTCGACGCCCGAGAAGAACTCCACGTGCGCCCCGTCGAGGCGGCGGGTGCGCTCACCGATCCACAGCATGTGCGCCGAGCAGTCGTACCAGTCGCCGGTCAGCGAGTCACGGCGGGTGAGCGCCTGCTCGTACTCCAGCAGCAACCCCTCGTGGCTCGTCCAGACGTCGACCTCGTGAATCGACCGCTCGGTGGCGAGGTCGATGCCGCACGCGGCCATGAACCGCAGCGCGCGCTCGATCTCGGAGGCGATCACCTCGTAGCGCCGGCCCTCCGGCGAGGTGGCGACGAACTCCTGGTTCCAGGAGTGGACGCGGGTCAGGTCGGCGAAGCCGCCCTTGGTGAACGCACGCAGCAGGTTGAGGGTCGAGGCGGAGTGGTTGTAGCCCTGCACCATCCGCTCGGGGTCGAACCTGCGCGCCTCCGCGGTGGGAGCGTCGTCGTGCACCATGTGGCCGCGGAACGTCGGCAGCTCGACGCCGTCGACGACCTCGGTGGCCGAGGAGCGGGGCTTCACGAACTGGCCGGCGATCCGGCCCACCTTGACCACCGGCAGCATCGAGCCAAACGTCAGCACGGCTGCCATCTGGAGCATGATCTTCAGCTTCTCGCGGATGCTGATGGCCGAGAAATCGTTGAAGGACTCCGCGCAGTCGCCGGCCTGGAGCAGAAACGCCCGGCCCCCGGCGACCTGTCCCAGCGACTCGCGCAGCCGGCGCGCCTCGCCGGCGAACACCAGCGGCGGCATCGTCGCCAGGCGCTTGCCGACCTCCTCGACGTGCTCGGGGTCCGGCCATTCCGGCTGATGCAGTGCAGGCCGCCCGCGCCACGACGAGGGCGACCACGTATTCGGTGTGCTCACCACGCGATCAGTCTATCGGGCACGCCTTTGCAGACAGTCCGCAGGAGGACGGTTGGAGGGTATGGATCCGCCGCCCCGCGGTTAGAGTTGACGGCCAATGGCTCGCGTCTTCTCAGGCATCCAGCCCACTGGCCGTAAGCACCTGGGCAACTACATCGGGGCGATCCGCCAGTACGTGGCCGATCAGTCCCTCGGCGAAGCGATCTACTGCATCGTCGACCTCCACTCGATCTCGGTGCCCTACGAGCGCGGAGACGCTGGCCGACAACACACTCGATACGGCCGCCACCCTGCTTGCCGCCGGGCTCGACCCCGCGCGCTGCACGCTGTTCGTCCAGAGCCAGGTGCCCGAGCACACCGAGGGCTGCTGGCTGCTCTCGGCTGTTGCCACGATGGGCGAGCTGCAGCGGATGGTGCAGTTCAAGGAGAAGAGCGAGGGCAAGGACTCGGTGTCGCTGGCGCTGTTCAGCTACCCGGTGCTGCAGGCGGCGGACATCCTGCTCTACCAGACCGACCGCGTTCCGGTGGGCGACGACCAGCGCCAGCACGTCGAGCTGGCGCGCAACATCGCCCAGCGGTTCAACCACCGGTTCGGCGAGACGCTGCGGCTGCCGGAGGCAGCCGTCCCGTCGGTCGGCGGCCGGGTCATGGACCTGCAGGAGCCGACCCGCAAGATGTCGACCACCGGGGGCACCGAGCAGGGCACTGTCCTGATCGGGGACCCACCCGAGGTGGTGCGCAAGAAGGTCATGTCAGCCGTCACCGACTCGGGCAACCAGGTGCGGCGCGGCGAGGGCAAGGAAGGGATCGCGAACCTGATCGAGATCATGTCGATCGCCACCGGCGAGCCCGAGGAGGTGATCGAGGGCAGGTACGACGGAGGTGGGTACGGCACGTTCAAGAAGGACGTCGCCGAGGCGGTCATAGAGATGCTGCGGCCGGTGCGTGAGCGGCACGCCGAGCTGCGCGCTGACGACGAAGAGGTGCGGGCGGTGCTGGCCGCGGGTGCGGAGCATGCACACGCGCTTGCAGCACAGACGATTGCGACGATGCGGGAGAGGATGGGGTTCCTTGCGTAGGACATGTCGGTGTCCCTGGTGGTGGCGCTGGCTCTGGCGGCGTGAGCGCGATCCCGGCGTTCGCGGCCGGCACGAGCTGATCGGGGTATTACGTCTTGTGCTGCTTGAACGCGTAGAGCCGTAGACCCTCAGTCTCGCCCAGGCTGGGGCCGATAACGGGTAACGTGGTAGGCGATGCGTAGATGGCTCCTGGGAGTGGCCGCGCTCGGCGTCTTCGGCGCGGCCGGGGTTTCGGTCGTCGGCGCGACGACGCCGGCGATCAACTGGACGGGCTACCTGCACGGCCGCGTGCACAACTCCTACTCGCGCTGACACGGTGATCACGCCGGCCAACGCCGCGTCGCTGGTGAAGCGCTGGACGTTCGTCCCCGAGGCCGGCCAGCCGGGCGCACCGGGCAAGCAGTTCACCGCCAGCCCGACGGTGTCGAACGGCGACGTCTACATCGGCGCCAACACGGGCGACTTCTATGCACTCGACCTTGCCACCGGCACCAAGCTGTGGAAGCGGTACCTCGGCTTCCAGCCCAGGCTGACCTGCAGCAAGCGGGGCATCACCTCGACCGCCACCATCGCCAACGATCCCAGGACCGGCAAGCCCACCGTGTACGTGGCCGGTGGCAACGGGTATCTGTACGCGCTCGACGCCGCCACGGGCCAGAACGTCTGGCGGGCGCTGGTCGGGCCCAAGGCCCCCTCGACCAGGGTCAACGACGTCTACAACTGGGCATCGCCGATCGTGGTTGACGGCAGCGTCTACATGGGCATCTCGTCGAACTGCGACCGCCCGTGGGTGCGCGGAGGGCTCGAGCGGTACAACCAGGCCACCGGCGCTCCGGAGGGGACGTGGTGGGCGGTCCCCGCGGGGAGCGTCGGCGGCGGCGTCTGGACGAGCCCGGCGGCGTCAGGCGACACGATCTACGTCTCGACCGCCAGCGCCACCAACAAGACGGCCGGCGACACGTTCTCGGTCGCCAGCATCAACGCCAAGACGATGGCCAGGATCCAGCGCTGGCAGGTGCCGGTCGCCAGACCGTGTCGTCGACAGCGACTGGGGATCCTCCCCGACGCTGTTCTACGGCACCATCAGCGGGACCCGGCTTCACATGGTCGCCGCGTGCAACAAGAACGGGTACCTGTACGCCTTCCAGACGAACCACATCAACGCCGGCCCGCTCTGGCAGGTGAGCATCTCGGCGCCCAACTCCAGCGGCAACCGTGCCTGCCTGCCGGCGCCGATCTACGACGGCACGCATCTGTTCGCGGCCGGGCCGTTCACGACCATCGGGACAACCGCCTACGACGGCGCGGTGCGCGAGATCGATCCGTCCAGCGGGACGATCCTCTGGCAGAGCGGCCTGCCCGCGTCGCCGATCGGGAGCCCGTCGATGGACGCGGGCGGCGTGATCGCGGTCTCGACCTGGGACGCGACCGCCGGTGTCACCAACGGCACCTTCCTGCTCGATGCCTCCAACGGCAACGTCCTCACCGAGATCGTCTCGCCACACGCCTCCGTACGCGTTTAGCCAGCCGGTGTTCGCACAGGGCTACCTGCTGATCGGAACGCTGGCCGACGGGCTGTCGGCGTACTCGCCCTAGGTGCCGGCGCCGCCACCGGACGCGATGCAAGCGTAATGGGGTGATGTGCGCAAGCGCGATCAAGCGCCTGATCGCCGGCGGTGGCACGATCAGTCTGTGAGCGTGACGAGCGACAGACTGGCCCGGTTCCTCGACGTGGTGGCAGAGACGCTGGACGAGCGCGGCGTCGGCTCGGCTGAGGCCGCCTCCCGACTCCACCTATCCCGGTTCCATGTCGACCGGCTGGTCTCGGCAACGCTCGGAGAGCCACCGGCCGGCCTCCGCCGGAGAATCCTCCTCGAGCGGGCGGCCTACCGGCTGGTGACCACTGACGACGACGTGCTGAGTGTCGCTCTGGAAGCCGGCTACTCCTCGCACGAGGCGTTCACCCGCGCGTTTCGCCGTGCGTTTGACCGTCCGCCGTCACGCTGGCGGCTGGCCCCGTCGAGCTACCGCATCGGTCGCGGAGCCCGAGTTCACTTCAACCCGCCGGGCAGTCTGCTGCTGCCCGCAGAGAGGATGGTGACTGGCATGGATCTGATCACCCGTATGGTCGAGCACCACGTCTGGCTGATCGGCGAGATGATCACACGCGCTGAGACCGCCAGCGAGGAGGCGCTCGATCGTCCGATCGAGCTCTCCGTCGACGGCATCGACGACACGCCGACGATGCGCTCACTGCTCTCGCGCCTGGTCGGCCAGCTCGCGATGTGGCATGCATCTATCCACGAGCGACGCTACGACTTCAGCGTCGAGGAGCACGAGTGTGTTCGCTCCATGCGCGCACGCCTCGCCGAGGCCGGCCCCGGCTTCCTCGCGGACGTCCGCGCCATCGTCGAGGAAGGACGCCTCGACGAAACCTTCGTCGACACCCATTGCGACCCGCCGCAGGTGTTCAGCTACGGCGGCGTGGTCGCCCACGTCCTGACCTTCGCGGCCTACCGGCGCACGCTGGTCTGCGGCGCCCTCTGGGACGAGGGCATCACCGACCTTGGCAACGGCGACCCCAGGCTCTGGGTCGCCGAGGTTCACTAGCCGGGGCGCTCAGGAGAGGACGACGAACGCGTCGACGTCGACACGAGGGCGGCCCGCGGTGCCGACCACCACGATCTTCAGCGTGTGGGTGCCCTGGGCCGCCCACATGTGGGTGTACATGAGCTTCCGGAATGTCGCGGTCTTGCTGTACAGCGACACCGCCTTCTGGAGCACGCCGTCGAGGTAGACCCGGGCCGCGCCCCGCGTGGGCCCGGTGGGCGCCACCCATGCGACCCCTGTGCCGGTGAACGTCGCCGACATCGACGAGTTGGCCTTGGTCGAGTAGCGGTCGTGCCCGCCGTCGAACGACGACGAGTTGGCGATCGACCAGGTGCCGGTGCGGGTGACGGTGGGCGCGCTCTCCTGGGACACCGAGGCGTGGAAGACCCGGCTGTAACTGTCGGCGCTGGTGTTGATCAGGTCGTGCGCCTGAACTCTGAACTCGCAGTTGACGCCACGCGCCAGCGCCCGGTTGGCCTGCGTCGACGGTCGCCGGACTGAGTGTGATGCTCGACCACGTGACGCCGGCGTTGCAGGTCTGCGCGAGGTCGTAGCCGGGCGGCGTGGTGCCGGCGTCCGACCCGGCCCAGAACACGTTCACCGGCCAGGTACCGGAATCGAGCACGGAGTTCGGCAGCAGCCGCACCGATGGGCCACTGGTGATGGTGGGCGGGATCGTGTCGACGTAGATCGAGTCGCTGTGGACGGGCGACCAGTTGCCCGCCCCGTCCTCCCACTGCACGTAGACCCAGCGGGTGCCCTGCATCGGGGTACCGCCGTACGTCGCATTGGTCAGATCCCATGAGATCGGCGTGTCTGCAACGTACGACTGCTCGTCGCCCTGGCTCAGGAGTCCGTTGGAGCTGACCGTGGATTTGCTCGAGATGAGTACGTTGGCGACCCCGCTGCCGGTGTCCGTCGCATTTGCGGTCACGTTGACGGTGAACGTGTTGGTCGCCGCCTGTCCGGAGTCGATCGAGACGCTGCCCGTGGGCGGCGTGCCGTCCACGGACGAGAAGACGTCGACGGCCTTCAGCGGCGTCGAGCCATCGCTGCCTCCGATGCCGCCGAACAACCACACCTTCAACGTCTGCGAGACCGCGGCCGCCCCCAGATACCTGGCGCGAAGCATCACGGTGTCCGAGCCCCAGGAGCTCCCGCCGATCGTCAACACCTGGCTGTCTGATAGGGCGACGCGCGTCCACGTCGTCGTAGCCCCCGAAGACGAAAATGCGGTTCTTGACTGCGGCGGCGCTGCCGCCCCACTCCGCGGTGGCCAGGCTCGGCCCCGTCGTCCAGTGGTCGGTCGTCGGGTTGTAGATCTCGACGGTCGACAGGCCGCCGGTCGAGTCCATCCCGCCGACCACGTAGATGTCGCCATCCGAGCCGACCACGGCCGAGGCGTACTCGCGGGGCGTCGGCATCGGCGCCATCGTCGCCCAGGTGTTGGTCGACGGGTCGTACCGGAGGTTGTCGGCCAGGTATCCGTCACCGACGGCATCCCAGCCGCCGATCACGTAGACGTCGCCGTTGCCATCCGGGCCGGTGTCGCCCACCGTTGCCATCCCGGCGCGGGGCGTCGGCAGCGCGGGAACCCCCTGCCACTTGTTGGTCGACGGGTTGTAGGCCTCCGAAGTGGCGAGCAGCTCGCCGGTGTCGCCGTTCGGATCCGAGGCCAGGCCGCCGTTGCCGCCGAAGGCGTAGATCCGGCCGTCGCCGCCGACGGCCACGCCCTCCGACGAGCGGAAGTAGCTCATCGACGGCAGATTCGCCCAGACGCCGGTGGTCGGCGTGTAGGTCTGCGCCGTGGCCAGATCGCCGCTGCCGTTGACGCCGCCCAGCACGTACATCGTGCCGTCGGGCCCGGTCGTGGCGCCGAGCATGAACGTGGCCGTTGCGAGCCCCTTTCCCGCAGCCCAGCTGTCGGCGGCCTGCGCGCTGGCGGTACACACCAGCATCGCAGCCACGAGCGCGAAAGCGCCGGCTGCGCGCCGGCGCGACAAGAGCCTGGGGGAGCGCCGCATATACCTCCAGGGTACGAGTGAGATGGCGGGTTCGCAACGGGATGCGGCGGCCACCACCGATGGTACGGTGGACTCCGATGCGCAGGCGTAGAGCCGTTGTCACCACGCTCGTCGTGGTAGCCGTCGCGGCGGGCGGCGCCGCCTGGTACGCGTCCTCCAGGTCCGGCAATCGAGCGGCCGCGCCGCCTGGGACGGCGCTCCCTGTCGGCGTCGCCACCCACCCCTGGGTGCTCGACGCGGCCGACTCCGCCCAGGCATGGCAGGCGGTGCACAACCTCCGCACGCGGGTGATCCGCGTCGACGCATCGTGGGCAGCCGTCGAGGCCCAGCCGGGCAGCCTCAACTGGGCCGGCCTGGACTCCGTGGTCAATACCGCCAACAGTGGCCACGTGCGGCTGATCTTCGCCGTCCACGCCACGCCTTCGTGGGCAAACGGCGGCCTGGGCCCGACCGCACCGCCGACCCAGGTGGCGACGTTCGCGGCATTCGCCCGGGCGCTGGCATCCCGCTATCGCGGCCACCACATCGTGTACGAGATCTGGAACGAGGAGAACGCGCCGTTCGGCTGGGGCGGTCCGGTGCAGCCGGCCCGCTACGCCGCGCTGCTGGAGGCCGCATCGAAGGCCATACATGCCACCGACCGGTCGGCGACGGTGCTGGTCGGTGGGTTCGCACAGAGCAGGAAGGCAGGCGTCGTCCGTGCTGTCCAGTTCCTGCACGATCTGTACGCGCTGGGAGCCGGGAAGGCCTTCGACGGCGTCGCCTACCACCCCTACGCCCGCGGCTCTCCGGTGGCGCCCGGTGCGGCGCTGGTACGGCAGGTGCCGTTGCTGCGGGCTGCGATGGTCAGGGCCGGGGACGCGGAGAAGGACATCTGGGTGACCGAGTTCGGGTACCCCATCACCCCCGCCCGAGGTGCGGTGAAGGTGGCGGCCCTGGAGCGCGGCGCGATCCAGTACACCGCGGCGCATTACCCCTACGTCGCCGTCTTCGTGATCTACGAGCTGGTCGACGAGGGGCGAAGCCTGTTCGGCCTCTACGACCACTCCTGGGATCCGCGCCCGGCGGCGCGCATGCTGGCGGCGGTGCTGTCGCCGGCGGGGACGGTGCCGCGAGCGAAGGTCAGGCAGTGACCGGCGCCGGCACCGCGTCCGTCTCCGGCACCAGCGCCGGGACCCGGTCGGGCCGGGGCGGCGTGCGCAGCAGGCCGAGCAGCAGCCAGAACAGCAGGTTGTACGGGGACGGATCGAGCGAGTTGGTGAAGAGCGACGCCGCCGCCTGCTGCACGAGCAACCCGAACATGACCAACGGCAACAGGGTGCCCCAGCGGTCGGTCTCGTACTTGAACCGGTGCAGAGCCAGCCGGATCGCCACGATCAGCAGCGCCGTGTACCAGAGCGCTCCCAGCAGCCCCATCTCCCACAGCTGCTTGATCCAGTAGTTGTCGCTGACCACGCGAGGGGTGGCGCCGGTGCGGCTGCCGAAGCGCAGCGCGGAGCTGCCCGTGTATCCGGGGCCGTGCCCGAACGGGAACACCGGAATCTGGCGGATCACCGACGACCAGGTGTGGAACCGGCTCGACGTGGAAGAGGTGCTGCTCGCGCCGCTCACCGAGCTGACGCGTCCGACCGCACCGCCGCCGCCCGAGAACACGCTGGCTCCCAGCGCCAGTGCGCCGCAGATGAGCACGGTGCCGATCAGGATCCGCGACCGAGTGACCACGCCGAGCAACACCAGGGCCAGACCGGCGCCCAGCATGGCGGCACGCTGGCCGCTTGCAAACAGCCCGAAGGCGATCGGCAGCAACGTCAGGATCAGCAGCCGGTACGAACGTCCCTGCGGCCGCATCAGCAGCGCGACGTTGATCACGAGCAGGGCCGCGAACACCATGCCGGCCACACCCGGCAGCGGGAACAGCGACGGCGGCCGGAAGGCGCCGCCGGAGGAGCTGAAGCCGAGGACGACGCGAGTCGTCAGGTGGTGCTGCTGCGACCACGCCGGGCCCATCACGTACTGCACCATCGAGACCACACCGAGCACCGCACCACCGACCACGATGGTGGTCAGCAGCAGACGCTCACGGGCGCGGGTCGGCACCAGGTCGCGGGCCAGGAAGTAGAACGGCAGGTACAGGACCAGCGTGCGCACCCCGCCCAGGAGCTGCACTCCGTGGGGGGCCGCCGGGTTGACCAGCGCCATCAGCACCACCAACGCGATGAACAGCGCGACCAGCCAGTCGAGCGTGGTCTTCGGCCATACGACGCCGAACCTGGCAACGGCGGCCACCAGGACGATCGCCGCCATCGCGTCAGGGATGGCCGCGGACGCCGTCGACCCCTGCTCGATGTTCTTGACCAGCCCGGCGACGACCTCGGCGTAGAGCACCGTCGCCATCAACGCCTCGCGCGGTCGCGCGGCTGCCAGCGCAACAAAGCCCGCGCCCAGGAGGACGGCCAGCGCCCACTTGGACGGGATGTGCGTGCCGGCCATCAGTACCGCAATCGCGGTCAGCACGAGCAGACCGCCCAGCGCCGGATGGCTGACGGGGCGTCGGACTCGCTGGTCGTTGGGGGATGCGACAGCCATTCGGGGGCGGTATAGCAGCTTCTCTCTCGAAGGTACGTGCGACCCGACGGTGAATCAAGGTACAGGCGCTACCGTCCCGGGGCCCTCCAATCGTCCACCAACCGCTTCCGTTTGCGCCACCCGCAGAACGGTGGTTTACTCGAAGACAGGTAGCTGTGGCACTTCGATCCTCCAAGACCCCAGACAGCGAGCCCCGGCGGAAGCGCCGAACGGCCGAGTCACGTCAGACCCCTCCGCCCGGCAAGCCGGGACGCGGATGGGCCGTGGTTCGCAGCGTGCTCGTCGTCGTCATCCTGACCGCCGCGGGCGCGTTGATCGCCGTCGGCGTGGTCGAGGGCAAGGGCGTCCAGTACCGGGCCAGCATCGACGTGCGGTCGGCCACCGCCGACGCCACCTGCGTCTACTACACGTGCCCGCAGCCGGTATCCACCCCGCAGGGCAACCCCTACGTGCTCGACCAGGTCAACGCGATCCTCTCACCGGCCCTTGCCGCCCAGGTGGCCAAGCGGTTTCCGTCGCCGTCGCTGACCACGGCGAAGCTGGTGTCGCACGTGTGCGCCAACGAGATCGGGCAGTCCGCGACCATCCGTGTCTGCTACCAGGCGGCGTCGGCTAGCGACGCCAAGACCATTGCCGCCGGCTACGGACAGGCGTACGTCGACTGGTCGAATCGGCAGGCAGTCACCTCGCTGACAGCGCTGAACAACTCGATGACCGGACTCTGGACGAGCCTGACGAGCGCCCAGAAGTCCGGCCTCCGCGGCCAGACGCTGCGGTCGCAGCTGGATCAGGTCCAGCAGGCCCTGACGGCGTTCAAGTCGCCCCTCGGCGGCCCCAACGGCGCAAAGATCTTCGGCACTGCAACCAACCAGGTGAGCACGGTGCGCTCGACCCCGAGCCCGGCCAAGGCCGGTGCAATCGGCGCCGCTGCAGGCCTGGTGCTGGCGATCGGCCTGCTGCTGATCCTGCCCCCGCTGATCCGGCGCCCCGGGTCGGGAGACGGGTCGGGCGATGACGGGCCGACGAGCGGGAGCGCGAGCGGCAGCGAGGAGTCGCTGGATCTGTTCACCGCCCCGGTCGACGAGCCGGTTCGCTGAGCAAACCGCTCCCCGTCGTCCTCGCCGCCGGTCTCGGATCGCGGCTGGGAGGCACACCGAAGGCGCTGTTCGAGCTCGAGGGTGAGACCCTGCTGGGTCGCTGCGCCGATGCGCTCCAACGGCTCGGCTTCGAAGGTGTAATGGTTGTCACAGGCCATGGCGACGACCAGGTGCGCGACTGGTGGGCGTCCACCCCGCGCCCGCTGCGAGCTCAGTTCGTGCACAACCCCCGCTATGCCGACCTGAACAACTTCTACACGCTCGAGATCGCCTGCACGCAGGCAGCGCCCGGGCGCCTGCTCGTCCTCAACTCCGACATCGTGTTCGCCGACCGGGTGGTGGCTGACGCCGAGGCCGCCGGAGGCGATCTGACACTGGCGGTCGAGACCGGCCGGGTGGACGACGAGGCGCTGAAGGTTCGGCTTGTGGACGGGCATGTGCGCGAGCTCGGCAAGCACATCCCTCACACCGAGGCGCACGGCGAGTTCATCGGCGTCTCGCTGCTCAGCGACCTCGGACGTCAGCGCTACGTGGAGGCCGCCGGCCGGGCGCGCGACGGAGGCGAGCACAGCCTTTACTACGAGGACGTCTACAGCCGCATCTGCGACTCGGTCGACAGCCGGGTGAGCAGCGTGGCCGCTGCCGCCTGGGCAGAGATCGACGCTCCCCAGGACGTGCCGGCGGCCCGCGAGGTCGTCCAGGCGAACGCCCCTCTGTAACGTTTTCGTTCTCGCGCACGCTTGACAGCCGGGACGACTGCTTTAGTGTGGGTGCCTCGCGGAGGGAGTGTAAGCATGCGCCTGTGGGCAGGGACGATGATCGCAGTGGCGGCCGCCGGCTGCTGGTTCGGAATGGCCGGTACGGCAGCCGCGTCGGTCTGCGCCGACGCCAGGGCGGCCGACGGGGCGACGGCTCAGATCTGCATCACCTCGCCTGCCTCGGGCACGACCGTCAGCGGCGGCGTGACGGTGACCGGTACCGCCGTCTGGCACAAGGTGCGACCCAGCGACGTCGCCGGCTGCGCCGGACAGCGGCTGACACCGAGCGGCTGCATCACCTGGACTGTGAACGGCGTCTACCAGCTCACGCACCTCTACAAGACGCCCGGCACCAGCTCGTACCGCTGGGTCTGGCACTCGCAGGCGTGGACGAACGGTCCCAAGACGCTGACCGCGTCGATCGCGCTCAACAACGCCCCCCACTCGGCCAGCATCCACCTGAACGTGGCGAACCCGCCCGGCACCCACCTGGGGTCTCCGAACACCGGGCTGCTGCCCATCTTCTCCCAGGCCACGCCGTTCGTCATAGCCGCCACCGGTGACGGGGCGGCCGGCTCGACGTACGCGAACGCCGTGGCGGCGATGGTCGAGGGCTGGCACCCGAACATGTTCATGTACCTGGGCGACGTGTACCAGCGCGGGTCCAAGGACGAGTTCATGGACTTCTACGACCCGACGTTCGGGCCGCTGCGCAAGATCACGGTGCCCACCGTGGGCAACCACGAGTACAAGATCTACTCCACTGCAGCGCCGTACTTCTGGTACTGGAACTACCCCGACTCGAAGCCGACCAGGCCCGGCGGCGGCGGTCAGTACTACAGCTTCAACGCCGGCGGCTGGCACATCATCAGCCTCGACGCGAACATCGCGATGGACCCGATGTCGCCCCAGGGTGTCTGGCTGCACAACGACCTTGCCACCCACCCCAACAGCCTCTACCCCTGCACGCTGGCGTTCTGGCACCAGGAGCGCTTCTCGGACATCAGCCTGCGGCTGCCGTCCACCTCGGCCCTGTGGGTGCAGCTCTTCAACGCCAACGCCGACCTGATCGTCAACGCCCACGCCCACGCGTACGAGCGCTGGCGGCCTCTGAACGCAGCCGGGCAGGTCGATCTCACCCGCGGCATCACCCAGCTCGTGGCCGGCACCGGAGGCAACGTGCTGTCGCAGAACTGGCAGACCAACGACTCGCGCTCCGCGTTCCGCGACCACTCCAACTGGGGCGCGATCAAGCTGGCGTTGTATTCCGGCCATGCGACCTACCAGTTCATCGCCTCGGGGAGCAAGGACGGCACCGCCAACGGCCTGAAGGACCAGGGCACGGTCAACTGCCATTAGGGGTTTCCAACCCCCGGCCGCCGGTTGGGCTTCCCGACTTCCAGAGTCGCACGTAAGCTGGAAATGGTGGCTCCGTCCAAGCAGCACCGACCCCCGATCTTGCTGCGTGCGCTTCTTGTCTGCGCGCTGGCTGTCGCATGCTGGATGGGATTCGCGTCGGCCCAGGCCAAGGCCGACACCTTCTGCTCCCAGACGCTGACGGTATCCAGCCCGGGCGGGAACCCCCCGACGTCCAGCGTGTCGATGTGCATGACCGTTCCATGGGTGGCGCAGGTGCCCGGTGGTCAGGCGCCGGTCATCTCCGGTGACCAGCAGGTCAGCCTGCAGCTGAACTGGAACCCGTTGGTCGCACAGGCCGGCGACGTCCGCGGCTGCAGCGGCCAGCGCAAGACGCCGAGCGGCTGCGTCACCTGGACGGTCACGCCGGCCGGCGGAAGCGCGCAGTACCTGCTGACCCACCTGTACGACAACCCGATGAACACCAACATCTACCCGTTCACGTGGCACACGGAATGCACCCCCAGCACCTCAGGTGCGTGCAATCCGAGGAACGGCTTGACGACCCTCACCGCACAGATCACGCTCAACGGGCAGACGCTGACGCTGCCCACCCAGGTCGACATCGAGAACCCGACGGTTGCTGCGATCCCCTCGCCCAACGCGTGGAACGGCGGCCGGTTGCCGATCTTCAGCCAGCACACCCCCTTCGTCATCGCCGCCACCGGCGACGGCGCCGCCGGGTCACTGATGTCCCAGCAGGTGATGAGCATGATGCAGTCCTGGAACCCCAGCATGCTCATGTATCTGGGCGACGTGTACCAGCGCGGCTCGCAGGAGGAGTTCATGAACTTCTACGACCCGATCTTCGGAGCGCTCACCCACATCACCGCCCCGACGGTCGGCAACCACGAGTACAAGCAGTACCCGACCGCGCTGCCGTACTTCTGGTACTGGAACTACCCGGACTCCGGGCCACCCCAGCCGTCCGGCTACGGCGGCCAGTACTACAGCTTCAACGCCGGCGGCTGGCACATCATCAGCCTCGACTCGAACATCCTGCCCACGAACCTGGCGGACTTCGTGAACACCCCGCAGGGGATCTGGCTGAAGAACGACCTGGCGGCGAACAAGGGCTACAAGTGCACGCTCGCGTTCTGGCACCAGGAGCGCTTCTCCGACATCAGCCTGCGGCTGCCGGCGACGTCGGTCTTCTGGAACCAGCTCTACGCCGCGAACGCCGACATCATCGTCAATGCCCACGCCCATACGTATGAGCGCTGGCGCCCGCTGAACCCGGCCGGCGTGGTCGACAAGGCGCGCGGCATCCCCGAGTTCGTCGTCGGCACCGGCGGCAACGTGCTGGCGCAGAACTGGCAGACGGCCGACAGCCGCTCCGCCTTCCGGACGAACACGAACTGGGGCGCGCTGAAGCTGACGCTCTACCCCGGCTTTGCCAAGTTCGCGTACTACTCGCCGGCGAACGACAACGCCGCCACACCCAACGCGTCGATCCCGCTCGACGCCGGCACCATCCCCTGCCACTAGGTCGGGTCAACGATCTGCTGGACAGGTTACGGGCCGTGACGTACGGCACCGCTCTGCCGCTGTAGACAACGGCTGCAGCGTCCGAAAACGTCCTGAATAGGCCGTAAACCTCGGATTCATGGGTACCCCCTGACACCCTTTCGGGGCATGAGGGCTCACTAACCCATTCCGATTACCCCCCTGTACCGCAGAAACCAAGGGGGGTCTTCGTTTGACTCGCGGTTCGGTGAGGCGCGCAGTACGTGCGACTCGGTTGACAACAGTGTCACGGTGGGGTCGCCTGGCAGGCACCCTGGCCGTCGTGCTGTACATGGTCGCCTTCGCCACCGACAGCAAGCTGACGCCGGGGTCGACCGCGTCGGCCGCGAGCGCACCCCCGCTTGCCCAGTTTGGCTACGCAAACGGCACCATCTCGGATATGGCGCCGAGCGACATGGCCCTGTATCTGAACGCCATCAGGGAGGTCACCGGGCCGGGAGGCATCGTTCGTGCCCCGCTGCACTGGGATCCCTATCAGACATCCGGGCCGAGCTGGACCAAGTACGACGCCTTCATCGCGGCTCTCCAGTCGCGCGGACTGGTGTGGCTGCCGGAGATCCACGAGTCACACAACAACCACTACGTGATCCCGGGGACGTCTCCTGGCGGCTGGACCGACTGGGAGAACGGCATCAAGGCGGTCGTCGACCACTACGGCCCCGGCGGCACCTACGCCCAGGCCCATCCCGGGTTCGCCGGGATTACACGTTTCGAGATGTGGAACGAGCCCAACACGCCGACCGGCAACGCCAACCCGACCTGCCCGAGCTGCGTGATGGCGCCGGCCACGGCGGTCACGATTCTGCGCACCGGATCGGCTGCGATGCGCTCCGAGGCGGCCGCGAAGCACTGGACACCCACGGTGGTCGGCGGCGTCATCGGCTCGATCGACATGCCCTACATCGAGGCCGAGAAGAAGGCCGATCCCAACCTGTTCAGCTACATGAACACGTTCTCGGTCCACGTCTACATGCACGACGACCCGGACACCTGCCCCACGACCGATCCGCGGTGCATCCGGACGCTGGGCGTGCTGCGCAACTTCATGAACGCGAACGGCGGCGCCAACGTTCACATCGGCATCAGCGAGGGCGGGTACTCGGGCTCCGACGACGCCAACCGGCCGACCTACAAGGTGGTGTCGCTGGCGCAGCAGGCGTCGATGGGCAAGGCCGCGATCGACTGGATCCGCGCCAACCCGCAGCTGATGGTCGACTTCTTCACGCCCTACAACCCGATCGACAAGGGCTCGAAGTTCACCGGGGGCAACCTCTACAACTACTGGTACGACCACCTGGGCGCGGTCTACACGAACCTCGCGATGAAGCCGTGGGGCGTGACGTACCGGAACCTGATCGCGGCCTACAGCACGCCCGGCGGCAGCCATACGCCGACCGTCCCCACCGGCCTCACCAACACGACCGCCCCCGGAGCGGCTCCGAGCTTCACCTGGACGGCGTCGACGGAGACCGGAGGCACGGTCACCGGCTACCTGGTCTTCCGCGGCGGCACGCAGATCGCGACCACCAGCGCGACCAGCTTCACCGACACCACCGCGCCGATCGGGCACACCTACACCTATACCGTCGAGGCCAGGGACGCCGACGGAAACGTCTCGGCCGCTTCGGCGCCGATCGTCATCGGCTACGCCGACACGACGCCGCCGACCGTGCCGGCCGGGCTGTCGGCGACGAGCCTGCAGGGTCAGGCGCCGAGCTTCTCGTGGGCCCCTTCCAGCGACCCCGACGACGCCATCGCGGGCTACATCGTGTACCGGGACGGCACCCAGGTGGGCACCACGATCACGACCTCGTTCACCGACTCGGGCGCGCCGTACGGCGGGATCTACGGCTATACGGTCGCTGCCAGGGACAACAACGGCAACATGTCCGCGCAGTCCTCGCCGCTGACGATCTCCTACATCGACACGACGCCCCCGACCACGCCGACCGGGCTCGCCGGCCCCAGCCCGACCGGCGGGGCTCCGTCGTTCACCTGGCATGCCTCGACCGACAACGCGGGTGTGGCCGACTACGTCGTCTACCGCAACGGGATCCAGATCGCCACCGTCACTCACCCGGCGTACACGGATACGTCGGCGCCGATCAACTCGTCGCAGGTCTACACCGTCGCCGCCGTTGATGCCCACGGAAACGCCTCGCCGCAGTCGAATCCGCTGACGATCGCCTACCAGGACGCGCAGGCGCCGACCGCGCCGACCGGCCTGGCTGCGGCGTCGCCAACCGCCAGCGCACCCAGCCTGAGCTGGCACGCTTCGACCGACAACGTCGGCGTGAGCGGCTACCGGGTCTACCGCGACGGAGCGCTGATCGGAACGCCGACCGGCACCAGCTTCGTCGACACCACCGCCACCATGCCGACCGGCGCGGCCATCTCCGACTCGTTCCAGCGCACGGCCTCGTCGTGGGGCAACGCCGATGTCGGCGGGCGCTACTACTACTCCTCGCTGGGCGAGGGGAGGTACTGGACGAACGGTGCAGCAGCGCTCGCTCAGGTCACCGGAGGCGGGCAGAGCCGGCAGGGTCTGCTGCCCGCGAGACCACCTGCTGAACGCCAACGAGAGCGTGACCTTCTCGCTGAGCAGGATGCCGACCGGCAACACGGCGCGCGTGATCCTGGTCAGCCGCGCGATGGGCACCACCCTCTCCTCCGCCGAATACCGCCTCGCCGTCGAGATCAGCCCGAGCGGCGCCATGGTGCTCACCGCCCGCCGCTACGTGGCCGGGGTGACCACCCTGATCGGCTCGCCGGTGACCTCGACCATCCGGTTCACGCCCGGCACCCAGTACTCGGTGCGGGCGCTGGTGACCGGCGCGCCCGTGACCCAGCTCCGACTGCGCCTCTGGGTGACGGGCACCACGGAGCCCACGACCTGGGCATTCCAGGGCAGCGACGGGGCGGCCGTGCTCCAGACGCCCGGCTCCACCGGCCTGCGGTTCGAGGCCGCGAGCGGCATGACGCACTGGCTGACGGCGATCTACCGCTCGTTCCACGTGACGAACCTGGATCCCAGCCGCACCTACACCTACACGGTGCGCGCGCAGGACGAGAACGGCAACCTGTCGCCGGCGTCCGAGCCCAGGCAAGTCACCGTCAATTAGCCGACCGATCAGCTCCAGGTTCGGTTCGGGTTGGAGGAATCCGGCTCCGCGCCGATCATGCAGCTATGGTCGATAGTCGAATGCGCCGCCTGCACCTTCTGGGATCGGTCGCGGCGCTCCTGATCGTGGTCGCGCCGGCGGCGGCCTGCTCCAGCTCCTCGGCGCCAGGCAGCTCCTCCGGGTCGGGCGCGACCTCCTCCCCGACGGCGACATCGGGGCCGGCAAGCACCGGCAGAGCGCCCTCCCCACGGCCCAGCGTGACCGCCTGCGAGTCGACCAAGATCCGCGATCTGCATACGAACGGCACCGTCGCGCAGTCGGTGGTGCAGGCACCGCCCGGCACACAGCTCTTGGGGGTCGCCGTCGACCATGCCTACGTTGTCTGGGCCGCCCAGCCGTCCGGCAAGAAGCCGCCGATCGTCTGCCAGGCGAGCCTCGCCTCGCGCAAGGTCACCGGGCTCTGGAGCGGGGCCGTGGCAAGCCCGCCGGCGACCACGCCGGCCGGCGTCTTCTGGGTCACCAGGAACGGCACGCTGTGGCAGGTCGACCACCATGGCCGCCAGGCGCGGCCGATCGCGCGGAAGGTGTGGCACGGAGTCGCCTACGACCCCGTGACCGGGCTGATCGCCTTCACCGATCGGGCCGATCCCGACCACAACCGGATCACCGTGCTCAAGACCCACCCGGGCAGGCCCACGGTGTACCGCCGATTCCTGTTTCCGAGCTGTACCGGCGCGATCTGCACCCGCGTCCGCTCGGTCGCCATCACGAAGAAGGGCGTTGCCTGGACGCAGCGGCCGACGACCGGCTCCTTCCAGGGCCTCGTCAGCCGGCGCGCCTTCGCCAGCCAGGGCAGCGCCACCCACCGCATCCCGCGTACGCCGGCACCGGCGCTGGTGCCGGGGTTCACCACGTTCGCGTTCTCGGTGAAGGGCGGCTATGCCCTGTGGCCGCTGCCGGCAAAGCACGTGTCGAAGGCGCCGAAGCTGACCGGTCAGACGCTGGTCGCAGTCGGCGACGGGCAGTACTACACGCTGCGCACGACACCGCAGGGCGTGCTCCTGCAGGCGGTGTCGTCGACGGGTACGGCGCGGGTGCTCGACAACCTCTCCGTCCTGCAGTCGGCCGGCCAGACCGCCCAGGCGGGGTCGGTCTCGATCGGCCCCACCCGGATCTGCGAGGCGGTCAACGTCTACCCGACCGGGAGCCCCGCCGAAGGCCCGCCCGCGAACGCCTACGTGCGCTGCGCGCTGCTGCCCACGTCCCCCTGAGACTGAGCCCGGCGACTACGGCGGACGCCGGCCAGCACCTGGCGATCGGTCTCGTCGACGGCCAGCAGCCAGAGGGCCGGCAGGTAGATCACCGCGGCCAGCGCCAGCTCGATCAGCATCTGGATCGCGGGCCTGCCCGCAACGTCCGGCAGCAGCAGCGTCACAGGCAGGGCGATCAGCCCGGCTGCAATCACGCCGATCAGACGCCACCTGAACGGCTGCACGTGCAGCAGGTGCCAGACCTGCCCCACCCGGAGGACGTTGACCAGCACGACCGCGATGGCGCTGGCGACGGCCGCGCCGACCAGGTGGTAGCGGGGGATCAGGATCACGTCACCGACCACGCTGGTGGCAAGGAAGATCAGCGAGTTGATCAGCGAAAGGCGCGAGTAGCCGGCCATCACCAGCACCGCCGCCACCGATCCGGTCGCGAGATCGACCAGGCGTCCCAGCGTGAGGATCGCCAGCGCCTCAGCGCCGGCAGTGAACCCTGGGCCGAACAGGCCCATGATCTCGTGGCTGTGGGTGACCACGAACAGGAAGTACGGAAGGCCGATCATCAGCGACCACTTGGTGGTGGTGGCGTACATCGCCTGAACGCGGTCGTGGTTGCGGGTGGACAGAGCGGCCGCCACCACGGGCGAGAAGATCGCACTCACTGCCGCCAGGATCGCCGCGGTCAGCAGCGACACCTGCAGCGCCGCCTGGAAGATGCCGATCAGCGCTGCGGTGCCGAAGACGCCGAGCAGGATGATCTCGGTCTGGTTGTTGGTGTAGAGCAGCGCGCGATTGAGCGACAGCGGCCACGAGTAGCCGGCCATGGACAGCACGTCGGAGCGGCGCACGCGCACCTGGCCGGTCAGCACCGGTCGCCAGGCAAGGGCGGCTGCGACCAGCGTGGTCGCGATCTCCACGGCCATGAACGCCACCGAGAATGCGATCAGCCCGCCGCCGGCGACCCCGACCACGATCGCCGTCGCCAGCCGGCCGCCGGGATTGAAGATCTGCAGGACGAACGTCGACTCGCGAACTGTCTGCCGCGCCTTCAGGCCGGCGGTGATCACGTCGGTGGAGGCCGCGAAGGGGATCGCAATCGCCATGATCCGCACGGGCTCGACCGCGTCGGGGTGCCCCAGCAGGTCGCCGACCACGACGCCCGCAAGCGCCTCGAGGATGACCGCGAAGGCGATGCCGGCGACCCACACCCGCACCAGGCCGGCGCGCACCAGCCCGCGGAGCTCCGGCATCCGGCCGTCCTGGTAGACGGCCGCGCCGTAGCGGATCACACCGAAGTCGAGCCCCAGATCGGCGGTCTCGGCCACCACCGTGTAGATCACCGTCGCCAGTGCCAGCAGGCCGAACCCCTGCTCGCCCAGCGAGCGGCCGGCGGTGGCCGCGTAGCCCAGCATGAACAGCGCAGTGGCAACCCCGCCGACGGCGCCGATCGACGTCCCCTTGGCGATCCGGCGGGCGTCGGCGACGCTGGGGTGGCTCGACTCGGGCTCGCTCACAGGTAGCCGAGCGACTCGAGCGCGGCCCGCACCTCGTCATCCTCGGTGGAGCTGGGCGCGGCGCTGGGCGTCTCATCGCCGGCTGCTCCGAACGCCGCCTCCAGCTCTCCGATCAACCGGGCGCTGGCAGCCGAGTCGTAGAGCGACCGCAGCTCCCAGGGATCGCTGCTCAGGTCGTAGTGCTCGTGGGCCCCGTTCGACGCCCAGATCACCTTCGCCCCGTCGTCCCGCACCAGCGCTCGCAGCGTGCGGTCGCAGCGCGTGAAGTCGCCGTCGGGGAACCGCTCTGCAAGACGGGAGACGGGCGGCTGGGGCCGCAGGTAGTCAGAGACGATGGCGGCGCGCCGGGGGCCTCCGAACGGCCCCGGCAGGGCCTGACCCGCCGCGATCGTTCCAGCCGCCCGCAGCATCGACTCGTGGACGTCGGCCAGCCCGACCAGCTCGTCCCGCCGGGTCCCTGCGCCGGCCCCGTCGGGGTGGCGCACAAGCATCGGAATCCGGATCAGGGTGTCGTGAAGCGAGAACTGGTGATCCATCAGCTGGTGCTCGCCGATGTTCTCGCCGTGGTCCGACGTGATCACGAGCAGCGTCTGCCGCCCGGTGGCGTCGAGCCGCTCGACGAACGTGCGCAGCACGTTGTCGAGATAGCGGATCTCGGCGTCGTACAGGCGCCGCAGCACCTCGAAGTCCTCTTCGGTCATGGGCTGGGTGCCGCCCACGTACGGCCACGCCTTCTGCGGCACCTGCTGCCAGCCGTCCGGCACGCCGACCAGCGACCGGGTGCTGCGCGGGGCGATGTAGGGCAGATGGGCGTCGAGCAGGTTAAGGAAGCCGAAGAACGGCTGACCGGACTCCAGCTCCCTGCGGTGGCGAAGGAGGGTCGACGCCAGCCGGCCGGGTGCGAAGCGGCCGGTTCGCCGCCAGCGGGCAAAGGCGTAGTTGGGGGCGGTCGCGAACGCGGTGCGCGGCCCGCCGCGCAGCGCCATCCGCAGCTTCTCCGACACCGGCTGCCCGCCCTGCGTGATGCTCTCGCTGGCAACATCGACGCCCGACTGCATCAGCTTCCACCCGCAGGTGAAGCGCTCGAACCCGCGCTCGAACCCGAATGCCGGCCCGATCCAGGGGTTCGACGACACCCCCGCCGTCCGGTACCCCGCGTCGCTCAGGCGCTCGGCGAGCGTCGGCTCGGCCACCGAGTCGAGACTTGCCTGCTCGCCACCCACCCGGTGCGCGCTCGGCTCCAGGCCGGTGAACAGCGTGGCATGCGACGGCGCCGTCCAGCAGCTCGGTGCGTAGGCGCGGTCGTAGACGACCGACGAGCCGGCAAGCTGCTCCAGGAACGGCGTCGTCGGGCGGTCGTGGCCGTACAGCGAGAGGCTCTGCGCGCGCACCGTGTCGAGCACGACCAGGACGATGTCGGGACTGCTCACCCCGCCTCCTTGCGGGTGGCGGTGACCTCGGCGCGAGGGCCGCCCAGCAGCGCGTCGACGTGGGCCCGGATGCCGGCGGCGAACCGCTCCGGCCGGAAGTCCTCGGCCCGCGCCCGCAGGCGCGCGGCCGGCCAGTCGGCGGCCAGCACGCGCTCGACGGCGGCCGCGACCGCGTCGACGGTTTGCTCGGCGAACAGGATCCCGGTCTCGCCGTCGATCACCGTTTCGGTGGCGCCCGCCCGGTTGAACGCGACCACCGGAGCACCGGCCGCCATCGCCTCGACCGGCGAGATCCCGAAGTCCTCCTCTCCCGGGAACACGAAGGCCGCGCAGGTCTCCATCATCTCGGTGACGGTGCTGTCTCCCTGCTCGCCGAGGAACTCGACCGTAGGCCCGGCCTCCTCGCGGAGACGGGCAGCCGCAGGGCCGTCGCCGATGACGACCAGGCGCCTGCCCAGGCGGGTGGCGGCCGCCACCGCGAGGTCGATCCGCTTGTAGCCCAGCAGCCGCGACACGACCAGCAGGAAGTCGCCCCGCGGGCGGTCATGTCGGAAGCGGTCGACGTTGACGGGCGGATACACGACCGGCGCCTCGCGGCCGTAGATCCGCTCGATGCGCTCCTCGGTCGTCCGCGAGTTGGACAGGTACTGATCCGGCTTGGAGGCAGCCTCCACGTCGAGCCTGCGGAGGTGGCCGAGCAGCGGATCAGCCATCGTCTTCAGCGACCGCCGGTCGCCGAAGTAGTCGGCGGAGCGCCAGAGGAACCGTGGCGGGGTGTGGCAGTACACCAGCATCGGCGTCCCCTGCGGCGGCACAACGTGGTGTGCGAACCCGCTCGACGACACCAACACCAGGTCGCACTCGGGAAGCTGCATGCGGCGGAACGCCGACGGGTACAGCGGCAGCATCGCCCGGAAGGCCGCGGTCGCGCCCGGCACGTGCTGGAGGTAGGTCGTCCGCACCTCGCGCTGACAGTGGTGCTGGATGTACTCGTCGGAGATCACGGAGGTCGCCAGCTGGGCGTCCGGATAGACCTCGAGCATCGAGTCGACCACCCGCTCGGCACCGCCGCGCTGGATCAGGTAGTCGTGGACGATGGTGATGCGAGGCTCGTTCACCCGGCGTCCTCCGCCAGGGCAGACTGGACGGTGCGCACGCCGACCCCGGTCAGCAGGTGGAACGCGTTGAAGGCGACGGCCACCGCGATGCCCGGCAGCGGGTGGCCCGTCAGCGGGCCGATCGTGAAGGCGAAGGCCTCGGCGTCGACGGTCGAGCCCGGCTTCGCCATCCGGCTGGGCGCGGCCCGCAGCAAGGCCAGCGGCGAGGCGGCAACCTCGATCGGCGTCGCCGCGGAGCGGTCAGGCCAGGCCGAGCCGGCCACGATCACGCCGAAGTGGGTGGCTGGGTAGAGCGCGATCAGGGCTGTCCAGATGGCAGCGTGCGAGCCCGTTGGTGCGGCCGCGTAGGCGAGCGCACCGACGCAGCCACCGAACCGGAGCGTGTCGGCCGCCACGTCGTAGAAGCCGCCGAACCGGCTCCGCTGGTCGCGGGTGTACGCGAGCTTGCCGTCCATGCAGTCGACGATGAAGCTGACCTGGAACAGCAGCGCCCCGGCCACCAGGTCGCCGATTGCGAATGCCACCACGGCCGCAGCCGCGATCGCGGCCGAGATCGCAGTCAGCATGTTCGGGGTGATCGCCGCGACCGGGTAGACGACGCGCACCAGCGTGCCGGCGATGGGATCGATCACCCAGACCGTCCACCACGCGTCCTTCCCTTTCAGCTTCAGTGGTACCACGCGACCTCCGCCTGCTCGACGACGAAGTCCGGATCGGCGGCCAGCGCCGCCGAGATGCGGCTGTGCCGGTCGGGCCGGACGAGATGGGCCATCCGCACCGCCCGCATCGCGTCGTCGTGGCTGATCCCGAGCTGTTCCGGCGAGGTGGGCGCTCCGATGTTGCGTAGCAGCTCCAGCATCCTCTCGCTGTCGTCGTCGAAGAACCTGGCCGCCAGAACCGCGCCCACGGCCACCTGCTCGCCGTGAGAGCCGTCACCGAGCGACAGCCAGTCGAAGGCGTGGCTGATCAGGTGCTCCGGACCGCTACACGGTCGGCTGGACCCGGCCAGCGTCATGGCCAGTCCCGAGAGGGCCAGCCCGTGAACCAGTACCTCGACGTCCTCGTCATCAAACGGACGGTCGGGACGATACAGACCGCGGCGGCCGACCATCAGCTCCGCGGCCGACCGGGCGAGCAGCGCCGCGTAGTCGTCGTAGGTGTCGCCGTGGAACTGGCGCGCCCACTCCCAGTCGCGGAGGGCGAGCACGTTCGAGGCCAGGTCGGCGATGCCGCTGATGATGGTGCGCCGGGGAGCCTTGACGATGGCGTGCAGCGGCACCACCAGGGCGATCGGCGGGCGCGCCCCGTAGCTGCTGGCGCGGGCGTCGGCCGGGCCGCGCAGCACGGCCACCGGCGAGCAGATGCCGTCGTGGGATGCCTGGGTGGGAACGGCCACGAACGGTACGTCCTCGAGGAACGCCGCATACTTACCGACGTCGATTGTGCGGCCGCCGCCGACCGCCACGACGCAGTCAGCCCCGTGTTCGACGATCGCGGCCCGGAGGCGCTCGACCTCGTCCACGCTGCCGGTCTCGACGTCCAGGGGCAGGCAGGTGACGCGCGGCCCCAGGTCGATCAGCAGCGAGCTGCCGATCAGCGCCCGGCTGCGCTGGCCGAACACCAGCAGCGGGCGCGAGGCATCCAGATCCTCGAGGACGTCGACCAGCGCCTGGGCGACCTCCCGGTCACGGCGGGTGAACACGATCGAGCTGGGGATCTCTGCGGCCCGGGCCGGGACACGACGCGTCATGCGGCCACCGCCCCACGGGCCGCCAGCGACTCGATCCAGGCATCGAAGCTGCGTACGTACACGTCGATGGAAAAACGCTCCAGCGCCCGCCGATGCGACTCGCGGCGGAAGTCGGCGCGAAGAGACGGGTCGGCCAGCTCGGCAAACGCGGCCGCGGCCTGGGCCGGTGCGCCGGGCTCCACCAGCAGCCCGGTGCGGCGGTGCTCGACGATCTCGGGGATGCCGCCGGTGCCGCTGGCAACCGCCGGAACGCCCGCGGCGAGCGCCTCGATCAGCGTCGTCGGCAGCGGATCGGCGGCCACCGGCAGGTGCACCACGGCGTGCGCCTCGGCCAGATGCGGGCGCGGATCGGTATGCCCGTGGAACCGCACGGACCCGGCCAGGTCAGGCTGTGCTGCGCGTGCGCGCAGCTCGCGCTCGTAGTCCTCATCGCCGAACAGCGGCGCACCGAGCACGTCCAGCTCGACGGACTGGCCGTCACCACGGGCGATCGCCACCGCGGCAAGGACGTCGTGGACGCCCTTCCAGCGCGCGAGCTGGCTGACCGTCAGCAGCCGCAGCGGCGGGGCATCGGGATCGGGCAGCGGGGCGGCTGCGACCTCCACCCCGTTCGGGAAATGGGCGACGCGCGGGATTCCCGCTGCAACGGCGGCGCCGGCGGCCGCCCTCGAGACCGCTGCTGTCGAGGCTGACAGGCGTCCGGACACCTGCATCAGCCGGCGTGCGGTGCCGCTGGTCGTCTCCCGGTCGAGCACGTCATGGAGCCGCATGCCGCAGCGCATCCCGACCAGCCGGGCGACGCCGGGCACGACCACATGCGCCTTCATGCTGTTCGAGACGACCACCTGCTCACCGCTCTTCCGGAGCGCGGTGGCAACATCTCTCATGCCGGTGGTAGTCGTCCAGGCGCCGCGCAGCGCGGCGACGCCGCCCAGCTCACGGGTGGTCGAGCCGCTGTTATCGAACGTGGTCAGCGTCTGGACGTGGGCGCCCAGCTCGGCGAAGTACTCGCCGCAGGGCCCGCTGGAGAGCACGAGAACGCCGTGCTCACCCGGCCGCTGCGCCAGGTACCGGCCGAGCACCACCTCGGCCCCGCCCACGGCCGGTGCGTGAGTCACGAACAGCGCCATCAGGCGGCGTCCTGCCCGGCCCGCGCGCGGGCGGCCCTGGTGCGCAGCTTCTGCTTGCTGCGGGCGACCGGCTTCGCGTAGCGGTGGGCCTGCTGGCGCGACCAGCGGCGGGCCGTCCGCCAGGTGATGAACGCCTCGCCGCGCACCCGCGCCGCCGTCCGCTCCAGCGCGGTGCCGTGGTATCCCGACAGCGCGTAGCCGTGCCGCTCGAGCTCGTCTCCCGCAACGGCCTCGAACTGGACGATCTGAGTCTTCGAGAGCTCGTCGCGCCAGTTCCGCGCCTTGCGGTCGACTGCCTGGTTGGCACGCGCGAAGATCGGGTCGTCGGAGACGACGATGCGAGTGCTGCGCTCGGTGATCATCGCCTGACTGTACGTCAGGCCGGCGAAATCACACAGCGTCTCGACGTACCGCTCAGGGTCTGCGACAAGGTCTTCGTAGCGCAGTTCCAGGTAGCGATCGCCGAACCGCGGAGCAAGCCGACAGGCCGTTCGCAGCGAGGCCCGCCACCAGGCGGCGACCGACGGGGTCGACGGCGCGACCCAGCCCTCCCCGCGCCCGCGCAGGTCGAGGTGTGAGCAAGCCACGTCCCGGCCGTCGCGGACGAGGTGGACGACGCGCATCTGCGGGAACATCTCGTCCAGCTCGCCCAGCGCGAACAGGTAGTGCGGCGTCTTGTCGCCCCACCATCGCTTGCCCTCCCGGCGGGCGAAGGCGCGGTGGGGACAGGTGATCGCCTCGGCGAACGAGGTGGGCGGCTCTCGCTCGGCCTCCTCCCAGACCAGGGCGGCAGGGAGCTTCCAGTCGAGGAAGTGCGCGTCGATCACGACATCGCGCAAGACGCGGGTCGTGTCAGCGGGGGTCCACCGCTCCAGCCGGCCCCGGTAGCGGTGAAACAGGTACACGAGAAAGTGCGACTCCGGCGGAATCGCGATCTCGTCACTGGCCGCGAGGAAGGAGCGGAGAAGGGTGGTGCCGGAGCGGGGAGCGCCGACGATGAAGATCGGTGGATGGTCGTTCAGCACGGGACGTGGGGGCCGAGGACTCGTCCGCGGGAGATCGGACGGCCACGGGGCCGCGTGCCTCGGGCACCCAACCCCATTAAACAGTCGGAAATCGGACCTGTCGATATGACAATCACCGATCCGCCGCGGCGCGCAGCAGCGCCAGCTCTTCGGGTCGCAGCGCCCGCCACGCGCCCGGGCTCAGGTCATCCGCGCCGATTCCCGCATAGGAGCTGCGATGCAGAGCCGTGACCGGATGGCCTACCGCCTCCAGCATGCGCCGCACCTGGCGGTTGCGGCCCTCGTGAATCGTCAGCTCGACGACCGACGGCTGCACCGCCCGGGCGCTCGCGGGGGCTGTCAGCCCGTCCTCCAGCTCGACGCCCGCCTCCAGCGCCTTCAGCGCTTCTTCGCCGACCCGGCCCTGCACCTGCGCCAGGTACGTCTTCGGCACCCCTCCGCTGGGGTGCATGAGCTCGTTGGCAAGCCGGCCGTCGTTGGTCAGCAGCAGCGCCCCGGTGGTGTCGCGATCGAGGCGGCCGACCGGGAACACGCGGGAGCCAACGTCGACCAGGTCGAGCACCGTCTGCCGCCCGTGTGTGTCAGCCGCCGTCGTGATCACGCCGAGCGGCTTGTGGAGCAGCAGGTAGACCTCCGGCTCGACGCCGACCGGCTGTCCATCGACCTCGACGCGGTCGCCGTCGTCGACGCGGTCGCCCAGCTCGCCGGGCCGCCCGTTGACCGTCACCCGGCCCTCGCGGATCAAGGTCTCGACTGCACGCCGCGATCCCAGCCCGGCGGAGGCGAGGAACTGATTAAGCCTCGCCGGCACGCTGGTCCGCGACCAGGTGCAGGCGAGCCCGGAGCGCCTGGTGGTCGGCGTCGGTGAGCTCGAACTGGGAGGGGCTGGGGAGTCCCTCCATACCGTCCAGGCCGAACATCCGCTCGAAGACGGTGGTGGTGCGGTAGACCACGGGCGTGCCGGGAGTCTCGGCCCGGCCTGCCTCCTCGATCAGGCTTCGCTCCAGCAGGCCGGCCACGGCGGAGTCGGCGGCGACACCGCGGATGCGGGCGATCTCCGGGCGGGACACTGGCTGCAGGTAGGCGATGATGGCAAGCGTCTCCAGCGCGGCCTGGCTGAGGCCGCGGGCCAGCGGCCGGTCGAGCAGCCGCGCGCATGCCTCGGCGGTGGCCTTCGACGCGCGGAATCCGTACCCACCCGCGACACGCTCCAGCACCACCCCGCTGCGATCCTCGGCATAGCGGTCGGTGAGGGCGTCCAGCGCTCGCTCGACGCGCTCGGGCGGGGCATCGGTGACCGCGGCCAGCTCCCCCACCGAGAGCGGCTCGGACGCGACGAACAGCAGCGCCTCCACCGTGTGGGTCAGCTCGCTCACGCGATCGCCCTCGACTCCCGCACTGCTGCACCCGCTGCGGCGACGTGGATCGGCTCGAACACGTCCTCCTGCTGGGGATCGACCTCGCCGCGCTTGGTCATCTCGAGCAGCGCCAAAAACGCTGCCGCCTGCGCCAGCCGGTCGAGGCCGGCCACTGCGTCCTCGAACTGGAAGGAGCGCCGCGAGCGCAGGATCTCGCGGAAGTGGGCAACGAAGGTCTCGACCGGCACCAGCGGCCGGCGCACCGAGCTGACGTCGATCACCGGCGGCGGTATCAGCAGCCGGTCGACGCAGGTGGCCAGCGACCACGGGTCCTCGCTGAACTCGACCACGACCGGCTCGGGCCGGGGCACCAGCGGCGCCGGTCCCGCCCGGAACACGCGCGGGAACTCGGATCCCCGCTCGCGGAGCCAGCCGGCGGCGCCCTGGAAGCGGCGGTACTCGATCAGCCGCGCCATCAGCTCGGCGTGGGCCTGCTCGGGGGTCATGTCCTCGTCGTCGGCAAACTCGTCGCCGAACAGCTGGCGCACCTTGATCTCGAGCAGGGCGGCGATCAACACCAGGAACTCGCTGGCGGACTCGAGGTCGAGCTCGTCGCGCTCGTATGCGGCGGCGACGTACGCAACCACGATCTCGGCGATCGGGACGTCCGCCAGCTCCACCTCCTCGCGCAGCACCAGCGCCAGCAGCAGGTCGAACGGGCCTTGAAAGACGTCAAGGTCAAGTGCAAGGTCCGCGAGGATCATCGTGGCATTCTACGGTTGTACGCGGACGACCAGCGATTCTCGGCAAGGATCATTGACGGGGCCGAGAACCGCACGTACCGTCGAAGTGGCTCGTGGGACTACACCTTCTCATCAAGCGCGCGGCGCTGACAGCAGCCGTGGCACTCGCAGTAGTGGCCGCCCCAGGCGCGGCCCGGGCTGACACCATCCCGGGCACCTGGAGCTCCGAGGCGACCCTGCCGACGACGCCGTTCTGGCAGGACCTGGCCGCCAGCCGCACCAGCGACCACCTGGTCGCGACGATCTCCGTCTCCAAGGGCGGCATCCGTGACGGCGAGCTCTACAACCCGGACACCCAGGCGTTCACGCCGATGGCGACGCCGCCGATCGTCGTCCTGCGCTCGAGCACCAGCCTCGCCTGGGGCGCCGATGGCTACCTGTACCTGGTCCAGCGGGGAGTCGCCAACGGCGTCACCGTGCTGCGGCTCGAGCGGTACTCGGTGGGCACCAACACCTGGACGCGAATCCAGAAGCCTCCGATCGCCCCCGGGCGCCTGGTCACCGGATCGGGCGACAACAAGGTGATCCTGATCGGCCCCCACGCGACCTTCGCCTACCAGCCGGCGACGAACCACTGGAAAGAGCTGGCCACGATGCCGACCCCGGTGATGGACCCAGCGGCGGCCAAGGTCGGCAACCTGATCTACGTCGTCGGCGGCACGACCGGCACGACCGGGTCGAGCGCGACGTCGATCACCCAGATCTACAACCCGACCACCAATCACTGGTCGACCGGAGTGCCCAGCCTCCACCGCCGGATCGACGCATCGGCCACCCCGGGCGCAGACGGCAAGCTGTACGTGCTCGGCGGCACCGACCTCTACGGCCGCGCCGTCCCCTGGGTCGACGTCTACGACCCGGCGACGCAGACGTGGAAGGGTTCCGCGCCGACCCATGACAGCCCGTTCTCGGCAGCCCTCGGCTCGGACGGCCGGCTGCACACCTTCGGTGGCTACATCCCCGGCACCGTGACGATTCGCACCGGCGATGTAGAGGCCTCGCCGACGCAGGCGCCCTCCGAGACTCACCCGCCGGTCTTCTCGGTCCGCCCGGCGCCGGTCATCGTCACGCCTCGCTCGCTGACGAACACCCGGCCGGTGACGGTCAACGTTGTCTGGATGGCAAGCGACCCGAGCGGGATCTGCTTTGCCCGTGTGGAGAGCAAGGTCAACAGCGGCGCGTGGACTGACGTCGGCGTCACCGAGCCCGGCGCCGCCCTCAGCGGCACGGCCCCGTACGCGACGTTCGTCAAGCCGGCGACCAACGTGCGCTTCCGCGTCTCGCTGACAGACTGCACGGGCATCAGCACCACCTGGGCCGACACGCCGACGTTCAATCTCGCGATCTGGCAGGAGACGTCGGCACACTTCACCGGCTCGTGGACGGCGGCCAAGAGCTCCTCGGCTCTCGGCGGCGGCTTCAGGTGGTCGCAGACGCCGGGCGCCGCCGCCACGCTCAGCTTCAACGCGGCAGCCATCGCCTGGGTCAGCACGAACCCGCCCGGGTTTGACGGCGGCACCGCCGACATCTCGATCGACGGCGGGAAGTTCACCGGCACCGTCTCGACGGTCGGGATCCGCAACGTGATCTTCAGCAAGCGCTGGGCGAGCCAGAGCGCTCACACGATGTCGATCACGGTAGACCCGAGCGACACGACGCCTGTGACAGTCGACGGGTTCATCCTGATGCATTTGCTGACCCCGTAGCGGTCGCGCGGCCTGCGTGGGCGGATCCACCGTCCGGCGGACCCGCCCATGCGTGAGGTCGTCGCTAGCAGGATCCAGGCGCCGCTGGGATCGCCTGGCAGTTGGACGACGCGGTGTTGCCGTCACCCCCGAGAACCGAGGCGCCGTCGGCGCTGGTCGTGTTGCTCTCACCTCCGCTGACCGATGACCAACGGCCTGAGGTCTGGTTCTCAAAGCCGCCAAGGATAGAGTCGAAGTCGCCGGAGGCGATGTTGGAGTTCCCGCCAAGGACGGAGGCCCCTCCACCTGAGGCGCTGTTGAACTGGCCACCCGCGACGGTGGCGGCGCCCCCTGGGGCGAAGTTGACTTCACCGCCGGTGACCGTCGCCTCCAGACCGGTGGCGGTGTTCTGGTAGCCGCCGAGCACGGCCTCGGCACCTGTCAGGCACAGTGCAAAGCCCACGATCTTTCCGGTGCCCGCCATCGCCTTGCAGCCACCGAAGGTGCTTGCGAACGCGTCTGCCGAGACGTCGAAGTGGCCGCCCGCAGCCGTTGCCCAGTCACCCTGGGCGTGGTTGTTCTGGCCGCCCAGCATCGCCTGTCCGCCGCCCGAGGGGCAGGCCGTCTTCGGCACCTTGCCCAGGCCGGTCAGGTTGTCACAGCCCCCGCCGATGAACGACTGCGAGCTGCCGGCGATGTTCTGCAGTCCGCCGCCGATCGCCGCGTTTGCAGCGCTGACGGTGTTGTGGCTGCCTCCCGTCGCCGAGGAGTGCAGGCCGGACGCAACGTTGACACTTCCAGCGACCAGGCTCTCGGCGCCGCTGGCCACGTTGGTCAGCCCGAACGCTGCCGCATAGTTCCCAACCGCCGTGTTGTCGAACCCGCCAACGATCTGCCCGAACCCGCTCCAGCCGTTGTTGGAACCGACGATCAGGTCGTTCGAGCCCGTCTGCGGGAACCCGTCCGAGTTCTCGGCATAGCCGACGACCAGGTTGCCCTCGCCGTTGACCGCCCCGTGCGTCGACCCGGAGCCGGACACCACCTGGACGTTGACGGTCGAGAACTCGACCGTCGGCTTACCGCCCACACCCGACGAGACATACGTCGGCGCCAGTACCGCCGTCGTCCCGGCCCCACACGTCGGCGCCGCACCGGTGCCGCCGGAGACGACAGCCTGACCGGCAGTCGTGGGCACGCACTCCCACCCGGGCGTGACCGCAAACGCCGAAGACACGTTGAACGCCAGCATCGCTGCTGCTGCAAGCGACGCCACGAACGCCAGCCGCTTCATCCCAAGACCCCCTGTCCCGAGCCCCGCCGGCTGCGGGGCCACGGCGACGACAATACTCCTTCGGGAAATCAGGCAATCAGCGCGGCGTCGCCGAGCAGCGCCTTGGCCTCGGCGAAGAAGTCGCCGTCGGGGCGCACCTTGTACTCGGGCCCGAAACGGAGGGTCTTGGGACCTTCCGACGTGTCCAGCTCGAGCATCACCGGCGCCTCGCCTGGAAACTCGCCGATCAGCGTCTTGAGGTCGCCGATCAGCGTGCCGGCCGCCCGCCTGGCGTCCAGCCGGAGGCGGACGATCCCGAAGTCGGCGGTCGCCTCGAACGGCGCCACCTCGAGGGCGACGATCTTGATCTCGCCCTCGGCCTTCTGGTCGACCCGGCCCTTGACCAGGACGACGGCGTCGGTGACCAGCACCGAGCGGGTGGCAGCCCAGGTGTTGGCGAACACCACGACCTCGACGCTGCCGGTGGCGTCGTCCAGCTCGGCGAACACCATCTGATCGCCCTTGCGGGTCACGAAGGGCTTGAGGCTGGTGACCAGGCCGCCGACGGTGACGACCTGCCCGTCGCGGAGCGACCCCAGGTCGGACAGCCGATGGTCGACGCGGCGGTGGAGCTGTTCGCGGATCTCCGACAGCGGGTGGCTGGACACGTAGAGACCGAGCGTCTCCTTCTCGCGGCGGAGCAGCTCGTCGCGGTCCCACTCGACCGGTGACGTGGCCGGATGCGAGCGGGCGACAACCGGACCGCCGCCGTTGTCGTCGCCGGCCAGGTCGAAGATCGAGAGGTGGCCCATCATCGCGTCGGCCTGTTGCTTCTGACCCGACCCCAGCGCCTGCTCGAGCACCTCGAACATGCCGTTGCGGGTGGCGCCGGTGGAGTCGAGGGCGCCGCACGCCACCAGGCTCTCCAGCATGCCGCGGTTGAGCACGCTGGCATCGACGCGCTCGCAGAAGTCCCAGATCGAGGTGAACGGGGCATCCTCGCGGGCGGCGATGATCGCACGCACCGCGCCCTCCCCCACCCGCTTCACCGCCGTCAGGCCGAAGCGGATCTTGCCGTCGACCACGGCGAAGTCGGACTGGCTGGAGTTGACGTCCGGAGGCAGCACCTCGAGGCCCATCGAGGTGCACTCCGAGACGTAGTAGGGCACCCGGTCCTTGGTCGACATCACCGACGAGATCAGGGCGGCCATGTACTCGGCGGGATAGTTGGCCCGCAGCCATGCGGTGCGGTAGGAGGTGAGGGCGTAGCAGGCGGCGTGGGCCTTGTTGAAGGAGTAGTCGCTGCTGCGCTCGTTGTCGTCCCACAGCTGCTCGGCGACCGGCCGGGACACGCCGTTTTGGAGGCACCCCTCGATGAACTTGTCCTTCAGCGAGACCATCAGCGTCCGGATCTTCTTGCCGATCGCCTTGCGCAGGTCGTCCGCTTCGGCAGGGCTGAAGCCGGCGATCTCGCGGGCGATCAGCATGCTCTGCTCCTGGTAGACCGTGATCCCGAAGGTCTCCGACAGGATGTCTTCCAGCCGCGGATCCGCGTAGGTCACCGGCTCGCGGCCGTTCTTGCGAGCGGCGTACTTCGGGATGTTCTGCATCGGCCCCGGCCGGTACAGGGCGCCCAGGGCGATGATGTCCTCGAACCCGGTCGGCCGCACCGAGCGCAGCGCCTCGCGCATGCCTCCCGACTCGAACTGGAAGACCCCGGTGGCGTCGCCCTTCGCCAGCATCTCGTAGGTCTTCGCGTCTTCGAGCGACAGGCTGGGCATGTCGAGCCGCTCGCCCGTGGACTGCTCGACCAGGTCGACGGCGCGGTCGATCACGTCGAGGTTGCGCAGGCCGAGGAAGTCCATCTTCAGCAGGCCCAGCGCCTCGACGTCGCCCATCGGGAACTGGGTCACCACCTCGGCGTCGGTCCCCTTCTGCTGCAGCGGCAGGTACTCGGTCAGCGGCCGGTCGCCGATCACGACCGCCGCCGCGTGGATCGAGTCATTGCGGACGACGCCCTCGAGCGGCTGCGCCATGTCGACGATCGATTTCGCCGTCTCGTCGGTGTCGTAGGCCTTGCGCAGCTCGGCGCCCGGCTTCATGCACTCGTCGAAGCTGACCTTGGGCCCGTCGGGCACCAGCTTGGCGATCCGGTCGACCTGGCCGTACGGGATCCCCATCACGCGGCCGGCGTCCTTGATGGCCGCCTTGGGCTGCATCTTGCCGAAGGTGATGATCTGGGCGACGTTGTGGCGGCCGTACTTCTCGGCGACGTAGTTGATGACGCGCTCGCGGCCCGCCACGGCGAAGTCGATGTCGATGTCGGGCATGCTCTTGCGGCCCGGATTGAGGAAGCGCTCGAACAGCAGCGAGTAGCGCATCGGATCGAGGTCGGTGATGCGCAGGCAGTAGGCGACCAGCGACCCGGCGGCCGAGCCACGGCCCGGCCCCACCGAGACCCCGTCTTCGCGCGCGAACCGGATGAAGTCCCACACGATCAGGAAGTAGTCCGGGAAGCCCATCTCCTCGATCGTGCGAAGCTCGAACTCGAGCCGCGTCCGCAGCTCCGGAGCGTCGTTGCCGTAGCGCTCTTTCAGTCCCGCCTCCGCAAGCTCCCGCAGGTAGGAGACGGCGGTCTTGCCCTCCGGCACGTCGAACTTCGGCAGGTGCATGGACTCCATGTCCAGCACGGCCGAGCAGCGGTCGGCGATCTCGACCGTCCGCCGCAGCATGTCCTCGCCCCAGGTACCGGCCATCAGCGCGTACATCTCGGCGGGCGACTTCAGATAGAACTCGTGGTTTGAGAACTTGAACCGGTTCGGGTTGTCGAGCGTGTCCTGCGTCTGGATACAGAGCAGCGCCTCGTGGGGGATCGCGTCGTCCGCAGTCAGGTAGTGGACGTCACCCGTGCCGACCAGCGGCAGGCCGGCATCCGTTGCCAGCGACGCCAACACCGGGTTGATCCGCGTCTGGACGTCGATCTTGCCGTCCTGCAGCTCGACGTACACCTGATCCTTGCCGAAGATCTGCACCAGCCGGTCGAGCTCGCCGCGGGCCCCGGTGTCGTCGCCGTCGACCAGCGCCTTGCAGACGCGACCGGACAGGCAGCCCGACAGGGCAACGATGCCGTCGGCGTGGGCGGCGAGCTGCTCGAAGTCGACCCGCGGCTTGTACCAGTAGCCGTCGAGGTAGCCCGCGGAGACCAGCCGGATCAGGTTGTGGTACCCCTCCGTCGTCTCGGCCAGCAGCGTCAGGTGAGCGCGCTTCTCGCGCTGCACGCGCGCCGTGTGGTCGTCGACCACGTAGATCTCACAGCCGAAGATCGGCTTGATGCCCTGCTTCGCCGTCGCCCGCGCCAGCTCGACGGATCCGGCCATCGAGCCATGGTCGGTGAGGCCGATCGCGGGCATCCCCAGGTCGGCCGTGCGGGCCACCAGTGGGCCCACCCGGCACGCCCCGTCGAGGATCGAATACTCGCTGTGGACGTGGAGGTGGACGTACGGCAGGGAGTCGGGCACAGCCTCGCCAGTCTACTGAGAGAGATGGACGGCACCGCAGGCAGGCGGCATCGTGATCCGGGCACGGGCAGCCACCCGCTCCGGGCTTGTGCCCGGAGCGAAGTGGATCCTCATGGACGGCCTTCCAGCGTCAGCCGCGGCTGCGGGTTGCGACCACGGCCGCGCCGACCAGCCCGACGCCGACGGCGGCGACGCCACCGGCCACTGGCAGCCAGCGGCGGCGCTGCTTGCGCGGCTCTACGACCCGCGAGACGGCGCGCCTGACCTTGCGGCGAACGACCTGCCTTGCCGCCTCTCGGCCGACCACGTAGGAGACGTACGCGACTGCTGCTCGTCGTGGGTTCATGGCCTGCAGGATACCCGGCGATGAGGACGACACCCGCATCCCGGGAAGGCGGATACCTCAAGTCGGTGAGGTGCGAAGTGCCCCCTGCGGCCGATGCTTCCGTGATGTTCGAGTTCGACGAAAACACCCTCAGCGACAGCGACCCCACCGCCGAACTGGCCGAGCTTCGCATCGACGACCGCTTCATCGGTGACTGGGTCCGCTACGGGCTGACGTCGATGGATGCGTACCTGGCCAAGCAGGCCCGGTTCGCCGCGTTCCTCGAGCAGCGCGACCAGGCCGCCTAGCCGCCTAGGCCGCACCGTCCTGCCGTCCGTAGGATCCCGGCTTGATGGCCGAGGACTCCGGAGACCCGCCGGGCTACCCCCCGCCCGCCACCCTCTACAAGGTGGTCGCCGGCTGCGCAGTCGCCGCCACCGTGTTCCTCGTTGCGATCGTACTGACGTACGCATCGGAGGCCGGCCACCTGCACGGGGCCACGTGGCTGGGGTTCGGCCTCGGAGTCGTGCTCGCGGCCGTGCTTGGCGGATTCGCGGCCATCCAGGTGCGCCTCCGCCGGGAGCGGCGGCGCCGCAGCACCATCGGCGGGTGGCTTGCCGTCGCCGGCGTGGTGTGCGTGCTCGGCGCCGGAGCACTGTCCTCCTCGGCCAACGCGACCTACGGCGGGGCGCTGCTCGTGGCGGGGCTCGGCCTCAGCCTCGGGATTGGGGCCGTGGCGCTCCACGTCGCCCGTCGTCCCGTTGACTCGGAGTGAGCGCCTGAAGGGAAGGGTCAGTTGGCCATCGCCGAACGGCCAAATGGCACCGTCAAGACAGGCAACGGCGCGCCGCGCTCGGCGTCAGCCCAGCTGCTCTGCCAGCTCGACGATGATGCCCTCCGGGCCGCGCACGTAGCAGAGCCGGTAGACGTCCTCGTAGCTCTCCAGCTCGCCGATCAGCTCGCCGCCACGGTCTAGCAGGCCGTCGACGAGGGCGTCGATGTCTTCGACCTCGAATGAGACGTGGCGGAGCCCCAGCGCATTCGACGGTGCGTCCGCGTAGCCATCCTCGGCCGAGGGCGAGAGGAACTTCACCAGCTCGAGCCGCCCATGGCCGTCGGCGGTTTGCAGCATCACCAGCTCCGCCTGGACGCCGTCGAGACCGACGATGCGGTCCACCCAGCTGCCCTCGACCGACCCCGTACCCTGCTCCTCGAGGCCAAGCTGGACGAAGAACTCGGTCGCGGCCTCGAGGTCGTGGACGACGATGCCGACGTGATCCATCCGTTGAATTGTCATATCTCGATGCTAGGCCTTCCAGAAATCGCGTGGAGCCGGCAGCGCCCAGGCCCGGGAACCTACCCGGAGCGTCGTCCGGGCCTGGGCTTGATGCGTGCGACGCGGGAGCGAGAGCGCATGACCCACTCTTCAACGCCGCCCGATCTCCCTACCCTGTGGCCGGCGGAGCCGAAACAGGCGTCGGCCACCGCCCGGCGTTTCAGCCCCAGGCGAGCCCGAGTTCCGGGCTCGAGTGTCCCGGCGAAAGCGTCCGATCCTGCCCGTTGTGGAGGATGTGGATGGGGATTCGCTGGTTGGGACCGGTTGGGATCAGGAGGAATGCGACCGACCGATCGTCCGGGGCCCAGACAGCAGTGGAGGCCTCCTTTCCCGAAAGGAGTGTGGTCCGGTGTGTGGTCAGCGAGACGTCGAATAGGCGCCAGGATCGCAGGGACGGCGGAGCTATGGAGAGCAGCACTGTCCGGTAGTCATTACTCACCGCGAAGTTACGGACGGCGATAACGCCGCCGGGGAGGTCATGCCTAGTCAGGATCACGCTACAGCCGCCGTGCGGCCCGAGCGAGACGATGACGTTCGAGCCATCGGATATCGCGTTCCCGCGCGGACGGGCAAGCATCAACACGGTATTGGGGCCGCCCCAGCCGACGCCGCCCGCTCCGTAGTAGCGGCGAAGCGGGAGTTTGTACCCCTCCAGCTTTCCGCTCATCGATGCCACCAGCAGGTAGCCCGACGGGTTGACGACGGCGATGCTGCGGTCATCTGGGCTCCAGCTCAGCGCGGCAACTCCGATCCCGGTGTTCACGTGGGGGATGCCGCGCACCTCACTGCCGTCGACATTCACCACGAAGACGCCACCGGGCTCCTCGGGGCCGTTCTTGAGAGCGAGATCTTCAGACCCAAACGCGATCTTGCAGCGATCGTGGGACAGCGCGACTGCCTCGGGGTCGAAGGCCGTCGTGCCAGGAATCATGTGTCCCCGGCCGGTGGTCGCGTTCACGACCCCAAGGCCGTCTCCGACTCCTCCCCAGGCGGTGACGAGGTCGCTCTTCGGCAACGGGCGCGAGCAAGTTGCTGCTACCGGCGCAATTGGGAGCGACGACACCGGAGCCGATCGCGCTGACTCGCAGCCGGCGCCCAGCGCACCCAGGCTGGCCACTGCTATCAGCACAGCACAAGGACGCACGCTCCGGATCACCCATCCCCTCATGCCGACGATCGTGCCAGACGACCGCTCTGACCACAAGGCTTCGTGGAAGTGTCCTAGGGGATGACAGGCAGAGCGTGCTTGCGGGTCTTGCGGTCCGGTCGCACCATGCCGCCCTCGATCCAGGCGTCGACCTCGCGGAACAGTTCTTCGACCAGCTCGCTCTGCGGCACCTTGCGGAGCACGGCGCCGTGCGCGTAGATGAAGCCGGCGTCGCGACCGCCGGCGATGCCGAAGTCGGCGTCACCCGCCTCCCCCGGTCCGTTCACGGCACAGCCCATCACCGCAACCTCGAACACCTCGTCATACCCGGCCAGCCGCTCCTCGACCTCGCCGGCGAGGCCGATCACCTCCACGTTCGTGCGGCCGCACGACGGACAGGCGATCATCATCGGCCCCTTGTGGCGGAGGCCCAGCGAGCGCAGGATCTCCCACGCCACCTTGACCTCCTCGACCGGGTCGGCCGTCAGCGAGACGCGAACCGTGTCGCCGATCCCGCCCAGCAGCAGTGCGCCGATCCCGACCGAGCTCTTCACGGTGCCGGTGAATACCGGCCCGGCCTCGGTGACGCCCAGGTGGAGCGGGTAGGGCACCTTCTGCGAGAGCCGCTGGTAGGCCTGCACCATCACCGGCACCGACGACGACTTGACCGAGATCTTGAACTCGCGGTAGTCCAGCCGCTCCAGCAGCCGCACCTCCTCGAGCGCCGCCTCGACCAGCGCACCCGCCGGGTCGTTGGTCGCGAACTGCCGCAGGTGGTCGGGCAGCGAGCCGGAGTTTGCGCCAATCCGCATCGGCGTCCCCGTCTCCTTGGCGCGGCGCACGACCTGCTCCACCTTGTCGTCGCCGCCGATGTTGCCAGGGTTGATACGGACGGCGGCCACGCCGGCGTCCATCGCCCGCAGCGCCAGCGACGCGTTGAAGTGGATGTCGGCGATCACCGGCAGCGGCGAGCCGGCCACGATGGCCGGCAGCGCGTCGGCGTCGGCTCTCCCCGGCACCGCGACCCGGACGATCTCACAGCCCGCCTCGGCCAGCCGGCCGACCTGGGCCAGCGTCGCCCCGACGTCGGCCGTCTCGGTGGTCGTCATCGACTGCACCACGACCGGCGCCCCTCCCCCGATGGGGACGCCGCCGACCGTGATCTGCCGTTCACTCGCCATGGTCAGAGGATACCGGGGCTTGGAGAACGATCACCCCGCCTCGCCGGTCGACCTCGGCGTAGCCGAGCCGCTCCCAGAAGGCCAACGCGCCCCGGTTGGCGGGAAGCACGCCGGCCCGCACGGCCGGTCCGCCGGCGAGCATGTCCGCCGCAGCACCGGCAGCCTCACGGCCGAGGCCACGACCCTGCAGTCCGCGCTCCACCATCAGCAGGCCGATCCACGGGTGCCCGTCGTTCGGGTTGCGGTCGAGCAGGTCAAGCCAGACCGCGGCAGCGCCGTCGTCGAGGCGCCCGATCAGCTGCCGCCGGGCGGCCTCGAGAGTCCCCAGCGACCAGTCCCGCTCGAGCATCTGACGGTTGTAGCGCCCGACCTCGCCCTGCGAGCCTTCGGTCAGCGCGGCGTACTCGGGGTTGCCGGCGTGGATCGCCAGCAGGTCGTCGAGGTCAGCCTCGGTCACCTCGTCGAATCGGAGCCGCTCGGTCGCGGCAGCCCTCACTTGCCCGGCGCGCTGAAGAGCGAGCTGAGGTCGTTGTTGAGGCCGATCACGAAGACCAGCAGCATCAGCACGATCCCGATGGCCGACACCCGTTCGAAGACGTTGCGCGAGATCGGCCGGCCCCGCAGCCACTCCAGGACGATGAACAGCACGTGCCCGCCGTCGAGGGGCAGGAAGGGCAGCAGGTTGAAGATGCCCAGCGACAGCGAGATCAGGGCGAACAGGTAGAAGTAGTACTCCGCCCCGCGCTGGGCGCCCTCGGCCGATACGCGGACGATCCCGATCGGCCCGGAGAACTGCGACCGCCCCGACGCCGTGCCGATGTCGCCGAGCGCGGTGAAGGTGCCCGACGTGATCGCCCACATCTGCGACGCCGCCTGCCCCGGCGCCTGTAGCACCGGGAAGCTGCGTGGCGGAACGTACTTGCCGCCGAACTGGAAGCCGAGCCGGTAGGCGCCCTGGTCGATGACGGGCTTCTCGGCGTGCAGCACCACGCGCTTGCCGTCGCGGATCACCGTCAGCGTCTGCGGGGTGCCGTCGCTGCCGGTGATCACCGAGCGGATCTGCTCGGGGCCGCCGCCCACACCGTCGATCGCCACCACCCGGTCGCCCGCCCGCAGTCCCGCCCGCTCGGCCGGGGAGTTGCCGAGCACTTCCGCCACCTTCGGCGTCACCTTCGCCGCCTGCGGCATGCCCGTGACCGCGACCACGAAGAGCACCAGGAACGCGATCGCAAGGTTCATCACCGGGCCGGCCAGGATCACGATCAGCCGCTTCTTCCGCGGGCTTCGCCAGTACCCCTTGGGGTCGAGCGCCTCCTGCACGCGCTCGATCGAGCGCATCGCCCGCTTCAGCTCCACCGCCCCCATGTGAGGCTGGGCCTCCTCGACCAGCGTCCGCAGCCGCGAGCACTCGTCCCCGGCCTGGCTGTAGCGGCCCTGGGAGAGCATCCGGCAGAGGTCGTCGTAGCTGACGCCGATCGCTGCGGCCAGGTCGGCGGGGATGTCGTCGTTGTGCTCGAGCAGCGCGGCGACGCCCCACAGATCCTCGGCCTCCGGGCGCAGCATCCCGGGAATCTTCACGTAGCCGCCGAGCGGGATCAGGCCCAGCGCGTACTCGGTGTCGCCCACCCGCTTGCGGGCGATCAGCGGCGGGAAGCCGATCGAGAAGCGAAGCGCGCGCATGCCGGTCGCCTTGGCGGCCGAGAAGTGGCCAAGCTCGTGCAGGAAGACCAGGATGAGCAGGCCGGCGATGCCGATCAGGATGTCGATGCGACGACCTCCAGACTCTCTCTGGCCTTGGTTCGGGCGGCACCGTCGGCAGCGTGCACCTGGGCCAGCTCAACCAGCGGCTCGGCAGGCGCCTGGTCGAGCACCCGCTCGACCACCTCGGCGATCTCGAGGAACCCGATCCGTCCGTCCAGGAACGCCGCCACCGCCACCTCGTTGGCGGCATTCAGCGTGCAGGGAGCGAGCCCTCCCGCCTCGCCCGCCGCGCGGGCCAGCGCCAGGCACTGGAAGGCACGCGTATCGGGCGACTCGAACTCGAGTGTCAGGGGCTGGGAGAAGTCCAGCGTCGGCACCGGGGTCGCCGCCCGCTCCGGATGCGTGAGGGCAAACGAGATCGGCACCCGCATGTCGGGGTGCCCGAGGTGCGCCAGCACGGCGCCGTCGCGGAGGCGCACCATCGCGTGGACGATCGACTGCGGATGCACGACCACCTCGAGGCGGTCGAAGCCCACGCCGAACAGGTGATGGGCCTCGATCAGCTCCAGGCCCTTGTTCATCAGGGTCGCCGAGTCGACGGTGATCTTGGGGCCCATCTGCCAGGTGGGATGCGCCAGCGCCTGCGCCGGCGTCACGGCGCGCAGGTCGGCGGCTGCCATGCCGCGGAACGGGCCGCCCGAGGCGGTGACCACGATCGCGCTGAGCTGCTCGGGCGCCACGCCCTGCAGGCACTGGGCGATCGCCGAGTGCTCGCTGTCCACCGGCAGGATGCTGCGGCCGGCGCGGTGCGCGGCCTCGGTCACCAGGTCGCCGCCGGCGACCAGGCTCTCCTTGTTGGCCAGCGCCAGGTCAGAGCCGGCGGCCAGCGCCGCCAGGGTCGCGTCCAGGCCGGCCGCTCCGACGATCGCGTTCAGCACCACGTCGGCGCCGCAGCCGGCCAGCTCGACCACGCCTTGCGGCCCGGACAGCACCTCGCCCTCGAAGCCGGCAGCGGCCACCCTGGCCGCCTCCGGGTCGGAGAGCGCGATCCTGCGGACACCGTGCTCGTGCGCGAGGCGCACCAGCTCGTCGGCGCTGGATGCGGCGGAGAGCGCGCACACGGCCAGCTCGGGGTTGTCGCGCACCACCTCGAGCGCCTGCATGCCCACCGAGCCAGTCGCGCCGAGGATTGCGACGGACTTCACGGGCTCAGTGTAGCCGTGGGCTTTGTGACGCCTCTGTGAGTTCGCTGAGAGAAAGCCGGGTCATTTCCGCGAGGCGAACTGGGCGATGTTGCGCGGCAGGTCGCGGGGCTGCTCGATCCTCGATTCCCAGACGAGATGGCCCGACACGACGTCGATCACGAAGCCGCGCGCCTCGTCCAGCCCGACCTCGTCGTCCTCGGTGAACCCCAGGGCCCAGTACCGCTCCTGCACGTCGTCGCGCAGCGGCCATCCGAACCAGGCGATGCGGTCGTCCCGGTACTGCACCCGGTAGGCGTGGACGACCTTGATCGCGTCGGCCATCTCGGGCTTCGGCCGGACCTTGTCGAGCAGCGTCTGGAACGGGTTGTACCAAGCCGATCCCCGCATCTTCGGCACGCTTCTTGGCATGCCCGAAGAGTAGATCGTCGATCAGGCGCGGCCGAGCGCCAGGGCCACGAAGTACGCGGCCGCGCCGGCGAACAGCAGCGCGTCGATCCGGTCGAGCACCCCGCCGTGGCCGCCCAGCAGGTGGCCGGTGTCCTTCACGCCCATGTCGCGCTTGAGATACGACTCGAAGAGGTCGCCGACCGGCGAGGCGATCGCGATCGCAGCGGCCACCCACAGCGCATGGAGCGGGCTGATGGGGTTGTGCTTGGGCTGGTTGTAGAGCACCAGCCAGGCGACGGCCAGCCCCATCACGAGGCCGATGATCAGCCCCTCCACCGTCTTGTTCGGGGAGATCTCCGCCGCCAGCTTGCGGCGGCCGATCAGCCGCCCACCGACGTAGGCGAAGATGTCCGACGCCCACACCCCGAGCAGGACGGCGAGCAGCAGGGTGCGCCCGAAGTTCCCCGAGCCGGGGATGTCGCGGAGCGCGACCAGGAACCCGATGCCGTAGCCGATCCAGGTGATCCCGAACAGCGTCGTCGCCAGCTGGACGGTGGCCCGCTGCCGGACGTCGGCCACGGCCGAGAGCCAGAACGCCAGCACCAGCGCCGCCAGCAGAACTGCCAGACCCCACACCAGACCGCCGCGGTGCACCGCGATCACGATCCCCGCCGCTCCGGCAAACCCGGCGACGGTCAGGGGCCGCAGCTCCTTGGTCATCGCGCAGTACTCGTGGACGGCGATCAAGGCGCCCACCACCCCCAGCCCGGTCATCAGCCAGCCGCCCACCCAGACCGCGTACAGGGCCACGACCGCCAGCGGCACGCCGAACACGATGCGCGAGACGAGCGAGCTCATCGGCGTCCGTACCGGCGGCGTCTGCTGGCGTACGCCTCGAGCGCTTCGCGCAGGTCCTCTTCCCCGAAGTCCGGCCACAGCGCCGAGGTGAAATGCAGCTCGGCGTAGGCCGACTGCCAGAGCAGGAAGTTGGACAGGCGAAGCTCTCCGCTGGTGCGGATGACGAGGTCGGGGTCGGGCATCGAGGGAGCGTACAGGTGGGTGCGGAACACCTGCTCGTCGACCGCGTCGGCCGCTACGCCCGACTCGATCAGCCCGCGCGCGACCCGCACCAGCTCGTCGCGGCCGCCGTAGTCGAAGGCCACCCACAACCCCAGCCGCTGGTTGTCGGCGGTGACCCGCTCCATCTCCTGCATCTGCTCGAGCAGGCGCGGCGGGCAGCGGTCGCGACGGCCGACGAAGTGCACCTGGACGCCCTGCCGGTGGAGGTCGGGGAACTGGTCGCGGATGGTGTCGGCGAACAGCTCCATGAGGTCGTCGACCTCGTCGCTGGGACGGCCCCAGTTCTCGGTCGAGAAGGCGTACACCGCCAGGCTGGTCACGCCCAGGTCGGGGGCGGCCTCGACCGTCCGCCGCAGCGCCGAGGTGCCGGCCCGGTGGCCGGCCAGCGGGGGCAGCCCGCGGCTGCGGGCCCAGCGCCCGTTGCCGTCCATGATGATGGCCACGGAGGTGGCCGTGTCGGGCAGCGGTCGTTCGGTGGCGGTCAGGCGCCGGAGTCGAAGCAGTCGGCGCAGTCGCACAAACGCGACTTCAGACCTCCATGATCTCGGCCTCTTTGGCCTTCAGCGAGGCGTCGATCGCCGCCACGTGCTCGTCGGTCAGCTTCTGCAGCCGATCCTCGGCACGGTGGACGTCGTCCGACCCGGTCTCGCCGTTCTTCTCCGCTTCCTTGAGGTGGTGCAGAGCGTCGCGGCGCACGTTGCGGGCGGCGACCCTGCCCTCCTCGGCGAGGTGCCGCACCTGCTTGACGAGCTCCTTGCGGCGCTCCTCGGTCAGCGCCGGGATCGGCAGCCGCACGATCTGGCCGTCGTTGCTGGGCGTCAGCCCCAGGTCGGACTCCTGGATCGCGCGCTCGATGTCCTTCATCACGGTCTTGTCGAACGGGGTGATCGTCAGCAGGCGGGGCTCGGGGACGCCGATCGTTGCCAGCTGGTTGATCGGCATCTTGGTGCCGTAGGCGGTCACCTGCAGGCGGTCGAGCAGCGCCGCCGACGCCCGCCCGGTGCGGATGGTGGTGAACTCGTGCCGGGTCGCCTCCACGGACTTGTCCATCCTGCGGGAGGCATCGGCAAGCACGTCGTCGATCATGTTCTCACCTGCACTGGTAGGTCGCCGGGAACTGCCGAGATGATCGTCCCGACGCGCTCGCCGCGGGCGATGCGCATGATGTTCATCTCGTCGTCGAGATTAAACACGTACAGCGGCAGCCCGTTGTCCATGCACAGCGAGAGCGCCGTCGTGTCCATCACCTTGAGTCCCCGCTCGATCGCCTCGATGTGGGTCAGCGCCGGGATCAGCTGGGCGTCGGGGTTCAGCCGGGGGTCGGAGTCGAGCACCCCCTCCACGCCGTTCTTGCCCATCAGGATCGCCTGGGCGCCGATCTCCAGCGCCCGCAGCGCGGCCGCCGTGTCGGTCGTGAAGAACGGGTTGCCGGTACCCGCCGCGAAGATCACGACGCGGCCCTTCTCGAGGTGGCGGATGGCGCGCCGCCGGATGTACGGCTCGGCGACCTCGGACACGTCGATCGCCGACATCACCGCGCGTGAACACGTTCTGCTGTTCGAGCGCGTCCTGCACGGTCAGCGCATTCAGCACCGTCGCCAGCATGCCGGCGTAGTCGGCAGTCGCCCGGTCCATGCCCTTGGCCGCCTCCTGCGTGCCGCGCAGGATGTTGCCACCACCGACGACGATCGCGACCTCGAGGCCGGTCTCGTGCACCGCCTGCACCGCGCGGGCGACGGCGGCGATCCGCTCCGGATCCTGGCCGTAGGGCCGCTCGCCCATCAGGGCCTCGCCGGACAGCTTCAGCAGGATGCGGGAGAACGCCGGAGCGTCGGTCACTCGACCCCGATCTGGAACCGCGCGAACCGCTTGACCTCGATGTTCTCGCCGATCAGACCGGACAGCTCGGCGCGGAGCTGCTCGATCGTCTTGCCGTCGTGCTCGGGGCGGATCGACGGCTGCCGCAGCAGCACGATGTCGACCAGCGACTTGTTCCACATGCCCTCGGCGATCTGGTCGAGCATCTGCTCGGGCTTGCCGTCGGCCGCCGCCTTGGAGCGGAAGATGTCGAGCTCGGACGCCTTGAAGTCGGCGGAGATCTCCTCATCGGAGACGAACCGCAGCGACTGGGCGGCGGCAACCTGCAGCGCCACCTCCTTGGCAAACGACCTGAACTGCTCGTTGCGTGCCACGAAGTCGGTCTCACAGCCGATCTCGACCATTGCGCCGATCGTGCCGCCGGCGTGGATGTAGCTCTCGATCAGGCCGGCGCCGGTACCGCGCCCGGCCCGCTTGCCGGCCGAGGCGATGCCCTTCTCGCGGAGCCACTTGACCGCGGCGTCCATGTCGCCGCCGGTCTCCTCCAGCGCCCGCTTGCAGTCCATCATGCCTGCCTGGGTGCGCTCGCGAAGCTCCTTCACCTCGGCCGCACTCGGCTTGTATGCCACGTCACTCACTGCTCTCAGCCTCGCTTGCCTCGTCGGTGGTCTGCGTGCCCTGGGCGACCCCGGCGGTCACCGCCTCCGCTGCCGCTGCGGCTTCTGCCTCGGCCGCAGCCACAGCTGCCGCGGCTTCGGCCGCCGCCTCGGCCTGCTTGCGGACCTCCTCCTCGGCGGCGGCGCGGGCGAACTCCTCGGCACGCACCTTCTCGCGACCCTCGGCCACGGCGTCTGCAAGAACGCGGACGATCAGGGCGGCCGAGCGGATCGCGTCGTCGTTGCCGGGGATGATGAAGTCGGCATCGTCGGGGTCGCAGTTGGTGTCGACCAGGCCGATGACGGTCACGCCCAGGCGCCGCGCCTCGCGCACCGCCAGGGCCTCCTTCTTCATGTCGATGACCACCATCGCATCCGGCACCTTGCGGGTGTCGGCCATGCCGCCGAGGTTGGTCTCGAGCTTCTCCAGCTCGGCCAGGGTCGACTGCCGCTCCTTGGTCGGGAGCAGGTCGAGCTGGCCGTCTTCCTTCTGCCGGCGCAGCTCGTGGAGCGCGTTGATCCGGTTCTGAATGGTGCGGTAGTTGGTCAGCAGGCCGCCCAGCCAGCGATGGTTCACGTACGGCATGCCGACCCGCCGGGCCTGCTCCTCGATCGCGTCCTGGGCCTGCTTCTTGGTGCCCACGAACATCACGGTGCCGTTTCGCTCAGCGACGTTGCGGACGTAATCATGGGCGTCCTGCAGCAGCACGATCGTCTGCTGGAGGTCGATGATGTAGATGCCGCCCCGCTCGCCGAAAATGAAGCGGCGCATCTTGGGGTTCCAGCGCCGCGTCTGATGGCCGAAGTGGACCCCGGCCTCGAGCAGCTCGCGCATGGTGACTGCGGACAAAGCGCAATCCTCCTGTTTGGTTGATGAGAGAACTCCGGCGAGGGTGGTCGGAATCTCCAGGTGGAGACACCGCCGACCGGCCCTGTGGCCGCCGGATAGAGGGTGGACAAACCGGGCAACAGTGTAGCTGAACCCCCTTCGGAGAGCCCGCAAACCCCTGCAGGGGAGCCCCGAGCGACTCGCGCGCTACGCCCTCACCGCCCGGTCTCGCGTCCCGGCGGAAATCCGCGGGACGGCGTCGCGGGCGGGGGCGTGCGCCGCTCGCCTCTCGGGGCTCGCCTGGGATCGTGCCAGATCGGTTGCAGCGATTCAACCCGCGGTACGGGCTGCGTCCAATGCCAATGCAAGGTCGGGCGGCAGCGGCGAGCTGACGTCCACCTCGTCGCCCGTGACCGGGTGCACGAAGCGCAGGCGGCTGGCGTGCAGGAACTGGCGGGACAGCCCCAGCTCCTCGCCGTAGCCGTACACCGGATCGCCGCAGATCGGGTGGCCGATGGCCGCCAGGTGCACGCGGATCTGGTGGGTGCGGCCGGTCTCGAGCTCCACCTCCAGCAGCGACCGGCCGGGGAGCGCCTCGGCCAGCGTGAAGTGGGTGACGGCATCGCGTGGACTGGCGGTGTCCAGCGAGACGCGGGTGGGATCGCGACGGTCACGGCCGATCGGCGCCTCGATCGTGCCCCGCTGGGAGGGCGGCCGGCCGCGTACCAGGGCGAGGTAGGTGCGGTGGATGCGGCGGCGGCGCAGCATGCCCTGCAGCCGTCCCAGCGTCTTGTCATCACGGGCAACGACCAGCAGCCCGGACGTGTTCCGGTCGAGCCGGTGGACGATCCCCGGCCGGGCGCCGTCGCCGCTGACCTCCCCGACCAGCCCGTGGACAAGCGTCGGGCCGCGCGTGCCCGGCGCCGGGTGCACGACCAGCCCGGCCGGCTTGTCGACCACCAGCAGCCACTCGTCGCGGTAGGGCACCGAGAGCTCCATCTCCACCGCCTCCACGGTGGCCTGTGCCTGCTCCGGCTCCGGGAACTGCACCTCAGCTCCTGCCGCCAGCCGGTGGCGCTTCGGCCGCGCCGCCCCGTCGACCAGCACCTGGCCGCCCTCGATCAGCCGCTCCGCGCGGGTCCGCGAGCCGATCTCCGGATGCGTGGAGAGGAACCGGTCGAGCCGCTCTCCGGCCCGGTCCGGCGGCACCGCGACCGTCGGCATCAGATGCTGCCGGGCTCCGCCGCGGTGGCGCGTTCGAGGCGCGAGAAGCCGAACAGCAGCAGGGCCACCCCGACCACGATGAAGCTGTCGGCCAGGTTGAAGGTCGGCCAGTGCGAGAAGTGGATGAAGTCGGTTACGTAGCCCTCGCGGACGCGGTCGATCAGGTTCGACACGCTGCCCCCGATGAGCAGGCCGAGCGCGACCGGAAACAGCACGTGGCGGGCCCCCGAGCGGGCGAAGTGGACGAGCATCCAGACCACCGCCGCCGCCGTCAGCAGCGTCACGAACTCGAGCCGGCCGGGCAGGATCCCGAACGCGATCCCGGTGTTGCGCACGTGGGTGATGTCCAGGAACGGCAGTACCTGGTGCACCTCGCCCAGCGCGAGATCGCGCTGGATCAGGTGCTTCGTCACCTGGTCAGCGACCAGCGCCGCGGTCGCGACCGCGATCAGACCGACCCACTGCAGCGACCCTGCGCGCCGGGGCGGCTCGTCCTCCGACGCCGGCTGGATCAGCCTCTCTCCTCCGACCTCTTGCACTCGATGCACTTCGTTGCGTAGGGGAGCGCCTCGAGGCGCTCCGGGTTGATCTCACCGCCGCACCGTCCGCAGCGGCCGTAGGTACCCTCGTCGATGCGCTCCAGTGCCGCGTCGATGGCGGCCAGCAGGTGCTCGGCGTTGTCCTCCAGCGTCTGCTCGATCTCGCGGTCGAGCGTCTCGGATGCGCTGTCAGCGAGGTGCGAATCGTTGCCATCCTCGTCGGTCGCTTCCTCGATCGAGCGGCCCAGGTCGGCCTGGAAATGGACCACTTCCGCGGACACCCGCTCGCGCTCGTCAAGCAGTCGCTGCCGCACGGCGGCCAGGTCGATGCTCACCGGGTCATGTGCCATGTCCCGAGTATACCGGTGGCCCGTCTGCCGCTTTTGCGGGGGTTTGTCAGGTTGCGGTGGCTGTTTCGGCCAGCTGCTCTTCGTGGTCGCGCACCGTCTGCAGGGTGGATCCCAGAAGCGAGCGGAGCCGTGCCCGGAACCGCTGCTCCTCGGCCCGCAGCTCCTCGACCTCGCGGCGCACCGACTCCCGTTCGGCATAGGCGCCGTGCACAAGGTCGCGGGCGCGCCCCTCGGCCTCGCGGACGATCAGCTCGGAGTCACGGCCGGCCTGGGCGCGCATCTCGTCAGCCGCATGCTGCGCGGTGACCAGCGCGTCGCGCAGAGCGTCCTCCATCGTCCGCACCTCGGTCAGCTGCGTCTCCAGCTCGTGAACGCGGTCCTCGAGGTTGGCGCGGTCGCGCCAGACGGTCTCGTAGGCGGAGGTGGCGTCGACCATGACCTGGTCGACCTCGTCGCAGCTGTAGCCGAGCAGGCGGCGCCGCGGCCGCTGGTGTTTGAGTTCTACCGGTGAGAGTGACATGCGGGCCGGTTTCGCCACGATGCTGCGGACTCCTCCCGCAGCCGCCAACCGGTCAGCCGAAGTCCTGGATCAGGGTGATGACGATCTGGGCCAGCACGTTGAGCACGATCAGGGCGATGATCGGCGAGAGGTCGAACATGCCGATCGGCGGGATCATCCGGCGGAAGATGTTGAGGTAGGGCTCCACGGTGTCGTGAAGGAACCTCCGCAGTGTGGCCACCACCGGGTTGTACGGGAGCTGCAGCCACGACATCAGGATGTAGACGATGATCAACAGCGTGTACACGATGCTCAGCGCGTTCACGAAGTTGATCGCCGTCTGCTGCATGCGGCGCTAGCCTAGCTCCCCCGCTCGACGCATCGCCGCGACCACGCCGTCGATGATCGCGCCCCTCGCACCCTGGCGCTCGAGCTCTGCCAGGCCTGCCGCCGCCGTGCCCCCGGGGGAGGTCACCATCCGCCGCAGCACGCTGCAGGGCATCTGCTCCTCGCGCAGCAGCCCGGCGGTGCCGATCACGGTCGACAGCACCAGCGTGCGGGCGTCGGCGTAGGTCAGGCCGGACACGATGCCGGCGTCCTCGAATGCCTCCATCAGGAGGGCGATGAAAGCCGGCCCCGAGCCGGAGAGCGCGGTCGCCGCGTCGAACTGGCGCTCCTCCAGCGGCACGATCTCGCCCAGCAGCTGGAATGCCTCCAGCACCGCCGACTCGGCATCGGTGTGGATGAACCGGCCGGACGAGTAGGCCAGCGTGCCCAGGCCGACCTGCACGCCCACGTTGGGCATGAACCGGAAGACCGGAGCGTCGACGTCGAGGATCGTCTCCAGCGTCGCCGTTCGGACGCCCGCCGCAACCGAAGCGATGGCCTTGTCCACCGTGACCAGCTCCGAGACCTCGCGCAGCACGCGCTCGACGTCGATCGGCTTCACGCACAGCACGACCACGTCCGCCTCGCGCACCAGGTCGGCGTTGGAGGCGACGTGGCGCACGTCGAAGCGCTCGGCCAGATCCGCCGCGCGTCCCGACCCGCGGTCGGTGACCAGGATCCGCTCGCCCATCGTGCGGTCGGCGCGCACCCAGCCGCGCACCATCGCCGAGGCCATGTTGCCGGCCCCGATCAGGCCGAGGGTGGGTTGGGTGTCCCGCGCCATGGTGCCGGCAAGCGTACCGGAGGCGGCCACTTGGCCGTTTGTCCGCCGGCCGTTTCCCTTCCGCGCACCCCGCGTGACAGTTCGCGGCCGGTGGCCGTCGGCGGCGTTATCGGCGTTTCAGATCGGGCTTGGAGACCACGAGGAACTTCTCGTGGCGCTCGACGACGCTTTCCACCGCCGGGTCCTCGTGCCCGGGCTGGACGACGAACTGGTCGACCGGCTTGACGACCCGCTCGTATTCGACCAGCGAGATGGAGACCGGCTTGTAGCACGCCGGGTCGTCGCACTCACACACGAACGGGACGAGCTCCTCATCGTCCAGCGCACCCTGCTCTTCGATCTCGGCGCGACGCTCGTTGTGAGCCTGGAACGCCTGCTCGTTCTTCTCGGCTCGCGCCAGCCGGTTCTTGCCGTACTCCTCAGACATTGAGGAGGGGTACCCCCTGCGAAGTGTTCCTAATCCTCACCCCGCGTGCGAACCCAGCGCAGTCGAGCCGCGTTGCCGATCGGCCGTGCTTCGGCGAGCTCGAACACCGTGCCATCGCCGACGGGGCCGTCGAACAGCGCCGGCCCGCGGCCGACCGCTGTCGGCGCAACGGTGAGGATCACCTCGTCGAGGCGATCGAGCGCCAGCACCTGGGCAGCCAGGTCGCCGCCGCCGGCCAGCCAGACCTTGTCGAACCCTGCGGCCTCGATCTCGTCCAGCGCGACAGCGACATCGCCCGCGACGCGCCGGAGCGGCGCCCGCGTCGGCCGCACGGCCTCGGCCAGCGACTCGTCGTGGCTGATCAGCCAGGTGGGAATGTCATCGTGTGGCCAGCCATGCCCGCCGCCGACCAGCCAGCGCAGCGTGCTCGCGCCGACCAGCACCGCGTCGAGGCTCTCGATCAGCGCCGGGAACTCCTGCTCGCCGACACCGCCCGTGTCGACCGTATCGAGGAACCCGAGATCGTGGTCGGCCGTGGCGATCCGCCCGTCCATCGACATCGCGGTGTACCAGATCACGTGCACGCCGGGACTGTAGATCGGTGCTTGCGCAGCGCGACGGTTCCGCGGCCCCACCCTGGAGGAGGGCCGCGGAACCGCTGGGGTCCGCGCTATGGAGCAGCCGAAGCGCCGCTCCGGGTCAACCGGGTCTAGCGCTTGCTGAGATGCGCGCCGATGCGGACGCGCAGCTCCTGCGGGCTGAACGGCTTGGTGATGTAGTCGTCGGCACCGAGCGAGAATCCGACGTCGACGTCGCGATCCTGCGCGCGCGCGGTCAGCATGATGACCTTCATCGTCGCGCAGCTGTCGTCGGCACGCAGCTCGCGAAGGACGTCGAAGCCACTGCGCTTCGGCATCATCACGTCGAGCACGCACAGGTCGGGCTGCTCCTCTCGGGCGACCTTCAGGGCCGCCTCTCCGTCCGAGGCGGTCAGCACCTCGTAGCCTTCGCGCTCCAGCCGGAACTTGACCAGCCGCAGCAGATGCGGCTCGTCGTCGGCGACCAGAACCTTGGCCGTGGTCGTATCCATCAGGGGTCTCCTCCAGGGTTGTGTGGCGTGGTTGGCAGGGTGACGGTGACCGCGGTGCCGAGTTCCAGTTCGCTCTGCACCGCCATGGAGCCTCCATGGGCATCGACGATCCCCTTGCAGATCGCGAGCCCAAGACCGGTACCGGGAATCGCCATATCGGAGGCGTTGCGAGCCCGGAAGAACCTCTCGAACAACCGGTCGGCGTCTTCGGGGGCGATCCCGATCCCTGAGTCGCGCACCGTCAGGCGCAGCTCCTCGGGCGTCGCTTCGAGACTCACCCCGATCTCGCCCTGTTCGGGCGTGAACTTGATTGCGTTAGAGAGCACGTTGGTGATGACCTGTCCGATCCGCTCCGGATCGAGCATCGCCGGCACCTTGGCGTCCGGCAGGTCGAGCTCCAGCGTGTGCTCCTTGGCCGACAGCGCCGGGCGCTGATCCTGGACGTACAGCTCGACCAGCTCGCGCATGTCGACAGGCACCGCCCGGATGGTCGTCTTGCCACTCTCCAGGCCGGACAGCGTCAGCAGATCGTTGATCAGCGTCAGCTGACGACGGGCGTTTGTGTCGACGATCTGCAGGAATTCCTCCTGTTCCGGCGTGAACTCACCGACTTCGCCTTCCAGGAGTACGTCGAGGTATCCGAGAATCGACGCCAGCGGCGTGCGCAGCTCGTGCGAGACGCTGGAGACGAAGTCGGTCTTCAGCTGATCCGATACCCGGAGCGCCTCGACCTGAACCGCAAGCATCCGGTTGAGCCCCTCCATCCGCGCCATCAGGTCGGCGCGCTCGATCGCCACCGCGGCCTCGGCCGCGAACAGGCCGACCACCGCCGCCGCGCGGTCGGAGAACTCGCTGCGCAGGCGATCCCACGCGACCACCAGCACGCCGATCGGCGCGCCGTCGCCGACCACCGGCTGCCACAGCGCGGACACGGCGCCGGTCGCCTCGACCACCCGCCGCGAGACGTTGGGGTGGTCGCGCAGATCGTGCACGTAGATCGGCTCCAGCGAGTGGAACGCGCGGACGGTGGCAGACGCCTCGTCGTCCAGCGGCACCCGGGAAGGGGCGACGCTGACGCCGACGGCGGCTGTGGTGGTCAGGCAGCCGCCGGCATCCGGTTCCATCAGCACGGCGAACATGGCGCCCGACACCTCCAGCAGCGCGTCGCAGACCGCGGTGCGGGCGGTGTGCGCGTCGCCGGTTCGCGGCACCCGCCGGGCCGCCTCCACCACGGCCTCGAGATCGTGTGCATGGGTGCGCACCTGGTCGAGCAGGTCACTGCGCTCGATCGCGCGGGCCGTCTCGGCGGTGAACAGCTCGATCACCTCCAGCTGGCGGCCCGAGAGCCGGGCCAGCGGGCGCCGCCACCCGACCACCAGGGCACCGACCGCCGCGCCGTCCTGCGCCACCGGTGCCAGCACCGCCGACAGCACCCCCAGCCCGCTCGGGGCGAGAGGGCCGTCGGACTCCTCGAGGAACCCAAGCCGGCACTCTGCGAGGCCGGCGCGCGCCTCCGCGCGCAGCTCGTCCAGATGCACCTCCACGCCCGCGTCCAGCATCGCACCGTGCGCGGCTGTCACCCGCAGGCCGCCGCGATCGGCGGGCTCCAGCATCAGCGCGGTCGGCGCGCCCAGCAGCTCGGCCAGCGCGCGGCACAGCTCCAGCCGAGTCTGGTCACCCGCGCCCATCGTCGACAGCTCGCGTATCACCCGGGTGACGGTCGAGACGTCGGCGGCATGCTGTCGCGCCTGCCGCATCAGGCCCTGGGTGGTCAGCCCGACCACTGCAGCAACGACCGCGAAGATCGCCTCTTCTCCCCAGCTGTGACGGGCTTCCGGCGACGAGAAGGCGAGTAGCACCAGCCCGCCGGTGACGCCGGCAAGCCCGACCATCAGCTCGCCGCGGGTGCCGTACATCGCCATCCACAGGATGGGCAGGAGGAGCAGGAGCTCGTAGCGGAGCCGGTCGCCGCCACCCGCTCCGGCGCGGATCGCCAGCACGCCGACCAGTGCGATAACAGGCGCCAGCACGGCGCCCAGACGCGTCGGTGACCAGGGCCCGGTCGGCGCCCACGGACTGGGGCGAGGGTCTGCGGCCAGAAGCCTCATCCACGGCCTATCGGCGTTGCCCCCGTACCCCTTTAGGGCTATCCGGAGCGCCCGGAGCTGCCTCGGCCGGCGCTACGTCAGATAGAAGTAGAGCGCGTAGAGCAGCTCGACCGCGGGGCTGGAGCGGTGCACCGTGACGTCGGCGGGGGTGTCGATCAGCGCGTCGGAGTAGCTGAAGATGATCTTGACGCCGGCCGCGACCAGCTGGTCGGCGGCGGACTGGGCGGCCGAGGCGGGCACTGCGAGGACACCGACGATGATGTTCTTCTCGCGGATCTCGTCTGCCAGGCGCGCCATGTCCTGCACGTGAACCTGGCCGGCGGGAGCGCCCGCCTTGGCCGGATCGACGTCGAAGACGGCTGCGATGTTGAAGCCGTGGTCAGCGAATACGGTGGATGACGCGATCGCCGTGCCCAGCGGGCCGGCGCCGATCAGCGCGATGTTGTGCTGGCCGGAGGTGCGCAGGATCGCGCGGATCTCGGAGATCAGGAAATCGACGTTGTAGCCGACCCCCCGCTTGCCGAACTTCCCGAACCCAGACAGGTCGCGCCGGATCTGCGTGGCGTTCACATTGGTGTACTCCCCGATCTCCTGCGAGGAGATCGAGTCGCGGCCCATCTTCCGGGCCTGGGTGAGCACCTGCAGGTAGCGGGAAAGACGAGCGGCGACGCCGACGGTCAGGCGTTCCTGGGGCAACGAGTTCTCCTTGCGGACTGCGGCTTGTGACATCGTACAAAGAGTGTAGCGAGCGCTTGAAAAGCAGGCTCCGCTTGTCTGGACGTCCGATTTAAGGCCCGGTTTGTAACGCCGCAGTGCGCACCCTTCGAGCCAGCTCCACGGGCTCCACCCGGTACTTGAACGCCTTGCGGCCGGCGACGTAGACGACCGGGATCTCGGCGCGGTGGGCGTCCTCCAGATCGGCGTCACCGGAGATGTCAACGACCTCCAAGTCGAACCCCAGAGATGGCTGCTGCTGCTCGAGCACGCCCTTGGCGACGTCGCACAGGTGACAGTCCGGCGCGCCGTACAGCGTGACCTGCACGCTCACAGCGAGGCGTAGGCGTCGCGGGCCAGGTAGTCGGGAAAAGGCACCGGGTCGGTGAACCGTGCGGCCGAGGCGATCATCGCCGCGTTGTCCGAGCACAGCTCCATGGGCGCCAGCGCCAGCGTTACCCCGCGGGCGTCGCATGCCTCCTGGAAGGCGGCGCGCAGCGCCCTGTTGGCGGCCACCCCGCCGACCACCGCCAGCGTCGTATGCCCGGTCGTATCGACGGCCTCCATCGTTCGCCCGACCAGCGAGCGGATGATCGCGCGCTGGTACGACGCGGCCAGGTCGTTGCGCCGCTCTCGCACCGACGGTTCGCCGTCCGCGGCGTAGCGAAGCGCGGTCTTCAGCCCGCTGAACGAGAAGTCGTGCCCCTCTCGGCCCAGCATCGAGGCGGGTAGGTCATAGGCAGTGTCGTCCCCTCCGGCCGCCGCCCGCTCCAGCCGGGGGCCGCCCGGATAGCCCAGGCCGAGCAGCCGCGCGCCCTTGTCGAACGCCTCGCCGGCCGCGTCGTCGAGCGAGCGGCCGATCACCTTGTAGCCCCGCTCGTCCTCCACCTCGGCCAGCAGCGTGTGGCCGCCCGAGACGAGTAGCGTCAGGAAGGGCGGGCGCAGCGGATCCGGCTCCAGGTACAGCGCCGCGATGTGGCCGTGCAGGTGGTCGACCGGGATCAGCGGTAGCCGGCGTGCGAAGGCGATCGCCTTGGCCGTCGCCACCCCGACGAGAAGCGCGCCGATCAGCCCGGGCCCTTCGGTGACGGCCACCGCATCGATGTCGTCCAGTCCCATCCCGGCCCGCTCCAGCGCCGCCGCCACGACCGGCTCGGCAAGCTCCAGGTGGCGCCGCGACGCCACCTCGGGCACGACGCCGCCGTAGGGTGCATGCAGCTCGGCCTGCGAGGCGACCACGCTCGACCGCAGGCGGCCGTTACCGTCGACGATCGCCGCGGCGGTCTCGTCGCAGGAGGTCTCGATGGCGAGGATCGTCACGACGCCAGCGACTCGGCGTCCCGCCACATGATCAGCGCGTCCTCACGGTTGTCCGTGTAGTAGCCGCGGCGGATGCCGGTCTCGACGAACCCGAGGTCGCGGTACAGGCGGATGGCCACCCCGTTGGTGACCCGAACCTCGAGGGTGTAGCCGCGCTCGGCGTCGGGCGTCGTGCGCTCGAACAGCGTCTCCAGCAGCCGCCGGGCGACCCCGCGTCCGCGATGGTCGGGATCGACGGCGACGTTCATCACGTGCCAGGCGTCGACATAGCGGGCGACGATCAGGTAGCCCAGCATGTCCTCGCCCTGGTAGGCGCCCAGGCAGACGCCGTTCGGCTTGGCCAGCTCCCCCGCGAACATCGATCGCGACCAGGGAGTGACGTAGGAGCGGCGTTCGATCCGCTCGACGCTGTCGAGATCGGCGGCGGTCAGCGACCGCACGTCGACGGCCGTCATCATCGGACTGCCCCCCTGGTCAGCACGCGGTCGGCGTCGGGAGCGCGCAGGTACGTCGGCTCGGGCGGTCCCGCCTGGCCGATCAGCGCGGCGTGGTTCGCCGCCCACGGGATGTGTAGCGGGGAGTCGTCGGGCGGAATCGTCGCCGCGCCCAGCTGCTCGCGGTAGCGGACGGCTCCGTCACCTGCCACGACAGCTCCGGAGGGCAGCCTCTCGGCCAGCCCCTCCGGCGTCACCGCGGACGGCTCGATGCCAGAGCCGGCGACAAACACCTCACCGCGACGAGCGTCGATGCAGGCGACGTCCACGCCTTCGCCGTACAGCAGGGCGTCAAGGGTTGAGACTCCGCGCACCGGGATCTGGAGCGCAAAGCCGAGCCCCCGGCCGGTCGCCAGGCCGATCCGCAGGCCGGTGAACGTGCCCGGCCCGGTGCCGACCACGATCGCCTCCAGGTCGGTCGTCTCTACCTCCGCCTCCGAGAGCAGTGCGTCCACGTCCGAGAGCAGGTGCTGGGCGGAGGTGCTGCGCCCGTGCGTCGCCCGCTGCCCGAGCACATCGCCGTCGCGGCTCAGGCACGCTGTCGCCACGTCGGTGGCCGTATCAAATGAGAGAATCAGCAAGCGCTGTCAAAAGGCCGGAATCGTGACTGGTCAGCGAGATCAGCCTAGCATCGCCCCCCTGGTGGCGCAGGTCCACGATCACCTTCGGCACGGGCAGGATCCCTCGCCCCGCTGCCGGCCACTCGACGAACACGACGGCGTCCTCGAAGTAGGGCTCGAGGTCGGCCCAGCCGTCGGCGTCGACCACGTCCAGCCGGTAGAGGTCGAGGTGCGAGACGTCCGGCCCGTCACCGTGGTAGCGGTTGCCGATCGTGTAGGTCGGGCTGGAGACCGCGTTGCGGACGCCGAGCGTCTCGGCAGCGGCGATTACGAACAGCGTCTTGCCGCTGCCCAGCTCGCCATCCAGCTCGACGACGTCGCCGACGCGCAGGTGCCGCGCCAGGCCTGCGGCGATCCGGCGCGTGTCGTCGGGGCTAGAAGAGGCCCAGCTGCGCGTGCTCTGGCTCTGCGGCAACGGCAACCAGTTCGCGCGCCGGCTCCGGCCGGGGCTGTGGCGGAGGCGCCGGCTGGCCGGACAGCAGCTCGGGCAGCCTGGCAAAGTCGGCCCGCAGCGTGTCCAGCATCGACGGCGTGTAGAGGGCGGCGGCCGGGTGGTAGATCGGGTAGAGCAGCACGTCCACGTCGGCAAACCGGCGCGGCTGCGGCTTCCCCCGCACCCGGGTGATGCCGTGCGGCTGGCCGGACAGCAGCTTGGTGGCGAAGTTGCCGAGGGTGCAGATGACCCGCGGGCGGATCAGCTCGACCTGCTTGAAGAGGTAGCCCTCGCAGGCGGCGATCTCGTCCGGCAGCGGGTCGCGGTTCCCCGGTGGCCGGCACTTGAGGACGTTGGCGATGTAGTAGCCGTCGGTGGCGATGCCGACCTCGCCCAGCAGCGTGTCCAGCAGCTTGCCGGCCTGGCCCACGAACGGCAGGCCCTGCTTGTCCTCGTGGAAGCCGGGCGCCTCGCCGACGAACATCAGCGACGACCGCGGGTTGCCCCTCCCGACCACGACCTGGGTGCGGGTCGAGGCCAGCGCGCACTGCTGGCAGTCCCGCCACTCGGCGGACAACCGGTCGAGCTCCTCCATCCGGCTGACGGGGTCCCGGTCCATCACGCCCGCGCATTCTCGCACGACGGGCAGACAGACTGGGGGCTACCCCGCGCCGTCAGTGACCGCAGCCGCAGCTGCCGCCGCAGCACCCGCCGCCGCCGCCGACCGTGACGCCCTCGGGGCGCGAGGTGGCGAAGGACGAGAGCAGCCGCGTGACAGCCGTCTCGCCGCAGTTGGGACAGCTCACGTTGTCCGCGGCGCTGGTCGAGACCAGCTCCTCGAACGTGTCGGAGCAGCCGCTGCACAGGTACTCGTAGATCGGCATGGATGGAGCATACCGCCGCGGGTCGCAAGTACAGTGAGGTGGCGAGCCTGGTATCCGCCGGCGGAACTGGAGCAATGCACACGTCGCCTGTCGTCATCGGTGCCGGCCGAGTGGGCCGGACGGTCGCCGCCCGCCTGAACGCCCCCGCGTACGGGCGCGGCGAGCAGCCCGACCTCACCGACTGCGACCTGCTCATGATCGCGACTCCTGACCAGGCGATCGAATCGGTCTGCAATGCACTCGCTCCGGCACTCGACGCCGGCTGCGGCGTCGTCCACTTCTCGGGGGCGACCTCGGTATCGGTGCTGGCGGCCGCCGCGGGCCCGACCGCCAGCGTCCACCCTCTGCAGACGGTCGAGACCGACCGCGGCCCCGACCAGCTCGAGGGCGCGTACGCCGCCGTGACCGGGGACCCGGAGCTGGGGTTCGAGGTCGCGGAGCGCCTCGGCATGCGCCCGTTTCTGCTGGCCGACGAGGCCAAGCCGCTGTACCACGCGGCCACGGCGTTTGCGTCGAACTACCTGGTCACGCTGACCGCCGTCGCCGTCTCGCTGATGGAGCGCGCGGGGATCGAGCGCGAGCTGGCGCTGTCAGCGCTGCGCCCGCTGCAGCGGCGGACGGTCGAGGCGACCGGGCGGCCGCCCACCGGCCCGATCGCCCGCGGTGACGCGGCCACCGTGGCGGCGCACCTGGCGGCGATCGGCCTCGACCTGGACCAGCTCTACCGGGCGCTGGGGCGAGCCACGCTGCCGCTGGTCGACCCCGAGGCCGCGGCTGCCGTGCGGAGCCTGCTGTGACAACAGGCCTCGTCCCGACCATGGGCGCGCTCCACGACGGCCACCGCGCCCTGCTCCGCGCCGCCCGCGCAGACAACGACCGGGTGGTGATGAGCCTGTTCGTGAACCCGACCCAGTTCGGGCCGGACGAGGACTTCCTGAGCTACCCGCGCGACGATGCCGCCGACCGCTCGATCGCCGCCACGGAGGGCGTGGACGAGGTGGTCGCACCGACTGTGGAGGATATGTACCCGGATGGCTTCACTACCACCGTGTCGGTGGGACCCCTGGCAACTCGGTTCGAGGGTGCCGCCCGCCCGAGCCACTTCGACGGCGTGGCGACCGTGGTGCTGAAGTTGTTCGAGCGAGTGCGGCCCGAACGTGCGTACTTCGGCCAGAAGGACGCCCAACAGCTCGCGGTGGTGCGGCGGGTGGTGCGCGATCTCGACCTCGGCGTCGAGATCCGCTCCGTGCCCACCGTCCGCGAGCCCGACGGGCTCGCACTTTCGTCCCGCAACCTCTACCTCGATCCCGAGCAGCGGCGGCGAGCCGCGTCGCTGCACCGCGCGCTGGTGGCGCGCGACCCCGGTCTGGTCGAGGGCGACGTCGACTACCTGGCGGTGGTCGACCCAGAAACGTTCGAGGAGATCGAGCCCCGACCGGGAGCGCTGGTGATCGGCGCCGCCCGGTTCGGGGGCACCCGCCTGATCGACAACATCACCCTGGAGGAGACGTGAAACGCACCCTCACCGACCTACGGCGGTTGAAGGCCGAAGGCACGCCGATCGTCATGATCACGGCGTACGACTACCCCAGCGGGCTGATCGTCGACGGGGCGGGCGTCGACCTGGTTCTGGTCGGCGACTCGGCCGCCAACGTGGTGCTCGGCCACGACACGACCGTGCCCGCCACGATGGATCAGATGACCATGCTCACCGGCGCGGTCTCGAGGGCAGTCAAATCGGCCCTGGTGATCGGCGACCTGCCGTTCATGTCCTACCAGGTGTCCGACACCGACGCGGTGCGAAACGCCGGCCGGCTGGTCAAGGACGGCGGCGCTGACGTCGTCAAGCTGGAGGGCGCGGGACCGTCGCTGGAGCGGATCCGGGCGATCGTCGCCTCGGGGATCCCGGTCATGGGCCACCTCGGGCTGACCCCCCAGACGGCGACCATGAAGGGCGGGCACAAGGCGCAGGCCCGGCAGTGGCAGGCGGCGCGCGACCTGTTCAACGAGGCGATCGAGGTCGAGCGCGCAGGATGCTTCGCCGTCGTCCTGGAGGCAGTGCCGCCACCGGTGGCAAAGGCGATCAGCGAACGGCTGGCCATCCCCACGATCGGGATCGGCTCGGGACCGATGACCGACGGCCAGGTGCTGGTGCTGCACGACATGCTGGGGATCCCGGCCGACGGCCGCGTGGCGCGTTACGTCAAGCGCTACGGCGAGATCGGCCGGATGATGGCCGACGCCGTCAACCGGTACGCCGGCGAGGTGCGCGCGCACGAGTTCCCCGGGCCCGAGCACGTCTACTCGATGGACGACGACCAGGTGGCGGCGTTCGAGAGCGCGATCGGCGCCGGGTCGATCGAGGGCAATACACTGGCCGACTGGTAGCGGCCTGCGCGACCGCCGTAGAATGGCGGCCATGACCCAATTCCTTCACACCATGGTGCGCGTCACCGACCCCGCCAAGAGCAAGGCGTTCTACGAGGCGCTCGGCTTCGAGGCCGGCCGCGAGCTTCCCATCGTGCGCAACGGCGAGCTCGAGGCGACCAACTACTTCTTCGGCCTCGACGGCCAGCCCGACGTGCTGGAGCTGACCTACAACCACGACGGCCGTACGTACGACCTGGGCACCGGCTACGGCCACATCGCCGTCGGCGTTGCCGATCTGGACGGCACCCTCGCCGAGCTCAAGGGGCAGGGCATCGAGCCCGAGCGAGCGCCCTACCAGGTCAGCGAAGGCGGCTCGTTCCTCTGCTTCGTGCGCGACCCGGACGGCTACCGGATCGAGTTGATCGGACGAGCGGCCGGCTGACGAGGGCGATCGTCGCCGAGATGGAAGGGTCCGCGAATCCTCTGGTGGGAGTGTGGCGCCTCGTCACGTTTGAGACGCGTTCGGACGACGGGCAGACCGACCATCTCTTCGGGCCGGATCCTGCAGGCCTGCTGATCTACACGGACAGCGGCCACATGTCGGTTTCGATAGCGAACGCCCGCCGCCGGCCCTTCGCTGCGGGCGACATCCTGGCCGGCACAGTCGACGAGAAGGCGGCGGCCATGGAGAGTTACATCTCCTACTGCGGCCGGTACGAATACCGCGGCGAATCGGTCACCCATCACGTGGAGATGAGTCTCTTCCCGAACTGGGCAGGGCACGAGCAGGAGCGGCGGGTTTCGCTCGTCGGAGATCGGCTGACGTTGGAAGCGCCACCCATCCTGATCAACGGCACCGAGCGGCGGACGCTCCTCGTCTGGGAGCGACTTTGAGGATTGCGGATTCAACGCCAGGCTACGAGCCGCCGCTCTTCGCCCTCGGCTGATATCCGGCCAAAGCTACGCCCCGGGCGATCAGGGAAACCAGGCACGCTCCCAGCGAGACACCTTGTACGGCGCACCGGCCTTGCCGCCGACGGCAAGGATTGACGTCCCGTCCGCCGTCGCCACGGCGCGGCGGATCAGCGCCGGGTCGCGCACGAACACGAGCGTGCCGGCGGGGGCGTCGATGTCCTCCCCATCCACGGTGAAGACCGCATGCCCGCTCATCACCGCGAACAGCTCCTCGTGCCCGTCGGTGAGGTTGGCCTCGTCGTCGGGCTCGTCGTGCGGCTCGACCATCTCGTCGCCCGCGTCGCCGGTTATCTCGTTGACCCCAAACGCCCGGATGTCGAAATGACGGCGGACGAGGTGGAAGTCGCTGTCCGTCCGGTCCGGGTAGTCAGGGTTGATGTCGGACCCGACAACGACATCCTGCAGAGGCACCGCACCGTACGGCGCCGTACGCGGATCGCTCATGCTGGTACCTCCCCGTTGGTCGCCGCCACTATCCCACACGCCGGAGGCGCTCCTCGCGCAGTACGATCTCGGCCGCGATCATCGCCCGCCGTCACATCACCGAGGGGAGAAGCACCGATGTCTGCGGAACTCGACGACCTCGCGCGACGCACCAGGTTCTCCGGCGTCGTACGGGTCGATCGTGCCGGCGACATCGAGTTCGAGCAGGCCTACGGCCTTGCCGACCGCGCGCACGACTTCGCCAACACCCCGGGCACGCAGTTCGCTACGGCCAGCGCGACCAAGGGGCTGACCGCGCTGGCCGTGGTCAGGCTGATCGAGGGTGGAGCCCTGGCGCTCACCACCACTGCGCGGTCGGTGCTCGGCTCCGACCTGCCCCTGATCGACGAGGCAGTCACCGTCGAGCATCTGCTTGCCCACCGGTCGGGGATCGGCGACTACCTCGACGAGTCGGCCGGCAACGAGGTCACGGACTACCTGATGCCGGTGCCGGTGCACGAGCTGGCGGAGACGGAGCAGTTCCTGGCCGTCCTGGGCGGCCACCCAATGGTGTCGCCGCCGGGGGAGCGCTTTGCTTACAACAACGGCGGCTACATGGTGCTGGCGCTGATCGCCGAGCGGGTGGGCGGCGTCAGCTTCCACGAGCTGGTCGCTCGCACGGTGTGCGGGCCCGCAGGCACGCGCGACACCGCCTTTCTGCGCTCCGACGAGCTGCCGGGGAGCGCCGCACTCGGGTACCTCGCCGCCGACGGACTGCGAACGAACACCCTTCACCTGCCTGTACGCGGGAACGGCGACGGCGGGATCTACTCGACCGCCGCGGACATCAGCAGGCTGTGGCAGGCGTTCTTCGCCGGGCGGATCGTCTCGGCGGACTGGGTCGCCGAGATGGTACGGCCGCGCAGCCAGGATCCGAGCGAGTCGAGGCGCTATGGCCTGGGGTTCTGGCTCCACGAGTCGAGCGAGGTGGTCATGCTCGAGGGGTACGACGCCGGCGTCTCGTTCTGGAGCTCCCACGACCCGGCGTCCGGCACCACGCGCACCGTGATCTCGAACTGGACGGACGGCGCCTGGCCGATCGCTGCGCTACTCGACGCCGGGCAGTTCTCACCGGAGCTCGGCTGAGGCAGGATGCCGCCCGAGGAGATCGACCACTACGACTGACCTACCAGCTCCCTGAAGCCCGGCTGGTCGCGGATCGCGTCGAAGTCCGAGTCACCGGCCGCCATCGGACGCATCTCGTTTGGCGCCAGCTCGATCGCGCGTCGTAGATGCTCGATCGCGTCGTCCGGGCGGCCGGCCAGGCTCTCACAGCAGGCGACGTTGTAGAGCAGCTGGATGTTCTGCGGATTGGCGGCGAGCACGTCCCGCGCCCGGTCAGCCACCTCGGCGAACTGACCCGCGTGGTAGAGCTCGTTGAACGGCGCCCAGACCTCGTCATGCCTGATCCCGTCAGGCAGAACAACCCACGGATGGCGCCTCACCCCGTACCCCGACCGCTCGGGTGGAGGGAACGCCCGGTCGGCGAAGGCGCCGACCATGACGGTCACAAACTCGGGAGCGTCGGGCTCGGTGTAGAAGACGGTCGATCCACACTCAGGGCAGAAGTGGAACACGTGCCGCCGCTCGTCCGCCTCGTCCGAGACGCGGACATAGTCCTTGTAGGAGCCCGCCACCTCGACCTGGTCGGCCATGAACCCCGACTGGAGCCCGAACGCACTGCCCGTGCGGCGCTGGCAGGCAAGGCAGTGGCACATCGTCACTTCCCAGGGGTCACCCGCGGTCGTCACGCGCAGCTGCCCGCAGCTGCAGGTCGCCTCACGACGCGCCACGGTTCCCCCTCTCAGGTCTGCCCGACGAGCTCCTTGAAGGCCGGCTCGTCGCGGATCGCATCGAAGTCGGAGTCGCCCTCCGCGTAGCTGCGGAAGCGGTCGGCGCGCTCGATCGCGCCACGCAGGTGCTCGAGCGCCTCCGCCTTGTCCCCCGCCAGGCTCTCGCAGCAGGCGAGGTTGTAGTACAGCAGCGGCGAGTCAGGCTGGGTCTCGATCATCTCGCGGCCCCGCTTCACGAGCTCGTCGTACTCACCTGCCTCGTACAGGCCGCGCAGCGGCGACCAGATCTCCCACCCCGGGTTGTCGTACGCCTTCCCCGGCGTCCCGCCCAGCGCGAGGACCGTGGTCCCGCCCTCCTCGGCGAACGCCGTGCGCTTCAGCTTCGAGGGCACGAAGACGAACGTCCCCGCCGGCGCGTCGACCGTGTCGCCTGCGATCTCGAACCGCGCATGGCCGGTGTGGACGAAGTAGAGCTCCTCCTGCCCGTCCTCCTCGTCCTCGTCGTGCTCGTTGATGATCCGGTCGCCGGCACTCGCCGCCGTCCAGGTGGTGGCGCCGAACGACGAGATGCCAAAGTGCGCACGTACCGGCCGCATCGGCCGGCGCCCGTCGTCGATCACCTTGATGTCCTCCAGGCGTGCTGCCTTGAAGCTACTCATCGGACCTCCCCCGGTTGACGCCTGCACGCTATCAGGCGATAGAGTCGCGCCATGACCTCCTTCGGGAGCACCGGCGGGATCGAGCACCTGCGGATCTGGGACGGCATCACCGCCCAGGCGGTCGAGGGCGAGCGCACGACGCTGGCGGTGGTCGACCTCGAGCCACGCAGCACGGTGCCCGAGCATCATCACGACAACGAGCAGCTCGGCGTACTCGTACGCGGCACGATGACCTTCCGGATCGGCGAGGAGACGCGCGAGCTGTCGGCAGGCGATACCTGGCGCATACTCAGCCATGTGCCGCACCAGGTGACGGCTGGGCCGGACGGGGCGCTGGCCGTGGAGTGCTTCGCGCCCGCACGCGCCGACTGGGCCGGTCTCGAGCGGGTGCCGGGCCGGGCCGCTCCAAGGCTCGGCTAGACGCCTGCACCTCCCGACTCGTTGCGGCGCAGACGGCCGCCGAAGCCGCTGTTCGGCGCCTGCACGTTGAGCAGCCGTAGCTGGCCCTCGCCAACCACCCGGAACCCGTGCACGGCTCCCGGCGGGGCCGCGACGAACGTTCCCGGCCCGGCTCGCACCATCTCGCCCTCGACGGTGAACTCGGCCTCGCCCTCCAGCACGTAGAAGCAATCGGCGTGCGCCTCGTGCGTGTGCGGGTCGACGCCCTCGAAGTCCGGGGTGAACGACAGCTCGAACATCTCCACCGCCGGGATCTCGAGCAGCACGCGGTGGTCACGTCCGCCGACGTGCCGGATCCGCTCGCCACCTTCCGGTCCGACCACGATTCCTGTCACCTCACGCACCTCCTGCTGGCTATGCTCGGCGCATGCTGTCGAACCGGTCGGTCCCGCGTGCCGAGGTTGTTCCGGTGCTGGTATATCCCGACGTGCGGGCTGCTGTCACCTGGCTCGAGGCTGCGCTGGGCTGCAGCGAGCGGGTGCGGATCGGCGAGGCGCACCGCGCACAGCTCGCCTTCGGCGCCGGCGCCCTGATCGTCGCCGACGAGCGCGGCGACCGGGTCGCTCCCCGACCGGGAGGCGCCAGCCACTCTGTGATGCTCCGGGTCGAGGACGTGGACGCGCTCTGCGCCCGGGCGCACGAGCACGGCGCCCGCGTGCTGATGGAGCCGACGGACTTCGAGTATGGCGAGCGCCAGGCCGCCATCGAGGACCCGTTCGGTCACCGCTGGACGCTCTCCCAGACGCTGCGCGACGTCGCACCCGAGGAATGGGGCGGCGAGACGGTGAACGGCGGCCACAGCTGACGGTCGCCGTTCGGCCCGGGCGCGTGGCCGACATTCCCGCCATGCAGGAGATCGAGATCGCGGCCGGCGTGCTGTTCGCCGAGATCGGGATGCACGACGTCGCCGAGGACGGCGCGCACGAGACCGAGCTGCTGGAGTCCTACGTCGAGGGCGGACGCGCCTGGGTGGCCGAGGAGGCGGACACCGTCTGCGGGTACGCGCTGGCGGACATCCTCGACGGCCAGGCCCACCTCGAGCAGGTGACCGTGCGCCCGGAGTACGGTCGCCGCGGAGTCGGCCGCCAGATCATCGACGAGGTGGCGGACTGGGCCAGGGCATGCGGATTCCGCTCGATGACGCTGCTGACGTTCTGCGACGTCGCCTGGAACGGCCCCTACTACCGCCGCCTGGGGTTTGTCGACGTCCCCGACGCCGAGATGGGGCCGGAGCTTGCCCGGCTCCGCGCGCACGAGGCGGATCTCGGTCTCGACACCAGCATCCGCGGCGCGATGCGGCTCTCGCTGACCGCACCAATCCGCCGCTAACCGAACCCACGGTCAACTCCCAACCTGGGCCGGGCCGAGCCACAGGTTCGCTCCCTACCGTCCGTCACAAGATCCCCAAAGACGGAGGAGTGACCGCAGATGGTCAGGTCAAGACCCGCAGTACTAACGATCGCAGCGGTGATCGCCGCTGCGACGACCGCGACCGGCCTCGGGACAGTTCAGTTCACCGGTCGCAGCAGCCAGCATCACGCAACTACGACGGTGCTGACCAACCCGGCGCCCGTCGTGCACTTCGAGGACGGTGAGGGATCATGATCATGCGCCGGATCGTCGCCGCGCTCAGCGCGGCGCTTGCAGTCGTCTCGATCTTCACCGTGCTGGCGTTCAGCCAACACCAGCACACCGGGACGAGCGTTTCGCACTCCCCCACGGCCACCACGTCGGTGCCGACCACGCGGACATCATGATCCGCACGGCCCGTACCGGTTGATCGCATGATCGTCGCGACCACACTTCCGGTGGCGTGGCTGGTCGCCCGCGCGGCAGGCCTTGCAGCCTTTGGCGCCCTGACGGCGTCCACCTGGCTGGGACTGGCCATGAGCACTCGGCTGCTGCCGACTCGCTTCCAGCGCCACCTGCTCGGGTGGCACCGGACGCTTGTCTGGACATCGCTCAGCCTGGTCGGACTCCACGTCGGAGCCCTGCTGGCCGACCCGATGCTGCACATGGGGCTGAGCGGGGCGCTGATCCCGTTCGCCTCGCCGTGGAGACCGGCCGCGGTCGCTGCGGGGGTCGTGGCGGGGTGGGCGTCGCTGATGCTCGCCGTGTCCTTCCCGATGCGGAAGTGGATTGGCCAGAAGACCTGGCGGCGCCTCCACTACGCCAGCTTCGCGGCGTTCGTCCTGGCCCTCGGCCACGCACTCGCCTCGGGCACAGACCTGGCCGGTGCCGGCGGGCCGCTTCTCACCGCAATCGCCGGCGGGCCGGTGCTGTGGTTCGTGCTGGTGCGCATCCTGACGCCCTCCAAACGGCGCGCCCCGCGACAGGCTTCGCAGGCGCGAACGGGTGAGGCAGCTCAGGAGGCTGCAGGATGAGGTGTAACTCCTGGATCCCTCGTGCGTGGTCACGGATAGAGGCGGATTGGGGTCCGCTCGTCCCATCTGCACTATCGAAGGAGGCATCCGTTGAAGGCATCTCTACTCATACGCGCTGTCACGGTCGTCGGCGTGGCGGTCGGCTCGGCGCTTCTGATTGGCGCCCTCGCCCTCGCAATGCGGGGCATCTCGCCGGTCAGCAGCGACGCGGCAGTCACGCCGTCGACCCAGAAGATGCTCGCTGCGGTGCAGCGACTCGACGGCTCTCCGCAGCGTCTGGTCGGCAAGTTGGCGGCCTGGCATCCCGCGCACATCCCGGCGTTCCACCCGGCACCGCCGGCGGCCCCGAGAGTCGTCACGGTCACGACCCCGCCGACTGTCGTCCAGACGTCCGCGGCGCCCGTGCATACCGTCACCGCCACTACCGTGCGCCCAGCGGCAGACGCAGGCGCCACCGCCCGCGCACGAGCGGAGTCGGAGTCGGGAGACGACAGCCACGGATCCGGAGGCGGCGATGACTAGCATCGCGATCAAGACGTACACGGTCGTCCTCGCGCTCATCTGCGGCGGCGCTCTGGTCTGGAGCATCGACCAGCAGAAGACGGCCGCCGCGGGCGCCGCCGAAGTCCGGGCATGGCAGCATGTCGTCGCAGCCACCGTCGCCCACGACCGCGCGACCACGCGAGCCAACCACCTGCTGGTCGTTCGGTACAACGGGCTGGCACACAAGACGGCGCAGTCGCAGGCCAAGCTGCTGCACGCTCTCAGCACCGCCCGGGCAGCCAGCCGGGCAGCCGCTACGCAGTCCACCGTGTACCGGACGGTTTCCGGTGGGACGGTCTACACGCCCGCACCGGCGACGTCGACCACCACCACCGCACCGGCAACGACCGTAACGGCAACGCCGGCCCCGGTCACCACCACCCCGACGACGCGGACGAGCTGATGTCGGCCGCCGAGACGATCGCACGACCTGCCTGGAGATGGCCGGCGACGGGCACCACCTGGCAGATCCACCACCTCGGCGGCGTCAGTCCATCCGCCGCCCGCACGATCGCTGCCGCCGTGGAGCGAGACGAGGCACGCTGGTCACGCTTCCGGCCGTCGAGCACGGTCGCGCGGATCAACCAGCGCGCCGGCAGCGCTGTCACCGTCGACGCCGAGACGTTTCGGCTGCTCAGCGAATGCCGGCTGTGGACCGATCGCACCGGCGGTGTCTTCCAGCCGCTGGTCGGGGCGACGCTCGAGGCATGGGGGTACCGGGCGAGCGTGCTGGACGCGGAACCCGGCACCCCCAGGAGCCCTGCCAGCGGCACCGGCGGACGGTGAGATCGAGCTCGAACACCGGCATGTGCCGGATCCGCATTCCAGCTGGGACGCAGCTCGACCTCGGCGGCATCGCCAAGGGCTGGATGGCCCGGCGGGCAGCGCGGCTGGTGGCGAAGCTCAGCGACGACGAGCAGATCCTGGTGGACGCGGGAGGCGATCTCGCCGCGGCCCGGGGCGACCACGAGATCGCCGTGGAACGCCCCGGGCTGCACGCGCTGAACCGGCCCGAGACACCGGCCGGGGACGCTTCCACGTGGGTCACCGTGTACGAGGGCGAAGGGGTCGCTACCTCCGGCTTCGGACGCCGCCGCTGGGTCAACGGCGACGGCGTGCGCGCACACCACCTGATCGACCCCGCCGCCGGGCGCCCCGGGCCGGAGTCACACGCCACCGTGATCGCCGACGACGTGGTGGCGGCTGATGTGCTGGCAAAGGTGCTCGCGCTCCACCCGGAGTCGCTGTCCGAGCTCGCCGTCCCGGCGATGGTGACCGTCGGCGGAGCCGTGTCACTCGAACTCCGGCGTGGGATGGGCGGGTGAGCGCATGATCCTCTGGGAGGTCGCACGCGCCAGTGCATTCGTAGCCTTCGGCTGCTACACGCTGGTGGTCGCCTGGGGCGTGCTGCTCGCGGGCCGGGGCTGGAAGCCCGCGGCGCCACAGCTCAGCTTCCACCGCTTCCTCTCGTCGCTCGGGCTCGTGGCCGTGGTGATCCATGTCACTGCCGTGCTGCTCGACCACTATGCCCGCGTCCCGCTGACCGGACTGGTCGGCGTCGGGTCACGGCCGGCGGTCGACCTGGGCGCCGCGGCGCTGTGGCTGACGATCGCCCTGCCCATCTCGTTCCGGCTGCAAGCGGGCCAGGATCATGAGCCAGCGGGCGTGGCGTGGACTGCACTACTTCGGCTACGCCGTCTGGGGCCTGGCGCTCCTGCACGGAATCGCCGCCGGAACGGACAGCCGCTCGTACCCGGCGATCGCGACCTACGCCGGCTGCCGGCTCGATCGTCGCCGCCGCCGCCTGGTGGCGCTGGATGGAGCGGCCGAGCCCGGCCAGGGAGCCGGCATGAGACCGCCTGTCACCGTGGTCGGCAACGGCGTCTCCGGGTTCGCGTGCGCCCGCCGGCTGGCCGAGCACGACGTTCCCGTCACCCTGCTGGGGCCAGGGCTGCCCTGCGACCGGCCGCCGCTGACCAAGCACGCCCTGGCCGTGGGCCGCGCTGCCCCCGCCTGGCGGACGCCGACCAGGTTCGCGACCTCGGGATCGCCGCGCTCGACGGCGTGGCGACCGGCTACGACGCGACGACGCGAACGCTCGCCGTGACGACTTCCGCGGGCGAGCCGGTGGAGCACCACTGCGACGGCGAGCTGGTGTGGGCGACCGGCGTGGCGGTCACCGGCCCGCCGGTGCCGGGCGCCGAGCTCGCCGACTGCAACGCAACGCCCGCCGGCTTCGAGCGCGTGCTGCCGCGCGTGTCGGAGACGGTGCCCGGGCGCCGAGTGGTGGTGATCGGCGCCGGCCTGATCGGATGCGAGACGGCCGCGACGCTGGCCTCCCGGCACACCGTGACCCTGCTGGAGCGGGCCCCGGCGCCGTTGATGCGGATGCCGCCGATGGTCGCCGCCGCGGCGATCGACGGGCTCGCCGAGACCGGGGTCGCCGTGATCGGCGACTGTCTCGTCGAGCGCATCGAGCGGGACGGCGATCAACTGCGCGTCCACACGGACGGCCATGTCCTGACCGCAGACGTCGTCCTCGCGGCGACGGGAGTCGGGCGTGCGCTGCCCGGGGATGTCGGCGAAGGGCTCGGGATTGCGACCGACGCCCACCTCAGCGTGCCCCGCGAGGATCGCACATGGGCATGCGGCGACGTCGCGGTGTTCCCCCACCCCCGCTTCGGCCCGCTGGCGATCCCGCACTGGGACCACGCGCTGGCGTCAGGGCGTCATGTCGCCGATTCCATCGCCGGCGACTCGGCGCCCTACGAGCGCGACCCTTACTGGTTCTCGGACATCGGGCGCGTCCGGATCCAGGTCGTCGGCCACGAGCGAGCTGTGGCCGAGTGGCGACGGGTCGATGAATTGCTGCTTGGTGTCGATACAGGAGGGCGAGTCGCCTGCGTCGTCCTCGTGAACCAGCCGGCTCGGATGCGCGAGGCCCGTGGGCTGGTGACCCAGAACGCAGGCTAGACGAAGGAGCTACCGTGAGCGTGAAGCTGATCATCGACACGGACACCTGCATCGGTTACGGCGAGTGCGTCGCCGAGGATCCCGAGGCCGTGGAGCTCGACGGCGACGGCTGCGCCAGGGTGATCCTGGCCGTGCTCGATCCCGATCGCGCCGCCCGCATCTGCGCGGCGTGCCCGACCAGTGCCATCCGCACCGAGGCCGCATGAGCGAACCCGAGCGCACCAGCAACCTGGACAGTCTTTACCGCGAGCTGTACCCGTCGCTGGTGCGCTTCTCGCAGGGCATCGTCGGCAGCAGGCCGGACGCCGAGGACGCCGTGCACGACGCCTTCGTCGCGGCCGCGCGGAGCGAGCCGGCGAAGGACGCCCGTCCATGGCTGTTCCGGGTGACGCGGAACGCCTCGATCGACCTTCTCCGCCGGCGCCGGAACACCGTTGAGCTCGACCAGGTGCAGGAGTCACTGCCCGGCGGCTCCGGGATCGAGCCGCACGCCTCGGCGGAGCTGAACGAGAAGCTGGCGCTGATGCGGGCCGCGCTCGACGCCCTGCCCGAGCGCGGCAGGACCGCCCTGCTGCTGCGCGAGCTCGCCGGTCTCCCCTACCCCGAGATCGGCCAGGTGCTGGACACGACGGAGGGAAATGTGAAGGTGTTGATCTTCCGCGCCCGGGCGTCGCTCCATGAGTACACGGAAGCCGCCGAGCTGGAGTGCACCTCGGTACGCACCGCGCTCTCGGCGGCCGCAGACGGCGAGGCCGGCCGGCTGGCGCGGACCAGCGCGCGGCTGCACTCGGCCCACTGCAAGAGGTGCCGCGACTTCGGCCGCTCGATCGGGTCCCAGCAGGCGGCGATCGGCGCGTTGATCCCGCTGGTCGCGGCCCCCCACTCGCTCGGCCTGGTCGCAGGCGGAGCGGTCAGCAGCGGCGTCGCCGGCGCCAAGATGGCCGGCGCCAAGGTTGCGGTCGGTGCAGCACTGGCCGCCGCGACGATCGGCGTCAGCGCCGGAGGCGTCGCGGTCTGGTCGGGCATGCATCCCCACCATCCTCCCGAGCGCGAGGCCATGGGCACGCCCACTCCGGCATCTCCCGCCGCCGCCGACGGCTCGGGCCGCGACGACCGTCAGGAGCCCTCGGCGCACGAGAGCGCCGCCGGCGACGACGACGGCACGGCGGCCGGCGAGTTGGCCAGTTGCCCACCAGGACACGGCGTCCTCGACCTCCGGTCATCCGGCGAGACCGAGGCCGTGGCACTCTGGACGACAACGCCCGCCGCACCCGCACCGTCAGAGCCGGCTGACAGCGGCTCCGCCGCATCGGGTACCGGTGCGAGCGCCAGGACGGGCACCGCGGAGCACGAGACCGACGGCTCACGGTCGGGTCACCCGGACAACTAGACGCGCACCGGCGAACGCCCGTTCATCCACACGGGATGACGGTCATGCCTCGGCAGTTGTGCGAGGATCGCCCGAGCCGGCCCGGGCTACGCCGGCATCCCATTCGCCTGCCACAGGAGGTCTCGGCCGTGCCGCTGAAGCACCCCAAGGGCCCGTCCGGCCCGTCGCACGATCTGTCCCCTGCCCCGCTGTTCACGCTCGAGGGTGAGACGATCCCACGCCACGACGTGCCGCCCGGCGAGATGGCGCCTGACCTCGCCTACCAGGTCGATCGCCGACGAGCTGATGCTGGACGGCAACGCCGGCTCAACCTGGCCACGTTCGTGACCACCTGGATGGAGCCCCAGGCGCGGCAGCTGATGGCGGAGTGCCTCGACAAGAACATGATCGACAAGGACGAGTACCCGCAGACGGCGGAGCTCGAGATGCGCTGCGTCAACATCCTCTCCCGGCTCTGGCACGCGCCCGACGCCAAGGAGGCGACCGGATGCTCGACCACCGGGTCGAGCGAGGCCGCGATGCTCGGCGGACTGGCGATGAAGCGGCTGTGGCAGAAGCGGCGAGCGGCCGAGGGCAAGCCGGCCGACAAGCCCAACCTGGTGATGGGCATCAACGTCCAGATCTGCTGGGAGAAGTTCGCCAACTACTGGGACGTCGAGATGCGCCTGGTGCCGATGGAGGGCAACCGCTACACGCTCTCGGCCGAGGAAGCGGTCAAGCTGTGCGACGAGAACACGATCGGCGTTGTCGGGATTCTGGGGTCGACGTTCGACGGCTCGTACGAACCGATCGAGGAGATCTGCGGGCGCTGGACGAGTTCCAGGAGCAGACCGGCCTCGACATCCCGGTGCACGTCGACGGCTGCGTCCGGCGGCATTCGTCGCGCCGTTCATCGACCCGCAGCTGCTGTGGGACTTCCGGCTGCCACGGGTGTGCTCGATCAACGCCTCCGGCCACAAGTACGGCCTCGTCTACCCCGGCGTCGGCTGGATCTCTGGCGCGACTCCGAGGCGCTGCCCGAGGAGCTGATCTTCTGGGTCAACTACCTGGGTGACAACATGCCGACGTTCGCCCTCAACTTCTCCCGGCCGGGCGCGCAGGTGGTCGCGCAGTACTACAACTTCCTGCGGCTCGGCTTCGACGGCTACCGCGGCGATCCAGGCCTACGCCCGCGACGTCGCCACACGGCTGTCGGCGAACATCGCCGAGCTGGGCCCGTTCGAGCTGCTCACCCGCGGCGACCAGCTGCCGGTGTTCGCGTTCAAGGTCAAGGACGGGATCGACAACTACAGCGTGTTCGACGTCTCCAGCGCGCTTCGGGAGCGGGGCTGGCAGCTGCCGGCCTACACCTTCCCCAAGAACCGCACCGACCTGGCCGCGCTCCGGGTGGTCGTCCGCCGCGGGTTCACCCACGACCTGGCCGACCTGCTGATCGCGGACCTGAAGCGCGAGCTGGTCCGGCTCGAGAAGCAGCCCGAGCCGGTGCACAGCGAGGCCGAGTCCGGGTTCCACCACTAGACCATCTAGGTGGCGTCGGCCGCGTACGTCGCCCCACCCGCCGGCGCCACGGCCGTCGCCGTCGACGGCCCGGGGCCGTTCGTCACCCACGTCCGCTATCGCCTGACCGATGGCCGGCTCGTCGAGTGGGCGTCGCGCGAGCACCGCAAGCGCGGGGAGGGAGCGCTCGGCCGCTGCGATCGCGGTGCTGTTCATGGTCGGGTCGGCCTGCTTCGCGGTCGGCTCGCTGCCCGGGTACTCCGACGCGGTCGGGCGAGCTCCCCGACGCCGTCACCTACTTCGTCGGCTCGATCTTCTTCACGGCCGCCGCCTACCTGCAGTACGTCGAGTGCATCAGCGCTCCGCTGGATATCGGGCCAACCGCCCCGCCACATCGCCGCCTGATCGCCATCGAGGCCCGTCGCATCGACTGGTGGGCGACGTTCATCCAGTTCGTCGGCACCCTGTGTTTCAACGTCACCACCTTCGCTGCGCTCGACGCGAACCTGACGCCGAAGAAGGCCGACCTGGTGGTCTGGACGCCGGACGCCCTGGGATCGATCTGCTTCCTCATCGCAAGCGAGCTGGCATTCGCCGAGGCCGGGCATGCGTGGCTCTCGTGGCGGCCGCGCAGCATGGGCTGGCGAATCGCTGCGATCAACCTGCTGGGCTCCGTCTTCTTCGGCGCCTCGGCGATCGCCGGCTGGATCCAGCCCGCCACGGGCGACGTGCTGGACGCCGCCCTGGACACGTCGGGCACCTTCTGGGGCGCGATCTGCTTCCTGGTCGGAGCCGCGTTGCTGCTGGTGCCGGCGCGCGAGCCGGACGCTGCCTGACGGCCACGTGCAGAGACCATCACGAGCCGGGGCGCGGCCCTCAGCGGGCCGCGCCCCGGGACCTTCCTCAGAACGTGATCGGAACCCTCGTTCCGCGCCGCTGCCAGACCACCTTGAACGAGTGGCCTTGCTGGGTCAGCGTCTCGGTCTGAGCGATGATGTCGAACGCCTTGCCCTTCGGGTTGACCATGTCGATCGGCGTGTTGGTGAAGCTGCTGATCGAGGTCGCCCGCGAACCGTCGACACCGGCCGTCGCGTTGTTGAACTTGGCCGTGCCGAAGTTCGCCAGCCTGGCCAGGAACCCGCTGGTGCAGGCCCCGGTGCAGAACGCGGGACGCTCGACGACCCACTCTGCAGACGAGCGCTGGCACGCGCTGCAGGCCGCCGACGTCGACGACGACTTGCCGGTCGTCACGTCGGTGATCGTGGTGGTGAACATGCCGTGCTTGAAGACCACCTGGGAGTCGATCACGTCGCCCGGGTGGATCAGGAACACGCTCACCGACGCCGCCGGGTACATCTCGTACCAGGCCGAATAGAACGGCTTCATGTGATCCGGGCCCTTGCAGAAGGCGTCGGTGCCGTCCTGCTCGACCGTGTTCGAGTTGAACCCGTCGAGGCCGGTCCACTGGGACACGTAGTTCCACGAAGTGCCGTTGCACTTGATCGCGGGCTGGATGAACTCCGAGTGGACAAAGTTGAACTTGGAGCTCGACGTCACGCCATAACCCGACCAGTTGATCGACAGGTCAACCGGCTTGGAGTTGACGGTCATGGTGTGGGGAACGCCCGACGCACGGAGCATCGGATTCGTCCGCGGCTGCGGCGCGGCAACGCGGGCGGAGGCGATGCCCGTAACGGACAGCCCCACCAGCAGCACCAGGCTCAGTAAGCCGGCCGCACCCAGCGACCTGCGCAGAACTGAAGACATGCACCCTCCTTCGATTGACCCTGAGCGGCGTTCGTGGGAGCCGTGCGCCGCGACGTTACCCGTGTTCTACCCGAACGGGGGCGCTCTCACGCACCGAGTACGACACCGGAACCGGTACGCTCAGCGCGATGGACCTGGAGATCGAGAAGACCGGCCCGGCGCCCATCGACCCCTCGGCGCAGCAGCACATGGTGCGGATGCGCGACGGCGTCGAGCTGGCAACCGATACCTACCTGCCCGACGGGAGACAGCCCGCGGCCGGCGGTGCTCGTCCGCCTGCCCTACGACAAGAACGGCCGCTACTGCTGGATGCCGTTCATCGCCCGGCACTTCACCGACCGCGGCTACGCGTTCGTCGTCCAGGACGTCCGCGGCAAGTTCCGGTCGGGGGGCGAGACCAACGCGTTCGTCCACGAGCTCGACGACGGGTACGACACGATCGACTGGATCGCCGCCCAGACGTGGTGCAACGGCAACGTCGGGATGTGGGGAGACTCGTACTACGGCTTCACGCAGTGGACCGCCGTGGCCTCCGGGCATCCAGCCCTGAAGGCGATCGTTCCGCGGGTCACGGTCGCCGATCTGTTCGAGTGGCTGGACGGCGTGACGCCGCTGTACGGGGCGCACTACCTGGCGCAGTACTGGAGCGATCAGAACTCCTACCACTGGACGCCGGACTGGAGGCACCGGCCGCTCTCAGAGGTGTTCGACGACGCCTTCGAGGCCATCGGCAGCCGGTCGCTGGCCTTCGACCGGCTGATCGCTGAGTCGCGCGGGCAGGCGCCGGTCGACCTCTACCGCAACGGCCATCCGTTCGACCGCCTGCGCATCCCCACGCTGCACGGCGTCGGCTGGTTCGACAACATCACGCCACCGCACATGCGGGACTACGAGCGGCTGATGCGCGATCCGGCGACGGCGCCGTTCCAGTACCTGAACGCCGGCTCGACCGACCACGAGAACTACCGGTTCGAGACCGTCCCGGTGACCGAGGCCGAGAACCACGCGGTCGACGACGGCGCGCTGGAGCGGATGCTCGCAGCGCTACCTGGCACCGGCGCTCGAGTTCTTCGACGCCTTCCTGGCGGCACGCACCGACCCCGGGTCGGTGCCCCGCGTGCGCTGGCACCTGGCCAACGTCGGCTGGCAGGAGGCGGCCGACCTGGCCGCCGCCCGGCGCAACGGAGATGCGGCTGTACCCGGGCCGGGCGGGCGATCTGACCCCAGAGCCGGCCGGGCGACGACGTGGCCGAGTGGGTCCATGACCCGGACAACCTCGTGCCCTCGACGATCGTCGACCCGTTCTCGTTCCTCTACGAGTACCCGGACGAGAGTGCCGTTGCCGAGCGCGACGATGTGCTGGTGTTCACCAGCGCGCCGCTGGAGGCCCCGCTCACGCTGGCAGGACCGCGTGACGGCCTCCCTGCGACTGGCCTCCGACGGCCCCTCGATGAACGTGCACGTCAAGCTGGTGGTCGTCGTCGCCGGACGGCGGCTCGCACATCCTGCTCTACGGGCAGGAGCGCGGTCGAGCGGCCGGACGGAGCGGAGCTGGTAGAGGTGCCGCTCGGCCACACCGGCCACCGCCTGGCCGCCGGCAACCGGCTGCGGCTGCAGGTGGCCTCCAGCGACTACCCGCTCTACGTACCCCACCCGGGAACGACCGAGAGCCCCTGGTTCGCGGTCGACACGCAGCGCAACCACCAGCGCCTGCACACCGGCGCCACGGCCGGATCGCACCTCAGCCTGACCGTCGTGCCCTGACCACCGAGTAGCGTGCGGGCATGCAGGCACTCCGCGTCACCCACGTCTTCTCCGGGATCGCAGTGCGGGACTTCACCTCTGCGAAGGGCTGGTATGAGCAGCTGTTCGGCCGGCCACCGGACATGCTGCCCCACGACGCGGAAGCCGTCTGGAACCTCGCCGATGGGAGGGCTGGTGTACGTCGTCGGCGACACGGAGCGGGCGGGTGGCGGCTTGCTCACGCTGATGGTCGCCGACCTCGAGGAGACGCTCGCGGGAGTCGCAGAGCGCGGCCTGGGCACCGCACCGATCGAGGTCATGGGCAGCGGCGCGCGGAAAGCGACGCTGACCGACCCGGACGGCAACCGGGTCTCCTTCGGGCAGGCGTGACGCAGGTGGCGGCCGCCCCGGTTGGGCGCGGCCGCCACGGGCGTCGTTTACCTCAGTGAGCCGCGAGGGCCTTGACGAACGCCGCGCCGTCGATCGTGCCCCAGCCGCTGGCCATGTCGTACCCGGTGGTCGCGTTGAAGCCGGTCACGCCTGCGTAGGAGTTGTTGCCGGAGGTGACATCGACCAGCCCTGTGCCCGAGCCGGCGGCGCCCATCGCATACAGCGCGGGGTTGATGTCGCCCAGCCGGTGGTGCGCCTTCTGGTCGGCCATCGCGACGATGCCGGAGAAGATCGGCGAGGCCTCCGAGGTGCCGCCGATCAGGTGCCAGCCGGGGCTGCCGCCGAACGTCCAGTACACCCAGGCCGCCCCGCTGACGGCCGCGCTCATCGAGATGTCGGGGGTGCCCCGCTGGGCGCCGACCACGCCGGCAACGCCATCCTGGAAGGACGGCCGGCTGAAGACGCCGGACTCGCCGCCGCCCCCGGCGCCGTATCCGTCGTTCCAGACCACGTCGGGCGACACGCGGTTGCCGCTGTTGTCGAGCGAGAGCAGGGTACCGCCGACCGACGTCACCAGGGGGTCGGACGACGGCCACGAGTTCACGCGCTTCGCGTAGAGCGAGCTGCCGTCTGACTTGTAGTCGGTCGCTCCGTCGTCACCAGATGAGGCGAGCACGGTGACGCCGGCCGCCTGCGCATCCTGGAAGGCGTACCGCAGGTTCATGATGCCGTCGAAGTTGCCGTGGCTGAAGCCGCGGAACGTGTTCTCGGTGGCACCGAAGCTCTGCGTGATCACGTCGCCGACGCCGTTCTTGATGAGGTGATCCTCGGCCCGCATCATCTGCGGCAGGCCGGTCGTGCCCTCCGTCTCGGCAACGGCCGTCTCGACCAGCACGATCTTGGCGCCCGGCGCGATGCTGTGGGCATACTCGACGTCGAGCGTGGTCTCCGTCGCCCAGCCCACCATCGTCCCATCGCCGGAGTCGAACGGCGGGACGTTCCCGAACTTCCTGATCTCGAGCACCGGATCCGGGAACCCGAACTGCTGATCAAAGGCGTGCAGGTCGCTGGTGATGGTCGGCGAGCCGTAGGAGTCGACGATCACGATCGTCCTGCCCTTGCCGACGATGCCCTTCCCGTAGAGCGGGTTGAGGTCATACGCCACCCGGTACTGGAGAGGCGTGTAGCACGCGATGCCTATCTGCGAGAGACAGTCGGAGGTCGAAAGCGGAGACGTGTAGCCGTGAGCACTGACGTTGCCCGTCACCGCCGGCCGAACCACCGGGCCGCGCGAGACGGCGCGGGCAGACGTGGCACCGCGTACCACCGCCCCGGGTCCAGCCGCGAGCGCCACGGCGACCACCATCGCAACCAGCGCCGCAATCCTGAACGACCTCGTGATCACATTCCCCTCCTGGACGGTACCGGCTTCAGCGTCGCGACTATCCAGCGGCGCGGTGAACCTGTCAAGCACGAGCTGTCGGGCGGAGTCCGACGAACGGTCTTCCCGGCGAACCGATCATGCCGGCGGATCGAGTGCCAGCGATTGGCTGGCCTCGATGTTGCCGTTCACGTCGACGGCGCGCCAGGTGATCGCGTGGCCGGCCAGCACGGTGACCGGGCCGGTGTATCGCACCCAGTGTCCCTTCCCGATCACGTACTCGATGCCGGAGACGCCGGCGTTGTCGGTCGCGGTCAGCGTGACCTGGGCGCCGCCCGTAACCGGGGTCGTCGATGCCACCGACACGGGCGGCGTCGTATCCGTGTAGTCAAAGCCCACGTTCCAGACGGTCTGAGCGAGGATCGACTGCCCGACGATCGACGGGTGGAAGTAGTCGAGCGTGTCCGCGTCGGACGCGGCGAACGGGTAGTCGAACACGGCGTCGCCGTCGAACCGGCAATGCACGTACGTGGCGCAGGTCGCCGCCAGCACGTGGTTGAACTGTTTCTCCCGCTTCAGCACCGCCGCGCGCCTGGCCGTGTCGGCGGGCGCCGTGGAGTTCGGGTTGGAGAGCATCGACTGGCAGATCCCGGCGAAGCTCCACACCAATCGCGCGGTGGCGTTCGTGTGCAGCACCTGCCAGAGCCGGTAGACGTTGGGGATGCTGAGCAGTTGGATACGGGCGTCCGGCAGTCCCCGCGACAGCGTCTTCAGCGCGGACTTGAGCTCCGCCCGGAACGTCGCCACCGACGTCATGGTGGCCTGGGTGTCGGTGCAGACGTCGTTGGCGCCCATCAGGATCAGCACCTCCTGGGCGCCCTGGCTGACCGCGGTGGTTGCCTGACCCTCAAGGTCGGCCATGTCCGCGCCCTTGACAGCCTCGTTGTACCCATTGCCCGAGATGGCGGGATTGGAGGCCAGGATCCGCGAGTAGACGCTCTCGACCTGCGACGAGGTGCCGGCGCCCCAGGAGTACTGGGGTTCGGCCTGAGGCCCGGTCCCGTCGGCGTCGTAGCCGACCGAGATCGAGTCGCCGAGGACGGCGAGCGAGCCGGGGTATCCGGTCACAGCCGGTGTGGCACGCGCGGCGCCAGCCAGGGCCAGTGGCCCCAGCACCGCCGCCGTGAGAACGAGGAGGCGCCACCGCATCGGCTGAGTCTAGACTCGCCGCGTGCGCTACATGGTGATCGAGACGTTTCCTGGGACCGCCGCCGAGGTCTACGCCCGGGCAGCCGAGCGGGGCCGAATGCTCCCGGACGGCCTCGAGTACGTCGACAGCTGGGTGGACACGAACCTGGGCCGCTGCTTCCAGCTGATGGAAACGGACGATCCCAGCCTGTTCGACCGCTGGATCGAGCACTGGTCCGACCTGGGGTCGTTCGAGGTCGTGGCCGTGATCAGCTCGGAAGAGGCGGCCGCGCTGGTGGCAGACGCCGACGGCTGAGAGCAGGGCTGAGCCCACCGCCCCGGCTCCTAGGGGTCAGGGCTTGCACCGACGTCCGCAGCAACTGCTGCGCCGGCCGACCGCGCTGCTCCGATCGACGCGGTTACCACCAGCGCAACCGCCACCAGCTCGACCGCCGTCGGCCGCTGCGACAGCACGAGGGCGCCAACGCCGATCGAGAGCGCCGGCTCGAGGCTGACCAGCACGCCGTAGGTGGCGGCCGGTATCCGCCGTAGCGCGGCGAACTCGAGCGCGAAGGGCAGCGCCGTCAGCGCACCGAGGAGAGGAATCGCCAGCGCGTACCTGGCCGTGACATGTGACGGCGCCAGCCCCGCCGGGACGAACGGAAGGAGCAGGAGCGCCGAGCCCAGCATCCCGAACGCGAGCGCGCTCGATCCCGGCAGCACGCTGCCCACGCGCCGGGCGGTGACCGCGTAGACAGCCCAGGCAACGGCGTCGACGGCGGCGCACGCGAGACCGACCTTATTCAGAGCGGCTCCACCCGGCACGCCGCCGAACAGGGCGACGCCTGCCGCCGCCAGCGCTACCCAGGCCAGGTCGCGAGGGTGGCGTGAGAGGACGAGCGCGACCGTCAGCGGCCCGATGAACGAGATCGTGACGGCAACTCCGATGGGGATCCGGGCAGCGGCGATGTAGAACGCGACGTTCATCACCGTCAGCAGCACCGCCATGAACACGATCCAGCCCACGGCAGCGCGGCTGCGACCCCGGACAGCCGGCCGCCCGACCGCGAACAGCAACGCCCCGCCGATCAGGTTCTTCGCGGCCACCGTGCCGGCCGGGCCGAGCCCCGGCAGCAGCAGCACACCGACCGCCCCGCCGACCTGGAACGAGAGCATCGCCACCAGCAGCAGGCCGGTCGCAGGCATCCGGTCGAGCGTCGTCCACCGCTCGACCCGTCCCGCCCGGCTCGTGTCCACTGCCTCGCCCATCGCACTCCTTCTCGCTTTCTCGATTGTCGCAGGCCGCGATACTGCGCCGGATGGCGACCCTCGACCACCAGCTGGAGATCCGCCGCATCACCGAACAGGACGGGCCGGTGCTGCGGTCGATCCGGCTCGCCGCGCTGCGCACCGACCCGGACGCGTTCGGCTCGACGTACGCCGACCAGGCGTCCTACCCGGCCAGCCGCTGGCAGGCGATGGCGGTGGACGCGGCACACGGTGCCGATTCCTGCCTGCTGCTCGCGTTTCGCGGAGGACAACCGGCAGGGATGGTGCGCTCGGTCCGTGACCCGCGCCGTCCCCGGGTGTTCGGGGTGTACTCGGTGTGGGTGGCGCCGGCGGCGCGCCGGGCCGGCGTGGGCCGAGCGCTGCTGGATGCGATCGAGGAGTGGGTGCGCACGGCGGGCGGGTCGAGTCTCGAGCTGACGGTGATGGAGGACGGCGACGCCGCACAGGCGCTCTACGAGGCCAGCGGCTACTGGTTCGACGGGCGGCGAGAGCGAGAGATCGGCGCCCGCGCGGCGGAGCTCGGGATGAGCAAATCCCTCTCCAGTTGACGTATCCTGTCGGGATGGGCACATCCGTCGAAGTCCACCCGACAATCTTCGCCACCACGGTCTGCGCGATCGTGGAGCACGGCGGTGAACTTCTGATGGTTCGGCAGCTCAACCGCGAGGGCGAGGAGCGCTGGAACTTCCCGACCGGGTGGATGGCGCCGCTCGACGAGGACGGCCGCGTTCAGATCCCCGAGCACGTGGTCAACCGCAACCTGCTGATGGAGACCGGGTACGCCGCGTCGCAGGCGACCTTGATCGGCGTCTCCCTGGTGCGGGAGCATGACGACGACGGGCGCCGGATCGGTACGTCCACCCGACTGAACTACCTGTCCAGCCAGCCCCGCCAGACCAGCTATGCGATCAACGACTCCGACATCCTCGGCGCGCCGGAGTGGTTCGCACCGGCCGAGGTCGAGGAGCTGATCGCCGGCGGTGAGGTGAAGGGCCAGTTGACCGCCGCGGCCTTCAAGCATTGGCGCCACTACCGCGAGACCGGGCAGTGCTCGGCCGACGTGGTCGACATCCCCAACTGACGGCGCAGGGGCTCGGAGCTCAGGCGGCGGCGGGCAGTTCGTGCTCGCCTTCGTCGCGCTCGGCGACCCCGCCGAGGACAACCCACCCGAGCGCTTCCAGCGGTTCCTCGAAGAACGCGGTACCGCGCTCGCGCGCCATCAGACTGAGCGCCTCCTCCGGCGACATCGCGGCCCGGTAGGGCCGGTTCGCCGTCAGCGCCTCGTAGACGTCCGCAACCGCCAGGATGCGTGCCGCCGGCGGGATCTGCTCGCCGGCCAGGCCGAGGTGGTAGCCGCGGCCGTCTCGCCGCTCGTGATGGGCAGCCGCCGCAGCGGCCAGCGGAGCGAACGGCTCGACGCGGGAGAGGATCTCGGCCGTGTGACGAGGGTGCTCGCGGACCGCGCGCACCTCCTCGTCGGTCAGCCCAGCGGGCTTGTCGAGGATCGAGTTGGAGATGCCGAGCTTGCCGATGTCGTGCAGCAGCCCCGCCCGATGGAGGTCGCGAACGCCGGTGGCGTCGTACCCGAGACGGCGGGCGATCAGCCCGGCGTAGCGGGCCACCTCGCTGGAGTGGCGAGCCGTGAACGGCGACTTGGCGTCGATCACCTGCGCGAACGCGCGGGCCATCTGGTCGAGCCGGTCGTCGTCGGCGGCGAGCGTCCGGTCGTCGGGGGCGTCCGCATCGGCCAGCACCGGGCCGGTCTCCACCGCAAGCCGCGACCACAACGGGTCGGCGTCGCCGATCGCGAGCAGCAGGTCGGCCAGCTGCGGGTCGAACCAGCTGCCGCGGCGCGCCCGCACCATCTCCCGCGCAGCCTCGATTCCGCCCTCGGTGAAGAACACCTCGACCGCCTGCGACAGGCTGGCGATCCGGCCCAACAGCGGGATCTGGTCGCCCTTCAGGCGAGCCGGCAGGCCACGGCCGTCCCAGCGCTCGTCGAGCGTGCGCACCGCCTCGGCGGCCGCCGGCGGGAACCCGAGCATCGAGACGATGCGGGCGCCCCGGTCGCAGCGCGCGTCGATCATCTCCCGGCCCTGGGCGGCGAGGTCGGCCGCCGCCGACAGAAACGCTCGTGCACGTCCCAGCGGCGACTCGCCGGGCGCGACGTTCGCCGCGGTGAAGCGGAGCGCCTCGGACGGCCGCGTCCAGTCCACCGTCTTCGACCGCCGCTTGAGCTCACGGTCGTCGCCGCCGAAGAGCGCCGTCATCCGAGCGGCGTTGCTCGAGCAGCCGGCGTCCTTCAGGAGCAGCGCATAGAACAGGGCGGCGGTGTCGTCCTCGTCCAGGCGCACGGGCGCGGCCAGGGTCAGGCCGATCAGGCATGTCCGCTGGGCATGGCCGGGGGGCTGCCCCTCGGTCAGGTCGAGCGCATGCGAGAGCCCTGCGATGATGTCGGACAGGCGGAAGGTCCGCTCACAGTTCATTTACATGTGTATCGGCGGACGCCGATTCCGCTTGATAGCGGGGATTACACCTGCGGACGCTCGTCCGTCACGAGGTGCAGCACCGGCCGCGTGAAGCCCTCCGCCAGGTCGATCTCAACCTCGCGCGCGATGTCCGCGGGAAGCAGCCGGCCGGGTGTCTCGCCGGGCCGGTGCCACTCGTGCATCCGCGGGTCGCTGGGCTCTCCGTCCAGCTTCCCGACGATCGTCGCCAGGAAGTACAGGATCAGCTCGTGGCGGTAGTCGCCGCTCTCGACGAAGAGGTTCTCGCTGACGTAGAGCAGCCGCCCAACCTCGATCCGCAGCGCAGCCTCCTCGATCAACTCGCGCTCGAGCGCCTCGGCGGCGGTCTCCCCCGGCTCCACTCCGCCCCCCGGCAGCCAGTAGAACACCGGCTTTGCGTGGTGGGTCTTGTCGAGCAGCAGCCGGCCCTGGTCGTCGACGATCACCGCGCGGGCGCGCAGCGACATGTCGGGAGTCGCGCTCCGCCCGCCGCTCACGCCCGCCTCAGCCAGCGAGCGCCCTCTCGGTCTCGTACACCGGCAGCACCCGGTGCAGGAACTCCCCGGTCGAGCTGCCCTCGGTCTCCGCGACCTCCTCGGGCGTGCCCTGGGCGATGATCTCGCCGCCCTTGTCGCCGCCCTCCGGCCCCAGGTCGAGCACCCAGTCGGCCTGCTTGATCACGTCCAGGTTGTGCTCGATGACCAGCACGGTGTTGCCCGCGTCGACCAGCCGCTGCAGCACCACCAGCAGCTTCTCGACGTCGTACATGTGCAGCCCCGTGGTCGGCTCGTCGAGGATGTAGAGCGTCCGCCCGGTCGCGATCTTCGAGAGCTCGGTCGCCAGCTTCACCCGCTGCGCCTCGCCGCCCGACAGGGTGGTCGCCGGCTGCCCCAACCGCATGTAGTCGAGCCCGACGTCGTGCAGCGTCTGCAGCCGCCGGCGCAGCTTCGGGATCTTCTCGAAGAACTGGAGCGCCTCCTCGACCGGCATGTCCAGCACGTCGGCGATCGACTTGCCCTTGAACCGCACCTCGAGCGTCTCGCGGTTGTACCGCCGCCCGTGGCACACCTCGCAGGCGATGTAGACATCGGGCAGGAAGTGCATCTCGATCTTGATCGTTCCGTCGCCGCGGCACGTCTCGCACCGGCCGCCCTTGACGTTGAACGAGAACCGGCCCGGCTTGTAGCCGCGTGCCTTGGAGTCAGGCGTGTTCGCGTACAGATCGCGGATCTGGTCGAACAGGCCGGTGTAGGTGGCCGGGTTCGACCGCGGCGTCCGGCCGATCGGCGACTGGTCGATGTCGATCACCTTGTCGAACACCTCGAAGCCGTACGCCTCCTTGTGCGCTCCCGGCTTCACCCGCGTCCGGCTGACCCGGTTGGCCAGCGACTTGAAGATCACCTCGTTGACCAGTGTGCTCTTGCCCGACCCGGACACGCCCGTCACGCAGATGAACTTGCCCACCGGCAGCTCGACGTCGATTCCCTGCAGGTTGTGCTCCGCGGCGCCGCGGACGCCGAACCACCCCGCGTCGTGCAGCCGCCGGTCGGGAACCGGGATCGCCCGGCGCCCGGACAGATACGCCCCCGTGATCGAGTCCTCGGTGGCCATCACCTGTGCGGCGTCGCCCTCGGCGACAACGCGCCCACCGTGCTCGCCGGCACCGATCCCCATGTCGACGATGTGGTCGGCGGAGCGCATGGTGTCCTCGTCGTGCTCCACAACGATCACCGTGTTGCCCAGGTCGCGCAGCCGCTCCAGCGTCGCCAGCAGCCGCGCGTTGTCGCGCTGGTGCAGGCCGATCGACGGCTCGTCGAGGATGTACAGCACGCCCATCAGGCTCGACCCGATCTGCGTCGCCAGTCGAATGCGCTGCGCCTCGCCGCCCGACAGCGTCCCCGCTGCCCGGTCGAGCGTCAGGTAGCCGACCCCCACGTTCTCGAGGAACGACAGCCGCTCCCGGATCTCCTTCAGGATCCGCGCGCCGATCTGCTGCTCGGTCGGGGTCAGCTCGAGACCGTCGACGAACATGATCGCCCGCTCGACCGAGAGCTTCGTCATCTGGGAGATGTTGTGGTCGCCCACCGTGACGGCCAGGCTGGTGTCCTTCAGCCGTGCGCCCTTGCACAGCGGGCACGGCTTGAGCGTCATGTACTCCTCGATCCGCTCCTTCTGGTACGCCGAGTCGGTCTCGCGGTAGCGCCGGTCGAGGCTGGGGACGATGCCCTCGAACGCAAGCATGTAGCTGCGCTTGCGGCCCATCCGGTTGCGGTAGTTGACGTACAGCTTCTCGCCGCTCGTCCCCTCCATGAACACCTTCCGCTGCTCCTCGGGGAGCTCGCTCCAGGGCGTCTCGAGGTCGACCTCGTAGCGGTCGGCGATCGCCTGGATGACCTGCTCGTAGAAGCTCGAGTTGATCACCGTCCAGGGCACCAGAGCGCCCTCGGCGATCGACAGCGTCGGATCGGGCACCACCAGGTCGGGATCGATCTCGCGCTGCATCCCCAGCCCCGTGCATCGCGGGCAGGCGCCGTGCGGCGAGTTGAACGAGAAGATGCGAGGTGCCAGCTCCGGCAGCGACACCCCGTCGTCCGGGCAGGCAAAGCGCTCGGAGTACGTCGTGCGCGGGCCGTCGACGACGCCGACCTCGACCAGCCCCTCCGCCAGCCGCAGCGCCGTCTCGACCGAATCGGTCAATCGCGCCCGCAGTCCGGACTTCATCACCAGCCGGTCGACGATCACCGTGATCGTGTGCCGGATCTGCTTGTCGAGCTCGATCGGCTCCTCGAGCAGGCGCTGCTCACCGTCGATCGACACCCGCGTGAAGCCGTCGGCCCGAAGGTCGTCGAGCAGCTCCTTGAACTCGCCCTTGCGGGTGCGGATGACCGGCGCCTCGACCGTGAAGCGGGTGCCCTCGGGCAGCCCCAGCACCTGGTCGACGATCTGCTCGGCCGACTGGCCCTCGACCGGCTTGCCGCACTTGGGGCAGTGCGGCCGTCCGACCCGCGCGTAGAGCAGCCGCAGGTAGTCGTAGATCTCCGTCACCGTGCCCACCGTCGACCGCGGGTTGCGGGTGGTCGTCTTCTGGTCGATGGAGATCGCCGGCGACAGACCGTCGATCGAGTCGACGTCCGGCTTGTCCATCTGACCCAGGAACTGGCGGGCGTAGGCGGAGAGCGATTCGACGTACCGGCGCTGCCCCTCCGCGTAGAGCGTGTCGAAGGCCAGGCTCGACTTGCCCGAGCCGGAGAGGCCGGTGATGACGACCAGCCGATCGCGTGGCAGCGAGACCGTGACATCCTTCAAATTGTGCTCCCGGGCGCCCCGGATCACGATCTCGTCGCTGGCCACGTACCCCCCATTTTTGGCTTGATCAAGCGGTTCTGAGGTTGATTCTAGCAGTTGAGTAGTGAGCGAACACATGTTCGGTGAGTGTAGGGAGCCGACCGGACGGACGCAACCGACCGCGCATGGTAGCGTCGCGTCAGATGGATCCTCCACCACCCGCTACCGACTCCACGACTGTCACGGTAAGCCACGGCAACCGCGGGCCGAACATCCTCATCCGCGCGATCTGGTTCCTGCTGGTCGGCTGGTGGCTGTCGGGCATCGTGTCAGCCGCCGCGTGGCTGGTCGGTCTGACGATCATCGGGCTGCCGCTCACGTTCTGGATCTTCAACCGAATCCCGACCGTGCTCACCCTTCGCCCGCGGCGCGAGACAACGACGACCATCGTCAGCGCCGACGGAACCCGCGTCGACATCCTCCACTCTGGCGTGCCCCAGCCGGCGTTCGTGAAGCGGGCCCTCTACTTCATCTTCATCGGCTGGTGGTTCAGCGCGCTGTGGATCGCGGGCGCCTGGCTACTCAGCGTCCTGCTGATCACCCTGCCGCTCGCCGTGATGATGTACAACCGGCTACCGGCCGTCACCACGCTCCACCGGTACTAGGGCCCGCCGATGTTCGGGATCAGCTACGCGCTGATGCGGCGGCGGCGCAGGCCGAGCGGCGCGGCCATCCGGCGCGGCCTCGGCATCGGTGCTCCGAGCCCGAGCAGCAGCGCCATCAGCAGGTCGGGATCGGGGAGGCGCTCGAGGCCGAACAGCGGCCCCCGCTTCCCGTCGGCCGAGACGACGACCGAGCCGTAGTGCAGCGGCTTCCCCCACCCCGGAACGTCGATCTCGAGATCACCGAGTGCTGCCAGCGGGATGGTCGCCGTCCGCCGCGACATGGTGCCCGACAGGAGCAGCGCCCGGCGGTCGCTGACCACGAGCCGGCGCTGGTACCAGCGGGCGACCGTGCGGCCAAATCCGACGGCCGACACAGCCACCACCGCCAGCGCGACCACTGCGGTCGCCCAGCGCAGCGTCGCCGGGGCGGGACTGCCCGCCAGCTCGTAGGCGGCACCGCCGAAGAGTCCGACGAATCCCAGCGCCCGGAAGAACGGACGCACCAGCACCACCCCATGCTCACGGGTCACGAGGTGAACCTGTTCTCCTGGAGCCACGATGTGCTCGAGCCGGCGCATCGAACGTCCACTTCGACGTACCCGTCCGGAACCCTACATCGGCGAGGGCAGGTCGATAACGGCGGCGTCGTGCTGCAGCCGGCGGCCGGTCAGGCAGTTGACCGGGGGAACCATGAACTGCATGAACTGCCCGTCGATCGTGCCCCGCACCTGCGTGGTTCCGGGGCCGAGCTTGCACCGCAGATGCGCCGTGCGGAACCGGTGCTTGTAGTCGACGGCCGCCACGCACACCGCCGCGCCCTGCGATCCGCGACAGAATCGCGGCTCGGAGATCCCAACGCCACCGCATGACCCGCCGCTGCATGTGCTCGACGATCGGCGCAGGTAGACCCGTCCCGACAGGGCGGCAGGTGTAGTCGTCGGGCTCAGGTACGGAAGATCGATGACCTGTGCGTCGTGCCGCAGCCGCCCCGTCAGACTCAGCTTACGCCCCCGTGCGACTGCAGAGCTAGAGAAGACCGAAGCGGCTGAACTTCGCCTTCAGCCCTGCTACCCCTAGACCTCCGGGAACCGAGATCCGCGGCAGCAGATAGCGATTGTCAGCCGATGAGGCAACACCCGGGATGACCGTCGTTGCGGCCAGATACCCGGCGGCCTTGACGGCGGCAACCACGCGGCCGTCGTACTGGCCGTAGGGATAGCAGAAGAAGTTCACCTGGTAGCCGAGACGTTGGAAGAAGTGGCGGCTGCCCGCCACCTCCCGCCTCAGCTCTCGATTCGAGACCTCGGCCAGGTGAGGGTGGGTCATGGTATGGCTGTCGAGCTCCCATCCGTACCGGTCGACAAGTGCCGAGAGCATGTGCGGCGTGACGTCGCTCGTGCCGTAGTGGCCGGCGATCAGCTCGATGTCCGCCGGCCAGCGGTACGCCCGAAGGATCGGCAGCGCGTTCGTGTACCAGTTGGCAAAGCCATCGTCCAGCGAGATCACGACCGGTCGGGCCGGGAGAGCCGATCCGCCGTGCCAGCTGTCCCACCACCGCTGCAGCGTGACGGCATGAAAGCCCGCCCGGTGCAGCCACGCGACCTCGGCCTCGAACTCGGAAGGCGCCACCGACAGGCTCTGGTCGGGCGATCCGATCGAGTGGTACATCAGGATCGGGATCCGGGTAGGCCCCGTATCCCACGCTGGAGCCGCCGCGGCAGCAGGCCGTAGCGCCTCGTGCGCGGACAGGGCAGCAGGAAGTGCGAGCACGGCGAGCAGCGCCACGACCCCGGAGATGGCAAGAACCCGTCGGATACGACGAATCCTATGCGGTCGTCAACTCGAGGTCGCGGCGCAGCTCCTTGATCTCGTCACGCAGCTTCGCCGCGTACTCGAAGCGCAGCTCCTCGGCCGCGGCGAACATCTCCTCCTCGAGCTCGACGATCAGCTTCTCGAGCTCCTCGCGCCCCATTCCCTCGGCCTTGGCGGTGCCGCGCCGGCGCTGGCCCGGCACGGTCGGCGACTCCAGCGACAGGAACTCGGCGATGTCCGAGACGCCCTTCTGGATCGACTCCGGCGTGATGCCGTGCTCGGCGTTGTACGCCATCTGGATCTCGCGGCGGCGGTCGGTCTCGTCGATCGCCGCCCGGATCGCCTCCGTCGACTTGTCGGCATACATCAGCACCTGGCCGTTGACGTTACGGGCCGCCCGGCCGATCGTCTGGATCAGCGCCGTCTGGCCGCGCAGGAAGCCCTCCTTGTCGGCGTCCAGGATCGCGACCAGCGACACCTCCGGCAGGTCGAGGCCCTCGCGCAGCAGGTTCACGCCGACCAGCACGTCGAACTCCCCCAGCCGCAGCTCGCGAACGATCTTGATCCGCTCCAGCGTGTCCACCTCGGAGTGCAGGTAGCGCGTGCGCACGCCCGCCTCCAGCAGGTAGTCGGTCAGGTCCTCCGCCATCTTCTTGGTCAGCGTCGTGACCAGCGTCCGCTCCGACGACTCGATGCGTCCGCGGATCTCGCCCAGCAGGTCGTCGATCTGATGCCGCGTCGGACGCACCTCGACCTCGGGGTCGACCAGGCCGGTCGGCCGGATGATCTGCTCGGCGACGTGCGTCGAGTGGCGCAGCTCGTACGCGGCCGGGGTGGCCGACACGAACAGCAGCTGCGGCGCGCGCTCGAGGAACTCGTCGAAGCGCAGCGGCCGGTTGTCCAGCGCCGACGGCAGCCGGAAGCCAAAGTCGACCAGCGTCTGCTTGCGCGACCGGTCGCCCTCGTACATGCCGCCGATCTGCGGCACCGTCTGGTGCGACTCGTCGATCACGATCAGGTAGTCGTCGGGGAAGTAGTCGAGCAGGGTGTGCGGCGGCGTGCCGGCGTCCCGGCCCTCCAGGATCCGCGAGTAGTTCTCGATGCCGTTGCAGAAGCCCATCTCGCGCAGCATCTCCATGTCGTACTCGGTGCGCGACCGCAGGCGGTGGGCCTCGAGCATCTTGCCCTGCGACTCCAGCTCGCCCAGCCGCTCGCGCAGCTCGGCGTCGATGCCGCTGATGGCCGAGTCGATCTCGTCGCGCTCCATCGCGTAGTGGGTGGCCGGGTAGATGGCCAGGTGGTCGAGCTTGGCCAGCACCTCGCCGGTGAGCGGGTCGAAGTGCGTGATCGACTCGACCTCGTCGCCGAACAGGCAGATCCGATAGGCGGTCTCCATGTTCGCCGGCTGCACCTCGATCACGTCGCCGCGCACCCGGAACTTGCCGCGGCCGAGCACGACGTCGTTGCGCGCGTACTGGATCGAGACCAGCTTGCGGAGGATCTCCTCGCGCGGGCGCTCGTCGCCGACCGCCAGGAACAGCACCATCCGCTCGTAGCTGGAAGGGGAGCCCATCCCGTAGATGCACGACACCGAGGCGACGATGAGGACGTCGTGGCGCGTGAACAGGCCGGCCGTGGCGGCGTGCCGGAGCCGGTCGATGTCGTCGTTGATCGAGGAGTCCTTCTCGATGTAGGTGTCGCTCGAGGGCAGGTACGCCTCGGGCTGGTAGTAGTCGTAGTAGGAGACGAAGTACTCGACCGCGTTGTGCGGGAAGTACTCGCGGAACTCGTTGCAGAGCTGTGCCGCAAGCGTCTTGTTGTGCGCGATCACCAGGGTCGGCTTCTGCACCTGCTCGACGACGCGCGCCACCGTGTGCGTCTTGCCGGTGCCGGTCGCGCCCAGCAGCGTCTGGAACCGGTCGCCCCGGTTGATGGACTCGGCCAGCTCGGCGATCGCGCGCGGCTGGTCACCGGTGGGCTGGTAGGCGGCTGATACGCGCATGTCGGGCATACCCCGGCATTGTACCGAACGTGAGTTCGTGATCGACGACGGCCCGGGACGCCGTTATCGTCTCGTGGATGACGGAGATCGTCCACCAGGTGGAGCTGCCCGCCGCTCCGGCCAAGGTCTTTGACTTCCTGCACGACCCGGGCCGCCGCCAGGTCTGGGATGTGTCGGCCGAGCAGGCAACGCTCGACCGCGAGAAGCCTGGCAAAGGTGCCCAGATCACCGTCACCGGCAGGAAGATGGCGCCCTCCTGGGAGGGCCGCTACACCGCGTTCGACGCACCCAAGCGCTCGGTGCTCGAGGTGACGCCCGGCGCCGGGATGCCGTTCCGGTCGCTCACCGAGACCTTCGAGATCCGTCCCAGCGGCAGCGGCAGCATCCTCCGCTACGTCATCACATACCGCACCTCCGGCCTGTGGAAGCTGGTCGAACCGTTCACGGTCGGCAGCCGTCTGCGAAAAACTGCCAAGCGATCCACGGCCCGGATCTACGACCACTTCATGTGAGCGCCGGGGCCGACGCACGCGCCGCCGAGGACTACGACCTCATCTACCCGGACTGGGACGAGGCGGTCGAGCGTGTCCGCAGGCTGTTGGCCGGGCACCTGCCGGAGCCGAGCGGCCGCACGCTGCTCGACTGCACCTGCGGCAGCGGCATGACCGCCCAGGCCGCGCAGGAGCTCGGTTGGCGGGTGACCGGGGTCGACGCATCGCCGGCGATGCTCGACCGCGCGCGCACCCGGCTGCCGGACGTCGAGCTGATCGCGTGCGACGTGCGGGCGCTCAACCAGGTGCTGAAACGGACGTTCGACGCCGTCGTCTCGGTCGGCAACGAGCTGACCACCCTGCCGCCCGGCGACCTCCCCCGCGCCCTCGCCCAGATGCAGAGCCGGTGCAAGTCGGGAGGCGCGGCGATGATCGTCATCCGCGACCTGACCGAGCGCCCGCGGTCGGGTGTCTGGCGCGACGATGCGCTGTGCCGCGCGACCGCTCGGTTCGTCCAGGAGGGGCCTAAGGACATCCGTTACACGCTCGAGATCTCGGACGCCCACGGGGTGCGCACCCACGACCTGATGCTCCATCCGGTCACCGAGCTCGAGCTCGTGGCGGCCCTCGTCGACGCCGGGTTCACGGCCCGCCGCAGCGAGCGCGCAGGAGGCCGCCTGATCGTCTCGGCGGTCAGGACCCGGTGAGCTGGTCTCCGTACCCCCGCGCGTACAGCGTCTGCAGACGGCGCACCGAGGTGATGTAGTCCCGCGTCTCGGCGAACCTGATCGGCACGGTCTGCCCCGGCGGCACCGACGCGATCCACTGGTCGACGTTCGCCTCGCCCGCGTTGTAGGCCGCCAGCGCCAGATTCCGGTTGTTCGGATAGCGGCCGTACACCCCCATCAGGTGCCGCAGATACCAGCAGCCGTAGCGAATGTTGAGGTCGGGGTTGAGCAGGTCGGTGTTCGGGTGGAACTTGGTCGCCGCCGGTGTGGAGCGCGATCCCCCGTGGCGGTGCTGGGCAGCAGCTGCATCAGGCCGACCGCCCCGGCGTCGGAGCGGGCGTTCGCGTTGAAGTGCGACTCCTTGTAGATCACCGCGGCCACCAGCGTCGGGGACAGGTGGTACTGGTGGGCGTATCCGACCACGTCCTGCTGGTAGGACAGCGGGTACCAGAGCCGCACCCACCAGCCCGGCTGCTGGTGCCGGACGACCGCGAACCCCGACCCCACAACGACGACCACCGCCGCCAGGATGAGCAGCCCGCGCTTCACCGCTGGTCGAGGTCGCGGATGACGCCGGCGACGAACTCGTCGAGCTGCTCCAGCGTGCCGGTGTTGCGTACACGTAGTCGCTGCGGGCGGCCTTCTCGGCTTCCGGCAGCTGGCGCGCCATCCGCGCCGCGGCGCCCAGGACGGCGCTGCTCGCGCACCTCCTCGGGCGCGGTGATGGTCACGATCGCGTCGTAGCGGTCCTGGACGCCGGCCTCGAACAGCGTCGGCGCCTCGTGCACGAGCAGCGCGGCGCCGGCTGCAACCTGCTCGTCCCGCCAGGTGGCGAAGCGCTCGGCGACCAGCGGCAGCAGCAGCTGCTCCAGGAACCGGAGCAGCTCGGGATCGGCAAACGCGCGGCGACCCAGCTCCTTGCGGTCGATGCTGCCGTCGGCGGCGCAGGACGTCGCTGCCGAACCGCTCGGCCACGGCCTGACGTACCTCTCGGCAGGTCGTACAGGCGGTGGACGATGTCGTCGGACGACAGCGTCACCGCGCCATGGCGCGCGAACGCGGCAAGCGCCTCAGACTTCCCCGAACCGATGCCGCCGGTGAGCCCGACGACGCGCGCCAAGCTACTCCTCCGCTGGCGGTGCGTCCGGCTCCTCGCCAGATGCCTTGGGCTCGTCCTGTGCAGAAGCCTCGGGCTCCTCCGCTGCCTGCTCCTCCTCGGCGGCCGGCTCGGGCTCCGGCTCGGCGGCCGCCTCCGGAGCATCCTCGACGACCTCGGAGCAGCCTCTTCGACAACCTCGGGAGCGGCCTCTTCGAGCTCGGCCGCGGCTTCCGGCTCGGCGGCGGCTTCCGGCTCAGCGGCGGCTTCCGGCTCAGCGGCGAGCTCGGACTCGGCGATCGGCTCGTCCGCTTCCACCGTGCCCTCCACGACGACTTCCTCGCCGTCTTCCGGCTCGGCAGGCGCCGACGGTGTGTCGGCAAAGACGTCGGCGGACAGGCCCAGGTCGGGCACCGTCTCCTCTGCCCGCGCCTGGCCGGGAATCATCTCCAGCGTCTTCACCGGATCGTTCGGCTCCACCCGCTTCAGCGAGAGCGATCAGCCGGCGGCGCTCGGGATCGATCTCGATCACCTTCACGTTCACCGCATCGCCCTGGTTGACGACCTCGCGCGGGTTCTCGACGTGGTGGTCGGCGAGCTCGGAGATGTGGATCAGGCCCTCGACGCCGGACAGGATCTCGGCGAAGGCGCCGAACGTGACCACCTTGGTGATGCGGCCGACGACCACGTCACCCTGCTGGCACTCGTCGATGACGCGCTGCCAGGGATCGGTCTGGGTCTGCTTGAGGCCCAGCGAGATGCGCTGGCGGTCGCGGTCGACGTCGAGCACGCTTGCACCTTGACCGTCTGGCCGATCTCGAGCACCTCGGACGGGTGGTTGACGTGGCTCCACGACAGCTCGGAGATGTGGATCAGGCCGTCGATGCCGTCGAGGTCGACGAACGCGCCGAAGTCGACGATGTTCGAGATCACGCCCTCGACCTCGACGCCGGGCGACAGCCGGTCGAGGATCTGCTGGCGCTGCTCGCGCCGCTCCTCCTCGAGCACGGCGCGCCGCGACAGCACGACGTTGTTGCGGCTGCGGTTGAGCTCGATCACCTTGCAGCGCAGCATCTGGTCGCGGTACTCGTCCAGGTCCTGGACGCGGCGGATGTCGACCAGCGACGCGGGCAGGAAGCCGCGCACGCCGAGGTCGATGATGAGCCCGCCCTTGACGACCTCGATGACCGTGCCCTCGACCGGCTCGCCGCTCTCGGCAGCAGCCTCGATCCGGCGCCAGGCCTTCTCGAAGCGCGCCCGCTTCTTGGACAGGATCAGGCGGCCCTCGGCGTCCTCCTTCTGGAGCACGAGAGCGTCGATCGTGTCGCCGAGCGGTGACCTCTTCGTCGGGGTTGACGGAGCGGCGGATGGACAGCTCGGAGATGGGGATGACGCCCTCCGACTTGTATCCGATGTCGACCAGGATCTCGTCCTTGTCGACTCGCACCACCGTGCCGCTGACGACGTCACCCTCGTTGAAATTCGTCAGCGTGCGGTCGTAGTCGGGGACGAGCTCGCCGTCCACCTCGATCATCCAGGTGTCGGTGGGGTCCACCTCTACCTGCTGCTGCTCCTGTTGCTGGTCGGTTGCTGCCATCTAGGTTCGATCAGTCCTCTCAAAAAATGTGTGCCCAAGGGGCAATCACCCGGCGCGCCGAGCGACGGTGAGGAGTATACAGAGGCGTTCCCGCGAACCTTCCGCATCCCAGCGTGCCCGAATCGGCCGCTCAGAGGTTGGTGTACAGGTGCTTCGGGGTGTCGATCAGGGCCTCGCCGGGCTCGATCGTGACCTTCCCCACGGTCGGCAGCTGCACCGTCTGCCTGCGTGTTGCCGGGGTTGACCGCCACGGTCGCGTTCGCGAACTGGCGCAGGTAGACGCCGTCGGTGACGGTCGCCGGGGCGTCCGGCGCGCCCCACGTCGATCTGGTAGATCGGATTCGACTCCTCGTAGCGGACGCCGTAGGTGGAGAGCGGGCCTGAGACCAGCAGATAGGACGCCAGTCCGAAGATCGCCTCGTCCTTGGTCAGCCGCCGCTGGTCGTCCCACACCCAGCTGCCGACGTAGCGGGTGACCGCCTCCTGGAAGTAGTCGTACAGCTGCGTCCAGCTCGCGCCCTCGCGCCCGACGAACCCGTCGCCGACCGAGACGCCGTCGGTGCTCCCGATCTGGTCTCCCTCGATGATCGACGGCGGCCCGTTCTGCGCGATCAGGTTGTAGCCCGAGATGTGCATGACGTTCGTAACCAGCGTCAGCGCCTGGGCGAGGTAGCGGATGCGGTCGTTGTCGGTCATCACCTTGCCGGTGCGGGGATCGATCGGCTCGCTCGTCCAGTCCGGGTCGTTACCGGCGTCGGCAATGTCGATCCCCGACCAGCCGCCGGCGGACTGCAGCTCGGCGACCATGGCGTTTGCCCAGGCGGTCTGGAAGTCGACGTTGCCGAAGTCGTAGAGCACCCATCCGGGGTGGCTCAGCGGATGGACCGGCTTGCCCCCGGTGTTGCGCAGGATCCAGTCCGGATGCTCCGCGATGGTCTTCTTCAGGTCGAGCACGGGATCCAGGCACCCCGAGCAGGGCGGATACCCCCACAGCAGGATGCGCTGCTGCCACGCGTGGTCGCCGCTGCCGGCCGCCGTGACCGCATGAGCCATCGTCGTCCACGAGGGAGGCGCGACGAAGTTGGTGTATGCGCGGATGGCGCAGTCGAGGTCGGTGCCGGTTGGCTCCGACGCAGGCCGCACGGCCAGGGCCATCTTCGGCGGCCGCACCTCGGGACAGGCCTTGACGTCGTGGCCCGCCGCCGCCGAGTCGCCACCTGACACGACGCGGAATCCGACGTAGGCGAGGACAACGACCAGCACGACGGCGCCGGCCGCGAGTGCTACACGGTTCCGCATTGAGGGCAGCGGGTGGACGGAGTGCCCATCAGGCCGCCGTCGGGCGGCGTGATCACGGTGACGGTCTCGACCTCGAGCTCGGCGCCGCAGAACGGGCAGAAGCCGCCGCCGGGCGGATGCATGCTGAGCTGGAAACGGACGTCGGCGTCGACCAGGCCGCCGAGCGAGACGATCCCCCGGTCGTCGCGCACGCGGCCGAACTGAAGCGTCAGGTCGCCGGTGGTGTGGCGGCCGCTGAAGTCGACGGCGCCGGTGCCGACCCCGAGCGCGTCGTCGAGCCGTTCAGGCGCAACCACCGGGACGAACACCTCGGCGACCAGCTTCTCGTGGAGCTCTCCGGCCTCGATCCACAGGTAGGTGCCGTGCTCGCTGCCCCGCCGGGCGGGGAGCGCGTGAACCCAGCCCTCGATCTGGAGCCAGTCCGTCACTTGGCGTCCAGCCAGGAGGAGCCGATCCCGATGTCGATCTCGAGCGGCGGGTCGAGCGGGTAGGCGCCGGTCATCTCCTCCCGCACGATCGCCCGCAGCGCCTGCGTCTCGCCGTCGGCCGCCTCGAACAGCAGCTCGTCGTGGATCTGCAGCACCAGCCGCGACCGCCGGCCCTCGTCCCGCAGGCGCCGGTGGCAGCCGATCATCGCCACCTTGATGATGTCCGCGGCGCTGCCCTGCATGACCGTGTTCACGGCCAGCCGCTCGCCCAGGCTGCGGGTCTGGTAGTTGCCCGCCCGCAGCTCCGGAATCGGCCGCCGTCGCCCGAACAGCGTGGTCACGTAGCCGAGCTCCTTGGCCGACGCGATCACCGTCTCGATGAACTTGTTGACCTCCGGGAAGCGCGCCAGGTAGAGGTCGATGAAGCTCTGCGCCTCCTCCCGCGAGATTCCCAGCTGCTCCGACAGGCCGAAGGCGCTGATCCCGTAGATGATCCCGAAGTTGACGGCCTTGGCGCGGTTTCGCTCCTCGCTCGTCAGGGTGGCCGGATCACGGCCGAGCACCTGGGCGGCGGTGGCGCGGTGGATGTCCTCGCCGCGGGCGAAGGTGTCCTTCAGCGCGGGCTCACCGGACAGGTGGGCGAGGATCCGTAGCTCGACCTGGGAGTAGTCGGCGGACAGGATCTGGAAGCCGTCGGCGGCGACGAAGGCGCTTCGGATCTCGCGCCCCAGCGGCGTCCGCACGGGGATGTTCTGCAGGTTCGGGCGGATCGACGATAGGCGGCCTGTGGCGGCCGTGGTCTGCGAGAAGGTGGTGTGCAGCCGCCCCTCCTCGTCGATCAGCTCGGGCAGCGGCTGCAGGTAGGTGCTGAGCAGCTTCGACTGCTCACGCCAGGCCTCGACCACGTCGATGATCGGATGCTTGTCGCGAAGCTTCGCCAGCACCCGCGCGTCGGTCGAGTACCCGGTCTTGCCCTTGCGGTCGGCGGGCAGGCCGAGCCGCTCGAACAGCACCTCGCCCAGCTGCTTGGGCGATCCCAGCGTGAAGGGGCCGCCGGCGAGCTCGTAGGCGGTCGCCTCCAGCTCGTCCACCTGGTCGGCCAGCTTGGCGGCGATCTCGGCCAGCCGGTAGCTGTCGATCCGAACGCCGGTGCGCTCCATGTCGGCCAGCACGGGGATCAGCGGCAGCTCGATGTCGCGGTAGAGCGGCCCCATCTCCCGCTCCTCCACGCGCTGCAGCAGGCGCGTGTGCAGCGCGAGCGCTGGTCGCAGCCGCCAGGATCAGCTCGGCCGTCTCCGGCTCGGCCTGCGTGCGCAGCTCGAGACCGGCCTCCTCGCGGAGGTCGGCGATGGCGTAGTCGGAGCGGCCGGGATCGATCAGGTACGCGGCAATCTGCGTGTCTCCCGCAGGCGTCAGGGCGGGTAGCTTGAGGCCGTGGGTCAGCACCCGGCGGTCGCGGAGCGCATCGAGCACGGCCCGCTCGGGCACGTCGAGCAGCAGAGCCTCGCCCTCGGCGGCGGCGACCGCGAACCGGCTCCCGTCGGAGGCCAGAGCGACCTCGTGCGGCACGCCCTTCAGCTCGGCGACGCCGGCCGCGCGCCAGGGCACGTCGTCGGTGACGACCGGCTCCCGCTCCGCCGCCGGCACCGCCTCCTCCAGCTCGTCGACCCGTCCCAGCAGGGCCCGGAACTCGAGCTTGCGGAACAGCTCCTTCATCCCTGACCGATCGGGCGGATTCGCGACCAGCTCGTTGAAGTCGACCTCCAGCGGCACCGCGCGGTCGATGGTGGCCAGCAGCTTCGACCTCTCGGCGTCGTCGCGATGGGCGGCCAGCGTCTCGCGGCGCTTGGTGCCGGAGACCTCGTCGAGGTGCTCGTAGACGCCCTCCATGGTGCCGAACTGGATCAGCAGCTCGGCGGCGGTCTTGTCTCCGATCCCCGGCACCCCGAGGATGTTGTCGGAGGTGTCGCCCTTGAGGCCGATGAAGTCGGGAATCTGCTCCGGCCCGATGCCGTAGCGCTGGCGGATCCTCTCGGGCGTGTAGACGACCACGTCCGAGACGCCGCGCGGGGTCATCATGATGCAGACCTTGTCGGAGGCGAGCTGGAAGGCGTCGCGGTCGGTGGAGACCACGCACACCGAGTGGCCCTGGGCCTCGGCGATGGTGGCCAGCGTGCCGATCACGTCGTCGGCCTCGTTGCCCTCGACCCGCAGGTTGCGGTAGCCGAACGCCTCGACCAGCGGTGCGAAGTACGGCTGCTGGGCCTTCAGCAGCTCGGGCGTCGGCTTGCGGTGGGCCTTGTAGTCGGGGTCGAGCTCGAGCCGGCGGGTGGGCCGCTCGTCCCAGGCGACCAGCACGGTCTTGGGCCGGTAGTCGACCAGCAGTCGCATCAGCATGTTGGCCATGCCCAGCAGCGCGTTGGTCGGCTGTCCGTCCACCGTCTGCAGCTCCTCCGGCAGGGCGTAGAAGCCGCGGTAGGCAAGCCCGTTGCCGTCCACCAGGAACACGTCGCAGGAATGAGCCGGTTCGTCTGACAGGTCGAGCTCAGACGGCTTCGTCTGCTTCGCGGTCACCATCCATCCAAGCCTACTGCCTGAGGCACACCAGCTTCGCCGTATCTAAGGTCGTGTCGGATACCCTTCGCGGTCTCATGTCGCCGACTCCGTCCGCCTCCTACAGCCTGACGATGCGCATCGAGCTCCCCTCCGGGCCGGGCTCGTTTGCCGCCGTGGCGTCGGCGATCGCGGACGCCAACGGCGAGATCGGCGCGATCGACCTGGTGCGGGTCACGCGCGAGCACACGATTCGCGACATCACCGTCTCGGCCACCGACTCCGACCACGGCCAGCAGATCGTCGACGCGGTGCGCGGCGTCGACGGTGTCACCATCGTCAACGTCTCCGACCGCACCTTCCTGATGCACCTGGGCGGCAAGATCGAGGTTCACAACAAGGTGCCGGTGAAGACGCGCGACGACCTCTCGATGGCCTACACGCCGGGCGTCGCCCGCGTCTGCCTGGCGATCGCCGAGGATCCCGAGAAGGCTCGCACGCTGACGATCAAGCAGAACACCGTCGCGGTGGTCACCGACGGCACGGCCGTGCTCGGCCTGGGCGACATCGGGCCCGAGGCCGCCATGCCGGTGATGGAGGGCAAGGCGATGCTGTTCAAGGAGTTCGCCGGCATCGATGCCTGGCCGCTGGCGCTGGCCACCAAGGACACCGACGAGATCATCGCCATCGTCAAGGCGATCGCCCCCGGGTTCGGCGGCATCAATCTCGAGGACATCGCCGCACCCCGCTGCTTCGAGATCGAGGGCCGGCTGCGCCGCGAGCTCGACATCCCCGTCTTCCACGACGACCAGCACGGCACCGCGGTGGTGGTGCTCGCCGGGCTGCTGAACGCGGCCAAGCTGGTGCAGAAGCGGATGGACGAGCTGAAGGTGGTGCTGGTCGGCGTCGGCGCCGCAGGCGTCGCCGTCACCAAGCTGCTGCTGCTTGCGGGCGTCTCCGACATCATCGGCTGCGACCGCGAGGGCTCACTGTTCGCCGGCAAGAAGGGGCTGGTCGGGATCAAGAAGTGGTACGCCAAGCACACCAACCCGCGCGGCTTCGACGGCACCGCGAACGAGGCGCTGGCGGGCGCCGACGTCTTCATCGGGCTGTCCGGCCCGGGCGCCGTCAGCGTCGAGGCCATCCGTACGATGGCCGAGGACGCGATCGTGTTTGCCATGGCGAACCCCACGCCCGAGGTGCCGCCCGAGGAGATCGGCGACTTCGCCCGGGTGATCGCCACCGGCCGCTCCGACTATCCGAACCAGGTCAACAACGTGCTCTGCTTCCCGGGCATGTTCCGAGGCGCGCTGGACGCCTCGGCGACCACCATCAACGAGGAGATGAACCTGGCCGCCGCCCGCGCGATCGCCTCCGTGATCGCCGAGGACGAGCTGCACGAGGACTACGTCATCCCCAGCGTGTTCAACAAGTCGGTCGTCGAGCAGGTTGCCGCAGCGGTGATCGACGCAGCGGTGCGCACGGGCGTCGCGCAGCGGGAGACGGTGCGCGACACCGCCGCCAGCCAGATCTACCGGTAGGCCCGGATGCGGATCGGCCAGCTTGACGACTCCGAGCGCCGCCCGATCACCGATCACGGGAGCGTCGGCGCCTCGGTCCTGCCCGTGGCGCGGGGAGAACACGTCAGCGTCGTCCAGATCGAGCTCGAGCCGGACGGCGTGCTCGGCATGCACCCCGCGGTCGTGCCTCAGCTCTTCGTCGTGATTGCGGGAGAGGGCACGGTGCAGACCGGCGACGGCGATCCCCAGCTGGTGGCCGCCGGCGACGCCGTGTGGTGGGACAGCGGGGAGCGGCACGAGACGAGGTCGACGGCCGGCCTCATCGCCCTCGTGATCGAGTCGCCGGGCCTCGATCCGCTGGAGTTCTAGTACCGGTCCATGTACTGGTCGAGCTCCCACTGGTGCACCTGCTCGTTGTAGGAGGCCCACTCGGACCGCTTCAGCGCCAGGTACTCGGTGAAGATGTGCTCGCCGAGGGCGCTTCGCATCACATCGTCGGCTTCCAGCGCCTCCAGCGCGTGCACGAGATCGTGCGGCAGGCTGGTGATGCCGTACTCGGCCGACTCCTCCTCGGTCAGGTCATAGATGTTGCGGTTGACCGGCTCCGGTGGCGTCATCCCCCCGTTGATGCCGTCCAGCCCGGCCTCGAGCATGCAGGCCAGCGCCAGGTAGGGGTTCGCGGTCGGGTCGGGCGTGCGCAGCTCGATCCGGGTCGAGCGCCCGCGCTTGGCCGGCACCCGGATCGCGGCAGACCGGTTGCCCGGTGACCAGGCGATGTAGACCGGCGCCTCGTAGCCCGGCAGCAGCCGCTTGTAGGAGTTGACCGTCGGGTTGGCCACCGCCGTGATCGCGGGCAGATGGCTGAGGATGCCGGCGATGTAGGCGTAGGCCTCCTTCGACAGCTTCAGATCGTCGCTCTCGTCCAGAAAGGCGTTCTCGTCTCCGCGCGCCAGCGACTGGTTGACGTGCATGCCCGACCCGTTCTCGCCGTGGATCGGCTTGGCCATGAACGTGGCGTGCATGCCGTGGCGGGCGGCGATCACCTTGACCACCATCCGGAAGGTGATCAGGTTGTCGGCGGTGGTCAGGGCGTCGTCGTGGCGGAAGTCGATCTCGTGCTGGCCGATCGCGACCTCGTGGTGCGCCGCCTCCAGGTGGAAGCCCATCTGCTGCAGCGTGATCTCGATGTCGCGCCGGCAGTCCTCGCCCTTGTCGATGGGGGCAACGTCGAAGTAGGTCGCGGCGTCGTGGGGATCGACGGTCGGGTTGCCGTCGGCGTCGGTGCGGAACAGGAAGAACTCGGCCTCGGGGCCGACGTTCATCGTGTAGCCGAGGTCGGCTGCCTGCTTCAGCACCCGCTTCAGGTTCGACCGCGGGTCGCCGGCGAAGGGCTGGCCGTCGGGGTCGGCGACGTCGCAGATCAGCCGCGCGGTGCGCTGCTGCTCGGTGCCCCGCCAGGGCAGCACGGCGTAGGTCGACGGATCGGGCAGGAAGTACATGTCCGACTGCTCGATGCGCTTGAACCCGCGGATCGACGACCCGTCGAACATCAACTCGTTGTCGAGCGCCTTCTCGAGCTCCTCCGTGGGAATCGAGACGTTCTTGACTGCTCCGTACGGCTCCGTGAACTGCAGCCGGACGAACGCGACGTTGTCGCGCCGGCAGCGCTCGAGCACTTCCTGCTTATCCATGACCCTCCTCGGTGGTGGCGACTACGAGGAGGCCAGTTTATTGGATGGGTCAGTCCTACCAGCGCGTGACTGGTCGCGAGCTCCGACTGAGCGCGGGCTTCGCCCGCGATCAGCCGGCCTCGCTGCGGCGCGAACCGTCAGGCTGGGGTTCGCACTCGCCCAGTCAACACGCCGATTCGGCCTGAACCATCCGGCTAGCCGACCGGCTCGAGCACCGGCTCCAGCGCGGGCTCGACGTCGACCACGGGGGCCTCCGCCGGCTCGGCCGGATGGTGGCTGCGAATGCCGACCACCGCGACCACCGCACCGACCAGAGCGACCGCTACCGACAGCAGCAGCGAGCGCGACAGCGCGTAGATGAAGGCGTCCCGGGCTGCGAGCTGCTTGCTCTCGCCGCCGGCGATCAGATCGGGGATCCGGCTGGCGGTGATGTGCTGGAAGACGGCGGTCAGGGTGGCGACCCCGAACACGCCGCCGATCATCCGCGACATGGACAGGATGCCGGACGCGACGCCCGCCTTGGTGCGGTCGACGCTGCCCATCACAGCCGCGGTCATCGGCGACATGGTCAGGCCCATCCCGACGCCGCCGATGATGAACGCCGGCAGCAGGGTGGCATAGCCGCTGTTCGCCGTGATCAGGGACTCGATCGCCAGCGAGATGGCGACCAGCACCATGCCCAGCGCCAGCAGCCAGCGCGACCCGAAGCGGTCGGACAGCCGGCCGGCGATCGGCGCCGTGGCGATGATCAGCAGCGTCATCGGCAGGAACCGGACACCGGTCTGCAGCGCCGACAGCCCCAGGGCGTTCTGCATGTACAGCGTGATGAAGAAGAACGTCGCGAACATCGAGTACGAGACCAGGAAGCCGATCGCCGTGCCCGCGCTGAACGTGCGGTTCTTGAAGAACCCGAGGTCGACCATCGGCTCCGCGGCGCGCAGCTGGAGGGCGACGAACGCCCCCAGCGAGACGATCGCGACGGCGAACATGCCCAGGGTGCGGGTCGAGGTCCAGCCGTAGTCGTTGGCCTGCACGAGGCCGAGCACGAGCAGGAACAGGCCCAGCGACAGGGTCGCGATGCCTGCGTAGTCAACGCGGCCCGAGGCGGTCTCGTCGCGCGACTCGCGGACGGCGTAGAGGGTGACCGGGATCGCGATCAGGGCGACCGGGACGTTGAGGAAGAAGATCCACTCCCAGCCCGCCTTCTCGACGATCAGGCCGCCCAGCACCGGGCCCATGCCCAGCGCCATGCCGGAGATGCCGGCCCAGAGGCCGAGCGCACGGCCGCGCTCGCTGCCGTGAAAGGTGTTGGTCAGGATCGACAGCGAGCCCGGCATCAGGAACGCGGCACCCGCACCCTGGGCGGCGCGCCAGAACACCAGCTCGTTGATCGAGCCGGAGAGGCCTGCGCCGATCGAGGACGCGGTGAACAGCACGATGCCGAACAGGAACATGCGCTTGCGGCCGAACAGGTCGCCCAGGCGGCCGCCGGTGATCAGCAGCACGCCGAACGACAGCGCGTAGGCGTTGACCACCCACGAGAGGCCGGAGATGGAGGAGTGGAAGTCGCGGCTGATCGACGGCAGCGCGATATTCGCGACCGTGTTGTCGAGCATGACCATGAACAGCGCGAAGCACATCGCGCCCAACGTCCACCACTTGCGATTTTCCTCAGTGATTGCGGGCATCTCGCCCCTCCTTTCGCTCCAGCTCCTCCGCAACACGGCGAAAGGCATCGTCCAGTGATCGCAGCTCATCCGCAGACAGGTGGCTGAACGCCTTGGCGGTCTGCTCCTGCCAGGTCGGCATCCGCGCCTGCAGCGCGGCGCCTGACTTGGTCAGCTCGACCCACACCACGCGCCGGTCCTCGCTGTCGCGCTCGCGCTTGATGAAGCCCTGTTGCTCCAGCCGGTCGAACACGCCCGTGGCGGTCGAGGCAAGCATGTCGCACTCGCGGCACAGCTCGCCGCTCGACGTCCGGCCGCCGGCGGCACCGAGGCCGCGCAGCACCGTCGCCTGGGGCAGCGTCAGGCCAAGCTCGTCGAGCTGCACCCGCAGCTCGCGCTTGGTCAGCTTGAAGACGCGCATCATGCGCTCGGCGAGATCCGCCGCCAGCTCCTGCTTTGTCATCGTTCGTGTCGCCATGGTTCGTGTGTGATCCATTGTCTCGCGGAAAGTACGTACACGAACTATAGCGACGCGAACATCCTCCGTCAACTCCCCCGCTCGTCCGGGGGTCAGACGCGCTCGGCGGCGATGGCGATCTCCTCGGCCACCTCGACGATGTCGTGGTTGGCGTTGAAGACCCTCACCTGGCGGTGAGCGCCGGTGCCCTCGTCGAGCAGCCACTCGATTCGAGCCAGCTGCTTTGCACAGCCAAGCTCGCGGGCGATCGGCTTCAGGTCGCGCAGCCGCCGCTTGGCCAGCGTGCGCGCGGGCATGGTGACCCGCCGGCCCTGAGCCAGGTCCATCAGCTGGGCATCCAGGCCGTACCGCGCAGCCAGCCACTTGTTCTCGGCCACCAGCATGCGGTGGTACGGGATCGGGGGGTTGCCGTCCTCGATCTCGTCCAGCACATGCTTGACCAGGCACTGGACGTAGGCGGCCAGCGCGATCGTGTCCTCGATCCGGGTCTGCACGTCCATCACGCGCAGCTCGATCGTGCCGAAGCGAGGATGCGGGCGGATGTCCCACCACAGATGCGTGTAGTCGCCGATCGCCCCGGTCGCCTCCATGAATCCGACGGCATCGGCGTAGTCCTCGTAGTTCGCGAAGCGCGGCGGTAGGCCGCTGCGGGGGAAGGCGGCGAAGATCATTGCCCGAGTGGACGCGAGGCCGGTCTGCTCGCCTCGCCAGAACGGCGAGTTGGCGGACATCGCGAGCAGCACGGGGAGCTCGATCAGCAGGCCCTCCATGACCGCCATGCACGCCTCGGGCGAGGGCACGGCGACGTGCACGTGCATCCCGAACACCAGCTCACGGCGGGCCACGTACTGGAGCATCTCGACCAGCATCCGGTAGCGGTCGCGGGCGGTGATCTTCTGATGCTCGAAGAGCGAGAACGGGTGCGTCCCGGCCGCGCCGATGCGCATCCCGCGCGCGCGGGCGCGCTCGCTGGAGTAGCCGCGCAGGGCGCGAAGGTCGGCGTCCGCCTCGTCGATGTTCTTGCAGACGACGGTGCCGGACTCGAGCACGCATTGCATCAGCTCCGGCTTCAGCCGGTCGGAGAACTCGCTGCCGGCGGCGTCGTCGAGCAGCGGCTCGACGCCGCTGGTGAGGTCGAACGAGTCGGGGTCGAGGAGCATGTACTCCTCCTCCACGCCGACCGTCAGCGGCGGCCCGGAGCCGAACTTGTGGTCGAGCACGCTCGACCGAGCGGCACCGCTCTTGCCAGTCCCGTGCCCTGGGGATTGCGCAGCCATTGGGCGGTTTCTACCGGAAACCGGGCCGAACAGGAAGGACCGGTACGATCAGCGCAGCTGGAATACCAGCCGAAGTGGCGGAACTGGCAGACGCGCGGGACTCAAAATCCCGTGCCCGCAAGGGCGTGCGGGTTCGATTCCCGCCTTCGGCATAGCGAGCAGGGCGACATGGACGACGTTTCGCGTCAACTGTGCCGTATCGCGCCAGTTCCAGCGGCCCGCGTATGGGCCTTGCTTGCAGGGGCTTTCTGCGGGAACGCACCAAGGAGTCAACGATGGCGATCGACGAACGAGCGAACATGGCGAACCTGGCCCGCGAGTACGACCAGCCCGTACTCGAAGGTCAGCTCAACAGCCCTGAGCGCCCGGATGCCAGGGCTAGCTGCGCTCGTGGGCCGAGTACAGGCGCCAGCGGCCGGGAACGCCCTTCAGCTTCTGCTCTCCGCGAGGCTCGAATGACAGGCGGGACCCGGCCACGAGGTCCCTAACCGTCTGCGAGATGTAGACCTCCGTCGGGCGGGCCTGGTCGGCCACCCGGGCGCCGATGCTGACGGTGATTCCGCCGATCTTGCCGTTGATTAGCTCGCATTCGCCGGTGTGAACGCCTGCCCGGATCTGGATGCCCAGCTGGTCGAGCTGTTGTGAGATTTCGAGTGCGCAGCGGATGGCTCGCGCTGGTCCGTCGAAGCTGGCGAAGAACCCGTCTCCGGCCGTATCGACCTCGACGCCGCGCCACCGGCCGAGCGACCGCCGGATGATCGTGTGATGCTGTTCGACCAGCTCCTTCCAGCCTCGATCGCCAAGCCGGGCTTGATGGTCGGTGGAATCGACGATGTCGGAGAACATGACGGTCGCGAGTACGGTGTCGAGCTCCGGCGGCGGATGTTCGATACCCAGGAAGGCTCTGGTCTCATGGATCACGGACGGATGCCAGAGCCTCAGCCCTTCTGGAGGCAGCGGGTGGAACACTGCTCCCTCGATCAGCTGGGCCGTGGCCTCCGCTTGGCGGTAGAGCCAATCATTCGGCAACCCCTTCGGCGCAACGACCAGCACCGGCAGCCGCAGTGTCGGCAGAACGTCGCGAACGTCGTATGCATTCAGTAGCCGGATGAAACCGGCGCCGGTCGCGGGGCCGCAGGCATGGCGCTGCATGGTGGCCAGGAACTCGACAGCATCCACGTCCATCGCCATGCCGGGATACATCTGCCTGACGAACGCCGCCGACCCCCACCCCGTCTCTGCCGCCTCGGCGAGCGCTTCAACATCGACTTGGTCTCGCCCGTGAGGCCACCCATCGCCGGCCACCGACCGTGCGGCGGCCTGGAACCAGACCAGGCCAGCCACCCGATCGGGGCGGGTCGCGGCGAACAGCACGGCCGCCATCCCCCCGTCGCCCGCCGCGAGGAGATACGGCCGCGCCTGGCCCGCAGCGTCGAGCACCGCTAAGAGATCGGCTGCCCGCGTTTCGAGATTCGGCAGGCCACCCATGTCGTCGGAGAGTCCCGTCCCGCGTCGATCGTGGAGCGTGACGCGCGCGCTCGACGCCAGGTCAAACCACGACCGCGCGGCCGGCTCGAACTCCATGAACAACTCGATGTTCGTCGCAATCGACCCCACAATCGCCACATCGAGATCGCCGTCTCCCAAGGCTTTGTAGGCGATACATCCACCGTCCAAGGTCTTCGCGTACCGCGTCTCGGGCACTCTGCGATCCATGACTGCCATAGTCATGTCATAGCCCGTCAGGCGGATCAACGGCCGGTCGCGAACCGTCCGTGTCCACGCGAATGGCCGACGCAGGGGGATCGCCGCGCCGGCAGCTGTCGCGGGATCGTGGAACGGCGTCACCAAGCTGCTACGGGTGCCGCGCTCTGGAACCGACGGCGGGCCATGGCTCACCCAGGTGGCGGACTCACTGCTCGACGAGTATCACGAGCGTCTCTGGCAGCACGCCGTCGTACTCCATCGCCTCGGCCCCCGCCTCGGTCTGCATGAAGGCCATGACAGCATCCATGTCGGCAACGTCCATGAGCACGGCGACGTGGGTCGGATTCTGAGGGTCGACGAACGTACGGATGTTGGTGACGCCGAGAGGGCCGAACACCTCTTCGCGCTTGGGCGACGCGAGCCAGTGCCTGGTGTCCTTGACGTCGTGATGGCCGATCACGGTGGGCATACGCTCTCCTGCTTCAACGCCCGGCGGTAGTGTCGGACGAACTGGAGCGATCGTACGCGTTTTCCTCCACGCCATCACGATCGCCGACTTGGCACGCGCCGCGGTCACGGGCTGACCGGCCCGGTCACGTTGGACTCACCCGCGAGCCGATCCCAGCCGCACGGCCGGGGAGGCCAGGAGGGTAGCTAGAGGGGCCATGGACGTCCCCAGCCGCGGAGCCTGTCAGTCCCTGTCCGAAGGGAGCCACGCCGATCCTACACCCGGCGCTGGCCGAACGATCACAACGCCCAACGCTCGAAGCCAGTCATCTGGCGTTCCGGCGCACGTTCTGCATATATCCCGGCCAGACTGAGGTTGAGGCAGCCAGGTTCGCGGCCATCGAGCTGCTCGAGCGGCAGCCAAGATAGACATGAACCGCTGCCGCCCAGGTTCCGGCTCGATGCGTCCGCTGGGTCGCCACGCGCGACTACCTGGCGTGCGGGTGTAAAGTCGCCGCACCCGTCCGCGACGACGAAGGAGCCGAGATGGCCTACGCGATTGTGCACCACTTTCCCGGTGGCACCAAGGAGCAGTACGAGGCGTCCATCCGCGCCGTGCATCCCGACGAGGGCAGGAGTCTGCCCGACGGCCAGATCTTCCACGCGGCGGGACCGTCCGAGGACGGCTGGGTGATCACCGCCGTCCACGAGTCACAGGAGAGCTGGGAGCGGTTCCGGGACGGGACGCTGGGACCGGCGATGCAGGCGGGCATCGCGGGTGGTTTCTCGTCGCCGCCAACCGAGGTCGGGTTCCCGGTCGAGAACCTTCAGCAGGCCGGGCAGCCGGTCTAGCAACCCGCGGGCTCTAGAACGTCGAGGGGGTCTTCACCGATGCCGCGGGCACTCCGTAGCCCTGCAGCCAGACCTGAGCGGCGATGTTGTAGGTTGCATATCCGTGATGGTGCTGATCGGCGTCTTGCTGGCGGCCGGCGGTTGGGTGCTCCACCGCAGCCGCCGCAAACCTCCCTCGCCCCTCACGTGATTCGGCTGCCAGCCGCGTTAGACATGGTCAGATCGCAGCGACCGAACTTTCCTGCGACCGGTACCAGTGCGCCAGTTCCGTCCGGCGGCGGATGCCGAGCTTGCCGTAGATGTGCGTGAGGTGGGCCTCCACGGTCTTTGGGCTCATGAACAGCTGGGCGCCGATCTCCTTGTTGGTGAGGCCGTGCTCGATCGCCGTGGCGATCTGCCATTCGGCGGGGGTGAGGTCGTCGCGGCCGTCGCGCGGCTTCAGCGTCTGGGCGCTGCGCTCCAGCCCCTCGGCGGCCTGAGCCGCCCATGGCTCGGCCCGCAGCGCGGTGAACGCCTCCAACGCAGCGGTCGCGTGGGCGCGCGAGTCGCGCCGCCGCCCGGCCCTGCGTAGGGCCGCGGAGTAGCAGAGCTGCGTGCGCGCGTGGGCGAACAGGTCGTGGTGGTCGGGCTGGAGCGCAAGGCCCGCCTGGAACGGCTCGTCGAACCCGTCCCCGTCCGCCAGCAAGCCGGCGCTCCTGAACGCCATGGCGCGGGCCGAGGCGCGTCCGCTGGCCTCTGCCTCATTCCAGAACCGCTCGTGCACCGCCGCCGCCTCCCCGCCCCGCCCCGTGCGAACCAGCGCCTCGACAAGGTCGGGAGCCACGGCCGGATAGGTGGTGGCGTCGCAGTAGGAGTGGCGCTGCTTGACGTCGAGTGCCGCTGACAGCTCCTCGATCGCGTGGTCGACCCGGCCGGCGCCCAGCGCGTGCAGCCCGAGCGTGGCGTGTGCCGCGGCGAGCTGGAACGGCAGCCCGAGCTGCTTCTCGAGCTCCAGCTGTCGCGCGACATGTGCGGCGCACTCCGCCTCCCGGCCTTGAGCAGCCTCGATCCAGGACAGCACGCTGAGCGCCCAGCATTCGTCGTTTTGCCGGCGCAGCTCGGAGGCCAGCCCGACCGCCTCGTGCAGGCTGGCGGCGGCATCCTGCCAGCGGCCGGTCGTACGGTCGACCCAGCCGAGAGAGATGAGCGGAAACCCGAGCGCACCCGGCGCGCCCCTGCGTCGCGCATCTGACACCAGGTCGTCGAGCACCACCCGCGCTGCGCCGAACTCCTCGTTGAACGCGAGCACCATGGCCAGGTAGCCGCGGATCTGCTCGTCGAGGGCGACGTCCCGGGCCGCGTCCGCAGCGGTCAGCACCAGCTCGAGCGCGCGCACGCTGTCGCCCAGGAAGACGTAGGAGGCGGCTGTCGCCAGCGTCGCAAACACTCCCACGGGATTGGTCGGCTCGCCGCCCAGCCGACGCGCGTCGTTGGCGGCGTCCAGCGCGTCTGCCGGCAGGCCGCAGCGGATGGCCGCCTCCACGGCTTCGATCAGCGCCAGTGCAGCCCGCGGCGGATCGGCGGGCGCGAGCCGGCCCGAGGCTGACCGCAGCAGGCGATACGCCTCGGCCGACGAGCCGCTGCGGGCCTCGACCCGCGCTCGCAGCTGTTCGAGCGCAGCGACGTCGGCCTCGCCGGTGACCAGCGCGGTCGCCGCGTCGAGCAGCGCCCGCGACCGGGTGCCCTCCCCCACCATGTTCGCGGCCTCGGCGGCGGACATCAGGCGCTGGCCGGCCATGCGCGGGTCGGATGACATGTCGGCCGCTCGCTGGAACGCCGCCACAGCAGTTGCGTAGGCCCCCATCGAGCGGGCGCGCCGGCCACCCGCCTCCAGTGCCTGGGCGATCTCCTCGTCGGGTGTTACCGCGGCCGCCGCCAGGTGCCAGGCACGGGTCTCCTCCTCGCCCGGCTCGACCAGGGCGGCGGCGAGAGCGGCATGGGCCGCGCGCCGCTCGGCGGCACCCGCCGATGTGTACACGGTCGAGCGGCAGAGCGGGTGGACGAAGACCACGGACCCACCGGTCAGTTCGACCAGGCCGGCGGTCTCTGCCGGCACCAGATCCGAGATCTCCAGACTTCGGACTGCCAGCGCCCGTGCGAGCGGCGCCGCGTCCACCCGGTCGGCGGCGGCGGCGATCAGCATCGCCTCGCGGGTTGCATCGCCAAGCTGCTCGATCCGGCGCCCGAACGCCCGCCGAATTGTCGGGCTGTCGCGGCCGTGGGCGTCGACCGACGCGGTCCACTCCGAGGCCGGCGCCTGCGCCAGCTCCAGCAGCGCCAGCGGGTTGCCTGCGGCCAGCTCGACGACCCGATCGGCCTCGCCTCCCACCAGCGGCTCGGCCAGCGCTCTGGCGGCACCGGCGCTCAGCGGTGTCAACTCGATCGCCGAGAACCCCCGGCCGTCGAACGCCGCACCCTCGACATCGCGGACCGCTACCAGGAGAGCGACGCCCTCTGCGTCCAGGCGGCGGCCGACGAAGCCAAGCGCCTCGGCAGACGCGGGATCGAGCCACTGGGCGTCGTCGACCACGGCGAGCACGGCGCCTTGCTCTGCCGCTGCTGCGAGCAGGCTGAGCATGCCGACGTAGACGGTCAGGCGGTCGGGTGTAACCGCTTGACCGAGCGCCAGTGCCCCCTCGAGTGCTTGACGCTGCGCTTCGACGAGAGCCGGGAGATGGGCCGCCGCCGGGCGGAGCAGGTCCCCCAGCCCGGCGAAGGCAAGCTGCGACTCCGACTCGTACCCACGGCAGGACAGCACCGTGAACCCGTCCGCCCGCGACGCCGCCTCACGCAGGAGCGCCGTCTTCCCCAGCCCGGGGTCGCCCCGAATGACGAGCACGCCGCTCCGGCCCGCACGCGCCCCTGCGAGCGCGTGGTCGATACGTTCATATGCGTCCGACCGCTCGAGTAGCACGCGGGCGATTGTACGCCTCCTCGCGTCATCCGTGGACGTCCGTTCCGCGAGGCAGGCATCTCACTGACAGAGGAAACGTATGACGGAATCTGATTCATAGCAGTAATGTCAGGTCTCCTGCGGTCGCTAGTTGGTGATACGGAAGTAGGCCCAGCCGGAGACGTTGCCGACATTGCGGGCGTCACCCGCGAACGATGCGTGCTCGCGGAACTTGAGCCCGATGATGGATCGGTTTCCGTACTGGACGATGATCCTGGTCTTGCTCAACGGGCCGAGGATTCCGGTCCCGGTGCCGACGCTCTTCCAGCCCGACGAGGTCAGCTGCTGGAGGGCGAATGTGACCTTCTCGCCGGTGTGAGAAGGCACCACCGCTGCCGTGTAGGTTGGGCATCCGACGGCGCTGCTCCCGCAGCTCGTCTTGTAGTGATACAGCCGGTAGCCGGCACTGGTGGCGTAGTAGCCGGACTGCGCGGCGCTGATCCCGACGCGGACCGCCACCTTGAGCTTCGCACTGGACGCGGGGTTGTACAGCGAGTCACCCGTATACACCGCGTCGAACGTGTTATTCAGGTCGATCGTGACGGAGACCGAGACGTTGCCGCCGCCGTCGACCGGTGCCGTGCGCACGAGGGTCCTGGTGCCGCCGACACCCTGGTGGTAGATCGAGACCATGCCGTTGGTGCCATGGCCGGACAGGTGCGCGGTCACCGTGACGGCCGTGTGGTGCAGGATGACCGCCGCCGACGAGTGAAGCGTCAACGTCGTCGGTGTTCCGGTGACGTTGACCGTTGCCTGATCCTCGGCCGCCGGCCAGCCATCGGTGCCCGGGTAGCTGATCGTGTAGATGTACGAGCCGCGGGCGCCGGGAGTGTCGGTGACCGCGTAGAACCCGCGCCCGTCCATGGGCACATCGGGCAGCGCCGTGTGCGTGCCATCGGGGTTCTGGCGGTCCAGGTGCAGAGTCGAGGTCCAGGTACCCCCATACTCGGACAACTGCAGATGGCCGCTCAGGCTGATGGGGTGACCCGCACTACCCATCGAGGGAGCGGTGACAAACAGTGCCGACGTGAACTCGCCGGTACCGAGTCGCAGCACGGTTGGCCCCCCGATCGACGAGCCGGCGGCAAACGCCGCTCCGGGAGACGGAGACACGACGTCGCGCAGTCGGTTGACGAGGCCCTGCGCCGCGTCGGGATTGGGCGACTGTTGCACCGTCCACACGGCGCCGTCCCAGTGCTCGATCAGGTCGAGCACGTCGCCATCGGGATCTCTGACGTCGCCGACCAGAAACAGATCGTTCGAGCTGGAGCCGCCGAGGCGCGCGAGCTCCGTGCTGGACATGCCGGTGACCGCGGTTTGGACGGGCGTCCAGCTGGATCCGTCCCAATGCTCGAGCACGGATCCCGATGCGTCCGCTCCGAGGATCCACAGATCGTCATGGCCGAACTGCCTGACCTGGCTAACGGCGGTTAGCCCACCGGGGAGCGTCACGGCGGTCCACGTGGTGCCGTTCCAGTGCTCGGCGAACGGTGCGAGGTCGTAGGCCGGCGCGGCCGACCGGCGGCCAACAGCCCAGGCGTCCGAGGCGGAGATCGCCGAGACGGATGTCAGCTCGGCGTAGGAGACATCGGGCCCGGCCGATGCGTCCGGCACCTCGCCCCACGACGTCCCGTCGTAGTGCAGCATGAGGGCTTCGTATGACCCCTGGCCACTGCGTGCGGCAGGATCGAAGTCCTGCCCAACCGCCCAGACGTTGGACGCCGACGATCCCGACACGTCCTCCAGGCGGTGGTTGGTGGCGGGGTTGGGACTCTTGACGATCTTCCACGTCGTGCCGTTCCCGTGTTCGATCAAGGTCTTGTCGTCCTGCGCCGAGAGCGAGTACTGGTCGCCCACCGCCCACAGGTTCGTAGGCGAGATCTCCGTCACACTCGCCAGGTTGCTGGTCCACTCGGTCGGCGCGACCTGGGCGCCGTCCCAGGCATCACCGTTCCAGTGTTGCGCGAACGCGTGGATACCTTCGTCGCCCACGACCCACAGGTCGTTTGCCGACGAGGCCGCGACCCCATTGACATCGGATGGCCCGGACACCGGCACCGTCAGCCAGCCCGTGCCCGTGGAGGCTCCGGCCGGCGAGCTCACTCCGAGGAGGAGCGTGACACATATAAGCGTCGGCCATACGTAACGTTTGCGTGCAGACAACATAACGGCTCCTTTCGATACGCCTACGGTACGGACGGGCGCGGCCCGGGCGCATCAGGGAGTTCCCTATCTGGATCGACAGCCGGGGCCGTGGGGATTCCCCCGATGCAGCACCACCCTCAGAGTCCTAGGATGGGTGCCATGGAACGTCCCACGGTGTCGCGGGTGGCAGGTATCGGAGAGGTCGGATGGAGCTGGCTCGTCTATCTGGTCGTCCTGCCTGCCGTGATCGTCACGTACGCGCGCCTGATGCCCGGCTCGACATACCACTTCAACGCCACCGGCATCGTCAACGGCGGCCTGTCCCGCACGCTGACCGACCTCAACTACCCGGTCGCCATGGCGGCGATTCCATTGGCAGCTATCTCGTTCGCCCGGATGGGGGGACGGCGGATAGGTGCGTGGTCGCTGGCCGCCGTCTGCCTTTGCCTGGTCGCGTTCCTGCCAGGTGTGAACTCGGTGGACGACCTGACCGCCCGCTGGATCAATGTGCCCGCCGCGGTCGGATGCGTGATCGCACTCGTGGTGTCGGTGGTGGCCGTGCGGGCGCTGGGGCCGTCGCTGGCGCCCGGCCGCAACGGCTGGGACGTCCTGCGGATCGTGCTGGCGGTGACGGCGCTGCTGTGGTCGGTGCCGTGGCTGTTCGCAGCACTCGGCTCATATGCCAGCGACGCCCCGCTGATCGGACACGTCTACCGGGCCCACCAGCCGACGCCCGGGGAGCCCGGTCTGCCGTCGGTGCACCTTGGACTCCACGAGGGGCTGGCCGGGACCCAGATGGTGCTCACCGCCCTGCTGCTGTCGCGGCTGCTGTGGACGATCGAGGGACGACCGCGGCTGCGGACGTCGATCTCGCTCTATCTGGGCCTGCTGCTCTGCTACGGGGCGGTGGTCGCCCTCAACGACGGCTGGAACGAGCAGCTGGTCAAGCGCGGCACGGTCGACTTCCAGATGCCGTACCTGCTGACGCCCAAGTTCGAGATCGGCTGGGCGCTGCTGCTTCTCGCAGCCGTCGGCGTCCACCTCGTCTGGTTCAGGCGCGAGTACCGGGCGAGCCGGCCGCCCGCTCCTACGCCGTAGGAGCCCGCGCGGCCTCGAGCGCCGAGGAGGCGGCCTCGAACCGGCCGCGGGCGCGCTCGGCCCGCTCGGCGGCGCGCTTCAGCTCCCGCTCGGCGTCGGCCAGCTCCTTGCCGGCGGCTGCGACCTTCGCCTCGGCCGCCTCGACCCGCTTCGCCTGGGCTGCCGCCCGCCGCTCAGCGGCCCTGGTTTCGCGGGCCGAAGGTGCGGCAGCTGCCTTCCGCGCAGCGGGACCGGGCTTTGGAGGCACCGCCGGGGGCGCGCCCCGTGCGACGTAGTCGCCCGAACCGAGCAGTCCGCTGGCCCGCCCCTCGCGCACCAGCGTCCCGCGCTCCACGTCGCGCGAGACCTCCGGATCGAGCGCCGCCAGGTGCAGCGTCTCCCGCACCCGGTCGAGCGTCGTTCCGGACGCAAGGCCCGCGTGGGTGGCGATCTCCTCGGCATTGCGCATTGCCCGCTCCAGCGCGCCGCGCTCGGCCGCGATCGCATCGCGGAGCTTCTCGCCTCCTCCGCGAAGCTGCACCTCCCGCAGCGCCTGACCAGCCTCCAGCAGCCGGGAGACGACACCGGGATGCAGGGCTGACAGCCGGTTGACGATCCAGGCCGCATTCGACGGCTTGCGAAGCGCCTTCACGGCAGCGGCAGCGTCACGCCGCCCGTCCTCGCGCAGGCGGCGGGACGTCGCGTCGCGCGCGGTGATGAACTCGTCCAGGTCGAGCCCGTAGAGGCGCTCTACCTCGCGGACAGGAGCGTCTGCCATGCAGGCAGTATGCCCGCCCGGACGCTACCGGTAGACGCCGTTGTGGCCGAGGCTGTAGCGCCCCGGCTGCGGGAAGTAGGTGAGGCCATGCGGGCTCGCGCCGACCGGGATCGTATGGATCCGCCGGCCGGTGGTGGTGCTGACCACCGAGATGCTGTCCCCGAACCGGTTCGACGTCCACAGCTGAGCCCCGCTGGGTGAGACCTGCAGCATGTCCGGGCTGCCCCCGACATGCCAGGTCGCCACCAGCCGGCTCGTGGCCAGGCTGATCACGGAGATGCTCCCGGCCAGGCGATTGGAGACGTAGAGCCGGGTGGCGTCACGGCTGATCGCTAACCCGTGCGCCCCGCGGCCGGTGCGGATGAAGCGGATCCGGCGCAGGGTGCGGGCGTCGATCACGGTCACCCCGCCCAGGCCCTGGTTGGCCACGTAGTAGCGACGGCCGTCCGGCGCAAGCTTGACGTCGACCGGCAGCCCGCCGACGATGACGTCGCCGGTCACCTGCATCCGGGTCGTGCTGACGCGATAGAGGATGCCGCTGTACTCACAGCTGATCAGCAGCGACCTGCCGTCGGCCGAGAAGTCGAGATGATCGGGCCCCGGGCTGGGGATCGGCACCTGCTTGATCAGCTTCCACGTGCGGGCGTTGTAGAAGTCGAGCCGCTGGTAGGCCTCGGCGACCACGATCGCCTTCGACCCGTCGGGCGTGAAGTAGAGGTTGTAGGGGTCGAGCACGTGCAGCGTCCGCACCGGCCGCGCCGTGCGCGGGTCGATCACCGTCAGGGAGTTGGCCGCCGTGTTGTCAACGTACAGCCGCCGCAGGTCCCATGCGGGCGTCACGTGCTGGTCGGAAGCCCCGGCCGGAAACGTCGTCACCACGCGAAACGTGCGGGGGTTGATCACGGTCACCGTGCCGGCGTCGCTGTTGGGCACGTACACACGCTCGGGGTCGCCGCGGACGGCGGGGCTGAACATGCCCGGCCCGGTGCGCGCGTAGATGTCGTGCCGCGTCGTGGGTGGAGGATCGGAGGAGGCGCGGGCCGGAGCCGGGGAGGCTCGCCCCGCACCTTCCTGGCTGCGAGCCGCGGGCGGTCGTGACGATGACGCAGAGCCCACATCGCCGATGGCCTCGTCCCGGACGGCGAAGCCAGCCGCTGCGGCCACCACCAGGAATGCAAGAAGGGCTACCGCCCGTCGCCGCCTCACGGTGCGGCGCCGCGCCTCGGCGCGCGTGGCGGGCGAACGCGTCATCGGCCGGCTGCGCCACCCGCCCCGTCGGTATTGACCAGGTGCCTCAACCCGCACACCTCCCACACGGTCGACAGGGGAGCTCAGGTTAGCCTGACCCTGAGCCCCCTGCCAAAACCGTTACACGGAAGCTGCCTCGGAGGCGAGCTCACCCTCGGTGAGGGCGTACTCCGGAGCGTCACCGCGCGGGATGAACAGCAGCGTGAGCGCGAAGCCGATGCCCGAGATCAGGGCGCCCACCAAGAACGCGATCGAGTAGCCGTGCACGGAGGCGTGCGCCTCCAGCACGATCCGCCCCGTGGCGCTGCTGGCCGCCGCGGAGAAGTGCGACTTCGCGTAGTTGGCCGCCTCGGTGAACGCAACGGTCGAGAGGATCGCCGTGCCCAGCGCGCCGCCGATCTGCTGCGACGTGTTGAGGATGCCAGAGGCGATGCCGGCCTCGTTCTCCTTGACGCCGACCAGAGCTGCGATCGACACCGGCACGAACGAGAATCCGAGGCCGACGCCGGTCAGGATGAACCCCGGCGTGAGGTCGACCAGATAGGAGCCGCCGACCGAGATCTGGCTGAAGTAGAGGAGGCCGAGTCCGGTCAGCGCCATCCCGGTGGCCAGCACGGTACGCACGCCGATCCGGGTCACGAGCGCCTGGGACGCGCCGGCCGAGACGATGATCACGCTCGACACCAGCAGATAGCCCACGCCGGTCTTGAGCGGCGAGTAGCCCAGGATCTGCTGCATGTACAGCGTCAGCAGGAAGAACATCGAGAAGATCGACGCACCCAGCATGAGGGCGACAGCGTTCGCTCCGCTCAGCGACCGGTTGCGGAAGATGCCCAGCGGCATCAGCGGCGCGCTCACACGCCGCTCGGTGGCGATGAACCCGACCAGCATCACGGCCGCGGCGACGAACAGGCCGATCGTCCGCGGAGCACTCCACGAGTGGTCGACCGTCTGCACCAGCCCGTACACCAGCAACGACATGCCGCCGGTGGCGAGCACGGCACCGAGCAGGTCGAACGACCGGGTGCCCCCCTCGACGCGGCTCTCCAGCAGGTACCGCGGGGCCGCCAGCGCGACGGCGATGCCCACCGGCACGTTGATGAAGAAGATCCAGGACCAGCTCAGCTCCTGGGTCAGGATGCCGCCGAGCAGCACGCCCGCGGCGCCGCCGGAGCCGGCGATCGCGCCCCAGATGCCCAGCGCCTTGTTCCGCTCCGGGCCCTCCTCGAACGTGGTCACCAGGATCGACAGCGCGGCCGGCGACACGAGCGCCGCACCGATGCCCTGCACCGCGCGGGCGGCGATCAGGGTGGTTTCGGAGTTGGCAAAGCCGCAGGCCGCCGACGCGGCTGAGAACAGCAGCAAGCCGGCGATGAAGATGCGGCGCCTGCCGAGCAGGTCAGCCATGCGGCCGCCCAGCAGGAGCAGGCCGCCGAAAGTGAGTGTGTAGGCGTTGATGACCCACGACAACGACGTCTCGCCGAAGTCGAGGGCGGTCTTGATTGACGGCAGCGCGACGTTCACAATCGCGATGTCCAGCACTACCATGAACTGCACCAGGCACAACAGAAAGAGTGCGATGCCCTTGTGGACTCGAGCGTCAGGCATTTGCGGATCCCCCCGCTAATTGATTTTCAATACGATACAGTGGTGTATCATTTATGAGTATGGATGTCAAACCTGACGCTCCCCGCCGCGGGCGGCCCCGAAATCCGGACGCCGACGAGCTGATCCGGGCAGCCACGCTGCGGCTGCTTTCGGAGTACGGCTACGACCGCTGTTCGATCGACGCCGTCGCCGACGAGGCCGGTGTGACCCGGGCCACCGTCTACCGGCGCTACCCGACCAAGGTCGACCTGGTCACCGAGTCGGTATGCGGGATGCAGACGCTCCCGGATCCCGCCGGAGATCACCGACAGCCGTGCCTGCGTGGTCTGGCTGATGGAGCAGTTCAGCGAGGGCGTCGGCCAGGCGGACGGCGTCTCGATCGTCTCCTCGCTCTACGTCCAGCGGCGCGAGCACCCCGACATGCTCGAACGGTTCCGCGAGCAGGTCATCCTGCCCGGCCGCGAGAAGTTCCTGATTGCGCTCCGCGTGGGCGTCGACCGCGGCCAGGTCAAGCCGGATGCCGACCTCGAGCTCGCCGTCGACACGCTGATCGGCGCCTACCTGTCGCGGACGTTCACCGGCTCCAGCTGCGACGACGGCTGGGCCGAGCGGCTGGTCGGCCAGATCTGGCCCGGCCTCAGCGCTGACCGCGTGACCGGCGTGACGCACTACGCGGCCGAGAAGCCGCGGCGGTGCATCGCGCCCCAGTGGCGCTTGCGGCGGACCAGATCCCAGACGCCGGCGATCCGGTAGAGGTCGATCAGCTGCCGGAAGCCGAGGTTTTCGGTGGCGGACAGCATCAGCATCCGCGGCAGGTCGCCCGACCGCCGGTAGTTGCTGTAGCCGGACTCCTCCAGCCCGCAGGCCGCGACCGTGACCAGCGTCCCCAGGAGCCACGAGACGAGCACGAACGCGGCGCAGATCAGCGGGTCGATGACACCCAGCGCCAGGCCGATCGGGAAGGCGACCCAGGCGGCCCCCTCGACCAGCGGCCCCATGAACTCGAACACCAGGCAGTAGGGCAGCGCGATCAGCCCCGTGACGCCGTAGCGTGGGCGTCCCATCATCCCGCGGTGCCGCCAGAGCGCCTCCCACAGGCCGCGGTGCCAGCGGCGGCGCTGCCTGCCGAGGTGGACGATGTCTCCCGGCACCTCGGTCCAGCACACGGGGTCGGGCGCGAACGTGATCCGGTACGGCCTGCCGCTCCGCCGCATGTGGTGATGGAGGCGGATCGTCATCTCGAGGTCCTCGCCGACCGTGTCGCGCCAGAAGCCGCCGACCTCCTCGACCACGTCCCGGCGGAAGAGGCCGAACGCGCCGGAGACGCTGATCAGGCCGCCCAGCGATCCCCATCCCAGCCGGCCGAACAGAAACGCCCGCAGATACTCGACGACCTGGAATGCAGCCAGCTGGCCGCTGGGCAGGCGCACCTCGGTGACCCTGCCGGCTTCGACGGTGCACGAGTTGACCACGCGGATGGTGCCTCCGACGGCAACGACGCGGGTGGGATCCTCGAGCACCGGCCTGGCCATCACCGTGATCGCGTCGGGGTCGAGGATCGAGTCGGCGTCGGTGACCAGCACGTATGGGTGGCGTGCGAAATCGATCCCGCAGTTGACCGCGTCGGCGCGGCCGCCGTTCGCCTTGCGGACGAGGGTGATCGCGTGGGCGCCGGTCGACTGGTATTGCTCGAACGCCGGCTCGTAGTCGACGCGGCCGCGAGGCGCGGGAGCGACGGGCACCAACCCGTGACGCTCGACGACCACACGGGCGGTGTCGTCGGTCGACCCATCGTCGACGATCACGATCTCGAACTCGGGGTAGCGCTGGGCGAGAAACGACTCCATCGCCTCGAGCACGACCCGGTCCTCGTTCCAGGCGGGCACGACGATCGAGACGCCCGGTGTCAGCGGCGACGCGAACACCTCCTCGTACCACGACCAGCCGCGCCTGCGCACCTCACGCGAAAGGCCGCGGCGCGCGAACGGCCACAGCAGCAGGTACGAGAGATTCAGTCCCGCCGCGAACGCGATCGAGACGATCCCGATCACGGCCAGAGCGGTTCTCACACGCCCGCCTTGATGGCGTCGGCCGCCTGGCGCAGATGGGGGCCGGCATCGGGATCGGAGCCGGCCTCGATCGTGATCCGGGGCGCGATCTCCGACAGCGTGCGCACCGCGACCTCGGCGACCTCGGGACAGTCGTCCTGGGCGACGCGGATCAGGAACGGGGCGCTCGAGGAGTCGCCGACGTGGGCAAGCGCCCGGGCCGCCGACACGCGCACCTGGAACGCCCGGTCAAGCAGGGCCTGCTCGACCGATGGCTTGGCGTCGTCGGCGCCCAGCCGGCCCAGCGCCTCGCATGCCCGTCCGCGGACGGTGTCGGCCGTGTCGGCCAGCCGCAGCTGCAGCCGCTCGCTGTCGGCGGGGTTGCCGAGCAGGCCGAGCAGCTCCACCGCGTCGGCGCGGATGTGGGCCTCCGAGTGGTCGAGCAGCTCGCGGATCGCCGGCAGGCAGGACGTGCCGATGGCAAGCAGCGCGCCGGTCGCCACCGCACGCGGCACCGAGCCGTGACCCAGCGCGTGCAGGAGCGGGACGCCTGCCTTGCGCGATCGCAGCCGGCCGAGGCTTCGCGAGGCGGCGAGCCGGACGTCCGGGTCGCGGTCGTTGAGCGCCTGCAGCAGCGGCAGCTCGGCGCGGCTGCTGCACATGTCGCCCAGCAGAGCGGCCTGCTGGGCGCGGACATGGGCGTGAACCGAGCCCAACCCTTCCGACGCCCGCTCCACCGCTCCACGCTCCTCGAAGAAGGCTCCGATTGCCTCGCGCGTCTCGCCCACGAGCATCGGCGCCAGGCGCGACAGGGCCTCGGCGAGCGCAGGCTCGTCCGCAGCAGCGACCGGCTCGGGCGGGTCTCCATCGACCAGCGCGAGGGCCACCGGCTCGACCCGCAGCCTGGCCTCCTCGTGCTCCCGTTCCCACTTGCGCGCACGCGCACGTCGCACCAGCAGAGCAGCGCAGAGCAGCACGGTCAGCGCCGCGACGGCGAGTGAGGCAATCATCAGCAGGTACATCCGAGCCCGATAATCGTCCCCGCGCGGGCGGAATTGACCCCTTTGGGTGATCGGTCCCCTCCCCGTCCGGGGCGGGCGCTCCTCACCCGCCCGTGCGAGGCGTTGACTAACGTGCCCGAGGATGAAAGTTGGAGTGCTGACCGGTGGCGGCGACTGTCCGGGGCTGAACGCGGTGATTCGCGCGGTCAGCCGGCGGGTGCTCGACCGTGGCGACACGGTGGTGGGCGTCCTTCATGGCTGGCGTGGACTGCTCGAAGGCCAGACGGTCGAGCTCGGCGAGCGCGACATCTCGGGGATCCTGCCCCGCGGCGGCACCATCCTGCGAACCTCCCGCACCAATCCCCTGGCCTCGCCGGAGACGGCGGAGCGAGTTCTGGCCGGCCTCTCGCAGCTCGACGCCCTGGTCGTGATTGGCGGCGAGGACACGCTTGGCGTGGCCGCCCGCCTCCACGCGGAGCATGGGTGCCACATCGTCGGCGTGCCCAAGACGATCGACAACGACATCTCCGGCACCGACGTCACCTTCGGGTTCGACACCGCTGTCACGATCGCCACCGAGGCCATCGACCGCCTCCACTCCACCGCCGAGTCGCATGACCGCGTGATGGTGTGCGAGGTGATGGGGCGACACACCGGCTGGATCGCCCTCACGGCGGGAATGGCGGGCGGCGCGGACATGATCCTGATCCCCGAGCTGCCGCTCACCGTCGAGCGGTGCTGCGAGGTGATCCGCCGCCGCCACGGGCGCGGCAAGGACTTCTCGATCGTGGTCGTCAGCGAGGGCTGGGAGCTGCGGTTCGAGAGCGGCGACGCGCGGATGGTGGCGAGCGTCGAGACGGATGCGTTCGGGCACAGGCGCCTGGGCGGAATCGGCGACATGCTGGCCCGCGAGATCGAGGCGCGCACCGGGTTCGAGACCCGCGTGACCACGCTCGGCCATGTCCAGCGCGGCGGCACCCCGACCGCGCGCGACCGGGTGCTGGCGACCCGCTTCGGCCTCAAGGCCGCGGAGCTGGTCTACGCCGGCCGCTGGGGCGAGATGGCCGCCCAGCGGGGGTCGGAGGTCACCTCGGTGCCGATCAGCGAGGCGGTGGAGTCGCTGAAAACGGTGCCGCCCGAGCTGTTCGAAGAGGCGTCAAGGTTCTTCCGCTAGCTCAGCGGTGGCCGCGGAGCTGCTGAATCGTCTCCGCGACGTCGGTCTTCAGCACCCAGGGGCCGAGGATCGCAGCGTCGACGCCGGCCCGTTCCAGCGCGGCGACCTGCTCGGGCTCGCGGATACCGCCGTGTGACAGCACGACCTTGCCCGCGGGCACCTCCTCGAGCAGCGAGAACGTACGCTCGAAGTCGGCTTCCTTGCCGCCGTCCTTGCGGTTGCGGATGATGAACGAGTCAGGGTCGAGCAGCTCCAGCACTCGCTCGATCTCCTCCTCCTCGCCGACGTCCAGGACCACATCGAGGCCTAGCTCGACCGCCAGATCGTAGAGCTCCGCGAGCGCCGAATCGGCCTCCAGCGCCGCGGCAAGCAACACGACCCCGCCGGCGCCGCACACCCGCGCCTCATATACCTGGTACGGATCGATCACCAGGTCGTGCGAGTCGGTGAGCAAGAAGGGCAGCTGGGTTTCGCCGGCAAGCGCCTCGATCAGCTCCCGTGCCCCCGCCAGCCCCGACACGTCGGCGTTGCCGAAGGGTGGCAGCACCGGCTCCTCGTGACCGCTGATGCGGATTACGAACGAGATCTCGTCGCCTCCCACCCACTCCGTGAACGGGTGGATCGGCGCGAGCCGATCGACCGCCGCCTCCAGGTCGGCCAACGGCCGCTGATCGCGACGTCGCTCCACACCTCGGCGGCTGGAGGCGATCAGTTGATCAAGCGACGGCATGCACCTGGGGACAACCCATCCAGCGCGAGTCTACCGACATCGGCTGTCTAAACACCCATGCGATCGAGTGCCGACTCGTCTCGCCGCCAGTGCGGCTGGGCGCGGATCGAGAGGTCGAGGTGGACAGGGCTCTCGAGCAGCCGCTCGATCTCCGGCCGCGCCGCGATGCCGATGGCCTTCACCACCTCGCCGCCCTTGCCGACCAGGATCGCCTTCTGCGACCGGGTCTCGCAGAGCACCGCCGCCCGGACGACGGCCGCGCCGCGCCGCGCGGGCAGCACCTCCTCGACCACCACCGCGATGGCATGTGGCAGCTCCTGACGGGTACGTTCGAGCGTGGCCTCACGGATGATCTCGGCGATCCGCTGCTCGAGGCTCTGATCGGAGACGACCCCGGGCGGGAAGAATGCGGGCCCTTCCGGCAGCAGGCCGACCAGGTCGGCCATCAGCGGTCCGACACCGTCACCGGTCAGCGCGCTGATCGGGTGCAGCGCGTGGAACGGCCCCAGCTCGGCCGCCTCGGCGATCCGCTCGGCGATCGCCGCCGGCTTCAGCAAGTCGACCTTGTTGAGCGCGATCACGCACGGCGGCGCCCCTTCGGCGAACACGCGCCGGGCGACGAACCGATCGCCCTCGCCGGCCCCCTCGCGAGCATTGAGGACGAGCACGACCGCGTCGGCATCGCCGAGCGTCTCGTCGACCGCCCGCTGCATCCGTTCGGTCAGGCGGTCGAACGGCCGCTGAAAGCCTGGGAGATCGACCAGCACGAGCTGGAAGTCCTCGCCCGCGACCACGCCGAGCGCCCGCCGGCGCGTGGTCTGGGGACGGTCGGAGACGGCAACGACGCGCTCGCCCACCAGCCGGTTCACCAGCGTCGACTTACCCGCGTTGGGCCGCCCTGCCAGGGCGACGAACCCAGAGCGGTGGCTCACAGCTTGAACTGCTCGGGGAGCAGCTCGTCGAGCGTCATCACGACCGGCTGTCCGCCGCGCCGGAAGATGACCCTGAGCGACGGCGCGAACTCCGACATCACCTGCCGGCAGGCTCCACACGGTGGCACCGAATCGGCGTCGGCATAGACGGCGATGGCGTCGAAGCGCCGCTTGCCCGCCGCCACAGCCGCGAACACCGCGTTGCGCTCGGCGCACATGGTCATCCCGTAGGACGCGTTCTCGACGTTGGCACCGGTGATCACCTCACCGTCGGCCGTCCGCAGCGCCGCCCCGACCGCGAAATGCGAGTAGGGCACGTAGGCGAACTCGACGGCCGCCTGCGCCTGCTGGTAGAGGTCGGCGTCCTCCGCCGTCAACTCGCTCACGCGCCTGATCGTAGCGGGCGGCCGTCGTGCTCAGCGGTTACGGCGCCGGGAGGGTGCGCACGCCGCCGGGGTCGGGCAGACCGCCGCCGCCTCCGCCCGTCGGGGTCGGCAGGCCGCTGGTGGTCGGGCGCGACGGGGGTGGAGCCGGCGGGGGCGCCGGCGGCCGGGTGACCGTTTGCGTGGAGGTCGTCCGCTGGACCGGCGGGTGTGGCTTTGGGTGGTGTACGACCGGGCGCCGGTCGACCGACCGGTGCCGGACCACCCGATGCTTGACCGGCTTCGGCTTGGGTTTGGTGTGCACAGCGGTGGGGCGCGGTGCGACCACGGTTGTCACCGGCTGTGGGATGCCGGTCACCGGCGGCGCCGAGGGAGACGATCCTCGCCCGCTGTGGGTGAGCGCGAGCACCGCAATCAGGCCGACCACCGCCAGGAGTGAGGTGGCCGCCAGGATCCGTCGCCAGGCGCTGGGCGGGGGCGCCACGACACGACGGAGCAGCTCCTCCTCGTCGTCGTCGAACAGGCTGTCGAGCCCCAGACCGTCGTTGCCCGCGCTGAGCTCGTCCTGGCGTGCGGCGTTTCCGCATCGCTCGAGATCGTCGAGACACTCGCCGAGGCCGGGGAAGCTACCTTCCGACGCCGCGGCCAGCCAACCGGTCAGCGCACCCGCCTGATCGGGTGGAACCGCGGCCGCCAGCAGCATCGCCAGCGTTCGCTGGCCGTCCTGGTCGTGCGGCTCGAGACCGTCGGAGGGGGGCGACCCCAGCAACGGCCGCTCCAGGAACGGCGTCGGGCCGGGCCCCACCGCAAAGTCGGACAGATCGGCGGAGTCGACAACGAAGCCGGCAGCGCTGATCCGCTCCACCAGCCGCCCGAACGCGAGGGTCAGCCGCGCCCCGGCCGCGGGTCCGGGCTGCCGGGTCGCGCGCCAGCGCTCGACGGACATTCCCAGACTGGGCGGCAACGCCAGGTACCAGCGATCGTCATACCGGCCGAAGTCGAGGATCCCGCAGACCTCGGCGCAGCCGAGGCGCCGCCAGCGGTCGACCGCTTCGGCCAGGGCGTCCTCCGGCCAGCGGTCGGTGACGAACACCAACCGCACCTGCGCCGCGCGGCCGTGGCGCGTGTCCAGCCCGTCGACCGGACCGAACGGGAAGGCGCGCAGCGCGCTCTCGCTGACCATGTAGCGGCCGCCCACCACGGGTGCCGAGGATGCGGTCGAAGTTGCCATCCCCTCACCGTACGGCGCGCGGTGTCACACCGAAACACGCAACCTGTGCCAAAAGTGTGTCGGCGAGATGATTGATTCCACGGGGGTGTGGGGCTGGGCGACTGAGAACCGTCGCCTGAGCAGGCCGCAGGGAGTGTTCGTGCTGGTAGCACGGGCGCAAGGCGTCAAGCATTACTTGACGCCGGTCTGAAGGGGTCTGCTATTCAGCAGACCCCGGAAGGTGGACGAACTCAGGCGACGGTTCGCAGCCGAAGCGAGCCACCTGACAGCGTCGAAGTCGCTCTCAGACGGGGAGCGGCCAGCGCCGCGCGGCCGTGGGATCAATCATCTACGCGAAGAGGCGGAAGATCATCGTCGTCACCGTCGCGCCCAGCAGCCCGCCCAGCACGACCTCGCCGGTCGTGTGGACGCCCGACTCGACCCGCGTCTGGGCGACCAGTGTCGCCATCAGAAAGGTCAGCGTCGAGACCAGGACGACGTGCGGCGAGTCGGACGTCGCGAACGTCACCGCCACCCACCCGCCGTAGGCGACCGCCGCGTGCCCGGACGGCAGCCCACCGCGCAGCGGCGTGCCGCTGCTGCGGTTCGTCACCGCCTTCAGCGCGATTACCAGCAGGATCACGACCGTGACTGCGATCACCGTCTCGTGCACCGACGAGTTGCGCACCGAGTTGATCGCACGCTGGCTGGGCGCGCGCAGCCGATCGGCGAACACCAGGTAGCCGATCAGAGCGGCGTTCACGGCCGCGATCAGGACGGCGCCGGCCGACACGTCCTTGGCGACCCTGGCAACCGGGTCGAACGAGTTGGTGGCCACGTCGATGGCCTTCTCGATCGCGGTGTTGATCATCTCGGCGATCAGCACGAACGAGACGGCCAGCATCAACGCCAGCAGCTCGAACCGGGTCACGCCGAGAACGACTCCCGCAACCAGCACGCCGACCGCGGCCAGGAAGTGCACCCGCATGTTCCGCTGGGTGCGGACGACGTAGATGACGCCCTCGAAGGCGTAGTTGAAGCTGACGACCAGCCCCGCCGCCTCGTCGCGGGCAGCGCGGAACGGGCCTGGCCGGGCAGGCGGACGCGGCGGACGCTGGCGGTCGCGCCCTCGCTCGCGATCAGGCCGGCGCAGCGCCAACGCTCCCCACCCCCGCCACCAGCTCGTCCTGCCGGGTCAACATCCGGCCGTCGTCGGTCTCGTGGTCATATCCGACCAGGTGCAGCGCGCCGTGGACGAGCAGCGTCGCGACCGGGGTGCCGTCGAGTCCCGCCACCTGCGGGCAGACGACCACATCGCCGAGCTGCCGCGGGAGCCCGGCCGGGAGGTCGTCGTCGATGTCGAGCGGGAACGAGAGCACGTCGGTGGGCTTGTCGACCGCGCGGTGCTCCAGGTTGAGCGCCGCCATCTCTCCCTCAGGAACGAACGCCACGCCCACCTCGCCGTCGGTCACTCCCTCACCCGCGAGCGCCTCCCGCATGACATCGGCCGCAGCGGCCTCGTCGACCCGCCAGCCGCTGCGATTGGCGACCTCGACCCGGACGCTCACTCCGGGCGCTCCTCGCCCGCCGCGGCGGTCGCCTGCATGTAGGCGTTGACGATCCGCTGCACCAGCTTGTGGCGGACGACGTCGGAATCGTCGAAGCGGACGAACGAGATGTCGGGCACGTCGTTGAGCACCCCCATCACGTGCACCAGGCCAGAGCGCTGGCCGCGCGGCAGATCTATCTGGGTGATGTCGCCAGTGACAACGACCCTGGAGCCGAAGCCGAGCCGGGTGAGGAACATCTGCATCTGCTCAGGGCTCGTGTTCTGGGCCTCGTCGAGGATGATGAAGCTGTCGTTCAGGGTGCGGCCGCGCATGAACGCCAGCGGCGCCACCTCGACCATCCCCTTGTCCACGTAGGTCAAGAGCCGGTCGGCGTCGAGCATGTCGTGCAGCGCGTCGAACAGCGGCCGCAGGTAGGGATCGACCTTCGCCTGGAGATCGCCCGGCAGGAAGCCGAGCCGCTCCCCTGCCTCCACGGCCGGCCGCGTCAGGATGATCCGCGCCACCTCGCGCTCGGAGAGCGCCGCCACCGCCAGCGCGATCGCCAGGTACGTCTTGCCCGTGCCCGCGGGGCCGATCCCGAAGGTGACCGTGTTGCCGCGGATGGCATCCACGTACCGCTTCTGGCCGAGGGTCTTGGGCGTCACCTTCTGGCCGCGATGCCGCCAGACGACGTCGTGCAGCACGTCCACCGCATTGCCGTCTGCGCCCAGCACACCCGCCACGGCGTCCACCGTCTGCGGCCCCACGCTGATGCCCTGGTCGACCAGGCCGGCCAGCTCGTCGATCAGAGCCTTGGCCTGCTCGACGGACGGCTCGTCGCCGTCCAGGGTGAGCTCGTTGCCGCGCAGGTACGCCGAGACGCCGGCGCGTTGCGCCAGCTCGTTCAGCACAGCGTCTCGGTCGCCTCCCAGCTCGGTTGCCAGGTCGTGCCCGACCGACAGTTTCACACGGGCCATCTGACCCCATTGTACGGAGCCGTCCGGTGTGTACCAGTTGGCACGACTGTTACCCCGAGAGCCGTGCCTTCACCAGATCCGAGGCCGCGCGGCCGTCGGCCCTGCCCTGCGAGCGCTGCGTGACCAGCCCCATCACCTTGCCCATGTCCCGCATCGAGGCCGCTCCGGTCTCGGCGATCGCCTGGTCGACGAGCGTCGTCAGCTCCTCCTCGGACATCTGCTGGGGCAGGAACTCGTCGATCACCGGGACGTCGGCCTCCTCGGCCGCGGCGCGGTCGTCGTTGCCCGCGGCGCGGTATGCCTCGGCCGCTTCGATTCGCTGCTTGCGCTCGCGCCGCAGCACGGCCTGGGCATCGGCGTCGGAGAACTCACCGGCCGGCTTGTCCTTCTCCGCCCGCTGCAGCGACGAGAACATCAGCCGCAGGGCGTTCAGGCGGCCACGTTGGCCGCTCTTCATCGCCTGGTGGAGCTCGTCCTGGACCTGCTCGACGATCGTCATGCGGCCATCGTACCGATCAGGTGGTCGTCGCCAAGCGCGCTGGCGACCACCTCCACCACCCTCCCCGGAGCCGCACCGGCGACCACGAACGGCGTGTAGTCGGCGGCGTAGCCGCGGCCGCGCCGGTCCTCGGCCAGCACCGCCGCTCGCGAGCCGAGCAGCGCGGCCCGCCGGGCCTGCCCCTGCGTCATGGCCAGCGCCCTGACGCGCTCCGACCGGCCCCGCTTGTCCGCCGGAGCGACCGGGTCGCTGCCGGCGTCCTGGGTTCCCGGGCGGGGCGAGTAGGGAAACGTGTGCACCGCGCTGAAGCCCGCCCGCGCAACCGCGCCGAGGGTTTCTTCGAACGCCTGCTCGTCTTCGGCCGGGTGGCCGACGATCACGTCGCTGGTCAGGTTGAGGCCCCCGACCAGCTCCCGTGCCCGGTCGAGCTTGCCCAGGAAGGTCTCGATCCGATAGTGCCGGCGCATCGCCGCGAGCACCCGATCGCTGCCCGACTGCAGCGGCACGTGCAGATGAGGGCACACGCCGGGGGTCTCGGCCACCGCGCGCAGCAGGCGTTCGTTGACGTGGTTGACCTCGATCGACGACAGGCGGACGCGCTCGATCCCGTCCACCGCCGCCACCGCCTCCAGCAGTCCCGCCAGGTCGAGCCGCCGCTCGCGGTCGCGGTAGCAGCCCAGGTTGATCCCGGTCAGCACCAGCTCGCGGTGGCCCTGCGCAGCACGGCGCGCGGCCTCGGCCAGGATCGGCCCCGCCGCGCGGCTGCGGCTCTCGCCGCGCACGGCCGGGATCACGCAGTAGCTGCAGCCGAACGAGCACCCGTCCTGCACCTTGAGGTAGGCCCGCGTGCGTGCGAACGGCGGCGCCGCACCGCCGGTGCAGCCGGTCGCGCCGATCGCCGCCGAGACCGCGGCGGCCGCGGGCTCGGGGCGGCCGCGGACAACCTGGACGTTCGCCGGCATGTCGCCGAACGCATCCTGCTCGAGGTTCGCGGCGCAGCCGGTCACGTAGACAACCTGCGCCTCGCGAGCCGCACGGCGCACGGCCTTGCGCGACTTGGCAACGGCCTCCTGCGTCACGCAGCACGTCGTCACCACCCGCACCGCCGGAGACTCGGCCGACTCCGCGTGTCCCTCGTCGAGCAGCCGCTCACGGATCAGCTGGGAATCGGTCAGCGCCACCTTGCAGCCCAGAAACTCCGTCTGGAAGCTCGTCGCGCTCATCCCAGGAAGCCCATCTCGCGTAGCGCCAGCGCGGCAGCGACGATCGCCGCCGTCTCGGTTCGCAGCACGACCGGGCCGAAGGTGGCCACCGCGACGCCACGCGAGCGCGCCAGCTCCAGCTCGGCATCCGAGAACCCCGGCTCCGGCCCGATCAGCAGCGTGGCCGAGCGGCGCCCGACGATCCGGTCTGCGAGCCCGCCGGAGGCGCCCTCGTGGCTGAGCACCACCGCCTCGGGCGAGAGCACGTCGCCAAACGACGCGATCCCCAGGATCTCCGGCATCGCCGCCTGCTTCGATTGCTTGGCAGCCGCCTCGGCCACCCGCTTCCAGCGCTCGATCCGGTTGGCCGTGAAGCCGGTCTTCAGCAGGTCGCTGCGCAGCGCGCCGATCCGGGCAACGCCGAGCTCGGTCAGCTTCTCGACCGCCTCGTCCGAGCGGGCGCCCGGCTGGGCGATCCAGACCGTCACCGAAGGTGCCTTCGCCACCGCATCGACCTCCTCGACCAACTCCACTCCGGCAGCCGCGACGCGTGCGCTGAACACCCGCCCGTCCACCACCACCTCGCAAGTATCACCGACCGAGAGGCGGAGCACCCGCCGCAGGTGGCGGTCGTCGCCCGGGCTGAGCTGCGCGACGTCGCCGTCGCGGGACGTGGCGAAGAAGCGGTACGTGTGGCGGGTCAGGGGCGCAGCACCTCCGCCGCCCAGCCGTCGACCACCGCACGGGGCGAGCCGCCCAGCGTCTGAGACTCGAGCAGGCCCGAGACCAGCAGCACCGGCGGAAGGTCGGTGCGCACCAGCAGGCGCTCGAGCAGGTCGAGCTGCAGGTTTGCGATCCAGAGCGGCGCCTCGGGCAGCGGGTCGGACAGCACGTCGCGGCGCTCGACCTCGAACCAGACGCCGTTCCGGGCGGCGTTCTCGGCGCTTGCCCCGATCGCGAGCGGGTCGATGTCGAAGGCGCGCAGCGGGCCGAACCCCAGCCGCATGGCGGCGATCGAGAGCACGCCGGAACCGCAGCCGAGATCCAGCGCTGCCTGCGGCGGCAACGTCTGCAGAAGCTCGAGCGCCGCCCGGGTCGAGCCGTGGGCGCCGGTGCCGAATGCGCGGCCCGGGTCGATCACGACCGCCGGCTCCACCGCCTGCTCCCACGGCGGTCCCACCCACAGCGAGCCGCACTGGACTCCGTGGTGGTACTCACGCCATGCGTCCAGCCAGCCGTCGGCGACAGGGACGCACTCGAGACCGTCGGCCGGAGCGGTTTCCGCGAACCCCGACATCACGACCTGATCGCCGTCGGCCTCCTCCTGCACGCCGTCGGGGAACAGGTCGAGCATCTCCAGCAGCGCCAGCTCGGCCTCGGCGGCAGGCACCCGCCGGACGTAGCGGTTCACCGGAAGGCGGCGCGGATGCGCCCCAGCAACGATCCGTCTTCGGGCGCGGCGTAGGTGTCCTCGCCCACGCCGGCCTGGAACTCGTTCAGCAGCCGCCGCTGCTCGTCGGTCAGCTTGCGGGGCATGAGGACGTTGACCTGCACCAGCTGGTCGCCCCGGCCGCGGCCCCGCAGGTGCGGGACGCCCTTGCCGCGCAGGACAACGACGTCGCCCGGCTGTGTCCCGGCCTCGAGCTCGATCCGCTCCGTGCCCTCCAGCGTCTCGACGTCCAGCTCGGCGCCCAGCGCGGCGTCGGTGAAGGGGACGTCGAGCACCGACACGAGGTTCGAGCCGTCGCGGACGAACCGGGGGTCGGGGCGCACCGCGACACCGACGTAGAGATCGCCCGGGGACGATCCCAGCGCGCCTGCGTGACCCTGACCGCGCATCTTCAGCTGCTGGCCGTCCATGATCCCTGCGGGGATGTTGACCTCCACGGCGCGCGTCGTCTGACGGCGGCCGTTGCCACGGCAGGAGCGGCACGGCGAGGCGATGTGGACGCCGCGGCCGCGACAGGCGGGGCATGCCCCGGCACGGACGAACTGCCCGAGCGGCGTCTGCTGGATCTGCTGGACGCGGCCGGCGCCGCCGCAGGTGGCGCACTGCTCGGGGCTGGTGCCGGGGGCGGCACCGCTGCCGGCGCAGTCGTCGCACTCGCCGACGACCTCGACGTCGAGCTCCCGGGTGACGCCGAAGGCGGCCTCGCTGAGCGACAGCTCGGTGACGACGGACGCATCGGCGCCGCGGGCAGCCCGCCTTCCGCCGCCGAAGATGTCCTCGCCGAAGAAGGCGCCGAGCAGGTCGCTGAGCGACCCGAAGTCCATGAACTGGTCGGTGTGCAGCGCCGACCCGTCGACGCCGGCGTGACCAAAGCGGTCGTACCGGGCGCGCGAGTCGGGCGAGCTCAGCACCTCGTAGGCCTCGGCCGTCTCGCGGAAACTCTCGCCCGCGGCGGGGTCGGGATTGACGTCGGGATGCTGCTCGCGCGCGAGCCGCCGGAACGCCTTCTTGATCTCGTCGGCGTCGGCATCCCGGGAGACGCCGAGCACCTCGTAGTAGTCGCGTTTTGCCACCGGCGTAGTCTAGGTGGCGGGGTGCCAGTACCTATGAAGAGGCCTGGCGCGCCGGCCCGCATCCCCGCGGACCGGCACGCCTCAGCCGCTCACCACTGGTGGAAGCCACGGCCTCCGAAGTGGTAGTGCACGTGCGCCGCAAGCAGCGCAACCGTCGTCGCCCACACGTAGATGGACGAACGTCCGGGAAAGTGCCTCTTCATTTCGTACCTCCTGCCCACGGGGATGAGCCTTTGACCCCCTACCAGCGAACGTCCTGCAATGCCTCGGCTGCTCTCCGGTACAGATCTGCGGCTCGACTTGCCTCTCCACGCTTGCTTGCCACATCGCCGAGCGCTACCCAGGCGCCGGCCAGATGGCTTACCGTCTCGACCGCCCTGAAGCAATCGGCGGCAGCCACGAACTCCCGCTCAGCCTCATCGGTACGGTCGAGCTCGAAGAGGGCGCGACCGATGACGATTCGAGCGTTCCCTACTTCTTCTCGGTATTCCTCGCGGTTTCCCAATAACTCGATCGCGCGATTTCCACTCTCGATCGCCCCTTCCAGGTCACCGGTGTGCATCCGCGCGGAAGCAAGCGACGAGGCTGCGAACGCGGCGTCGATCCGGTTGTCCTGGTCGACCGCGATACGGAAGGACTCACGCAGCAGCGGGACGGCCTCTTCAGGGCGTCCCGTGATGGCGTGAAGCTGGCCGAGGTTGTTCAGCAGCTTGCCCACGTACTCGTGGTCGGAGACGCGCTCGAACAGGGCGCGCGACCGTTCGGCGTACTCGCGGGCGAGGGAGTACTCGTTCCTCCGCTCCGCAACGAGTGAGGCGTCGAGGTACGTCTCCGCCAACACCCGGTCGTCGTTGAGCGCCCGAGCGAGCTCGAGCGCCTGGCTGATGTCCTCTGCGGCGGCAGTGAAATCCTTTTGCCGGCGCCGGATCTTGGCGCGGGCGTTGAAGATCCGGGCGCGCAGCGCGTCCGACGGATCAGGCAGGTTGGCGCAGGCGGCGAGCGCCTCGTCCAGCAGGGCGGCGGCTGTCGCCAGGCTGCCCATCTTGTAGCGGACGACCCCCAGGCGGTAGAGCGCGATGGCCACCGCCTCGCGGAGCCCCAGCTCCTCGGCCCGTGCGCGGGCGCCGGACAGAATCACGGTCGCCTCGTCCATCCTGCCCTGGTTCTGGAGAGCCCATCCCTCCGCCAGCATGTGGCGGATGCCCAGCCGGGCATCGCCGGCACGAAGCGCTCCCCGAGCCGCCTGAAGCTCGGAGAGCGCTTCTGTGTACCGGTGCCCCTCGATCTCGGCCTCGGCGCGCGCGATCGCAGCTTCCTGAGCTGCCGCTGCAGCCGGGCCTCCATCACCTTCGAGCACAACGTGATCGACCGCCAGCCGTTCAGCGAACCAGGCAAGGGCGGCGGCGGACGGCCGCGTCTTTCCCAGCTCGACCTGACTCACGTACTCCTTCGAGAAACGCGAGCCCCCCAGCTCGGCCTGGGTCAATCCACGCTCGAGGCGCGCAGCTCGCACACGTTCCCCAACCGCGTCTGGCGCGGAAGTGGGAACTCCGGTATGGCGTTGCCGGGTGCGGGTTGCGTGCTCCCCCATGCGGCAAACCCTAGCGGATGAACCATTACTTGACTAGACCCGAAAGGTGAATCAGCCAGCGAGCGAACCATCCGCTCCAGAACAGGGAATGGGCCGGTCAAGCTTCGTCGGGACCACTTACTTGATTTACCCCTTTCTGTGTACTTGACCCGGCGGGGTGGACGAGATAGATTGTGGTTCACAACGCGAAGACGGCACAGCGAGACGCCGGTGTCGGAGACAGGATGAGTCGGTGGGCCGCCGACAGGATTTCGTCTCCGGGGGTCTCACCGGAAGCTCGTGAAGCCGGGGGTCGGAGTCAATGCGCGTCGGAGAGGACTGGAGCCCCTCTCCGACGCGCGACTCATTTAAGGACTCGCGTAGAGGCTCCGACACACCTCGCCGACTAGCGCTCGTACACGTCCTCGACGAACTCCGAGAGCAGCGCCGCCGCGCCCCGCACCGAGCGGATCGCGTGTGCGTAGTCCATCCGGGTCGGGCCGATCAGCGTGACCGTGCCCAGGTTCCGGTTCGGCAGGCCGTAGTTGGCTGCCACCATCGCCAGGCTTTGCATGTGCGGGTGCTCGTTCTGGGCGCCGATGCGGACGAACGGACGGTTCGTCTCGAGCGCCCCGCGCAGCAGCTCCAGCAGGCTCACCCGCTCCTCGAGCGCACGCATGAGGTCGTTGATCTCGGCCAGGTCGGCGTAGCGCATCTCCTCCAGCAGCCGCGCGGTGCCGCCGACGTACAGGCTCTGCTCGTCGCCGGCGACGAGCTCCGAGAATGCCGGGGCCAGCACCTCGAGGAACCCCAGCTCGGTCGGCGACAGCCCGGGATCGAACAGCCGCTGGCGAAGCGCCCGCTCGCTGATCCGCGTGCCTGCCAGCTGCTCCTTCAGGTAGGACCCGGCCCACTCCGCCAGCTTGGCGTCGACCGGGCTGTCGAACGGGAACAGCTTCTTGGTCACCCCGCCCGTCGAGGTGATCACGACCACCATCACCACGTGGGGCTGGAGCACCAGCACCTCGACGTGGCGGATCTCGGTCGTGTCCATCGGCGGCGCCGAGATCACGGCCAGCAGGCTGGTGACGTGCGACAGCATCTCGGTCGTCGCGCGCAGTGCGCTGTCGACCTCGTTGCGAACGCCGGAGAGATCGATCGGCAACGTGGCTATGCCCAGCGGCTGCTCCAGCAGCTGCTCGGCGTACAGCTGGTAGCCGGCGTCGGTGGGCACCCGCCCGGCCGAGGTGTGCGGGTGGTTGAGCAGCCCCAGCGTCTCCAGCTCTGCCAGCTCGTAGCGGACCGTCGACGGTGAGGCGGTGACCGCCCCCGCCGCGACCAGCGTCCGCGAGCCCACCGGGTGACCGGTCGCCACGTACTCCGAGATCACGTGCGTCAGGATCTGCACCTGACGCGCGGTCAGCTGTGGGGCTTCGGTCATCGCAGGATGGTCGCTATCACGCTGTTTGCCACGAATCGTCCTCGCTCGCTGAGGACCAGTGTACCGTCGCCCTTGCTCAGCAACCCGGCCCGCTCGAGGCGATCGACCTGCTCGGGGACGAGCTGGTCGGCAAGGCCGTTCACGACCAGCGGGCGGTCGAGCCGCAGGCCCAGCATGACCCGTTCCTGCGCACGCTCCTCCGCGCTCAGCTCCTCTGTCTCGGCCGGCGCAGGCATCCCCGCCTCGACCGCCTCCAGGTAGTGGCGGAGCGACGGGCGCACACGCGTCCGGCGCAGCCCGTGCGTCGAGACGGCACCCACCCCGACGCCCAGGTAGTCGCGCCCCTCCCAGTAGGCGAGGTTGTGCCGCGCCTCGTGCCCGGGCCGGCAGAAGTTCGCCGTCTCGTACCAGCGGAAGCCGGCCGCCTGGAGCCGCTCGACGACCCGTTCGTAGTAGCGCTCCATCGCGTCTGCCTGGCGCTCCAGCTCTGCGCCGTGCCGGTGCGTGAAGCGGGTGCCGGGCTTGGCCTCCAGCTCGTAGTAGCTGATGTGGTCGGGCCGAAGGCTCAAGGCGTCGTCGAGGTCACCGTCGAGGTCGGCTTCAGTCTGTCCCGGAACCCCGAACATCAGGTCGAGGTTGAGGCTTTGGACGCCGGCGTCCCGGAGCACCGGCACGGCCGCCCGGATCGCCTCCGGCGACGCCAGCCGCTCCAGGGTCGAGAGCAGGTGCGGCCGGAAGCTCTGCGCGCCCAGCGACACCCGGGTCACGCCTCCCTCCACCAGCGTTCGCGCCTTGGCCTCGGTGATCGTCTCGGGATTGCACTCGACGGTCAGCTCCTCACAGGCGGGCAGCGCCGCCAGCAAACGGGCCAGCAGCTCGTCGTCCAGCAGCGACGGCGTCCCACCCCCGACGAACACCGTCGTCACTCGATCCTGCGAGCCCAGCCCCGCCCGCAGCTCGGAGATCAGCGCGTCGACGTAGCGGGCGCGGAGATCCTCGTTGCCGGTGACGGTGACGAAGTCGCAGTAGCCGCAGCGGTGCGCGCAGAACGGCACGTGGACATAGAGATGGTCAACCGCCACTCCCGCTGCTCCCGTCACGGTTGATGTCGAGCACCGCCAGGAACGCCTCCTGGGGCACCTCGATGTTGCCCACCTGCTTCATCCGCGCCTTGCCCTTCTTCTGCTTTTCGAGCAGCTTGCGCTTGCGCGAGATGTCGCCGCCGTAGCACTTGGCCAGCACGTCCTTGCGCTTGGCCTTGACGGTCTCGCGGGCGATCACACGCGACCCGATCGCCGCCTGGATCGCGACCTCGAACATCTGCCGTGGGATCCGCTCCTTGAGCGCATCGACCAGCGCCTTGCCCTGCTTGTAGGCATTGTCGCGGTGGGTGATCAGCGACAGCGAGTCGACCTGGTCGCCGGCCAGCAGCACATCGACCTTGACCAGGTTGCCATCGCGGAAGCCGAGCAGCTCGTAGTCGAACGATGCGTAGCCGCGACTCCGGGACTTCAGCTGGTCATAGAAGTCGAGCACGATCTCGGCCAGCGGCAGCTCGTAGACGAGCTGCACCCGCTCCGGGGTCAGGTACTCCATGTGCTCGAACGTGCCCCGCCGCTCCTGGCACAGCTCCATCAGCGAGCCGACGTACTCCTTGGGCATGAACACCGACGCCTTGACGTAGGGCTCCTGGGTCTCGTCGATGTCTCCGGCCGGTGGCATCTGGGCCGGGTTGTGCACCTCGATCCACTCGCCCTGCACGGTGTGGACGCGGTAGGCGACGTTGGGCGCCGTCACCAGGAGGTCGAGATCGTACTCGCGCTCCAGCCGCTCGCGGACGATGTCCATGTGCAGCAGGCCGAGGAACCCGCAGCGGAACCCGAAGCCCAGGGCCTGCGAGGTCTCCGGCTCGTAGGACAGCGCCGCATCGTTCAGCTTCAGCCGCTCCAGAGCGTCGCGCAGCTCCGGATAGGAGTCGGAGTCGGTCGGAAACAGGCCCGAGAACACCATCGGCTTGACGTCCTGGTAGCCCGGCAACGGCTGCTCGGCGCCGGCCTTGGAGAGCGTCACCGTGTCCCCCACCCGCAGCTGGGAGACGTCCTTGAGGCCGGTCACCAGGTAGCCCACCTCACCGGCGGACAGGTGCTTGGCCGGCCGCATGCCGGGCGAGAAGAAGCCCAGCTCCTCGACCTCGAAGCGGGTGCCCTGCACCATGGCCTTGACTGCGTCGCCCTTGTGGAACGAGCCGTCGACCATCCGCACGAAGGCCAGCACGCCGCGGTACTGGTCGTAGGACGAGTCGAAGATCAAGGCCCGCGGCGGCGCCTGCGGGTCGCCCTCCGGCGGCGAGATGTGGTCGACCACCGCCTGCAGCACGCTGTCCACGCCGAACCCGGTCTTGGCCGAGATCCGCAGCACGTTGTCCGGCGAGTCACCGATCAGCTCGGCCACTTCCAGCGAGACGGCATCCGGATCGGCGGCCTGCAGGTCGATCTTGTTGACCACCGGGACAATGTCGAGGTCGTTCTCGATGGCCAGGTAGGCATTGGCCAGGGTCTGCGCCTCAAGCCCCTGCGCCGCGTCGACCACCAGCACCGCACCCTCGCAGGCAGCCAGGCTGCGGCTCACCTCGTAGGTGAAGTCGACGTGGCCGGGCGTATCGATCAGGTTCAGCTCGTAGATGCGATCGTCGGCCGCCCGGAACATGACCCGCACCGCCTGGGCCTTGATGGTGATGCCCCGCTCGCGCTCGAGATCCATGGAGTCGAGCACCTGGTCTCGCATCTCCCGCTCGGACACGGTCTGGGTGATCTGGAGGATGCGGTCGGCCAGCGTCGACTTGCCGTGGTCGATGTGGGCGATGATCGAGAAGTTGCGGATTCGCGAGAGCGTCACCGCTCCAGGTTACTTGCCCCTCCCGGGAAGCAGGCTCCGCACCGTCTCCAGCTCCTGCAGATGGAGGAACCTCGCACAGCCCACATAGGTGGCCCCGGAGGCCGCCAACGCGGCCCCCACGGACACCAGCTCGGCCGGGAACGACTGGCCCAACAGGTGGTCGAGCGGCACCCAGACGACCAGCCCGGCGGCGGCACAGGCGAGGCTGGCCGCGCCGATCCGCAGCGACTCCGCTCCCAGCTCGGGGAGGTGCAGCGTGCCGGTGCGACGCTGCAGCAGGACGACCAGCACGGCGGCATTGAACACCGTCACCGCCGAGGTGGAGGCGGCGATCCCGGGGGCCCCGAATGAGACCAGGGCAATGTCGAGGATCAGATTCAGGACCAGGTTGACGCAGGCGATCAGCGTCGGGATGCGCGGCTCCTGGAGGCTGAAGAAGGCCCGCGTCAGCAGCAGCGCGAGGCCGTTGAACACGAGGCCGATCGAGAACGCGACCAGCGTCCAGCTGACGTGCATGGTGGCCGCAGCGGTGAAGCGTCCATGCTGGTAGAGCAGCTGCACGATCGGCTTGGCCAGGGCGATCGAGACGGCCGCGGCCGGCAGCAGCAGGAAGATGATCGCGCGGCTGCCGTTGGCGACCGTGCGCGCGAAGCCGGCGATGTCGCGGCGCGCGGCCAGCCGCGAGATCTCGGGGAACAGCACCTGCGAGACGGCTACCGAGAACAGGCCCTGCGGCAGCATGAACAGGCGAAAGGCGAAGTTGAGGTCGGACACCGCGTGGCTGGAGGCGTGGGTGGCGACCAGCAGGTCGATCGTCAGGTTGATGTTGATCAGCCCCAGACCCAGCGAGACGGGCACCATCAGCCGCAGGATCCGGCGTACCTCGGGGTTGCCGAACCCGAGGTGGAAGGCGAGCCCCTTGCTGCGGCCGCGCAGCAGCGGCAGCGGGATCAGGAACTGGACGATCGTCGCGACCAGCACGCCGATCGCATAGATCGTCGCCCTGTCGTCGGGCGAGGCGACGGTGGTCGCGTAGCCGAGCGCAGCGATGATGACGCCGTTCCATGCGATCGGCGTCAGCGCCGGGACGCCGAACACCTCGTAGGAGTTGAGGACGCCGGTGACGACGCCGGTCATCCCCAGGATCGGAACGATCGGGAACAGCCAGCGGCTGAGCGAGACCACCAGCTGGGTGGGCACGTTGTCCTGGCCGAACATCAGCAGCGGCATCAGCCACGGCGCGAGCAGGATGAACACGGCGGCGATCGCGCCCAGCCCCACGGCCGCCGTCCACAGCACCATCCCCGCGACGCGCCACGCCTCGCGCTCCTCGCCGCGCTCGCGCAGCTCCACGAACACCGGCACGAAGGCCCCGCTGATCGCGTTGTCTGCGACGACGCTGCGCACCAGGTTGGGGATGTTGAAGGCGATGTTGAACGCCGACAGCGTCGGCCCGGAGCCGAGGACGCCGGCGGCGATGCTCTCGCGAACGACGCCGGCGATCCGCGAGAGGGCGGTAGCTGCGCCGAACGTGGCGGTGGAGGCTGCCAGGCGGCGGCGGCGGTCTGCCATTGGCGCGGGAGTCTACCGACGCGGTTTGCTACCATTTCGCAACCCCCGTTTGCCCGGGGGCTTTTCTATGGCCAACTCCAAGCAACAGGAGAAGCGGGTCCGGGTCGCTGCCAGGCAGCGGCTGGAGAACCTGCGCTACAAGACGCAGATCAAGACGCTGTTCCGGCGCCTGCGGATCGCGGTCGACGGCGAGGACGCCGAGCAGATCAGCGATGCCCACCGCCGCCTGACCGTCCTGCTCGACCGCGCAGCCGCCCGTCACGCCATTCACCGCAACCAGGCGGCCCGCAAGAAGTCCCAGGCGGCACGCATGGTCAGCGGCGCAAAGACCGCCGCGTAAGCGAGGTCCCTTTCAGCGTCAGCGGTGCGGGCGGAGTACCAGGCCGAGCATCATCAGCGTGACGCCGACCGCCTGCGTCAGCGCGAACAGGCCGTAGCTGCCGAAGCGCGTCGCCGTCGCCCCCAGGGCGACGATGCCGATGCCGACGGCGACCAGCAGCGGCCGCGGGTCGTGGCGGCGGCGGGCCGACGCGATCGAGCCCCCCAGTAGGACGACGGTGCCCGCCGAGTTGAGGGCGATGGCCAGGATCGTCGTCCAGGGGCCGCCCATGGCGGAGTTGGGCGGCGTGGCGCCGGCATTCGCCAGCTTGGTCTCTGAGACGTCGGCCGCCAGCACCGCGGCCGTTGAGGCGAAGGTCAGCCACAGCAGGGTGGCAACGGTCAGGCGCGTGATCCGCCGGCCGGGCGCGACCAGCAGCAACTCGCCCACCGCCAGGTAGGGCACGACCAGGATGCCACCGGTCAGGTAGTAGAGCCGGAACGACGCCGCGTCCCAGCCGCGCGCGGCGCCGTAGGCCAGCGCGAGGTCGGCAACCGCAAACAGCCCAAAGCCGATCGCCCAGCACGCAAACGGCGCCTGCAGCCGGCCGGCGCGGCGGGCGGTGACAGCCACGTAGATGCCGCATGCCGCGGCCACCGCCGCCGCGAGCAGGGCGGCCGCTGCCTGGCCGTTCATCCCGTGGTGAGCTCGGCCAGCGCCAGCTCGAGCTCGAGCCGCGGGTCGAGCCGGCTTCCCCCCTTGACGGCCAGGTCGAGCGCCGCCAGCCGGACGATTGCCCGTCCCAGCTCCGCATCGCTGAAGCTGCGAGCCTGATCGCACAGCTTGCGGGCGGCGAACGAGGAGCGGATGGCCTGGTCCTTCTGCACGTCCTCGACGGCTCCCCCCTGCTCCATCACGAGCAGTGCCCGTCGCACCTTGCGGATGTGCGAGGCCAGCTGGCCGACCGTGCGGCCAAGATCACCGGGCTGCTCCATGTCGGCCGTGGTCAGGCGGATGACCGCGGCGGCGTCCCGGCGGCCCCAGGCGTCGGTGACATCCCATGGCTTGACGTCGGGCTGCGGGATCACCAGCAGATCGACGTCGTCGACCGTCGGATCGGCGTCGGACACGTAGGTCGCCACCTTCTCGACTTCGAGCGCCAGGTCTCCGATGTCCTCGCCGGCCAGCTCGACCAGCCGCCGGGCGACCGGCAGCGGGCAGCGGGTGCCGCTCTCGGCGAAGCGCTTGACCACCCAGTCGGCGGCCCGCTTGCGGTCGGGGGCGTCGAAGATGCGGACGTCGCCGACCTTGGCGACGGCCTTGGCCAGCGGATCCTTCTCGGCAATCCCGCCGCCGCCGAACAGGGCCAGGCAGGTGCCAGGAGCGGGATCCTTCAGGTAGGAGACGATGTCTGCGATCTGGCCGGGCTCGAGCTGCTCGGCGTTGCGAACCAGCACCAGCCGCTCGCCGCCCAGCAGATCGAGAGCGTTGCACTCGGCGACAACGTCGCGGTCGTCCTCCTCGCCGATGCCGAGCTGGACGATCGATGCGGAGTCGAACTGGCTGCGCAGCCGGGAGGCGGCGGCGTCGACCTTGGGCCAGTCGCTGCCGGCGATCAGATAGGCGGGGCGGTGCTCCACCAGCGGCCCGCTAGCGGGCTGCTGACCGCCTGCGGCCCGCGCGCGACCTGCCGCGCGAGACGAGATCGGCAAACGTGATGGACTCGAGCACGCCACGCAGCGCCGTCCGCGCCTCCAGCCACACCTCGGGCAACCCCTCGGCGCCGGGTGGGTAGTGGACAGCTTCGGGGCGGACACCGGCGACAGCAGCGAGCGGGCCGTCGACCACGCGAATCACCTCGGCGACCGTGATCTGGTCGGGCGGCAGGGCCAGCCGGTAGCCGCCTTCGGGGCCGCGCTGGGAGACGACCAGGCCCGCGTGTTTGAGCTCGCCGAGGATGTTCTCGACGAACTTCACGGGCAGCTGCTGGGCCGACGCAATCAGCTCTCCCTTGAGGGGATGCGGGTCGTCGTGGGCGGCCAGCACGAGCACGGCCCGGACGGCGTAGTCGGCCTTCGCGGAGAGCTTCACAGGGGTATTGTCGCACGCCGGGACCTGTGTATCCGCGGTTGGCATCGAGCGATACACTCCCGCCCGATGTCAGCGACCCAGGTAAACAGTGGTCTCGAAGGCGTCGTCGCCGCCGAGACGACGATCAGCCTGGTCGACGGACAGGCCGGCCGGCTGCTCTACCGGGGGTACGAAATCGGCGATCTTGCCGCGCACGGCAGCTACGACCGGGTGGTCGGGCTGCTGCTCGACGGCGAGTGGCCGGAGAAGGACCAGGTGCTGCCCGCAGCCACGCTGTCACCGCCGGTGCTGGCGGCCCTGCACGGACTTCCGACGTCCTGTGCACCGCTCGACGCGCTGCGCACCGGAGTGTCAGCGTTCGGGTCGGAACGCCGCATGGGCTGGCCGCCCGATCCCGACCAGGCACGCGAGCTGATCGCGCTCGCTCCCGCGGTGGTGGGGGCGTTCGCGCGCATCCGTGACGGCCGTGAGCCGGTCGACCCCGCCGGGGGCGCCCATCTCGGGATCGCCGGCCGCCTGCTCCACGCGATCAGCGGCGAGGAGCCCGACCCGGCCAAGGCGCGCGCCCTGGACGCCTACTTCACCGTCTGCGCCGAGCATGGCCTGAACGCGTCCACCTTCACCGCCCGCGTGATCACGTCCACGCAGTCCGACCTGGCCAGCGCGATCTGCGGCGCGGTCGGCGCGCTGAAGGGGCGGCTGCACGGCGGCGCCCCCTCGGAGGTGCGCGATCAGCTGACCCAGATCGGAGACGTCGACCACGCCGAGGAGTGGCTGCGCGGCGCCCTTGCCAGAGGCGAGCGGCTGATGGGCTTCGGCCACCGTGTCTACAAGACGATGGATCCCCGGGCGCGGGCGCTGCGCGGCGTCGCGGAGGAGCTCGCCGGCGACGCCGACTGGCTGAAGCTGGCGATCGAAGTCGAGGACGTCGCCCTGCGCCTGCTGGCCGAGCACAAGCCCGACCGGCCGCTGAAGACCAACGTCGAGTACTACGCGTCGATCGTCCTGGACGGGGTCGGCCTGATGACCGACCTCTACACGCCGGCCTTCGCGGTCGCCCGCACCGCCGGCTGGTGTGCGCACGCGCTCGAGCAGGCTGCCCACGGCCGGCTGATCCGGCCGGACGCGCTGTACGTGGGGCCGGCCGAGCGCCCCTTGCCCGGCGCGTGACCGAGGAGGGCGCCGGCTGGGCGCTCCGCTCACGCGACCTCGGCAAGGTCGTCCTGCTGAGCGTCGTCCTCTTCCCGTTCTACCCCCTGTTCTGGTACCTGCGCCTGAGCAGCGAGCTCCGCCGGGAGTTGCGCAAGGAGCCGGGCACGCCCCTGGGCAGCCCGGTCTGGCTGACAGGCCTGATGGTCACGTTCGGCTGGGGGCTGCTGGTCGTTCCCGCCATCTCCTTCTACGAGACAGCGTGGCGGATCCGCCGCCTGCAGCGCCGCCGGGCGATGCCGCAGTCGTCCTGGTACAGCTACCCGTTCCTGACCGGGCTGCTGCTGATCGCATTCGTCGGGCCGCTGGTGCTGCCCGGCGGCTGGTGGGCACAGGTCGGCGGCTGGGCGGCCCTGCTGGTGGTGATCGGCGACATGCAGCGAGCGGTCAACCGGATCGCGCTGGAGCCCGCGACGCCGCCGAGCACCGGCCGGCGGGTGCTGCTCTGGGTGATCTCGGTGCCCTACGCGGTGATCCTGGTGGCGTCGGCGAGCCTGTTCGGCTCCGGCCAGCTCCAGCTGCTGAAGGTGCACACGACGGCGATGGCGCCGGCGATCCAGTGCGGGGACGAGGTGATGGTCGAATCGGCATCGATCCACGGACCGCTTGGCGTCGGCGACATCGTGCTGTTCGGGCACAACGGCAAGACGCTGGTCAGCCGCGTCGCATCGATCGACGGCGACCAGCTGACCGTGCGCAACGACAACCCGGGGAACGGCTCGGACAGCCGTGCGATCGGGCCGATCCAGAAGTCCGACGTCAGCCGCGTCGTCTACGCCGTCGAGTGGCCGATCTCCCATCTCGGCCCCCTCGGCCGCTCGCCGAGCAGCGGCACGGCCAAATCCTGCTCTTAGACCTAGGCCTCGCCGGCGGTCAGAGCTCGGCGACGGTGTCGCCAACAGCGATCGCGCCGCCCGACACGATGTCGGCGCGGAGGCCCGCCCGGTGGACGAGCGGGCGCATGACACCGGGGCGTGAGAGCTCTTCGAGGTGGGCGCACGGCTCGGCCAGCCGGCGGCCGATGCACTCGACCTCACCGACCGAAAACCGCCGGCCCACCAGCGAGTTCAGGTCGACCCCGCGGGTCACGATGTTCCGCCGCGCCTGCTCCCACGGCAGGTCGATCGCATCCAGCGCCTCGGCGTCGACCAGCGTCAGCTGGTATCCGCGGCCCGTGCCGCTGAAGGTGCCGCGCCCGGCGCCGTAGCGGTCACCATCGAGCCCGCTGCCCGCGACTGCCTGGACCGAGTCGACCCGCCCCACCGGCCCCTCGGCGTCTGGTGCGACAAGGATCGCAGCGACCGACCCTCTGGTGTACTGGTGCCCGTAGGGCTCCTCGATCGGCAGTCTCAGGTCGAGCCGAGCGAGCAGCCATCCCTCCTCGATCGTCCCTCCGTTCGCCAGGGCGCCGGCGGGATCGTCGACCGGCCCGGACGGCGAGCCGTACATCAGCACCGCATGATCGTCGTCCGACGAACGCACCCGTGCGATCCAGTAGCCCGGCCACGCGAAGGCAGCGGGGTCGGCAATCGGCACCAGCCCCAGGTTGCGCTCCGCCAGCCACTGCCCGTAGAAGCGGATGGGCTCGAACTCCGGCGGCGGCACGTCCGTGCCGTACACCATCGCCAGGCACGGACCGAACTCCGAGTCGAACTGCGGCATGCCCACATTTTACGAGCACAGCTGCGCGACCCACAGCACGTAGCCCGCAAGCACGTCGGCCAGCACCAGGAGGGGCTCCGCCAGCGGCTGCCAGACGGCCCCGGCCAGGGTCGCCGCCAGGCCGAGCCAGAGGATCGGCGCCACCGCGGGCAACGCCAGCAGGTTGGCGGGGATCGAGAGCGGCGCCAGGCGGCTGAAGTGCCACCACGCGATCGGCAGCGTCGCCAGTGTGCACGCGGCCGAGATGGCGACCGCCTGGTTGAGCATGCCATGAACGCGCGGTGCGACCAGGTGGATCGCCACGACGGCGGCGAAGCTCAACTGGAAGCCTGGGTCGAAGAGCGCCAGCGGGTTGATCCAGAGCACGGCCACCGCCCCGCAGGCGACCAGGTGCCAGCGCTGCAGCGGCCGCGACGCCAGCCAGCCGACCGTCGTCAGGCCGCCCGCTACGCCGGCCCGAACGATCGACGGGCTACCGCCGGCCAGCAGCACGTACAGCGCCGTCAGCCCCAGTGCCGCGAACCGCGCCGGAGCACCGACGACTCCGCACACGCCCAGCACGACCAGCGTGAAGATGACGACCAGGGCGATGTTCTGACCCGACGCGGCAACGATGTGGGACAGCCCCGAGGCGCGAAACTCGCCCTTGACGTCCGCCGGCAGCGCCTCGCCCTCGCCGAGCGCTACACCCGCCACGAGGGCGCGCTCCGGCGAGGCGCCGGGCTCCCATCCGAGGTGATGCAGCGCCGAGCGGTGCAGCGTGTCGATCGCACCCCAGGGCCCGCCGCGGTAGCCGAGCGGGACAACATCCGAGGCGTTGACGCCCAGGTGGACGCCCTGGTGAGCGTAGTAGTCGCGCACCTCGGGAAAGAGTTGCTGGGCCGTTCCGGTCACGCGCAGCACCTCGCCTACCTGCAGCCTCGTGCCGCCGGCGTCGAGCAGCACGTCCTCGCCTGGAGGCGTCAGGTGGGCCACCGCGCGGCCGGGTCCCGTCGGCGAGATCACCGTTGCCACTCCTGACACGGGACCCGGGTGGAGAGGCCGCTCGTTGATGCGCGCCACCCGCAGGCCGCCCCAGATCGCCGCGATCGCCGCGGCGACCAGGAGCACCGGCCGGGGGCGGAAGACTCCGACGAGCACGACAGCGACGGCAGGAAGCTGGAGGGCTGCGCAGGTAAGGCCTGCCAGCAGTGCCAGCACCACCCGGGTCGGGGGCTCACAGCGCCACGTGGCCATGCAGCGCCGCCAGCCTGGCGGGCCCGATGCCGCTGACCTGGTCAAGCTCGGCCAGCGAGCGGAAGCCGCCGTGCGCCGAGCGGTAGTCGACGATCCGCTGTGCCAGAGCGGGGCCGATCCCGTCCAGGGTCTCGAGCTGCTCCAGCGTGGCCGAGTTGAGGTGAACGATCGCGCCGGGAGCGGCGGCACCTCCGGAACTGACGGTCGATCCTGCCGGGGCGAGCGCTCCCCGGGCGGGGACGACGACCTGCTCGCCGTCTGCCAGACGCTCGGCCAGGTTGATCGCCCCCAGCTGGGCTCCGCGCATCGGCACTGCCCGCCGAACCGCATCCAGCACGCGTGCGCCGGTCGGCAAGCGGTACACGCCGGGATGCCGTACCGCTCCGGCGACATCGACCACGACGACCGGGTCGGCGTGTGGCAACGCTCCGGCCGAGGTGGCGCTGGAGGTCGAGGCCGGCGGTGAATAGGACGAGGCGGACGCCCCCGAACCACCGAGCTCACGCCAGCCGAGGGCGAGGATGACGAGCGCTGCGAGCGCCCACAGGGCGACCTGTCGTGGGGTCAGCGAGTGCATGCCGGGCAGTCTCCGCCGTCCACCTGTCACGACTCAAGGCGCCAGAGGTGACAGAGCTGCGATGTCCGTGACTCAAGGCCAGAGGGTAGTTCGTACTTGTCGAGTGTTTGTTCATCGTCTGTATACTCTGTGTCTATGGATGAGAAGATCCACACCGGCGGACACCACCTGCGGATCGGGGAGCTCGCCGACCGGACAGGGGTGTCGCCCGCGGCGCTCCGCGCCTGGGAGCGCCGCTACCGGCTGCTCGAGCCCGAACGCACACCGCACGGCTACCGGCTATACGGCGCGAAGGATGAGGAGCGGGTGCACTCGATGCTGGCACTGCTGGCCGCCGGCGTGGCGGCGCGGGAAGCGGCGAGCATCGTGCGCGCAGGGACGGGAGTGGGGATCGGCGAGGCCGGGAATGACGCCGTCACCGGCGACGCCGGACACGCCCTGGGCGCGGCCCTGGAGCGGTTCGACGAGGCCGCTGCTCACGCCGAGCTCGACGGCCTGCTAGCCCGCTACACCGCCGCAACGGTCTTCTCGGCCGTGGTGCTCCCCTATCTCGCGGATCTCGGCGATCGCTGGGCCCGAGGCCAGGCGACCGTCGCCCAGGAGCACTTCGCAAGCACGCTCATCCGGGGCCGGTTGCTCGGCGTCACGCGAGGCTGGGACGGTGGATATGGGCCACGCGCGGTGCTCGCGTGCCCACACGGCGAGCGCCACGACATCGGCCTACTGTCATTCGGCCTCGTTCTGCGGGAGCTGGGCTGGAGAATCACCTTTCTCGGCGCCGACACGCCGTCGGCGGGCATCGCCGAGACAGCCCAAGGGCTGCGTTGCTCGGCGGTTGTGCTCTCGCTGACGGTCCGCGATCGGCCGCCCGGGTTCGACGCTCAGCTGCCGCCGGAGACGCTGCTGGCGATCGGCGGCCGCGCCGCCACCGATGGGATCGCCGACCGGTTGGGGGCACTTCTTCTGGGACGCGAGTTGCGGGCGGCCGCGGCCGAGCTCGACCGCGCCGTCGTGGCAGGCGCGGCGTGAGCAGCTCCCTGCGCGTTCGCCCCGCCCGGGGAGGCCGGCGATGGCACCGCGGGGCATGGGGGCCGCTCGGGACCGCCGAGACCCTGGTGAAGTCAGCCGCCTTTCTCGCCGCCTACATCGCGTTTGCACGGTCGCTTGGGCACGGCCGCGCCACGCCGCACGGATCGGAGCTGGCCGAGGTGATCCTGCTCGGCATCGCCGAGCTGGGACTGCTGGGGGCGGTCGCCGATCGCATCATGGAGCGTGAGATCACCGCCATGGTGTTCGTTGTCTTCAACAACGCGGCGCATCTCGGGCTGATCTGGGCGCTGCTGGCGGTTCGAGATGCCCAGCCGGCGGTGATCGTGTTCGCCGGCCTGATGCTGGTGGGCGAGCTGGTGAAGATCGGCTTCCTGCGCACCACCGGGTACACCGTACGCAGCCACGGCACCTCGCTGGTGGTCGCGATTGTCTCCGCGTACGCAGGTCTCTACGCCGCGGTACTGCTGGTTGCGGCGGTCGCATCGTGAACGGGTCCACGTCACCTGCGGCCGAACCGGATGGGTTCGGTGGGCGAAGCCTCACGATGACAGCTTCGCTGTTGCAGCTCGGGTTCCGCGGTCGCGCCAGAGGCGTCGTGCTCGTCGCCCACGGCGGCAAGTCGCGAAGCACGGCTGCTGACTCGCACCTCCGAGGGCCCGCGCTCCGCATGCTGCCGTTCAGCGGCGACCTGGCCCGCGCAGGGTACCGGCGCGGGCTGGCCGTGGCACAGCTCCGCTACCGGCTGCAGGGCTACAACCAGGGCGAGGCGGTCGAGGACGTGGTCTGGGCGCTCGACCGGTTGTCGGCGCAGCATGAAGCCCCGATCTGCATCGTCGGCCACTCGATGGGTGCTCGCGCGGCGCTCCGCAGCGCAGGTCATCCAGCGGTTACGGCGGTCGCGGCACTCGCGCCCTGGCTGCCGCCCGAGGAGCCCGTCGACCAGCTGGACGGCCGCGCGCTGCTGGTCGTCCACGGCCTGGCCGACCGGATCACCGCCCCGGCGCGCTCCGCCGAGTACGTCCGCCGCGCCAGGCGGGTCGCGAGCTGCACCCGCTACGTCAACGTCGCGCGATCGGGCCACGCCATGCTCCAGCGACCGCTCGTGTGGCAGCGCCTGGTGCGGCAGTTCTGCCTGGAGCAGCTCGGCCTGGCCGCAGCAGTGCCCACCGCTGCCGTGGACGAGGTGACGCTGTGACGGCGAGACGCGAGCAGCGCCTGCGGGTAGCGGTGATCGGCAGCGGCGTCGCCGGCCTGACCGCAGCCCATGTCATCAACCGCAGTCACGCGGTCACCCTGTACGAACAGGAGTCGAGGCTGGGCGGTCACGCCAACACCGTCGACGTCCACACCGCTGACGGCCGCACGCTGGGCCTGGACACCGGCTTCATCGTCCACAACCGGCGCACATACCCGACCCTGATCCGTCTGTTCGCGGAGCTGGGCGTCGCGACCCAGGACAGCGATATGTCCTTCGGCGTGCACTGCGATGGGTGTGGCCTCGAGTACGCCGGAGCGCGCGGGCTGGCGGGAATCGTCCCCCGGGTGAGCACCCTCGCCCGCCCCCGGTACCTCCGCATGCTGGCAGAGGTCAAGCGCTTCCACCGGCACGCCCGGCGGGTGCTCTCGGACACCTCGCGCGACCGCATCACCTTCGGGGGAATGCTGGCCGAGGGGAGCTACTCCCGGTACTTCCGCGAGCACTTCGCGCTGCCGCTGACCGGCGCCATCTGGTCGTCGCCGAACGGCGGCATGCTCGACTTTCCGGCCCGGTACCTGATCCGCTTCTTCGCAAACCACGGCATGCTGACCGTGACGAATCCGCTGCGCTGGAGGACCGTCACCGGGGGAAGTCGCAGCTACGTCTCGCGGATCGCCGAGACGCTCGGCGACGGGGTGCTGCTGGGCACCGGCGCACGGAGGGTCACCCGGACGGCGGGCGGCGTGGTGGTCGCCGACAGCGCCGGCGGAGAGCGGCGGTTCGACCGCCTGGTGATCGCGACGCACCCCGACCAGGCCCTGCGGCTGCTCGCCGACGCCAGTGACGCCGAGCGACGCACGCTGGGCGCGTTCTCCTACGTGGCGAACGAGACGGTGCTGCACACCGACCGGTCGCTGCTCCCCACCGCCCACGGCGCCCAGGCCTCGTGGAACTCACGGCTGGATCGGTGTTCGCAGGACACGACCCGGGTGCAGGTGACGTATCACCTGAATCGACTGCAGGCTCTCGACGAGCCGCTCGACTACTGCGTCACCCTCAACCAGACCGAGCGCATCGACCCCCGGCAGGTTCTCGCGAGCACGGTCTACGAGCACCCCGTCTACACGCTCGAGACGCCGGCGGCGCAGCAACAGCTCGCAGCCCTCAACGGTCAGCGGGAGACCTACTTCTGCGGCGCCTACCACGGCTGGGGTTTCCATGAGGACGGCTGCCTGTCGGGGCTGCGGGCCGCAACAGCGATGGGATGCGACTGGTGAGGTCATGCCTCTACGAAGGGCACGTCGAGCACGTGCGCGTGGCCGACCGGCCCAACCGCTTCCGCTACCCGATGTACATGTGGCTGATCGACCTGGACGAGATCGAGAGCCTGGGCCGTTCGCTGCGGCTGGTGGGCGTCGAGCGTCCCGGCGTGCACAGCATCCGCAGTCGCGACCACCTGGGCGACCCCGACCGCAGCATCCGCGACAACCTCGGCAGCTTTCTCGCGCAGCACGGCATCACGCTGGGGCACGAGCGGGTATCGCTGCTCACCAACCCGCGCGTCTTCGGTCACGTCTTCAACCCCCTCTCGGTCTTCTACTGCCACGATCAGCGCGACGCGGTGACCACCGTGATCGCCGAGGTCAGCAACACGCACGGCGAGCGTCACTGCTACCTGCTCCACCCCGACGAGCTCGGCCGCTGCGACGTGGCGAAGGACTTCTACGTGTCGCCGTTCCTGGCACCTGAGGGCGAGTACCACATGACCTTCCCCGAGCCCGGCCCGCAGCTGGTCGCACGCGTGGTGCTGGAGCAGCAGGGAGCACAGACCTTCGCCGCGACCCTCACCGGGCGGCGGGTGCCGCTGCACGACGCGACCTTGCTCCGGCTGCTGGCCCGGCATCCACTGATGACATGGCAGGTGTCCGCGCTGATCAGGCGGCAGGGCGTCGGCATGTGGGCGCGCGGAGTCGGCCGATTCCGGCACCGGCCGGCGATGCACGGGAGTGCCGCGTGACGGTGGTCGCGCCCGACCTGCAGTTCGATCGTACGCCGGTCCCCGGGGCGAGCCTGCGCGCGGCGACCGCCCGCAGGCTGTTCGTACGCGCGGTGGAGCGCCTGCCCGGGCGACCGCTCTCCGTGCGGAGGCCGGACGGCGAGCTCCTCGTGCAGGGCGCCGCGGGCTCAGCCGAGCTGCACATCCGCCGCGATGCCTTCTTCCGACGGCTGGGCGCGGATGGCAAGATCGGGTTCGGGGAGGCATACATGGCCGGTGACTGGGATGCGATCGGCGACCTGGCGGCCGTCCTGGAGCCGTTCGCCGCCAACCTGGAACGGTTGGTGCCCGCCCCGCTCCAGCGGCTGCGCCGGTTCTTCGAGCCGAGGCTGCCGGACAGCCAGCGGAACACCGTCCAGGGCGCCGCCCGCAACATCCGCCGCCACTACGACCTCTCGAATGAGCTGTTCGCGCTGTTCCTGGACGAGACGATGACCTACTCCTGCGCGATCTTCGAGCCCGGCGACACGCTGGCCGACGCGCAGCGCCGCAAGCTCCGGGCGATGGCCGAGCTGGCCGGAGTGGCGCCGGGTCATCGCGTGCTCGAGATCGGCTCGGGCTGGGGCGCGATGGCCGTCCATCTCGCGGTCACCTACGGCTGCCCGGTGACCACGATCACGATCTCGCCCGAGCAGGCGGAGTTCGCCCGGCGGCGGGTAGCCGCGGCGGGAGTCGACGACCTGGTCGATGTCCAGCTCTGCGACTACCGCGACGTCACCGGCCGATTCGACCGGATCGTCTCGATCGAGATGTTCGAGGCCGTGGGCGAGCGGTACTGGGGGCAGTTCTTCGCCGCCTGCGACCGGCTGCTGGCCCCCGGCGGCCGGCTCGCGCTTCAGACGATCACCATGCCGCACCGGCGCTACCGGGCCTCGCGCCGCTCCTACACCTGGATCCACAAGTACATCTTTCCGGGCGGGCTGATCCCATCGGTCGAGGCCGTCGAGGCCGCGGCCGCACGCGGCTCCGCCCTGCGCCTTTCGCACCGGGTCGAGATCGGACAGCACTACGCGCCCACCCTGCGTGCGTGGAGGGGGCGATTCGCCGACCGGCGCGAGCAGGTGCTCGAACAGGGTTTCGGCGAGGAGTTCATCAGGATGTGGGAGCTCTACCTGGCCTACTGCGAAGCCGGATTTGCAACCGCCCGGCTCGGTGACGTGCAGCTCACACTGGAACGCGGTTGAGGCTGTCCGGGCGACGGGTCTGGGTGACCGGCGCCTCGAAGGGGATCGGGCGAGCGCTCGCCGCCGAGCTCGCCGCGCGCGGGTGTCGCGTGGCGGCGAGCGCACGTGACCTCGAAGGGCTCGAACGCCTCGCATCGGAGCATCCCGGCGTGATGCCGGTGGCGGCCGACGTCACCGACCGCGACGCGATGCTGGCCGTCGCCGCCCGGGTCGAGGAAGAGCTGGGCGCCATCGATGTCGTGGTGCTCAATGCCGGCTACTGGCGGCAGATGGACGTCTGTGCCTGGGACAGCGACACCTTTCGCCGGCACCTGGACACCAACCTGATGGGGATGGCGCACGGGGTCGAGGCAGTCCTGCCCGGAATGCGGCGGCGGCGGACAGGTGTGATCGTCGGCGTCGCCAGCCTGGCCGGCGTCCGGGGATTCCCGCGGTCAGAGGGCTACGGCGCGACCAAGGCGGCGCAGATCAACCTGCTCGAGTCGCTGCGTCTCGACCTGCAGCCGTTGGGGATCCGGGTGCAGACCGTCTGCCCCGGGTTCGTCAGGACCGGCCTGACCGCGGAGAACGCGTTCAAGATGCCGTTCATGCTGGAGCCAGACGAGGCCGCACGCCGGATCGCGCGCGGGATGGAGCGCGAGTCGGCCGAGATCGCGTTCCCACTCCCGATGGTTGTTGGAATGCGGCTGGCCCGGGCGGTCCCCGCCGGTGCCTACGCGGCCGCGTGGCGCCGCCTGGCACGCACGCGCTGACCTACGCGTCGCGCGTGACCAGGTTCACGAGGCGACCGGGCACGACGATCTCCTTGACCAGAGCCTTGCCCTCGAGGTGGGCCGCCACGTTGGGGACGGCCTTGGCGGCCTCCAGCACCTCGTCCTGGGTCGCTGCGACCGGCACCTCCACCTGGCCCCTCAGCTTGCCCGCGACCTGCACGGCGTAAACGACGGTCTCGGACTCCAGCATCGCCGGGTCAGCGACCGGCCAGGGCGCGTCCCACAGCGCCTCGCCGCCCATCCGCTCCCACAGCTCACACGCGATGTGCGGCGCATAGGGATGGATCAGCCCGACGGCCGTCGCGCACGCAAACCGCAGCTGCTCGCCGGTCGCCTCGTCCAGGGAGTCCTGGATCTCCGACACCAGCTCGTGCACCGCCGACTGGGCGGTGTTGAAGTTGAACCGCTCGCCGATGTCGTCGGTCACCTTCTGGATCGCCCAGTGCGCCTTTCGCACCATGTCCCCGCCCGGCCCGTCGGCGGACGCTGCGGCCGGGATCGGCCCCGGGTGCCGCTCCACCGTCTCGTTCACCAGCCGCCACAGGCGGGCCAGGAAGCGGTGCTGGCCGGCGACGCCGCCGTCCTGCCACTCGGCGTCCTGATCGGGCGGGCCGAGGAACAGCGTGTACAGCCGGGTGGTATCGGCGCCGAAGCGGGCCACCATCTCGTCGGGCGCAACGATGTTGCCCTTCGACTTGGACATCTTGGCGCCGTGGTAATAGATCATGCCCTGCGTGAACAGGTCGGCGAACGGCTCCGTGAACCCGACGTAGCCGAGGTCGAACAGCGCCTTCGTGAAGAAGCGCGCATACATCAGGTGCAAGATCGCGTGCTCGATCCCGCCGATGTACTGGTCGACCGGCAGCCAATCGTCGACTGCCAGGCGGTCGAACGGCGCCTCGGTGTTGTCCGGATCGGCGTAGCGCATGAAATACCAGGAGGAGTCGACGAAGGTGTCCATCGTGTCGGTCTCGCGCCGCCCGTCGCCTCCGCACCGCGGGCAGGCAACGCTCACCCAGTGCTCGGCCGAGGCCAGCGGCGAGCGGCCCCGGGGCGCGTAGTCGTCGATGTCGGGCAGCAGCACCGGCAGCTGGTCGTCCGGCACGGCGACGATTCCGCACTCGGGGCAGTGCACGACAGGGATCGGGCAGCCCCAGTACCGCTGACGGGACAGCAGCCAGTCGCGCAGGCGGAAGGCGATCCGGCCGTGCCCACGGCCCTCTGACTCCAGCCACTCGATGATCGCAGCCTTGGCCTCAGGCGAGCTCATCCCGTCGAATCGGCCGGAGTTGATCAGCACCTCGTCGGGACTGTGCTCGACGAAGGCACCCGCGGGAGGCTCCCCGCCGCCGCGCGGCGCCACCACGTGCCGGATCTCCAGGCCGTGGGCCTCGGCGAACTCGTGGTCGCGCTCGTCATGGGCGGGAACGGCCATGATCGCGCCGGTGCCGTACTCCATCAGCACGTAGTCGGCAACCCAGATCGGGATCTCCTCTCCGTTGACCGGATTGACGACGTAGCGCCCGGTGAAGACGCCGGTCTTCTCCTTCTCCCCCGCTCGCTCGACCTCGGACAGCGCCGCGGTGTGCCTGACGTAGTCGGCGACCGCCGCCTCGTACTCGGTGCCGGCTGCCAGCGCGGCCGCCAGCGGATGCTCGGGCGCCAGCACGAAGAACGTGGCGCCGAACAGCGTGTCCGGCCGGGTGGTGAACACCGGCAGCTCGATGCTCGGCTCGTGCGCCACGCGGAAGATCACCTCCGCGCCCTCGCTGCGGCCGATCCAGTTCCGCTGCATCGTCACGACGCGCTCCGGCCAGCGCACCGTCTGCAGGTCGTCCAGCAGCCGGTCGGCGTAGTCGGTGATCTTGAAGAACCACTGCTCCAGATTGCGGGCCTCGACCAGGGCGCCGCATCGCTCGCAGTGCCCGTCGATCACCTGCTCGTTGGCCAGCACCGTCTGGTCGTTGGGGCACCACTTGACCGGCGCCTCGCGGCGGTAGGCCAGGCCGGCCTCGAACAGCCGCAGGAAGATCCACTGCGTCCACCGGTAATAGGCGGGATCCGAGGTGATGACCTCGCGCGTCCAGTCGATCGACCAGCCCATGCGGCGCATCTGGCGGCGGATCGTCTCGATGTTCTCACGGGTGGAAACGGCCGGGTGCTTGCCGCTCTTGATGGCCGCGTTCTCGGCCGGCAGGCCGAACGCGTCGTACCCCATGGGATGCATCACCCGCCAGCCGTTGCGTCGCCGGTAGAGCGTGACCACATCGCCCATCGTGTAGTTCTTGACGTGACCCATGTGCAGTTCGCCGGACGGATAGGGCAGCATCTCGAGGACGTACATCAGCCGCGAGGTGTCCTCGCCGGGCTCCGGGTTGGCGATCTCGTATACGCGTTGCTCGGCCCAGATCTGCTGCCAGCGGGCCTCGACGCTTGCGGGGTCGTACGCTTCCATGGCAACCGAGTTTATCGGTGGGGACGGGAGCGGCCGTCGGTATCATCAGGCCGCCCGTGCGACTCGCCACCCCCGGACCCCGAACAATCCGCACGGCAGCCGTGTTCGCAGGTGGGGCGCTGGGCGCCGCCGGACGCTACGGGCTGAACCGGGCCATGCCGGTGACACCAGGCCACTGGCCCTGGGCCACGTTCACGGCCAACATCGCCGGAGCGGTGCTGGCCGGGTACCTGGTCACGCGCCTCCAGGAGCGGCTGGCGCCGTCACGAGGCCTGCGTCCCTTCCTCGTCACCGGTTTCTGCGGCGGTCTGACGACCTTCTCGACGCTCCAGGTCGAGTTCGTGCGGCTCGGCCACGACGGGCATCCGCTGCTGGGGCTTGCGTACCTGTGCACCTCGATCGCCTGCGGGGCGTTCGCCGTCGCCTGCACGACGCAACTCGTCCGGCGGGCGGAGCTGTCGGCATGAGCGGCCCGGAGCTGTGGGCCGGCGTGCTCGTTGCGGGAGGGATCGGCGCGCTGGCCCGCCTGACCGCCGACGAGATGGTCAGCCGCCGTCTGGTCGGTGCGTTCCCGGCGGGCACGCTGGTGGTGAACGGATCGGGCGCATTCGCCCTCGGCCTGCTGACCGGCCTCGACGTCAGCGCCGACCGCAACAGTGCTCGTGGGTACCGGCCTGATCGGCGCCTACACCACCTTCTCGACCTGGATGCTCGAGTCGCAGCGGCTGGCGGAGGATCGGCGGCCGGCCCTCGCGATCTGGAACATCGCCGGCAGCGTCGCCGTCGGCGTGGCGCTGGTCGTCGCCGGCTGGGCGCTGGGGTCATCGATTTGAACGGAGCGGCAATACTGCGGTCATGACGACCACATCTGAGACTTCCCACGAAGGAGCGGCCGGCGTCCACTGGGACCTGACGCCGCTGCGCCGGCTCCCCGGACGACGCCCGCGCAGCCCTCGCCCACGCCCGCGAGCTATCCGAAGCCTTTGCGGAGCGGTACCGCGGGACCGTTGCCGAGATGGACGGCGCAGCGCTGGCCTCGGCGCTCGAGGACATCGGCAAGATCGAGAACGTCGCCTCACGGGCAGCCAGCTACGCGCACATGCGCCGCGACACCGACGTCACCAGCGAGGAGAACCGCGACCTGTTCGCCGCGGTCGAGCAGGCCGTCGTCGAGATCATGAACCTCGTCCGGTTCTTCGAGCTGGAGTGGCTGGCGCTGTCCGACGAGCGCGCGGCCGAGCTGGCCGACGCGCCCGAGGTGGCGCGCGACCGCCACTACCTGATCTCGTTGCGCCGCTACGTCCCGCACACGCTGACCGAACCCGAGGAGCGGGTGCTGGCCGAGCGCGACCCGGCCGCCAAGGGCGCCTGGCAGTCGCTGTTCCAGCAGCAGATCTCCACCATCGAGGTGCCGTTCGACGGCGGCGAGGGCGAGCAGCCGCATACGGTCGACCAGCTGCTGGCGTACGTCCACCACCCCGACCGCCCGACCCGGCAGGCGGCGCTCGGCACGCTCTTCGAGGCGCTGGAGCCGAAGGCGCCGGTCGGAGCGCACGTCTACGACTCGCTGGTCGCCGACCGGCTGGTGATCGACCGCCTGCGCAGCTACGGCGGCGACCCGATGGCGCAAACCCATCTCGCAAACGAGCTCGACCCGGCCGTCGTGATGTCGATGATCGACGCCGTCGAGCGTAACTACGAGATGGCGCGGGCGCTGGTTCCACACCAAGGCCGGCCTGCTGGGCGTCGACCGGCTCGAGTTGGCCGACCAGTACGCCCCGGTCGGCGAGGCGCGGACGGTCGGTTTCGACGAAGCCCGCGACATGCTCGCCCACGCATTCGCGGCGTTCTCCGGTCAGGTGCACGACATCTCCGACGGGTTCTTTGCCGACCGCAGGATCGATGCCGAGCCGCATGCCGGCAAGCGCGGCGGCGCCTACTGCACTCCCGTCGCCCAGGACGCCCAGCCCTACGTGCTGATGAACTTCACCGACCGCGTGAACGACGTCATGACGCTCGCCCACGAGCTGGGCCACGGCCTGCACTTCACGCTCGCCCAGGCGGCGCAGACGCCCCACTCGTGCCACACCGGCCTGGCGCTCGCCGAGGTGCCGTCGACCTTCTCGGAGTTCGTGGTGTTCGATCACGTCGTAGCCCACGAGTCCGACGCGACCACGCGCCGGGTGCTGCTCGCCCAGCGCGCCGAGGGCGCGTTCGCCACGGTCTTCCGGCAGACGGTGCTGTGCCGCTACGAGCAGCAGGCCTACGCGATGCGAGCCGAAGGGTCAGCGCTCACGGCCGACCGCCTGAGCACGATCTGGAACGAGGAGAACGCCAAGTACTACGGCGACTCGCTGTGGATGCCTGACGGCTACCGGCTGGGCTGGTCGTACATCCCCCACTTCATCGGCACCCGGTTCTACACCTACGCCTACGTGTTCGCGAAGCTGGTTGCCCTCGCGCTCTACCGTCGCTGGCGCGAGGAGGGGGCCGGGTTCGTCGACGGGTACCTCGGCCTGCTTGCCGCCGGCTCGAGCGACAGCCCCGCCAACCTGCTGCGGACCGTCGGGGTTGACCTCGACGATCCAGGCGTCTGGGACGGCGCGTTCGCCGAGCTCCAGCGGATGGTCGATGCTGCCGTGGATGGTTGATCGACATGTCCCGCGAGCCTGGCCGCTACAGGAGGCTGGGTGCTGGGAACGGTGTGGGTGGCTACGCCTGCGACATCGTCTCGCGGCGTCCTCAGTCGCGTCAATATTCCCGATATTGACGCTCCTGGTCCTTGCGAGACTCGGTTCTCGCCGTCCAGGACATCACGGATATCGAACCATCCGAGGAAGCAGACGCCTAAGACAGCCTTCAATTGCGCGCCAATCTAGAGGCACGTATCCTCGTGGAACGTATTCCCTCGTGGAGGATCTGTGACAAAGAACCGCACTCTCGTGTTTCTGGGCATCGCCGGCGGCATCATCTGCATCGGCATGGCCATCGTGTACTGGTCGACGCCGGCCAAGGACCTGCCGCTGCCGAACTTCCTGGGCCACGAGAACTCGTCAGCCCACCACATCAAGCACGGGATCGCCGCGTTCCTGGTCGGGCTCGCGCTGTTCGCGTTCGCCTGGTTCAAGAGCGGCCCGCGCAAGAAGGTCGAGAGCGGCGCCGGTCAGAGCCCGGCGGGCACCGACTCCGCGTCCTGACACTCCTCACCTGACAGCGTATGCTGTCCAGGTGACAGTCGCACAGACGCGGGAAACCGCAGCCGTATCGCCTCACCTGGACGGTGTTGCTCCTACTGGTGTTCGGACCCCTACTGGCGGCTGTCGTTGACGAGCACATCAACGAGCCGCCCGTCACGCCACTCCGAGGCGCCGCGGCAGCCAGTTACCTGACCTCGACCTGGCGCGCGACGCCCGACCCCATGACCAGGGTGAGATGCGGCACTGACGCGTGTGACGTGTGGCTGCGTCCATACGAAGAAAGCGGTCTGCACGGCGCCTACGTGGCGCTCACGATGGACACCTTCCTCGTGTCGGGAGCTCTCGGAATGACGACAATCTCGCACTGGACAACGCACCTGCAGACCCGGGCGGGCACAATCACCGCGGCATGCTCCACGACTCAGGCGCAACGGCTCGATCAGGGGCCGAGCATGACCAAGGCCGTGCTCGAGCGATGGTGCCCTACGTTCTTCGTGCCAAGCGGCGCCTAGAAGAGGAAGTACAGGGAGCAGAACACTCCCCAGACGATGCAGAAGACGCCGAAGGGCGTCAGCCGCTCGCTCTCGAAGTACTTCATCAGGAAGCGCACCGACAGCCACGCGGTGAAACCGGCGCAGAGTGCGGCCACCAACGCCTGGCCGCGCACGCCGTCCCCCGTTGAGCCCGCCAGGTCGGGCAGCTTGAGCAGCGCAGCCGCCCCGATGATCGGCGTCGCCAGCAGGAAGGCGAAGCGCGCCGCGTCCTCGTTGGACAGGCCGACCAGCAGGCCGCCGCCCATCGTGGCCCCCGACCGCGAGAACCCCGGGATCAGCGCCAGGGCCTGAGCCGCACCGATGACGAACGACTGCGGCCACCCGACCTGCTTGGCCACGCGCTGGTCCCCCATTCCGTCTTCTGGCTGGGTCGCCGGGGCACGCCTGCGCAGCCGCTCAGCGCCCAGCAGCATGATGCCGTTGAGGATCAAGAAGAACGCCGCCGACTGCGCCGAGGCGAACACCGACCGCAGCTGATCCTGCAACAGGAGTCCGATGACGCCGGCCGGGATCGTGCCCAGGATCAGCAGCCAGCCCAGCTTGCCTTCGGGGTTCTCGTCGGAGATCTCGCGCTCGACGAGCGAGCGCCAGACGCCCTTGACGATCCGCACCCAGTCCTGCCAGAAGAACCCCAGCAGCACGATGGCCGTCGCCAGGTGGGTCGCGACCAGGAAGGTGATGAAGTAGGGGTCGTTCTGGTGGATGTTCCAGCCCAGGAGCTGGGGCAGGATCACGCTCTGCCCGAGGCTGGAGATCGGAAACAGCTCCGCGAACCCTTGCAAGAGTCCGAGGATGATCGCCTGCAAATAGGAAATCGGTTCGTACAGGAGTACCATCGCGGAGTCCACGTTAGCGGTCGGGCCGGTCGCCGGGCGTCACCGCGTAGAGCACGTGCGGCATGCCTGCGTGGACGATGTCGCGCTCGTAGCGCAGCCCGGCCTTCTCCATCACCCGGCGCGAGCGCAGGTTGTAGGGAAGCGTGAACGAAACGATCCGCTGCAGCCCCAGCTCGCCGAATCCGACCTCCAGCGACACCCGCGCCATGGCGGTCGCGATCCCGCGGCCCCAGTGCGAGGCACGCACCGAGTAGCCGACCTCGACCTCGGACACGCCCTCGACCGCCACCCGCCCGAGCCCTCCGCGGGCAACGAATCGACCGGCGGTGTCGCGAAACGTCCACCAGCCGAAGCCGTCCTCGCTCCACCTGCGCAGGGCGCGGTCGAACCCGGCGCGCATCTCGGCATCGGACCGCAGCCCGCCCAGGGTCGCCGCCACTCGCGGGTCCGCTATCAGCGCGCGCCAGTCCTCCCAGTCGGCCTCGACCGGCGGACGGCCGGCCAGTCCCGCGGCCGTCACCAGCGCGAGCGCGTCAGCGGGCAAGCAGGATCGCCGACGCTGCAACCGCGAAGGCGAGCACCAGCAGCCCCAGTGGCAGCGCCAGCATCTGCAGCGTGCGTGCCGCCAGGCGGATCCGGTGCAGGTGCGGCGGATGTGTGGTCTGGAGGATTGTGTTCACAGCGAAACCGGATTCGGCGGCCGCGCCGCAGATCCTCCCTGCCTGTGGCGCCCGGGATGGAGCCGGTCCCGGGCGCCACACTTCCTCCGACGGCTTCTGTGGAGCTATGCAGCCTTGTAGGGGCCTACAGCCGACTTGATCTGTGCCGGCGACGGCATCTGCCGCGGCACGGTGTGGCCACCGGTGCCGTTGAGGAACGGCGCCAGGGCCGTGGCGGCGTCCGAGACGCAGCTGAACTCGGCCGGCTCGTACACCAGGTTGTTGGGCAGGGCGTCGCCGATGGTGTCGCGGATCGCGAACCGGTGCTCGGCCTCGACGCCCAGGATGCGGGCGGCGAGCTGGGCGAGATCCGGCTGGTTGAGCACCGCGAACCGGTTGACCGCGGCACCGTAGGCGCTGATGAACGCGTTCTCCAGCGCCTCCAGCGTCTTTGCGAACCCGCTCAGCGTGCCGAACACGCCGGGCGCGAAGTGGTACGTGGTCTGCGGCTTGGGAGCCCCGGCCTTCATCAGCGCCAGCAGGTGCTGGTCCTCTTCGGACAACGCGCCGCGAAGGTACGGCCGGTTGCCGGCTTCGATCGCGTTGAACACCGGCGGCGACGTGATGCCGTGGTAGTACGTCGTGACCGCCAGCGCCTCAGCGATGGCTGCGATGGTCACGATCGTCTCCACACTCTCGTTGCAGGACGACGAGCTGTTGGCGCTCGCGACGCCCGCCTCCACCAGGGGCACGCCCATCAGCATGCCGCCGGCGGCCAGCCCTCCGCCGCGCACGAGCACGCTGCGCCGCGAGAGCCGAGGCAGTACAGGTTCAGATCCCATCCGATCACCCTTCCGCAGGAGTTGACGGAAGCTGTTCGGCCAAACGGGAAGATCGGTTCGAATCTCGGCGTCCCCTTGAAAGCCGCTATCCGACACTCGTAGGATTGAGGCATTCCACGGCGAACATCGTCAGGTTCGTCATCGTCGTCTTACAAGGAGCTGATATGGACCTGTCCAAGATCGGCCGTAACGACTGGATCATGGTCGGCGGCACGATCGGCACGTTCCTGGGCATCGTGCTCTTCCCCTGGTATTCGATCTCGATCGGGCCCTTCAGCTCGAGCGTTTACGCGTGGGACGTGAATATCTGGGGCAAGCTGGCATGGCTCGGGATGCTCGTGATGATCGCGGGCGTGGTGCTGATGTTCCTTCCGAACCCGCCAGACCTTCCGGTCCCGGCGGGAACCCTGGTTCTCGGCGCCAGCGTGTTCACTGCGGTGATGGTCGTCATCGAGTTCCTCGACCATCACAGCTACACCTCGTTCGGCATCTATCTGACGCTGATCGCCTCGATCGTCGCCGCATACGGCGCGTTCGCAGCCGGCCATCGTGTGAGTATGCCGACAAGTACAGGTAGCACCGGCGGCGGTGGCGGCACCGACAGCGGCGCCGGGTCTTCTTCGGAGGGCTGATCTCCGTGTGGGGCGGGCGCCGACCGGCGCCCGCTCCTACGCCCCCATCGGGTGCCAGACGGTCTTCAGCTCCAGGGACGGCTCGATCTCCCATAGCGACTGACCGTCGGCGGCGCCCCGGAAGACGCGCTTCACGTTGCCTGCGGCGAGCGCTTCCAGCTCCGTGGTCTCACCGTTCGCCCCAGTCAGGTCGATCGCGTTGACGTCCATGTGGCCGGCCAGGATCGGCGCCAGCTCCTCGACGTTGCCCGTGAGGATGTTCACGGCTCCGGCCGGCATGTCGCTGGTCGCGACCGCCTCGGCCAGCTCCACCGCCGCCAGCGCGCTGGGCGCTCCCGCCACCAGCACCACCGCGTTGCCGCCGACCAGCGGCGGCAGCAGGCGCGAGACAACCCCCTCCAGCGCCGGCTCACCCGGCGCCAGGACGGCGACCACGCCGGTCGGCTCGGGGATCGTGAAGTTGAAGTACGGGCCGGCCACCGGGTTGGCGCCGCCGACCACCTGCGCCAGCTTGTCGCACCACCCGGCGTACCAGACCACCCGGTCGACCGAGCGCTCGACCTCGTCCGGGCCGCTGCAGACGGCGGCCAGGTCGGACGCCCGGCTCTCCATCATCTCCGCCAGCCGGTAGAGCACCTGCCCGCGGTTGTAGGCGGTGGCCTTCGACCACGCCCCCAGACCGCTGCGCGCGGCGCGCACCGCCTCGCGGGCGTCCTTGCGCGACGCCAGGGCGACGTTGTTGCCGTCCACCTCGAACGTGCGCCCCGACTCGGAGCGCGGGAACGCACCGCCGATGTAGAGCTTGTAGGTCTTCCTGACGGGCAGGCGGCTCACTGGTCAAACCTCAGGTAGGAGCGCAGGCCGTGGCGGCCGCCCTCACGGCCGAAGCCCGACTCCTTGTAGCCGCCGAAGGGCGAGGCGGGATCGAACCGGTTGAAGGTGTTCGCCCAGACAACGCCCGCCCGCAGCCGGGACGCCATCCACAGGATCCGCGAGCCCTTCTCGGTCCAGACGCCGGCCGACAGCCCGTAGGCCGTGTTGTTCGCCTTCTCGACCGCCTCGCTGGGGGTGCGGAAGGTCATCACCGAGAGCACAGGACCGAAGATCTCCTCCTGGGCGATCCGGTAGCTCTGGGAGACCCCGGTGAACACGGTCGGCGGGAACCAGAAGCCGCGGTCGGGCAGGTCGCAGGCGGGCTGGAAGATCTCCGCACCCTCCGCCTCGCCACTCGCGACCAGCTCCTGGATCCGCTCCAGCTGGGCGCGCGAGTTGATCGCGCCGACGTCGGTGTTCTTGTCCAGCGGGTCGCCGACACGCAGCGTGCCCAGGCGGCGCCGCAGCTTGGCGATCAGCGGCTCGGCGATCGACTCCTGCACCAGCAGGCGGGAGCCCGCGCAGCAGACGTGCCCCTGGTTGAAGTAGATGCCGTTGACGATGCCCTCGACGGCCTGGTCGAGCGCGCAGTCGGCGAACACGATGTTGGCCGCCTTGCCGCCGAGCTCCAGCGTGTGGGGGACGTTGCGCCCGGCCAGCGATCGCTGGATCTGCTTGCCGACCTCGGTCGAGCCGGTGAACGCCAGCTTGTCGATGTCTGTGTGCTCGACCAGCGCCGCGCCCGTCTCGCCGTCACCGGTGACGATGTTGACAACGCCGGGAGGCAGCTCGGCCTGGCGGCATACGTCAGCGAACATGAGCGCGGTCAGCGGCGTTGTCTCGGCCGGCTTCAAGACGACGGTGTTGCCGCACGCCAGCGCCGGCGCCACCTTCCACGACAGCATCAGCAGCGGGAAGTTCCAGGGGATGATCTGGGCGGCCACGCCCAGCGGCCGCGGGTCGCGGTTGGGGAAGGCGTACTCCAGCTTGTCCGCCCAGCCCGCGTGGTAGAAGAAGTGCGCGGCGGCCAGCGGCAGGTCGACGTCGCGCGACTCGCGGATCGGCTTGCCGCCGTCCAGCGACTCGGCGACCGCCAGCTCCCGGCTGCGCTCCTGCAGGATGCGGGCGATCCGGAACAGGTACTTGGCCCGCTCGGCCGGGCGGATGTCCGACCAGCCGTTCTCGAACGCCCCGCGGGCTGCGGTCACCGCGGCGTCGATGTCCTCCCTGCCGCCCTGTGCGACCTCGGCCAGCGGCTCCTCGGTCGCCGGCGAGATGGTGGTGAACCACTGCTTCGTCGCCGGCTCCACCGACTCGCCGTCGATGAACAGGTCGTAGCGCTCGCGGAAGCTGACGATGGCGCGAGACTCGGGCGCCGGGGCGTACTCCCAGTCCAGGCCGGGAACCGCGGGCAGATTCTTCGACTCGGCCACTGCCAATCGACCGCGGGCAGTCCACCGTGAAGTGGTCGGGGGACTCGTAGAAGCCGGTCTTCTGGGTGCGGATCTGCATCAGCACGTCGTTCAGCAGCGACGACGCCCCGAACCGGAACCGGTCGGGAGTCAGCCAGTCGGCACCGAGCGTCTCGTTCAGCACGCACAGGTACTGGATCGCGTTCTTCGAGGTACGGATGCCGCCGGCCGTCTTCATGCCGACCACGCGGCCAGTCTCCTCGTGCACATCCCGGATCGCCTCCATCATGCACAGCGCCACCGGCAGCGTTGCAGCCGGGCTGATCTTGCCGGTCGACGTCTTGATGAAGTCGGCGCCGGCCGCCATGGCGATCAGCGACGCCCGCCGCACCTCGTCGTAGCTGCCCAGCTCGCCGGTCTCGAGGATCACCTTGAGGTGGGCGTCGCCACAGGCCTCGCGGACGCGCACGATCTCGTCGAAGACGACGCCGTGACGGCCGGACAGGAAGGCGTTGCGGTCGATCACCATGTCCACCTCGTCCGCGCCCATCTCGACTGCCGCCCTGACCTCCGCGATCTTCACCGAAACGGGTGACTGCCCGGACGGGAACGCGGTGGCGACCGATGCGACCCGCACCGTGCTGCCCTTGACCCGCTCGACCGCGGCGGGCACCAGGTTCGGGTACACGCAGACCGCGGCCACCGAGGGCACCGAGGGGTCAACCGGATCGGGGCGCAGCGCCTTGGCGCAGAGGGCCGCCACCTTGCCCGGCGTGTCCGCGCCCTCCAGGGTCGTCAGGTCGATCATGCGGACGATCAGGTCGAGCGCCGCCAGCTTGGATGCCTTCTTGATCGACCGCGTGGCCAGCTGCGCCGCCCGGGCTTCCAGGGCGACGGCATCGACCGAGCCAAGGCGGGTCAGCCGCAGCTCGGCGGGGTCAAGCTCGCGAGCCAGCGTCGGAGTCCGCGCCATCCCCAGCACTGTAGATGATCGACAGTTGACGTAACGAGCGCGCGTGCAGGCCGAGAAGGACCGTTGTAGGATGGCCGTCGCTTTTCAATCACCGCCGTCAGGGAGGCACACTGGTGAAGTTTCCACGTCTAAGGAGCTCCGCGCTCCTCCTGGTCGCACTCGTTGCGGTGTTCGCAACTGCGTGCGGCAGCTCGTCGTCGTCCGGCTCTTCGGGGGGCAGCGGCGGAGGTGGCAGCACGCCGGCAAAGCCTGGTGCCAACATCAAAGTCGGCCTCGTAACTGACATCGGCGGGCTCAACGACAAGAGCTTCAACCACCTTGCGTACGTCGGCCTCCAGCGCGCCGGGACGGATCCTCGGCGTCCAGACCAAGGTCGAGACGTCGAACTCCGGCTCCGACTACGTCCCCAACATGGAGGCGCTGGCCACGCAGCACTACAACCTGGTGATCGGTGTCGGGTTCCTCATGGACTCGGCGATCAAGCAGGTCGCCAAGGCGTTCCCGAACACGAAGTTCGCGATCGTCGACGACGCGCCGACGCCCACCACCTCGAACCTGGAAGGCCTGCTGTTCAAGGAGCAGGAGTCCGGGTACCTGGCGGGCTATCTCGCCGGCCTGATGACGAAGACCAACGTCGTCTCGACCGTCGGCGGCCAGAAGATCCCGCCGGTTGACCACTACATCGCGGGCTTCCAGGCGGGCGCGAAGGCGTCGAATCCGAGCATCACGACGCTGAACGCCTACTCCAACTCGTTCACCAACCAGGCCGCGTGCAAGGAGCTGGCGCTGAACCAGATCAGCCAGCACTCCGACGTGGTCTTCCAGGTGGCCGGCGGCTGCGGCCTCGGCGCACTGAGCGCCGCCCAGGAGAAGAACGTCTGGGGCATCGGCGTCGACGCCGATCAGGCGTACCTCGGCAAGTACATCCTGACCAGCGCGATCAAGAAGGTCGACGTCGCCGTATACGACACGATCAAGAGCGTCGTCGACGGCAGCTTCGAGGGCGGCGGCGTCACCACGTTCGACATGACGAAGGGCGCGACCGGCCTGGGCTTGATCAACGGTGCAGTCCCGGCCGACGATCGTCGCCGAAGGTGAAGGCCCAGTCGCGGCGAAGATCAAGGCCGGCACGATCGTGCCGCCCGACACGGTCAAGTGATCAACAACCGGGGGAGGGCGGATCTGCTCGCCCTCCCCCGGCCTCATCGTCATGGCTGAGACACCGCTGCTCGAGCTCCGGGGGATCACCAAGCGCTTCGGCAACCTGGTGGCGAACGACCACATCGACCTCGATGTGGCTCACGGAGAGGTACACGCGCTGCTGGGCGAGAACGGCGCCGGCAAGTCGACGCTGATGAACGTCCTCTACGGGCTCTACACCCCCGACGCCGGGGAGATCCTGTTCGAGGGCAAGCCGCTCCATCTGCGCTCCCCGCGCGACGCCATCCAGGTCGGGATCGGGATGGTGCACCAGCACTTCATGCTGATCCCGGTGATGACGGTGACCGAGAACATCGTCCTGGCGGAGGAGCCGCGCAAGGGCGTCCTGATGGATTACGGGAAGGCGCGCGAGACGGTGCGCGACATCTCCGAGCGCTACGGCCTGGCCGTCCGGCCGGATGACAAGATCGAGGACATCGGCGTGGCCCAGCAGCAGCGGGTCGAGATCCTGAAGGCGCTGTACCGCAAGGCACGGATCCTGATCCTCGACGAGCCGACCGCCGTGCTCACCCCGCAGGAGGCGGGCGAGCTGTTCGCAGTCGTCAAGTCGCTGCGCGAGCAGGGCACCTCGATCATCTTCATCAGCCACAAGCTGGGCGAGGTGCTCGAGATCGCCGACCGGATCACCGTGCTGCGGCGGGGCAAGGCGGTGGGCACGGAGCCGGCCGAGGGAGCCACCGAGCAGGGACTGGCCGAGCAGATGGTCGGCCGCTCGGTGCTGCTGCGGGTCGAGAAGAAGCCGGCGACCCCGACCGACCCGCTGCTGACGGTGCGCGACCTGCATGTGAACGACACCCGCGGGCTGGAGGCCGTCCGGGGCCTGTCGATGGAGGTGCGCTCGGGCGAGATCGTCGGCATCGCCGGTGTCGACGGCAACGGACAGACGGAGCTGGTCGAAGCCCTGACAGGGCTGGTGTCACCGACGTCGGGAGTGATCGAGATCGGCGGCAAGGACGTGGCCGGCGGAGGCGCCGAGGCCAGCTTCGAGGCCGGCATGGGCCACATCCCCGAGGACCGCCAGCGCTTCGGCCTGGTGCTCGACTTCACGCTTTCGGAGAACCTGGCGCTGCGCGAGTTCCACTCGCCGCCGGAGTCGACCGCCGGGTTCCTGTGGCCCCGGCGGATGGCACGCCGCGCACGCAAGCTGCTGGAGGAGTTCGACGTCCGCGGCGGTGAGCCGCAGACCCCGGCGCGCTCGCTCTCGGGCGGGAACCAGCAAAAGGTCGTGATTGCCCGCGAGGTGTCGGGCGACAGGCGCGTGCTGGTCGCGTCGCAGCCGACCCGCGGGCTGGACGTCGGTGCGATCGAGTTCGTGCACCGCCGGCTGGTCGAGGAGCGGGACAAGGGACGGGCGATCCTGCTGGTCAGCTTCGAGCTGGAGGAGATCCTGTCGCTGTCCGACCGGATCCTGGTCATGTACGAGGGGCGGATCGCGGCCGAGCACCCGCCGACGGTGAGCGAGGCCCAGCTTGGCATCGACATGACCGGCGGCCGCAGGGCGGCGACCGCGTGAACCGGGAGTGGTTCAAGTCGAAGGCGGCGGCCGTCGGGCTGCCGGTCGCGACCACCATCCTCGCGTTCCTGGTCGGCGGCCTGGTGGTGGCGGTCACCGGCCACAACCCGATCGCCGCCTACCGGGCGATCTTCGACGGCACCGGCCTCAGCTACATCTTCCCGTGGACGGCCTCTGCGGACAAGGCGTTCGCCGCGCTCAACCTGCAGCAGACGCTGATCCTGACCATCCCGCTGGTGCTGGCCGCCCTGGCGGTCGCGTTCCCCTACCGATGCGGCATGTTCAACATCGGCGGCCAGGGCCAGTACGTGGTCGGCATCGTTGGGGCGATCATCGTGGGCACCCACTTCGCCTCGATGAGCAAGCCGCTGCACGTGACCCTGGCGCTGCTGGCGGCGGCGCTGTTCGGCGCCTTCTGGGGCGCGATCGCCGGCGCGATGAAGGCCGCGGTCGGCGCCCACGAGGTGATCTCGACCATCATGCTGAACTGGATCGCCATCTACGGCGCCCAGTGGCTGTTCGAGCTGAACGGGCCGCTGCAGGGCCCGCAGAGAGACGTTCCGCAGTCGGCCGAGGTCTTCCCGTCCGCCCGGCTGTGGGGCGTGTGGGGCACGCTGCAGCCGGTGCACGCCGGCATCTACCTCGCGATCGGCGCGTTGATCGTCTACTACATCCTGATCAACCGCACCACCTTCGGGTACGGGGTGCGGGCGGTCGGTTACAACGCCGACGCGGCGCGCTATGCGGGCATCCCGGTCGCCCGCAACTACGTCGCCGCCCTCTCGATCGGCGGCGCCTTCGCCGGCCTGGCCGGCGCCTGCGACGTGCTGGGCTGGGAGTACCACATCGTCACCAACGACATCGCGGCCAGCCAGGTCGGGTTCATCGGCATCGCGGTGGCGCTGCTGGGACGCAACTCGGCGGTCGGCATCGCACTGGCGGCCCTGCTGTTCGGCGGCCTCGAGGTGGGCACCTCGACCCGGGCGCTCGATCCCACCATCTTCCCGCCGCAGCTGGCCGGCAACCTGGCGATCATCATCCAGGGGCTGATCGTGCTGTTCATCGGCGCGCAGCTGCTGCTGGTCTACGTCTGGCGGCTCCGTCGCCAGAAACGCGAGCCGCAGATCACTGGCGCCCTCCGGAGAAGGTCTCGCCCATATGAGCGTGATCGAACGAGTGCCGACCGGCACCCGCGGGGTCGCGCTGCTGGGAATCCTGCTCGGCGCGGTCGGCCTGCTGCTCGCTCTGCCACCGCTCCAGGTCCAGGCCGCGGCGATTCCGGTCGTGTTCGGTCTGGCCGCCCTCGCGTGTGCGCTGTGGGCGCTCTCCCGGCACGAGATCCGGTTCGGCGTGTGGGCGGCCCTGGTCGCGATCGTCGCAACGGCCTTCGCGGTCTGGGTGCAGGGCAAGAGCACCGTCTCCGTTGCCGAGGTCGTCAACGCCGGGCTGCTTGCCTCGACCCTGGTCTACGCGACCCCCCTCGCTTACGGCGCCCTGGGCGGCATCTTCTCGGAGCGCTCGGGGGTGGTCAACATCGGCCTCGAGGGCATGATGCTGACCGGCGCCTTCTTCGGCATCTGGGGCTCGGTGCGGTTCGGCAGCTGGGAGCTCGGCCTGATCGTCGCCATGCTCAGCGGGGCGCTGCTCGCCCTGGTGCACGCGGTGTTCGCCATCCACCTGCGCGCCGACCAGATCGTCACCGGCACGGCCATCAACTTCCTGGCGCTGGGCATCACCGGCTACCTGTTCATCCACATCTACGGCAACAACGGGACGCCGTCCAACGTCAGCATGGTGCCCAACATCCACATCCCCGGCGTGGCGTCGCTGCCGGGGATCGGCGGGGTCTTCGGCGACCTGAACCTGATGATCTGGATCTCGTTCGCCTTGCTGGTGCTGACGCAGCTGATCCTGTTCCGCACCCCGATCGGCCTGCGCATCCGCTCGGTCGGCGAGTACCCGCGGGCTGCCGACACGGTTGGCATCCCGGTGTACCGCGTGCGGTACGCCTCGGTGATCACATCGGGCGTCCTGGCGGCCCTGGGCGGCGCCTACCTCTCGATCGGGTTCGTCGGCTCGTTCGACCAGGACATGACCGCCGGCCGCGGGTTCATCGCCCTGGCAGCGGTGATCTTCGGCAAGTGGAAGCCCTACGGCGCGTTCGGCGCGTGCCTGCTGTTCGGCTTCGCGAGCGGGCTGGCCGACAGGCTCCAGTCGGTCGCCGGGGTGTCCGTGAACCTGCTCTCGACCCTCCCCTACGTCCTCACGCTGGTCGCACTGGTCGGCCTGGTCGGCCGCTCGCGGCCGCCGGCCGCCGACGGCCAGCCGTACGTCAAGGGTTGATGACTGATCCCCCGCCGCCGTCGTGTTGGTCGCGCAACCCACACGCCGTCGATGGATCAGTCATCTAGTCCAGTGGAGCTCGCCGGGGAGCTCGCCCGACTGGTCGGTGAGCACGCGGTGCTGACCGCGGGGATGGGCGCCTACGCGACCGACTCGACCGAGGGGCGCGGCCTGCGCGGCTGGCCGGACGCTGTTGTCATGCCGGCAGACGCCGGTGCGGTCGCCCAGGTCGTCGCCTGGTGCTATCACCACGGCGTGCCGATGGTGCCGCGCGGCGGAGGCACCGGCTTCGCGGGCGGCGCTGTGCCCGTGGACGGCGGAGTGGTCATCTCGCTGGAGCGGCTGCGCCGGGTGCGTGCCTTCGATCCACTGCTGTGGCGCGCGAACGTCGAGGCCGGCCTGACCACGGCCGAGGTGCAGCGCCTGGCCCGTGAGAGCGGCCTCGACTTCCCGCCCAACCCGGGCGCAGCCGAGCAGTCGCAGATCGGCGGCAACATCGCCACCAACGCCGGCGGCCCGCGGTCGTTCAAGTACGGCGCCACGGGCGAGTGGGTGACCGGGCTGGAGGCTGTGGTGGCGCCCGGCGAGCTGATCTCCATCGGCGGTCCGGCTCGTCGGGACGTTGCGGGGTACGACCTGAAGCGGCTCCTGGTCGGCTCGGAGGGGACGCTGGGGATCGTCACGGCCGCGTGGCTGCGGCTGCTCCCCGCGCCGGCCGCCCGGCTCCCGGTGGTCGCGCTCCACCCTGACGCGGACTCTGGCTGCGCGGCGCTCGAGCGCGTGCTCGGGAGCGGGATCCGGGCCGCCTCGCTGGAGTTCCTCGACGAGGCCACGATCGCACTCGCGGGGGGCGCCTTCCCGGCCGATGCTGCCGTCTCCGGGTTCATGACCCTGGCCGAGGCAGACGGCTCGCCGGAGGAGGTGCTCCGGCTGCGAGCGGAGCTGGAGGAGGCGCTCGGTGAGGGAGCCACCCGGGTGCTTGCCCCCACCGACCCGAACGAGGTGGCGCGGATCGTCACCTGGCGCGACGGGGTGTCGCTGATCGTCTCGGCGCAGCACGGCGGCAAGCTGAGCGAGGACGTCGCGGTGCCGCTCGACCGGCTCGCCGAGGCCCTGGCGGAGGTGAAGTCGATCGCCGCGGTGCATGGCCTGGAGACGTGCTCGTGGGGCCACGCCGGCGACGGCATCATCCACGCCAGCTTCCTGGTCGATCGCACCGACGAGAGGCAGCTCGACCGCGCCGCCGAGGCGGCCGCCGACCTGTTCGCGCTGGCGCTGCGGCTCGGCGGCACCGTCACCGGCGAGCACGGGATCGGGGTCGCCAAGGCAGGACAGCTACAGGCGCAGTGGCCCGCACGCGCAGTCGAGCTGCACGAGCAGGTCAAGCGCGTCTTCGATCCCAAGAACCTCTTCAACCCGGGCAAGAAGCTCGCCCGGCCGAGCCTCTAGCCCTTCGTCTTCACCGACCCGGCAGGCAGCGATCCCGACACCGTGTAGCCGCTGAACGACACCTCAGGGAAGGTGTAGGTCGCGGGATCGCCGTCGATGGATACGCCGACCAGCAGGCACCACGGCGTGCCGGCCGTCAGCGGCTTGAGCACGATCGGCGCGGACATGGCGTCGACGAGCGACTGACCGGCGGGCACGTCGTAGACACCCACTGATCGGGACGGACCGGTGTCGTCGCACGTCGCCCCGTTGCTGCTGTACTCGGCGACGCCGAACCGAGCAGCCGCGTGGTTGGTCTGCGAATACGGGTTCTCGAACACGAGTCGCGTCAGCGCAACCGTCGCCTTGTTGCGGCCGATCAGTGTCCCGCTGATGCCGGTTTCGAGACTGGTGAAGCCGAAGAACGATCCCTTCGGCGCGGTCGGCGCCACGGTCCCTGCCACCTGGAGCGCGCCGTTGGCGCTCACCGCCGCCTTGTTCGCGGGCGTTGTCGGATCGGCGATGGTGACGGCGCTTGTCGCCGCAACCGCTGTCCCGCCCAGGGCGGCGGCCATCGCTACCAGCGCGATCACCAGTGCCGGCGACGGCGCACGGAGATGCTTCAGCAGAGCTGCCGACGTCATCTTCCCCTCTGTTCGCTCCAGCAGCGCACACGCGCTGCCCCCGCATGCGATGCTACGTGGTTCAGGGGAGAGTGGAAAGGGGACGGGATCTTCCAGCACCCCTAGAGACGGGGCTAGGATCTGATCCCATGATCGAGCGGATCACTGACGTGCCCGCAAACGTGATTGCGTTCCGGGCTTCGGGCAAGGTCACCGGCCCCGAGTACCACCAGTTCGTCGACCCTGTTCGGGAGGCGTTGTCCCGCGGGGAGACGATCAACTACCTGTTCGTCACCGAGCCCGACTTCTCGGGCATGGACATGTCGGCCCTGTGGCAGGACGTGCAGACGGCCGGGTCGATCGGCTTCCGGCATCGCGGCGACTGGGGGCGCTTTGCGGTCGTCACCGACAAGGACTGGATCCGCCACGCGATCAGCGTGTTCGGCTGGATCTATGCGGGCGAGCTGAAGGTGTTCGAGCCCGGCGAGCTCGACCAGGCGAAGACCTGGGTCGCCGCCTCGGCATAACGTGCTTATTGCTCGAGGTGGAAGGTCTCGGTGTGGCCATCGACGGCGATCGCCTGCCCGCTGACCATGCGTGCGGCGTCCGACGCCAGGAAGACGCACATGTCCGCGATCTCGCTGCCCTGCACCCAGCGTGCAATCGACTGGCCGTGCAGGTACTCCCGCTCGAGGGTCTCGTGGTCGACGCCGCGCGCGGCAGCCTCGCGGTCGATGACCCCCTGCATGCGAGCGCCGTAGACCGACCCGGGGCAGATCGCGTTCACACGCACGTTGCTGGGGCCGAGCTCGATCGCCAGGGTCTTCGTGAGGCCGATGACGGCCCACTTCGCAGCCACGTACGGCGAGCGCATGCCCAGGCCGTGCTGACCGGCGGTGGACGAGATGTTGATGATCGACCCGCTGCCGGCCGCCTTCATCGAGGGGACGACGCGGGAGCACGTCCGGTAGTGGCTGGTCACGCCGATGGCGAGACAGCGCTGCCACTCGTCCGCTTCGACGTCCTCGACAAGGGCCGTCGGGCCCGACGCTCCGGCGTTGTTGACGAGCACGTCGAGTCCACCGAGCGTTTGGAGGGTCGAGTCGATCCAGTGGTCCAGCCCGGCGATGTCGGCGACGTCGACCTGCGTCGCCACCAAGCCCTCGGCGGCAGCGGCCTCAACCGCCTCGGGAGTCAGGTCGCAGATGTGCACCTGCAGCGCCGTTCGCCGCGAAGGCGCGCGCAATCGCCAGGCCGATGCCGCTGCCCGCGGCCGTAATCGCAACTCGCATGGGGCGTGACTTTACCGATCGAGTAAGACGGTCAGCGGCCCATCATCAGCCAGCGTTCGTCGACCCGTGCTTGCCCGCCTGGTTGAACGCCTACAGTGAGGCGTAGGCCCCGATGCGAGCGTGAGTGCGCAGCGCGCCAGAGCCGCCTGGTTCACGCGAATGGGTATCCCGCGACGGGTGTTCGCCGGGATCGTCAGTCCCCGATGACGATGGAGCTAGCCGGGCTCGAACCGGCGACCTTCGCGCTGCCAGCGCGACGCTCTCCCAGCTGAGCTATAGCCCCGTGCGCGCCAGTATAGCGGCGGCCGCGGACTCACTGGGAAGGCCCGCAGGGGGCCGCGACGGTTCGAATTCAAACTGCCTGACGGGTGGCCGATCACCTGCGGCCGATGCCTCGACCGCGCCTCTCAAGCCTGCGGGCAAAGATGCTGGCCACCCTGCTCCCGGTCGTCGTGGCGGTGATCGCGGCGATGCTCTGGGTGACCATCACGCGCACCGGCGACCAGCAGCGCGCCGCCGCCTACAGCGCGGCCTCCCAGGCCGCGGCGACCCAGGCACGGACGTTCAACGGCGAGGGTCTTCGGTACAGGCAGATCACCAGCGACCTGACGGCCGAGTTCCTCTCCTACCGGGGAGACGACCGGCCTGGCCTGAACCGGATGGTCGGCGCGATCACGGCCGCGAACCCCGAGCTGAACGGCCTCTACGTGAACCTGCAGCCGAACGTCTGCTGCGGCCCCGACAGCGACTGGCTCAACGCCTGGCAGTCGGGCAACAGCACCGACGGACGGGTGATGATCTACTGGGACCGCGCAGACGGCAAGCTCGTGAACGGCGATCCGCCGAACACCAAGCCCCCGGTCGGCAACGAGAACTGGTACGGCGGCCCGCGCAAGGCGGGTCACTTCGTCGTCATCGAGCCGTACGTGGATCCGGGCGTGCACACGCTGATGACCAGCTACATCACCCCGATCTTCAAGGGCCACACGTTCTGGGGCGTTGCCGGGCTGGACGTGTCGCTGGCCAGCCTGGAGCACCAGATGAGCCGCGTGCACATGCTCGACTCGGGGTACGCGTTCGTCGTCTCCAACCACGGCACTCTGGTCACATCACCCGAGCAGAAGCTGATCGGCAAGGCGACGCTGGACGGGCTCGCCAAGCGCACCCACGAGCCCGGGCTGCGCACGCTGGCCGGGCTGATCCGTGCCGGGAAGCCGGGGCACGTCTCCCTTCGCGACCCGTTCACCGGAAAGCAGGTGGTGATGTTCACCTCGCCGGTGAAGACCGGCAAGTGGGCCGTCGTCACCGTCGCCCCTACCGCCGAGATGATGGCAGCATCGACCCAGCTCCGAAATCTGTTGCTCGGAATCGGGGCGGCCGCACTGCTGGTATTGATCTGCGCGATCGTGATCGTCGCCACCCGCACCAGCCGGCCGGTGACCACTCTCGCCGCGACGGCTGACCGGATCGCGCAGGGCGACCTCGACGTGACCGTTGACCACACCTCGGGCGACGAGGTTGGCCGGATGGCCGACGCGTTCCGGCGAATGGTGCTCTACCTGCAGGCGACCGCCGAGGCTGCGAAGACGGTCAGCCGCGGCGACCTGCGGGACACGATCGAACCAGCCTCCGACCGCGACCAGCTCGGCCATTCGCTGGCTGCGATGCAGGACGCGCTCCGCCAGGTGATCGAGCAGATCCACACCCAGTCGTCGCAGCTCGCCGCCCAGTCTCAGCAGCTTGCCTCGAACGCCGAGGAGGCGGGCCGGTCGGTGGAGGAGATCGCCCGCGCGGTGCAGGAGGTGTCGGTCGGGGCCGAGCGCCAGGTGGCTGCTGTCGAGGTGTCACGCCAGAGCGCCGACGACGCAGCCGCCCAGGCCGAGGCTGCGAGCAGCCTCGCGGCGGACGGTGAATCGGCGGCCGCCGGCGCCTCCGAGGCGATGGCCCGGATGCACGAGACCTCCGACCAGGCGACCGCGGTCATGGCCGACCTGGCAGACACCAGTGCCCGGATCGGCGGGATCGTCGAGACGATCACCGCGATCGCCGACCAGACGAACCTGCTGGCGCTCAACGCCGCCATCGAGGCTGCCCGCGCGGGCGATCACGGGCGAGGATTCGCCGTCGTCGCCGAGGAGGTGCGGCGGCTGTCCGAGCAGACGGCGATCGCAGCGGCGTCGATCGGCGACCTGGTGACCGCCATCCAGACGGAGGCCGACCGCGTGGCCGACGTGATCACTGCCGGCGCAGAGCGGTCGGCGGCCGCAGCCGAGACGGCGGCCGGCGCGCGGCACAGCTTCTCGGAGATTGCCGCCGGCGTCGCCCGGATGACCGGACAGGTGGAGGCGATCGCAGCCTCGACGAAGGACGTCGTCCAGGTCGCCGAGGCCGCCGCCTCCAGCGTCCAGCAGGTCTCGGCGTCGACGCAGCAGACCAACGCATCGGCCGAGGAGATCACCGCCACGGCCCGCGAGCTGGCCGGAGCGGCCGAAGCGCTCCAGCGCTCCGTCGCCTGGTTCCAGATCTAGGAACTGGTTTCAGAATGCCCGCCTGCTGCGGCTGGTTCGCGACGCCGCTCATTCTGAAACCAGTTCTAGGCCGAGGACACCGGCAGCAGCGCGGTGTCCGGATGCACCGTCATCCCACGCTCCGCCGCCAGCCGCTCCAGCACCAGCGCAGTGTCAGCGATCGGCACGCCGGAGAGATGCGAGTCGCGGGCCTCGAAGTCGGCCACGATCTCCAGCAGCGCCCCGCGGTAGGCCGGCTGGTCGCCGTCGGCCAGCGCCTGCAGCGCGCGCCCGGCGCGGTCAAACGCCTCCCCCGCCTCGAGCATCGGCGAAACGTCGGCAGGATCGCCCAGCGCGACCTGCGCGAGGGCCCGGGCGTAGGCCGTCGCTGGGGTCGGCTCGACGGCCTCCGTCTCGGCGACTGCCAGGCGTGCGGTCGAGTCGACCTCGTGGCCGGCGAGGATCGCCATCTTCAGCGCTCCCACCAGCCGTCCCCAGCTGCGAGGGCCGCTTTCGGCGTGGGACGCGAGATACGCCAGCCGTGCCCGGTCGAGCGCTGCCTCGGCAGACCGGCCGGCAAGCAGCGCCTCGAACGCCTCGCGCTCGGCGGACAGCGCCTCGTTCAGGTGGCGGCCTGCGCTCACAGGGGCCTGCGGCCGGCGAAGCCTTCCTCTGGTGAGTGCCAGAACGCTATCCGCGGCTCGCCGACGCGCCAGCACAGCAGCGCGGGCTGGCCGTCGATCTCGGCCGGGAAGTCGATCAGCCCCGAATCCGGGTCCTTGACCTGAATGTCGAGGTCGGCGATCTGCTGCAACAGCCCACGGAGTTCGTCATGTCCCTCCTCGAGTCGCTCCCGCATCTCGTTCGCCTCTTCGGCCGCCAGCCCGCCGCCGTTCGAGCCGACGGTGATCACCAGCTTCTGCCAGCGCCGCTCCAGGGGACGCAGCTCCGTGCGCAGCTCGACCATCCGCTCGGCCAGCTCCCGCACCCGGTCGTCCAGCAGAGCCTGTGCCTCGTCGAGCGTGAAGAGCCGCTCAGGCACCGGCGGCGTAGGTCTCGCTCGGCACCTCGCCCCACAACGATTCGAGCCGGTAGAACGCCCGCGCGTCGGGCGTGAACACATGCACGATGACGTCCAGGTAGTCGAGCAGGATCCAGTCGCCCTGCCGCTCGCCGTCGGCGTGGCGGGCGATCACCCGGTCTTCGCGCTTCAGCGTCTCCCGAAGCTCCTCGGCGATTGCCTGGGTCTGACGGGGGTTCCGCCCGGTGCAGATCACGAAGTAGTCGGTGTACGTGACCACCTCGGTCATGTCCAGAATCACGATCTCGGTCGCGAGTTTCTCGTCCGCGACGGCTGCGATGCGATGTGCGAGCTGAAGAGTGCTACTCAGTCGGTTGGGCTCCCAAGCTGGTCTGGGCGGCAGCGTATCACGGGCCTCGGTACACACCGTCTGCGCGGATGACCTCCAGAACGGCTTCCGGAATCAGGTGCGTGATCGGCTCGCGCCCAGCGATCCTGCGCCGCAGCTCCGACGAGCTGACCTCGAGCAGCGGGCTCTCGACCACCACTCCGGCGCCCTCGGGACGGTCGGCGCCGGGCCGCAGGGCGACCGCGATCGTCGCCATCGCCCGGATCCGGTCGGCCTCCCTCCAGGTGTGCAGGCTGGCGTACTGATCGGCCCCCATGACGAGGAAGAGCTCGACGCCGTCTCCGGACAGCAGGTCGAGCGTGTCCACCGTGTAGCTGGGCCCCTGGCGGTCGATCTCCACCCGGCTGACCTCGGTGTCCGGCTCGCCCGCGAACGCCGCCTGGGCCATCTTGAACCGCAGCTCGGCGGTGCGCGCCGAGGGGGCTCGGTGCGGCGGCAGCCCTGCCGGCATGACCAGCAGGCGGTCGAGCTTGAGCCTGAAGCGCGCCTCCTGGCAAACCACCAGATGTCCGATGTGGGGCGGGTCGAACTCGCCGCCGAACACGCCCAGCCTCATGCCACCGGCTCCGGCGCAGGGGTCGGATGGAATGTCAGCCGATGCACGCCGACCAGCACCTCGTCGCCGTCCTTGGCACCGGCGGCCCGCAGCGCAGGCTCGACGTCCAGAGCCTCCAGCTCGGCGGCCAGGCGCGCGCGGTCGCGGTCGAGGTCGGGGTCGAGTGCGGCGATCCGCTGCTCGAGCTCCTTCCCGGAGATCCGCAGCGTTCCGTTGTCACGCAGCAGCCGGAACCCGCGGCGGGCAGGCGGCCGCGGCCGGTAGACGAGGAAGTCGACCAGCTCGGGCTCCGCGTCGGCCTCGACCTGTTCGGGCAGCGGACGGGCGGCGATCTCGGCGGCCAGCGCCTCAACCAGCTCCGGGATCCCCTCACCCGTGGCAGAGGAACAGGCGAGGTCGGCACCCAGCGCCTCGAGCAACGCGGGCCGCGCCGGCGGTTCGATCAGGTCGCTCTTGCTCAGCACCACGAGCTGCGGGCGCCCGGCCAGCCCACCACCGTGTAGCTCGAGCTCGCGGTCGATGGCGGCCCGGCGGCGCACCAGCTCGGCAGGGTCGTCCACGGCCTCGACCAGGTGGATCAGCACCCGGGCGCGTTCCAGGTGGGCCAGGAACTCGTGGCCCAGCCCCACTCCCTGGCTGGCACCCTCCAGCAACCCGGGCACGTCCGCCACCGTGAACTGCGACCCGTCCGGAAGCTCGACGGTGCCAAGCACCGGGTCGATCGTGGTGAACGGGTAGTCCGCAACCTTCGGCTTGGCGTTGGAGATCCGCCGCAGCAGGGACGACTTGCCGGCGTTGGGGAAGCCCACCAGCGCCGCATCGGCGACCAGCTTCAGCCGCAGCTCCAGCCACCGCTCCTCGCCCGGTTCGCCCACCTCGGCAACGGTCGGCGCGCGCCGCGTGGCGTTGGCGAAGTGGCGGTTGCCGGAGCCGCCGGCGCCGCCCCGGGCCACCCGCAGCCGGGCATCGGGATGGGCCAGGTCAGCGAGCAGCTCGTCCTCCTCGCGCAGCCACACCTGGGTGCCGACCGGCACTCCAAGCTCGAGGTCGGCGCCACGCTTGCCGTGGCGTCCGGAGCCCTGTCCGTGGGTGCCGCGGCGGCCCGAGAAGTGCGAGGCAAAGCGGAACTTGGTCAAGTCGCGCAGCCGCGGATCGGCGACCAGGTCGACATCGCCGCCATCACCGCCGTCGCCGCCGTTGGGGCCGCCACGCGGGACGTACTTCTCGCGCCGGAAGCTGACGCAGCCGTCACCGCCGCGCCCGCCCTTGACCTCGATGGTTGCGCGGTCGAAGAACACCGCCGGCGGGGTTAGGCCGGCTGCTCGGCCAGGACGCTGATGTAGCGGCGGCCGTTGCGGCGATAGAAGTCGACCGTCCCGGCCGTGGTCGCAAAGAGCGTGTCGTCGCCGCCCAGACTGGTGCCGTCACCGGGGTAGAACTTGGTGCCGCGCTGGCGCACGATGATCGAGCCGGCGGTCACCTCCTGCCCCGCGAACACCTTCACACCCAGCCGCTGGGCATGGGAGTCGCGCCCGTTCTTGGACGACCCGAGTCCCTTCTTATGCGCCATCCGTGGTCGCCTCCTCAACCTCAGCCGGCTGCGCCTTCTTGCGCGACCGGGTCGCCTTCTTGGCCGGCCCAACGCTCTCGATCAGGATCCGCGAGAGCTCCGAGCGATGGCCGCGCATGAGCTTGTAGCCCCGCTTCGGCTTGTACTTGAACACCCGGATCTTCTCACCGCGCAGATGCTCGACCACCTGCACCGTGACCGCACCCGTGAGCTTCTTGGGGTCGGTCTCGACGGCGTCGCCGCCGGTCATCAGCACCTCGGGAGTGAAGGTCTTGCCGGGCTCAACCGCCTGCCGGTCGACGAGCAGCCGCTGGCCCTGCTCGACCTTGTATTGCTTACCGCCTACCTTGATGACCGCGTACATGCCACCGTCTCCACAGGAAAACACCCGCGGGAGCGCGGGCGCCCGGCAAGAATAGCATCTCGGCGCGGGGAGGTTTGCTACTCGGCGCGGCGACGTTCGCTACTCGGCGCGCACGCCGCGCAGGTAGGCGTGGGCCATCCGCCGGGTGCCGCCGCCCGCCTCCACGATCGGCCGCAGATACGCCGTCAGCCGGTCGCGCTCGGCGGGCAGGAGCGTCTCGGCCATCGCCTCCGCCAGCGTCGGCACGTTGGGGTTGCCGGCGCTGTTGACGAACACGTCCCAGGCGGCCGCGCGGGCCGGGCGCACCTCGGCCGCCAGCGACAGCTCGACCGGGTAGAAGCCCGCCTCCTCCGCCAGCCCGAACAGGTCGCGCTCGTCGAAGTCGAGCATCGGATCGTCGGCGGGCAGACTCCGACGGTAGGCCTCCCGCAGCCGGTCGACAAGCGGCTGCACCGGGGTGACGTCGATCCCGGAGAACCGCGCCCCGGTCCACTGGGCCTGGCCGAACCGGTTGATCGGCTCGAAGATCGAGAGCCGCCCTCCCGGCCGCAGCACCCGGGCAAACTCGCCGAAGCACGCCCGCTTGTCGCGCACGTAGATCAGCACCGATCGAACCGTCAGGGCATCGACCGAAGCCGACGCCACGGGTTGCAGATCCTCGGCCGGCGCCTGGAGGAACGTGCTCCGGTCGGCCACCCCGTTACCGTCGGCGATCCTCGCGCACTCGGCCAGCAGATCGGCCGAGATGTCGCTGAAGATCACCTCGCCGGCGCCGCGGTCGAGCGCCCCGAATGCGATCAGCCCATCGCCGCAGCCGACGTCCAGCACCCGGGCGCCGGCCAGCGGCTCGGCCGCGTCGAGCACCCGGTCGCGCAACGGCAGGAGCATGTCGGAGAACATCCGCGCCCGTTGCTCCGGGTTGCCGCCGAAGCGGCGCTCACCGAGCCAGCGCGACCACCGATCACCATCGTCGCCCATCCGGAACCGAAGAGCTACTCGCCCAGCAGACGCCCAAACAGGCCGCGCCGCCTGCCCTCGTCGCCGCCATCGCCCGAAGGTTCCGGTGCTGCGGGCGCCGGAGGCGGCTCTGCCGCCACAACCGGCTCGGCGGTCGCCACCGGCTCGGCGGGCACGGGAGGCTCGGCGGGCTGCTCTGGGGGCGCCGACGACGTTGTGGCGCGCGATCGTGTCGTCGTCCGGCGCCGTGGTGCCGGCTTCCGCGCCGGCGGCTTCTCTGCGGGCTCGGTCTCGGCCTCGGCGGTCGTCTCGGCGACGGCCTCGGCGGCGTCCGCCGTGTCGCCGGCGCCGTTCTCGGCCGCGGCGGTGGCCGGCTTCTTGCGGCTCCTGCCACCACGCGTTCCGCGCCGCCGCTTGGGCTTTGCGGGCTCACCGTCGGCCGGCGCCTCGACCACGTCGGCCACGGCCTCGGCCTCTCCGGTCTCGGACTGAGCCTCGGCCTCAGTGGCACCCTCGGCGGCGGGCTCGGCGGGCTTCTTGGCGCGGCTGCGGCGGCGCTTCGGCGCAGGCTTCTCGGCCTGCTCGCCTTCGGCCGCCTCCCCCGCTCCGCCCTCGGCCGCGGCATCGGCTTCCTTCTCCTTGGCGGCCTTCTCCTTGTCCGCCTTGGTCGGCCGGCGGCTGCGCGGCTTGCGGCCGCGCTGCTCGAGCTCCAGCCGGTCGCCCACCTCGCGGTCGAACTCGGGCAGCTCGAAGTCGCCCGGCTCGGGCGGCAGCTCGATCAGCGCCGGCTTGGCATCGAGCAGGGTCGCGTAGGCGCCGGTCAGCGTCGCCCGGTCGATGCGCACCTTGTGCTCCTGGCCGACGTAGCCGATCGCGCCACCCACCACGACGGGGTAGCCGTCAACGCGGGCAACGCCGTCGGACAGGTTGTACATGTGCGGCTCGGCGATGCGCAGCCTGACCTCGGAGCCCTCCTCGACCGGCCTGCCGTTGCCTTCGACCTCGGCCAGCGTCCCCTCGCGGAGCAGCTCGACCTCCTCCAGCGGGAGCCGCGAGTCGGACTCGATCGAGAACCGGCGTCCGGTCTCCTTCTCGAGCTCCAGCAGCTTCCGGCCGCCGGCGCCGACCAGCTTGGCCGCCACCTTCGCGTTCATCTTGATCAGGAATGCCTCCGAGCCGGACGAGCGCGCGACCTTGCGCAGCCGTCGCTCGGCTTCGACCGCCATCGTGTCCTGCGAGAGCACGCGCCCTTCGCCGCCGCACGTCGGGCAGAGGCCGGTCAGCACCTCGCGGACGCCTTCGGTGACGTTCTGCCGCGTCATCTCGACCAGTCCCAGCGGGGAGATCTCGACCAGATAGGTCTTGGTGCGATCCTTGAGCAGCTCGGCCTGCAGCACCGCGAGCACCTCGGCGCGGTTCTTGGCCGATGCCATGTCGATGAAGTCGATCACGATGATGCCGCCGATGTCGCGCAGGCGGAGCTGGCGCATCACTTCCTTGCCGGCCTCGATGTTGTTCTTGGTGATCGTGTCCTCGAGGCGGCCGGTCTTGCCGACAAAGCGCCCGGTGTTGACGTCGATGACCGTGAACGCCTCGGCGTAGTCGAACAGCAGGTACCCGCCTGACGGCAGGTCGACGCGGCGGTTGAGCGTCGAGCGCAGCGCCGCCTCGACGCCGTAGGCCTCGAACAGCGGCTGGGTACCCTGGTGCAGCTTGATCCGGTCGGCCAGCTCTGGCTGTGTGATCCGCACCCACCCGAGGATCCGCCGGTACTGGCGCTCGCCGTCGACCAGCACCTCTTCGACGTTGCGGGAGAGCAGGTCGCGGATGATCCGCAGCGAGAGGTCGGCCTCCTGGTGCACCAGGCTCGGGCACGGAGCCGATGCGGCGCGGGCCTCCACCTGCGCCCACAGCCTGCGCAGGAACCGCTGATCGCGCTCGAGGTCCTCGAGGGTTGCGCCCTCCGCCGCCGTCCGGGCAATCACCCCGGAGCCCGAGGTGTCCAGCTTCTTGACCAGGCCGCGCAGCCGCTCGCGCTCGCCGTCGGGCAGCCGTTTGGACACGCCGGCGCCCTCGCCGTCCGGGGCCAGCACCAGGAACCGGCCGGCGATGGAGAGCTCCATCGTCACCCGGGCGCCCTTGGTGCCCATCGGGTTCTTGACGACCTGGACGAGCACCTCCTGGCCGGGCTTCAGCAGCTCGTCGATCTTCTTGCGGCGCCGCGCAGTCGTGTCCATCCCGGGTACGACCACGTCGTCCACGTGCAGGAAGCCGTTCTTCGGCAGGCCGAGGTCGACGAATGCTGCCTCCATGCCGCGCAGCACGTTGTCGACCCGCGCCTTGTAGATGTTCCCGGCCAGCGATCCCTCGCCGCGCCGCTCGATGTAGGCCTCGACGACCCGCCCCTCTTCCTGAACTGCGACACGCAGCTCGGACAGGTCGGAGGAGATCAGGATCGCCTTGGTTGTGTTCGATATCAGTGTCACGTATTCGCTCCCACCGGCTCCGGGCGCAGCTCGATTGCGGTGCGCACCAGCCGGTTAACAGTCGGGGTCGCGCCCACCTGGGCTGCGACCGCAGTTGCAACTTCCTCGGGGCGAGCGGTGCCCGCCTCCGTCACGTCTATCTCGGCGCTGAGCGACCCCGCGCGGTGCTCGACCGCGTGGCAGAACCGCTTCACGTCGACGCTCTTGTCGGCCTTGCCGGGGGCCCGCCGAACGACCAGCGCTTCGCCGGCGACGGCGAAGCGGTCGACGGCATCGTCCCAGGCAACGTCCTCGGTGACCTCGATCCGGTAGCGAGCGCCGCACACGCGCGAAGCGGCCGGACGGCCGTCCACAGCGTGCACCGACACCAGCTCGACACCCGCCGGAAGCTGAGGCGCCAGCCGGTCGGCCAGCTCCTCCGGCGAGACGTCGGCGGCGAGCTGGACGTCCGCCAGCTCGCACTCGCTCTCGACCCCGACTGCTCGGGGCAGCGCGAGCGAGATCACCGGACGCGGCTTCATACCCTTCGAGAGGGCGATCTGGTACCCCGCGCGCCGCAGCGCGGAGAGCAGCATGTCAACGGTCTCGAGATGGGACAGGAAACGCGCCCTGTCCCGGACCGCGAAGGCAATGCGATGTGTCAAATAACCAACTCACTTGCGAAATCTCTCTGGCGTCCGCGCCACGAAGCCTCTTTCGGCTCCCGGCAGCGAGGACATGAGGGCAGTGTAGTGCAGGTTGGCGCTAATGCACGAGCTTGTTGCGGATTGGCCCAAAGCAGGCACCGCAATCGGCACAGCCGTCCCAGCGGCAATCGCCGGTCGCGACCTCGGCCCGGCTCTGCCACCACTCGTCCATCAAATACTCCTTGGAGACGCCGGACTTGACGTGATCCCAGGGCATCTCGTCCCACTCGCCGAACTCGCGGGTGGCCTCGTCGTCCATGGTCATGCCGAAGGCCGCAAAAGCGTCGTGCCACGCCTGCTCCTGGAACATCTCGCTCCAGGCATCGAACCGGGCGCCTGCCCGCCATGCCCGCTCGATCACCTCGGCCGTCTGCAACGAGCCGCGGGACAGCGCGCCCTCGAGCATGGAGGTGCGCAGGTCGTGCAGCGAGAGGCGGATCTGGCGGGTCGGCATCGCCCGGCGCATGTAGGCCTGCTTGGCCTCCAGCTGGTCGCGGCTGGACATCCCCTCCCACTGGAACGGCGTGTGCGGCTTGGGGATGAAGTTGCTGGCGCTGACGTGGACGCTGAAGCGGCCGTTGACAGTCCGCCGCCCGATCTCGCGGGCTCGGATGCCGAGGTCGACGATGCCCTGCACCTCGTCGTGGGTCTCCCGCGGCAGGCCGATCATGAAGTACATCTTGAGGCTGGTGTAGCCGGCCCTGAAAGCTGCCTCGATCGCGGCCTCGATCATCTCGTCGGTGATCGTCTTGCAGATGATGTCGCGCATCCGCTGGGTTGCCGCCTCCGGCGCCAGCGTGATCGACGACTGGCGTGCATTCGCCGCCGCGGTCAGCGCGACCGGCCCGGTGTCCACGCGGTTGGACGGCAGCGACAGGTGCAGGCCCGGCATCGCCTCCTTGATGCCTTCGATCGCAGCCACCACGTCGGTGTAGTCGCTGGTGGCGAGGGAGGTCAGGGACAGCTCGTCGTACCCCGTGCAGCCGAGCTGCGCCAGGCCGGCGGCGACCACGTCGTCCGCCGGGCGCTCGCGCACCGGCCGGTACCAGGTGCCGGCGTGGCAGAACCGGCAGCCGCGGGTGCAGCCGCGCATCACCTCGACCGAGGCCCGCGAGAAGATCGCCGAGGAGTACGGCACGACCGGCTCCAGCGGGTGCGTCTCGATGCCGAACTCGGTGTAGATCGCGCGCTCCACCGGGTGCGGGCCGTTGGCGGGCAGGTAGAGGAAGGGCAGATCCCCCAGGCGGGCGAGCCGCGCGGCCCGCCCACCGCCCGCTTCCAGCGCGTCCAGCACCGCCTCGAAGGCCTCCTCCGACTCGCCCATGAAGAAGGCGTCGAAGAACGGCGCCAGCGGTGCCGGGTTGGAGGCGCTGGGTCCGCCCGCCATCACGATCGGGTCGGCGTCGGTGCGGTCGGCGGCCCGCAGCGGGATGCCCTGCCAGGTCGAGCACCTCGAGAACGTTGGAGTAGGTCAGCTCGGCCTGCAGCGTGATCCCCAGCAGGTCAGCCTCGCGCACCGGTCGCCACGATTCGAGCGTGAAGAGCGGCAGCCCGGCCTCGCGCATGGCGTCGGCCATGTCCGGCCACGGGCAGTAGACCCGTTCGGCGGCGATGTCCTCTCGGGCGTTGACCTGCTTGTAGAGGATCTGCAGCGCCTGGTTTGAGATCCCGATCTCGTAGGCGTCCGGGTAGCAGAACGCCACCAGCGTGGTTGCCTGGGGCTTGCGGATCTGGTTCGCTTCGCCGCCGATGTAGCGCGAGGGCTTCTGCACCGTCTCGAGCAACGACTCGATGCGCTGGTCCATCACCGACCCGGCCATGCGCAGATGCTACTCCTAGCGGAGCCTAGGAGCCCGAGCGGCGGCGCTGGACCTCGACGCGGACGCCCTCCGCGAAGGCTCGCAGCCGACCCACGTCGGCGACCGCGCCGCGCTCGAAGTACTCCATGGCCGCCTTGCCCAGGGCCTTGGTGCCCGAGTAGGCAACGCCGCTCTGCACCGCCCAGCCCGCCACCGGCACGAAGTCGAGCATCGAGCGGCCGACCGCCCGCAACCCGAATCCGGCGCCGAGCACCCCGAGCAGCTCCACGGCCCGGTCGGGCGACAGCTCGAAGCCGTAGCAGCGGGCCAGCTGCAGCACCATGCGCATCTGCACCGCGGTCAGCACCGGCATGTCCGCGCCGGGAATGAAGATCAGGAGCGCCGCCTTGGCGTTGCGGCGGGCGGCGACCTCGATGATGGCGTCGCAGATGTACGGCCGCAGCACCGGAACCTGTGATGCGATCCAGGGGCCGCTGGCCCCGGTGCGGTTGGCCAGCCGCTCCAGCGCCAGGTGCTGGGGGAACGTGCCGCGCCGGTAGGGCAGCACGTCGGTCGGCGCAATGCCGCGCACCCGGCCCGCCGCGGTGGCCGCCGGGGTCGGCAGCTCCAGCGCCTCGAACAGCGCCAGCACCGGCCGCTGGGTACGCCCGACCACCCGCAGATCGTCGCGAGTCGCTGCGTCCAGCTCGCCCATCACGACGCCGCCGTAGACGACTACCGCCGCCCGCTCGAGCTGATCGTGGTCGGTGGCCTTCAGCCGGCGGACGGCGTAGAGGCTGACGCCGGGCTGGTCGCGCTCAACGCCCAGCGCCGCCCGCATCTCGTCCAGCGGGGCCTGCTGCCCGCACAGCACCACCGGCTTTTGCTCCGGCTCGAGGTTGGGCATGTCGCGCGCAGCGCTCCACAGCAGCTTCGCGGATCCGGCGACCTTCGGCATCGACCGAACCCTAGACCCGGACCGGGTCGGTGTCGTCCAGGGCGTGGGCGTGGATCGACAGCAGCACGCCGACGGCCATCAGGTCGGCCACCATGTGGGAGCCGCCGAAGCTCATGAACGGCAATGGGATACCGGTGATCGGCGCGATACCGATCGTCATCCCGATGTTGACGAAGACCTGGAACAGGAGCATGCCGACCACGCCGGCGGCGACCAGGCTCCCGAACGTCGACCGCGAGATCGTGATCACCCGCAGGCCGCGCCAGACCAGCAGCATGTAGAGCGCGATCAGCCAGGCGGCGCCGATGAACCCGCGCTCCTCGCCGACCACCGAGAAGATGAAGTCGGTGGCATGCTCGGGCAGGTAGTCGAGCTGGGTCTGCGTCGCACCGGCCACGCCCTTGCCGTCCACCCCGCCCTGGCCGATCGCGATCATCGACTGGGTCAGGTGGTAGCCGTTGCCCTGGGGATCGGTCTGGTTCGGGTGCAGGAAGGCCGTCAGGCGGCTCTGCTGATAGGACTTCAGCACGTGCACGCCGGCGCTGGGCAGGATCGAGAAGATCATCGCCATCGCGACGGCGAAGATCAGCCCCATCCAGGCGAAGTGCCGCCACGGCGCACCGAGCACGAACAGGATCGTCAGCGCCACCGCCGTGTAGACGAGGGCGGTGCCGAAGTCGGGCTCGGCGAACACGAGCAGGGCGGGCAGGCCCATGTAGACCAGCGCCATCAGCGTCAGGCGCCCAGGCGAGGTCTGGCCGCGCCGCTCGGCCAGGAAGGCCGCCAGGCTGACGATCAGCAGCAGCTTGCCGAACTCCGAGGGCTGGAACTGCAGCGGGCCGACGTTGATCCAGCGCTGGCCGCCGTTGACGGTCGACCCGACCGCGAACACGATCAGCGTGGTGCCGAGCACGAACGGCGTACAGGAACCAGTGGTACTTGCGCATCACCCGCGGCGGGATCAGCGCGATCACCAGCATGGCGACGATGCCCACCACGACGTACACGAACTGGCGGTCGTAGTAGTACGTCGGCTGGCCGGGCACGTCGTGTCGGGTGGCGTTTCGGATGATCCAGAGCCCGAAGGCCGAGATCGCCAGCGCCGTGGCGATCATCAGCAGGTCGAGTCGGCGGACGAAGGCGGGCATCAGTTCGACAGGTCGTGGTAGCTGGTGGAGCCGGCGCCGACCCGCTGGTGGAAGTAGGCCTGGAAGACCTGCAGCGCGGCGGGCGCGGCGGACGTGCCGCCGTGGCCGCCGTTCTCGATCAGAGCGACGACCACGAGCTTGGGGTCGTTGTAGGGCGCGAAGGCTGCATACCAGGCGTCAGGAGCGTCAGTCGGCGAGTTGCAGTTGACCGAGCAGACGTCGGCGGTGCCGGTCTTACCCGCGATCGCCGGCAGGAAGCTCCCGACCACCGGCGCCGAGGTGCCCGACGCCGAGTGCGCAGCCTCGTAGAGGCCCTGGCGGACCTGGGACAGGAAGACCGGCGAGAGGTGGAGGTTGCGTTGCGCACGGAAGTGCAGCACCCGCCTGGCTTTGGTCGCCGGGTTGACCAGCTCCTTGGCCACGTGCGGCGTGGGCAGGATGCCGTTGTTGGCCAGCGCGCTGTAGGCGGTCGCCAGCTGCAGCGGGCTGACCAGCAGGTCGCCCTGGCCGATCGCCATGTCGATGTCGTAGCCGGGATCCCAGATCTGGTCGACCGGGTTCGAGTACGTTCGCTCGCGCCATAGCCGGTCGGGCACCAGTCCGGGGTCGGCGCCGGGGATGTCGATCGGCGGGGCCGAGCCGAAGCCGAACTGGCGCAGGTAGCTCTGGAACAGCTCGCCGCCGGGATCGCGGTTGTAGAACTCGTTGCCGATCCGGTAAAAGAACGTGTCGCAGGAAACCTCGAGCGCGGTGCTCAGGTTGATCATGCCGATCGAGGCCGGGTCCCAGTTGTTGAACACCGTATGGCTGGTGTCGCCGGGCCGCGTGAAGCTGGACGAGCAGTCGAGCGTCGTCCCCGGGCCGATGATCCCCGCCTTCCAGCCTGACGCCGCCGTGAACGGCTTGAACGTGGATCCCGCCGGGTAGTGACCCATGAATGCCTGGTCGACCAGCGGGTGGAGCGTGTTCTTGGGATTCGTGATCCACGCCTGCGCCCTTGTACGGCGGCACCCAGACCTTCGGGCTGTAGTCGGGATACTGGGCCATCGCCAGGATCGCACCGGTGTGCGGGTCCATCGCCACGATGGCCCCCTGCTTGGCGGCCGTCTCGCCGTCGGCGTGGGCGACCGCGATGCCGTGGGCGATCGCCTGCTCGGCGACCTTCTGCAGCCGGCTGTTGATCGTCAGGTAAAGGTTCTGCCCGGCCTGCGGAGAGGTGACCAGGTACGGCTGGCCAACCGCGTGGCCGGCTGCGTCGAAGCTCTGGTCGAGCACGCCGTTGGTGCCGCGCAGGTAGCGGTCGTAGGCGTACTCGACGCCGTTGTACCCGACCACGGCGTCGTTGGGCAGCCCGTGGAAGTTCGGATCCTTGAGCTGCGTCCGCGAGATCTGCCCCACCTGCCCAAGCACGTTCGGGGCCACGGCGGCGGGAGGGTAGGCACGCGTGTAGGTGCGCTCGAACTGCACGCCGGGAAACTGCTTCTGCCGTTCCATCACGTAGGCGATCTGGTCGAAGCCGGCGCGTCCGACCACCACCGGCGGGCCGGCGTTCGCCACCCACCGGGTCTGACCGTTCGGCCAGTGCAACAGCTTCTCGTAGGTGGCCCATACCTTCTTCGACGTCAGTCCCAGCACCTTGGCAAGGCGGGTCAGGTCCTTGCACCGCTCCTGGTAGGGGAAGATGTGGCAGTCCGGCGTGTCGCCCGCGGGCGCCCTGGCCATCAGCGTGGTGCACTGCGACTGGCGCTCGGGCAGGTTCAGCGTGCTGCAGTCGATCGGCATGTTCAGGGCCGACGGGTTGACCTGTGCCACGACGCCGGGCGAGTTGGTGACCATGATCGCCTTGCCGGTCGAGTCGTAGATCTTGCCGCGCGGCGCCGGCACCGAGATCTGGCGGACGTCGTTCTGCTGGGCCTGCGCGACGAAGTGGTCGGTGCGCAGCACCTGCAGCGCCCACAGCCGGAAGAACAGCACGCCGAACAGGATGGCCGCGAACACGCCCAGCGCCGCCGCGCGGATCGCCAGCGAGTTGGGATCGGGCTCTGGTTCGCGCCTAGGCGGCGGCGATTGCAGATACATCGAATCGGCCTTTGAGCGGGAAGAGGCGCCGCAGCAGCGGCAGCAGGAGCAGCGCCACCACCGTCGTCTGGACGACGGTCGGGAAGATCACCTGGCGCAGCACGAAGGTCGCAGGGTAGCTGTCGCCGAGCAGCACCTGCAGCATGGCGTACCCGATCTGAACGATGAGCACGCCGGCAACGACGTACAGCAGCTGGCGCCACGCCGGGACGGGCGCTGGACCGCCGCGGTTGGGCATCGGTCCCGTCGACTCATCCGCAGTGGTGCGGGCGGCGACTACGGCCGCCGCGACCATGTACAGCAGGGACGAGACCCCCAGGTTGTCGAACAGCATGGCGTCGATCAGGAGCCCGGCGAAGAACCCTGTGACCACTGCCGTCTCCAGGCCCCGCTGCATCGCCAGGAAGACCACCAGCACGCAGAGCACGTCGGTGCCGCCGCCGCTGGTCAGGAAGGCCGGGAAGAAGGAGACCTGGAGGACGGCAAGGACGAAGACGAGGATGGCGATCTTGACCGCATCGAGCATTTAGATGACTGATCCATATCTCTCGCGGGCCTGGCCGCCGCGAGAGGTCGTACGAACAAAGACGGCTCGGGTGGCTGCGGCTGCGAACCGTCGCCTCGCTGTGTCCTCAGTCGCGTCAATAGGAACCACCATTGACGCTCCCTGCGTCCTTGCGACGCTCGGTTCTCGCCACCCAGGACACCACGTGAGATACGAATCAGTCACTAGTGGTGCACCTTGAGTACCTGCACGAGGTTCAGGTTCTGGAAGTCCACGAACGGCGTCACCTGGATCGACTTCTGCGTCCCCGAGTCGCTCTCCGAAACGCTGGTCACGGTGCCGATCGGGATTCCCTGCGGCAGCAGCGCCTGAAGCTTCGAGACGGTGCCGAGACCGGCGGTGACGATCACATCGCCCTGCTGCATCGCGGCGCTGATCGGGACGTTGATCATCTGCAGCATGTCCGGGTTCCCGGCGCTGGGGAGCACGATGCCCTTCGCTCCACCCTTCTCGTCCGAGGCGGTGACCGCACTCTCCGGATCGGTGATCAGCTGGACCTTCGACGCCGACCCCGTGACCTCCGACACCCTCCCGATCAGGCCGGCCGGGGCGCTGCTGCCGTCACCGGACGGCGCCACCACCGGGTCGTTGACGGCGACGCCGTCATTCGAACCCACGTCCAGCGTGATCGACTGGTGGTAGGCGTTGGCAGGCGGGGCAATCACGTCCGCCCCGACCGACTTGTATGACGCCGACACGGGGTTGTGCTGGAAGTGGAGGAGGTTCCGCAGCTGCGTGTTGGAGATCTGCGCGTGCTGCCGCGGCCTGGAGTTGCGCAGTCGCCCGCTGCAGCTCTGCCTTCAGCTTCGTGTTCTCCTCACGTGCGTTGACCAGTCCCGAGGTCCAGTGCCAGGCGTCGACGAACGGCTGAGTGACCCTGTGGGTGACCTCAGAGGCGGGTGCGGTGACCGAAACAGCGGTGCGCTGAATGGCCCCGATCGCACCATTCGACCCGTCGCGAAACGAGAGCGTGAGGAGCGCAAGCGAGGCTGCAAACAGCAGACCGATGATGGCCCGCCGGCGGATGACTCGGTTCTTGCTGATCAGCATGAGCGGGGAAACGCCGAGCGGCCAGTCTACCCCACGCTGCCGCGACGACCCGTCAGATTGCCCTGCATCGCCCGGGATTCGGAGACGCCCGTCACCACATCTGCGAAGACGGAGCCCAGCGCGTCAAGTGTCTGCAGAGCCGAGAGACCGACCATCTGCTCGTGCCTGGGAGTCAGCGGGAAGGCGTCCAGCGCGGCGGCAAGATCGGCGGCGTGGCCACGGTCGAGAACCGCGTGGCGGCGCAGGAACCGAAAGGCACCGGGCGGCAGCCCCGTGCGTGCCTGCAGGGCCTCTACCTCGGCCGGCTCGGGAGGGAAGCCCTCCATCACCCACAGGTGGCCGAGCAGCGAAACCGGGTGGCCGTAGGCGATCCAGTGGGCCTGTGCGCCCTTCAGCTCGGCGACACGCCCGCGAGGGCCATCGCGCCTGTACCTCCTCCCGCCCCACGCCAAGCTCCTCGAGGTCCTCCAGCAGCCACTCGGCGTGGCCCTGCTCCTCGGGGAGGTGGTCCTGGAGGTAGGCGGCCAGACCGGGCGCGACGGGGTCGCCGGCGGCCGCGAGCTTGCGCGACCGCTCGAGGGCCTGCTCCAGCTCCGGCACCGTCGCGCGGACGATGTCGTGCATCGTCGCCAGGTACTCCGGGTAGATGTGCGCGATCTGCGGGTGGTCCCAGAGCGCACCGTCTGCGGATCCCACCAGCGGCGCAAGCGTCAGCGAGAGCCGCTCGGATGTGGTCATTGCGCCGTCGCTCCTTCGAGCCCCAGTAGCCCGAGCTCGGCGTAGGCGGGGATGCCAACGGCCGCCGCCGAGGCGACCGAGGCGTTTGCACCGGCCGGGACGCCCGAGGCGACGTGCTCCATCAGCCTGCCGGCCGGGCTCGCAATCAGGGTCTCGGACTGGGCCTCGAGATCGGGCACCGTCCCCAGCGCGTGGCAGCTGTCGCACACCCCTGCCGAACAGCCGGGGCCGTGCTGCTCCGCCAGCCAGCGGGGGCCATAGGTACGAATCGCGCGCAGCGAGGCGCGTCGGAGCGAGCGTTCGCGCAGCACCGCCCATGAGTCGGACGCGGCGTGGCCAAGCAGCAGGTGCGGCGGCGTCGGGCCGTCCACCGCGGACTGGCTGCAGCAGGCCACCACGCGTCCGTCGAACCCGACCACCGGCCACGAGACGGCGTCGCACCCGTAGGCAACGGGTGGCGAGTCAGGCGGTGGCCGGGGCGGCAGCCAGTCGGCGGCTCGCCCGCCTGGGCCGAGGAGCCCCACGAACATCGGCACCTGGTCATGGAGCGCGGTACGGATGTCGCCGATCGCCTCGTCCAGGTAGGGGTCGTCCTCGCCCTCGCCGGTCAGCTGGACGCTGACATCCATGCCGGCGTCGAGCAGCGTCCCGAGGTAGTCGAGCACAGCCGCCCGCGGCACCTCCGGCTCGTGGAAGCGGTCGATGGAGACGGCCAGGTGGTCGAGCCCGGCGACGGCCTCGGCGATCCGCGGCGGGATCTTCCCGCCGCGCAGGAAGAAACCGCCGGTCAGCAGCTCGACGGCGGCGCCGGACTCGTGGGAGAGCCGCGTGAGATCGCGAACCAGCCGCGGCCGCAGCAGCGGCTCGCCGCCGGTCAGCGAGACGACGTCCGGCCGGCACCCGGGCGTGAAGCTGCGGGCAAGCCGGAGGAACGGCTCGGCGGCGTGCTGCTCGGCGTCTGGCCCGGATCGTGTCGAGCAGTGGGCGCAGTGCAGCGGACAGCGCCGGGTCAGGCTGAAGAAGACACCGGCAGCAGGCCGGGTGCGCAGCGCGAGCACCTCGGCGGCATGCACGCCGAACGTGCCTCAGTAACCGGCGCGGCCGAAGATCCAGCCGACCATGCTGATGTCGACGTCCGGGCCCTTCATCGGCGAGTTAAGGCCGCCGGTGTTGGCCTTGTGCCAGATCGAGGCGAACGCCTCGGCCTCGCTCCTCGAGAGGGTCGTGAGCACCTTGACGATGCTCCTGTCGAACTTGTCACAGGGAACGCCGAGCCGTTGCAGGTCGGCGAGCGGGTCGTACGTCATCGCACCCCCAGGCGCGCTCGTACCAAGAGCGGCAACTGTCGCACCCGGTGTCCCGCATGTCAACCCGAAATGTCAACCCACGCAAACGGCCGGTAGACTCGTTTCGTGGCGACGTGTACCGCTTGCGGAGAGCACAACGGCGCCGACTCGCGCTTCTGCTCCGCATGCGGCGCGCGCCTCCCCGGCAAAGCCGCGGCAGAGGTGCGGAAGACCGTCAGCGTGCTGTTCTGCGACGTCACCGGTTCGACCGAGATGGGCGAGCGGCTCGACGCCGAGACGATGCACCAGGTGCTGTCGCGCCACTTCGACGTCGCCAGGGAAATCGTCGAGGCGCACGAGGGGACGCTCGAGAAATACATCGGCGACGCCCTGATGGCGGTGTTCGGTGTTCCCACGCTGCACGAAGACGACGCGTTGCGGGCGGTACGCGCGGCAGCCGACATGCGCGATGCCCTCCCAGGGCTGAACGCCGGGCTGGCCGCGACCTGGGGCGTCGAGCTCCAGACCCGCACCGGAATCGCGACGGGAGAGGTGATCTCGGCCGACCCGTCCGACGGCCGGCTGGTCTCGGGCGACATGGTCAACGCCGCCGCCCGGCTCGAGCAGGCGGCCGACCCCGGCGAGATCCTGGTCGACGAGGCCACGTACGAGCTGGTCTCGGGAGCCGTCTCGGTCGGCGATGCGCATACCGTCCAGGCGCGTGGCAAGCGGCACGGCCTGCTGGTGCGCTCTCTGCTGGGAGTCGACCCTGCCGCCGAGGCCGTGCCGCGGAGCTTCGACGTCGGGATCGTCGGGCGCAAACGCGAGCTGGCCCAGCTCCGCGACGCCTACGACCGCGCCGTTGCCGATCGCGCGTGCCAGCTGTTCACCCTGCTCGGCGCCGCCGGCATCGGGAAGTCGCGGCTGGGCGCGGAGTTCATTCACGGCCTTCCGGCCGGCTCGATCGCACTGGTCGGGCGGTGCCTCCCCTACGGCGAGGGGATCACCTACTGGCCGGTGGCGAGGATCGTCCGCAGCCTGGTCGAGCAGGAGGGAGAGCTGCGCGAGATCCTGGCAGCCACGCCCGACGGCGAGCTGGTCGAGCGCCTGATCGCCGGGACGATCGGCGAGCGGCAGAGCTCCGCTCAGCGCGAGGAGACCTTCTGGGCGGTGCGGCGCCTGTTCGAGGCGGCCGGCGCGCGACGGCCCCTCGTGGTCGTCGTCGAGGACATCCACTGGGCGGAGCCGACGCTGCTCGATCTGATCGAGCATCTGGCCGACTGGGTGCGCGACACGCCGATCATGCTCCTCTGCCTGGCGCGGCCGGAGCTGCTCGACAGCCGCGGCACCTGGGGAGGCGGGAAGCTGAACGCGACGGCTGCGCTGCTCGAGCCGCTCGGCGAGGACGAGGGCCAGGCCCTGATCGACCTCCACCTGGCTGCGCTCCCGGTTGCAGGCGTGGACGCCGGGACCAGGCGCCGGATGCTCGAGGTGGCCGGCGGCAACCCGCTCTTCCTCGAACAACTGGTGGCGGCGGCCTCCGAGACCGGCCGGCTGCCCGATCGCATTCCTGCCAGCGTCAACGCGTTGATCGCCGCCCGCCTCGACCAGCTCGCACCCGAGGAGCGGCGTGCCCTGGAGCTGGCGGCCGTGATCGGCAAGGTGTTCTCCGGCCTGGCGGTACGCGACCTGGCTGCCCCGGGCGGCAACGGCGAGCTCGAAGCTGCGCTCGGCCAGCTCGTCCGCAAGGATCTGATCCGACCTTCGAAGCTCGACATGCCCGGGTCAGACGGGTATCGATTCCGGCACATCCTGATCCGCGACGTCGCGTACCAGCGGATCTCAAAGCAGGCCCGTGCCGAGCTGCACGAGCGGTTCGCAGACTGGATCGAGGCGCGCGGCGAGACCGGGGCGGAGCACGCCGACATCGCCGGGTATCACCTGGAGCAGGCCCTTGTCATGCGGCGCGAGCTGGGCCGCTCGGACAGCGAGCGTCCCGACCTTGCGCTCCGCGCCGGCGAGCGGCTCGCCGTGGCCGGTGCACGGGCTCGGGCCACCTGGGACCTGCCTGCGGCGCGCAGCCTGCTCGAGCGGGCGGCCGGCGTGCTCACCGATTTTCCCGAGCAGCGGCTGTCGGCCATGCTCGACCTCGCCGACACCACCCGCCTGGCAGGCGACGAGCAGCGCGCCGCCGTGATCCTCGACGAGGTGCTGCTGGCCGCCGGCGAGCAGCACGATCCGCGGCTCGAAGCGCGCGCGGCCCTGGCACGGGCCACGCAGTTCGGCGAATCCTCGGGCGGGTGGGACGAGGTAGAGCGCGTCGCGCTTGGCGCGATCGAGGTGTTCGAGCGCGAGAGCGACGAGCAGGGCCTGGCGGCCGCATGGTCGCGAATCGCCTGGGTGCACCAGAGCAGAGCCCACTACGCGCGGGCAATGGATGCGCTGGAGGTCGCACTCCGTCACGCGCGGTCGGCGGAGCTCGTGACGGAAGAGCTCCCGATCGTCGCCAACCTGTGCGTCACCCTCTGGATGGGGCCGCTGCCGGCTGGTCGTGCGATCGAGCGCTGCACGACGCTGCGCGAGCAGATCGGCGAGCGCCATCCACTCGTCGGAGCCTTCGTGGCGGCGCCACTGGGCGTGCTCCAGGCGCTGGCGGGCACGCCCAATGAGGGGCGGGCGACCCTGGCCGCGGCGAGAGCCACCATCGCCGACATGCACTCCGGCGAGCCGGTCGCAGCGCTGCTGCGGTTCTCGGGGCAGGTCGAGCTCCTGGACGGGCAGCCGGCCGCCGCCGAGCCGTTCCTGCTGGAGAGCGCCGAGCACTACCGCAGCATCGGCCACCTGGGTGGTGAATGCGACGTCGCCGCCGCGCTCAGCCTGGCGATGCGGATGCAGGGGCGCGAGGGCGATGCGGCGACCTGGGCGAACCGCAGCCGGGAAACCGCCGTCGCCGACGATCGCAACAACCAGATCGCCTGGCGGCTCGCCGTGGCCTCCGCGAACGGCGACGCCGATGCGGCCGGCGAGGCAGTCGAGATCGCCCGCGCGTGCGAGTCGCCCGAGCTGCTCGCCGACGCTCTGCTGACCCGGGCGGCGACGACCGAGTCGCTCGACGACGCCGACGAGGCGGCGGCGCTGTACATGGCGAAGGGCCACACCGTCGGCCTGGCGCTCGCGCAGAAGGCTGCCGGCGCGCTCGCCGGCCGAAGCGCCTGACGGTGGAACTCGTTCCCGTCAGCGATGCCGACGAGGCCGGAGCCATGCTCGGCCGGACGTTCGACGACGACCCGTTCGCGGTCTACGCACTGCCGGACGCTGAGACGCGCGCAGCCGCCGCTGGCGGAGGTGTTCGCCTGGAACGTCCGGTACGGCCAGACGTACGGCCACGCCCTGCGGACGCCGGGAAGGCTGGACGGCGTCGTCGTCCTGCTGCCGCCTTCGCCCGAGCACTTCTCCGACGAGCGGCTGGCCGCGACCGGCTACGACCGGATTGGCAGCACGATGCACACCGAGGCGTGGCCAGGTTTCCATCAGCGCAACCGGAAGGTTCTCGGTCACTGCGACGAGGCGATCCACGCCGTTGTCCCCAAGGACGACTGGTGCCTGGACGTGATCGGGGTTGACCGCGACCGCCGCGACGAGGGCCTGGGCAGCGCGCTGATCGGCGCCGCGCACCACATTGTGGACCGCGAGTCGGCCGGCACCTACCTGCTCACCTTCCGGCGCGGCAACCTCCCGTTCTATGAGCGCAATGGCTACGAGGTCGTGGTCGCAGACGTCGAGCCCAGCTCCGGCCTGGAGTTCTGGGGCATGCACCGGCCACGGCGTCCCCGGAAGGTTCGCAAGCCACGTCCCGCATAGCACCCGCCGGCCGGGGTGTCACAGGTCGACCGCGGACTGTCTCGGAACTCATGGGATAACCAAATGGCAAGCGAACGAGCGCCAAGTGGCACACCCTGCAACCCAGCATTTCGAGCCGGATCTCAGCCCAAAGGGCCGAGGCCGAACCCGGCTCCCCGCGCGCCGAAAGGCGCGACGCCAGGGTGGTCAGACAGCCAGGAGCGGTTAGTACGTGTAGCTGCGGCGGCCGTTGCGGCGCCGGTTGGCGTACGCCTGGTTCGCGCGGTGGATCGCGTCGAACTCCTCGAGCGAGCGGCCGGAACCGACCGCCACGCAGGTCAGCGGAGACTCGGCCAGGTGCACGGGCATCTGCGTCTCGGCGCGGATCCGGTCGGGAAGCCGCTGCAGCAGCGCGCCGCCGCCGGCAAGGACGATGCCCCGGTCCATGATGTCCGACGCCAGCTCGGGCGGTGTCTTGTCGAGCGTCTGCTTGACCGCGTCGATGATCTGGGAGAGCGGGACCTCCAGCGCCTGGCGGACCTCGGCGCTCGAGAGGACGACGGTCTTCGGCAGGCCCGACACCAGGTCACGGCCGCGGATCTCCGCCTCGACCTCCTCGGGCAGCTCGAACGCCGAGCCGATCTCGAGCTTGACCTCCTCGGCGGTCTGCGACCCGATCATCAGCTTGTACTCGCGCTTGACGTGCTCGATGATCGCGTCGTCGAGCTCGTCGCCGCCGACGCGGATCGACTGCGAGACGACGATGCCGCCCAGCGAGATGACGGCGACCTCGGTGGTACCGCCGCCGATGTCGACGATCATGTTGCCGGTCGGCTCCGAGACCGGCAGACCGGCGCCGATCGCGGCCGCCATCGGCTCCTCGATCAGGTAGGCCTGGCGGGCGCCGGCGGAGTACGTCGCCTCCTCGACCGCGCGCTTCTCGACGCCGGTCACGCCGGAGGGCACGCAGACCACCACCCGCGGGTGCGCCCATCGGTTCTGGTGCACCTTCTGGATGAAGTGGCGCAGCATCTGCTCGGTAACGTCGAAGTCGGCGATCACCCCGTCCTTCAGCGGCCGGATGGCCTGGATGTCGCCGGGCGTGCGGCCGAGCATGCGCTTGGCCTCGATCCCGACCGCGTGCACGTCACCCGTGCGCTGGTCGATGGCGACGACAGACGGCTCGGAAAGGACGATGCCGCGGCCACGGACATAGACCAGCGTGTTCGCCGTTCCCAGGTCGACCGCCATGTCGCGGCCACCGAACCCACTCAGTGACGTGAAGAAGCCGATGCTCACCACCTCGTGGTTAAGGCTGCAAATACAGGACTTAGGGCCGGGCGATTCTAGCAGCCGACCGGGGGCGACACTTCACGCACGGCATCGATCAGGGCGGTCACCGGCAGGCCGACGACGTTGGTGTAGTCGCCCTCGATCGCGGTGACGAGCGCGGCGCCCGACCCCTGGATCGCGTAGCTCCCGGCCCGCTCCCGCCACTCGCCGCTGGACAGGTACCACCCGAGCTCGGCGTCGTCGAGCTCCCGGATGGTGACGCGGGTCGAGCAGGTGTGGACGTGCTCGGCCGCCCCCACCCGGAGGCAGAGGCCGGAGTGCACCACGTGCGTCCGGCCCGCCAGCCGGCGGAGCATCCGCTCGGCGTCGGCGGCGTCGGCAGGCTTCCCCAGGCTGAGGCCGTCGATGGCAACGGTCGTGTCGACGCCGAGGACGTAGAGGCCCTCGACGGCACGCGCCTTGCCCACCGCGTGCGTCACGACCAGCTCCTCCGCGGGCACGTCGAGCGAGTCGTCCTCGACGTAGTCCGGCGTCACCACGCGTGAACGCCACCCCGAGCTGCTCGAGGATCGCCCGCCGCTGCGGGGAGCGCGACGCGAGCGTCAGCGGCGAGACCCGTTCGAACAGCGCTAGACCAGCTCGTCGGGCGAGAAGTAGATGGCGATCTCGCGCTCCGCGCTGGCCACCGAGTCCGACCCGTGCACCACGTTCTCGCCCAGCTCCAGCGCGTAGTCCCCGCGGATCGTTCCCGGCGCGGAGTCGAGCGGGTTGGTCGCACCCATCATCGTGCGCACCGTCGAGACCGCCGCCAGGCCCTCGAGCACCATCGCCACCGCCGGGCCGGAGCGGATGAACTCGATCAACCCCGGATAGAACGGCTTGCCTTCGTGCTCCGCATAGTGGCTGCCCGCCTGCTCCCCGCTGACGCGGATCAGCTTCATCCCTCGCACCACGAAGCCGCGGCGCTCGAACCGCTGCACGACCTCGCCGGTCAGGCGGCGGGCGACGGCATCGGGCTTGATCATCACGAAGGTGCGCTCGGTCTCAGGCACGGTCGTGCTCCTCGGGTCGTTGGCGCCCGGAGTCTGAATCAGGCTTCGTACGTCGAGCGCTGCGTGACCGGGTCACGCGACGAGCGCGACGACACCACCGGCGGGGCCTCGAGCGGACTGCTGGGCACGGCGGTCTCGCAGTACGGGCACAGCCGCCAGTCGGCATCGAGCGGGCTCTTGCACCGCCGGCAGGCCTCCTTCAGCTTCGTGCCGCAGTGCGGGCACGACAGGAAGCCGGGCTCGGTGGCGTTGCGGCAGTACGGGCACACCTGGTCGGCGCCCAGCCGGCGCTCCATCGCCCGGATCTCCAGCTCGCGCTCGTGCACGTCGGCGAGATACTCCGGCGGGCGCAGGATGATGTACACCAGCACGCCCAACGGGCCGAACAGCACGGCTGTGAGCGTGCACACCCAGACGATCACGTCGTCGGCGATCCGGCGCCTCGCGTCCTTCCAGGTCCACACCGCGAGGGCCAGCCAGAGCGCGACCACGAAGACGATCCCGATCCTCTCGATGGCCGTGAAGGTGCCTGAGCTGAAGAACCCGCTCACGCCCGAAAGCGGGGTCGACGAGGTGTCAGTTGAGGTTGCGGTAAAGAAAATGGGCACCGGTACCTAGCTCAGTGTACGGGGATCGACGGTCAGACCGCAATCGAGAGGTCGTGAAGGAGGTACAGAGATCCACATACGACGACGACTCCGTCATCTCCTGCAAGCTCGTGCGCACGCTGCAGCGCGGCGTGCGGATCGGCCTCGGCGATTCCGCCCGTCAGCCGTGCGAGCTCGTCGGCGGGAAGGCTGCCCCGATGGGAGCTGGCGGTCGCCACGACGACCGGGCAGACCGTGTGCAGGAGGGCGAGCATCGTCCCCACGTCCTTGTCGCGCTGGGCGCCGAAGACCGCGACCGCCGTGCGCCCGCCCAGCAGGGGCGGAAGCTCGGCGACCAGTCGCTGCATGCCCGCCGGGTTGTGAGCGCCGTCCCAGATTTCGAGCCGGCCCTCGTCCCTGACCTCCAGCCGCCCGGCGACCGCGAGCTCCTGGATCGTGGCCGGGTCGACGGGCCGCCCGAGGAGCGCCTCCACCGCCGCCACCGCCACCGCCCGGTTCTGGTCCTGGTAGGTGCCGTGGTGGGAGACGATGCGCACGGCGGCCGCCTGCGGCACCAGATCCTCCCAGCCCGGCTCTCCCATCACCACCACCCCGCCGGCCGGAACGACCGCGAGCTTCTCCCGGGCGATCGCCTGCCGCGTGTCACCGAGCAGCTCCGTGTGCTCCAGCGATACGTTGGTCAGTACCTGCACCCGCGACCTGGGCAGCACGTTGGTCGCGTCCAGCCGTCCGCCGAGACCGGCCTCGACCACCGCCACCTCCACGCCGGCGTCGGCGAATGCCCGGAACGCAGCTCCGGTCAGCGCCTCGAACTGGGTGACGCTGTCGCCGACCGCCGATCGCACGGCGAGCACCGCCGACTCGTAGGCGTCCGCCGAGACGGTCTCGCCGCCGACCCGGATCCGCTCGGCGAACGTCGTCAGGTGAGGCGACAGGTAGGCGCCCGTTGCCACCCCTTCCGCCAGCAGCAGCGCCTCGCAGAAGCGGACAGTCGACGACTTCCCGTTGCTCCCGACCACGTGGATGGCGTCGAATCGCTCCTCGGGGCTACCCAGCGCGGCGAGCAGGCTGCGCATGCGGTCGAGCCCGAACCGCATGCCCATCAGCTCGAGCGACTCGATGTAGCGCTCAGCCTCGGTCACAGCGCGAGTTGGGCAAGCCGACGCTCGAGCTCGTCGCGCTCTGCGCCGTAGCGCGCCACCTTCTCGCGCTCGGCTTCGACCACCGCCGCCGGCGCGCGGCCGGTGAATCCATCGTTGGCGAGCTTGGCGGCCGCCCGGTCGTGCTCGGCACGCGCCGCTTCCAGCCGCTCGCGCAGGGCGGAGGCCACCGCGGCGGGATCGGCCTCGGGCGCACTCAGTTCGGCGCGCTCGCCTTCGTGCACCTCGACGCCGCGCACCCGGCTGACCAGGCGGTGGAGGGCGAAGCCGGGCGGCAGCGCAACGACCGTCCCGGGGGCGTCGGCGGCGCTGCGGCGCACGTCCGACAAGAAGGCCAGCTCCCGTTCCATCGCGGCCTCCGCCGCGGGGTCCGCATCCTGCTCGTCGACAGGCGGCGCCGGCGCGAGCATCAGCAGGCCCTCCGCGCCCGGTACGAACCTCCAGATCTCCTCGGTCACGAACGGCAGGATGGGATGGGAGAGGCGCAGCAGCCGGTCGAGCACGTGCAGGAGCATCCCCGAGACCTCGCGCTCTCCCGCCGCCTGGCGGAGCTTGGCGTCCTCGATGTAGGTGTCGCAGAAGTCGTTCCAGATCAACGGGTACAGCTCCTTGACCGCGGCTGCGAAGTCGTAGCGGTCGAGCTGGCGCTGCACCTCGGCCGTCACCGTCGCCAGCCGCGACAACATCCAGCGGTCGACCGGATCGGACCTGCTGGGTGCCGCCTCGACGTCGCCGTCCAGCGAGAGGAGGACGAACCGGGACGCGTTCCACAGCTTGTTGGCGAGCTTGCCGCCCTCCTCCAGCATCCCCTCGGCGAACCGCACGTCCTGGGTCGACGACATCTTCAGCAGCCCGTACCTGGTGGCGTCGGCGCCGTAGCGCTCGATCAGCTCGAGAGGGTTGATGCCGGTGCCCAGCGACTTCGACATCCGGCGGCCGTCGGGCGCCTGGATGATCGACGTGATGTAGACGTCGCTGAACGGGATCTCACCCATGAACTCGATCCCCATCATCAGCATCCGCGCCACCCACAGGTTGATGATGTCGCGCGCGGTGACGAGGACGTGCCCCGGGTAGAACGCCTTCAGCCGCTCCGTCTCCTCCGGCCAGCCGAGGGTGGCGAACGGCCACAGCGCCGACGAGAACCACGTGTCCAGGATGTCGGGGTCGCGCTCCAGGTCGGACGACCCGCACTCGGCGCATGCGCTGGGAGCGTCCACGGCCGCTGTGCGGTGACCGTCCGGGCAGTACCAGACAGGGATCTGGTGCCCCCACCAGAGCTGGCGCGACACGCACCACGGGCGGATGTTGTCCATCCAGTCGAAGTAGATGTTCTCCTGATTCTTGGGTGTGAAGCGCACCTTCCCTGACCGCACCGCGTCGTTGGCCGGCGCGGCCAGCCCCTCCATCTCCATGAACCACTGGAGCAGGATCAGGGGCTCGATCCGGTCACCCGACCGGTCGCAGTGGCCGACCTCGTGCTCGAGTGGCTCCTCGCCCTTCAGCAGGTCGCCGGCGAACAGCGCGTCCACCACCTTCTGCCGCGCCTCGGCGGCGGCCATGCCCGCGAACTCGCCTGCGTTGGCGTTCATCCGGCCGTCGGTGCCGATCACGGTGATCTCGGGCAGGCCGTGCTGGCGGCCGATCTCGAAGTCGTTTGGATCGTGGCCGGGCGTGATCTTGAGCGCACCGGTGCCGAACTCGGGCTTCACGTACTCGTCGGCGATGATCGGCACCTCGCGCTCGACCAGCGGGACGATCGCCGTCTTGCCGATCAGGTGCGCGTAGCGCTTGTCGTCCGGGTGCACCGCGACCGCCGTGTCCGCCAGGATCGTTTCCGGCCGCACGGTCGCCACGGTGATGTGGTCGTTGGTTCCGGCGATCGCGTAGCGGACCTCGTACAGCGGGTCGACGGCGTGCTCGTAGCGGACCTCGAGATCGGACACGGTCGAGCCGCAGCCCGGGCACCAGTTCACGATCCGGTTGTCGCGGTAGATCAGGCCCTTGTCGTACAGGCGGACGAACATCTCCATCACGGCCCGCACGTATCCGTCGTCCATCGTGAAGCGCTCGTGCTGGTAGTCGAGCGAGCATCCCAGCCGCTTGAACTGCTGGATGATGGTGGCGCCCGTCTCGGCCCGCCACTTCCAGACCCGCTCCAGGAACCGCTCGCGGCCCAGCTCGATGCCGGGTGGTGCCCTCGGCACGCAGCTGCTTCTCGATCACCGTGTGCACGGCGATCGACGCGTGGTCGGTGCCGCAGATCCACAGCGTGCGCCGCCCCGCCATCCGCTGGCGCCGCATCAGCGTGTCCTGGATCGTCCCGTTGAGGGCATGCCCCATGTGCAGCTCGCCGGTCACGTTCGGCGGCGGGAGCGCGATCACGAACGGGTCGCCCGGGCCGTGCGGGTCGGCGTCGAAGTCGCCCGTCGCCTCTTCCCACTCCGCGAACAGGCGCGGCTCCACCGTCGCCGGCTCGAACCGTGTGCGCTGCCTGAGCTCGTCCTGGGTTGCCATCACGCGGATCTTACTGAGGGGGGTACCGTTGACCGGTGCGACAGGTATGGCTCAGCCACGGTGCGGTCGCCGCGGCCATCGCGATCACCCACCACAGGCTGCCGGCCGACCGGCTCTACAACACGCGAGGGGGCTGGTGGTCGCGGACGGCGGTCTTCGGGTGCTACCCGACCGCGCTGGCGGCCATCGCGACGCTGCCCCTGTCGCATCGCCGGCGCATGGCGCTGGTCGCGCTCCCGCTGTGTGCGAGCGTCGCGCTGCCCGGGATGGTCGACGAGGAGCGACTCGACGCCCGGCCGCGTAACGCACCGGCGCTGGCCGGCGTCGCCCTCGCGCTGCTGGCCGCCGACCCGCGGGCCACGGGCCCGCCTCCCTCCCGCACCGAGCTGCTGGCAGGCGTCGCGTTGCTTGTTCTGGCGACGCCGTGGCTGCTTGCGGAGGCGGGCGTGCAGACGCGCGGCATGGCGGCTCCGTCGCCCGGGGAGCCGGGGGTCGACCGCGTCCACGTCGGCCACCACGAGGGGCTCGACGGCGTCCTGCTCGCGCTCGACGGAATGGCGCTGGGACGGGCGCCGCGGGGTCGGCTTCACGCCGCCTACCTCGCGCTGATGACCAGCTACGGAGTCGCCGTGGCCGTGCAGGACGCGTGGAACGAGCAGCTCGTCAAACGCGGGCTGGTGCCCGGGCCGGCTGCCGCCCGTCCACCGGCCGGCTGCCAACCGCGGCTGGGCAGCGATCGCAGCCGGCACGCTGGCCACCTACCGGATCTTCACCCGAATGAACCCGGCACGTAGCACGCCAATGCGGTAGCTTCATGCTGTCGTTCCTACAAAATGGGGGTACTGATGAAGCTGCGTCACGCAATCGTGGCGGCCATCTGCGGCAGTGCACTGGTGCTGGCTGCCGCCCCGGGAGCACAGGCGCACGTCGCACGGAACGCGACGGCCGACTCCGTTCCCGCGTTTGGCAACGTCTTCGTGATCATCGGCGAGAACACGACCTACGGCGAGCTGACGAAGTACACGGCGCCGTACGTCCGCGAGCACGCTGGAGCCGAAGTCGGCAGTGCTGACCACCTACTTCGCGCTCACGCACAACTCGACTGGCGAACTACGTCGCCCTGATGTCCGGTCAGTACACGCACTGCGAGCAGGTCGACGACCCGCCGACCATCTGCCACCAGGCGGTCGACAACCTGTTCACGCCAGCTGGACGAGGCCGGCGTCAGCTGGCACGAGTGGATGGAGTCGGCGAACCGGCCGTGCGACATCGGCGAACTCGGGCAGCGACTCGGGCTCTGAACAAGTACCGGGTCAAGCACAACCCGGCCGTGTACTTCGGCAAGGTCGAGGGCGCCGGCCACCAGTGGTCGGCCGACCAACCCGTCGCCGGAGTGCCTGGCCAACGTCGTGCCCGACCGGCGGGACCGGTCCGAACGACACGTCGGCGTTCGACGCCGGCACTGGCCAGCGGTGACGTGCCGCAGTTCAACCTGATCGTCCCCAACGAGTGCGAGGACAGCCACGACGACTGCGCGCCGTTCGGGGCCGGACAACGGGCGCGTCGACCAGTTCGACCAGTTCCTGCGCCCGCGAGGTGCCGAAGATCGAGGCCTCGCCGGCGTACACGTCGAACAGCGCCATCCTCGTCGCTCTGGGACGAGGCCGAACGCTGAGGGCCTCTCCGGAGATCCCCAGTACGGCGGCGGCAACGTGCATGTGGATCATGGACAGCCCGCTCGTCAGCCCGGGCCACTACAGCGGTCTCACGCAACCACTACAGCACGCTGCAGATGCTGGAGGACGGCTACGGCCTGCCGCACATCGCGGGCGCGACGACGGCGCAACCCGATCCCCGCGATCTGGAAGTAGGCAACGCTCAGGCGGCCCCGGCGCCTGGTGGCGCCGGGGCCGCCGGTCTAGGCGGACTCTTTGTCGAGCTGCTGGGTGACGTCGACCGCCTGGCCGCCCTCGGCGACCAGCGTCGGGTCGATGCCCTTCTCGATCGTCTCCCGCGTGATGACGCACTTCTGCACGTCCTTACGCGAGGGCAGCTCGAACATCACGTTGAGGAGAGCCGACTCGATGATCGAGCGCAGGCCGCGGGCGCCGGTGGCCCGCTCCAGCGCGCTGTTGGCGATCGCGGTCAGCGCGTCGTCGGTGAAGACGAGGTCGATCGAGTCGTAGCTGAAGAACTTCTGGTACTGCTTGACCAGCGCGTTCTTGGGCTCCAGCAGGATCTGGATCAGGTCGTCGCGATGCAGCTGGTGCACGGCTGAGACGACCGGCAGGCGCCCGATGAACTCGGGGATCAGACCGTAGGAGATCAGATCCTCGGGCATCACCTGCTGGAACAGCTCCTGCGTGTCGCGGTTCCGCTTCGAGCGCAGGTCGGCCCCGAACCCGATCGAGTTGCGGCCGATCCGCCGCTCGATCAGCTTGTCCAGGTCGGCGAAGGCACCGCCGCAGATGAACAGGATGTTCGTGGTGTCGATCGACAGGAACTCCTGGTGGGGGTGCTTGCGGCCGCCCTGCGGCGGGACGCTGGCAACCGTGCCCTCGAGGATCTTCAGCAGCGCCTGCTGCACGCCCTCACCGGACACGTCGCGGGTGATCGACGGGTTGTCCGCCTTGCGGGCGATCTTGTCGACCTCGTCGATGTAGATGATCCCGGTCTCGGCCTTCTTGACGTCGAAGTCCGCCGCCTGGATCAGCTTGAGCAGGATGTTCTCGACGTCCTCGCCCACGTAGCCGGCCTCGGTCAGCGCGGTCGCGTCGGCGATCGCGAACGGCACGTTCAGGATCCGCGCCAGGGTCTGGGCCAGCAGCGTCTTGCCGCAGCCGGTCGGCCCGAGCAGCAGGATGTTCGACTTCTGCAGCTCGACGTCGCCGTCGGTCTGCGTCGACATCTGGACGCGCTTGTAGTGGTTGTACACCGCGACCGCGAGCGTGCGCTTGGCCTCTTCCTGGCCGACCACGTAGTCGTTCAGGACGTTGTAGATCTCGGTCGGCCGGGGCAGGTTGTCGAGGTCGAGCTGGGCGGGAGCGGTCAGCTCCTCGTCGATGATCTCGTTACAGAGATCGATGCACTCGTCGCAGATGTAAACGCCGGGGCCGGCGATCAGCTTCTTGACCTGCCGCTGGGACTTGCCGCAGAAGCTGCAGAGAAGCTGTTCGTTGGTGTCAGTCGGTCGTGCCATCAGCTGGGCCTAGTGATGCGCGATCACGCGGTCGATGATCCCGTACTCGGTCGCCTCTTCGGCGGACATGAAGTAGTCGCGCTCCGTGTCCTTGGTGACCTTCTCGAGTGACTGGCCGGTGTGGTCGGCGATGATCTGATCGAGCCGCTTGCGGATGTCGATGATCTCCCGGGCGTGGATCTCGATGTCGGTCGCCTGTCCCTGGAAGCCGGACGAAACCTGGTGGATCAGCACCTTCGCGTTGGGCAGCGCCATCCGCTTGCCCTTCGCACCGCCGGCCAGCAGCAGCGCGCCCATGCTCATCGCGATGCCGACGCAGATCGTCTGCACGTCGGGCTTGACGAACTGCATCGTGTCGTAGATCGCCAGGCCGGCATAGACGCTTCCACCCGGAGAGTTGACGTAGATCGAGATGTCCTTGTCGGGATCCTCGGACTCGAGATGCAGGAGCTGCGCCACGATCAAGTTCGCGATCTGGTCGTCGACCGGTGTGCCGAGAAAGATGATGCGCTCGTTCAGCAGCCGCGAGTAGATATCGAAGGAACGTTCTCCTCGAGACGTCTGCTCGATGACCATCGGAATCAGTGGGCTCACTCGCGCTCCTTAGCGTTTGGCCGGCTCGGGCGAGCCGGGTGTCCAGATCTGGGAAGGTTTTGCGGTCGCCCCCTGGGATTCCTGCTCAGGCGTCCACAACTTGTCGCGGGCGGCCGCCTGATCGGGGGTGATTTCTTTCGCGTTATCGGCCACGATGTCCAGGGCTTTCTGCATTCGTAGGTCGATGCGCAGGCCGGTGCGGGTCGCCGGGTCCTCGAGCAACCGCTCGACGGCGTCTTCCTCGGCCTCCTCGTGCGACTCGGCCTGCTCCCTGACCCACTCGTCCAGCATCTCGTCGGTGACCTCGATGCCCTCGGCATCGGCCACCGCCTCGAGTGCCAGGTCCTTGCGGACGGAGTTCTCGGCCTCCGGACGCATGGCCGCGACCAGCTCCTCGGAGCTCTGCCCGGTCAGCCGCAGGTAGGTGTCCATGTCGAGGCCGCGCCCGGCCAGCGTGTTCAGCATCGACCGGGTCATCTGCGCCATCCGGCTGCGCACCATCGCCTCCGGCACCTCGGTCTCGAGCTGGCCCGACAGGTCTTCCAGCACCGTCGAACGGAAGATGGCGTCCGACTCGGCCTGGAGGGTCTGGCGGATCTGCTCGGTGATGTCTCCGTCGAGCTCGGCCAGGGTGTCGAACTCGCTGACCGACTTCGCCAGCTCGTCGTCCAGCGGCGGGAGCTCGCGCTCCTTCAAATCCTTCATCGTGACGTGGAAGCTGGCGTTCTTGCCGGCCAGCTCCTCGGACGGGTAGTCGGCCGGGAAGTGCACCGGGACGTCGCGCTCGTCGCCGTTTGCCATCCCCTCCAGCCCCTTCTCGAGGTCGTCCAGCAGCCGGCCGCCGCCCAGCTCGACGCCGTAGTCGGTGCCGCGGCCGCCCTCGAACGGCGTGCCGTCGATCGAGCCCTCGAAGTCGATCACCGCGAAGTCGCCGGTCTGAGCCCCGCGCTCGGCGGGCTTCAGCTCGGCGACCGTCAGCCGCAGCCGCTCCAGCTCTCCCTCGACCGCCTCACGGGGAACCTCGACCTCGGTGCGGACGCCGGTCAGCCCCTTGTAGGACTTGACCAGCGGCTTGGCCTTGACCTCGACCTCAGCCGAGAACGTGAACGGGCTGCCCTCCGTGGGCTGTTGCTCCCAGTCGATGGTCGGGCTGTCGACCGGGTCGATGCCGGCCACCGCGACCGCCCGCCGGTACCAGCCGGACAGGTGGTGCTCGAGCGCCTCTTCGACCACCGCGTCGCGGCCCAGCCGCTGCATGACCATGCCCTTGGGCGCCTTGCCCTTGCGGAAGCCGGGCACCCGGACGCTGCTCGACAGGTCGTCGAGCGCGTGCTCGAACGCGTGGTCGACATCGGCTGGAGGCACCTCGATGCTGAGGCGGACTCGGTTGTCAGCGAGCTCTTCGAGGTGCGTTTTCATCGGGACGGGGGCCGTCCGTCGAGGGGCGGAGGGCACGTTCTAACCTTAGTCGGGGGTCGACAGGTGTGCCACCGGTGCGGGATCAACCGGATGTCCAGTAGGGTTGGCGCGATGAGCCAGCCGGAGCGACGGCGGTATGACGAAGCCCACGACGCGACGCGCCGCACCCGACTCGCCAACGAGCGCACCTACCTGGCGTGGTTCCGTACCGGGCTGACCGCGCTGGCGGTGGCCCTGGCGGCCGGCAAGGTCGTCCCCGAGCTGGCGAAGACGGAGTCTCGTTGGCCCTACGAGTTGCTCGGCGCCGGCTTCGCGCTGTTCGGCGTCCTCTGCATCGCCTACGGCCTGGTTCGCGACCGCCAGGTCGAGCGGGCGCTGATGCACGGGGAGTTCGTACCCAGCGACCGCCGGGCGACGCTCGGGCTGACCTGCTTCGGCGTAGTGCTCGGGATCGTCACCATGATCCTGATGGGCGCCGGGCGCTAAGCGCGAGCGGGCCCCGGCCGGCGCGTAAACGGACAACTCGGAGCGCTCTCACGGCCGGTCGGGCGCGGACGCCACCGTGACAATGCGGACGAGAGGACTCGAACCTCCACGGCCAGTGGCCACCGGCTCCTAAGGCCGGCGCGTCTACCAATTCCGCCACGTCCGCACGTGCCGCAGCGAGCGTATCGGACCCCCAACTCCAAACCAGTCAAGACGAACGCCGGTCCGGCCGATGAGGGGTATGGAACTTTCATCATCGCGAGGCAGCCATAGACCGTCCCACCCATCTTGCCGCGCTGTCGGCTGACCGACCGCTGGTCGACGCATCGCTCGATGCGCTCGGCCTCGCGGGCTTCGCCGCGCATGTCGCGCAGATCGTCGCAACCCTGACTCCGACCGAGGGGCTCTACATCACCCTCCGCGGCGGTTCCGGCGCCGGAAAGACCTCGGTGCTGAACTTCACCCGCGAGTTCCTGTCACGGCTGCCGATGCCGCCGGCGATCATCGACTGGAACCCCTGGCTGCTCGGCTGCGGGCCCGAGGTCGAGTCGCGCCTGCTGCACCTGCTCGCGCACGCGACGACGCCGTCCTCCGGCGAGGCCGAGAGGCTGCCCGACCTCTCGCAGATGTCGGCGCTCCGCGCCAGCGTCGTCTCCGACCTGACCGCCGCCGCCGACCCGCTGGTTCTGCTGATCGACGACGTCGACCGCCTCGAGAGCTACGAGCGCGCCACCCTGGTGCGTGCGCTGCTGTCGCTCGCCGGCACACCGAACCTGGTCGTCCTGCTGTCGCTGACGGTGGACGACCCGGGCGACGAGCTGGAGGGCTCACTCGACCGGATCGCGCACGTCTCGCTCGACCTGCCCGTCCCCGACCGGGCGGCGCTGCAGGGGATGTTCGTCGATCGCATCCAACCGCTGATGGCCGAGGCCCGTGAGGGCGGGCTTGTCGACCCCGAGTACTGGACAGACGTCTGCGTGAACGGCATCGACCAATTCCTTCGCACGCCTCGCGATGTGGTCCGCCTCGTCAACGCAGTCAACGCCACCTTCCCGGCTGTGGCCGGGGAGGTCAATCCTGTCGACTTCGTGGCACTGGAGACGCTGCGGCTGTTTTCGCCCATCGCCTACGACGCCGTCCGCCGGAACCCGCCCGCGTTCCTGCTGCCGTCGCACGTGCGGCGGTCCGAGGACGGCAGCCTGGCCGCCTGCCAGGCCTACCACCAGCGGTGGCTGGACCGCCTCGACGAGGTCAGCCGGACGAACTCCAGCCAGCTGCTGATGCGCCTGTTCCCCCGGCTGCCCGACATCCTCGGCGCCAGGGTCATGGTCTCTCAGCCGGAGGACAGCTGGCGCACGCTGCTGCTGGTCTGCGCCGAGGAGATCTTCCCCGTCTACTTCCAGCTCTCGATTCCGACCGGCGCCATCTCCAACGCCGACCTGCAGAGCCGCCTCGAGTTCGTCGGCGACACCAACCAGTTCTCCGCAACGCTGCTCGAGCTCGCCCGCGATTCTCACCCGGATGCCGGCGCACGGCTGCGCGCCTTCCTGCAGCGGCTGGAGGCGCACATCTCCGAGCAGGTCGAGCCCGACCAGGTCGCCCCCACGTTCCAGGCGGTCTTCCAGGCGGCTGACGAGCTGCTGCGCCGCGAGCAGCGCGGCGAGCAGTCCTTCGGCGCACAGGAGTCGATCCGGCGGATCGTGCGCCAGCTGCTGCTGCGCGTCGAGGCCGAACAGCGGCTCGACGAGCTCGAGCTCCTGATCGGCTCGGGCAGCTCGATCGCAACGGTGGTCGACACGGTGATGATGCTCGGCGAGCAGCACGGCAAGTACGGCGGCGAGTGGCGCGAGGGCGCCGAGACGCTGATCACGCTGAGCGAGCTCGCGCGGCTCGAGAACCTGGCGCTGGCCGCCATCCGCGAGGAAGCGTCGGCCGGCAGCCTGGTCAAGTCGCCCCGGATGCCCGACGTCCTCACCTGCTGGGCAACCTGGAACCGCGGCGAGTGCCGCACCTGGGTGAGCCGTGAGATCACCGATGACGACGGCCTGCTGGCCTTCCTCGAGCCCTTCATGAACGACGCCGGCGCTCCCAGCGCGAGCGCGCGCGGCCCGCGGGTGGAGCGCCGCCTCGACCACCGCACCCTGCGCCCGTTCCTGGAGCCCAGCGCGATCGTCGACCGCGTCCGCGCGCTGGCCAAGCGCGACACCGTCAGCGACCAGCACCGGCAGCTGCTCGACCGGTACGTGCTCGACTACGAGCTGCTGCAGCAGGCGACAAGCGCCGACAGCATCGACGCCGAGCCGGACAGCTTCGCGGCGTAGTCCAGACTTCTGCCGCCGGTGCAGTCGGTGACCTCGGTCAGGGTCGCGGCCCACAGCGCCTCGATTCTCGTCTCCTAGCTCCACGCGGTGCGTGGCGGCCGGCCCACCGGTCGCCACGCGTCGCCACGGGGCCGCCGGCGCCGCTATCCTGCTAGCGCACCGTGGTGGCCGTAGCTCAGCTGGTGGTAGCCCCTGGTTGTGGTCCAGGAGGACGTGGGTTCGAGTCCCACCGGTCACCCCTCGCCGACCCGGCCGGCTTCAGCCGGTCTCGCCGTCCCAGTAGTCGACGCGGCTCGACTTGCGGACCATCACGTTGTCGGCCTCGTTTCCAGTCCAGATGGCGACCTTGTCGCTGTCCGGGTAGACCGTCGCAGCGGGGTGCTCGACGTTCGAGAACATGAGGACGCGCACCGTGTCTGAGCTGTCGTTGCGGACGGCATGGGCGCCGTCGGGGCCGGACGGGAAGCAGACGACGTCCCAGGTGTCGAGCCGCTCCTCGCCCTCGGGGTGGCGAATCACCGGCTGCCCCTGAAGCACGATCAGCCACTCCTCCTCGCCGTACTCGTAGTGGTACGGGCAGATCGAGTTGCCGGGCGCCAGCTCGTACACCGTCGCTCCCAGGATGCTCGCGCCCACCATCGGGCCCATCCGGTACATGCCGCTCTTGAAGCCGGGCGGATCGTCGTCGGTGTACTTGAACTCGGGTTCTGCGATGTTCGCTTTCCGCATCGCGCCAATGCTAGACGGTTACCCTTGGCGCACCAAAGGAAAGGATCGCTGTGGAGGAGTACGTGCAGGTCAACCGTGCGTTCTGGGACGAGCGCGTGCCGGCGCACGCGGCCTCGCGCGACTACGCGGTCGCGCGGTTCGCCGAGGATCCGGGCTTTCTCAGCGAGGTCGTGCGCTTCGACGTCCCGCGGCTGGGCGACATCTCCGGACTTGCAGGCGTCCATCTGCAGTGCCACATCGGGACGGACACGGTGTCCCTGCAGCGCCTCGGCGCGAGCATGACAGGACTCGACATGTCCGCTCCCGCGCTCGAGGTGGCACGCGGCCTGGCAGTCGCCGCCGGGGCCGAGACGACGTTTGTGGAGGCTCAGGTGTACGACGCCCTCGAGGTCCTCGAGCCGGGCAGCTTCGACCTGGTCTACACCGGCGTCGGTGCCCTCAACTGGCTGCCGGACATCACCGGCTGGGCGGGTGTCGTGTCCGGGCTGCTGCGGCCGGGCGGCCGGCTGCACCTGCGCGAGGGCCACCCCGTGCTGTGGGCGGTCGACCCGCTGCGGTCCGACGGCCTGCTGGCCATCGAGTACCCCTACTTCGAGACGGACGAGGCGGTGGTGCTCGACGACGGCGAGGAGCACGGCACGACCTACGTCGAGACCGACGAGGTGTTCGAGACCAGGGTGACCCACGAGTGGAACCACGGGCTGGGCGAGATCGTGACCGCCCTGCTCGGCGCCGGCATGGAGCTGACGCTGCTCGAGGAGCACCTCTCCGTTCCCTGGGAGGGCCTGCCGGGCATGGCCGACCGGGGCGACGGCGAGTGGCAGCTGCTCGACCGGCCGGAACGGCTCCCGCTCAGCTACACCCTGCAGGCCCGCCGGCGCTAGCTCGGCACCGTCACGGTTGAGGCCACGCGATCTGGGGTAGAACCCAGGTCATGCCACGGATCTCCCGCAGAGCCGGGGTTGCGCTTGCGTGCGCCGGGGCGCTGGCCTGCAGCGTCGTGGGGATGCTGCTCGGCGTGCTCGCCGCGGGCGGGCATCACCCACGCGTCGTCCAGTCCCGCGCGGCGGCCGCGGGCCACGCGCCGCCACCGCAGAGCCAGGCGTTCAGCGTCGTCACGGTCGTATCGACGACCGCTCCGCCACCGCCCGCCCCGCACCCGAAGCCACGACACCACCCAGGTCCGGACAAGCCGGCCAAGGGCCACGGCCATCACCACCGCCGCCACCATGACGGTGGCGGCGGCGATCAGGGCGACGGTTAGGCCAGCGCCTTTGCCTTGATGCTGTCGAACTCGGCCTGGGTGATCGTGCCGTCGTCCAGCAGCTTCTTGGCCTTGGCGATCTGCTCGGCGGGATCTGGCCCCTGCGCGGCAACCGACCGGACGTAGTCGTCGAGCTGGGTCTGTTGCTGTTTCACAGCGCTTTCGTTGCGATCCATCATGCCGTTGTGGTTGACGATCAGGTAGATGAACACGCCGAGGTAGGGCAGGATGATCACGAAGATGAACCAGAGCACCTTCGCGCCACCACCGATGTCGCGGCGGCGGAACAGGTCGCTGAAGATGGTGATCAGGATCCAGAACCAGATCACCCACAGCGCAATGACCAGGAACGTCTCTAGGACGCCGAGGAACGGATACGAACTTGCGATGAGCATCAAGGCCTCCAAAGACCGTGCAGCTTGGCTTTCCGCCTAGCCTACCGTCCGCGACGGACGCGTGTCGTGCGTGCCCGCCTCGGCCCGACCGCCTAGGATGCCGTTCCGGCGCCCGTAGCTCAGGGGATGGAGCAGCAGACTTCGAATCAGCTGGGACCGTCTCGGCGGGCATCGGTCTACCTGAGGATTCCGGCTACCTGAGCGGGAACCGGCACGACCTCCTGAGCGGGAACCGGCACGACCTCCAGTTTGGCGTCTGGGCTGGTGTCCCTCCGGTGTCCCTCACCGGACGGTGACTACGGCAGGTCGTCCGGGAGGTAGCGGACGTATACGGCCAGCGTGAACGCCGGCGAGTGATGCCCCATCCACACTTGGACGTGCTTCGCGTTCAGGCCGCGGTGCAGCAGCTCGGTAGCGCACGTATGTCGGAGCGAGTGCAGGCTCGCCCACCGGACACCGGCGTCCTTCGCCGCCTTCTTGAAGGCGCCTGAGAAATTCGACGCGGCCAGGTACCCGCCGGTCCTGGTGGCGAACACCGGCTCCGCCGCGGGCGCCGTCTCCTTGCGCGCCCACAGCGCACGGGCAGTCGGCACGCTCAGCGGAACCTCGCGCTTCCCGTACCCTGGACTTCGGCGGCCCGATGTGGCCGCGGTACAGCGTCCGGTGGACGTGGACGCGGACGCGGCGCCGGCCAAGGTCGACGTCGCCCCACTCGAGGGCCAGCGCGGCTGTCCTGGGGGCTTGACAGAGAGGGTGTCGGGTCGGACAGTTGATCCGCCTGCGAGCCACCAGTCGAAGCCCGACGGAGGTGCGGTCTCATGATGTCCCGTTTTCTGCGAGTTGGACTGCCTGTGTGCTTTGCTGCTGCGCTGGTTGTCGGCGCCGTTCTTTCGGGGGCGGGTGCCGCGCGGAGCGCGACTGCGATCGACTGGCCGATGTTCCAGTTCGACGCGACGCATTCCGGTGTCAGTCCTGAGACGGGAATTGGCGCCTCCACGGCTGCGTCGCTGGGTGTGGCGTGGAAGACGAACCTTGGGGGGTCGGTATGGTCGTCGCCGGCGGTCGTTTACAACGCGACACTCGGCAAGCGGGTTGTCTACGTCGGGTACAAGCACGGAGTCGATGCGGTTGACGCGGCCACCGGGAGCCTGCTGTGGCACAGAGCCACGGGTAACGTCCATTCGTCGCCGGCAGTCGTCAACGGCGTCGTGTATGTCGGCAGCTCGAATCACTACCTGTATGCGCTCAACGCCAACAATGGACGCGTCGACTGTCGGTTTCTGACGACGGGCAACGTCTCGTCATCGCCGGTCGTCGAGGACCCGGACGGAACTGGGCAGGTCGTGTACTTCGGCGACAGCGGGCCATCCGGTGGAGCCGCCGACGGAGGAAGTCTGTGGGCGATTAACGCGGTCGATCCGAACGCGGCGGCTGATTGCAGCCTGAAGTGGCAGTTCAACTCGTTCAGGGATGCGGGCTCGGGCGTTTGGTCGTCCCCGGGGTATGCGGTGGACGCGGATGGGACGCCGCTGGTTGTGGTCGGCACGTCTGATCCCGACGACTCGATCGTCGCGGTCGACGCGCTCACCGGTCAGCAGGTGTGGGCGGACTTTCCCGTGTCGGGCAAGGATTCCGACGTCGGGGCGTCTGCCACGATCTCCCCGCCGGGCATGAATGGCCTGGTCGACGGTGCCGTCTACATCGGCACCAAGTACGGGCACATGTACGCATTCGATCTGACCACCGGCGCGCAGATCTGGGACTACAACGCCCGGCCCGACAACGTCAAGCACGAAGGGTTCCGGTCGACGGCCGCCCTGGTCGGATCGGAAGTCTATGTCGGGTCAAGCGGCGGCGTCTTCGCGTTCGACGCGGTCACCGGCACCCGCACCTGGTTTGATCAGGGCATGACGACGGTCGCCTCCCTGGCCGTCACCGGCGCGCCTGGCGACCAGGTCGCCATCATCGGCGACATCTCCGGAACCATCCACGCGCTCTCACTCGCCACCGGAGCCGACCTCTGGACGATGCCATCGGGCGCGCCGTACATCTACTCGTCCGCCGCGATATCGAACGGGATGGCGTTCCTGGGAACGCCCAACGGCGATCTCTACGCACTCGCCCCAGGCGCCACAGGAGGCAGCGCCCGCTAGAAGGTGCCGCCGGCCGATCGGCAGCTCGAAGCAGCCTTGGAGACTGGTTTCCGAGAAATCCGGCCGTGTGGCTACACGCGCTGAGTGCGACTTCAGCGGTTCCGCCTCGCTGGACCGGTGGGGTGCGCATGCCGGGCAAGTCGCGGGAGTGGGCCAGTGGCGCCCTAGCCCCTAGACGGCCGTTCCCGACCGCGGCCATCGAGAGCATGTTCGCAGCGGTTCTCACCGGCGTCAGGGCGACGCGGGGAAGGAACCTACCTTCGACCCAGGAACCCGCGAGACGGCCGATAGTGGATGTCCGGTGTCCCTCTCGGTGTCCCTCCACCCGCCGAACCGCCTAGGATGCCGCTCTGGCGCCCGTAGCTCAGGGGATAGAGCAGCAGACTTCGAATCTGCGTGTCGGAGGTTCGATTCCTCCCGGGCGCATCGCTCAACCAGGCGTGAGACGGGCACCGAGACGATCTGACACCGAGGGGCGTGGGAACCAGATGGGCACCGCGCCCCTCGCCCGTTCCCCGGCGAGCGTAGGTAACCCGCTCTGACTGGACGCAACCGAACGGTTGCACTGCGATGAGAGGGTCTAGTCCGTTCGTCACCCGACGGCCCGGCGGAGGCTCTCGCACAACAACCAGCGACCGGGTAACAGCCCGCCCCCCGCCGCACACTCCAGCAGGCCCTACGAGTGCCGCGGGCGATCAAAGTGCACAACGCCGGCGGGTGGCTCACGACGTAGGCGGGGTCAGCGAACGCGGAGCGTGAGCCGGTCGTGCTCGAGCACGTCGGCCGGCGCCACGGCCAGCGCCCGCCAGTCGTCGTTGGCCGCGTGGATGTAGCGGCCGGTGAGCACGTCGAGCGCCCCGGAGTCGATGAACTCGACCAGCTCGGCGGTCAGCTCGGGCGGTGACCAGATCTCGGGGTCGTTCCACTCGTCGGTGAAGATCCCGGCGCTCATCTCGGTCTTGACCATGCCCGGAGAGACGGCGAACGCCCGCACGCCCGACGGCTCCGCCTCGCCCGCCAGGGCCTCGGTGAATCGCACGAGCGCGGCCTTGCTGGACATGTAGGCGGCGTTGATCAAACCGTCGTTGTCTGTCCAGGCAGGAAAGAAGGCGGCGTTCGATGAGACGTTCACGATCCGGCCCCCGCCGGCCTCGATCATCAGGGGCAGAGCGGCTCGGCACATCAGGAAGCTCCCCAGGACGTTCACCTCGAATACCCGCCACCACGTCTCGGGATCCTGCTGCCAGGTGGGTCCGGCGGCACCAGCGAAGCCGGCGTTGTTCACCACCAGCGCAGGGGCGCCGAACTCGCGGCCGATGCGTGTCCAGGTCTCGGTGACCGCGGCCCTGTCGGACACGTCCATCGCCATCGGCACGACGCCGCAGGTCGCGGCCAACTGCTCGAGGCTGTCCTGCGACCGGGCGATCGCGATCACCACACGCCCGGACGAGGCCAGCCGCTCTGCCACGACGCGTCCGATCCCCCGGCTGGCGCCGGTGACCACGGCGGGTGGCGAGACGTCCATGGCGCAACGCTAGCAACGATCAGGTCGCCACCGTCGCCCCCCGCCGCTCCGTTCCGCTTGAGCGTGGCGCTTCTGCTCACCTAAGCCGTAGCGGAGGGCCGCATCAGCGACGTGGTTCACCACGCCCGAGCCGCATGACCAGTTCAACATCGTTCGAATCCGGGCGTGCGCACCACTGCAACATCTTCCGCCGGATGGCAGTATTGGATCCAAGGGAACGGGTATTCATGGCCACCGGCAGCGAGGGCTCCCACCGCACCCCGACGGCCGACGCCGGGCCGGGGTTCGAGCCCGCGCAATGGCCCGTCGGGCTGGATGCGCTGCCCGCCGCCTTCTATCTCGACCACCCGGACGGGGCGGGCATCTGGGTCAGCCCGGGCATCGAGGCGGTTGCGGGCCTGACGCCCGCGGAATGGCTGGCGCCCGGAGCCGCATGGCTCGAGCGGGTGCACGCGGATGACCGCGAGCGGGCCGCCGCGGAGCGGTCGTCGCGGTCGGAGGGGCCGCTCAGCACCGTCTACCGCCTGGCGGCACCGGCCGGCGCCGAGCGCTGGCTGCACGACCGGTCGGTGGTCGTGAACGGCGCCGGCGCCGGCCAGGGGCAGGTGCTCGGAGTGCTGGTGGATGTCACGGCGGAGCGGCTGGCGCGCCAGTCCGACGACCAGCTGGGTCAGCTGTTCCGCGCGCTCGTCGAGCACGCCCGCGAAGCCGTGACGATCGTCGACGCCCGGGGCGTCGTCGTCTACCAGAACCCGTCGATGGGCCGGGTCGTCGGCCGCCCGCCGGAGTGGTTCGCCGGCAAGACTCCGCTCGACCTGATGCCGCCGGAGGACGCCGCCAAGGGACGGGAGATCCTCGGCCGGCTGATGGGCAAGCCCGGCGCACAGCTGCCAGGCGAGTTCCGGCTCGCCCATGAGGACGGCTCCTGGCGCGTGGTGTCCGGGGTGGCGACAAACCTCCTGCACGACCCGGCCGTCCGCGGGATCGTTCTCAACTACCGGGACGTCACCGAAGAGCGGCTCGCCGAGCAGTCGGTCCGCGACGAGGAGCACCGCCGGCAGACGCTGCTCGAGGGCATCATCAGCGCAGAGACGCGGCAGAGCTCCCGGATCGCCGAGGAGCTGCACGACGACACGATCCAGATCATGACCGCGTCGCTGGTCGAGCTCGACCGGGTAGACCGGCATCTCCGGGAGGGCGACGTGGACGCGGCCCGCGACGGCGTCGCCCGCGCGCGGACGGCGCTGATGGAGGCCACCGACCGGACGCGGCGGCTGACCTTCGAGCTGCGCCCGCAGCTGCTCGAGGCCGCCGGCCTCGGCCCCGCCGTCCGCGACCTCGCCTCGTCCCTGCGCCGCGACACCCCCGCCGTCGTCAAGGTGCGGACACGGGTCGGGCGCTATCCGGTCGACCTCGAGACTCTCGCCTACCGAACCATCCGCGAGGTGCTGATCAACGTCCGCAAGCACGCCCGCGCCGAGCACGTGTGGATCAACGTCGTCGAGCGCCGCGGCAACGTGGTTGCGACGATCCGCGACGACGGACGCGGCTTCACGGCGCGAAGGCGCCGGTCGATCACGTCGCCCCACATCGGCCTCGAGACCGCCGCCCAGAGAATCCGGGCGCTGGGCGGACGGTTCGACGTTACGTCCGAGGTTGGAGCGGGCACAACCGTAGAGATCGAGCTGCCGGTCACGGAATCCCAGACCGGCGAGGGGATCGACGCCGGCACGGTGACCGCCTGATCGCAGCGGTTGTGTCATCGTTCGGTTTCGACCGCCGCCCGCCACCCCACACTCCTCGGAGGAGGACGATGCAGAAAGACCTAACCCGATACGCAACCCGGATGGCAGTACGCCACCCACGCCGCGCCGTCAGGCTCGGCCTGTTCACCACCGCCGTGGTCCGCTCGACTCGCAAGGCCCGCGGCCGCGGACGCTACCTGGTCGTCGTGGCGCAGCCCGTCAAGCGCGCCGCGACCGATCGACGAGTCCACCGCGAGTCGCGTCGTGCAGGCGCAGATGCGGCGGCGGCATTCCGGCGGGTCGGCGAGGTCGGCGTCGTCGAGGCGATGAACGATCGCCGCGTCGCTCGCAAGCTCAGCCGCGCCACGCACCATGCCTCGAAGGCGGTCGTGTTCAGCGTCACGCCTCCGGCCCAGCACCGCAAGCGCAACGCGGCGCTGGTCGCGCTCGGCGTCGGCGGCATCACCGCGGGCGTGCTCGCGAAGCGTCGTGCCCCCAGCTCGGCGTTCCCGACGCCGGACGGCGCGGATGCACCGGAGGTCTCGGACTATCCGGACGGCGAGAGCGAGGTCACCGCGGAGGAGCCTGGCGACACGGCCGGCTGACGCGATCTACGGATCCGTGTAGGCGGCTGTGAACCGGCCGCGAACAGAGACGTGCTCGGTGAGGGCGTAGACGATCGCCACCGCGTAGTCGCCTGAGGTGAGCCTGCTCTCACCCTCGGCGTCCACCACGGGCGTGTCTCCGACCCTGGCGTGGTACCAGCCGTGCTTCTCCCCCGGCTCGAGGTGGTGGGGCGGCGGGCTGGCGTAGGTCCACTCGACGCTCGTGTCGGCCGCGCGAAAGACGGCCGAGCGCCTCGGCCTGGGCAAGTGCCTCGGCGAGGTACTGCGGGGGAAAGTCCGGCTCGTCGACGGCGCGCACGCCCGGCCGCACCTCGAGGCTGCCGCCGCCACCGCAGAACACGAGCCGGTCGACGCCGGCCCGCTCGCAGGCGGCCAGCACCGACCGTGCGGCGTTGGGGATGATCGAGCGGTCGTCGGTCGAGCGGTCGGTGACGGCGCAGACGACCGCGTCGTACCCGCCGATCACCTCGGCCAGCCGGTCGGTGTCGAGCACGTCCGCCACCGCAGTGTCGACGCCCTCCAGCTGTGCGAGCCGATCGGGGTTGTGGCTGACGGCCTTCACCTCGATGCCCTGGCTGAGCGCCTCGCGCATCACCGAGCCGCCGATCCACCCGGTCGCTCCGACCACACAGATCTTCATGGCGTCCTCCCGCGTCGAGACGTGGGAACGATATCGGCGCTGGATCCTAGCCAGACAGGTGAGGCATGACCTCCTCGGAGAACCGCTGCATCATCTCGACGGTCTCTGCAGGCCGGCTGCCCGAAGTTCGAGCTGGTGATCAGCTCGTCGATGCCGACCTCGGCGTACCCGGCCAGGCGCTCGACCATCTCGGCCGGCGGGCAGATGACCAGGTTCTCTCCCAGCTCCTCGATCGTCTGCTTCCGCGGCAGCGGCTCGATCATCCCGCCGTGGACGATCCCGGGACCGCCGAACACGTTGTCGAACCGCCGGTAGTAGCCGTAGGCGAGCTCGAGCACCCGGCGTGCGTCGCGCTCGTCGCGGGCGGCGTAGACGCCGCGCATCAGAGCCAGTCGCAGTCCGTCACCGGCCGCGCCCGCGTCGGCCTGGCCACGCCGGAAGGCGTCGACCTGCGTCAGCAGCTGCTCGTGCGACCCGCCCAGCGGCGTGGTCTGGATGTGGATGCCGCGGCTGGCCGACTCGTAGATCGCCTCCGGGGCCATCACCGCGACCATCAGCGGAATCCGCCGCACCGGGCGCGGCATCACGGTCAGCGGCTCGAACTGGTAATAGGCGCCGTCCCAGCCCACCTCCTCGCCGTCGAGCAGCGCCAGCAGGATCTGCAGGGTCTCGGCGAATCGCTCGCGGGAGGTCTCGATCGGCACCCCCAGGCGTCCCATCTCGTAGCCGAACGCCCCGCGCCCGACGCCCAGCACGAGCCGCCCCTCGCACAGCATGTCCGCCTGGATCACCTCGCCGGCGAGCATCCGCGGGTCGTGCAACGGCAGCACCACCACGGCGGTGACCAGGCGGATCCGTGAGGTGGTCGCCGCCAGCCGCACCGCCATCTGCAGCGGTGAGGGGACGAGCAGGATGTTGATGAGGTGGTGCTCGGGGATCGAGACGGCTGCGTAACCGAGGCGGTCGGCCGCCTCCGCCTGCGTGATCATGTCGGCGTAGATGCGAGCGTGGTCGCGCTCCCGGTCGGGCAGGAACGCGGTCAGGAAGTGGTTGAAGTCCAAGGTCAGGGCGCGCCCGGGCCGCGGTGGACGATCCGGCCGTCGACGATCGTCAGGTCAGCCTCCAGGGCCGGCAGCTCCTCGGCCGGCAATCCCAGCGGATCGTTGCCGAACACGGCGACGTCTCCGTGCTTGCCCGGCTCCAGCGAGCCCTGCACCGACTCGGCAAACGTTGCCTGAGCGGCGAACCGGGTCGGCAGCAGCACCGCTTGCTCGACGGTCAGCGCCTCGTCCGCGGGCGGCACCGGGTCTCCACTGCCGGTCAGGCGCAGCACCAGCGCGGCCACCCCGTGCCAGGGAGTCGTCGCGAAGGGCTGCGTGCCGGCGCTGTCGGAGTTGCCCGGCGGCTGCAGGCCCATCTCCAGCATCGTTCGAAACGGGAAGGAACGGTTCGGGCCGATGTCCGGCGCCGGCTCGCGGTAGCGGTGCATGAACGATGCGGTCGGTACGGGGATCGCACCGGCCGGCGCCAGCCGCGGCAGGATGGCCGGGTCGCAGATCGCGTTGCCGACGTGCTCGATCCGCGAGCGGTGGTCGGGGTGAGGATGCGTGCGGTTGGTCTCCTCCACCGCATCCAGGGCGAGCTCCTGGGCGACTGAGCCGACCGCGTGCATCCATACCTGAGCCTCGGCCTCGCGGCAGGCGGCGAGCACCGCGCGGAGCGCGTTGTAGGTGAACGGCGGGAGGCCCCACCCGGACGGGCTTCCGGCGAGCTGCGGGCGCATCCACGCGGCCTCCCCGGCGCCGTCCAGAAACAGCTTCAGCGCACCGACGGTCAGCCAGGGGTGGCCGCCGGACGATCGTCGCAGCGAGACGAACTCGTCCACGCCTGCGACGGTCGGCTGATGACCGGGCGCCAGGATCGGGTTGAGCACGATCCTGCAGGGCATCTCGTCACGCGCCGCAAGCCGCCGCCACGCTCCCAGCGCCGCAGCGGACGCCGGCAGCTCATGCACGGTGGTGACCCCGTAGCGGACAAACGACTCCACGGCCTGCGCGGCGAGTGCGCGCTCCAGCCACTCCGAGCCCTGCCACGGCACCTGCAGCAGGTCGAAGCCCTCCTCGATCACGCCCGTCGGCTCGCCGTCCGCCCGGCGCTGCACTCGCGTCCCGGCCGGCTCCACGAACCGGCGGTCGATCCCGCTTCGCTCCAGCGCCTCCGAGTTGGCGACCAGCCGGTGCATCGACTCGCGGATCACCACCGGATGGCCGGGCACCGCCGCATCGAGCTGGTCGCGGGTGGGCAGCGGCTGACCGAACGTTCCCTGGGCGACCACCCAACCGCCCGGCTCGGTCTCCCCCGCTCGCCTGGCGACTCGCTCGACCGTTGCCTCCACCGGCGCCGTGCGGACATCGACCCAGGCGCGCTCGGCCAGCGCCGACAGCTCGAGGTGTGCATGGGCGTCGATCAGCCCGGGCAGCGCCGTACGCCCGTCGAGATCCACCACCTCGGCACCAGCGCCGGCGCGCTCAGTCACCTCCCGGCTGGTGCCGACCGAGACAACGGCTCCATCCTCGATCAGCAGCGCCTCGGCGACCGTGCCCAGCGAATCGAGCGTGCGCACCCGGCCGCCGACCAGGGCCAGACTGCCGGCGGCGCTCAGGACGCGGCCTCCATCCTGGGGACGTGCTCGGCCGCCTCGCTCATGGCGCGGCGGAAGCGCGGGTTGCGGGCGACGACCGGCACCAGCCGCGAGCGGAGATCGAGCAACGGCCTGGGCCAGCGCGTGCCGACGCGGCCGTAGAGGTAGGAGTAGCGCTGGATCCGGTCCGTGTACGGGCGCTCGGTCGCCTCCCAGAGGCGCAGCGCCTGCTCGACGTCGTCCTGGGCAGTGACGGCCTGCCCCAGCGCAAGGGCGTTGGCCATTGCTGTGCAGGCGCCCTGGCCGAGGTTGGGTGACATCGCGTGGGCGGCGTCGCCGATCAGGGCCACCCGGCCCCGCGACCAGGCCCGGCAGCGGACGTCGTAGAACGTCAGCCACCTGCCCTCGGGGTGCCGGGGGATCCGCCGCAGCTGGCTGGCGTAGCCGGGATGCGTCCGCAGCCACTCGTCGGCGTCGAACGGCTGCTGGCGGCGCCCGCCGACGTCGGTGCTCGGGCAGCACAAGAAGACATACACCGACTGTGCACCGGCCGGGGCGACCCCCAGCCGACGGCCGCCGTTCCAGACCTCGATCGTGCGGTGAGCGGGATCGTCGGCCCGGCGCGGGATCAGATGGCGGCCGCACCCGTCCTGGAGGTCGACGATCGAGGCCGCCAGGCGCAGCGAGTCGCGCACACGGGAGTGGACGCCGTCCGCGCCGACCACCAGATCCGCCCGCTCACCGAAGCCGTCTGCGAACTCCAGGCGGCCATCCGGGGTGGCCGCGAGCGCCTGGGAGCCGGTGACGATCTCCGCTCCCGCCCTGACGGCCGCCCGGGCCAGCGCGGCGTGCAGATCTCCGCGCACGGCGACGTACAGCCGCGAGGACACGGCACGCCGTTCGTTGCGCCGGATCACCAGCCGGTCGGCATGGTCGCGCAGGTCGCCGTCGGTGATCTGCTCCGCCAGCGACGCGACGTCGTCGAACGCGCCGATCTCCTCGAGCACGCGAAGCGCGTTCTCGAACAGGTAGATGCCCGCGCCGATCTCCCGCAGCTCGGCGGATTGCTCGTGGACGCGCACCCGCCAGCCCCGCTGAGCGAGCACGGCCGCGGCCGTCAGGCCCGCCAGGCCCGCCCCTGCCACCTCTGCCCGACGTTCCTTCAACGCCGGGCACTGTACCTAGCCGGGCCGGGCCGCGGCGATCAGGCCGTCTGCGCGTCGAGCGGCTGTGCGAGCCCGGCCGCGGGATCGTCGCTGTCGCCGCTGCGCCGGACCAGAAAGATTGCAACCGACAACGAGACCGCCAGCACGCTGAGCAACCCGAGCTGCAGCAGGACGTTTGTGAGGGCTCGGCCTGATGCGGGAAGGCTCTCAATCGACGCCGTTACGATCAGCGTCCGCCGGACGACGGCGATCAGGCCGATGTACAGGAACGGCGTCACGGAGAGCTTGTGTGTGTGCATCACCAGGTTCAGGGTGTAGACCAACTCGGCAACGATCAGCATGAGCAGGATCCGGTCGAGCACGAGCACCCCGATGGCGACCGAGTTTGCCCCCTCGTGCCATGCATGACGAAGATCTCCGATCGTTCCCAGCAACAGAAACGCAGCGGCCACCGCGAGAAACACGCCTACGGTCACGTAGATGACGGTCTCCAGCACGGCGAGCAGACGGTGGGTCGTCATGCCGGGATTCGCTACCGAATGCTGTCTCATGTTTGCGTGATTCAGCGTTCGGCAGGAGTCTCCTGTCGTCAGCGAGGGCACTGGAGTGCAGTGCGCACCCCAACCGCAACCCGATAACCCCGCCACGCTACGGTGCGGTGATCCCTGTGCGGACGGGGGCGTACGCCAGCTGCGGCGATCCGGTTACGATCAGCCGTAGCAGGGCAGACTGGAGCGGTTGGTGTCATCCGATAGGTTCGAGTCGCTGATCTCTCAGATCCCGGCGGCAACCGTGTTCTTCGACGTCGATACGCGGCGGTTCACCTACGTCAGCCGTCAGGTGGAGCAGCTTCTCGGCCTGTCCGCCAACGAGTTGATGGCGGATCCGGGGCTGTGGCAGAGGACGACCGATCCGGCCGATCGTGACCGCGTGGTGGAGCGATACGAGGAGGCGGTTGCCAACGGCTCGGTGTTCGACGAGACGTACCGGCTCAATCCGCCCGCCGGTCCGCCCCGCTGGGTGCGCAACTTCATGGTGCCGGCCGACCCCGGCAGCACCGTGTGGAAGGCCATGATCTTCGACGTCACCGACCAGGTTCAGGCGCGCGCCGAGTGGCAGCTGCTGATCGACCAGATGCCGGCGGCGGTCTTGCGCATGGACGTGAACCGGCAAACCCTCCTTTACGCCAGCCCGCAGGTCGAGGCGCTGACGGGCGAGCCTCCCGAGTCGTGGATCGGCGAGGCCGGCTACGCGCGCTGGGCCAGCAGGATCGTCGACCCGCTGCAGCCGGACTGGGAGGAGTTCGGACGCCGAGGCCAGCCCTGGAGCAATCAGTACCGCTGGTTGCGGGCGGACGGCGTCGAGCGCGTCTTCCGGTCGGTGATCCACGTGGTCGCTCCGGGGGTCGCCCAGGCCGCGATCTTCGACGCCACCGAGGAAGTCGAGACCGAGCGACGGCTGGCCGCCGAGCAGCGGCGGTACCAGACGCTGGTCGAGCAGCTTCCGATGGTGATCATGCGCAACGCAGTGAACGGCGACATGGAGTACATCAGCCCGCAGGTCGAGGGCATGCTCGGGTACTCGCCGGACGAGTTCGTCGAGATGGCGAACTCCGACCGCTGGGAAGAGGTCATCCACCCCGACGACCGCGCCCGGCTGCACACCTCGATCGCCGCGTTCCGCACCGACCAGATCAACTCCGACGAGTTCGAGCTACGGCTGCTGACGAGCGAGGGCGACTACCGCAACGTGCTCTTCCGGCGGTCGCGGGTGGATCCACCCGAGGGACACTGGTACCTGCAGGGAGTCGCGGTCGACATCACCGAGCTGCGCGAGGCGGAGGCGCGCAGCCGCAGCGCGGTTGCGGCGCTGGTGCGCGGCGGCGAGGACCAGCAGGCGCGGATCGCAATCGAGCTGCACGACGACACGGTGCAGGTGATGACCGCGATCCTCTTCCAGCTCGAGCGGACGCTCGACGTCGAAGACCCCGCGCGCCAGACGCTGGTGGAGATGCTGCGCGCCGTCATCGAGCGCACCCGGCGGCTGATGTTCGAGCTTCGCCCACAGCTCCTGGAGAAGGAGGGGCTGCAGGCGATGCTCACCGAGATGGTCAAGGACGGCCCCTGGGAGACCGCGGAGGTCGACGTCCAGATCGGCCGTCAGGCGGACACCCTGGAGGCGTTGCTGTACCGGACGCTGCGCGAGCTGATCCTGAACGCGCGCAAACATTCCCAGGCCCGGAGCCTGTCGGTGACGGGCCGGGAGCGCGGCGGCCGGCTGACGTTCCGGGTGGCGGACGACGGCATCGGGTTTGCCTCCGAGACCGCGCTCAACCGGCACACGCCGGGGCTCCATCTGGGGCTGACGACGGTCATCGAACGCGTTCGCCTGGCCGGCGGGGAGGTCCTGATCCAGAGCACTCCCGGCGCCGGCGCTCGGTTCACGATCGTGCTGCCGGCCGAGCCGCGCCAACCGGCCACGGCGGCCGTTAACTCACTCGGGTAGGTCGTTCTCCCACTTGGTGTGGTGGCGCTTGGCCCAGTCCCGGCGCACCGTCCCCAGGACGATCCCGCGCAGCGAATGCCGCGTCGAGGGGTTGAGCAGCGCCAGGTACAGGTGCCCCGCGACCAGCGGGACGGCGATCCAGGTCGCCCAGTCATGCACCAGGATGGCGCTGGTGCCGCGGAACTGGGCGTCGGTCTCCTGCAGGTACATCAGCGTCCCACTGAACGTGAACACGACCATCAGCCCGCCGACGATCGCCGTGTTCAGCTTCTGGCCGGCGTTGAAGCGCCCCTGCGGCGGCTCGGGCCCGTTCCGGCTGACCGCCCAGCGCAGCCAGCGCCGGTCGTCTCCGTCGAAGCGGTCGATCTGACGAGCGGTCGCGTGAAGCTCCCGGGGACTCGCCGCGACCAGCAGCACCAGGCCGACCCAGAACGCGATCGCAGCGCCGAGGTGGATCGACTTCCAGAGCATCCGGTTGGCGGCGAGCTGTGCGAACGAGGGCAGGTACAGGATCAGCCCCGTCGCCATCATGGTCAGGAAGGTCAGCGCAAGCAGCCAGTGCAGCGACCGCTCGGTGGGGCTGAACCGGCGGACGTAGCCGCGGCCGGGTGCCGCCTCAGTAGCCGTTGGACCTGCCGACCCAGGCGTCGACGTCATACCCGTTCTGCTCCCAGAAGCCCGGGTGCAGGTTCGGCACCAGCTCCAGCTTGTGCACCCACTTGACGTTCTTGTAGCCGTACATCTCGGGGATGATCAGGCGCAGCGGAGCGCCGTGCTCTCGCAGCAGCGGCTTGCCGTCCATGGTGTGCGCCAGCATGACGTGAGGGAGCACTGACTGCGGGAGGCTGAGCGTATCCACGTAGTCCTTCTCCATCGACACGAAGTTGATGTACTTCGCGGTGCTCAGCGGGTGCACCATGTCCCACAGCGTCTGCAGACGGATGCCCTCCCAGTGCACGTTTCCGACCGTCCAGCCGGTGACGCAGTGGAAGGTGGTGATCTGCTTGACCGCCGGCAGCTTGCTGATCTCATCCCAGCTCAGCACCGCCGGCTTCTCCACGAGCCCCGACACGGTCAGCGTGTAGGTGGCCGGATGGAACGTCGGCCAGGGCGGGTTGATCGAGTAGATACGCCAGCCGCCGGTCGGCAGCAGCGCCTTCAGACCGGACGGCACGACCGACCCGACGTCGTTGATGGGGGTGTTCAGCGCCCGCGTCACCCGGCCCCCGAACAGCACGCCGAGGGCTCCCACGCCGACAGTGGTCAGAAAGGCCGCTCGGCCGACTTTCACCTCGCCCATGCTGTGAAGTATCGTCGCCAGGCGGCCGGAGGCGTAGTGCCGCGACGCACTGTTTCGCGACTGTTAAGGACTCGATGCGGGCACCGAGACGTCGAACCTCGCTCCGGCCCCGGGCGAGCTCGATGCCTCGATCCGCCCGCCCAGCGCCTCGACGATCCGCTGGGCGAGCGTCAGCCCCAGGCCGGAACCGCGCCCAGAACGCGCGGCGTCTGCCCGCCAGAAGGGCTCGAAAACGCGCTGCAGCTGGTCGTCGGCAATCCCCTCGCCGGTGTCCTGCACGGCGATCCGCAGCCCGGCGGCGTCGGAGTGGGCCTCGATCGTGACGCTGCCGCCTGGCGGCGTGTGCCTGACCGCGTTGTCGATCAGGGAGTGGACGACCCGGGTGAGCTTGGGTGAGCAGAGCGACCGGGCGGCGTCGCCCAGCTCGGCGCGGACCTCGACCCGGCCGGCAGCCGCCGTTTCGGAGCACAGGTCGGTCGCCCGCTGGACAGCCTCGGCCAGCGGGATCATCCGGCTGTCCTCCGCGAACGAGGCGGTGTCGACCTGGGTCAGCTCGAACAGATCCTCGACCAGCTCGACCAGCGCCATGATCGACCGCAGCATCTCGGCGGCGTAGCGGCGGACGGTCTCGGGGTCGTCGACCACGCCGTCGTTGATCGCCTCCACGGTCGAGCGCAGGTTGGCAAGCGGCGTTCGCAGGTCGTGCGACATCGAGGTGATCAGGTCACGCCGCTCCGCCTCGACCTGCCGCTCCGCCTCGATCGCAGCGTCCAGCCTGGCTGCCGCCTGGTCGAGCGCGCCTGCCAGGAGCTGCAGCTCCGGGCTTGCCCCCAGGTCGCCGACCCGGGCGTCGAGCCGGTTGTCGCCGAGGGCGCGGGCCATCCCCACGAGCCGCCCAATCGCCTGGTTGGTGGTACGGCCGACGATCATCGCCGCCGCGACGCCCGCCGTCAGCGAGTAGAGGGCGACCAGGCCGATCTCGGCCCTGTTGCCCGGGTTGACGAGCATGAAGTGGTTCAGCACCAGCAGGTCGAGGACGGTGACCAGCGAGGCAACAACCGCGATCGCGATCATGGTCGCAGCCAGGCCGGCCCTGCGTACCAGGCTGCGCGCCGCGATCGACGTGACGACGGTGGCGGCCGTGATCGGGCCGAGCAGGAGCAGGATGCGCAGCCACTCGTTCACGGCTCGAACCTGTATCCCACGCCGTGGACCGTGATCAGCCGCCGCGGATCGGACGCGTCGCGCTCGATCTTCGACCGCAGACGGCGGATGTGCACGGTGACCGTGTCCGACGCTCCCGTCCACACGTATCCCCAGACCGTCTCCAGCAGCTGTCCGCGCGTGAACACGCGGCCGGGGTTGGACGCCAGCAGGTGCAGGAGCTCGAACTCCTTGCGGGTCGTATGGAGCGGTTGTCCGTCTACGACCACCTCGCGGCGCACGGGGTCGATCTCCAGGTCGTCGTAGACCAGTCGTCCCGCACCCCGGTCGCCCGCCGCCCGGCGCAGGACGGCGTGCACCCGCGCCACCACCTCGCCCGGCGAGTACGGCTTCACGACGTAGTCGTCGGCGCCGAGCTGCAGGCCCTGAATGCGCTCCCGCTCCGACGCCCGCGCGGAGAGGATGATCACCGGCAAGTCGCCGTTCAGCCGAAGGGCGCGAAGCACGTCGAGCCCGCTCAGCCGTGGCAGCATCAGGTCGAGCAGCACCACGTCCGGCGAGACCTCCTCCACCGCCGCCAGGGCGGCGCTCCCATCGGCCGCCTCGGTGACCGTAAAGCCCTCTCGCAGGAGGTAGCGCGACAGCACGTCGCGCACGACCGGCTCGTCGTCAACGACCAGCACCCGCGGGGGGTCTAGGGCCACGACCCCAGGGTACCAACGGCTCTGCCGCAGTCCAGTGTCGTTAAGAACTCCGAAAGGAACCGGTGGCGGGCGCCGCTGGGGCGCCCACCACCGTGGAGGTGCGACTGGCCAGTTGGCCGTCGCGCCGTGGCCAATTGCTTCCTCAGCCGGTGACCAGGCCGACGTCGCTGGCCGCGAGGCCGGGTGTGAAGCCCGCGGGATGCAGGCTCCCGCCGGGTCCGATCGCAAACGTGGCGATCCCGTTCACGCCGGGAGTTGCGTTGTCGACGACCACCGACAGGAAGTGCCCGCCGGGCGTGACCGACTCGTCGAGCGTCGTGCTGCCGGCGCCGCCGCTGGCGCTGATCCCACTCGGATCGAGCAGGGACAGCTTGCCGCCGACGGTGACCCGCATGCCGCTGATCGTCCCACTGTGGGCGTCGGCGACGTACGCAAAGCGGCCGTCGGGCGTGGTGGCCACCCAGCACGCTGCCATCTGGTTCGTCTGCAGCGGAGCCGACGTGACGCTGAGCGCACCGGCCGCCGAGACGCGGTAGGCGGTCGCGGCACTGGTCGGCGCCTCGCCTGCATCGGATACCACCAACGTTCCCAGCGGTGTGAACGCGAACCCGAACGGGGTGGCGCCCGTCGACGGCTGGGAGTCAGCCGGCGCGAGGCGTCCCGAGGGCCGAGTCAGGAACGTGTCGATCGTGTTCGACGTCTTGTTCGTGACGACCACGACCCCGGCCAGGGGATCCGTTGCCACCTCGGCCGGACCTGCGTCGGTGGCGCCCAGCGACTGCACGCCGTTGGCCAAGGGGTGCAGCCCACGGCGGGTGATGCGGAAGGCGGCGACGTTCGGCGTTCCTCCCGCGTTCAGCACGTAGACGGTGCCCTGTCCCACTGCGACGCTGATCGGCTGCGTGCCGCCGGACGGCACGACGGCCTCGCGCCACACGTGGGCACCGAGGACGCCGAAGACGCTGACCGTGTTGCTGCCGGCATTGACTGCGTACAGCCTGCGGCCCTGAGAACCGAGCGCCACAGCGCCCTGGGACCCAAGGTTGGCGTCGGTTCCGGCGCCGCCGGTCGGCGCTGTTCCGACGTGGTGCAGGTGGCCGAGCGCGTCGCGGGCGTAGACGAGCACGCTGTTGCCAGACGCCGCATTGGTCTCGGTGAACGCCGTCCCGGTGAACGGCTGCGCCGACGCCACGGCCGGCGATGCCGCAGCCAGCGCCAGCACCATCGCGCCGGCTATGAGGAGCTTGGATTTCATACCTGACCTCCTGGTCGATGAGGGACGCCCTCGACCCTAGGAGGCAGTTCTGTCCACGGCCTTGCGCAGCCCTTACAAGGTTCGAAACTCCGCGCGTCGGGCGGATGTACCCTCTGCGCCATGTCCCCGCTGCCCGACGGATACTCGATCCGCCCTCCCCACCCGGACGAGGCGCCCGCGATCACCGACATGGCCAACGCCGAGGCGGTCGCGCTGATTGGCGTGGAGCTTGTCAGCGTGGCGTGGGTCGAGGGCTTCTGGCGCACCCCTTCGGTCGACATGGAGAACGACGTCGTCGTGGTCGTCGCCCCCGACGGCTCCCTTGCGGGCTACATGTTCGTCCGCAGCCATCCGCCGTTCACGCGGGTGACGGCGATCGGCCTGACCGCGATCGACCACCATGGCCGCGGCGTCGGCGGCGCGGTGGTCGACGAGTCGGAGCGGCGCGCGAAGCGGTTCGTGGATCTCGCGCCAGCCGGAGCCGCGGTCGTGATCCACCAGGGCACGCTGGCGAACGAACCGATGATCGCCGAGCTGCTCACCGGGCGCGGGTATCGGGAGGTGCGGATCTTCTGGCAGATGGAGATCCCCCTGCAGGGCGAGCCGGAGGCTCCGGCGCCGCCCGACGGGTTCGAGCTGCGACCGCTCGCCGCAGGCGAGGAGGAGGCGGCATACGCCTGCCTCGCGGAGGCGTTCCAGGATCACTGGGGCGACGGGATCGCGGACCTCGACGACTGGCGCCACGAGTACCTGGATGCGCCAACGTTCGCCCCGCACCTGTGGACGCTCGCCTGGCACGGGCAGGAGCTGGCAGGCGCCGTCCTCGGCACCGAGTCCGCCGAGGAGAACCCCGACTACGGCTACATCGCCCAGCTCGGCGTCCGACCCGCGTATCGCCGCCGAGGCCTTGGCGAGGCGCTCCTGCGTCAGAGCTTCGTGCAGTTTCACCAGGCCGACCGCGCGGGCGTGCTGCTGTTCGTCGACGCCCAGTCTCTGACCGGGGCGACCCGGCTCTACGAGCGCGTCGGGATGGCCTCGCAGCCGCGGTTTGCCACCTGGGAGAAGGAGCTGCGCCCCGGCGACCGGGTGGAGGCGGACGGGTGAAGGCAGCCGTCTGCCGCGCCTTCGGCGAGCCGCTGCAGGTCGAGGAGGTGCGCCTGGCCGAGCCGGCACCGGGCGAGATCGTGGTCACCCTCGGCGCCTGCGCCATCTGCCACAGCGACATCTCGCAGGCCGAAGGCGCCTGGCCGCATCCGCTGCCGGCCGTGTTCGGGCACGAGGCGGCCGGGACGGTGGCCGCCTGCGGGCCGGAGGTGGACGGGCTTCAGCCCGGCGACCGCGTGGTCGTCACGCTCGTGCGATCGTGCGGCGCCTGCTTCCAGTGTGTCCGCGGCGCGCCGTCGCTGTGTGAGACCTCGTTCCGGCTCGATCGCGAGCCGGCCCTGTTCGCCGCGGACGGCTCACCGGTCGTCCAGGGGCTGAAGACGGCCGCCTTCGCCGAGCAGGTGCTGGTGCACCAGTCCCAGGTCGTCTCCTATACCCAGGACGTGGCGTTCGAGACCGCGGCGCTGCTCGGATGCGCCGTGATCACGGGCGTCGGCGCGGCAACCACCACGGTGCCGGTGCAGCCCGGTCAGAGCGTCGTGGTGATCGGCGCCGGGGGCGTCGGGCTGAACGTGATCCAGGGAGCGGCGCTCTCGGGGGCCTCGCCGCTGGTGGCGATCGACGTCAGCGCGCCCGAAGCTCGAGTCGGCACGCGCCTTCGGAGCGACCCATGCGCTGGACGCCGGGGGCGACGTCCTCACCGGTGTGCGCGAGCTGACCGACGGCCGGGGCGCTGACGCCGTGTTCGTGGCCACCGGAGCCGGGCGAGCGGTCGAGCAGGGCATTGCCCTGACCCGGCGGGGCGGCGCCACCGTCATCGTCGGAATGCCGCCGGGGGACGTGACGTCCACGTTCGACGCCGCATGGCTGGCAGGCGACGGCCGCCAGATCGTCGGCTGCAAGATGGGTTCGACCGAGATCCGCCGCGACATCCCCCGGCTGCTCGACCTCCACGCCGCCGGCCGGATCAGGCTCGAGGAGCTGGTCAGCGGCCGCTACCCGCTGGAGCAGGTGAACGAGGGGATCGCAGCCGTCAGCCGCGGCGGCGCCCTCCGCAACGTGATCATCTTCTAGCCGCCGGGGCGCGGCGTCTTTCACAGCGACTCTCAGGGTCGGGGACTACCTTTCGGTCAGCAGAACTCGCAGGAAGGTGGAAGGCATGGGCACTCCGAAACGGACAAAGATGACGAGACTGGTCGGCTGGCTGGCTCTGGCAGCGATTTTCCTGGGCGTGGCGAGCGTGACCGCGTTTGCGTTGACGCGCGGCAGCAATGCGCCTCCCAAGCGGTCGCTGGCGGCCGCGATCCATCACTCGCTGGCCGGGAAGCAGGTGGCCGGCATCACGGCTGACGTGAAGCTGAACACCAACCTCCTGCCGGGCGCCTCGAGCTCGTTCCAGACCGGGGCGTTGACCGGCGCCACGGGCCACGTCTGGCTGACGAAGGGCCACGCCAAGCTGGAGCTGCACTCCTCGCTCGGCACCACGCTGGTCGGGTTCGCCAACGGCCGCGTGACGCTCTACATGCCGAAGTCGAACACGGCCTACGTGCTGCCGCTCAAGCACGCCGCTGACAGCGGCAAGGCGACGACCCACGACTCGGGCAGCCTGCCGTCGACGGCCGAGATCTCCACCGAGCTGGCAGCGGTGAGTCAGCACGTCTTCCTGTCCGGTGCGATCCCGGGCACGGTCGCCGGGCAGCCCTCCTACACCGTACGGATCCAGCCTCGCCACAACGGCGGCCTGTTCGGGACGCTGGCTCTGGCGTTCGACGCCAACCACCCGGTACCGTTGCGGATTGCGCTCTACCCCAAGGGGTCGGGCACGCCGGCCATCGAGCTGGTCGCGACCAAGATCCACTTCGGCGCGGTGCCGGCATCCGATCTGCGCGTCGCGCCGGCCGGCGCGACGGTGCACGTAGTACACCTGCCGTCTCGCAGCGAGATCCGGAAGACCGTTGAGAAGTCAGGCGCAGCCAAGTCGAACGTCGTGCTCCGGCCGACCCAGAAGTCGCTCGCAGGGATGAAGCTGAGCAAGGTGCACAGCTTCAGCTTCAGCGGGAAGCCCGCCGTGCTGCTGGCCTACGGGCGCGGTCTGGGCTCGGTGCTCGTCCTCGAGCAGCGCGCCGACCCGTCCACCCGGGGCGACATGCTGTCGCAGCTCCCGGCGGTGACCGTTGGCAGCGTGAAGGGGCACGAGCTCGACACAACACTGGGCAGCGTGGTGCGCTTCACCCACGGCGGTGTCACCTTCACGATCGTCGGGTCGCAGCGGCCGTCGACGATCCTCGAGGCGGCCCGCGCACTCCAGTGATGCTGGGGTGAGCCAGAACGGCGAGACCGGGCCGCTGATCGACGTCGAGGGCGTGGTCAAGCGCTACGGCTCGGTGGTTGCCCTCGACGGTGTGACGGCCCGGTTCACAGACCGGGCCGTCGGTCTGCTGGGTGCCAACGGCGCCGGCAAGTCGACCCTGATGCGGTCGATGCTGGGCCTGATCCGCCCGGACGAGGGCCAGATCTCCGTGCTCGGGATGAACGCCACGGAGCGGTCATGGGAGATCCGCCGCCAGCTCGGCTACATGCCCGAGCACGACAGCCTGCCGATGGGCATGACCGCCCGTGACCTGGTCGTCCACCTCGGGGAGCTGCGCGGCCTGCCGCGACGGGTGGCCGTGCTGCGCGCCTCGGAGGTGCTGTTCCAGGTCGGCCTCGAAGAGGAGCGGTCGCGGCTGATCCGGACATTCTCGGTCGGCATGAAGCAGCGCACCAACCTGGCTCAGGCGATCGTCCACTCGCCGCGGCTGGTCATCCTGGACGAGCCGACGAACGGCCTCGACCCGGCCGGCCGCGACGAGATGCTGGCGCTGGTGCGGCGCCTCTCCAGTGAGCTCGACATCGCCGTGGTGATGTCGTCGCACGTGCTCGAGGACGTCGCCCGCACATGCGACTCGGTGCTCGTGCTGCGCGAGGGGCGCGTGGTGGCCACCCGTCGCATCGAGTCCCCCGACCGGGACGGGCACGGCGACGTCGAGGTGCAGATCACCGGTGATGCGGAAGCGTTCGCCGCTGCAGTCCGCCGCCTGGGCCTGGCGATCCGCCCCAGCGGCGAACGGCTGCTGGTGTCCGGGGGCGACCGCTCGGCGGTGCTGCGGGGAGTCCGCGACGCCGCCTGCGACGCCGGCGTCGGCGTGCACGAGCTGCGCCCCGCCGGCCCGACGCTCGAGGAATCGCTGATCGGAGCGATCGGGTGACGACCGAAGCCCGCATCGCAGACGTCGCCTTCAGCCGCTACGACGGCCCCCGCTCCGGACGGCTGGCAGCGATCTGGTCGCTGGCGCGTTGGAGTGCGCTACGGGCCCTCGGGGCCCGCCGCAGCTGGAAGGCGAAGGTGATTCCCGTCGCCCTCACCCTGCTCGCGTTCTCCCCGGCGCTGGTGATCCTCGGCATCCGGGCGCTGTTTGCCGGGTCGACCCTCGCCCACGACGCGAGCACCGCGCTGCCCTACTCCGACTACACCAGCGCGATCTCGGTCGTGATCCTGGTCTACAGCGTGATCCTGATCCCCGAGCTGGTCTGCCCGGACCGCCGCGACCGGACGCTGTCGCTGTATTTCTCGACCGCGATCGGGCCAAGCGACTACGTGATCGGCAAGATCCTCGCGGCCGTGCTGCCGCTGTGCGCGCTGACGCTGCTGCCCCCGCTGCTGCTGTACGTCGGCAACGTGCTGTTTGCCGTGCACCCGGTCGGCTACCTGGAGAATCACCTGGCAGACCCGCTGCGGATCATCGGCGGAGGCCTGACGATCGCGGTCACGTACGGCCTGGTCGGCCTGGCCATCTCGTCGCTGACCAGCCGCCGTGCGTTCGCGGTCGGCGGCTACCTGGCCTTCCTCGCCATCCCCACGATCATCGGCGGAGTGCTCGCCCACGCGCTCAACGAGCGCTACCTGCGGCTGCTTGCCTTCGCGGCCGCCCCCCAGCAGACATCGCGTGGCCTGTACCCCGGCTACACCGATCGCGGCAACATCTCAGCCTGGGTCTGGGCGTCCGTGTCGGTCGAGCTGATCGTGGTCGCCATCGCCGTGCTCGCCATCCGCTACGGCAGGGACGAGGGATGAGCGACACGCCGGCCATCGAGTTCACCTCGGTCTCCCGGTGGTTCGGCGACACGGTCGCCCTGGCCGACGTCTCGTTCACCGCCGCCGGGGGAGTGATCGGGCTGCTCGGGCACAACGGCGCCGGCAAGTCCACGACACTCAAGCTGTGCGGCGGCTTCTCGACGCCGAGCTCGGGCACCGTCCGCATCTTCGGCGTCAACCCGCGGCGCGAGCCCGACGTGTACAGGCGGATCGGGATCGTGCCCGACCACAGCCCGCCGTGGCCGTTCCTGTCGGCGCGCGAGGTGGTCGAGCTCTCAGCGCGGCTGCACAAGGTGCGCGACTACCGGGGCGCGGCCGCCGAGGCGATCGCCACCGTCGACCTCGAGGACGCCGCCGACCGCAGCGTGGGCGAGTTCTCCCACGGCATGCGACAGCGGGTGAAGCTCGCACAGGCGCTGGCGCACGACCCGGAGCTGCTGCTTGCTGGACGAGCCGCTGAACGGCCTCGACCCGGCCCAGCGCGGCCACGTGATCGAGCTGCTCACGCGGCTGGGCACCGAGGGCCGCACCGTCATCGTGTCGTCCCACGTGCTGCACGAGGTGGAGCGGATGGCGCCGCGCGTCCTGGTGCTCGTCAACGGGCACCTGGTCGCGGAGGGCTCGACCGAGGCGATCCGCCAGCTGATCAGCGAGCGTCCACGGCGCGTGCTGGTGCGGCCGGGCGGCGATCCCCGGGCGCTTGCCCGTGCGCTGCTCGAGATGACCAGCGTCGACGCGGTGCGGATCGACGACGGCACGGTCGAGATCGAGACGTCCGACCCGACGGCGCTCGGAGTTGCCCTCCCCCAGGCGGCCCGCAAGCTGGACGACGTGCTGGCCTCGATCCAGCCGGTGGGCGACGACCTGGAGAGCGTGTACGCCTACCTGCATCAGCGGGCACGAGGGCAGGCGCGGTGATCGGCCCCGTCGTCCGTCTGACGCTGCGCGCGCTGGTGCTGCAGAAGCGCACGCTGCTGCTGGCCGCGGTCGCCCTGCTGCCGGTGGTGATGGCGTTCGTCTACGCCCTCGCCCACCCGGCGGGCTCGAACCGCCACGACTTCTACTCCGGGCTCGTCCAGCAGCTGTTCGTGCCCACGGTTGCGTCGCTGGTCTCGCTGGTGTTCGGTGTCAGCGCGTTCGGGGACGAGCGTGAGGACGGCACCATCCTCTACCTGGTGGCAACGCCGCAGCCGCGGATCGAGCTGGCAGGGGCGAAGATCCTCGCGGCGTGGCTGGCGTCGATGATCCTGCTCGTGCCGAGCCTGGTGATCAGCGGTCTCCTCGGGCTCGGCTCGGGGGCCAGCGCGTCGCTGATCGGGTGGCCGCTGCTGGGGGTGGCGACGGCCAGCCTGGCCTACTGCGCCGTGGCGGCATGGCTCTCGCTGTACACCCGCCGGCCGGTCGTGATCGGGGTGCTCTACATCCTGCTCTGGGAGAGCTCGATCGCGACCTTCGCCGCGTCGGCCAAGAAGCTCTCGATCTCCGCCTACGGACGCGCGTTCGTCGCCCACGTGCTGCCCCAGTCCTCGCCGGCCGTGACCAGCACGGGCGTGGCGGCGGTGGTGCTGGCGGTCGTCGTGTCCGTCGCCCTCTGGGCCACCGCGCGCGGGCTCTCGCACCGCGAGCTTCCCTAGAAGCCCACCAGGCGACTCGCGTATCCTCGGCAGCACCCGATCCATGGAGCTGCCGATGCGCGACCCCCGATACGACGTCCTCTTCGAGCCCGTTGCGCTGGGCCCGGTGACTGCCCGCAACCGCTTCTTCCAGGTGCCCCACTGCAACGGCATGGGCTACCGCGACCCGACCGCCCACGCCGAGATGCGGGGCGTCAAGGCCGAGGGCGGCTGGGCGGTGGTGTGCACCGAGGAGGTCGAGATCCACTACACGTCGGAGGTCACGCCCTACATCGAGGGGCGGATCTGGGACGACGCCGACATCCCGGCTCACGAGCGGCTGGTCGACCGGGTACACGCCCACGGGTCGCTGGCCGGCATCGAGCTCTGCCACAACGGCATGGTGGCCGGGAACCTGCACACGCGCGAGACGCCGATGGGCCCGGCCCACCTGCCCGACCGCGACAACCCGATCCAGGCTCGCGCGATGACGCTGGACGACATCGCCGACCTCCGGCGCTGGCACCGGCAGGCCACGCGGCGCGTCGCTGCGAGCCGGGTACGACCTGGTCTACGTCTACGCGGGGCACAACCTGTCGACGGTCCAGCACTTCCTGTCCCGCCGCTTCAACGATCGCAGCGACGCCTACGGAGGCAGCCTCGAGAACCGGGCGCGGCTGCTGCGCGAGATCCTCGAGGACACGCTGGAGGAGTGCGAGGGCCGCGCGGCCGTCGCCTGCCGGATCGCGGTCGACGAGCTGATCGGCGAGCGCGGCATCGAGCGCAGCGAGATGGAGGAGATCCTGGGCATGGTCGGCGAGCTGCCCGACCTGTGGGACTTCATGCTCGGCTCGTGGCCGGACGACTCGGTCACCTCCCGGTTCGGGCACGAGGGCATCCAGGAGCCGTATGTCCGCGGCCTCAAGCAGCTGACCAGCAAGCCGGTCGTCGGCGTCGGCTGGTTCACCTCGCCGGACACGATGGTGCGCATGATCACCAGCGGCACCCTCGACCTGATCGGGGCCGCCCGCCCGTCGATCGCAGACCCGTTCCTGCCCAAGAAGATCGAGGAGGGGCGCCTGGAGGACATCCGCGAGTGCATCGGCTGCAACATCTGCGTCTCGGGTGACTTCACGATGTCCCCGATCCGCTGCACCCAGAACCCGAGCATGGGCGAGGAGTGGCGGCGCGGCTGGCATCCCGAGCGGATCCGATCCGCGGAGAGCGACTCGCGGGTGCTGGTTGCCGGCGGCGGGCCTGCCGGACTGGAGGCGGCGATGATGCTCGGCCGCCGCGGCTACCAGGTGATGCTCGCCGAGGCAACGGACGCCCTCGGCGGCCGGGTCGCGAAGGAGGCCCGGCTGCCGGGCCTGTCCGCCTGGATCCGGGTGCTCGACTACCGCGCGTCGCAGCTTGCCCGCGACGGCAACGTGGAGGTCGCCTACAACAGCCGCCTCGACGCCGAGGAGGTGCTGGAGTACGGCTTCGACCACGTCTGCATCGCAACCGGTTCGCGCTGGCGGCGACGACGGAGTCGGCCGGGTGCACACCTACCCGATCCCGCTGTCCCACGAGCTCCCGGTGATGACGCCCGACGACCTGATGGCGGGTGACCTCCCGGCGGGCGAGCACGTTGTCCTCTTCGACGACGATCACTACTACATGGGCGGGGTGCTGACCGAGCTGCTGATCAAGGAGGGCCGCCGCGTGACGTTGGTGACCCCTTCGGCGCGCGTCTCGGAGTGGGCCGATCACACCATGGAGCAGGAGCGGATCCAGGGCCGGCTGATGGAGCTCGGCGCGGAGCTGATGCTGTCGCACGTGCTGCAGGAGAGCACTGACGAGGGCGTCCGCGTGACGTGCTCCTACACCGGCCGACCGGCCGAGATCGCCTGTGACGCCCTGGTGCTGGTCACGGCCCGGCTGCCGTTCGATGCGCTCTCCGCCGGGCTGGCCGCCGCCGGAGACCGCGTGGCCGAGGCGGGCGTCCGCTCCGTTGTCACGGTCGGCGACGCCTATGCCCCGGGCACGATCGCCACCGCCATCTGGGGCGGTCGCCGATACGCCGAGGAGCTCGACGGACCGCCGCGCACCGGCGACGTCGTGCCGTTCCTGCGCGAGGTCGTCCGGCTGGCCTGAACGAGGCGATCCGCACGATGTATCCTCGTCCCGAGCGCAACCACTGAGAGGGGACGATGAACAGAGCACTCGCAGCGATCCTGGCGATCGGAGTCGCCGCCCTCGCGGTCGGACTTGGCCCGGCGTTCGGGCGAACCGACGCGCCGCTGGCGACCACGACCTGCAACGTGACGGGGACGGTCACCTTCTCACCGCCTATCACCAACGTCACCCAGACCACCGTCTCCAACGTCTACAACCAGGTGAAGCTGAACACCTGCTCCGGCACGGTCTCCTCGGCGACGATCAAGGGCGCCCTGAGCGGCCCGGCGTCGTGCAAGAAGGGCTCCGCCAGGGGCACGCTGACGTTCAAGTGGAACACCGGGACGAAGTCAAAGGTGAAGCTGAGGTACAAGAACGGCTCGCTGACCGGCACGGTCAAGAGCGGCACGTTTGCCGGCGGGACGGTGAGCGGCGGAGTCGCTCTGAGCCCGACCGGCAACTGCGCGAGCGGTGTGACCTCGGCGGCGGTGAGCGGGACGATCAAGCTCTAGGCACCACACTCAGGGGGATCACGATGAAACGAGCTCTGGCAGGGATCGCCGCAGCAGGGGTGGTGGCCGTCTGCGCCGGGATCGGCCCGGCGTTCGGCCACACGAACGTCCCTGACCGCGGTGAGGACGTGCCACGCGTCTGGCACGGTCAAGTTCAGCCCGCCGCTCGGGCAGACCGCGCAGACCACGAAGCACATCTATACGAACGCGAACACCAAGCTTACGTCGTGCGTGCTGAGCACCGCCACCGGCACGTTCGCGGGCACGCTGACCGGGACCGGATCGTGCGCCAAGGCGACCGCGAAGGGCACGCTCACCTTCACCTGGAACACCGGCCCCGAGTCGAAGGCGTCCGTGACGTTCAAGAGCGCCACCGACGGTAAGGGCAAGCTGACAGGCAAGGTCACCTCGGGACAGCTCAAAGGCACGGCGGTCAGCGGCACCCTGACGTTCACGATGCTGAAGGGGAACTGCATTTCGGGACCGGGTGTCAGCCAGGCGACCTTCAAGGGCAAGCTGACGATCTGACGCCTGCCATCTCACGAATCTCTCCGACGGCGGCTCTAGAGTTGTCACGGTGGCGGAGGCAGCACAGGGACCCTCGCTGGTCATCGAGACCAGCGGACTGACCAAGCGGTTCGGCGAACGAACCGCGGTCGACCATGCCGACCTGCAGGTGCCTGCCGGGGTGGCGTTCGGATTCCTTGGGCCAAACGGTGCCGGCAAGACCACGCTCATCCGGGTGTTGCTCGGCCTGACAGCGGCGAGCGAAGGCGAGATGCGGATCCTCGGGATGCCGGTTCCCGCCCGCCGCCACGAGGCTCTGGCACGGGTCGGGGCGATCGTCGAGGAGCCGCGCTTCCACGGCCATCTGACGGGCCGAGAGAACCTGGTTGTCGCCGCCGCGTGCCGTGACGCCGCCGCCGAGTCGCGGATCGGGCCGTCGCTGGAGCGCGTCGGGCTGACCGACCGTGCCGACGAGCGCGTCAAGTCCTACTCGATGGGTATGCGGCAGCGCCTCGGGATCGCCCGCTGCCTGCTGGCCGACCCGGAGCTGCTGATCCTGGACGAGCCGACCAACGGCCTCGACCCGGCCGGCATCATCGAGTTCCGCGAGTTCGTGCGATCGATCGTGGACGACGGCCGCACCGTGTTCCTGTCCAGCCACCTGCTGGACGAGGTCGAGAAGATCTGCGACATGGCGGCCATCGTCGACCACGGCAAGATCCTGATGGCAGGCACCGTGGCCGAGATCGCCGCCGGCGGCCAGCCGACGATCAGCGTCGGCGTCGACGACCCGACGCTGGCCGAGCGCGTACTGCTCGACCACCCGGCCGTTGCCGAGTCGGGCGAGATCGCGGGCGGCCTCCGGCTGGTGCTCGCCGACAGCTCCAACGCCGCCGTCGCCGACATCACGCGAAAGTTGGTCGAGGCGGGCGTCGGCGTCTATCGGGTCGAACCCGCGCGGGTGACGCTGGAGGAGCGCTTCCTGGAGGTCACGTCGCGGCTGGGGACGGACGAGTGAACGGGCGCCTGATCTCCGCGGAGGTGCTGCGGCTGCGCAAGAGCCGCGCCCTCGTCATCTGGCTGACGGTGCTCACCACCGGCGCGGTGACGGCGTTCTTCCTGATCGCGCAGGGATTCCACATCAACAACTCGGCACAGAACGGGCCTGCCGGCGGCGCGGTCAACTTCCGCCATGCACTGATGATCCTCAGCATTCTGGGCAGCGTCGCCGCGACCATCCTCGGCACCAATGTGGGCACCAGCGACGTGACGTCGGGGGTCTTCCGTGATCTGGTGGTGACCGGCATCTCGCGGCTGCGGCTCTATCTGGCGCGTGTGCCGGGCCTGCTGGCCGTGTGGCTGCCGATCATCCTCGTGGCCTACGTCGTCGCGACGGTGTTCAACTTCGCGTTCGCCGGAAATCTGCGGACGCTCGGCGCGACAGCGATCATCAAGGACGGCCTCTGGGTGGTGGCGGTGACCTCGATCGCCCTGATGGTGGCGATGGGCCTGGCCTCCCTGATCGGCTCGCGCGGGATCACGATCGGCATCCTGCTCGGCTGGCAGCTCGCGATCTCCCCGCTGCTGGGCGCAATCTCGGTGCTCGGCGTTACCCGTGAGGTACTGCTGGAGTCGGCGACGGCCCGCGTCCAGCCGTTCACGGGCGGCGATCGGGGCACCATCACGATGTCGCTGATCGCAGCGATCGTGGTGCTGCTGTGCTGGGTCGCGGTGCCGCTGGCGATCGGCGCCTGGCGCACCACCACTCGCGACGCTTAGAACTGGTTTCGGAATGCCCGCCTGTTGCGGCTGGTTCGCGAAGGCGGCGCCCCTGCGCCCCACGACGCCGCTCATTCTGAAACCAGTTCCTAGAGACCGGTCGCGCCGCGGATGGCCGCCGCCGTTGCATCGGGGTTGTCGACGCTGATCACGAGCCGGTCGAAGGTCGCCCCTTCCAGCTCGACCACCACGGCCGGCCGGTCGTGGTAGACGGCGGCGAAGTCGTGGCCCTCGCCCCGACGGGCGCCCAGCGCGATGATGCCGGGGATCCCCGTTCCCGGCGCACGGACCCCGCGCAGCTCGGGACGCGGCTCGTCAGCCACCCGCACGGCCCGCACAGCGGTGAGCGGAACACGGATGTCGCCGCGGAACGCCCCCAGCTTCTCGAGCTCCGAGAGCGCGACCACCAGCTCGGTCCCGTTGACTCGAAGCTCCGCCATCAGCCCTCCTGGGTGGTCAGACGCTGCACGATTGCCGGGAACGCCGCGTCGGCCAGCGCCTGCAGCGCCTCCGCCGTGAGGAGCTGGACGGGGTGCGGCACGAGCACCATCCGGTAGTCGGGCATGCCAAGGACTCGCGCCTGCTCCAACGCCTCGTCGATGAAGGGCTCGGTACCGACCGAAGCGGTCGGGATCCCGAGCTTCTCCAGGCGTACCACGTCGTGCACACTGCACGACACGCATGACCCTCAGTCGGCAAGCGCCTCGACCACGAGGTCGCCATGCAACGGGACGCGGTCGATCACCTCCCGCGATGCCGGCTTCGAAAAGGTCTCCTTGTCGAGCCGGAAGGTCTGCGCGCCGACGGCGGCCAGACGCTCGGCGATCCGGTCGAGGAACTGGGCGCCGCGTGCCTTGCGGATGTCCAGCAGCACGACTCGACGCCCCTCCAGGCGCTCGGGCCGGGGCGCCGCGGGCACCGGCTCGGCGGTTCGCGGGTCGAACGGGCTCACGTAGTCCATTGCACCTCCCGGGTCACGGGTCGTGTCTGCATGCCGTCGCAGGGGCCGAAGACGGCGGAGTAGCGGCCGGCGTCGCCACCGGCGCACACGATCAGGATCCGCTCCGGGCTCGTCCACTTGTGCACTGTTCCCTCGTCCGGCGCGGTCCACACCTCTGGCGTTGTCTCGCCGTGGCGGAGCTCGGCGACCGGACGCACCGCAGTGTCGAACAGGAACTGCGCCAGCCGCCGCCGGTCCCAGCCCGCCTCGCCGAACAGGTCGGCGTGCTCGGGGCACACCACAAACAGGCTGTAATCGTCCATCGGCCACCAGAACGGGCTCCAGGTCGCCTCGGCCGCGCGCGCCAGCACCAGCGCCAGCTCCTCGGGCGTGCGGCTGCGGTGATCGGACACCGACAGCGGCGCATCGCACGCCACGACCGTGACGGTCGAGCTATCGGCCGGGAATCCGAGCTCGGTATGGAAGGGCGGCCACGGGCTGGCCTCCTCGTTCTCGGCGATGCAGAGCCCGACCTTGCCGGGATGGCCGAGCGTCGAGCGGTCGAGCCCTCCCGGAGCGGCGCCGCCCGTCAGGCTGAGCACCAGCCGCAGCGCCCGGCCGATGGTGGCGTTGGCCCGGAAGCCGGGGCCCAGCGCGCCCATCCCGCTGTTCAGCCCGACCCGGTCGCGGGCGGGGCCGTTGACGATCACGACCGGCGCCGCGGGCTGGGTCGTGACACCGATGCCGTGGGCGTTGAACGAGGGCTCGAGAACAGCCTCGACTGCCGCCACCACGAGCGGGAAGTAGTCCGGCCGGCAACCCGCCAGAACGGCACACGCGGCGACCCGTTCCAACGTTGCCTCGCCATGCACCGGCGGCACCGTGCCCAGTGAGCGGCTCGGGTCACGGCCGCCCAGCATCGCCTCCACCCTGTCCGGGGTCGGCGGCACGACCGGCAGGCCGTCGCTGAAACCGCGCTCGAACATGTCCTCCGGCTCGTCCAGGCCGCCGCCATACTCGAGCTCGACGGTGCGGGAGCCGCACCCCGGCTTCTGCGCGGGCGGCTCGTCCGGCAGGGAGACTCCGACCAGCGGCTCGAGCGCAAGACGGTCCCACCCCTCCACCACGCCGGCGACCGATCCGTCGGGCTCGACCCGGACGGCCGTGGGTACGGTTCGCACCTGGTAGAGCCGCGACACCTGGTGCGGCGCGACGTCGGCCAGCACCGGGCCGGTCACACCGGCGCGCCGGGCCAGCCGGGCGGCGTCCGGCACCGTCTCCTGCGCGACCACCACGATCCGCTCCCCGCCCGCCGGCGCCAGCCGCCGCAGGGCGAGCAGCGTGGTCGGGCAGTCGGCGTGGGCGAACACCAGGACGACCGGTCCGTCGTGCAGGAACTCCTGCAGGTCAGCTTCCGCTTCCGTATCGATCCGCGGCAGCGAGAAGGGAGGAGCCGGGCCGTCCATCTGCCGAAAGCTAGTACGTCAAATCGGGGAGGGCCGTACGTCAACGTCCCGGCGCCGATCACTTGGCCCAGGGATGAGGGGCGAAGGCGGTACGGCCGATCACCCATCCAACTGGCGCCGCCCGCTCCATGGGCGGCTTGCCGCAGGGATCAGCGGCGCGGAGCTCCGGGGGGACTCCGCGCCGCATCCCGGGCGGCCCTGCGTCACATTCCTCGCAGGCGCTCGTATGCGGACACGTAGTCGTCGACCATGCGCTCGGCCGAGAAGCGCTCCACCGCGCTCGCGCGCACCTCGGGCGGGTCGAGCCCCAGTACCGCCGGCAGCGCCGCCACCATCTCGGCGGGCGTATCGACGATGACGCCGCTGCGGCCCGGCTCGATCACCTCCGGCACGGCGCCGTTGCGGGTCGCCAGAACCGGGGTGCCGCAGACCATCGACTCCACCATCACCAGGCCGAACGGCTCCGGCCATTGGATCGGGAAGACCGTGGCGGCCGCCCGCTGGAGCAGCTCGACCTTCTCGTCGTGGCTGACCTCGCCGAGGTACTCGATGTTGCCGCCCAGGTACGGTCGCACCTCCGCCTCGAAGTGGGCGCGCTCGGCGACGTCATGCATCTTGCCGGCGAGCTTCATCGGCATGCCCGACCGGCGGGCGAGCTCCACCGCATGGTGGGCGCCCTTGTCGGGCGACATGCGGCCGAGGAACAGCAGGTATCCGTCGTTGCCCGGGTCGTACTCGTAGGCGTCGATAGCGATCGCGTTGTGGCAGGTTGCCAGCCAGTTGAGGTCGGGAAGCGGCTGGCGCTGGCTGTCTGACACCGAGATCAGGCCGACCCGCGGGCTGACCCGGCTGATCAGCGAGTACACCTCGCCGGGCTCGCCGGTCAGCGGTCCGTGCACCGTGTGGCAGACCGGGGTTGAGACCGCCGCCCCAAGAGCGCAGCCGAGCGGGCCCGAGTGGTCGTTGATGACGTCGAAGTCCGCGGCCAAGTCGTAGCAGGTGAGGGCGTGATGCAGATCGGGCATCGACAGCCCGATCCGCTGGCTGGGCGGCTCGTCGTAGCTCGTCACCAGGTGCGCCTTGGTCTGCGAGTCGCCGGCGGCGAACAGCGTCACGTCGTGGCCCCGGTCGACCAGGCCGTCGGCGAGGATCGCCACCACCCATTCGATGCCGCCGTATCGCACCGGAGGCACAGCGAACCAGGCCGGGGCGAGGATGGCGATGCGCACGACCTCAGCCTAACGCGAGGTGGGGAGATCCGCGGGATTCCGTCGGGCGGCGCGCGCTACGAGGAGGTCATCAGAGGCTTGAGCTGCGAGTCCTGGTCGCAGCGCTTGGCCCCGTCCTTGAGGGTGAGGCCGCCGGTGAAGGCGTCGAGCGCGCTGATGTGTGCGACCCAGCAGGTCGGCGTCGTGACGCTCCCGCCAGACGCGACGCACCACCAGACGGCGCCGTTGGAGTCCTTCTTGACGCACGTCGTCTGTGAGGAGCCGACCTTCTTCGTCACCTTGCCCTCGAGCGAGGAGGTGCTGATCCGCTGATGCCCTGTGACTACCCAGTAGCCGCCAAGCGCAGCAAGTACTGCGACGACGGCGACGATGGCGATAGCGATCTTCATCATTTCAGCCTACGGGATCCTTACATATCGTCAAGATGGTGAGCCGGGCAGGTATCCGCGGTGCCGGTCCAAGAACTAAGGCGGGGCGGCCCGCCCCACCGCCGGCCGCCCCGCACAACTCCGTCGACCGCGCGCTACGCGCAGATCTCCGGACCGTGAACTCAGAATGGCGGTTCTGCGACCGCTTTGGATCACCCCCACGGGCATGCTTCTGGCACCCAGCCGAGTGAGCTCTTTCCACCCTGTTTGCGCCTCGGAATCGGGGCTCGCGGCCGGCCCGGCCTCTACAGCTGCAGCTCGAGGAAGCTCGCGCCCGTCACCGGGTTGTGGACGTAGGGCTCGATCGGCTCGAAGCCGGCCGACCGGTACAGGGCGAGCGCAGCGTCCATGCCCGGCACGGTGTCGAGCCGCATCCGCCGGTAGCCGATCACCCGTGCCTCCTCCAGCAGCCGCGCCAGCAGGGCGCGCCCGGCGCCGGCACCGCGCGCGGGAGGGCGGACGTAGAGGCGCTTCAGCTCACACACCCCATCCTCGGATAACGGGCGCAGAGCGCCGCACCCGGCGTCCGCCCCGCCGACCCTGACCAGGAGCAGCCGGCCCGCCGGCGGCGAGTAGGCGCCCGGAAGCTCCGCCAGCTCCTCCTCGAACCCCTGGAAGCCGAGGTCGAACTCGAGGGAGGCCGCGTACTCGCGAAACAGCTCCCGCACCGCCTCGACCTCGCCAGCCCACCGTGCACCGACAATTTCCGGACGTTCGGCTACCATCGAGCCACACTAGAACGTTTCCGACTGGGGGGTCGGCATCGGTACACCACTTTGTCACCGCCCCTTAGCCGAACGGACGGGGTTCTCCATTGACTTTGTGCACTTCCCTCGGAATACTGCTCCCTCGTGGGATGTAGGCTCGGTAGCCGGCTCGTCGCCGCGTCGCTGGCGACGATAGCCGTCGTCGTCGTGGGCGCCTCGTCAGCGACCGCCGACACCGCGGCTCCGAGCCGGGCGATCATGCTTCAGGTGATCGAGCCCGGCGCTTCGACGGTGGTCGAGGGTGAGATCAGCTCGGGATCGACCGGCGGCGGCGGCCTGCAGGTACCCGCAGACGGCTCGGCGCTGACGACCGGCTCGTGGAGCGAGTCGGTGCGCCCGGGGTCTGCAGAGGCGTCGGGCGGGGCGGGCAGCCTGCTGGGCGGCGCCGTCACCTATTCCTCCCTGCACGCGGCAGCCGCCACCAGCGGCGGCGCCCAGACCAGCGCCTACGTCGGCGGCCTGACGCTGTTCGGGCAGGCAGTCGGAGGCGGCGCGGGCGACAGCTACCCCCTGTCGAACTGGGGCTCGCTGACCGTCGGCGCCGGCGTCCCGCTGAGCAGCGGAGAGGCAGGCGTTGCGGCGCTGGTTGTCAACGTGACCCAGGCGTACAACGGCGTGCCGGCCGGCTCGGTGATCGTGATCGGATCGGTGACCGCGTCGCCGCCGCCCACTACCGGCGGTGGAAAACCGCCTCCCCACCACCACAAGCCGCCGGCCGGGGGCAGCGGATCGAGCGGTGGCTCCGGGTCGAGCGGCGGGTCGGGGTCGAGCGGCGGCTCCAGCTCCTCCACCGGCGGCAGCGGCAACGCCTGGACGGTCAGCCACCACTCCAAGCGCCACCACCGGTTGCACGGCAAACCGGCGAAGCACCGCAAGCTGTCCACCCATCCGCGGACGCTTCCCCGCCAGGCTCGCGCCCGGGTCGTCGCCTGGGCCGCCTCGCAGATCGGCTGGCCCTACGTGTGGGGCGGCGAGAGCGAGCGCGAGGGCGGGTTCGACTGCTCGGGGCTGGTCGACTTCTCCTATGCCAAGGCAGGGTTCCGGCTGCCCGGCCGCCCCACCGCCGAGGTGCTGTGGCAGATGTCGCAGCCGATCGCGCCCAAGCAGCTGCTGCCCGGCGATCTCGTATTCCTGCTCGACAACACTGGCTATGCCTACCACGTCGCGATGTACGCCGGCAACGACATGGTGATCGTCGCGTCGCACACGGGCGCCCCGGTCGCCCGCGAGCCGTTCGTCCCCGGCCAGTGGCAGGCATACGGCCGGCTCTGGACGCACGGCAAGCTCAGCCTCGACGAGCATCCTCACCCGTCTCCGAAGGCAGTGGCCGAGGCCCGGGCGCTGGCCCGTCCCGCAGCCACACCCGGGACACACCCCGACTGCAATCCCGATCTCGGCGTTCGGCCTTGCGGTGTTCGCCGAGCGGATGCAGCTGCCGGCCCGCGATCCGAAGCCGCGCCGGCCCCGTCCGCCGGCCACGCCCCCGGTCGTCGAGCCCAACCGGCCGGCCGTGCTGCCGCCCCGCGTGCAGCACATCGGCGGCCCGTAGGCAGGTCTCGGGCAGTTCGTAGGCGCTTCTTAGACAACGCCCAGGCACAGCCACCATCTCCTTCGGCCCGATTCCTGACCACAACTGGGGGCTGGGTCGTTCTGACCCGGCCCTCGGGCGTTCGGCGGCGGATGGGGCGACCCCGCGTGCCTTTAGGATGCAGGCACCCGGGGGCGTAGCTCAGTGGATAGAGCAGGAGCCTTCTAAGCTCAAGGTCGCAGGTTCGATCCCTGCCGCCCCCGTCTCCATCTCCCGTGGCTAGACTCGCGACCATGGCGTATCCGGCGTAGTTGATCCGACCCCGCGCTCTTCGGAGCTGCCAGGAAGTCCAGACAGGCGCGCAGCAGACGCTCTTGCGGCGCTGCCCGCGTCTCGATCAACTCGTTAGGAGAGAGCAATGGTTGGTGAAGCACGACTGGAGCGTGTCGCTTCGGGCCTCGCCCCCACGACGCCGGGATGGTTCGTGGTCAATACGGCCGAGGCCGCCTGGGTTACCAATGACGATTGGTGCGGCGGCGTCTGCATCTTCGAGTCGGATGACTTCGTCCTGCGCGGCCGGCCGGATCTGACGGAGTACATCAAGCCGCACGCCGGTTTCACGATCCGGGTGGTACCGCCGGGTCGCCCGTCCGACCTGTACCACGCCGAATCGGTGCAGGAGGACTTCCTGATCATCAGCGGCGAGTGCACCCTGATCGTCGAGGACGAGGAACGCCATCTGCGCACATGGGACTTCGTGCATTGCCCGCCGATGACCGCACACACCTTTGTCGCAACTGACGACGGTCCCTGTGTGATCCTCGCGACCGGCAACCGGCGCGGCGATCTGGAGCGCATCTACCCGCGCTCCGAGGTCGCTCTCCGCCGGGGCGCCGGATCAGACGTGACGACGGCTGACCCCGAGCGTCGTGGGCGATGGGAGGTTCGGCGCCCGCAGAATTGGGACGGGCTTCCCTGGACAGACCTCCCGTAGACGACGAGTCTGAGCTGACTCAGGACGACGCCGGGCGCGTCAGCGACACCCGCAGGATACTGCCGTGCGAGGCATTCTCGGCCAGCCACAGCGCGCGGCCGGTGGCGAAGCCCTCGACCGGCGTGACGTGCCGCGGGAGTGGAATCGCGCTCATCACGCGTCCCGTCTGCGGGTTGACCTGGTAGAGAACGTTCCGCGGCGCCCGATTGACGACGACCCATAGCCGATGTGCGGCGACGAGCTCGAGACCCGCCGTGCCGTGGCCGAGCCTGATCGGCCGGCCACCGAGACCGCCGGCAGGTGTCAGAGGCTGCACCTGGGCGATCCGGTGCTTCCCGGCTCCAACCGCCTGGGCCACCCAGACCCTGCCCTCGAGCACCACGGGTTGCCCGTTCGCCGCCACGAAGGTCGCGCTGGACGCCCCGGCCGGATGAGGGATCGCAACCCTGGCGGGAGCCGAGCTGCCGGGGTTTCGCTCGAACAGCCGCCGGCCGTCGGTCGTCCACGCCCTGTCGAAGCCGACCGCACCAGACAGCGAGAGCAACAGCGGCCGCGGAACGGACGAGAGCGGGATGTGAACGAGCGTCCGGCCGTCGACCCGTGCCAGCCCGATGGCGGTGCGCACGTAGACGCCCGTACGGCTGGTCGCCAGCCCGGTCACGGCCCCGTTCGCATGCCTCAGAGCAATCGAATGCCCGACCGGCTTCAGCGCGTGCGCCGAATAGCTCGCGAGGACAGGCCCGTGCTTCCCGTCGGACTGCAGCACCCACAACGTGCCCCCGTGCACCGTCACGAACCGCGCGTCGGCAAGCGTCCCCGTCGCCGCGATCTGCATCCGCAGCGGCTTCAGGTGGACGACCGGCGGGGTCGGCCGGACCCGTGTCGCCGAACGGCCGGGCAGCTTGTCGTGGATCACAGGCCAGGCGGCTGCCACTACCCCGGCACCCGCGGCCAGCAACAGCAAGACGGATGCCCACCTGACCAGGCGGCTGCCGCGCGACTGGTGGGTCTGTGCATGCTCTGCCATCGGTGCCTTCTCGCCTCCCCGCTGCTGACACGTCAAGTATCACAGCGAAACCCGGCGGCGAACAGACCCAAAGGTAACGATTTGCAGGCTAATTCCGAAGGCTGCCCCGCGCTGGTGCCGCGCCGGGGTTCCTGATCAGGTTCTTCGAGGTCGCAGCGCCACCCGGCGCGGCCAGCGCGCCGGCAAGCGCACCAACCGCCAGCACCGCGATCCCAGCCTGAACCGCCTTCCGCCGTTTCATTGATCCCCCTTGCTTGTTTGGCGAATTCGCGAGACTGTACCATTCGCAATTACTTCGCTCGCGGGCGAGGACACCAGGGGGTGCGACATGCGCTGGCTCCGGGTCGGCATCGGAATCGCCGTCGCTGCTGCGGTTGCCGCGGCGCTGCCCGCCGGCGCCACCGCATTTCACGACGCGCCGGCCGCGGCACAGCCGCCGGGCTACTTCCTCTCCGCCGACGATTCGGTTGACAACCCACCGGGGGGCCAGGGTCAGGCGTCGGTGTCATGCGCCCCCGGCGTTGTCTGGGGAGGCGGCGTCTCGAACCACGTCGATAGCCCGACTGGCGTCTCGATCAGCATCACGAGCCCGACCGGCACGCTGGGCTGGATCGGGAGGGAGAACAACCCCACGGGGCAGGACACCGCCCTCGACGTCACCGGCATTTGTGCCGACAAGCCGGCCGGCTACAAGATCGTCAAAGAGGCCGTGAACGCTCCTGTAGGCACCCAGCGCACCGCGACCGCCACATGCCCCGCCCCTACCGTCCTGCTCAGCGGCGGCGCGGACTCCGCCACCAGCTCTCCGCTCTCGCAGATCACGAGCGCCGCTCCGACGAGCTCCACCACCTTCACCGGGTACATCAGCAACGGCAGCTCCGCCGCGGTCAAGCTTCAGGTGTTCGCCATCTGCGCGAAGCAGCCGCGAGGCTGGGTCATGGAGACGAAGACGTTCCCCGCCACTCCCGGCCAGAGCCGTACGCCCCTCGACTGCCCGGCCAACACCGCCGTCCTGGGCGGAGGCGTCGCGCTCGCCAAGCACACGCCCAGTGTCTACATCGTCACCACCTCTCCGCTCGGGAGCGCCGGATGGGTGTCGGGGGTGACGAACGAGACGACCCACAACGTCAAGTCGACAATGTACGCGATCTGCGGTCGCTAGTCGCTCGCGCTGTAGCTGAACACCACCTCGACGGTCGCGGTCTGACGCTGCTTCCCTGTCCGCACCGGCACAGCGGTGGTCCCCGACGGGACCGCGCGGGCCGCGAACGTGGCCTGACCCTCGTAGAACGGCTGGAAGGGCTGCGTCTCGGAGATCGAGAAGACGCCCGTCACGCGCATCCCCGCGGCCGCAGCTGCGGCGTCGGCCTGTGAGCGCGCGTTCTGCACCGCCGCCCGCACCGCGCTTGCCTGGCCCGCGTGCTGGTCGGCCGTCGAGAACTCCGGTCCGTAGGTGGCCTGGGCGCCGGCGTTGATCCCCGCTGCCAGCAGCTTTCCGGTGCGGTCGATGTGCGTCACCGTCACCGTCAGGTCCTGCTCGGCCTCGTAGAGCCCGGTTCGGTCATCCTTGTAGCCAGACACTCCGTCGGTCTGGGTGTCGGGCTTCTTCACACCCATCTCGCGCATCGCCACCAGCACGCGGTTCATCTCGGCGCTGGCTCCGTTGGTTGCCTCCGAGAGCGTTCCCGCCTTCCCGGTGGTGGTGAAGTGGATCTTCGCCTGGTCGGGAGTGACCGAGACGGTCCCGGTGCCGTCGAACTTCAGGTACTGCGGCAGATGCGGCTGGCCGGACGATGCTGCCCGGGCCCCAGACGATCCGTGGAACGCGGCGTAGACGGCCACCGCGGCCACGCACAGCGCGACCACGAAGACGATCTGGCGAACCTGCGACATGACTGGCTCCTTGTTCGAGGTGACAGCGAGTTCGACCGCGGGGAGGCACGCCCGGTTCCGCGGGCGCCGCCACCCCCTGTGCGACACTTCGGCCATGGCCGTCGGACGTGCTCAGAAGCGGGTCGTCGCAGTCATGCTGGCGGATGTCGCCGGCTCGACTGCGATCGCAGAACAGCTCGGCGCTGAGCGCTCGAAGTTCCTGTTCGACGAGGTCTCCCGCCTGATCACCGCGCAGGTGCACGAGTACGGCGGCACCGTCGCACAGCTGACCGGCGATGGCGCTCTGGCCGTATTCGGCGCCCCGACAGCCCACGACGACGACGCCGAGCGGGCGGTGCGCGCCGGCCTGGCGGTACAGCAGGTCGTCCGCCGCTACGCCGCCGACGTCGGCGAGGCATACGGCGTGTCGCTGTCGGTGCGGCTGGCGGTCGAGGTCGGGTCGGTCGTGGTCGACCTCGACGTCAGCGACGACAGCGAGCGGTTCAACGCGCTCGGCGACCCCGTCAACGTGGCCGCGCGGCTGCAGGAGCAGGCCGACCCCGGCGCGCTCGTCCTGGGGCCGCAGGCGGCACGGGCGGTGACCGACGTGTTCGAGCTGGAGTCGCTGGGCGAGATGGGGCTGCGCGGGCGGCGCGCGCCGGTCAGCGTGTTCAAGGTCTGCGGCGCGGTCGGAGCCCAGCCCCCCAGCCGCGGCAAGCTGATCGGCCGCGACTTCGAGGTGGCCCTGCTGCAGCGTGCCATCGCCGAGCTGGCCGAGGGCCTGGGCGTCGTGCTGGCGGTGACCGGTGAGCCCGGCATCGGCAAGACCCGGCTGATGCGCGACGTTGTCGACGAAGCGAACGGGCGCATCACCGTCCTGCACGGCACCGGTGCGTCGTACGCTTCGGGGTTCCCGCTGTGGCCGCTGCGCGACATGCTCCGCCGCTGGCTGGACATGTCCGTCGGCGCCAGCGAGGCGCAGGTGCGGCTGGAGCTCAAGGCGCGGCTGGCGGAGCTCTACGGCGAGCCAGGCGAGCGCTACGTGTTCCTGGCCAGCGTGCTGGGCCTGTCGCCCGAACCCGGAGAGCCGGATCGGGTGCTCGGCGAGCTGTCCCGCGAGAACGTGCAGTCGCGGACGGTCGAGGTGGTCGGCGGCCTGCTCGCGTCGCTGGCCGAACAGCGGCCGGTGCTGCTCGTCCTCGACGACCTGCACTGGGCGGATGCCGCCACCCTCTCGCTGCTGGAAGGCCTGCTGGAGGTGACCGAGGCGGCTTCGCTGGGCGTCGCCATGCTCTATCGCAGCGAGCGTGACTCGGGTGCGTGGCGGCTGGCGGAACGTGCACGCGCGCGATTTCCGCACCGCTTCCGCGAGGTCGAGCTGCGGGCCCTGGCCACCGACGCCGCCACCCGCGTCGCGACCGAAACGGCGGGCGGCGAGCTGCCCGCCAACGTCGCCCGGCTGGTCGTCGAGCGCGCCGGCGGGAACCCCTTCTTCGTGCAGGAGGCCGTGCGCGACCTGCTCGAGCGAGAGGTCGTCGTCCGCAATGGCGACGGGCTCGCGCTACGCGTCGATCCCGAGCAGATCGCCGTGCCGATCGCCATCCGCAGCGCGCTGCAGGCCCGCCTCGACCGGCTGGGCGACGAGGCGCGTCAGGTGATCAGCTTCGCCTCGGTGATCGGGCGGACGTTCGGCACCGGGCTGCTTGGCCGGGTGCTCGGCGAGGAGGTCGTCCGCACCGGCCTGACCGAGCTGCTGCGGGTGGAGCTGATCGTCGAGGAGCGGCGCCGGCCCAGCCCCGAGTACCGGTTCCGGCACGGGCTGGTCCAGGAGGTGGCATACGCCAGCCTGCTCGAGGCCGACCGCCGCGATGCGCACCGGCAGGTGGCCGAGGCGCTGGCAGAGCTCTCGGAAGCCAACGACATGCTGCCCCCCGCCCCGCTCTACGCCCACCACCTGGCAGAGGCCGACCTCGCGGGACCGGCAGCCGACGCGCTGATCCGGGCCGGCGACGCCGCCCGAGGGCTGGGCGCCACCGACGAGGCCGTCACGCACTACCGGCAGGCGCGCAAGTTCCTCGCCCGGCTGGGCGACGAGGACCGGTCGCGGGAGACGCTGTTCAAGATCGCGCTCGGGCATCACCTCGCGTTTGACTACGCCAGCGCGGAGACGGCGTATGACGAGGCATTCTCGTGCCGCCCAGACCCGCCACAGCCGCCGGTGGGGGACAAGGTGCTGCGAACCGCATTCCTCTGCCCGGTCGAGATCACGCCGGGCTACGTCAACGTCCACGAGGCGAGCGCGCTCACCGACCTGTTCTACCGCGGGCTGCTCTCGGTCGATCGCGACCTCAACGTGATGCCCGAGCTGGCAGAGAACTTCCGCGTCTCGAGCGACGGGCTCACCTACCTCTTCCAGCTCCGCGAGGGGCTCTGCTGGAGCGACGGGCACCCACTGACGATGCACGACTTCGCCTTCACATTCGCCGAGATGCGGCGACTGGCCGTGCCATCCGTATTCCTGCTCGACGACGTGGCGGAGATGACCGCGCTCGACGATCACACGCTCGAGATAACGCTGCATGGTGCCCGCAACTACTTCCCCTACCTGCTGACGTTGCCCACTGCGCGTCCCTGGCCACGACACATCGTCGAGCGGATGGGCCCCGACTGGCGCAACGAGCAGCCGCTGGTCACCAACGGCCCCTACCGCCTGGTCGAGCATCGTGTCGACCGGATCGTCGCCGAGGCCGATCCCCGCTGGGTTGGCCTGCGCGGCAACGTCGGCACCATCGAGATCACGCTCCAGGACAGCGCCGAGCACGTGGACTGCAATCCCGATGACTGGGAGTCCGGAACCTATGACGTGCTGGTCGGCGCCTTCCCGAAGATGGAGGCGAGCGACACAACCTTGATCACCGAGGTGCCGGGACTGACCGTCTGGATCCTGTCGCTGCACGGTGACTCTCTCAAGTCCGCAGATGTCCGCAGGGCCATCGCAGCTTCGATCGACGGAAAGCGTCTGAAGGCGGTGTCGCGCCCGGCGGCCCGGCCGGCTCAGCCCGCAGGGCTGATTCCGCCCGCCATGCCCGGCTATTCCCGCAAGAGCGGTGTCGAGTACGACCCCGAGCGCGCAGCCAAGCTGCTCGAAGCGGCGGGTTTCCCCGAAGGCAACGGGCTCCCCGTGCTGCGGTTGGGCGCGCAGCTTGGACAGCGGGAGATGGCCGATGCGGTCGCCGAACAGCTCCGCGAGGCGGGGATCGAGGTCGACGTCGAGGTCTTCGAATCGACCCTCGGCAGCCATGACCAGCTCGCTGCGCAGCGCGAGTGTGACATGGCGATGCGAGGCTGGGTCGCGGACTACCCCGATCCGGACGGCTTCTTCCGCGGGCTGCTCAGCCACATGGATGTGCCGAGTGCCAAGCGGGAGAGCGTCACCCGCATGCTGGAGGAGGCGCGGCAGCTGCGCGACCGGGAACGGCGACTGGCCCTCTACCAGGAGATCGATCGCATCAACGTTCAGGAGCTCGCGGTGCTGGTGCCGCTTACGTACCCGCGTTCCACGCTGCTCCAGCGGCCCTGGGTGAGCGGAGTGTGGGCGAACCCGATCTCGGCCGTGCGTCTCGCCGAAGCGGTCCTGGAAGATCCAGTTTGAGCACGCCGTCTCGGAGGTAGATGACCGGATTGGGCGTTCGCCCCATTTCGGATTCCCCTCCCAAAGGCGATTATTCCGTCGTGAGCGATCGGATCTCTCTATCCGTGCTGCGCACCTTCGCGCCGTACCTGGCTGCCATTGTGGCGGTGGCCGCCCTGGACTCGGCGGGCGTGCTCGGAAAAGCGACCGCCTGGTCGTTCGTGGGGGCGCTGGCCGTTGTGGGAACGGCCAGCGCCCTCCTCACAGCCCTCCGCGCTGCGGAGCAGCAGTCGGCGATCGACCGTGCCATCGCAGCCGGCCGGATGCCGCCCGCTCTGGGCGGCATCGCAGCCCGGCGACGGGCGCGGCTGATGAGGCCCGGCTACCGGCGCATGCTGGCCGGCTCGCTGCGGCGGCTGGTTGCCGAGTCGGTCGGCACCTGCAGGGCGCGGCCGAGCATCCCGTTCGACCGCATGCAGATCTCCGAGAGCGCCGACCAGCTGGTCCAGATCGCCGACGTGCTCGAGCAGCCGGCCGACCCTCCGGTGCAGATCGTTGCCATGGTGAACGAGCTGCTGTGCTCGCCGGAGAGCCCTGTCTACCGCTCGGGACAGCTCGCTCGGAGCAAGGATCTGCGCCGGGAGGCGAACCGGATCCTGTACCTCGCCGCCGTCCAGTAGCGGTTCCGGAGCAGCGCGCCGCGCTCAGGCCCTGACCAGACCGTGGCTGATCGCGTAGCGCGTCAGCTCGGCCCGGTTGTGGATGTCCAGCTTGGCCATCAGGTTGTCCCGGTGGCGCTCGACGGTGTTCACGCTGATCGTCAGGTGCTCGGCGATCTCGCGGCTGGTCATGCCGGATGCGATCAGGGCCGCCACCTCTGTCTCGCGCGGCGTCAGGCGGACGTCGCCGTCGGCATGCGGTGAGGCCGGCTGGATCGGAGCGCGCGGCGGCGCCACCGGATGCACGAACTCGGCGCTCCGCATCACGGCGTGGCAGGTCTCGACCAGGTCGCGGTCGACGGTGCTCTTGAACAGGTAGGCGTGAGCTCCCGCCTTGCGTGCCTGGGCGACGTACTGCGGGCTCTCGTACATCGACAGCACCACCACCCGCAGGGACGGCCGTGCGGACGTCAGCTGGCGCGTCACCTCGAGCCCGTTGACCCGCGGCATCGCCAGATCCATGATCGCCAGGTCGACCTCGGGGCGCATGCCCTGGGTCAGCGCCTCGCCGCCGTCGCTGGCCTCGGCAACGACCTCCAGCCGGGGGTCGGCGCGGAGGATCATGATCAGGCCCCGGCGGACGACGGCGTGATCGTCGGCGACCATGATTCGCGTGTTCATACGGCGCCTCCGGGAGCGCGGCCGTGGAGCTGCAGCAGCACCGTGGTGCCGTGCCCGGGCGCGCCGGTGATGCTCAGGTTCCCGCCGACCGCCAGCGCCCGCTCGCGCATCCCTCGCACGCCGCCGCGGGGCTTCGCGCCGTTCAGCCCGACCCCGTCGTCGCGGACGGACAGCTCGACGCTGCCGGGCGCTGCGTACCGGAGCACCACGGCCACCCGGTTGGCCTCGGCGTGGCGGGCGACGTTGGTCAGCGCCTCCTGAGCGATGCGGTAGGCCACCAGCTCCGACTGCTCGTCGAGCCGTACCGACTCGTCGATCGAGGCATCCACATCCGCCGCCGTACGGGCGCGATGCGTCTGCGTCAGCTCGGTCAGCGCAGCGGCCAGGCCGAGATCGTCGAGCACCGACGGGCGCAGCATGGCATCCAGCCGGTGCAGCTCGTCGTGCATCAGCCGCGCCGTCTCCTGAGCCTCCGTGAGCGCCCGCTGCCGCTCCTCGCCCTCGGTCTCGGCCGCGCGGCGCAGGAACAGCAGCAGCCCGGTCAGGTTCTGCCCGATCTCGTCGTGCAGGTCGCGCGCGATGCGGCGACGCTCCTCCTCCTGGGCGGTGAACGCGATGATCGAGGACTCACGCCGCTCCTGCTCGAGACGGCCGAGGGTGACGTTGAACGTCTCGATCACCTCGCCCAGCTCGCCGGCCGCGTCAGCGCTCAGCCGCTCTCCCGGGCTCAGCAGGTCGACCCGGTGCATCAGGGCGGTCAGCTGCAGCAGCGGCCGCAGGCTGATTCGCAGCAGCAGCGCGTTGGCGACCAGGATGACCACCAGTCCGATGACGAGCCCGATCGCCTGATTGCTCGTAATCGGATCGGAGATCGTGATCGGCGCGAAGGCGAGCAGGAGGGCCGCGATCACGAACAGCGCGGAGTTGACCGCGCAGACCCGCCAGTAGAGCGGCAGCCGGCGGAGTATGCGCAGCGGGGTATTCCGGGAATCGCCCATACCAGCATGCTACGCACGTCACCAGCGATCCGGCTGGGGCAATGACCCCAACTGGCCGGTCATCCCTGGCCGGCGGGCTAGCAGCAGTCGCCGGCGCAGCCATCGCCGCGCCAGCTCTCCAGGCCCTCTCGGACGGCGATGCCGGCGATCACCAGGCCGGCGACCGGGTCGGCCCACCACCAGCCAAACAGCGCGTTCGCGCCGAGACCCACGAGCAACGCGATCGACAGGTAGGCACAGACCATGTTCTGCTGCCCCTCGCTCTGGGCAGCCCGGGAGCCCAGCTCGCGGCCGACGCGCCGTTTCGCGCGTGCCAGCAGCGGCATCGTGGGAGCCGTGACCAGCGCGAGGCCGATGCCGACCCAGCTGGCCTCCGGATGATCCCCGGTGAATGCCTGAGCCGATCCGATCACCACGTACACGGCCAGCAGGAAGAACGAGATCGCGATCAACTGCTGTGCTCGCCGTTCCGCCTTCTGCGAGGCGCCGCGGCCGCCCGAGAACAGCCAGACGACGACCGCGCCGGCGGCAAACTCGATCAGCGAGTCGATCCCGAACGCCACCAGGGCCACCGACGACGCGGCGACTCCCGCGCCGACCGCGATCGCAAACTCGATCAGGTGCCAGGCGTTGCCACCCCAGGCCAGCCGTCGAGCCCGGCGCTCGAGCTGCAAACGGGTCGGTGCAATGGCCGTCACGGTCTGAGCGTAGACGTAGAGGCGCCGCCTAGGCCGCCTGGGCCTCGGGCTCTCCCAGCGCGGTGCCAAAGCAGACAAGGCCGAACAGCAGCCCGGTGATCACGTGCACGGCGCTGCACCAGAGGCAGATCGCATCGATCCGGAAGAGCTCGGCGTAGACCAGGTAGAGCACGAACAGCACCCCTCCGGCGGCGACTGCAAGCCGCCCGATGCGGATCCAGGGCTCACCACGGCGCCACGCCGCGGGCAGGTTCGCGAGCAGCATCACCACGAAGAACGCCAGGCCGAACAACGGCACCGGCACTCCCAGGAATCGCGACTCCGGGCTGGTCGTGACCTTCTCGCAGTTGACCACGCCGCTGCTCGTGCAGGCAAGCGTGACCGACGTCGAGTAGTGGACGATCGTCAGGTACACCGAAATCCCCAGCCCGCAGGCGGCCAGCGCAAGACCTGCCCAGGGGACTGCGGAGGGGACGACGAACGCAGGGCGGCCGCTGCCGCCCGACCCGTCAGCCACCGATTCGCTTGGCAGCCGCCTGAACGGCAGGCTGCGTGCAGACCGAAGCCGGCTCCTGGTTGGTGGTGCCGCAGATCGCCGCGGTCAGCGCGTTGGTGGTGCCGCCGATCGCGTGGGCGACGTCGCTCTTGGGGTTCTCGAGCTGGGCCGCGATCTCGGACATGCTCATTCCCTGCAGCACCTGCGGGTCGTAGCTCGCGCCGACGACCAGGAACTGGTTTGCAAAGTCGATGAACGGGATCGAGCCGGCGTCGGCTGACGACACGTACGGCGCCGCGTCGTAGGTGCGGATCAGGGCCTCCTGCTCGGGCGTCAGCGTGTCGAGTGGTGCGTACGCGCCGTTCTGCGGCACGTTCGACGCGGTTTCCTTGCCCTGGAACGCCACATAGGGGCTGGTGTAGTCGGCACCGTGGAACGAGAACGTCGCGGTGTCCGGGTAGACATCGGACGTCGAGGAGTGCGTGGCGCCGAGGTTGTGCCACTTTCCGAACCGGGCCAGCGCGGCCACCATCGCCCACCGCTCCGCGGCGCAGAACGGGCAGTACTCCGCGCCGATGTAGACCACCAGCGGCTTGCCGTTCTGCTTCAGCGGCGGGCCCGAGATCGCCTTGGGGACGGTCAGCGCGCCCGAGGTGCCGACCGCGTTGAGTGTGTCTGTCGACCAGTTCGACACGGCATCCACCACCGAGGCCGGGGCGAGGTTGCTGGCCGCGGCCGGCTTGGGCTTGGAGTCGCCACCGGCGACCTTGGCGATGACCAGGCCGACAACAGCAAGGATGACGACGGCGAACGCGGTCGCGGCGATGTAGAGGTTCCGGGTCTTGCGCTTCTGGGCCTCGGCAGCCTGGCGCTTCTGGCGCTTACTCACCGCCACAGTATGCCCGCGCCGTCTGGGAAACACCTGTGAACATGCTGCGTGCTCGCAGCGGATCCCAATTGCGCAGCTGCAATCTCCGTGGTCTACTGGAGGTGCGGGCAGATGACCGAGGACGACCTCCCCCAGACCTCTCGATCGCACCGGTGGCTTGGCCGCGGCCTTGTCGTGGGCGTGGCGATCGTCGCCGGAGTCCTGATCTCCGACCTGGCGCTCAGCCTCCAGGGACCGCGCTACGCCGCGACCCTCACCGTGCGGCCGCTGATCGTCAACCCGGCCTGCGAGTACATGGCCTGTCCCAGCCAGAGCTCGGTCGCCGGCGGATACCAGTGGATCATCTCGCAGGCAAACCTGGTGCAGTCGAAGCCGGTGGCCACCCTGGTGCACAACGCCATCAAGGGCTCTCCCAACGTCGCCACGCTGATGGGGAACGTCCGGGTGAAGGAGAACAACAACTCCGACTCGATCGACATCACCTACACCGGTGGGAACGCCGGCCAGGCGCAGCGCCTCGCCGTCAGCTTCGCCAACCAGTACGCGCTGCAGTCGACGGCCACGATCCGCAGCACGCTCAAGGATCCGGCGGCGACGGCTCAGACCACCTACTCCGATCTCGTCAGCCAGGGTCTCCAGCGGACGCCGCGTGGCCAGCAGGTGATGAAGCAGCTGAACCTGCTCCTGGCCACCAACGCCGCGGCCGGCAAGCAGGGAGGCGCCCCCGGCGCTCCCATCGTCTACGCGCCCTACCCGAGCCTGGTGCCCGTCACGCGAACGACGCCGAGCGCGCTGCGCGCGACGCTGCTCGGCGCCGCGACCGGCCTGGTGATCGGTGTCGCGGTCGTGCTCGCCCTCGGCTCACGCGGCCCCCGGCGCCCGCATCTGCCCCCGCCGCCCCGGCTCCGGCGCCGTCGCACGGCGGCCGCCGGAGAAGCCTGACCGGACCCGGTCGGCCTCCCCGGCGAGTGCCGGTGCCCCCACCTCGACCTCAGAGCTTGAAGGGATCCTTCAGGGCGATCGTGCTGTGCGCGCCCGCGGCCCCGACGTAGGGCACCCCGAGCAGCATCTCTGCGGTCTTCAGCAGCGAGTAGTGGTTGAACAACACTGCCGACCGGGTGCCATGCGGCGTGTACGGGCTGATCACGATCGTCGCCACGTGGCAGGAGTTGTCGCTGGTGCGCCCCACACAGCTCTCGTGGTTGTGCTCGTTCAGGTTCGGCTCCCAGCCCTCATCCCAGGTGATGAAGATGGCCGTGCCACCGCCCTGGTAGGCGCTCGAGTGGATGATCCGCGAGACCCATGACGCGATCCACCGGTCTCCGGTGAGAACTGCGTTGCCGTAGCAGTTGTCGTGCATGTCGTGGCACTTGTCGGGCGTCAGCCACACGAAGCTCGGCAATCGGTTCTGCGTCAGCGCGGTGTTCAGCGCACCCGACGTCGGCGAGCCGATGTTGACGTCGTCCTTGAGGCAGGCAGCCGCAATGTTGTGGTACCGGGGCGGCGCGTTGTGGCCGCTCTCGTACGGGTACGCGTCCGTGTGCCGGCACGGTTGCGGCATGCTCTGCTCGTAGGAGCCCCACGTCTTGTGGTTGCTCGTCATCTGCTGGAAGATCGAGTTGGCGTTGCCCGGCGGGTACGCCATGCCCGACGTCGCGGCGGAGTAGTCGTAGTACGACAGGTGCATCACCGCGTGGTAGTTCGTCGCCAGGCCGCACGACCGCGCGATCGAGTTCTCGTACGGCGCGTTCTTGTTGCCGATGACGTCCCCGTAGCTGTGGTTCTCGTCCATGATCACGATCACGTGACGGAACGTGGCGGGGGCCTTGCGGCCGGTGCCGCAGACCGACGGCAGAGTCGCCGGTTGAAGTCGCTGGGGGGAGGTGGAGCGTTCGAGGGGGTGGGCGTTCGCGGGGGTGATGGCGAACGCGAGGACACTGAGCAGGCACGAGGCCAGGACCGTGGCTCTCATCACGGGCTTCCTCCAAGTTGGGGGTCGCCCGCCATTCCACCAGCCTTTCTACGACTGGGGATGAGGAACCTGTAAAGCTGCCGTAAGTCTCGCCGGACGGGCGAAGAGACTTACTTCACGTAGTACACGAGGTTGACCCACCTCAGCGTGTAGGTGCCTCCGGTGACCTTCACGGTCACGTACGCCGTCGAGTTGACGACCTTCACCGACGCGGTGTAGGGACCGAACGCCGGCACCAGCGACGCCGCGGGCTTGCCCGTGAAGTCGGAGGGCAGCTGGAACACGTAGGTCGCCTTGGCCAACCCCGCGCGGGAGCAGGACAGCCGCACCGCGCTGTAGTGCGTCCGCACCGAGCATCCGCTCGTCGCCGAGCGGGAGGCGGTGCTCGACCCCTTGGTGGTCTGGGTGGCGTAGTTCCAGGACGCGTACGCGGCCGGGGCAACGGCCAGCGCGCAGGCCAGCAGGATCAGCGTGAGGGAAAGGTGTCGTCGCATGGGAGCCATTCGTCGGGCGATACCTCATTCTGTGGAGGCCGAACCCCCGGTGGCGTCCTCAATCCGGGTGAACCGCCCGTCAAGGATCGATCCGCACGAACCGATGACACTCAGAAGGCGTCTCGCACGCCTCCCTTGCCATGGGAACGCCACCGCACAGCCGATTTACGCGCCGAGCACCGCTTGTCCTCGCGATCGCCGCCATCCTCGTTCTCGGCGGATTCACGGTGTGGGCGTCGGCGACGACCAACAACGCGACCAACGCGGTGCGGCGCGCCAGCTTGCTGAGTGATGCCTACCAGCGCGCCCGCTACGCGGTGGCCGAGGAGTCGCTACTCGTCAACCGGTTCCGGCTGACGCTCGACCCCTCGCTGTCGGGCAGGATCCCGGCGGCGTCCCACGACCTGAATCGCGCACTCGCCACCGTTTCCCGGTTCGGCACCCCCGGCGACCGCAGGCTCGTCCGCCGGATCAACGGCCAGAACACCACGGCGCTGATCGCGATGAACGACGTCATCGTCGAGGCCCGGGCCGGCGACTCCGGCTCGCCGATACAGCTCGACCAGCAGGTGCTGGAGCCGGTGCTGCAGGGGATGACGACGGAGCTCGACCGGGCGGCGGCCAGAAACCGGGCGTACGCGATGGCCTCACTCCATCGCAGCCAGTCCGGCCAGCGGATCGTGCTCCTCGGCGCGCTGATCACCTTCGCGCTGGGCCTTCTGTTGACATTTGCCCTGGTCACGCTGCTGCGGCTCCGGGGCCGACTCGAGCGCGCCCGCCGGACCGAGCTCGAGCGACTCAAGCGGGCGTCGCTGTTCGACAGCCTGACCGGCCTGCCGAACAACCGCTCGTTTCACGAGGATCTGGAGCTCGCTGTCGCCGGAGCTGCGAACGAGCCGCTGACGCTGGTGCTCTTCGACCTCGACGAGCTGAAGCGGACGAACGACGCCCACGGGCATCAGGCCGGCGACGAGTGCATCACCACGCTGGCGCACTGCCTCGCGCGGTCGGGCAACGACGGCGCCGCCTACCGGATCGGGGGCGACGAGTTCGCCCTGATCGTCAAGCGGGAGCGCGCGTCGAACACGCTGTTCATGGTGCAGCGGCTGCAGTCCGGCCTACTCCAGACCCCGTCAGGCGTGAAGGTGACGGCGACCGCCGGGATGGCGGAGGCCACACAAGGCGCTCGACCGTCACGAGCTGATCCGCCGGCCGACCTGGCGCTGGTGCAGGCGCGGAGGGTGCACCGCGCGGACGCTGGTCTACTCGCGCTCCCTGGAGCCGATCCTGGCCGCACCGAACCGTGAAGCCGAGCAGCGCCACGCCGAGACGCTTGCCACCGCCCTGGCGTGCGCGGTCGACGCCAAGGATCCCTACACCCACAGCCACTGCGAGACCGTGTCCGAGCTGTGCGCGCTGATCGGAGAGCAGCTGGGCCTGGAGGACGACCGGATCTCCCGGCTGCGCTTTGCCGGACTGCTGCACGACGTGGGCAAGATCGGGATCACCGACGCGATCCTGCAGAAGCCGGGGCCGCTCAGCCCCGAGGAGCAGCGGGCGATGCAGGGCCACTCCCAGCTTGGGTACGACATCGTCTGCGCGGCCGACCGCCCGGTCGAGGCGAACTGGATCCGGCACCACCACGAGCGGATCGACGGCACGGGCTATCCCGACGGCCTGACCGGCGACGACGTACCGCTCGAGTCCCGCATCATCCTGGTCGCGGACGCGTTCGAGGCGATGACCGCCGATCGCCCCTACCGCGCGCCACCGCGAGGTGGCGCGGGCCCTGGCGGAGCTGGAGCAGTGCTCGGGCACGCAGTTCGACGCCGACTGTGTCGCCGCCCTGCGCGCCATCGTCACCCGCAGCGAACAGCGGGCCGCGTAGCGCATAACCGTCCGCGACCGCCGGTAGCCTTGGCCGGATGGCGGGCAGGACGCAGGCGGCGCTGTACGCCGAGATCGACCACGAGCTGTCGTGGTCCGAGCGTGAGCTTCCCCAGCGGGAGCGCACGAAGCACGTTCACAGCCTCCACCCCTACCTCGGCAAGTTCGTGCCCCAGGTGGCCGAGAGCCTGCTCCGCCGCGGATTCGCGCCCGGGGCGCTGATCTACGACCCGTTTGCGGGCTCCGGCACAACCCTGGTCGAGGCGAACGTCCTGGGCATGGACGCGATCGGCGCCGACGTGTCGGCATTCAACTGCATGTTGATGCGGGTCAAGACCGAGCGTCACGACCTCTCGCGCGTGTCTGCAGGCCTCGAGCTCGCACTGGCGGCCCCACCGCTCGCCGCACCGCCTGCGTCGGAGTGGCTTCGCACCTGGTACGCGCCGGCGGCGCTGGCCGAGCTGCTCGGATTTCACTCCGCGATTCAGCAGGCCGGCTCGCCCGAGGTGCTGTCGGTCGTGCTCTCCCGGGCCGCCCGGTCGGCCCGGCGCGTGCGCCACGACGACCTCGACCAGCCGCGAATGCCTGTGCTGGAGCCCTACCACTGCCACAAGCACAAGCGCACCTGCCGGCCCGTGGGCCACGCCCAGCAGTTCCTGCGCCGCTACGCGGCCGACACCGTGCAGCGGCTGGCCGAGTTCGCAGAACTGCGCAGCCAGCGAGAGGTGCGAGGTGCTGCATGCCGATGCGCGCACGGCCAGGCTCCCCTCGGGGATCGACGGGATCGTCACCTCACCGCCCTATCCAGGGCTGATCGACTACCACGAGCAGCACCGCTACGCCTACGAGCTGCTGAAGCTCGACGACCGCCGTGATCTCGAGCTGGGCGCGGCGACGACCGGCACCAGCCGGCGGGCTGTGGCGGAGTACTGCGACGGCATCGTCGAGGTGCTCGGCCACACTCGCGGCCACCTGGCGCCCGACGCCCGGATCGCCGTGGTCGTCAACGACAGCCGCGACCTGTACGGGGAGATCGCGCGGCGCAGCGGCCTCGACCTGGTGCAGCGCACGGCGCGGCACGTCAACCGGCGAACCGGTCGCCGGGCCGGCGAGTTCTACGAGGACGTGCTCTGGCTGCGGGTCAGCCGGCGGCCTGCGCCCCGGCGGTCCGGGCGGCCGCGCTCGCCGGCTCCAGCCGCCTGAGCGCCGAGCCGGCGTGCTGGGCGAACAGCGACAGCAGCTGCCGCTCCTCTTCGACCAGCGTCCGCATCCCCGGCGCGCGCACCAGCACCACCCCGAGCGACCGATCGCCGTCGCGCAGCGGCAGGGCCACCCGCGACCAGTGGTCGGCAGGACGGGCCGAACCCTCTGCCTGCGCGACGAGGGCAATCTCGGGTGCGTCGGCGGACAGCCGACCGTCGGCGCCGATCGGGAACAGGGTCGCCGACCCGCCGCCCGCCACATCCGGCAGGAACCGGGCGACTAGCGCGGCCGCATCCTCCATCGTCTCCGCGGCTCCGAGTCTGCGGATCAGGAGCTCGACGCGCTCGATCCGGCGGACCGACTCGTCGTCGGGTGGCTCACGCATTAGGCCATTGTGCATGTTCGGTCAGACGGAACCGGTCCAAAAGGTGACGCTGCTCGTTGTCTGGCTGCGGAGCGCTCAGATCAGGTAATCGCCGACGATGGACCTGAATTCGCGGCAGCGACGGTAGTCGCTGGGCCGCGTCAGGCGATACGCCGTGACCATTACCGGAACGGCAACGACGGCCGCCAGCACGGCCACCGAGGTGAAGCTTCCGCGATGTCGTTTCACTGCCACCCCCCTCTCCAAAATGGACTACGTCCGTAATCGGCTTGTAAAGCCTGCGCCTGAAGTTGGAATTGCCTCTCAAGCAGGGATAAAGTGGTGCCGATCCGAGGGGGGTGTTCCGTACCTCTACGATCTGTGTCAGCCTGGGTCTGCTGATCCTTCTGCCACTCTCGGCGGCGCCTGAGACGTCTCCGGCGCAGGCCGCGGTGGTTAGGACGCCGGTGCTGGCTCCACATCCGGGGTGGTACGGCGCGCATTCAAGTCTGGCGGATCAGCCCAAGGCGGCCGCTCAGCCGACGGCGAGGACCGAGCCGAAAGCCGCCGACGCCAGCTTCCTGCTGGTCGAGGCGGGCGGGGCCGCAGTGCATCGCTGGCCCGGCGGGCCGACGTCAGGGTCGATCCCCTCCACCACCCAGCTGGGCACCCCGACCTGGGCGTGGGCGCGTCTCCACCAACCCCACCGGCACCTGGGCCCGCGTCATCCTTCCCGGCCTGCCCAACAACCACACCGGCTGGATCCACCTCACCGGACTCCCCCTCCGCCACACCACCTGGTGGGTCAGAGCCACCCTCCACACCCACCGCCTGCTGCTCCTCAACGGCCGAACGAATGGTCGCCGCCTTCCCGGTCGGCGTCGGCGCCCCCGACTCCCCCACCCCCACCGGCCGCTACAACGTCACCGACCTCGTCGCAACCGGCGACCCATCAGGACCGTTCGGCTGGTACGCCTTCGGCCTCTCCGGCCACCAGCCCAACCTGCCCGGCGGCTGGACCGGCGGCACCCAGCTCGCCATCCACGGCACCAACATCCCCAGCTCGATCGGCGGCAACCAGTCAGCCGGCTGCCTCCACCTCACCGCCTACGCACTCGGCGTGCTCAAAGCCCACCTGATCCTGGGCACGCCGGTCGTTATCCGGCCGTGATCCGCTCGCTGCCGGTGTAGACGTTGAACCGGCTGCCGCGGAGGAACCCGACCAGGGTCATCCCGAAGCGGCGGGCGGCGTCGACCGCCAGGCTGGACGGCGCCGACACGGCGCAGATCACCGGAATGCCCGCGCGCGCGGCCTTCTGGACGATCTCGAAGCTGGCTCGCCCGGACACCATCAGGATCCGGTCGGACAGGGGTAGGTTGCCGGCCAGCAGCTCGGCGCCGATCGCCTTGTCGACGGCGTTGTGACGCCCCACGTCCTCGCGTGAGAGCACCAGCTCGCCGGACGGGTCGAACAGGCCCGCGGCGTGCAGGCCGCCGGTGCGGTCGAACACCTGCTGGGCCGAGCGCAGCGCGTCGGGGAGTTGCGTGAGGACGGCGGGCTCGACCAACGGGCCTTCCGCCACCGGAGCGCACACCACCTCGATCGCATCCAGCGACGCCTTGCCGCAGATGCCGCAGCTCGACGTCGTGTAGAAGGAGCGCTGTCCGATCTCGGGGTCGAGCGCGCGCGACACCGCGACCGTGACGACGTTGTAGCGCTGCTCCTCCCTGGGCACCGCGCAGTAGCGCACCGAGCTGACGTCCGCCAGCCCGTCGACGAGGCCCTCGGTGAACAGGAAGCCGGCCGCCAGCTCGAAGTCGTTGCCGGGGGTGCGCATGGTGACGGCGATCGCCCGCTGCTCGGCCCCGGGCTCCTCGACCCGGATCTCCATCGGCTCCTCGGTCGCCAGCCGGTCCGGCCGTCGCTTCCGCCGGCCGTCCTCGACCTCCAGCACGCGGACGCGCGTGCTGGCGCCGGGCCGAGCCGGGCCGGGCTCGTCTTCGGTCAGCGGGAGGAGCGGCTCAGACGTCATCCGCGTCGTCCCCTGAGGGAGCGCGGTTCTGGACGTACTGGAAGCCGAAACGCCCCTTCACGCACAGGTTGCCGTGCGTGACGCTGTGGTCGAGCGGCGAGGTGACCTTGACGATCGTGTTGTCCTGGACGTGCAGCTCCAGGCTGCAGCCGACGCCGCAGTAGGAGCAGATCGTCTCGGTGACCGTCTGTGCCGACTCGTCCCACGCTCCGGATTGTCGCAGGTCGTACTCGCTCTTGAACATCAGCGCCCCGGTCGGACAGACCGCGATGCAGTTGCCGCAGTAGACGCAGGCCGAGTCCGGGAGCGGCGCGGCGAACTCGGTCGCAATCCGGGCGTCGAACCCGCGGCCGGCGACGGCGATGGCGAACGTGTTCTGCCAGTCGGTGCCGCAGCCCTCGACGCACTTGTAACAGAGGATGCACTTGGCGTAGTCGCGGACGTAGTTCTCGTTGTCGATCTTCGGCGGGCTGGGCGACGGTCGCCGCGGTCTGGCCGTCTCCGGCATGGTGGTGACCGGCGACGGCGTGGTCGCGGACGCCCGCCGGCGAGGGCGGCGCCGGCGGCCCGTAGCGCTCCGGCCTGGCCTCGTACTCGCCGATCCAGCGGTCCGCGTTGGGGGTGGTCGAGAGGTCGACGCTCGACCCCAGGAACTCGAGCACCATCTTGCGGCTGTGGCGGACGCGGTCGGAGCCGGTGCGGACGACCATCCCGTCCTCGGCCTTGCGCGCGCACGACGGCACCAGCACCCGCGAGCCCTCCACCTCGACCATGCAGACGCGGCAGGCGTTCACCGGGGTCAGCGTCTCGCCGTAACAGAGCGTCGGGATCTCCATCCCGCGCGAGCGGCAGGCCTCGAGGATGGTGCTGCCCTCGCGGACGCGTACCGGCTCACCGTCGATCTCGAGCTCGATGGTGCGGCTGATGCTGACGGGCGTGACGCTCACACGGCTCCCTCCTGGAACACCTTCAGCTCGCCGATCGCAGAGGCGATGGCGCTGGCGGCAGTCTGACCGAGGCCGCAGATCGACGCGTCACGCATCGCCTGGGCGATCTCGTCCAGCAGCGCCAGCTCATCCTCGACGGTGCCCCGCGGGCGCTCGGACGCCAACCGCAGCAGCGCCTCCTGCTGGCGGACGGTGCCAACCCGGCAGGGCACGCACTGGCCGCACGACTCGTCGCGGAAGAAGGCCGCGATCCGGAGCAGGATCGGCACCAGGTCGACGGTCTCGTCGAAGACCATCACCACGCCCGAGCCGAGCGTCGCGCCGGCCGCTCGCGTGGCCTCGAAGGACAGCTCGAGGTCGAGCTTGTCCGGCCCCACGAACCCGCCGGCGGCACCGCCCAGCAGGACGGCCTTCAGAGCCTTGCCGCCGGCGACCCCTCCCGCCATGTCGAGCACCTCGCGGAGGGTGATGCCGAACGGCGCCTCATACAGGCCCGGTCGCTCCACGCACCCGGACAGGCAGAACAGGCGGGTGCCGGTCGACTGCTCGGTGCCGATGCCGGCGAAGGCGGCACCGCCCTCGAGCAGGATGTCCGGCACGTTGATCAGGCTCTCGACGTTGTTGACGACCGTTGGCTTCGAGAACAGCCCGGCGTCGACCGGGAACGGCGGCTTGTTGCGCGGCTCCCCGCGGAAGCCCTCGATCGAGTTGAAGAGCGCCGTCTCCTCGCCGCAGATGTAGGCCCCCGCCCCCCGCCGCATCTCGATGTCGAAGCGCATCCCGAAGCCCATCACGTCCTCGCCCAGATAGCCGCGGCTGCGCGCCTCGGCGATCGCGCCGGACAGCCGTTCCCAGGCCAGCGGGTACTCGCCGCGCAGGTAGACGTAGCCGTGCTCGGAGCCGGTGGCGACGCCGGCGATGGTCATCGCCTCGACCAGCGCGAACGGATCGCTGCTCGATCACGACCCGGTCCTTGAAGGTGCCCGGCTCCGACTCGTCGGCGTTGCAGACCAGGTAGTGGGGCTGCACCGGATTGCGGGCGACCGCATCCCACTTGCGCCCGGTCGGGAAGGCGGCGCCACCGCGGCCCTGCAGCCTGGAGTCGTTCAGCTCGCGGATGACGCCGGCAGGGCCAAGCTCGAACGCGCGCGCGCAGCGCCGCATAGCCGCCGGCGCTGCGGTAGCTGTCCAGGCTCTCCGGATCGATCCGGCCGACCCGCCGCAGCAGCCGCAGCCCGGGCTGGCCGGCCTGGGGCACCAGCGGTGGCGGCGGCACGGGAGCCTCGGCCCCGCCGAGGGCCGCGACCACGCGCTCGGCAGTCGCCGGCGCCACCTCGTAGTCGTGGGGGGCGGTTCCGGCGCGGGTGACCAGCATCGCCGGAGCGCGCTCACAGGCGCCCAGGCAGGGGCTCTCGAGCCAGATCGATGCGCCGTTCCCGGGATGCTCGCCAGGCGGTCCCACCCTCGCCTCCAGCTCCTCGACCAGCTCCTTGCCGCCCCGGCACATGCAGGCGATGTCGGTGCAGACGTGGGTCACCAGCGGCGCCCGCGGCTCCATGGCGAACAGGGAGTAGAAGCTGGCGACGCCGTAGGCCTCTGCCGGGGGGATGGTCAGCCGCCGGCAGACGTAGCCGAGCGCGGACGGGCTGATCCAGCCGACCCGGCCCTGCACCTCGTGCAGAACGGGCAACAGCAGGTGGCGCTGCGAGCGGGCGCCGTGGCCGCCGGAGGCGAAGTGACCATCGGATCCGCGCTCGGCGCCGACCCAGGCGGACTGGGGCGGGCCGAGCACGCCGTCCACCGCCTCACGCTCCGCCTGGGTGGGCGGTGTTTCTGTCAGCCGGAGATCGATGCGTTACCTCTCGGGGCGCCTGGCCGGGACCGCGGCGCGGCTGGGCATCGACTGCACCTTCGCGGGCGCCACCTTGTCCACGCGGATCGCGGACGCCTTGAACTCTGCGGTGCCGGACTTGGGGTCGGTGGCGTCGATGGTGAGGATGTTGGTCTCGACCTGGTCGGGAAAGTGCAGCGTCATGAAGGCCAGTCCTGGGCGCAGGGTCGGGTCGATTCTGACGGGTGCGAGCACGGAGCCGCGGCGGGAACTGACGCGCACCTCCTCGCCGTCCTCGACCCCGAGCTCCTCGCAGTCCTCAGGAGAGAGGTCGAGCGATTCGCCGCGCCGCAGCGGCGAGGAGTAGCCGCCGCTCTGGACGCCGGTGTTGTAGGAGTCGAGCCGGCGGCCGGTGGTCAGCCGCAGCGGGAACTCCTCGGACAGCTCGTCGACCGGCAGCTCGTGCTTGACCACGAAGAACGGCGCCGGGTCGCCCCCGCGCGGCTCCTCCCACAGCCGGCCGTGCAGGAACATCGCGCCGGGATCGTTCTCGTCGAAGCACGGCCACTGGATACCGCCCAGCTCGTCAAGCCGCTTGTAGCTCATGCCCCGGTGCATCGGCGAGAGCGAGCGCAGCTCGTCCCAGACCTGCTCGGCGGTCAGCACGCCCCAGTCGTGCCCCATCCGTGCAGCCAGCTCGCACACGATCTCGATGTCGTCGCGGGCCTGGCCCGGGGGATCGAGCGCGCGGCGGACGCGCTGGACGCGCCGCTCGCTGTTGGTGACGGTGCCTTCGGACTCGCACCAGCTGGCCGAGGCAGGCAGCACGACGTCGGCCAGCTCCGCGGTCTTGGTCAGGAAGATGTCCTGCACGACGATGTGATCCAGCCCCTCCAGCAAGTGGCGGGTGTGCTTGGCGTCGGCCTCGGACTGGGCCGGGTTCTCGCCGACCACGTACAACGCCCGCAGCTCGCCGCGCTCCATCGCCTCGAACATCTGGGTCAGGTGCCAGCCGTAGCGCGGCTGGATGTGCACGCCCCACGCGTGCTCGTAGCGGGCACGGGCCTCGTCGTCGCGCTCGATGTCCTGGAAGCCGGGCAGCTTGTTGGGGATCGCCCCCATGTCGCCGCCGCCCTGCACGTTGTTCTGCCCGCGGAGCGGGTTCAGGCCGGCGCCGTAGCGGCCGACGTTGCCGGTCAGCAGCGCCAGGTTGATCAGGCAAAAGACGTTGTCGACGGCGTTGTGGTGCTCGGTGATCCCGAGCGTCCAGCAGATCATCGCCCGGTCGGCGCGTGCGTAGGCGTGGGCGGCCTCGCGGATCGCCTCGGCCGGCACGCCGGTCTCGGCGGCGCCGCGCTCGAGCGTCCACTCCTCAACGCTCGCCGCATACTCGGCAAAGCCGCTGGTCGCGCGATCGATGAAGGTGGGATTGTGCAGTCCCGAGTGGATGATCTCGCGGGCCATCGTGTTGGAAAGCGCGATGTCGGTGCCCACGTCGATGCCCAGCCACGAGTCGGCCCACTGGGCCGACGTGGTCCGGCGCGGATCGACGACGTACAGGCGCGCGCCGTCGTGGACAGCCTTCAGGACGTGATGGAAAAAGATCGGATGGGTTTCGCGGGCGTTCGACCCCCACAGGAAGATCAGGTCGGTTTCCTGGACCTCCTGGTAGGAGCTGGTGCCGCCCCCGGCCCCGAACACTGTCGCCAGACCGACGACGCTAGGAGCGTGTCAAGTCCGGTTGCAGCTGTCGATGTTGTTGGTGCCCATGACGACACGCGTGAACTTCTGCGTCATGAAGTTCACCTCGTTGCTCGCCTTGGAGCAGCTGAACAGGCCGAACGCGTTGGGGTTGCCCGCGGCCTGGACCTGCCGGAACCCGTCGGCGGCTCGGTCGAGCGCCTCGTCCCAGGTGGCCGGCCGCAGCTCCCCATTTTCGCGCACCAGGGGCTCCGTCAGTCGGATCAGTGGCTTTCGCATCTTTTCCATCACCTCCCTCGCGTGGATGCCTGCCCTAATCGTACCCAGCGGGGGCGGCGGGTCACCAGAGAAGGTCTGACGGAGATTCAGGGCGCACCGGGCCGGCCGCCGGCGAGAACCCGGCGGCCGGCCCGCGTAGCCGCCTACTCCTGGTGCTCGTGCATGAACACGCCCGAGAACGTGTTCCCCGAGAGGGAGGTGTGGGCGTTGTGTGTCCACACCCCGTAGAAGGCCGTCGACAGGTGATTGTCGTTGGCCACGGTGCCCATGATCGGAACCACCGCGCTGAAGACCAGGATGTCGGTCGGGTGATTGACCCCGGCATCCGGATCGCCTTCCACGTTGTTGTGGTGCAGCGTGTTGGACAGGAACCGGTTGCCGTTCAGGTACTGGTTCGGCGCATGGCTGTGGACGACGATGCCCGCCATCCCATTACCGCTGGCCTCGTTGAAGCTGACGGTGTTGTTGTAGGCGGCGCCGCCCGGTCCCGCCGCGGCCAGCAGGATGCCGGCCCCGTCGCCCTTCAGCCCGTTGCGGTCGACGGTGTTGTGCGTGATCAGGTTGTTGTAGTCGCCGCCCTTCAAGGGCACCGGCCTGCCGCCGGAGACCGCCGTCGAGCTGTGGCTGGGGATCGTGATGCCGCAGTCGTACTGGTTCATCCACACGTGGTTCCAGCCGACCACGTTGTCGTGCGACGGGCCGAACTCGTCGGTCATCAGGAAGCCGCCGGCGTTGTTCGTCGACGAGTTCCACTCGACCTTGGAGTAGCTGACGGTGGCGAGGTGGATCCCCTCGCCGCAGTCTCCGGGCACCGGGCCCGCGCCGGCGCACTCGTCCTGAGGGTTGCTGGCGAACATGCCCAGGTCGTTGTGTGCGACGTAGTTGTGCTCGATCGTGAGCCACGAGGTGTCGAGCGCCGCAATGCCCTCCTCGAGGGCGTTCCTCACGGTCAGACCGGTGATGCTGGACCCGGCGGTGCCCGGTCCCTCGAGCAGGATGCCGCGCTGCTTGCCGGCGGCGTTCAGCGTGGGGTTGCCCGAGCCCTGCAGGTGCAGCTTCTTGGTGATCACGAAACCGCCGCCGTAGGTGCCCTTCTCGATCACGACGGTGTCGCCCGGGTGAGCAACGGCGATCGTATGACCGATCGTCTTGCACGGATGCGCCTGCGAGCAGGCGTTTGCGTCGTTCCCGGTGGGAGAGACGTAGAGCGTGTTCGTCGCCGCGGCCGCTTGGCCGGTCGACGCGACTGCCATCACAACGAGCCCGGCGAGCGCAACGCCGAATCGCCGCAGGCAGGGGAGCGCATTTGCTGCGTTCATGAACCCTCCATGAGTGGTAGGAGCCCCGCCCCCCTGGTAGGCGGCCAACCGCCGATTCTGTCACCACAGCTCAGCGGCCGCAAATCGGACGGTACGCCTGGTCGCCGAAACCAGACCCGCCGGCTAGCGCAGCACGCCGCCCAGCGCCGCCCGCGCTCCGTGGTGTCCGCACATCCCATGCACCCCCCCTCCTGGGGGCGTCGAGGCGCCGCACAGGAAGAGCCGCGGGTTCGGCGTCGTGTAGGGCGACGGCCGTAACGTCGGCCGGGCGATCAGCTGCCACAGCGTGGCGGCGCCGCCGTTGATGTCGCCGCCGACGAAGCTCGGGTTGTGAGCCTCGACCTCCGGCGCCGTCATCGTGTGGCGGTCGGCGACCACGTCTCGGAAGCCCGGTGCGAACCGCTCAAGCTGCCGCTCGATCGCGTCGGTCATGTCGGCGCCGGAGCCGTTGGGCACGTGGCAGTACGCCCACAGCGTGTGACCGCCCTGCGGGGCTCGCGTCGGATCGACGAGGCTCTGCTGGGCGACCAGCACGTACGGCCGGTCGGGAGCGCGGCCGGCGGCGACGTCCGCTTCCGACGCGGCGATCTCGGCCAGCGTGCCGCCGACGTGAACGGTGCCCGCGCGCCGGCACACCGCCGCCGTCCACGGCACCGGCTCGGTCAGCGCGTAGTCGATCTTGAAGACGCCGGGTCCGTAGCGGAAGCCGCGCAGCGCCCGCCGGTACCGGGCCGGCAGCGCGTCTCCGCAGATCCGCTCCACGGGCCGCGGCGGGACATCGAAGAGCACGGCCCGGGCGCCGGCCACGTCATCCAGCGAGCCGACAACGCGACCCGTCTCGATCTCCCCGCCCAGCGACTCCAGCAGGGAGGCCATCGCGTTGGCGATCGCCTGCGACCCGCCTACCGCGACCGGCCAGCCGACGGCGTGGCCGCACATCGCCAGCGTCAGCGCGAAGGCGGCGGTGCCCGCGGCGTCGAGCGGCTGCATCGAGTGGGCCGCCAGACCGGCGATCAGTGCCAGGCCCTCCTCGGTCTGGAAATGCCGCCGGGCCAGCCGTGCCGCGGGCTGAAGGGCATGGACTCCGAACCGGCCGGTGGCCAGCAGATGGCGCGGCGGCCGCACCACCGGCCGCAGGATGTCATCCAGGATTGGCTGCCAGGCACGCACCAGCGGCCCCATCAGCCGCCGATAGGCGGCCCCGTCGTCACCCAGGGCAACAGCGGTCCCTTCCACCGTCCGGTACAGAGCGGCCGCCCTGCCGCCGTCCAGCGGGTGGGCGAGCGGCAGCTCGGGGTGGGCGAACTCGAGCCCGTGTTCGGCCATCGGCAGCGACCGTAGGAACGGCGAGGCAAGCGCCATCGGGTGGACGGCGGAGCAGGTGTCGTGGAGGTAGCCGGGGAGCGTCAGTGCCTCGGTACGTGTGCCTCCGCCGATCGTGTCGCCCGCCTCCAGCACGCGCACCGAGCGTCCCGCCTGGGCGAGCGTGATGGCAGCCGCCAGCCCGTTCGGGCCGGAGCCGACGACGACAGCGTCGACGGCACCCGCGCGCTGCGCTCTAGCCGTGGACGTCCCCGAGCTCGATCGTCGGCTGGATCGTGATCTCCGTGGTCACGCTGTTGGCGATGTAACACTCCTCGTGACCCTTGTCCACGATCCGGCGGACTCGGTCGAGATTGGAGCCGGCCGCAACCACGATGCGCGGGCGCAGCGTGATGCGGGTGATGCGGACGGGCAGGTCGTCCTCGGGCATGACCGCCTCGGCATCGTCAGCGTAGGAGCGGACATCGATCCCGGAGCGGGCGGCGATGGCCAGGAACGAGAGCATCTGGCAGGAGCTGGCGGCGGCCAGCAGCAGCTGCTCGGGATTGGACAGCTCGGGGTTGCCGCGGAAGGCGGGGTCTGCCGACAGCCGGAGCACATCGGCCGCCGGCGGAAGGGCAATCCGGTGCGTCCGGTCGTACTCCTCGTAGCCGCCGCCGGTCGAGCCGCTCCAGGCCAGAGACGTGCGATAGCGGTGCTCGCCGTGGCTCACGCCGCCACCCTACCGGCCCCGACAGGAACGGGGAGCAAGCCGTAGACTGGAGGCGGCCCGGCCACCCGGGCCAGCATGCAACGGGACGTGGCGCAGCCTGGTAGCGCACCTGCTTTGGGAGCAGGGGGTCGCGAGTTCAAATCTCGCCGTCCCGACCTTTATTCAAGCCAAATCCAGAGACTCTGGATTTGGGCTGTGCAAGTGCTTGTGCAAGTTTCTTGCACAAAATCGGGCGAACTGGGCGCCAAACGGGAGATCCGGGGGCCGATTTCACGGCCGTACCGTCCGTAATGTGGCGGCCGCGAACTCGAGTCCGGCCACGATCCGACGCGCCGTCAGCACGGCTTCGAGGGCGAAGGCGGGTTCGAGTTCAAGGCGGCGTGAACAGCTCGGCGAGCCGGTGAACGGATGCCGACCACCCGGGGGAGATACATCCGCGAGGATCGCCATGATGATGTCCATGGCGCTCGCAGGTTGATTCTTGGCGCGGTGTCGATCGTGGTAGCGATCCTGGCGCTGCGCCAGTCGCGACACACAGCCGACGAACAGCACGCCCTCGACCACCGCGCCAACACACTGGCGGAACAGGCAAACGCGACCTCCGCACAGGCGAACCAGCTCGCGACCGCACAACTCGAGCTGGCCCGCGCGCAAGCGGATGACGCCACGCCCCAACCGCTTGTTCGGATCGCCATGGGGCCGTGGGGCACGGACGAGTATGAGCTGACGATGCAGGTGGTATCGTCGCCGACTACGGGAGAGTTCCAGCGCTGGGCCTGCGGATGGTCGTCTACGTCGACGACGACCAGGCGTGGCGGTCAACGCCATGGTCGACATCGGCCAGACGGGGATCACTGGACCTGCATCATCCATCTGCCGCGTAGGTTCGTTCAGGCGATCGGAAACGACCGGCCGCTGCTGACCGGCGAGCTACGACTCGTGCTGATCGGCGAGGACGGAGCCGAGTCTCCCAAGCGGCCCCGTTCTCCAACCTCAGCGGGTGACCGGCGGTATCGGCAATGGGCGCTCATCCTCGAGGATTCGTCGGATGAGCACGAGGTGGAGCTTGATGTGCTCCTTCCACCTCTGGTCTCGGCCGGGTAGGTCTCTATCGAGAAGTGCCCGATCGTCGAGGCTTGGGGCTTCACGCCCGCGGGGGTCAGACGGGGGAGGAACTCGGCCTGGACTGACCTGGACGGCCGCACCCGGCAATCGGACTTGTCACACGATCGTGACAATCTCGTGTTGTCAGGAGGTATAGCGTTGCGTGCGCTGTGCGATCTGGACTGGCTCTCGGACTGATCGGGCTCGTGCTCGTGGCGAGCGCCTGCGCCCACGGCGCGGCACTCACCGCCCCGACCAGCGACGACGCGCGGTGAGCCGACTGCAAGCACGTCACCCGCTCAGGACGCCTCTGTGGGCGCCTCTAGTTTGTTGCTGTGGGATGTCGGCGAGGGGCGCGGCTACCGGACAGCGGTCTATCGGGTCAACCCGCGATCCTTGCTGCCGGTCGGCAGCGGTGGGTTGCTGGCCCAGGGAGTGCTGGACGCGCGCGTCGCGTCGCCGGATGGCCAGATGCTCGCGTTTGGCTCCCTTGGCGGGCAGGTGCAGCTACTGCGGATGGCTGACCTTCGGGTGGATCGTCCATTCCGCGTCTTCCCTGTGCCCAAGTACCAGTTTGAGCTGGTGGAGCCGGCGGCCTGGCCGACGACGCATCGTCTGTTCGCAATAACCTCGACCGAGCGAACGCACCAGATCAACTGGAGTTCGGCTCTCGTCATCGATCCGGTGGTCCGTGGTGATCGCGACGGTTCCGCTGCACGGCTTGGCCACTGCGCAGGTAGCCACCCGGCAAGGCGGCGTAGCGGCGCTCGTCGTGCCGAACGGCCACATCGGCCACGCGAGACTGGTGTTCGTCGACCAGCAAGGCGCGACCCGCTCAGCCGAGCTGCCAACGATCGCAGGCGGCGATCGCGGAGACATCGGGGCGGTGGCGCCGGCCATGACGGAAACCGCCGGTGGAACCATCCTCGTCGTTGCTGCCGGGCAACCGCTGGTCGCAGCGGTCAACCCGGTCACGTTGGCCATTCGTATGCACCGGATCGCGTCGTTCGAGTCGCCCCCATCCGCCCCCCAGGGCCGCCACAGCGGCCAGGATGGCCGAGCCGGGCCATGACCACGGTGTCAACGCGATCCCACTGAACAACGGCGAACTGTTGGTGGCATCCGTCGTCGAACACCCGGCACCGTTGCCGAGCGGCGGAACCGGAATGGTCGAAGTGCCGCACTACGAACAACTCCTCTCCACCCGCACATGGCGGATCGTTCGGATTCTCCCCGAGACCAGCTGCCAGGGAGCCGCCGAGACGATCGTCTGCGCTCCAAACGCGGAGCCAGGCGTCGCAGGAGCGTGCCCATCCGGACGCCAGCGCGGTCTACACGATCAGCGGGCGGCTCCGCGGCCATGTTCAAGGAGGATGGAGCCGCATCACCGGCGGATGGCTGTTCTCCGGCAGCTACGACGGCAGCCGGATTGAGCGATATCGAATCGCCACCCTACGACCAGTGCAACGCTTCGTTCACCCGTCTGATCGCACATGGCCGTTCGACCTCATACGCCCGTTTGATCTGCGCACTCCTCGATGATGGCTCGGGCACGGTGCCTGTAATCGAGCTTGGCTGCAGATTGAAGACGGTCTCGTCGCCTGTGAACGGCACGTGGATCGCGACTCGATAGCCGTCGACCAGCACCGGCCGCGACCGATCGCGGACATCGCGGCTGACGTCGCGCCTGGCGTCGATCTTGATCTCCTCTGGCCTGCTCAGCGACACCTGGTCGGCGTGCAGCTGCGGAGATTCGACCCGGTACCGATGAACGAGCGCCGAAACCCACGCCTCGACATCAGCGGTAAGCAGGTGCGCTTCGGGCGCTGCATCCACCTCGTCCCGGAGCAGCGCCGCCTGGCGGGAGAGCGCATCGGCGAGACTCCCGTTTGCGAACAGCAGTGCGTAGGCCACGGCCCGACGCTACCAGCCAAGGCCGACGGTTCTCAGGTGCACCGCATCGGCCACACCGCAGTGGGGCAGGTTTCGCCGGTGACTCCTCCACCTGTTGGTTCGGGGGGCGCTTCCTGGTTGCCGCCGACTGGGCAGAATGCGTGCGTTAGAAGCCGGCCGCTGCACCCTTGCCGCCGCCTCCGTCCAGCCAGCCGATGCCAGGGGCATGGAAGATGCCAGGATGAGTGGGGGTCACGGTGCGCATGAGATCGCCGAGCAGTCCGAGCTTGGAGACCAGGAGGATGTGCCCGTCGGATTGGACGAGCTGGAATCCCGTGATTTGTTTCTCGATCCGGCGGTTGTTCAGGAAGACCAGGACGAAGATGCGGCCGTTGACCTTGGTCGGCAGGATATGGCCGTTGGCAAGCAGGACGTTGGCGTGACTGGCGTCTCGAGGCAGGATCCCGCTGACCACCATCGCTGGTTGGATCGAGCTTGACGAGCCGATCGTCCATACCCATCGGTTGGGGAAGGTCAGGCAGCCGGCACCAATACTGTGTCCGGCGCGAACCGCGAGTTGGCACATTCCGCGATAGTGGGCGTCGGGGGCTGCGTACCAGTGCACGGCTCCATTCGGCGTTGGGAACTGGGCGATCTTGCGGGGTGAGGTCAGCTGCAGCTGGGGATGAGGGCCGACGAACTTCTGGAAGCGTGCTTCGCCGATCTTCAGAGCCGCCGAGGAGTGGGCTGGTGGCGTGTCACCGGAGAAGTAGCTGGCGACGCGCTGAGCCCAGCCCTGCTGGACACCGACCGCCAGTGCAACCATCAACGCCAGGCCGACGGCGAGGCCGAAACGCCACCGCTGCCGCCAAGACGTCCGGCGATTGTCGCGCTGCGTAGCGACCGAGCGGCCTGCTGTCTGGCGGGTACGGCGCGCCAGCACGTCTTCCCAGTCGCCTACCGAGTCAGAAGGCGGGGGCTGGTAGAGAACCAGCAGGGCGCGGGTCTGTTCGTCTGAGATCGTCATGTTGAGACCTCCTCAAGTAGCGAGCGAAGTTTCTGCTTGGCCGAGTGGATGGACGCGCTCACG
>CAVQZC010000008.1:0-10157 GCA_963718315.1 uncultured Actinomycetes bacterium
GGCGGCGGACGGCGCCAGGCTTGAATACCCCCAACGAAATACGGCACGAGCACGCCCCTGTAGCAGCCCGACAAGCAGGCCGTTCCCCGCCCATCCAGGCGGCACGGGGTACGGCACTTCCACGGTCGATTCCGGCGCTGGTGGCACCAATACGGCACCAAGTCCGAACGGCGGTGTAGGGGCCAGGGTGGCCGGCGGCCCACTCAAGCGACTCGTCGGCATGCACACACCCACCGGTGATACACGCGGAATCGCTGAAAGTCGCGTTGCTGGTTCGAGAAGTTAAGTGCTCGTTTGGATGGGCACGGTGAACCGGATGCTGCAACCAGAACCTCTGCGGCTTTCGACTGTCAGCTGTCCGCCTGCAAGTCGCAGCCGTTGGTCGGCTGCGGCGAGTCCTTTGCCGGAGCGGCCCGGCGTCTCAGACGTTGTTTCGAATCCCACTCCGTCGTCGGTGATCGTCCCGCGCACGGTGGCTTGATCGGCGGAGATCGTGACGGTCAGAATCGACCCGCGGGAATGTTGCTGTGCATTGAGAACCGCCTCGCGGACTGTGCGAAACACGAGTTGTTCGATGATTCCTGGGAACCGGGTGTCGGGTATCTCCACCGTCCACTCGAACGCTGCGTGTGAGGCGGCGCGCTCAACGAGCTGGGTGATCACGCCGCGCAGCCCGTGCTCGGCGAAACGCTGCGGGCGCAGATCGAACATCAACCGTCTGGTTTCATCAGCGGCTTGGGACACCATGTCCTGGGCCTCTGTCACAAGCCTTCGGCCGAGCGCAGGGTCGACGTCCACGGCGCGGCTTATGCGGCCGAGTTGGACCTGCAGCCCGGCAAGAACCTGGACTGTGTCGTCGTGAAGCCGGCTCGCGATGCGGTCTCGATCTATCTCTTCCGAGCGCACCATCCACTCAAGTACCTCGCGTTGGGTGTGCTCCAGCTCCCGCACCCGTCGCTCCGCCTGCTCGCGCCGGGTGATGTCGGTGACCAGCGCGACGAACCCCAGCACCTTCCCGTCGCGGGCGTGTGGGATGTAGGACGCCTGTGTGTACCGGGCCGGTCCTCCCTGCGGGTCGGGAATCGCGCGCTCGAACAGCTGCTCCTCTCCGGCGAGTGCCTGCACCATGAAGGGCTGGTTCAGCTGAAACAGCTCGGCGCCAAGCACGTCGCTGATGTGCATGCCCGCCATCTCGTCGGGTCCCGATGCCGAAGAACGTCAGGTACGCGGCATTGGCAAACCGGTTACGCAACCCGGAGTCCCAGTACCCCACCATCGCCGGCACCAGATCCAGAATCGCGCGAAGATCTTGGCGCCCGGCATCGCTGGCTTCGGCGCTTGGGTCGAATCTCACCGGTGCCACCCCCCGAATCGCAGCGCCCTAGACATCCGCCGCAACCGGGCTGCCGTCGTTCAACCGCTCGACCTGGATCAGAACCTCCGCCGCATCGCGAGCGAGCCGTTGCAACCACCGCTCGCCATAGCGCACCGTCTCAAGCCTGCCGGCGACCCACCCCTCGGATTCGAACTCCGCCACTAGCAAGTCCACTTGCTGCCAGGCCCCCGCCACCGACCCGAACGATTGCGACTCGCCACCACGGCTCGGATGGTCAACGGTTACTCGCCAAAGCACTGGCAGATGCTGCCAGCACCCGGACACGTCTGCCATCCGTGATCACCCCGAAATCGGATCCGTAGAAACCCGAAACGCTCAAACTGGAGTTAGCCGGCGGCGCGGGCGCCGGCCGTTGCCATGTCCGGCGCTCGGGCTGCCGCCGGCGCGTCGTGTCCGTCAGTCGCGCTTAGGCCTGCCGGCGATGATAGATACCCCCAACGGGATTCGAACCCGTGTTGCCGCCTTGAAAGGGCGGAGGCCTAGGCCGCTAGCCGATGGGGGCGTAGGCCGCAGGATATCGACGCCCAGGCGAGCGGGTTGGTCAGAGGCCGCGAGTCACGCGACGCCGGCCCGCTGCCCTGGCAGGCGGGCGAGCGAGTCCTGTAGTTCTTCCCAGGCGATCTGCTCGACCTCTCGGTACAGAGGGCCGTCGACGTCCTGGGTCAGTTCCAGGTAGCGGCGCCAGGCCGATGCAGCCGAGATCGGCAACACGCGTATGACGTTCCGTTGCGTTCCCATCGTTCTCTCTCTTAGTACGCAGCAGACCACCAATTGGTTCCCGTTTCGGGTGTGTTTTCAAACAGATTGTCGGCGGAACAGTCGGGGGTCGTCGGTGATCACGCCGTCGGTTCCCAGGTCGCGCATCCGGTCGATCCCCTCGCGTGTGTTGACCGTCCAGGCAAAGACGCGGCCGCCGGCCCGGTGGACGGTGTCCACAAGGCCTGGCGACACCAGCGTGTGGCGGATCGTCATGTCGTTGGCGCTGGTCGACCGCCACCGGCTGGCCGCCAGCGCGCGGGCGAGCGGAGCCGCCGGCCCGGGGTTGTGTCTCGTGTAGCTGAAGCTGGTGCGGATGCGCCCGGCGAGCAACCCGATGGAGCGCCGGTCGGTGCTGGCGACGGTGCACCGGTCAGCGAGGCCTGCCTCACGGCACGAGCGCAGCGTCGTCTCCTCGTACCCGGTGCGCTTGAGGTCAACCAGGAACTCCATCGGCGGTGGGGCCAGCTCGGCCAGCTCAGCCAGGAATCGCTGCAGCGCGATCCCGGGCTGGCCCGGGTCGTGGGCGACCACCGGGCCTGGGGCAACGTCGAACTCGATCATGTCGACGCCGACCTCGAGCGCCGCCCTCACGCTCTCGATCGTGTTCTCCGGGCCGAGGGCGGCTGCCCCTCGATGGCCGATGCGCAGCATCGGAGCGGCAAGCTACCACCTAGAATCGCCGCCAGGGCCGTTAGCTCAGCTGGTAGAGCAGGGGACTTTTAATCCCAAGGTCACAGGTTCGATCCCTGTACGGCCCATCTGAGAACAGCCTGGTTAAGCGGGATCACAGACGCCTCCCGCCCCGATCAGGCTCTGTGTGTACCAGGCGTGTACGGTGCGCGAAGCGCCTAGCTCCTCGCGTGTCGGCAACCCCGACCGCCCGTCCTACGCGATGGAAGCGCGACGAGGATGATTCCGACACATAGTCCACAGCACCGTCAAGCCAGGTCCGGGATGCGCGCTCCCTCTAGATAACGGCCGAGGGCGCTTGCCATGGCCGCAGGGCTTCCCTGCGCCCTGCGGCTCGCTCTCGACCGCCGCGGCATACCCTCTTGTGGAGCAGGGGGACGCCTCTGTTGCGTCGGCGGGTCGAAGGGACTAGCTTTGACTGCGTGAGGGATTCGGCAGGGGTTGGCGCCGTCTCGCGCCGGCGGGTGGTTGCCTTGGTGGGCGCTCTGGGGCTGTGTTTGCTGCTGGGTGGACGTGCTGCGAGCCCGTCGCTTGGGGCGACGGGGCCGTTCGTGGCTGCCGGTGACTCGGATACCTGTGCGTTGATGCCGGCGGACGGGTCGGTGTGGTGCTGGGGGCTGAACATCACCGGCGAGTTGGGGCCGAACAATCCAGGGTCGAAGAAGGTCCCGAACAAGGTGTCGGAGCTGCCGGTGGCGATGTCTCTGACCGTGGGTGCGCACCATGAGTGCATCATCGACACCACGCAGAACGTCTGGTGCTGGGGCTCGGATAGCTTTGGAGAGTTGGGCAACGGGCAGATCACCGTGAAGGGCTCGCCGACGTCGATTCTGAGTTTCAAGGCGACGCAGGTGGCGGCCGGCGACGGGTTCAGCTGTGCGATCACACCCGGAAAGACCGTCGCCTGTTGGGGCGACAACAACTACGGCGAGCTGGGTGACGGCAACACCAACGACGCCAGCACGCCGCAGCCGGTCACCGGTCTGAAGAACGTTGTCCAGATCGCCACTGGCTACTTCCACGCCTGTGCTCTCCTTGCCACGGGCAAGATCAAGTGCTGGGGCGACAACTCCGACGGTCAGCTGGGGATCGGCAACACGACGTCGAGCGACGTGCCGGTCGGGACGGAGTTCGGCACCGCCGCGAAGATCGCCGCGGGCGACGACGACACCTGTGCGATCGACGCGACCGGCGCGCTCAGCTGCTGGGGCAACAATCTGGACGGCGAGCTCGGTAACGGAACGTTTGACGATGAGACCCTGCCGACCGCTGTCAGCGGACTCGGGTCGGGGGTCAGCCAGGTGACGATGGGCGAGAGCCACACCTGCGCCATCGCCACGATAGTGCTCTGCTGGGGCGACCCCACCAACGGCCTGGTCGGCAACGGCCAGTACAAGTCCTCGCCGCCGGCGCCGGTGCCGACGCCCGTGTTCGGCCTGATACCGCCGCCAACAGGGGGTGTCGGCGCCAGCCAGATCGGCGCGGGGTTCCATCACACCTGTGCGGTGCTGGGCGCTGGCCAGGTCAAGTGCTGGGGCAACGGCGCAGACGGCGCGCTTGGCGACGGCACCACGGAGAACCAGGCGATCCCCGCCCTGGTCGTGGGCCTGCCCGAGAGCGGCACGTTCATCGACGGCATCTCGGAGGGAGCGGGCACCGGGTGTGCGATCAACTCGGTATTGACGCTCAAGTGCTGGGGCGTCGAGACTGGGGATGGCGACATCAGCGAGCACGATTCCGCGGTGGGCAACCTGCAGGGCCAGGTCGTCGCGTCGTCCAACTGGGCCGGTGGCTGCTCGATCACGGTCACCGACACGTTGAACTGCTGGGGCGAGGATCTGTTTGGCGAGCTGGGCAACGGCACCGAGAATCCCACTCCGTCGAGCAATCCGACACCAGTCCCCGGCCTGACCAACGTGGTGCAGGTCTCCTATGGCGGGCCCCACGTCTGTGCGCTGGTGAAATCAGGCACGGTGTACTGCTGGGGCCTGAACGACCATGGCGATGACGGCGACGGCACCACTTCCCAACGCGACAGCCCGGTCGTTGTGGTCGGGCTGCCCGCCGATGCGACGCAGGTCTCGGCGGGCGACGACTACACGTGCGCGTTGCTGAAGACCCAGCAGGTCTGGTGCTGGGGCCTCAACAGCGTCGGTCAGCTCGGCAACAACTCGACCAGCGACAGCTCGACCCCCGTGCGCGTAAAGGGCGTCGCCGGCGCGATCCAGATCACCACCGGCGACGCAGCCGGCTGCGTGCTCGTGTCCACCGGCGCGGTGCAATGCTGGGGCTCAAACGCCTTCGGCCAGCTCGGCAACGGCACGACCACCAACTCCCTGGTCGCGGTTCCTGTCAGCGGCCTGACCAGCGGCGTCCAGCAGATCACCGAGAGCGACGTCAACGGCTGCGCACTGATGACCGGCAGCGGCGCCGTCCAGTGCTGGGGCGACGACACCCACGGTCAGCTCGGCAACGGCACCGTCTCGTCGACGCCGAGCCTGACGCCGGTCGGCGTCAGCGGAGCGTCCACCGGCATCCTGACAATTGCCTCCTCATCCACCTCGATCAGCCAATGCGCACTGACGACCGCAAACCAAGCGGAATGCTGGGGCGCCGACGGCGAGGGGGAACTCGGCGCCGGCAGCCCACCGGCCGACTCAGACGTCCCGGTGTCGGTCACCGGCCTCTAGCGCGCCCCTTCTGCGGGAAGTCACGTGAGGCACGTGCTGTTCGCCTGCATCCACAGCGCCGGCAGAAGGCCAATGAGGCAGTCGCGTTGGAGCGGGCCGCCGCCGGAGCCGTGAGCATCCGTGAGCACAGCCTTCTGATTCCGCTCAGCCCATCCGCCGCGCGAAGGTGGCATCCGATTCCCAATCCGGAGTCTCCGGTCGTGAGTAGCGGAGGCTGAGGAGGCGCGGCGAGTCTCTGTGTCAGGCTTCACGAGCCCTGGAGTCGACTCCCCCAACGGATACGCCGCCCGAACGGCAACCGCGCCGAAGCGTGACAAACAAGCCGTTTCACGCCAACTGGGCGCTCCGGGCCACGGCGCTTGCAACACGGATCTTCGAACTGGTGGCACCAAATACGGCACCACGCAGCCCGATACCATCGCGGGGCCTGGCCCGCCCGGGGCTCTGGCATGATCCGACTGGCCGTGCGCATCCCACCGGTCCAGTGCGACCGCGAAGCTAACGTCGCGCTGACCGGTCGGTTCTCACAACTCGTCCTCAACCGATTCTGAAGTTCTGGCAATGGTGGTCGACCATCCTGGGGTGAGATGGACGACTCGCTGGCCCAGCTGCACGAAGCCATGGTGGCATTCGGCAATCGAGTCAGCGGCGCTCACTACCTCCCGCTGGCGATCGCCCTCGTGCTGCACTTGCTGAGCCTGCTGGTGCGGGCAGGGGTCTGGCGAGGGATCCTCGCGGCGGCGTTCCCCGACCGTCGGGTGGCATTTCGGTCGGCGACGCTGTCCTACCTGGCAGGCGTGGGTGCGAACGTCGTGGCGCCGCTGCGCGGCGGTGACGTCGTCCGCGTCTACACGATCCGCCGCGAGCTGGGTGACGCGTCGGTGACCACCGTCGTCTCGACGCTGATCGCCGAGACAGCGTTCGGCGTCGTCATGATCGCCACACTGGTGGGCGCGACCGCCGCGCTCGGCTGGCTGCCCCCGATCGTGCACCTGCCCGACGCGGGCGCGTTCGAGTTCTCGTTCTACGCCCGCCACGCCTGGCTCGCCGGAGCCGCCTTCCTGCTCGCCCTCGCCGGAGTCGCTCTGTGCACGCGCTGGGCGATGCACCACGTGATCGGGTTCTGGCGGCGCGTCGTCCAGGGGCTCTGGATCCTCCGCACGCCAAGCCGCTTCATCCGCGTTGTCGCCGCACCGCAGCTGATCGACTGGGCGCTGCGAATCTGCGTCGCCTACGCGCTGCTGGCCGCCTTCGGGATCCCGGCTGCCATCCGGTACGCCGTGCTTGTGGTGGTCATCGACTCGATCTCGACCGCTCTGCCGTTCACCCCGGGGGGAGTCGGGGCGCAGCAGGGGCTGCTGGTCCTGGGTCTGGCCGGAGTCGCCGGATCCGGTCAGCTGATGGCGTACTCGATCGGCGCCCAGGCGGTGATCGTGACGTTCAACTTCGTGCTCGGCGTGATTGCCGTCTTCATGCTGTTCGGGCACGTGCGGATCAGCGCCGTCAGGCGCGCCGCGCACGCACCCACCTGAGACCCGGCCCAGGCTTGCCGCTCGGTCGACCTCGGCATCCTGCCAAGCAAAAGGCTTGACGACGCGATCGCAGAACAAGGCCTGCGGGCCGCCCGACGCGTAGTGACCCGATGCGTGCGCCAAGCGGTTCGCAGTGGGCTATGCGCAGTCTCCTGTGGGCTTTCAGGGGTCGTTCTGGTGGCCGTGGTGGGCCCAGTTTGCGAGTTCTGATGTGGCGAGGGTGGTCACGCGGGCGTTGTAGGCGTCCAGGTCGTTGGTGTTGGCGATCTCGCGCCATTCGCCGGATCCGCCCGTTCGGAAGAACTCTCGCGGCGCTTTCCAGTGGCCGTGGCTCGCGCCGGGAGCGAGGTGGTCGGCTCTGTTCCTCATCTGGTCGAGGCTCGCCTCCGCCGCCAGCTCCCGCGATGCGGCATCGGTCAGGCACATGCCGAGCACCGACGCCAGCCGGCGTAGTTCTGTGGAGAGATCGGCGGTCAAGTCCGCGTAGTGAAACAGGGCGACGTTCGGGTCGTGCCGTCGAATCCAGCCGGTGTCGAGGTGATGCAGCACGTTTGCCAGGTTCGGCGGTGGAGCGGCTGGGTCGGCCGCGTCGGTGAAGTATCGAAAGGTCTCTGTAGGGTCGTCGAACATCGGCGGGCGGGGCGGGAGTTCGTCGAGGTCATCCACCCCAACCGCCGCGGCGCGCTGCTCAAGGAACCGCGCGAAATCCATGTGGGTTCGGTGATGGTGATAGGACATCGCGACGTCCCTCGGATCGCGACCGACAACCAGGTACGTAACCTCACTGTGGAGCGGTAGACCATCGAGCGGGGTGTGGGTCTTGAAGAACCGCCGGTGCTCCTGCCGCGCCAGCCCCAGGCGTACCTCGTCGATCGGGCGGTGCGGCATGTCGATCCACGGGGATATCGAGTCCAACGACTCGGGAAACTGGGGCCCGTTGAAGATCAGCAACGCGCACAGCATCTGCATCCAGGTGGTACCACTCTTTGGTGGGGTGCTGATCACGATGTCGCCGGGACGGAACACGAACCCATCCCACCTCGCGCTGTCCGTAACCACCGAGCGGTACCGCATCCGCGGAGTCTCCCACACCCTCACCGCGATCCAGCACGCACGGCTCCGTCCGCAAGCGGCCACCTCCGAACCGCTCCCCTCCACGACCGGTGCTCTGGACACCCTGAACAACTACCTGAATGCGATCGCGGAGGTGCCCGGAGCCCCACGAATCTGTGGGCTGTCGGCAGCACGGGGAATGCTCCGCTCTCATTCTCCTCCACACCTGGTAACGCCCGTCTGCCCACGAGAAACCTCACGGATTGCTCACGGACGCCGCACCACGTTGGTGGACAGGCACGCACGGGGCGTCGGCACGTTCGGGGAACCGCCGCATGGTTGTGCGGATTCCGGACGACCAAGTGCACGCTGACATGACCGCAGCCGGACTTTTCATCCCAAGGTCACAGGTTCGATCCCTGTACGGCCCATGTCTGGTGTGGGGGGTTCGTGGGGGGAGCCTGCTCCCCCCACGTGGATACCATGGTCACAGGTTCGATCCCTGTACGGCCCATGTCCGGTGTGGGGGTTGTCTAGGAGTGCGCGGTGGAGCCGGGTGCCGGCCGGAGCCAGGCTGACACGACGTAGGAGACCACCACCGCAACGATCACGATCGGCATCAGGGTCAGGCCGTCGGCCTCGAGTAACACACTCACGATGAGAACGGACGTGAGCGGAAGCCCCAGCATCGCCACCATCAGCGCGCCAATACCCATCGCGACACCCGCGATCATCGGCAGGCCGGGAAGGTGGGAGAGCGCGATGCCGCCGGCAGCGCCGATGAACATGCTCGGGAAGATGGGGCCGCCCCGGAAGCTGCTCAGCGACAGGCTGTACGCGACGCCCTTGCAGATGACAAGCATCAGCAGGGCGCCCACGGTCCAGCTCTGGGCGCCTTCGATCAGGCCTGGGAGCTGATCCTGGCCGGAGAAGAGCACATCGGCCGAGCTTCTGCCCGTTACCTCGACGAAGATCAGCACCGCAAGCCCGACGGCGACGCCGACAAGTGGGGTCAGGACCAGTATTCGCCGTTCGACGATCGGCTGGATCAGCAGCGCCATCCGCTTGAGACCGGCACCGAGAATCGCCGCCGCGACGCCGATCGCGATCGCCCACAGAAACTCTTCCACACCGGGGCTGCCGGCCGGAGGGATGTTCGGGACTGCGAGCGAGAATGTGCCGAGACCAGTCCAGTTATTGAGCCCGATGAAGATCAGCGAGCCGACGCCGGCGGCGAGCAGCCCGGGTGCGAGCACCACGCCGAGCATCGCCCCGCCGATCCCTGCCACCTCCATCATCAGGAACGCGGCCGGAAGGGGCGAGCCGAGGAGCGTGCTGATCGCCGCGAAGCTCCCGGCGGCGCCGATCACGACACTGGCCCTGTCGGGCGCGTCGCGGTTGACCAGGTGGACGGCAAGGACTCCGAGGCCGCTGCCGATGGCGATCAGCGGCGCCTCCGGGCCAAGGACGACCCCGAGGCTGAGGGTGGCGAACGAGGCAATGACGATCCCCGGAAGCTCTATCGGTAGCACGGGGCCGGATGTCTTGAACCCTTCCGCAGGCTTGTGCCCCCCGGTTCCCGGCAGGTACCGGATTGCGAGCGCAACCAGCAGGCCGCTCAGCGCAAGCAGCGGAATCGGCCACCAGGCGGGTTGGCTTGCGAAGCCGAGGTCGCCGGGCAGAGTGCCGAACAGATAGTGCTGGAGCTTGTTGACGCCTTCGAGAAAGAAGTACGCAGCCGCGGCCACGGGCACGCCGATGATCGCGCCGAACACGAGCAGCACCACGTAGGAGCGGCTCCTGAGAAGCTCGAGCGGATTCGGCGTAGCCTCTGGCGGAGGCGTCTGCGCGCCGGGGAGGCCCTCATGTTTCACGCTGTCGTCAGCCCGTATTCCCCGCCCGGACCGCCCCGACGCTTCCGTCGAAGCGCTGGCCGGTGACGACCCTTTGGTAGTCGACGCCCGTCACGCCCGTCTCCTCTCGAGTAGCCACGCGTGAGTCTAATCCGGAGAGCCATGAGCCGCTGCGCCGGTCGGC
>CAVQZC010000009.1:0-26836 GCA_963718315.1 uncultured Actinomycetes bacterium
TGACCACCCAAGCGAGCACCGCGAGCGATCAGCGTCGCCGGCAGGAAAAAGCCGGCGTAGCGGTCGGCCATGCGGACGGACAGTCGTGCCTGCGCCTGCTCGACCAGGCGAACCAGCGCCGCATATGCACTCTCCGCCGCCGGCCTGGCGGCCCGCACATCGAACGGTGAGCCGGCGTTCGCCGATCCGCTCGCGCGGGCGTGCCCGGTCCAGATCGTGACCGGCAACGGCTCGCCGCTGAGCGTGCTCGTGTCAACGACGGCCTCCGTGCCGACCACGGTGCCGTCGACGGGCACCACCTCGCCGGTGCGGACAACCACAACGTCGCCGGTCTCGACCTGGGCGACCGGTACCTGCTCGAGCCGATCTCCGACGCGTAGCTGCGCCACCTTGGGGGCTCGCTGGATAAGCGCCGTCAGCTCACGCCGCGCGCGTGTCGAGGCGATGTCCTCCAGCGTCTGGCCACCCGAGAACATCAGGCCGATGATCACCCCCGCAAACTCCTCACCAAGCGCGAGCGCCCCCACCATCGCCACCAGCGCGATCGTGTCGACCCCCATGTGATGATCGACGATCACCGTTCGGCCCACCTCGAACGCGAGCTCGGCAGCCAGCGCCACCACCGCCGCCGCCCACACATCACTCGCCGCCGCGTGCTCACCCGACAGATCACGGCGCCGCCGACCAGTATCGACAGCGCCAGCCACCGTCGCCAGAATCCGCGCGCGATGAACAACCAACCAGACACCGGTGCGACGCCCAACCCCGGACGCCCCCACCCGCTGGCCACTCCTACCCCAACCGACGGTACCCGCTCAGAAGCCATACCCCACTATCGGCGAATACGTCCTCGTGCGCATCCGTGCCCCCGCCGAACCTGCGTCGTAGAAACCCGCATCGTGTGCGGGAACTACACCTAGGGGTCTGCCTATCAGTGTTTGGGCCGGGAGGGCGCGTGCTGGCGACCGAGGTCGAGTGCGATCGCCAGCAACAGTGTTCCGGCCCAGATGTTGACGGGGTTCCATAGCAGTGGTGCGTGGTCGCCGATCGTGTTTGCGATCACCGAAATGACGAACCAGAGGAGCGTCATTGCTCGACCTCCTGTTCCGAAGGACGTGGTTCAGTTCGGCTACCGAGCGGGGGGTGGCGGTTCGAAGACGACGACCGCGGTCTGGTGGGGGCGCCGGGCTGCGTGACTGTCGAGGTTCTTGTCCAGTTCGCGCCAGCGCTGCCACAGCCGGTCGCGCTCCGCGCCGAGTGCACACCTCCCCGACCACCTCACGCCGGCTTCCGTCGGCCACTTCGACCTTCGCCCGTGGATTGGCCTGCAGGTTCAGCCACCAGGCCGGCTCGGCGGCGCCCCAACCGTTCATGGCCATCGTGACCAGGTTCGGCCCGTCGTCGTAGTAGCCCAGGATCACGCGTCGTGGCCTGCCGGTGTGTCGACCGGTGGTTGTCAGCCGCAAGGCGCCCCACTTGCCTGGACGTGCGGCCCAGAGCCCCTTCCGGCCATTGCTTGCGCGCACCACGGCTCGGTGTGCGTCCCAGAACACCTTCATGAGCCAGCGCGGCGGCAGATTCATCCGCCGTCGGGCAGTCCTGCGTGGTCAGTGTGGGCCGACATGTCGACCACCTCCGATGCTCATTGGTGACACGTCAAGGGTTTCACTCCAGCGGTCCTCCGCGCATCGGCAGGAACCCGGATTGAGGCTTCGGACAAGTACGACCTCGCCGGCAGTCCACGTCGACGTAGCGCGATGGGCTAGGTGCGGGCATACGTAGCCGCCCGCAGCAAGGATCGGGGGCTGGGCCGATGCGGATGGGGTGGCCTGGCGCGAGACTTCGGATGGCATATGGAAGGAGATGAGATTGATGTCTTCACACGCTTACCCCTATCCGGTGCGTGTTGAGGGGCACATGGACTCGTCCCTGTCGCGGTGGTTGTGGCTCGTCAAGTGGCTGCTGGTCGTCCCGCACGTGATCGTCCTGGCGTTCCTGTGGGTCGGCTTCCTGCTTGTGAGCGTGATCGCGTTCTTCGCGATCCTCTTCACGGGCCGGTATCCGCGGCGGCTCTTCGACTACAACGTCGGTGTCCTGCGTTGGACGTGGCGAGTCGGGTTCTACGCGTTCGACGCCAACGGGACGGATCGCTATCCGCCGTTCACGCTCCACGACGCGGACTACCCGGCGACGCTCACGGTGGCGTACCCGGAGCGGCTCTCCCGCGGACTGGTGCTCGTCAAGTGGTGGCTGCTGGCGATCCCGCAGTACCTGGTCGTCGGCATCATCGGCGGGCTGTCCTTCGCCTCCAACGGGGGCGGCCTGGTCGGGCTGCTGGTGCTGATCGGCGTGGTCACGCTGCTCGTTCGGGGCAGTTACCCGACCAGCATCTTCGACCTCGTGCTCGGCCTGAACCGGTGGGCGCTTCGCGTCACCGCATACGCCGCGCTGATGACTGACGTCTACCCGCCCTTCCGGCTCGACATGGGGCCGGACGAGCCCAGCATGACGATCCCGCGAGCGGGGAACGCCTGACCCGCACCCCATCGCGGCCCGCTGCCTTCCAACGGCGGGCCGCGGCGGTGAGCCGGTCGGGCGACCGTCGGACCGCTAGTACCTGTTGACCGGAGTCCCGACCACTCTTCGCGTCTCCCTACCGGCGGGAAGGCGGGGAGAGCGATTCGCCGGAGGTCACTCTCTCCGCAAAGCGTCTCCTGACGACCGGCGACCCAGGGAGGGCTCCGCCGGCGAGATCCGCGCACGAAACGGACGTTTCACGCCGACTGGCGACTCCCGGGGCAAGGTGCAGTCAGATTGGTCGGACGGCGCCGTGTCGGACGAGCGCGGCGAGCCAGTGGATGCGCGTGTTTATCGGCGGGTCAGTGTGGATGCTGTGATCGCACCGCTCCGCCCCAGCGCACGTAGATCCCGTTCTCGCAGGGGAGCCTCTTGTCGCGCAGTTCGGCTTCGAGGTTCGCCGCTAGGTATCGGGCTGATCGCAGCACACGTATGCTCGATGTGAGGGCGCAGGCTTCGATCCACCCAAACCGCGCCTGTCGGATTAGCGGCGTGACGCGTCCTGGGGATTGGGACGCGTCGGCTTAGGGGGCGAGATTTGGGCGCTGGTGCGGCGGTCAGCGGGACGGGCGTGTTGGCCCCGATGCTTAGGTCTGGATTCCGATCGATCCGCGGCGCCCCACTTGTCGGACGTGGTCACTCGGTGGGCTGGCGGACGACCACGACTGGGCACTGCGCGTGGCTCGCGCATTGCTGGCTGACGGAGCCTAAGAGCAGCGTCGTGAACCCTCCCCTGCCACGCGATCCAACGACGAGGATCGACGCGCCGCTGGATTCTTCGATTAGCACTTGTGCGGCGTTCCCCTGCCGTAGTTCCACCGGTGCGCTGGCGTCACCGTTCCCGGGCAGCACGTCTGCCACCTCTTGCTCGGCCATCTGCCGTGCACTGGAGCGGAAGGCGTCGTCGTCGACCTCGGGAATGAAGGGGCCGCCAGCGTATGCCACCACTGGCGTGCTCCACACGCAGATCACCCGCAACGGCTCGCCACGAAGCTTCGCCTCACTGGCTGCGAACCGCAGCGCGTCTCGTGAACAACTCGACCCATCGATACCTACCACAACGCCAGCCATCACCGCTCCTCTCCTCGGTTATGCGTACCCTGCTAGCTCACGCTAGGCGGCTGAGATCCCCCATGAAAGCAGACGTGTGTGTTGTTCGGCCCTCATCGACCGCTCGTCGCCAGCGCTGTATGCCTCGACTGGCGTCATCCGCCTGATCGGAAAGCGCGAGCGCCAGAGCACCCTGAAGGCAATCCCCAGCGGCCAACCCGCAGCCTGCGCAGATCGGCGATCGCGACCGGACAGCCCGGGCGCCACGAGCCTGACTGGATCATTGCGACTCGGCGGGCTGCCGTCCCCACGGTCACGCACGGGTCAACCGTCCGGGTCCGCACGCTCGGCGGCACGCTGATCGCCGGCGGCACGTACTAGGCCGAGACCGGGCGGGGCGGACAGCACGGAACGCCCGCCCCGCCCCCGCTCCGAAGCGCCGAGCAAAGAGCCCCGAAGAGGGGGCAGACGATCCGCGAGCCGGGTGAGCGAGCCGCCGGTAGTTGTGATGTGGGAAAGCCGTAGCGGATGGGGGCATCTCCCGATGCGGCTAGCGATCGTGGTGGTTAGCGTCGGTGCACCAAGACGTCGCCGAGTGTGACGCCTTGGCCGCTGCCGATGTGGCGGCCGATCCAGCGCGCCGCCGCTCGGTCGTACCGCTCGGGGTCGTCGCGGTAGAGCTGGAGCAGGCTGAGGGCTTCGGAGAGGGTGAGCGGCCGTCCGAGTTCGCGGGCGGCGCTTCTCGGTGAGGAACACACCGCCGGTACGGATGCCGCGTTGGAACTGGGCGTGTGCGCCGGCCTGAGCAGTCACGAACAGATGTTCGCATACACGGCGACGGCCCGCCGTGCGGAGTTCAGGCGTCGCTCTCGTCCTCCGCGTGCTGCTCGTCCCGCTCAGTCCGCCGGCGAGCGTCCAGGTGTGCGGTCAGTGGGCGCGGAGCAGGGTCGCGGCGGGCGCGCCGGGCTCCCACCCGCCTGCGGTGATGGGTGGCGCGCCCGCGCGCCAGAAGTCGGAGTGTGTGTTGCTGTCGAACGCCATCGCGTTGGTCGCGCCGAGCTGGGTGAGCACGCGGGCGAAGTCTGGCATTGTGAGGCCGCTTCCGTTGGCTCCGGTGACGACGACCAGCCAGCCCTGCGTCGATGACTCGCCGACTGCCGCTCTGACGCAGCCGCGGCCGGTGCCCTGGCACCACCATGGCCAGGAGTCGGGCCAGCCCGGATAGCCGGTCTGGGCGACTCCCCGTTTCACCATCTGGAACTTGCCGTCCATGATGGATGCGGCCGTATTCCAGCCGGTGTCGTCGAGCGTTACCGGAACCGTGTGCTTGGCGGCGGCCTGCGAAAGCCCGGTCGCCGCGGCGGTGCCGGTCTTTGCCGCCAGGATGACGCCGTTCCTCGGGACGAGGACGCTGACTCCAGAGAGTGTGCCGCCGCTGATCGGCATCGTGGCGGTCGTCGGGGTGCCGTGGAGTTGGTTGATGTGGTAGGCGTTGACCCACTCCAGCCCTCCAGAGCTGCCGGTGGTGCGATCGGCCGTGTCCTGGTAGGGCACCGCGAGCTTCAGCAGATTGCGGAACTGTGCTCCGACCGTGGTCGTCCTGCCGTAAGCGGTTATCGACCCTGCCAGTTCGAGTGCCGTCCAGCCCGACGGGATCGTGAACCGGGCACCCGCCCTCGCCAGCACGACGACCTGGTCGCCTGCCATGGCGTGGCCCGGGATCGAGAACGTGTTCCAGGCGGCTACCGTCACTGTCCGGTTGGGCAGCGGTATGCGCACCGGCACCGCGCGCGCAGCGCCCATAACCATTTGCCCGGCGGGCAGGTACCCGACCTCGGGGTTGTACCCGTCAGCGAACCCGGTCGCGTAGATCCGCCGGCCGTGGACGAGGAGGCCGTGCAGGGTGTCGCCGCGATTGTTGGCGCAGCGGGAGCAGAACGTGTCGCCGTTGATGCCGGCGAGCGCCGAGAGCGACCGCCCGAGGGCCGAGATCTGGCCCTCCTGAAACGAATGCTGTGCAGGGCCGTATCCCGCGATGCTCACCGGCGTCGCGTCGAGGTAGACATTCGGCGAGCCACAGTGGCCACGACACCCGCGTCAGGGTGCGCACGCCTCCGTATCCCGAGAGCGCGACCGTCTTGCGAGCCACCGTCACACCCGAGCCGAGTGCCGCCACGTTCGACCACGCAGTCTGGGATGTGATGTTTCCCGGCGTGGTGGCCGCGCCCGCCGAGGGCGTGACCACGACAGCCATCAGAGCCAAGGAGCCTGCGCGTCGCAACATCCGTGTTGCCGCCATGCCCAACTATCGGCATCTGCGCCGCACTTCCCCCGGCCAGCCAGGGGGACATGCGGATGCCCACTCCGAGGGATCTGTCTACGAGTACCAGACCGGGCGCGTCGCTGCCCGGCGCGCCCCGAAGGCGGCTATGAACGTCGGGAAGTGTGCGTGATACTCGGCGTCGCCGGGGTACAGCCACCGCTCGACAGGGTCATCCTCGAACGCCGACACCAGCGTGCGGATCGCACGATCACGCTCAATCTCGGCTACGGCTGTGAACTCCATCTCGGCCAACGCGGCGACCCTACCGGCCCAGTGACTGGCGGCGTCTGACTCCCAGCGTCTTGGAGTAAACCGGACGCGGCGGCTAGCGAGGAGCGATTCGAGGCTCGCAAGACTGGCAGGCTTGGCGGCGCGCTGAGCTCGACTCGCCCCGTGCGGATGCCGCGTTGTCTGGTGCGGCAGGGAGTGGGATAGTGGGCGGCGTTGTCGTTCACCGAGGACTCAGGGGGTCTGTGCAATGCGCTCCAGGTTGATGTCCAAGCTCGGCGTGTGGCGTTTCGGTGTTGGGGTGTTGCTGGTCGGTGTCCTGGCGGCGGTGGCCGTGGCAGGACAGAGCGCCAGTGGTGCGGTGACGACGAAGAAGACGTTCACCAAGCCTGGCAGCCACTCCTGGACGGTTCCGGCAGGGGTGACCAAGGTGACGTTCACTGCCTTTGGCGCCAGCGGCGGCAACGCCGTCGATAACAACGTCCTGCTGGCGGGTGGGGGGGTGGGCGGTGAGACGCAGGCAACGTTCGCGGTGAGCCCGGGGATGGTGTTTCAGATCGATGTCGCCGCTCGCGGCGCCGACGGTGGCGGGCTGGCCCCCGGGGCCGGCGGCCGCTACGGGGGTGGCCCTGGCGGGGCGGGCACGACGGCAACCGGAGCCTATGGCGGCGGTGGCGGCGGCGGCTCCTCGGACGTTCGTCTCGGTGGCAGCGGTACCGGGTGTGCCGTGACGATGAGCTGTGACGCCTACGACAGCATCGTGGTCGCGGGCGGTGGCGGCGGGGCATCTGCCGACACCGGCACCGCGGGCAATGGAGGCGCCGGGGGCGGTCTCGTCGGCGCAAACGGCGAGAACGACTCGGACGGATACTATGGCGACGGAGCAAGATACGACAGCAGTGGCTTTGGCCTATACGCGGCGCCCGGCCAGTTCGGCCAAGCCGGCGACGGTACCGAGTCCATCTACCCTGACGCCGGCAACGGTGGTGGTGGCGGCGGCGGCGGCTGGTTCGGCGGCTCAGGGGGCGCGCTCGACAAGGGCACGTCGGTCGGCGGCGGCGGCGGCAGTGGTCACTACAGCGGCATGGCGCTTTCCGGCTCCTTCCCCGGAGGCACCCGCTCAGGCAATGGCAAGGTGACGATCACCACGTCCTAGACGCAATCCCGCTAGTCGAAGCTTCCCGACAGGTTCCCGGGCGGCTTGTCCCGGCGGAACGTTCGTTCGTATCGACCAGATCGGCCGGCCCGCTCGATCTACCCGATGCGGGCGCGCCGGTTCGCGCCGCGGAAGCGGCCGGGACTGGCTGAGCACACACGCCCAGGCCGCGCTCAACGCTCTCCCGGGTCCGTGGGGACGCTCGTGCAACGTTCGTGCAACGGAAAGCCCCTCCCGCCGCAGTCTGCGCGGGGAGAGGGGCTTGGTTACGCGGATCGCTGGTGGCGAGTTGCGGAGAGCGGCACGGTAACCGTCCGTTCAGCCGATGGAAGGCCTGCTGGGAGCAGTCGCGCCGGTGGGCGCCACGCTGGTTCGCTTCGCGCTGGATGTGCCTCGCCGGCACGGTCGGGCTTGCTCCCAAGCCACGTACAACCGTACGGGTGCTCCGTGAAACGCGGCGTCACACGAATCGCCTCTCACACGGCCCGTGTTGCCGCTAGCGACGACGCCCGTTACGCCGCAAGCCCGCTGCTAGAGCGGGCTTGCGAGGCGATGCGGATGAGAGGACTTGAACCTCCACGACCTTACGGCCACACGGACCTGAACCGTGCGCGTCTACCAATTCCGCCACATCCGCGCGAGCGGCCGATTCTATCGCGGCGCGCAGGCACCGGCGCGCAGCTGGAGATCTCCTCGGGCGAGTAGCCGAGCTCGTCCAGCACCTCCTGGGCGTGCTCGCCGAGCCGCGGCGGCGGGATCCTCAGCCGGGGCGCCCGGCCGGCGAGCCGCACCGGGGAGCGCACCAGCTGCGAGGTCGCCGGCGGTGGGGTGCGGAGACCTGCTCGACCATGTGTGTCGCCGGTCCGGAGAACATCTGCGGAATCGACAGCACCGGGCCGCCGGGCACGCGCGCGCGCTCCAGCAGCGCGCGCCAGTCGGCGACGGGGCGCGCGGCGATCAACCGCTGGAGCTGCGGGCACGAGCTCGGCCCGGCCATTCGACGCGGCCGGCGTTGGTGCGATAGCGCTGGTCGTCGGCGAGGTCGGCGCGCCCCGCCTCCTTGCAGAACCGCTGGAAGTGGTCGTCGGTGCCGACGGCCAGGTTGATGTACCCGTCGGCGGCCTTGAACGTCTCGTAGGGAACGATCGACGGGTGGGCGTTGCCCAGCCGTTCCGGCTCGATCCCGCCCAGCAGCCAGTCGCCCGCCCGGTTGGCCAGCCAGGCAACCTGTGCGTCGAGCAGCGACACCTCGCAGCGTGCGCCCGTGACCTGTGCGGTCGCGCTCGTACGAGCGCCGCCAGCACCGCCGAGGAGGCGAACAGCCCGGCCACGATGTCAGAGATGGCAACGGAGACCTTCATCGGCTCCCCGTCGGGCTCGCCGGTGATGCTCATGATCCCGCCCAGGCCCTGCATCAGGAAGTCGTACCCCGGCCGCTCGGCGTCCGGCCCGTCGGAGGGGTAACCCGCGGATGGCGCAGTGGACGATCCGCGGGTTGATCCGCTCGCAGCGACGGAAAGTCGACGCCGTAGCGCTCCGCTGCGGCGGGCAGGAAGTTCTGCGATCAGCGACGTCGGAGCGCTGCACCAGGCGGCGCACCACCTCGACGCCGTCGGAGTCGCGCAGGTCGATGGCGATCGACCGCTTGTTGCGGTTGACCTGCAGGAAGTAGGCGGCACTCGCCGTTGCGGAACGGCGGCCCCCAGCGGCGGCTGCCGTCGCCCTCGCCGGGCCGCTCGACCTTGACGATGTCGGCGCCCAGGTCGCCGAGCATCATCGTGCAGTAGGGGCCCGCCAGCACCTGCGTCAGGTCGAGGACGCGGAGCCCGGCGAGCGGCAGGTCGGCCGAGCCCACCGGACCCTCAGGCGGCCGTCGCCAGGCGTGACACCTGCTCGAGCGCCCACTCGGTGTGCGCGTCGGGCTTGACCCGCCGCTTGATCGCTGCGATCCGCCCGTCGGCGTCGATCACGAACGTCGAGCGCTCGATGCCCATGTATGTCTTGCCGTAGTTCTTCTTCTCGACCCACACGCCGTAGGCCTCCGCCAGCTTGTGATCGGGGTCGGCCAGCAGCGTGAATGGCAGCGAGTACTTGTCCCGGAACTTCACGTGCGACTCAACCGAGTGCGGGGCTGACCCCAATCACGGTGGCGTTCATCTCGCCGAACGCGGGCCAGCAGTCGCGGATCCCGCAGGCCTGGCGCGTGCAGCCCGCCGTGTCGTCCTTGGGATAGAAGTAGAGGACGACGGGGCGGCCGCGCAACTGCTCCAGGGAGACGGTCTCGCCGGTGTCGGATTGCAGCTCGAAGCTGGGTGCGGGGTCGCCGATCTCGGGCATGTGGGGACTCCTTCGCAGGGTCTTGGGCGTTGGATTGTAGAGCCCGCCTCGTGCCCGCAACCATCTTCCGGGGCCGCTGATAGCCTGGGCTCGTGCCGGAGGTGCATGCCGTTGTTGGCTCCCTGCTGATCCTCACCAACCTGACGGTTGCGATCTGGGGCTTCGTCGCGTACCGGCGCAATGCGCCTCCGGGCAGGGCGTTTCCGCAGGTGCTGGCGGCCGCCCAGACGCTGGTTCTGGCCCAGGCAACGCTGGGGTTGCTGCTGCGTCTCGGAGGGGTACCGCCCTGGTGACAAGCTTCACTTCATCTATGGACTGGGTCCGCTGCTCGCCATCGCCTACCCCTATGCTTTGCGGGGTGAGGACGGCCGCAAGAACCTGCTGTATTTCTCGATCGGCTCGACGGTCGTGGCCGCTCTCGGGATCCGCGCCTTCATGACGGGGCCGTCCTGATGTCCAGAGAAACCATCCGTGGCTTTCTGATCATCATCGGCGTCGCCGTCCTGGCCACCGTGTACTCGAGCACGTCGTCGGCGATCGCCGCCTCGCTGTTCGGGGCGATCGGGCTGATCTTCATCTGCCTGCTCTGGTACTTCGGCTACAACTGGTACCGCGAGAACCGGTGCGCGATCTCGCTGATGCCCGACCGGCAGCGCGGGATCATGTACGTCGGGATGGGCGCGGTGACGGTGTCGGCCGCGCTCTACTCGCTGTCGAAGTTCGGGCTGATCGCGGTCAGCGGGTTCGTCTCGACCCTGCTGCTGGTGCTGTTCTTCGGCCGGGCTGTTCGGCATGTTCTACGCCTGGCAGGAATCGAAGCGCTACTACCTGTGACGCCGGACTTCGTCGACCCGTCGGGCCTCTTCCCGGGTGCGCCGTACCACTACGCCGCCGTCGCCTCGGCCGGCCGCACGGTGTTCACCGCCGGCGCCTGCCCGCTCGATGCCGACGGCCGGGTGGCGGCGCCGGGTGACCTCGAGGCGCAGACGCGCCAGGCGGTCGCGAACCTGTTTGCCGCGCTGGCAGAGGCGGGAGGGGGCGTCAAGGACGTGGTCAAGACCACGGTTTTCGTGGCCGGCGAGTCGCGGGCCGATCTGGTGGCGGCCTGGGACGTGGTGGAGGAGGCGTTCGCGCCTGCGCGCCCGCCCAGCACTCTGCTGGGCGTCTCATTCCTCGGGTACCCGGATCAACTGGTCGAGATCGAGGCGATCGCGGTCATCGGCTGATCTAGGCTGCGGCGCAATGACGACGAGGAGGCATCATGGCTGATTCACGGGCAAGTGCGGTCTGGCACGGCGATCTGATGTCGGGCGAGGGGACGGTCAGCGTCGACAGCGGGGCCTTCCCGGCGCAGCCGGTAACGTGGAAGGCGCGAACCGAACGCCCCGATTCCAAGACCTCACCCGAGGAGCTGATCGCTGCTGCGCACGCCGCCTGCTTCGCAATGGCGCTCTCGAACACGCTCGCGGAGGCGGGCCACACGGCGACCGAGCTCCAGGTCAGCGCCGTCTGCCACTTCAAGCCCGGGACCGGCATCACGACGATGAAGCTCGACGTGCGGGGATCGGTGCCCGGCGTCGACCAGGCTGAGTTCGAGAGGCTGGCGGGCGAGGGCGAGGCAGGCTGCCCCGTCTCCAACGCGCTGCGGGGCAACGTCGAGATCAGCCTGACCGCGACGCTCGCCTAGACAGATTCGGTCGCGGCGGCGACGCCGGCGCCGAGCCCGTCGAGCACCTCGCGCACCGACCCCGAGACGCAGGTGAAGATCGGCGTGTCGCGCTCGGTGTAGCGGCTGGCCTCGGTCTCGCGCAGCGTCATCATCAGGTCGAGGAAGTCGCCGACGTAGTCGGTCTCGAAGGCGACCACGAACTCCTGGTCATCGATTCCGTAGGAGTAGGTGGTGTTGATCTTCACCGTCGGGAACTTGTGCCCGGTGGCGATGTGCTCGTTCATGATCCCCTGCCGCGCAGGCTTGGACAGCTGGTACCAGGCGCGCGTCTTGACCATCGGGTAGATCAGCAGGTACCTGGAGTCGGGGTTCCACATGATCCGGCCGCGCTTGTGCATCGACCGTCCCTCGCCCTTGACGTACTGCGAGCGGCGGGTCATCGACAGGTAGGCGTGTGGCGTCTCCAGGTAGGGCCCGAGCGCCGTGCCGTGCAGGTCGGTGGCGAGCTCCTGGAAGTCCTCCAGCCGCTCCGACACCTTCCACAGCATGAAGTCGGCATCCGGCCGCAGGCCGAACATCGAGTAGGCCCGGATCGGGAAGCTCTGCTGGTGGCGCTCGACGACCGCCGCGAACTCCTCCAGCGCCGCCTCGCGGTCGGGCTCGGGGAGCAGGCGGAAGGCGCGGTCGAGCCGGTAGAACGTGAAGTGGACGAACTGGCGGTCCTCGCCTGCCGAGTTGTTTGCCGCCGCTCCGTTCTGCTCGCTCATCTGTTGCGATCGTAGCAGCCGACTCTGGTCAGTCCTGCGACACCTTGCGCGTTGTTTCGTGAGCGCCGGCGCTCGTACCGTGGGCCGGTGATCAGGGAACGGGGACAGGCGAGCGTGGAGCTGGTCGCGCTGCTGCCGGCGGTGGTGCTGCTGGCGGTCGCGGGCTGGCAGGCGGTGCTGATCGGGTGGTCGATGCTGGAGGCCGAGCACGCGGCCCGGATCGCCGCGCGCGCGGCCATGATCGGCGGTTCGCCGGCCGCCGCTGCCCGCTCTGCGCTGCCGGGGTCGCTCGCCCGTGGGAGCGCGGTCTCGCGGTCGGGCGGCCGGCTGCTCGGTACGGCTGCAGGTGCCCTCGGTGATCCCCGGCCTGGCGCCCCACGTCACCGCCTCGGCGCCGGTGGTGCGGCAGTGAGCGAGCGCGGCCAGGCGACGATCGAGATGGCCGCGGCCGGTCTGGCGGTGGTCGCCGGGGCGCTGGTCGCGGTGCAGCTGCTGCTGGTGGTCGGGGCACAGCTGCGGGCGTCGCGCCTGGCCGACCAGGCGGCCGTGCGGCTGGCCGAGAAGCGGCCGCTGCCGGCGAGCCTGCGCCGCGATGCCGTGATCCACCGCGTCGGCCACCGGGTGGTGGTCACCGTGCCGGTTCCGAGTCTGCTCGGCAGCACGTTCTTCACGGTCGACGACACCGCGACCCTGCCGTGAGCGAGCGAGGGCAGGTGACGATGCTCGCCTCCGGCGCGATGCTGCTCCTGCTGCTGGGCGGCGCGGTGCTGTTCTTCATCGGTCAGGTCGACCGGGCGGGAGGGGCGGCGCAGCGTGCCGCCGACCTCAGCGCCCTGGCCGCCGGCCAGGCGCTGGCTCGAAACCCCGACGCCGGAGAGGGCCGGCTGGACGACGTCGCGGCGAGTGTCGCACGCGCCAACGGCGCCCGGCTGGAGTCGATCGCTGTCCGCCACGACAACGGCGTGCCGAGCGGGGTGGAGGTGGCGGTTACCGTGGTGGCAACGGGCGACGTCCCGTCGGCCGGTGCGCAGCGGCGGCCGGTGACCGCGCAGGCATTCGCTGCCGTCGAGTTCACGGCATCGCCGGACGCGGCTTCGTTCCGGCCGGTCGACCTGCACGGGCTGACGGGCCGGGCGGGGGTGGTCGAGGCCGCGGCTGCGCAGGTCGGATGGCCGTACGTGTGGGGCGGCGAGAGCCGGGCGGAGGGCGGCTTTGACTGCTCGGGCCTGGTCGACTACGCCTACGCGGCCGCCGGAGCTCCGTTGCCCGGCCGGCCGACGGCGGCGGTCCTGTGGTCGCTGGCGCAGCACATCCCGGAGGCCTCCCTGCTTCCAGCCGACCTGGTGTTCATGGGCTCGGGGTCGGGCGCCCCCTACCACGTCGGCATCTACGCCGGTGACGGCGAGGTATTGGTGGCCCCGCACACCGGCGCCCAGGTGCGGTGGGAGCCGCTGGCCGGCGGCGGCTGGGACGGATTTGGGCGGCTCGTCCAGGGCCCCGCTCCCATGCCGTCTGCCGTTGACCGGGCCGCCCATGCCGCCGGCGTCGCGCCGTACGTGGTCGACGCCGAGCTGAGACTCGGCCTGGCGGCCGATCCGACGACGGCTGCGTCCGGCCTGGCAGCGGCCGAGCGAGACCATCCCGGCGACCTCCAGGCAGCCCTGGCCCAGCAGCTTGGCAGCGCGTCGGCGGCAGCGCTCGTCCTGCGCATCGGCTCGGGCCCGGCCCTCACCTCGTTCCGCGCGGACGTCCGGCTCGCCCCGCTGCCGGCGTCCAGCTCGCGGTCGGGAAGCGGATCACTGCCGGCGCCACCCGTGATCCTGCCTCGAGGGTCGGCGGCCAGCGTGAGCTGCTCAGAGCGCGCTCGGCACCGGGCTCCAGGCCGGGGAGGAGGCGGCGGTTCGGCTGGCGGCGCGTGGCCGAGGCGTCCCGCTGCAGGCGTTTGCGGCGCTGCGAACAGCGGCCCGGTTGGGGGTGACGTTCGCCGGTCTGGTGCTGCCGGGGACGTGGCAGGCGGCCGCGGCCGTGACCGGGTCGGTGTGGGACGCGCTGTCGGCTGTGCGTGACCTGGTGGAGGTTGCGGGAGAGGGCGGGCTCGTCGTCGCCGGCATGGGCGTCTGGGCACTGCGCCTGAACCTGATCGGCGGCGTGATCTCGACCGTCGGCTTCGCGGTGCAGGCGGTGATGGCCCGCAGCCGCCGTGACCGCATCGCCGACGCGACGCTGGCGGTCGGCAGTGGACTGACAACCGTGGGCGTCGCCACGGCCGGGACGTCGCTGATCGGCCTGGGAGGCGCGACGCTCGAGGTGCCGCCGGTGGGGCTCGCCCTGATCGCGGTCGGCTCCCTGCTGTGCGCCGGGGCCTACCTCTACCAGAACCCGCAGCTCTGCCGCCGGCTTGTGAACGCCGGCAGCAGAGCGCTGGATCTGGCGTGGCGCGTGCAGACAACGCCCGTGCGGGCGGCGGTCAGCGTCGCCTCTGATGCGGCGTCGAAGGCGAGGTCGCTGGTCGAGTCGCTACCGACGCCGTGGTGACCAGCGGGCCGACTCGACTAGGAGCCGACGACCTGCTGATCGCCGACACGCTGGGCGGCCACGACCTCGGTGACGGCGCCGGTGCCGACGTCGTAGATGTACCCGGACACGGTGATGTCGGGATCGAGGTGCGGTGTCTCCTGGATGCGGCGGACGTCCTCGCGGACGTTCTGCTCCAGGTCCGGGAACGGCAGAAAGTCGATGTCGGACGCGTCGGTGCCGCGCTCGTCGTGGAGCTTCTGGCGCAGCTGGTCGTTCGTGAACGTCAGCATCCCGCAGTCGGTGTGCTGCATGACGATGAACTCGCGGGTGCCGAGCAGGTTCGAGGAGATGATCAGCGAGCGGATCGCGTCGTCCGAGACGCGGCCACCGGCGTTGCGGATGACGTGGGCGTCGCCGATGTCCAGCCCGAGCACTTTGGCCGGGTCGATGCGGGCGTCCATGCACGTCACGATCGCCACTCCGCGGGCCGGTGGCATCGGCAGCTGCCCCCTGTCATAGCCCGCCGCGAACTCCTTGTTTGAGTCGAGCATCTGGTCAAGCTCAGCCATTGCAAACCCCCTTCGGTCAGTGCTTCAGAACGGTGCGGTCACCGTAGCAGGTTTGGATCCAAAGTAGGAGTTCGCGGCCCCTGGCTTACAGCCGCCGTTTGCCGGCAAGCCGACAGCTACGATCGGGGTGATGGTCACCGCCTCAGACTCCGCCCGGGGAGAGCGCGTCCGCGACCAGCTGCGGGCGCTTCCCGACTCACCCGGCGTGTACCTCTTCCACGCCGGAGACGGCGACGTGCTCTACGTGGGCAAGGCCAAGTCGCTGCGCAAGCGCGTGCAGAGCTACTTCCGCCGCGACGCCCTGCAGCCCCTGCGCACGTCGGAGCTGGTGGAGCGGATCGCGGACATCGAGTTCTTCGCGACGCGCACCGAGAACGAGGCGCTGCTGATGGAGCAGAACCTGATCAAGCGCCACCGGCCGCCGTTCAACATCCGCCTTCGCGACGACAAGTCCTATCCGTACATTGCCGTGACGACCCAGGACGAGTACCCGCGGGTGATGTTCACCCGCGAGCGCCACCGCAAGGGGGTGCTCTACTTCGGGCCGTACTCGAGCGCCAAGAAGGTGCGGGAGACGCTCGACGTCCTGAACCGGGTCTTTCCCTACCGGCCGTGCGAGGGGCCGGCGCCCGGCCGCCGTTCCGGCGTCCCCTGCCTGGATTACCACATCGGCCGCTGTGCGGCGCCCTGCGTCGGGTACATCTCGCAGGAGGATTACGCCCAGGTGATCGAGGGTGTGGTCGAGTTCCTGTCGGGCCGCGTCCGCCCGCTCGAGCGCCGGCTGGAGGAGCAGATGCAGGCGGCCGCATCGGCTCACGAGTTCGAGGACGCCGCGCGCTACCGCAACCGGCTGATGGCCGTCCGCCACCTGGCCGAGCGCCAGGTCGCCGACCACGTGGCCGGTGGCAGCGCCGACATCCTGGCCGTTGCCTCAGAGGGCGACACCGCCAACGTCCAGCTCTTCCATCTCCGCGACGGGAGGCTGGTCGACCGTCGCAGCTTCTACCTCGAGAACGCCCTCGGCGAATCGGCCTCGGACGTGCTGTGGGGGTTCGCCATCGAGTACTACGGCGGTCAGGTGGCGATTCCCGGCCAGCTGATCGTGCCGGCGGGCTTCGAGGATCCGGAGCTGCTGGGCGACTTCCTGGGCGAGCGGCGGGGGTCGGCGGTCGAGGTGCGCCCCGCCCGCCGCGGCGAGAAGCGGCGGCTGGCCGAGCTGGCCCAGACCAACGCCGAGCTCGCGCTCAAGCACGACGCGCTGCTCGCCCAGCGCACCCGCGCGCGGAGGGTCGAGGCGCTGGAGGAGCTGCGCGAGCGGCTCAACCTGGAGTCGCTGCCGGTGCGGATCGAGTGCTTCGACATCTCGAACCTCGGCGAGACCAACCGGGTGGCGTCGATGGTCGTGTTCGAGGACGCCGTTGCCAAGCGTTCCCACTACCGCTCGTTCGGGATCCGGCACGACCAGGGCCAGGACGACTTCGCGAGCATGGCCGAGGCGGTCGGCCGCCGGTTTGCCCGACTGGGCGGGGACGCAACCGGTGAGCGGTTCGACCCCAGCTTCTCGTCCACGCCCAACCTGGTGGTGATCGACGGCGGCAAGGGGCAGCTCAACGCGGCGCTGAAGGCGATGGCGGAGTTCGACCTGCCGCGCGTCGCGGTGGTCGCCCTGGCCAAGCGCGAGGAGGAGATCTACCTCCCGGGCCGCAGCGCGCCGGTCGTGCTGCCGCGGGACAATCCCGGCCTGCAGCTGGTGCAGCGGATCCGCGACGAGGCGCACCGGTTCGCCCTCGGCCACCACCGCAAGCGGCGCGGGAAGGCGGCCGTCGACTCGATCTTCAACACCCTGCCCGGCGTCGGCCCGGCCCGCCGGCGGCTGCTGATGCAGCACTTCGAGACCGCCGACGCGCTGGTCAGCGCCAGCCGCGAGGAGCTCGAGGCCGTGCCGGGGCTCCCCGGCAAGGTGGCGCGGCAGATCCACGCATCGCTGCACAAGACGGGCTAGATGATCACGCTGCCCGGCACCACCATCTAAGGTGACGCGGTGCCGCTGATCCCCGAGCAGCCCCAGCCGCTCCAGGTGCCGGTCGCGAGGCGCCGCACACGAGTGCGAGTCGTCTGCCTCGGCGGCGGCACCGGCCTCTCGATGATCCTCCGCGGCCTGAAGCGGATCGCCAGCGTGACGGCGGTCGTCACCACCACCGACGACGGCGGCAGCTCGGGGCGCCTGCGCCGCGACTTCGGCATGCCGGCGCCCGGGGACGTGCGCCACTGCCTGTCGGCGCTGGCCGAGGACGAGTCGCTGGTCGGCCAGCTGTTCGAGCACCGGTTCGCGACCGGCGAGCTGGCTGGCCACAGCTTCGGCAACCTGTTCCTGGCCGGCCTGACCGACTACCTGGGCAGCTTCGACCAGGCGGTGTCGGAGTCGGCCCGGGTGCTGGCGGTGTCGCGGCCGGGTCGTCCCCAGCACCACCGACGTGGTCGAGCTGGTCGCCCAGTTCGAGGACGGCCGGACGGTGCGCGGCGAGACGGCGATCGCGGCCGACGGGGACACCTGCGACATCATCCGACTCGACCCGCCCGACCCGCGCGCCCACCCGCGGGCGCTGCAGGCGATCGAGCGGGCCGACCTGATCGTGATGGGCCCGGGCAGCCTGTTCACCAGCACGCTGCCGCCGCTCCTGGTGCCGGGCATCCGGGAGGCGGTGCGGATGGCTCGTGTGCCGCGGATCTACGTGCTCAACCTGCTCCAGCAGCCGGGCGAGACGCTCGGCTACAGGGCGTCGGATCACATCGCCCGGATCTACGAGCACGTCGGCGACGACCTCGTCGACGCCGTCCTGGTCAGCCGCAACCGGGCGGAGCACGGCATCCCCGTTCCGGTCGACCGCGGCGGCTTGCGGCGGCTCGGCGTGCGCGTGTTCGCGGCGCGCCTGGCCGGCGAGTGGCAGCACGATCCCGATCGGCTGGCGCGGAAGCTGGTGCAGCTCTCCCGCTGGGATCCCACCGATGGCGTTCGGTGAGGACGTCCGCCATGAGCTGGTCGAACGGCCGCCTCGCAAGGCGTGCTGCCGCGACGCCTTCCTGTCCGGGCTGATCCGCGGTGCCGGGACGCTCGAGGTGCGCGGGGGCGGGGAGCTTGCCGTGGTGGTGGAGCTGGGCGACCCGGCCGCGGTGCGGGCCGCCTTCGGCCTGCTCCGGGAGCGCGGGGCGGAGTGCGAGATCCTCTCCTTCCGCGAGCACCGGTTCGACCGCAGCTCGCGGCTGCTCCTGAACATCCACGGCGACCGCGGCCTGCAGACGCTCCACGAGATCGGTGTCCTGTCCGCCGCCCTGGCGCCGGTGGACGAGCCGCCCCGGCGGCTCCTGGGGCGGGCGTGCTGCCGGGCGTCGTACCTGCGCGGGGCCTTCGTCGCCGGCGGATCGGTCGCGGCTCCCCGCCGCCCTGCCCACCTCGAGCTCCGCGCGCCGACGCTGGAGGGCGCCGACCTGCTGTGTGAGATCGCCGCTCGGGATGGGCTCGATCTGCGGGCGCTGCCCCGCCGGAACCACGCAATCGCCTACACCAAGCGCCGGGAGACTGTGCGCGACCTGCTGGCGGCGATGGGCGCACACGACGCCGCCCTGTCGCTGGACGAGGCGGAGGTGGTCAGCCGCACGCGCGAGCAGGCCAACCGCCTGACCAACTGCGACCGCGCCAACCTGGGGCGAGCGAGCGCCGCTGCGCACCGCCAGCGGCAGGCGATCGAGCGGCTCGACGTCGACCGCCTCGATCCCGACCTCCGGGAGGCCGCCGAGCTGCGGCTGCGCTACCCGGACGGGTCGCTGGCCGAGCTGGCCGCCAGTGCCATCCCACCGCTTACAAAGTCAGCTCTCGCGCGGCGAATGCGAGCACTGGAGCGGGCTGCGGGTGAGTGAGGGCGGGTTTTTGGCTCATCGCATCCTTACAAAACCCTTAAAGATCACCCTTTCTGGGGACTGCGCGGTTGTGCGCCAGACGTCATCATGATCGTATTGTCTCGTGGGTGATCAGCATCCACTGCGCGACAGACCTAGACCCCATCTGACGCTGCCCGATCTTGCTGGTCACCCACGAGACCCCGGGTCCTGTAAAGGCTCCACCCGGACTCCCCCCAACAGTCGCCCCGTTAGACTGGTCGTCGGTATTTGCCGTCCAGCGAGCAGGGGAGACGTATGAGCGTGCGGGTTGGGATCAACGGGTTCGGCCGGATCGGCCGCAACGTCTTCCGGGCCGCGCGGTCGCGCGACGCTGACTTCGAGATCGTCGCGGTCAACGACCTGATGCCCCCGGCGACGGCAGCACACCTGCTTCGCTACGACTCGGTTCACGGGATCTACCCGGGCACGGTCGAGGTTGGCGACGACGGCCTCGTGGTCGACGGCAAGCCGCTGCGGGTGCTGTCGGAGCGCGACCCGGCGAATCTCGCCTGGCGCGACCTCGGTGTCGACATCGTGGTCGAGTCGACCGGCTTCTTCACCAAGCGCGACGATGCGGCAAAGCATCTCGACGCCGGCGCCAGCAAGGTGATCATCAGCGCACCGGCGACGGGGCCCGACATCACGATCTGCATGGGCGTCAACGATGACCAGTACGACCCGGCGTCCCATCACGTCATCTCCAACGCGTCGTGCACGACCAACTGCCTGGCGCCGCTGGCCAAGGTGCTGCTGGACACATTCGGGATCCAGCGCGGGTTCATGACCACCACCCACGCCTACACCGGCGACCAGGCGCTGCTGGACGGGCCCCACAAGGACCTGCGCCGCGCCCGCGCCGCCGCGCTGAACACGATCCCGACGACCACCGGCGCCGCCAAGGCGATCGGGGTGGTGATCCCTGAGCTGCTGGGCAAGCTGGACGGCATCTCCCTGCGCGTGCCGGTGCCGTGCGGATCGGCCACCGACCTGGTGGCCGTGCTCGACCGGGAGGTCACGCGCGACGAGGTGAACGAGGCGTTCGCGGCGGCAGCCGACACCGGAAGGCTGACCGGCATCCTTCAGTACACCGAGGACCCGATCGTCTCCAGCGACATCGTCGGCAACTCCTTCAGCTCGATCTTCGACTCCCAGCTGACGATGGTCAACGGCAACCTGGTGAAGGTGCTCTCCTGGTATGACAACGAGTGGGGCTACTCCTGCCGGGTGGTGGACATGATCAACAAGATGGCGTGAGGAGCGTCCGCGACCTGGACGTGGCCGGCCGGCGCGTGCTCGTGCGAGCCGACCTCAACGTCCCGCTGCAGGACGGCCGGATCGCCGACGACACGCGGATCCGGGCGGCGCTGCCCACCATCGAGCTGCTGCTCGACCGCGGCGCCACGGTGGTCGCCGGATCGCACCTCGGCCGGCCCAAGGGACGGCCCGACCCGGCGCTGTCGCTCCGCCCGGTGGCCGACCGGATGGCCGAGCTGCTGGGCCGTCCCGTGGCCTTCGGCGACGACCAGGGCGACCTGCGGCTGCTCGAGAACCTCCGCTTCGACCCCCGCGAGGAGAAGAACGACCCCGCGATGGCCGCCGATCTGGCCGGCCTCGCCGACCTCTACGTCAACGACGCGTTCGGCGCCGCCCACCGAGCGCACGCATCGACCGAGGGCGTGGCGCACCTGCTGCCGTCGGCCGCCGGGCTGCTGATGGCCGCGGAGCTGGACGCCTTTCACCGGCTGCTGGACGCGCCGGAGCACCCGTTCGTGGTCGTCATCGGGGGCGTCAAGGTGGCCGACAAGATCGGCGTGATCGACCGCTTCACCCACCTGGCCGACACCATCCTGATCGGCGGGGCGATGGCGTTCACCTTCCTGGCGGCCGACGGGATCGACGTCGGCGCCTCGCGCCACGAGGACTCGGACGGCCAGGAGACCGCGCGGCGGGCGGTGGCGGATGCAGCCGAGCGTGGCTGCGAGCTGCTGGTGCCGACCGACGTGGTGGTGGCCGACCGCTTCGCCGAGGATGCCGCCACGCAGGTGGTCGCCGTGGATGCCATCCCGGCCGGATGGATGGGGCTCGACATCGGCCCCGAGACCGTCCGCCGCTACACCGAGCACCTGAACAGCGCCCGCACCATCTTCTGGAACGGGCCGATGGGCGTGTTCGAGATGGCGCCCTTCGCCGCCGGCACGCTTGCGGTCGCGCGCGCTGTTGCAGCGTCGGAGGCGGCCTCGGTGGTCGGCGGCGGCGACTCCGTCGCTGCTGTCAACGTCGCCGGCGTGGCCGACCAGATCACGCACGTCTCGACCGGTGGCGGCGCCGCGCTGGAGCTGGTCGAGGGCAAGGTGCTGCCGGGCGTTGCGGCGCTCGAGTCGGGAGCACCGGCATGAGCCGCCGGCCGTTCGTGGCGGGCAACTGGAAGATGCACAAGACGGCCTCAGAGGCGGGACCGTTCGTGGCGGAGCTGGCCGGCCGCGTCCCGGAGCACGTCGACGCGGCCGTCTGCGTTCCGTTCACCGATCTTGCCGCCGCGGTCGCCGGAGCCGCCGGCAGCCCGCTGAAGGTGTTCGCCCAGAACATGCACCAGCTCGAACAGGGCGCGTTCACCGGCGAGGTGTCGGCTGCGATGCTGCTCGACCTGGGCGTGGACGGGGTGCTGATCGGCCACTCCGAACGCCGCCAGTACTTCGCCGAGACCGACGATGCGCTGCAGGCGAAGCTGGCGGCGGCCCACGCCGCCGGCCTGGACGTGATCCTCGCCGTCGGCGAGACCGAGGAGCAGCGGGAGGCAGGCGAGACCGAGGCCGGTGCTGCGCCGTCAGATCGAGACCGCCTTCGCCGGGCTTGCCGACGATCGCGCCGCAGCCACCACCGTCGCCTACGAGCCGGTGTGGGCGATCGGCACCGGCAAGACGGCGACGCCGGACATGGCCCAGCAGGCGCACGCGTTCATCCGCAGCCTGTTCCCGGCGGCCGTGGGCGAGCGCGTCCGGATCCAGTACGGCGGCAGCATGAAGCCCGAGAATGCCGCCGAGCTGCTGGCCCAGCCGGACATCGACGGCGGCCTGATCGGCGGCGCCAGCCTCGACGTCGAGCCGTTCGCCGCCATCCTCGCGGCAGCGCCGTGAACGGGCCGGTCTGCCTGGTCGTGCTCGACGGGTGGGGGATCGCCCCGCCCGGGCCCGGCAACGCCGTCGACCTGGCGGACACGCCGGTGTTCGACGGCCTGTGGGACGCCTGGCCGCACGCCCAGCTCGGCGCCTCGGGCCGCGCGGTCGGCCTTCCCGAAGGGCAGATGGGCAACAGCGAGGTCGGCCACCTCAACCTCGGCGCTGGGCGGGTCGTGCGCCAGGACCTGGTACGGATCGACGAGGAGATCGAGAGCGGGGCGTTCTTCGAGAACGAGGTGCTGGTCGCGGCCTGCCGGCAGGCGCGCGGGCACGCGCTGCACCTGATGGGCCTGGTGTCGGACGGCGGCGTGCACAGCCACATCGCCCACCTCCAGGCGCTGCTCGAGATGGCAGGGCGACAGGGGGTCGAGCGGGTGCACGTCCACGCGTTCACCGACGGCCGCGACGTGTCGCCGACCGTCAGGCGCCGGCTTCCTCGAGCAGGTTCCGAATCTGGCGACCGTGGTCGGCCGCTACTACGGGATGGATCGCGATCGCCGCTGGGACCGGACGAAGCGGGCGTACGACGCCCTGGTGCACGGGATCGGACAGCAGACCGACGACCCGGTAGCAGCGGTGCGCGCCAGCTACGAGCGCGGCGTCACCGACGAGTTCATCGAGCCGCTGGTGGTCGGCGACCCCTCGCAGGGGCGGATCGGCGGCGACGACACGGTCGTCTGCTTCAACTTCCGGCCCGACCGCATGCGCCAGATCGTCCATGCCCTGATCGACGCCGACTTCACCGACTTCGACCGCGGGCCGGAACCGCCGCTGCCCGCCCTGGTGCAGATGACCGAGTACGCGGCCGACATCCACGCTCCGGTCGCCTACCCGTCCGAGAGCCTGGACGAGGTGCTGGCGCCGGTGCTGGCCGCTGCAGGGCATCTCCCAGCTGCACGTCGCCGAGACGGAGAAGTACCCCCACGTGACGTACTTCTTCGACGGTGGCAGCGAGCAGCGAAGCGGCGGCGAGGAGTGGAGGCTGGTCGACTCGCCACGCGACGTGCCGACGTACGACTATGCGCCGGCCATGAGCGCGGTGGGCGTGGCCGACCTGTTCTGCAGCCGGATCGGCGACGGCTACGGGTTCGGGCTGATCAACTTCGCGAACGCCGACATGGTCGGCCACACCGGCGTCATCCCGGCGGTGATCGAGGCGGTGGAGACCGTCGACGCCTGCCTGGGCAGAGTGGTGGAGGTGGTTCTCCGGCTCGGCGGCGCCTGCCTCGTCACCGCCGACCACGGCAATGCCGAGCAGATGCTGGAGCCCGACGGCAGCCCGCACACGGCGCACACCACTAATCCAGTACCAATCATCCTGATGGGAGCGTCACATGCGTTGCGATCGGGCGGCCGGCTATCGGATATCGCACCGACAGTGCTGGATTTGATGGGGATCTCGCAGCCGCCGGTGATGACAGGCCGCACCCTATTAGCCTGAATGGCGTAATGAGGACGCTTGCGCTCGCCACTAGTGCGCGGTGTATAGTCCTCGCCGGTTCTCTGTAACCGCCCCGACACAGTTGGCACTTCCACAGCCTGATCCCGCAGTCCTCCGGCTCGCACGGCGAGGCGACGAGCGCGCCTTCGCCCTGATCGTCCGGCAGTACCAGACCCCGCTGTACAACTACATCGTGCGGGTGCTGGCGGGTGACCGTGCCCTGGCCGAGGATCTGTGCCAGGAGGTGTTCCTGCGGGTCTACCAGGCGCTCCCCGGCTTCGACAACCGCTGCCAGTTCACGACGTGGCTGTTCCAGGTCGCCAAGCACCGGGTCGTCGACGAGCTGCGGGCACGCGAGCGGCGCGGTCGCCCGGCCCTCGAGCTGTCGGTCGCGGCGCACATCCAGCTGGCGGCGGCGCCCAGCGAGTCGGTCGAGGACATGGACTCGGTCTGGCGCGCCATCGGCGGGCTGACGCTCGACCTCAAGATGGCGCTGCTGCTGCGCGATGTCGTCGGCCTCTCGTACGCCGAGATTGCCGACGCCCTGGAGACCACGCTGGCCACGGTCAAGTGGCGGATCTACAAGGCGCGCGAGGTGGTCGCCACCGAGCTGGCCCGCGAGGGATACGGCGGCCGCCGGGTCGCCAACCGCAAGACCAGCTAGCTAGCGGCCGTCGCTGAGCCTGGTCGCGAGTGACCGCGGGCAGGCCGGCCTCGACGATCGCCTGCTGGGCGGCGGCGATGTCGTATCCGATCCGGCGCCAGGTCGCGGTTCGGCGGTCGAAGTCGAGCACGAGGTAGGCGGCCCGCGGGTCGCCGTCCCGGGGCTGGCCGACCGAGCCCGGGTTGATCAGGTAGCGGGTGCCGTCGACCATCTCCAGCGTGCCTTCCTCGGCGTAGCCGGCGAGCACCATCTCGCCCTGAGCCGTGGCGTAGACCAGCGGGACGTGGCTGTGGCCGATCAGGGCCAGGTCGTGGGTCTGCAGGGCGAGACACGCCGCGGCCGTCCCGCGGGTCGACCACGTACTCCCAGATCGGGTCGCGGATGCTGGCGTGGTAGAGCTCGACCTCGTTCCGCTCGCCGAAGGGAACGCAGCGTCTTCAGCTGCTCCATCGCCGTCTCCGACAACACCTTGGCCGTCCAGCGGGCCGCCGTCCCGGCGTCGTGGGTGAACACCGACATGTCGATCGACCCTGCCACGACCAGATCGTGGTTGCCTGCAAGGGTGACGTCGCAGCGGTCCATCAGGATCTCGACGCAGCGCTCCGGGTCTGCGCCGTAGCCGACCAGGTCGCCCAGGCACCACAGCTCGTCGACCTGCTCGGCCTCGATGATCGACAGCACCGTCTCGAGGGCGGCGAGATTGCTGTGGACGTCCGAGATGATCGCCGCTCTCACGGCCCGGTATCATACGAATCGGTGCGACGCCTCGTCCTGCTCGCCGTGCTTCTGGCCGCGCTGGGCGTGTGGCTGACGCGCTGGGACCTGCCTCCGGCGCCCCCGTCGATCCCCGCCCGAGACGTGTTCACGGCGGCGCAGATCGACAGTGCCCAGGCGTATCGCAACGCGGCGTACCTGCTCGCGGCGCTGGGGCTGCTGGTGCCCATCGCGGTCGCCTGGCTGCTGGCCTGGCGCGGGATCGCCACCCGCCGGCGCCTGGTCTGGTGCGTCGCGCTGGTCGCGGGGATCGTCGTGTTCGCCGACCTCCCGATCTCGCTGGTCGACCACATCCGCGCGCATAACGTCGGCCTCGACGGTCGCAGCCCGGCCGGCTGGCTCTTGGACGAGGTGGAGGCCGGCTTGCTGGAGACGGTGGTCGTCACGGCGCTCTACCTGGGCGGCCGCTGGCGGCGCGGCCACCGGATCGGGGTTGCCCTGGCCGCGTGGGGGTGCTGGCGGTGGTGACCCTGCGGCTGCCCTGGTGGTCGACCCGATCACGCTGTCGACACACTCGATCGAATCGCCGCGGCTGCGGACGGTCGTGTCGCAGCTGGAGCGGAGGATGGGCGTGCACCCGGCATCGGTCACGATCGCCACCAGCTCCGGCACCGGGTCGGGCGAGAACGCGATGGCCGACGGCCTCGGCCACCTGAGCGGGTGACCATCGACTCGACCATCGCAGGCGCGTCGACGGCCGAGCTGCGGGCTCTGGTCGGGCACGAGTTCGGACACGTCAAGCGCAACCACTTGCTGAAGGGCGTGCTCTGGTTCGGGGTGATCGGCGTCCCCGCGATCCTGTTCGTGCTGTGGGCGGCGGAGCGCCTGTGCCGCCGCTACCCGGGAGCGCATCTGGGCACCCGCGCGGTGCGCCCAGGTGCTGGCCCTCGTGGTCACCGTGGCGGCGGCGCTCACCCCGGTTGAGAACCTGGTCTCGCGGCGGATCGAGGCGGAGGCGGACTGGGCCGGCCTGAAGGCGACCCGCGACCCCGCCGGCATGGCCGCCTTGCAGAAGCGGCTGACCCTGGCCAACCTGTCCAACCCCAGCCCGCCGCAGTGGGCGGTGTGGCTGCTGTTCGACCACCCGCCCGCGATGGAGCGGATCGCAGTCGCCCGCGCCTACAGGTCGTCGGCGTCCTCGGAGTCGAGCTCGTCGTCATCGCCGGCGCCGAACTCGGGCAGGTTCTTGATCCCCTGACGCGTCCGCCACTTGGAGTAGTTGTCCGACATGGCGTCGATCAGCTCCTTCATGAACCGGTCTGACAGGTTCACCCGTGCGACGACGACCCCCGGAACCTCGTCCTCCTCGACCTCGTGGTCGACCCGGGCGAAGGTGATCGTGGACTTGTAGTCGGAGTGGCTGACGTTTGCGAAGTTCGCGTACACACGCCCGCCATGATCTCGGGCGTGAAGTGGATGTTCAGCTGGCGATCGCGCGGCTCCTCGTCCATACCCGCCACCCTACCAGCGCGGCTCAAAGTACGATCCGGCGATGAGTGGAGCGTGCTCGGCGAGCTGGCGGAACCGCTGGCGGATGCGGTCGGCGCCGCTTGGGCGGTGACGGCGCGCCGGTGCGACTCGAGCGGCCGGCCGACCCCTCCCACGGTGACTATGCGACCGCCGTCGCTCTGACGCTGGCCAAGCCGCTGCGG